>CAVZQE010000027.1:0-32842 GCA_963777325.1 uncultured Alphaproteobacteria bacterium | reverse complement strand
CGCCTCGCCACCGACCCGGCACTCAGGCGGCGCATGGGAGACGCCGGGCGCGCGCGGGCGATGGCGCTGTACGACGAGGCGCGGGTTGTGGGCCGCACGCTGGAGCTGATGGGGCTTTAGGACGGGTCTCGGGGGTGCCGATTCGGTGGCATCGAGGGGCCGGGGTTGGGCCGTAGGCCGTCTGTCCGCTCCTGAGCACGCAAGACGCGATTAGCAGACGCTTCTGGTGACCACCGCTTCGGTTGATTTCGACCCAAGCCGGTCATCTACCGAATGAAGTGGTGATCCCGGAAGCGGACATTCGTCAATCTCGTAAAGAGATCACTCCGCACGGCCAGCCGCGACGACTCAGTCTGCGTCCGATCACGGTCTCTTCACGAGCACGCTTGACAGAGCTGTGAACGTTAGTCACAACGTCTGTGTATGACGTTCACAGGCATCCAAGAGATGACACTCATTGGCGTGAGTGAGATTGCGGCACTTGCTGGCGTAAGCCCTGCCGCAATTAGCAACTGGCGCATTCGCCACGCTGATTTTCCCAAACCCGTGGCTGAAATGCAATCTGGCCCTGCTTTTGAGAAGATCCAGGTAGTAGATTGGCTTAGCCGGAGGAACAACGTAATGCCCATAACCATTTCAATCTTTAACAATAAGGGCGGAGTTGGTAAGACAACGACTATCTGGAACTTGGCAGTTTCCCTTGCCGAAAAAAACAAAAAAGTACGACTGAATTGATTTCGACCCGCAGTGCAATCTGTCTATTGCTGTTTTGGGCGCAGAAGAGTTTTCTGGCTGTCTTCAGAGCTCTAGCGATTACCCATTTGGTCAGACGATTAAGTCGTTCGCGTTGCCTTATGTTCAGCAAAGTAGAGAGGGAGAACTTTATACAAAGCAACCAAAAGAAAATAGAGGCAACATTGATGTTGTACCAGGTGACTTTTGGCTAAATAACTTCTCTGATATTTTGAATGTGGGCACCGACGTGATCGGTGGCTCTGGCCTCTATCGGTTCCTAACTCCGGCGAGACTTGTAAATAGACTTCAAACGAGACCTGAGACAGTCTATGATTACGTCCTAATAGACTTGCCTCCATCCTTCAATTCTTTGGTTCGATCAGCTCTGTACTCTTCGGACTACTTTATTGTGCCGTGCACTGCAGACCTGTTTTCCGCTTACTGTGTCGGCCTCATCGGCGACATGCTTCCACTTTTCGTTCGAGATTGGGAGCAGGGCAAGGAGCGGTATATACAGTCTAACGAGTACGACACCTTCATCAAATCGAAAGGCATGCCGCGCTTCGGCGGCTGGATCTTCAACGGATTCGATACGAGGAAAAAGTCTAATGCAAAGACCCGGACGAAGCTGGGGGCGGATCAAGCACAGTTCAACGCGGTAAAGAAGTCTATCGAGGAACGGCTCATAGCAAACATGAGGAAGAACATTACAGCGTACGAGGCTGTATCTAAGTTTGCCACTATTGAGCCGGTTGCTGAAATTGAAGATTTGAACGTGATGGCGCCCGACAGCATCGTGCAGAACGTCCCAATAAAATACTTAAGAGAAAAGAAGCCAACTCGCGAAAACTATAGTAGCGGGAAATGGGCCCCCAATCAGATTGAACTAATGCAAAGAATGGACCGGGAGTATGATAAGATGGCTGACTTCCTGATTACGAACACGGTTTGATTTCTCAGGCTTGGGCCGACGGGCTGTTTGCGTTATTTTGAGAATACTGCCCGGCTCAGCACGACAGCCGAGGTGGGCGCAAAACGCCAACGCAAAATGGAAAGCCCTGGCGGCATCCGCTCATTCGAGCGCTACGCTACCCGGAACGAGCGTCTCCGCGTCCGGAACGGCGCCGGGCCAGTCGCGGAAGTTCCGCACGGCCCCGCCCTCGCGCACCGCGTCGAGCCGCGCCGGGTCGAGTTCGGCGAATACCCAGCCCGGCGCGTCGAGCGTGCCGCGCACGATCACCCCATCCTCTGGAAAGCCCCGATCGACCGGACCGAACACGGCCGCGTAGCCCCGGTTGGCGTCGAGGGTCGCGAGCCAGGGTGCGTCCCCAACCGTCGGCGCGACCGCGACGAAGCACTGGTTCTCGAGCGCCCGCGCCCTGGCCGCGAGCCGGACGCGGTTGAAGCCGTGCAGCGTGTCGGTGCAGCTCGGCACCAGCATCAGCCACGCGCCCGCCTCGGCCTGCGCCCGCACGAGGCCTGGGAACTCGCAATCGTAGCAGATCGCGATCCCGATCCGGTCCCAGGGCGTCGCGAACACCCCGGGCGGCGCGCCCGGCCCGACGCCCCATTCTTCGCTCTCGAAGCGGGTCATCACGTGCTTGTCCTGGAACGCCACCGCGCCGTCCGGGCCGATCAGCGGCGCCCGGTTGCGGATGCGCCCGTCCGGGTCGCGCCACGGCAGCGTGCCGGGCGCGAGCCAGACCCTGTGCCGCGCCGCCACGTCGCGCATGATCGCCAGCAACGCCCCGGTCCGTTCGCAGACCGCCGCAAGCTCGGCGGATGCCGCACATGGCGCGAACGCCGCGGCCACCTCCATGCACGCGTATTCGGGCAAGACGAGAAGGTCGGCTTCGGCCGCACCCTCGGCCACCAGGCGGTCGAGCTTGGCCGCGAACGCCTCGATCCGGCCGATACGGCTCACCTCGTATTGCAGCAGGCCAAGGCGCAAGGCCGTCATCGCGGCGGATCTCCCGGTCAGCGTGCCGCCTCCAGCGCCCGGTCGGTCTCGGCGGCGGACGGCAGGCTGCTCTGGCTGCCGGGGCGGCTGCAGGCGATGGCGGCCGCGACATTGGCCCGGCGCACCGCGAGCGCGAGTGGTGCGCCACGGCCGAGCGCCGCCGCCAGCACGCCGACGAAGCAATCCCCGGCCGCCGTCGTGTCGCGCACGGAAACCGGCACGGCCGGCAGTGCGCCGGTGCCGCCGGCCGCCTCGGCCCATTCGACGCCCGCGCCGCCGAGCGTGCGCACAACGGTGACGCCGAGCCGCGCCTCTACCGCCCCCGCGCTGCCCTCGCAACCGAGTTGCCGCCCAACCCAGGCGGCCTCGTCCTCGTTGACGACCAGGATCTCGAGCGCGCGCAGCGCCTCCGGATCGAGCGCGCCGGCGGGGGCGAGATTGTGCACCGGCCGCGCGCCCAGCTTCCGCGCGCGCAGGATCAGCCGGGCGGTTTCCGCCGCATCCGCCTCCATCTGCGTCAGCACGACGGCTCCCCCGGCGAGCAGCGCATCGGCGGCCGCCGCTTCGCGGGCGAGCAGATTGGCGCCCGGCGCGACGACGATCTGATTGCGCCCCGCCGGATCGGTGCAGATGGTCGCGCAGCCGGTCGGCACGTCGGCGACCGCGACGCGACCGAGATCGACGCCTGCGCTCCGCAGCCCCGCGAGCGCGGCCCCGGCCAGCGGGTCGGCCCCGACCGCGCCGACCATCGCGACCGCCGCTCCGTCCAGCGCCGCCGCCACCGCCTGGTTCGCGCCCTTGCCGCCCGGCTCCGTGCGCATCCGCTTCGCGAGCAGGGTCTGGCCGGGCACGGGCAGCGCCTCGACGGGGAACACGAAATCCACGTTGATCGAGCCGAACACGACGATCATCAAACCAGCCTTTCCGGTCAGCCCCAGGCCATCGCCAGCACGCCGCCGCCGAGCACGACCGTCACTGGATTGAGCTTGGTCAGGCTGAGCAGCAACGTCGCGGCCGTGGAGATGATCCACTGCACCGGGCTGCGATCGACGCTGTGGGCGATGATCAGGCCGCTCGCGGCGATCAGGCCGATCGCGATCGGCGCGATGCCGCGCTCGACGGCCACATGCCAGGGCGAGTGCTCGCCGACCGACCAGACGCGGCTCACCACGCCCACCAGGATCGCGGCCGGCAGGATCATCGCGAACGTCGCCAGCAGCGCGCCCGCGAGCCCCGCGATGTGGTAGCCGAGCAGCGTCACGATGAGAACGCTCGGGCCGGGGGCCACCTGGGCGATCGCGAAGCTGTCGGCGAACTGCCCGGCCGTGAGCCAGTGATGCTCGACAACGGTCTGAAATTGCAGCATCGGGACAATGGCGTTGCCGCCGCCCAGGGAAAGCAGCGACGCCAGGCCGAAGATGCCGCAGATCTGCCAGAACACGAGCAGCTTCACGACGCCGCCTCCCGGCGTCCCAGCTCGCGCCAGGCCCACCAAAATCCCGCCGGCCCAAGCAGCAGCAGGGTCAGCCAGAGCGGCGCGCGGAACGCCGCCGCCATGGCGAGCGCGATCAGGAACAGCAGCAGGGGAACCGGCGCGGTCAGGATGTTCCGCCCCTGGCGCCATGCGACGGAGAGCGTGAGCCCGACCGCCGCCGCCCCCATGCCCCGCACCATGTTCTGCAACGCCGGAAGGTGGCGAAACCGCAGATAGAGCGCGCCCGCCACCAGCACGATCACCATCGGCGCCGCCACTAACCCAGCGACGGATGCGACCGCGCCCGGCACGCCGCGCAGCTTCATGCCGACGAACACGGCCATGTTGACCTGGTTGGCGCCGGGCAGGATGCGGCAGATGGTCGAGGCGCTCAGGAACTCCTCGTCCGTCACCCAGCCGCGCTCGCGCACGATGACCTCGCGCGACCAGGCCGACAGGCCGCCGCCGAAGCTCTCGAGCGCGATGCGGTTGAAGGCGCGCGCCAGCATCCAGGCGGAGGGAGGCTCATTCATGGTCGAGATCCGGCATCGCCGGCTCGTCGCCTTCGTTGTGGACATGCACGGCGACCGGGTCGGACGGCTCGTAGGCGTGGCTCTCGTCCCAATCGGCATTGACCTGGTGGCGCAGCACGGAAACCGCGTTCTCGTCATCGAGCACGATGCCGAGCTCGCGCCGGAGGTCGAACGCGCTCCGGTCGAGGTTCATGGAGCCGGTGAGCGCCCGCGCGCGGTCGGCCACGATGAGCTTGGCGTGCAGCCGGAGCTTATGCTGCTTGTGCACCTTGACGCCGGCCCGGATCAGGATGCGCAGCGTCGAGAAGGTGTCCACCATGTCGGACACGCTGATGCCATGACGTCCGCCGCACAGGATGCGGACATGGACGCCGCGCTCATGCGCCGCCAGCAGCCGGTCCAGGATCGCGCCGTCCGAAAACTTCGGATGCTGCACGATGAGCGTGTGCCGGGCCTCGTCGATGAACCCCGCGATCATTTCCCGCGCGTTCAGGTTGCTCCAGAGCAGCGCGCTGCCGAAGGGCGGCGTGAAGGCGGTCCGATGCCAGTCGGCCTCGAAGCACGTCTCGACCTCGCGGACGATCGCCGGGTCGGCGAGGACGACGCCGTAGTCGCGGGTATGGGTGAAATACTTGTCGCTGAAATTGAAGGTCGCGATCAGCGCCGTCGTCCGGTCGATCACCATCGACTTCTCGTGCGTCACCGCGAATTTCGGGTTGGTCCAGATCACGGCCACGTCGGCGGCCTTGAGCTGCTCGGCCGTCTCGTCGTTCGCCCTGCTGCCCGACGAGCGCGCCGGGTTGAGCATCACGCGCACATCGACGCCGCGCTTCCTGGCCCCGATCAGGCCCTCGATCAGCACCGGCGAGGTGAACGCGAACATCTTCACCTTGATCGACTGACGCGCGGCGTCCATCAGCGCCCGCACGGGCAGGACGCCGTCCAGGGGCTGCACGAGAACGCGCGGTGGCGCGAGCTTGTCGTGGGCGTCGTTCACGGCATCCTCCGGTCAAGACCACTGCCCGGCGCCCCCGCCTGCCGTGAGCGCCCGCCGCAGAGTATGCGCAAACGCACGGCCCGGAACAGCATCCGTCGCTCAAGGCAGCGGCCGCACCTCGACGATGACGTGGGACAGGGAGGTGAAGCGCTCGAGGAGACGGTGATAGTGCTCCGGACCGCGCATCGCCAGGCTTGTCGCGACCGAGACGATCGCGCCGAGATGACCGAGGCCGAGCCGCCAAAGGTGAAGGTCCGTCAGCACGTCCCCGTCCGCCTCGACGGCCCGGCGCACGCCCGCTTCCACATGCCGGTCCGGCACCATATCGAGCAGGACGGCGCCGGTGTCGCGGATCAAGCCGTGGGACCAGCTCGAGATCACGCAAGCGCCGACGATGCCGACGGCCGGGTCCATCCATAGCCAGCCGAAGGCGCGGGCGAGGGTCAGCCCCACAATGACGAGCACGGAGATGGCGGCATCGGCAGCGACGTGTATGACGGCCGCCCGCATGTTGTTGTCCCGATGCGCGGCCCCATGCTCGCCATGGTCATGCGCGTGCTCTTCGAGGATCGTCGGATGGTCGTGATCCTGGCCGTGGTGCACGGCGTGAGGCCGTGACGATGGGGGTGGTCACCCAGCACGTCCTGCGCTCGGCCTGCTCGTGACCATGGCCCAGGAAAACGTGCCCGTGCCCGAGTGGGCGGGGAAAGCTCCGCGGGACCCGCGGACATGCCGGCGCTTCTCCCTCGGCGACGGCGCGCGACGTAAGCGCGACGGACGGTTCAGGCAAGCACTTCGACCGCCACCGACTTGACGAGCGCGAGCACGGAGCGCCCGGGCGCGAGCGCGAGACCGCGCACCGCGTCCGGCGTCACCCGCGCGAGCAGGCTGCCGCCGTCGAGCGCGATCTCGATCAGGGCGGCATGGGCCGGGCCATCCTCGGCGGTCGCGCGCACGATGCCGGGAATGGCATTGTGGATGCTGATGCCGGTCGGCGTCTCGGTCGCGATCACGACCTCGCGCGCCGGGATGCGCACGCGCAGCGCCGTGCCCGGAGGCGCCGGGTGCAGCGGCACCAGCCATTCGCGCCCGGCCGCCGAAAGCACCGTCAGCGCCCGCGCCGGATCGTGCCGCGCGACGCGCGCAGCCAGCACCGAAGCCGCGTCGCTGCGGCTGGCGAGCGGCAGGTCGGTCCGGGCCGCGATTTCGGAGAGCGGCCCGCATGCCAGCACCCGCCCATCACGGATCAGCGCGAGCGTGTCGGCCAGCCGCGCGACCTCGTCGAGCGAGTGGGTCACGTAGAGGATGGGCAGGCTGAGCGACGCCTTCAGGCGGCCAAGATAGGGCAGGATCTCCGCCTTGCGCTCCGCGTCGAGACTGGCCAGCGGCTCGTCCAGCACGAGCAGGCGCGGCTGCGACAGCAACGCGCGCCCGATCGCGACCCGCTGCCGCTCGCCGCCCGAGAGGGTATGGGTGCGGCGGCCGAGCAGCGCGCCGATGCCCAGCAGCTCTGAGACCGGGGCGAACCCGAACGGCCCGGCGGGCGCGCGCCGCAGCCCGTAGGTCAGGTTCCGCTCGACCGAGAGATGCGGAAACAGCCGCGCGTCCTGAAACACGACCCCGATCCGCCTGCGTTCGGGCGACAGGAAAACGCCGGCGGAGGTATCGGCAAGAACGTCGCCGTCGACGACGACCCGGCAGGTCGCGGGCCTGAGCAGGCCGGCCAGCACGGCGGCGGTCGTCGATTTGCCGCTTCCGGAGGGGCCGAACAGCGCCACCGTTCCGGGCGTCGGGGCGGCGAGCGCGATATCGAAGGTCGCGCCGGGGAAGGCATGGCGGAACGCGATCTCGAGGCTCACCGTCCGAGGGTCGCGCGCAGCCTGCGGCCGACCCGCTCGGCGGCAAAGAGCCCCAGCACCGCGAGCGCGACCGAAACGAGCGAGAGCCGCGCCGCCGTCGCCTCGCCCCCGGGCGCTTGCAGCGCCGCGTAGATCGCGAGCGGCAGCGTCTGGGTCGCGCCGGGGATATTGCCCGCGAAGGTGATCACCGCCCCGAACTCGCCGAGGGCGGCCGCGAACCCCGTGATCGCGCCGACGAGGATGCCCGGCGCGGCCAGCGGCAGGGTGATCGTGAGCAGGCGGTCGAGCGCTCCGGCCCCGAGCGTGCGGGCGGCGTCGTCCAGGCCGCGATCGATCCCCTCGATGGCAAGGCGGACCGGCCGCAGCATCAGCGGAAACACCATGACGGCGCAGGCGAGGGTCGCGGCGCCGGTCGTGAAAACGAGCCGGGTGCCGAACCAGGCGAGCAGCCAGGCGCCGATCGGGCCACGCGCTCCGAACAGCAGCAGCAGGAGCCAGCCCACGACGACCGGCGGCAGCACGAGCGGCAGATGCGCGACCGCGTCGAGCAGGGCGTGTCCGGGGAAGCGGCAACGCGCGAGCAGGAATGCAAGGGCGACCGCGACCGGCAGGCCGAAGGCGACGCTGCTCGCGGCGACGCGGAGCGTCAGGCGGACGGCCTCCCACTCGGCGGGCGAGAGCCAGCTTGGCATTACTCCAAGAGCGCGAAGCCGCGCCGGGCGAAGATCGCGCGCGCCTCCGCCCCGCTCGCGAAGGCCAGCAGCTCGCGCGCCCCGGCGCTGTCATGGCCGGCGACGATCGCGAACGGATAGGTGATCGGCGGATGGCTGCCGGCCGGAAACACGCCGGCAACGGCGACGCCCTGCACCGCCGCCGCGTCGGTCGCATAGACGATGCCGGCCGGCGCTTCGCCGCGCTCGACCAGGAACAGCGCGCCGCGCACGTCGGCGGCCGGCGCGATGCGGTCCTTCACGCCGTCCCACAGGCCGAGCCTGGTCAGCGCCTGCTTGCCGTAGATGCCGGCCGGAACATGCGCCGGGTCGCCGATCGCGAGCCGCCCGTCCCGGCCGAGCACCGCGCTCAGGTCGAAGCCGGGGCCGATCGCTACCCGCGTCTTGCGGTCCGCCGGCACGATCAGAACGAGCGCGTTCGAGAGCAGGTCGCGCCGCGTGCCGGGCGCGAGCAGGTGGCGCTTGTCGAGATAGTCCATCCATTGCTCGTCGGCGGAGGCGAAGATGTTGGCGGGCGCGCCCTGCTCGATCTGCCGCGCGAGCGTCGAACTCGACGCGAAGGAGAGGCGCGGGAGCGGATGGCCGTGCCTGGCCCAGGCGTCGGCGACCTCCCGCATCGCTTCGGTCAAGCTGGCGGCGGCGAGGAGGACAGGCGCCTCCGCCGAGGCGGGCCATGGAGCGAGCGACGGGACGAGCAACGCCGCCGTGACAAGCAGGGGCAGCAGCATACGGCGCATGCGGGCGGCTCCGGTCGATATGTTCAGCTGAACATATCCGGCGTCCGGCAAGGCGGCAAACGCACGAGCTTCCGGTGGATGACCGCCTGCTCTACGGTTCCCCGCATGGGACGCGTCCGCCATCCCGAGCGGCTCGGCTTGCACCTGCGCGTCGTGCTGGACGGAGAAGCCGCGATGGGTCCGGGAAAGGCGGAGTTGCTGCAAGGCATCGCCGCCACCGGGTCGATCGCGGCGGCGGGCCGCCGCATGGGCATGAGCTACAAGCGTGCCTGGCTGCTGGTTGAGGCGATGAACAGGAAATTCGCGAGCCCGCTCGTGGACGCGAGCAAGGGCGGGGCGGGCGGCGGGGGCGCGTCCCTGACGCCGCTCGGGACTACCGTTCTCGCCGCCTATCGCGCGCTCGAACGCGACGCCGAGGCGGCCGGCGCGGCGGCGCTCGCGACCTTGCGGGCGGCGATCCCGCGCCGGCCCGGAGCGGAGGAGCGCGCCACATCGGAGGAATAGAAGTGCTGATCGCCCTCACCGTGATCGCCGCGCTCGTCCTGATCGTGCTCGTGCGGTCCGTGCGCATCGCCTCCGAGTGGCAACGCGCGGTCGTCCTGCGCCTCGGGCGCTTTCATGCGGTCAAGGGGCCAGGACTTTATCTGCTGCTGCCGTTCGTGGACGGCATCGCGGCGACGGTCGATCTGCGCATCCAGACCACGACCATCTCCGCCGAGCAGGCGCTGACACGCGACACCGTCGCGGTCGGCGTCGATGCCATCGTGTTCTGGCAGGTGAGCGACGCGGAGGCGGCGGCGATCCGCATCGCCAACTACCGGGAAGCGATCGAGCGTGTGGCGCAGACGAGCCTGCGCGAAATGATCGGCGCGACCGACCTCTCGCGCCTGCTCTCGGACCGGCGGGCCGCCGATGCGCAATTGCGCGCGACCATCGGGGAGAAGACCGGCAGTTGGGGCGTCGGGATAGTTTCGGTTGAGATCAAGGACGTGGCCATCCCGCGTGAATTGCAGGATGCGATGAGCCGGCAGGCTCAAGCGGAGCGTGAAAAGCATGCGCGGGTGACGCTTGCCTCCGCCGAACAGGAGATCGCCCGTCAGATCCTGAGCGCGTCCGCGATCTACGCCGAGAACCCGACGGCGCTGCAGCTCCGGCAGATGAACCTGTTGTATGAAATGAACAAGGAACGCGGGACCACGGTCCTGATCCCGACGAATATGGCGGCCAGTCTGGGCGCGGTGATCGGGCTTGGCGTTGCGACGAGGCCGGGAGCATCCGAAGCGCCGCCCCCGCCCACGAAACTGTGAGTGCGTACCGGTTCCGCGAATTATCATCTTGGGGGCATGGCTCTGGGGGTTAAGGAACAAAGCTCGGCGGCGCGCGCGCGGCAGGCCCTGTTCGCCCTGGGAACGCCGCGAATCCCGATCGTGGCGCATCCCGGCTGGAGATCGACGCTCGACAAGGCGACCGCCGCGATCGAGGGCGGCAAGAAGGTGGTCGCGATCCTCGGGCCGGAGGGCGTCGGCAAGACCACCCTGCTGCACGAAATCGCGCATGTCGCGCGGCAGGGGATCGCCCGGCCCGTCACCGTGCTCGACGACGCCGACCAGCTCGGCGGCGCGGTGATGCAACGGGTGGCCGAGGTCGAGAATGGCTGCCTGCTCATGGCGGGCCGCCCCGAGCTCGCGCTCGAGCTGTCGCTGATGGGACCGGAAGCGGCGATCATCAGCATGGGGCGGGTCTGGCAGGCGGACGTACCGGCCTATCTCGATGCGCTCTGCGAGCAGACCGGCCAGGCGGCGGCGCTGATCAGTCCAGAGGCGATGGAGCGGCTGGGCGCCGTGTCGTCGGGTCTGCCCGGCGCCCTGATGTCGGTCGCGCGCATGGCGGCGCTGGTCGCGGCCGCGGCCAAGGCGGCCCGCGTGGAACCGGCGCATGTGGAGCGGGCGGCGCAGCTCTACGCGCGCCGGGAGGTGCTGCCGACCTCGCCCGCCGCTCTGGCGGCCCTGCTCGGCGGCGAGGGGGAGCACGAGACCACGCCCGGCGCGCGTGCGGACACCTCCCCACCGCGACAGGAACCGCGCGCGGCGGCGGTGCGGCCGCCCTCCCGGAGCGGACCGGCGGTCCGGCCGGCCATCCTGATTGCGGCCGGGTCCGCGATCCTGGTCACGGGGTTCGTGCTCTGGCTCGGCCGAAACGCGCCTCCCGGGAGCCATGCCCCTCCGGCGCCTCCGCCAGCATCGGCTCCGGCCCCGAGCCCGCCGGCAGCCCCCGCCCCGGCCATCCCTGCACCCGCCGCGCCGGCCGCGCCGCAGCCGCCGCCCGCCCTCCCGCAAGCCGCAGCGCCCCCTCCCCCGCCCGCGCCGCCCGCGCCGGCGGTTGCGCCCGCGCCGTCAGCCCCGCCGGCCGAGCCTCCGGCTGCGGTCGCGACCCCGCCGGCCGCACCGGTCCCCGCGCCGGAAGCCGGCAATCCCGCGCGCAACGCGGCGGCGATCATCCGGACGCTCCCGGCGCTCGCCCCGCCGCTCGTCGTCGTCAACTACGCGCCCGGCAGCGCGACGGCGCAGGCCAGGGCGGCGGCGCTGGCGGCGGCGCTGCGGGCAAACGGGTTTGCGACCATCGCGCCTTCGCCGGCAGAGCCCGACCCCGACCGGCGTGGGATCGGCTTCTTCTTTTTCGAGGACCAGGACGCGGCGGCGGCGGTCGCGGAAACGGCCAAGACCGCCGCCGGCCAGTCGCTGGGAACGCCTGGCCTGCTGCCCCTCACCCGCGCCGACAGCCTGCCCAGGCCCGGAACGATCAAGGTTTTCATCGCGGGCGACCTCAAGGCGTTGTCGGCGCCCCGACCCCGGTAGGAATCAGTGATCCAAAGCGATCGTTGCGCGTATAGCCCTTACCGGAGGAAACCATGCGCACACGGCTTCTCGTTTTGACCCTGAGTCTTTCCCTGACGGCCGCTGCCAGCCCCCCCGCCAATCAGCCCGCTCACCCGCCTGCCACCCAGAGCGCCAATTCTCCCGCGAGCCAGCCTGAGTCCATCGTGCTGTATTTCGACTTCGGCAGCGCGGCGATACGGCCTCAGGACGAGGCGCTGCTGGACAAGGCGGCTCGCACCTTCCGCGCCGGCCAGCCGATCGTGATGCTGGTCGCCGGCGCGACGGACGCGGTGGGTGCGGCCAATCTCAACCTGCAATTGTCCGCGGACAGGGCCAATGCCGTGATACATGGGCTCGAGGCGCGGGGCATCCCGGCGCAGCGGCTGCAGTTGCTCGCCAAGGGCGAGAGCGAACCGGCGGTCAAGGCTCAAGACAAGGAACAGAGCAACCGCCGAGCCGAGATCACGTGGCGCTGAGGCGCCGCTCCGCCCGGATCGGCCTGCTGATCGCGACGGCCGTCGCCGCCTGCCCAGCCTCCGCCGCGCCATCCGACGGTCTGGAAGACGGCCAGCGCGCGTTCGATCGCGGCGATTTCGCGGAAGCGCGACGCGCCTGGCGGCCGCTCGCGGATGCGGGCGTCGCGCAGGCGCAACTCGATCTCGGCGCGCTCTACGACCTCGGGCGCGGCGAGAGGCAGGACCCCGCGCAGGCATTCGCGTGGTACATGCGGGCGGCGCGGCAGGGATTGGCGGAAGCGGAGATCAACGTCGCGATCATGCTCGACAGCGGCCGGGGCGTGGCGCACGACGCGGCGGAAGCCGCCCTGTGGTACGCGCGGGCCGCCGTGCGTGGCGAGCATCGCGCGGAGTACAACCTCGCCTCTCTGTATGCGGCTGGGGAGGGCGTGCCGCGCAATCAGGACGCGGCAACGGCGCTCTATCGGGCGGCCGCTCAGGGCGGGCTTGAGGCCGCCGGCGCGCGGCTCGCGGCGCTGGAGCGGGCACGGCCCCCGGCCGAGGCAGCGGCGCGCCCGCTGACCGCCGCCACCCCGATCTCCCCCAAGGGCGACGTGACCGCCGCGAACGCCGCCGAACTTGTCTGGAGCGCGCCCGAACAGCCCGGACCCGTGCTCTATTTCGTGGAAGTCGTGGCGATCGACCCGAACGGCTGGCACGACGTCTATACGGCGTACTCGGACAGCCCCGCCGCCCTCGCCGAATTCAAGCCGGAGCCCGCCGTTTACGCCTGGCGGGTCTATACGGTCGCCCGGAACACGCTGCACTACGCGGCCAGCCCCTGGACGCCGTTCAGGGTGCAACCCAGCGCCGCGGAGCGCGGCGGCGCGCCGCCGTGAGGTCTCGCGGTCCGCTGTTGATCTCGTCCCGGCCGCGTGTTTGTTCCGGGTCATGCACCCGCGTTCGCGTCTCTTCCGCCGGTTCGCCTGATGAGAGTGATCGGCCTCACGGGCGGGATCGGCATGGGCAAATCGACGGCCGCCGCCGCCTTCCGTCGGGCCGGCATCCCGGTGTTCGACGCGGATGCCGTCGTGCATGGGCTGCAGGCCCGGGGCGGCGCCGCCATCCCGGCGATCGCCGCCACGTTTCCGGACACCGTGCATGACGGAAGGCTCGACCGGGCGGCTCTGCGCCGCGTGGTCATGGGCGACACCGCCGCGCTCCGCCGGCTGGAGGGGATCGTCCATCCCCTCGTTCTCCGCTCGGAACGGCAATTTCTCGCCCGCGCCCGCCGCGCCGGAAGGCGGGTGGTCGTGCTCGATGTTCCGCTGCTGCTGGAAACGGGCGGCGATCGGCGCGTCGATCTCGTGGTCGTCGTCACCGCGCCGCATGCGGTGCAGATCGCGCGCGTGCGCCGGCGGCGGCGGATGAGCCGCGCCGAGATCGAAGCCGTGATCGCCCGGCAAATGCCGGACGCGGAAAAGCGGCGGCGCGCCGACGTTCTGGTGCGGACCGGCCTCTCGCGGCATCATGCGCTCCGCCAGATTCGTCGCCTGATCGGAACCTTTCACGCATGAGCCGCTCCATCCTTTTCGACACCGAGACAACGGGGCTCGAACCGGGGTCCGGGCATCGCGTACTCGAAATCGCGGCGCTGGAGCTGATCAACGACCTGCCGACCCGGCGCCACTTCCACGAGATCATCGATCCGTGCCGCGATATACCGGAGGAGGCGTCCCGCATCCACGGCTTCACCTCGGTGCATGTGCGCGGCAAGCCGCGCTTCGCGGAGATCGTCGATGAGTTCCTCGACTTCATCGCGGACTGCCCGCTGATTGCGCACAACGCGCCGTTCGACTTCGCCTTTCTCGACGCCGAGTTCGCCTTGCTCGGCCTGCCCCGCCTCGACGCCCTCCGGATGGTCGACACGCTGTCCTTGGCCAAGGCCCGCTTTCCCGGCCTGCCCAACAGCCTGGACGCGCTCTGCCGCAGATTTTCGATCGATCTGAGCGCCCGTACGACGCACAACGCGCTGCTCGATTGCCGCCTGCTCGCCCAAGTGTATGTCGAGCTGACCGGCGGCCGTCAGCGCGGCCTGCTGCTCGAGGAAGACGGGCAGGACAGTTTCGCGGCGATCACCTACCAGGCGGCGGGACCTCGCACGCCCCGCACGGTCCGGGTGACGGACGCGGAACAGGCGGCGCACGCGGCCTTCATTGCGCGGCTGAAAGATCCGGTATGGCTCGGGGCCTAGCCGGTCTGCGGCACCTCTTTCGGACACGTCGGGGAACGCTCTACATCCTCCTGTGCGCCCTCCTCGTTGGCGCGCTGGCGAGCGGGTTCAGCTACCAGCTGTACGTCTCGATCGGGAGACTTCGCGCAAGCGTCAGAGAGGCGAACGCGATCGTCGAAGCCACCGGGCAGTACGTGGACGAACTGCGCGACGCGGAGACCGCGCAACGCGGGTATCTGCTGACCATGCGCCCGAGCTGCCTCGATCCGTTCTGGGCGAGCAGCGGCAGCTACGAGCGGACGGGCGCGCGCCTCGAAGATCTGGCGCGTGGATCGCCGATGCTGCAAGCCGAGATCCTGGCCCTGCGTGTCGTCGGGCGGCAGAAGATGCGGGAGCTCGCGGAGACCGTCTAGAGGGCCATGCGGGACGGCCAGCAGTCGGCGCTCCCGGAAGTGCTCTCGGATGCGGGCAAGGCGGAAATGGAGTCGG
This sequence comes from uncultured Alphaproteobacteria bacterium, assembly GCA_963777325.1. Taxonomy (GTDB): domain Bacteria; phylum Pseudomonadota; class Alphaproteobacteria; order Acetobacterales; family Acetobacteraceae; genus JAFAXA01. The sequence continues at coordinate 17,763 of CAVZQE010000027.1, read as the reverse complement.
TGTGGCGGCACGCGAGCCGCATCAACGCCATCGCGCTCGCCGAGCGCCGCGGGCACGCGGCGAATCTGATCCGGGACGAACGGCGCCATCCTGTATGGAATCCTGATCACGGCGATCACGGGCGTCGTGCTGCTCGGCGCCTCGGCGCTCGTGCTTCTGCTCGGCCGCGAGCGACTCGTGGCGGTCAGTTGACCGGCGGCGTCGCCCACCACTTCAATAATCTGCTGCAGGTCTCTGCGACCGTCGCTGCGAAGCCGTGTCGCCGCCCAAGCGGCCGTCGAGCGCGGAGCGCGGCTGACGCGCCATCTGCTCGCTTTCGCCCGACGGCAGCCGCTCGCGCCGCAAGCGGTCGATCCGGCACGGCCACTGCGCGGCATGGAAGACCTGCTGCGGCGGACGCTCGGCTCCGATGTCCGGATCGAGCTGGTGACGGGCGGCGGCTTGTGGCCGGTCCGGGTGGACCCGCACGAGCTCGAGAACGCCATGCTCAACCTCTGCATCAACGCCCGCGACGCAATCCGGGAGAAGGCCGGGCCTGGCGATGGGCGGATCACCATCGAAGCCGCGAACGCGAAGCTCGACCCCGCCTACGCCGCGACCAATCCCGAAGCCGACCCGGGTCAATACGTGCTGATCGCCATTTCGGACACGGGCACCGGCATGACGCCGGCGCAGATCGCGCGCGCCGTCGAGCCGTTCTATACGACCAAGGCCGAGGGCACGGGACTCGGCCTCTCCATGGTGTACGGCTTCGTCAAGCAGTCCGGGGGGCACTTCAAGATCTACAGCGAGCCGGGCCACGGCACGACGGTGAAGATCTACCTGCCGCACGCAGGTCGCTCCCTCGGCCGAGCCGGCGGATGCGCCCCCGGTCCCGGCCCGCGCGAACGGCGAGACCGTGCTCATCGTGGAAGACGAAGCGGCGGTGCGGGCGGCAACCGTCGCGGCGCTCGCCGGCCTCGGCGGGGATGCCGGCCCTGGTCTCGGAGCTCCGGCTTTGTCCCGCCGTCAACCATGTGCGGACGATCGGCCCTCCGCGAACCCCTTGCGCTTTCTCGCGCCAACTTCACGCGGCCGCGAAACGGCGATCGACGGACTCGCCCCGAGGCGAGGGCAGCGCATGTCGGACAGAGCCCCTCGCGCTCGCGTTAAGGCGAGCGCCGGTGACCTCGCATCCGCGTGTTGGACGCGCAGGTTGCGCCGACCAACGGATGACACAGCGAGGCCACGGTGCAGGAAGGAGAGAAACCACGACAGCAACGCGACACCCAGTACATGCGTGATGTCGGTATAGCGGACAAGCCCAGCCTCAAACGCCGAGGTGGCCAGCAGGCTGGCGTGCAGCACCAGTGCGAGCGTCCAAAATAATGCCGTAACCGGATCGGCCTGCCGCGTCAGCACGCGACGCGCGCGGAAGACGAGAACGATCGCACCGCCCAGCGTTCCGGCAAGCGACGCAGCGAGCATGCCCAGCAGTGTTCTCGCATGCACGTCACTGGGGTTCAGCGCCCAGCAGTTATCCTGCAACCGGCATGCGGGGAAAAGCGCTCCATCCGCTCGCGTGGTGGCCCATTCCGGCCAGATCTGCGGATAGAGAACGAGCGCCAGCCAGTCGTCGGCCCAGAGCTTGAGATATTCCCAGGGATGGTGCTGAACTATTGTCTTGCTCAGCGCAAGCGCCAACCGGCCGCGCTCTCGCAAGTCGCTCGCAGCCCAGGCCGGCCAGTTCCGCTTCGCTGCCGGAAAGAACAGAGCATAGCGCAGATCCTCGAACGCCTGGTCTTGCGCGCGCAGCCGTGCCGCCAGGTCGGGCTGCGCCGCGACCGCCGCGCGGAGCGCCTTCGACGCGGGGGTAACCGCCTTGACGGGTGGTGGGAGATCCGCGAGGTCGGACGGCTCAAGCAGCAACAGGCCCTTTCCGAGCAGCGATATGCCCGGCCAGGAACCGATCTCGAACCGGTCGTTTCTCATCCAGTTGCCGGACATGACAATCAGAAGAACCAAGCCTGCCACGACGGCGACTTTGCCGGCGCGTACGGCCGCTGGTGCCAGGCTCCGTCTATGGTCGAGACATGGGCCCAGCAATGGGATCAGCAGGAAGATTGCGCCCGCAGTTCTGGTGCCCGCCGCGAGAGCGAAGCAGATAGCAGCGCCGGCGAGAGTTGCAGTGCTGTCGCGGCGCACGGCGCGGAACTGCAGCCCGAGACCCGCTAGAATGAACGTCTCGAACACGCTTTCGCTCATGATGAAGCCCGGCGCCTGATGGATGCCGGCGTGCAGCGCGACCAGTACCGATCGCAGCGGCGGCGATGACCGCGTTCCTGAGCAACAAGCCCAGTTCCGCCGCGAAAACCAGCAGCCCTGACGCGAACAGAGCGGCCTGCACGAACGGCAGATAGGCCAGCCCCCCGGTGAGCCAGAGATAGGCATTCAGAAACCAGCCGTATAGGGGCGGCCGATGCGGAGCGAGGGTCAGGTACGATGCGGTGTCTCCCGTCGCGACGGCCTCGATCGGCAGTCGCGCCGCGATCCATACGAGGCACGCGAACCACGACAACGTGACCAGTCCCCAGCCACGCAAATGAATGTCTTGCGCGGGAGTCACCGCAATCTTCGACGCAGTGCTCAATGAAGTAAGCCGAAGATCGTGAACATCTCACCTCAAGCACGCTCGTCAACACCGCACATGACCGGGAGTTAACATAGTGACGCGAAGCTGCAAGGCCGATCGGCCTAAAATCAAGTTCAAAGACCCAGGACGCCGCGCGGCCCTTTTCGCGCCGCAATCCGCCGTTAACAATCAGTCAGGCGAGCGCAACAGCAGACGGTTGACTCGTTTCAGCGCCGCAAACGTCGTGCCCCATGCGCCCGTGAACGCCGCCGCATCCGTCCCGCGCGCGCGGAGCGTCGTTTCGATGTCGGCAACAGTGCGGCGCCCGTCGATCGTACCGAGGATCGCGCGCGCGAGCGGCGGCAGCGGCACAAGCGCTCGCAGCCCGTCGAAGAGAAGCGGCAACGTGCCGTCCGGCCTTACGTGACGCGCGAGTTCCTCGCACGGCATCTCCCGCGCGACTGGAATCGCCGCCGGCGACATTGCGTCGGCGGGTGGGCGATGGGTCTCCTTGCGCACGCAATAGACGACGTGCGTGCTCATGTTGCCGCACAGCGCCTCGGCGAGCGTGGCGCGGGCGACCGGGTCCAGCAACTCCATGCGCGCGCGGAGCTTTGGATCGGGTAACCAGGTCAGCGGATCGTAGCGCATGGGCTCGAGCCAGCAGGTGACGCGCAGCCCCGCGTCCTCCAGCAGCGCGTGCAGCTGCGGAACGCTGAACGCGACGTCGCGCGGGTTGAGCAGCAGGTCGTACAGTCCCGCGTCGCCGCCCTCGATGTGATCGCCGAAATACGTGTTGCGGCGCAGCCAGGCGCTTTCCGGCAGATGCCGCATCACGCGCCGCGCGATGTCGAGCCGCGATGCTGGCGGCTGCTCGGGCGGCGCCAGCAGCCGCAGCGCATCCTGAACCATGTAGACGCCGGTGCGTCCATGCGGCGCGTACACCATCAGTCCGAGACCGCCATCCGGCTTCAGCACGGACAGGAGCGCCCGCAGGCCCGCCGCCGGATCGGGCAGATGATGCAGAACGCCGCAGCAATCGACGTAGTCGAACGGCCCCAGTCCCGAGTTCGGCAAGTCGAGCAGCGACCGCCGCTCCCAGGCGATGTTGCTCAGGCCCCGCGCCCCGGCCCGGCCGCGCGCGGTCGCGAGCGCCGAGGAGGAGCGGTCGAGCCACGTAACCGTGCCGGGCCGGCCCGCGCGCGCGAGTTGCTGGGCCAGCATGATCGTGGCGTCGCCGGTGCCCCCGCCCGCGATGAGCGCGTCGAGCGGACGCGAGCGCGGGCGGCGCGCGCCGAACACCCAGTAGTCGATCTCCCGCAAATGACCGGGGCTGCCGATGATGAGACGCTTCGCCTCGTCGGCCGGATCGCGCTTCGGATAGGGAAACGCCTGGTCCTGAGCGGCGAGCTGAGCGTCGGTGGGGTCGGCCATGCGGCACCGATGCACCGAGGCCCCCGGTCGATGCAAGAGCGCCCAGCAGGCACGCTCGCTTGTTTCCGCCGGACCCGCGCCGTATCTCTCTTACATGACCCGAACGACCCGACTGCTTGCCGCCCTGCTCATGTCCCTCCCCTCGCTCCCCGCCGCGCCTGCCCTTGCCGCCCGGCGCGGCGCGCACAAGCCCCCCGCCCAGACTGCTCCGGGCAGCCCGAAGGCCCTCGGCCGGTATGAGGACTGGACGGCGGCGACCCACGAGGAATCCGGCCAGACGGTCTGCTACGCGTTCACCTACGCGACGAACTCGGCGCCCGCGCTGCCCGGGCGGCAGAAACCCGTGCTCACCGTGACCGAGCGGCCGAGCGGCCGCGACGAGGTCGCGATCAGCGCCGGCTTCACGTATGCGACAGGCGCGGAGGTGACCGTGCAGGTCGAACGGATGGCGCTCGGCTTCTATACCTCCGGGCAATCCGCGTTCGCGCGCGAGGGCGCGTCGACCGTGGCCGCGTTCGAGAAGGCACGCCAGATCGTCGCGCGCTCGCCCAACCCGCGCGGTGGCCAGATCGTCGACACGTTCAGCCTGCGCGGCTTCAACCAGGCGTATCAGGCGATCAACAAGGCCTGCCCGCGCTGATGGACCGCACGCCCCCCAACGCCGAGCTTACCGAGGCGGAGCGGGCCCGCATCCTCGCCAAAGCCGCGCTGTTCGCGCCTCCGCCCGCCCGTCTCGCGGACGGCCGCCGGGATCTGGTCGGGCTGTCCCGTGCCGAGATCACGGACGCGCTGGCCGAGATCGGCGAGAAGCCGTTCCGCGCCAAGCAGCTGTGGCACTGGATCTATCATCAGGGCGCGACCGACTTCGCGCGCATGTCCTCGATCGCGCGCCCGCTCCAGGAGCGGCTGGCCGAGCGGTTCGTCATCGCGCGGCCGGAGACGGCGGCGGTTCAGACGAGCGCGGACGAGACCCGGAAGTGGCTGTTCCGGTTCCGCGACGGCCAGGAGGCCGAGACCGTCTACATTCCGGACCGGCAGGAGGACCGCGGCGCGGTGTGCATCTCCTCCCAGGTCGGCTGCACCCTCTCGTGCCGCTTCTGCCACACCGGCACCCAGGCGCTGGTGCGCAATCTGGGTCCGGCGGAGATCGTCGGGCAGTTCATGGCCGCCCGCGACAGCTACGGCGAATGGCCGAGCCCGAAGGGCGAGACGCCCCGGCTGCTCTCGACCATCGTGCTCATGGGCATGGGCGAGCCGCTCTACAATTACGAGAACGTCGCCCGCGCCATGGCGATCGTCATGGACCACGAGGGCATCGGCCTCTCGCGCCGGAGGATCACGCTCTCGACCTCGGGCGTGGTGCCGATGATGGATCGCTGCGGCGCGGAACTCGGGGTCAATCTCGCGGTCTCGCTCCACGCCGTGCGGGACGATCTGCGCGACGAGCTGGTGCCGCTCAACCGCAAATATCCGATCGCGGAGCTGATCGCTGCCTGCCGCCGCTATCCCGGTGCCTCCAACGCGCGCCGCATCACCTTCGAATACGTGATGCTGAACGGGGTCAACGACAGCCCGGCCGATGCGCGGGAGCTGGTCCGCCTGATCGCGGGCATCCCGGCCAAGGTCAACCTGATCCCGTTCAACCCCTGGCCGGGCAGCGCCTTTGCTACCAGCCGGCCCAACTCCATCCGCCGCTTCGCGGATATCGTCATGGCGGCCGGCTACGCCTCCCCGGTGCGGGCCCCGCGCGGACGGGACATCCTGGCCGCCTGCGGCCAGCTCCGGACCGACAGCCGCCGCGCCCGTCCAGCCGCCTAACTCTTAGACCGACCGAAAAGTTGCGCGAGTGGCGCAGGGAGTCTTGCGCGCCTGACGTGTAAAGACGAAAGTCACCTCTATGGTTTCGGCGGCAACTCCCCTTTCACTCCCGTCCCGTGTGTTGCCGCTAGGGCTGCTCGCCGCGGCCGGATTCCTATCCTCCGCCGGTGCGCGGGCGGTCGATCCGCTGCTGGCCCTCATCGCCCAGGATTTCGCGACCTCGGTCTCGGCCGTCTCCGTGGTGCTCGCCGCGTTCACCGTTAGCTACGGCGTGTTTCAGCTCGTGCTTGGGCCCCTCTCCGACAGGTGCGGCAAGCTGCGCCTGATCCTGCTCGCGCTGATCGGCTACATGGCGTTTACGGGCGCCTGCGCGCTGGCCTCCGGCATCACGAGCCTCACCATCCTGCGCGCCTGTTCGGGGGCGGCCAGCGCGGGGCTGATCCCGATCTGCCTCGCCTACATCGGCGACACGGTGGCCTATGACCGGCGTCAGCTCACCCTTAGCCGGTTTCTCGTGGGCGTCATGCTGGCGCAGACCGTCGCAGGCCCGCTCAGCGGCGGCTTCGGTCAGTATATCGGCTGGCGCGGCGTATTCCTGCTGCTCGCCGCGATCGCGCTTGTTCTGGTCGTCGTGCTGCGGCTGCAGCTCGCCGGCGTGCCCGACCGGCTGGGAAGCTGCACCTTCACCCGGGCGAACTACGCGGTGCTCGCGCGCGAGCCGGCGGCTCGCTTCCTGCTGCTCGCGACCTTGGTGGAGGGCAGCTTCGTCGCGGCGATCGTGCCCTTCATCGCCCCCTACCTGAACGAGGTGTTCCAGCTCTCCTACGCCTCGGCGGGGCTGGTTCTCGCCTGTTTTGGGATCGGGGCGCTCGCGTTTGGCCGGATTGCGCCCCTTCTGGTGCCCTCCCTGGGCGAGTCGGGCATGGTGCTGGCCGGCGCGGGCCTGATGGCGGCGGCCGCCCTCGCCGCCGCCGCCGCGCGGTCGTGGATGGTGCTGATCCCGGTCGAGTTTTCGCTCGGCCTCGGCTACTTCATGCTGCACACGGTGCTTCAGGCGCGGGCGACCGAATTGCTGCCGGACGCGCGCTCGACCGCCGTGTCCAGCTTCGTCTTCATGCTGTTCACCGGGCAGAGCCTGGGCGCGCTCGCGTCCGGACTCGCGATCGGCTGGGGCGGCTACCCGGTCGCGTTTGGGGCAGACAGCAGCCTGCTCGCCCTGCTCGGCATCGTGCTCTGGGCGTCGTTCCGGCCGCGCTCAGCATGACGCGGGCACAGCCGCGCCCTCCGCTGTGACGAAGTCCAGGATGCAGGCGCCGTACCGTTGTGCGAAGGCCCTCGTATAGCCTGCCCCGTGGCCCGCGAACCCCTCCGGCCGGTCGATCACGAGCAGCGCCGGGATCTTGGGCCGCAGGATCGAAGAGAGCAGCCGCACCCGCGCGTCCGGGTCGCCGATGAAACCATCGCCGCTGAACTGCACGAACACGACCCGCGTGCGCTGCGGCGCGGCGTCCGCGAGCAGCTGGCGGAAATCGTCCGTCTGGCCGAGCAGGTTGAGGCTGGCCCCGGACCCGTGCGCGGCGGGAGAGATCGCGACCACGGCGTCGGCGAGCCCCGGCGTGTCCAGTATCTGCAGGCTGTTCCAGGCCCCGCGCGACTGGCCGCCGGTGACGACGCGCGCATAGCCCGCCCGGCGCAACCAGGCGAGGCCGTCCCGCAGCCATCCGGCGGCGCGGTTGCGCTCGTCCACCATAGGCGCACGGTCGAAGCGGACGACGTCGTAGCCCGCGTCGTTCAGCCAACGGACGTGAGGCGGCGGCTCGACGCCCCGGAGGTCGTCCGTGTTGCGCCTGCCCTTGCCGTGCGCCCAGACATAGACCCCGGCGGCGGCCCGGGGGCCGTGCCAGACAAACCGTGCGTCCGGCGTGAAGCTGTAGTTGATGCTTCGGATCAGGGGACCGGGGGGCTGCGCTTGCTGCCCGGCTTGCCACGGCGGCGCGCGATACTCGACCTGAGGCGCGCAGCCGGCGACCGCCGTGCATGCCGCGAGGCAGAGCCAGACGGCGAACCGCCGCCGCTTGCGCCAGGAGCGATCGTCGCGATACTGGCCGCCTCTCTGCCGCATTTCAGCCCCAAGGAACCGCAGGCGATGCCCGTAAAGCATGTGAAGAAGGTCGTGCTCGCCTATTCGGGCGGCCTCGATACCAGCGTGATCCTGCGCTGGCTGCAAACGACCTACAACTGCGAAGTTGTCACCTTCACGGCCGATCTCGGACAGGGCGAGGAACTGGAGCCCGCGCGCCGCAAGGCCGAGATGTTCGGCGTCAAGGAGATCTTCGTCGACGACCTGCGCGAGACCTTCGTGCGCGATTTCGTGTTTCCGATGTTCCGCGCCAACGCTCTCTATGAGGGTCAGTATCTGCTCGGCACCAGCATCGCGCGTCCGCTGATCGCGCAGCGGCAGATCGAGATCGCGGAAGAGGTGGGCGCCGACGCCGTCGCGCACGGCGCAACCGGCAAGGGCAACGATCAGGTGCGGTTCGAGCTCGCCTACTACGCGCTGAAGCCCGACATCACCGTGATCGCCCCCTGGCGCGAGTGGGATCTGACCAGCCGGAGCAGGCTGATCGAGTTCGCCGAGCAGAACCAGATCCCGATCGCGAAGGACAAGCGCGGCGAGGCGCCGTTCAGCGTCGACGCCAATCTGCTGCACTCGTCGTCCGAGGGAAAGCTCCTGGAAGATCCGGCCGAGGCGCCGGACGAGATCGTGTATCAGCGCACCATCCGGCCCGAGGACGCGCCCGACACGCCAACGATCGTCAGCATCGATTTCGAGCGCGGCGATCCCGTCGCGATCGACGGCGCGCGCCTCTCGCCCGCGACGCTGCTCGCCAGGCTGAACGAACTCGGCCGCGTCAACGGCATCGGGCGGCTCGATCTGGTCGAGAACCGTTTCGTCGGCATGAAGTCGCGCGGCGTCTATGAAACGCCGGGCGGCACCATCCTGCTCGCCGCGCATCGCGGCATCGAAAGCATCACCCTCGATCGCGAGGCGGCGCATTTGAAGGACAGCCTGATGCCGCGCTACGCCAAGACGATCTATAACGGCTTCTGGTTCAGCCCGGAGCGCCGGATGCTGCAGGCCCTGATCGACGAGAGCCAGCGTTCCGCGACCGGAAGCGTGCGGCTGAAACTCTACAAGGGCAGCGCGACCGTCATCGGCCGCTCATCCCCAAACAGCCTGTATTCGATGAAGGTCGTTACCTTCGAGGACGACCAGGGCGCCTACGACCAGGTGGACGCCCAGGGCTTCATCAAGCTCCAGGCGCTTCGCCTTCGGCTGGGCGCGATGGCGGGACGGAAGGCCGGCAGTCCGTAGCCCCTCGCTCAGTGCGGAACGAGCAGCATCCGCAGCAGATACGAGACCGCGAGCGTCACGGCCACGCTGACCGCATAGATCCAAACGAACCAGAGCAGGCGCTTGCTCATTCCTAGTGGTAGTGCACGCCCGGCCGAACCTTGCCGCGAAAGACGTAATAGGAGAAGCCCGTGTATATCATGATGGTGGGGATCAGGATGGCGGCGCCGACCAGCAGAAAGGCCTGGCTTGCGGGAGGCGCCGCCGCCTGCCAGATCGTGATGGAAGGCGGCACGATCAGCGGATAGATGCTGATGCCGAGCCCGAGATAGCACAGCACGAACCAGCCCTGCACGCAGAGGAACGGGGCAAGATCGCTGCGCCTCCTCATGCCGCGCCAGAACAGGAACGCAAGAATCGCGGCCAGAATCGGCACGGGGCTCGTCAGCAGGATGCCGGGCCAGCCGAACCAGCGCTGATAGAACGTGCCTTGCAGCATCGGCGTCCACAGGCTGACGATGATGGTCAGCAGCAGGACCGCGCGCGCCAGCGCGAACGCGTAGCGACGGCACCGGCGCTGCAACGCGCCTTCGGTGCGCCAGATCAGCCAGCAGGACGCTTGCAGCGCGTAGCCGATCACGACCGCGAGGCCGCACAGCACGCTGAACCCGGTCAGCCAGTCGAACCAGCCGCCGGCATAAGTGCGGTCCACCACCTTGATGCCTTGCAGCAGCCCGCCAAGCGTCAATCCCTGCGCCGTCGCGGCGACGATGGACCCGGCGCAGAACGCGAAATCCCACCAGTAGCGGCCGCGCGGCGTGCGCGTGCGGAAGCGGAACTCGAAGGCGACGCCCCGGAACACGAGCGCCAGCAGCATCGCGATGATCGTCGGATACAGCGCAGGCATGATCGTTGCGTATGCAAGCGGAAACACGGCGAACAGCCCGCCTCCCCCGAGCACGAGCCAGGTCTCGTTGCCGTCCCAGACCGGGGCGACCGAGTTGATCATCACGTCCCGTTCCTGCTCGCGATGCTCGAGCAGGAACAGCACGCCGATGCCGAGATCAAACCCGTCGAGCAGCACGTAGGCCAGCACGGCGATCCCGATCAGGCAGGCCCAGACCAGCGGCAGGTCGAGCCAGGGCAAGGTCATCATGCCCTACTCCGCCGCCGCCGGATGTTGCGGCGTCGTCCCGTCCAGCGAGGGGCCGGGCGTGATGCCGGCGCTGCGCACCGGCAGGCCCTTCGGCGGCCCGCTCTCGCCGACCACGGGCGGCTTGCGCGTCATTCGCAGCAGGAACACGAGACCCGCGCCGAACACGACGAAATAGACGATCGCGAATCCGGCGAGCGAGGTCGCGATGCCGGGAAGCGCGATCGGCGACACGCTGTCCGCCGTCCGCAGCATGCCATACACGGTAAAGGGCTGACGCCCGACCTCGGTCACGGTCCAGCCGGACAGCAGCGCGACGAATCCGGCCGGCGCCATGAAAACAGCGAGGCGTTGCAGCCAGCGCGTTTCGTACAGTCTCCCCCGCCAGCGCAGCCACAGCGACACGAGGCCGACCGCCGCCATCAGAAAGCCGAGACCCACCATCAGCCTGAAGGCGACGAAGACCGTCGGCGAATACGGCCGGTCCTGGGGAGGAAAGTCCTTCAGGCCCTTGATCGAGCCGTTCCACGTATGCGTCAGGACCAAGGCGCCGAGATGCGGGATGGCGACCTCGTAGTCGGTCGTCTCGGTCTTCATGTTCGGCCAGCCGAACAGGATCAGCGGCTGGCCGGGCACCGAATTGAAGTCTCCTTCGAGCGCCGCGATCTTCGCCGGCTGATGCTCGAGCGTGTTGATGCCGTGCATGTCGCCGGCGACGATCTGGATCGGCGCGACGACCGCCGCCATCCACATCGCCATCGAAAACATCGTCCGCGCGGCGCCGTTCCGGGGGCTGCGCAGCAGGTGGTACGCCCCGACGGCGCCGACGAAGAACGCGACGCTCAGATAGGACGCCAGCACCATGTGCACGAGACGGTACGGGAACGACGGATTGAAGATGATCGCGAGCCAGCTCGCTGGCAGGAAACGGCCGTCCGGCGCAAGCGTGTACCCGGCCGGCGTCTGCATCCAGGAATTGACCGACAAGATCCAGAAGGCGCTCGTCAGGGACCCGATCGCGACCAGCACGGTCGCGAAGAAGTGCAGCCCGCGGCCGACCCGGTTCATGCCGAACAGCATGATGCCGAGAAAGCCCGCCTCGAGAAAAAAGGCGGTCAGCACCTCGTAGGCCATCAGCGGGCCGACGACCGGTCCGGCCTTGTCGGCATAGTTGGCCCAGTTGGTGCCGAACTCGTACGACATGACCAAGCCGGAGACGACGCCCATCGCGAAGCTGAGCGCGAAGATTTTCAGCCAGTACTGGAAAACGTCCAGATAGACCTGCTTGCCGGTTCGCAGCCACAGCGCTTCCAGCACCATGAGATAGCTCGCGAGCCCGATCGAGAACGCCGGCAGCACGATGTGGAAGCCGACCGTGAAGGCGAACTGGGCGCGGGCCAGGAACAGGGCGTCGTAGCCGTACATCGGGCGGTGTCTCCGGCAGCCAGGCAGCGGCCCGTACTTGGCCCCGAAACCGGCTTTTGGCTATGCCGCCCAGGCCTGAAATCGAGTAGCGTCAGGCGACTTGCCGCAACGTCGCTTGCTGCACGCGGGCCACGTTGCGGACGCCGACCACCTGCCGGAGGTTGCCCTCGATCAGCCCCACGCATCCGGCCGGAACCGCGTGGAGCGCGAGTTCGACATGCATGACCGACGCGCCGCGATGCGACCACATCCTGTCCGGTATGAGATCGCGCTTCGCGAGCGGCTGGAGCAGACGCGGCAGCAGGCCGGGCGAAGGGTCCGCATCGACCATGAAGCGGACCGATAATGTGCTCGGCTCGTTGGCCGAACCGTCATCGAGGAACACAGGAAACTCTCCAACTCTGAAAAGCCACACGGAACACGCGAAAGCCCCGGCTGCTAAGCAGCCGGGCGGATAATTCGCGTCGTCGTGGCGAGCCGGAGAGACATGCGAGGGAGATTACGGGCGCCGGCGGCGGAAGGCAAACGCCCCGGGCGCGCTAGGTGCGCGCTAGCCTCGCCGGTCCCGCATATCCGACCCGCGCTCGCCATCCTCGAGATCGTAGTCGTCCAGATCGTCCATATGAATGGAGTGGTCGCCGTGATGACGCAGGATGTCGCGTTCGCGCGGCCCGGCGGCCCGGTCGATCACATGGATCACCTCGACGCCTTCCGACTGCGCGACGGCACGCGCCGAATGCACCGCCTCGCGCAAGTTCATCGGCGTGCCGTCCGGGCGCATGGGCGTGGTGGTCTCATGCGCGCCCGGCCGTCCCGAGAGGATGATTTCGACCGTCGTCCGTCCCGGCGTATCCTCTTCGAGCCGGCGCAGGACCGTCAGGGTCTTGCCCGCGCCTTCCGGGAGTGGGTCATGGGGTTGCAGCATGCGGATCTTGAGCATCAATGTCCTCCGTCGGGGCAGAACGGCTCGCGGATGGCGGGGTTCGCCCGGGCCGTCCTTCTACTCCTGACGCTGATCCTGGCCAGCGCGCCCGTCCAGGCCCTGGAGCAGGACGACCTCGGCGCCTTCGCCTATCGCCAGAACATCGGCGCGCAACTGCCGCTCTCGGCAACCGTGCGCGACCAGGCCGGCCGGGAGAGGACCATCGGCAGCCTGCTCCACGGCAAGCCCGCGGTCCTCGCGCTCGTCTACTATCACTGCCCGAATATCTGCGGGGTGGTGCTATCGGATCTGTTCCAGGCGCTCGGGGGCGCGGGCCTGGTCGCGGGACAGGACTACACCCTGATCACCCTCAGCATCGACCCGGCGGAGACCACCTCGGATGCCGCCGCCGCCCATGCGCGCGACATGGCAGCCTTTCCGCTGCCCGGCGCGGCCCAGGGGTGGCACTATCTCACCGCCGACGCCGCCACGATCAAGGATGTGGCCGATACCGTCGGGTTCCGCAGCCGCTTCGACCCGGCGCTCAAGCAGTTCCTGCACCCGGCCGGCATCGTGTTCGTGACGCCGAAGGGCCGCGTCTCGGGCTATCTGCTGGGGGTCGGCTATCAGGCCGGGGACGTCCGCCTCGGCCTCGTCGCCGCCGGGGAGAACGCCTTGCAGAAAGCGGTGCTGCCGATCGTGCTGCTCTGCTTTCACTTCGACCCGCACACCGGCCGCTACACGCTCGCGATCCTGCGAATCCTGCAGATCGCGGGCGCCATCACCGTGCTGACGATCGGCGGCGCCATGTGGCTGATGTTCCGGCGCGATCGCGCGGCCCGTCCGTAGCTTGGGGGCGGCATGCACGGGGCATGGACCGGGCATTGGACCCGGGCATGGACCCTGGCGCGCGAACCGCATATCTAGCTCCCGCTCCGATGCCCGCGCCCGCGCGCCCTTCCAGCGGATGACCGACACTGCATGATGTTTCAGCGGATCCTCGTCGGGCTGGTCGAGTTCAGCCGTCGCCATGCCCTCGTCGTCGTGGCCATCTCGCTGGCGCTGGCCGCCTTCTCCGGCTGGTATGCCTCGAACCATCTTGGCGTCTCGACGGACACGGACAAGATGTTCGCGGAAAGCCTGCCGTGGCGGCAGCGAGCCAAGGAGTTCGACCGCGACTTCCCGCAATTCGCTGACGTGCTCGCGATCGTGATCGACGCCCGCCAGCCCGAGGCGGCCGAAGCGACGGCGGCCTCGCTCGCGGCCGCGCTGTCGGCCGACCACATGCATTTCCGCAGCGTGACCCGGCCCGACGCCTCTCCGTTTTTTGCCCGCGAGGGCCTGCTGTTCCTGGACCAGAAGCAGCTGGAGCACCTGCTGAACGGCACTATCGACGCCCAGCCCTTCCTCGGCCAGCTCGTCGCCGATCCGACCGCGCGCGGCCTGTTCGCCTCCCTCGCCTTGCTCGGCATGGGCGCGCAGCACGGCGAGGCCGACTTCGGCCCATACACGGCGGCCCTCGACGGCTTCCACAGGGTGATGGCCGGCACGCTCGCCGGTCATCCGCAGCCGCTCTCCTGGTCCAAGCTGCTCGGCGGCGGGGCTCAGGAACTCGCGGGGAAGTATAAATTCGTTCTCGTGCAGCCGAAGCTCGACTTCGGCGCGCTGGCCCCCGGCAAGGCCGCGACCGACGCCATCCGCCAGGCCGCGTCCGGACTCCCCTTCGTCAAATCGGGCGACGCGCGGGTGCGGATCACCGGCAACGTCGCGCTCGCCGACGAGGAGTTCTCGACCGTCGCCGAGGGCGCGGTCGAGGGCATGGTCGTCAGCCTCGTGCTGATCACGCTCTGGCTGTTCCTCGCCGTGCATAGCTGGCGGCTGATCGTGCCGATCCTGATGACCCTCGGCCTCGGGCTGATGCTCACTTTGCTGTTCGCCTCCGTCGCGGTCGGGACGCTCAACCTCGTCTCGGTCGGCTTCGGCATCCTGTTCGTCGGCATCGCCGTCGATTTCGCGATCCAGTTCAGCGTGCGCTACCGGGGCATGCGGCTTCGGTATGCCGACGCCGATATCGCGATGCGCGAGACGGGCCTCCGGGTGGGCGTTCAGATCCTCGTCGCGGCGGCGGCGACGGCGGCCGGATTTCTCGCCTTCGTCCCGACCGACTTCCGGGGAGTCGCCGAACTCGGGCTGATCGCGGGCGTCGGCATGCTGATCGCCTTTCTCTGCACGCTCCTGTTCCTGCCGGCCGCGATCACCCTGTTCCGGCCGATCGAGAAGGCCGCCTCGATCAGCATCGCCTGGGCGGCGCCGCTCGACCGCCTGATCCAGCGCCGCCGGTGGCCCATCCTCGCCCTGTTCGCGGCGGTCGCAGTTCTCGGCTGCGTCCTGGCGCCCACACTCGCCTTCGATTCCGATCCCTTGCACACGAAGAACCCGAACACGGAGGCGATGCGGACGCTCTACGACCTGATGGACAACCCCGTGACCAACCCGTTCACGATCGACATCCTGACGCCGAACGCCGCCGCCGCCGCGAGCCTCGCCGACCGGCTGCGGGCGCTGCCGCTCGTCGGCGACGTCATGACCGTCAACAGCTTCGTTCCCGCCGATCAGGCGCCGAAGCTCGCGCTGATCGCGGACGCCGCGAGCATCCTCGGCCCGACCCTCGCGCCGCACGAGGCCGCGGCGCCGGTCACGCCGGATCAGATCCGGATGGCCGCGTCGACGGCGCTGCAACAAATCCAGCTTGCCTTGCCGAAGGTGCCGGCGGACAGCCCGCTGGTGCCGATCGCCGGCGATCTGCGGGCGCTGAGCGCGGCGCCGGATGCGGTCGTGATGGCCGCGAACCAGGCGCTGACACGCTTCCTGCCGATGCAGCTGGACCAGCTGCGCACCGCCCTCGAGGCGCGCCCGGTCACGCTTGCCGACCTGCCGCCCGAGATCACCCGCGACTGGCTGCTGCCGAACGGACAGGCGCGCATCCAGGTCGTGCCCAAACCGGAGGCGCGCGGCACCAACGAACTGCACCGGTTCGTGGATCAGGTCGCCGCCGTCGCTCCCGATGCCGGCGGGTCGGCCGTGACGATCGAGGCGACCAGCGACACGATCGTCAACTCGTTCCGGAAGGCGGCGATCCTCGCGCTGATCGCCATCGCCGTGATCCTGGCGGTGGCGCTCCGCCGCATCCTCGACGTGGCGCTCGTGCTCGCGCCGCTGCTGATGTCGTCGCTGATGACCGTGATCCTGGCGGTGGCGCTGCCGATGCCGCTGAACTACGCGAACATCATCGCGCTGCCGCTGCTGCTCGGGGTCGGCGTGTCGTTCAACGTCTATTTCGTGATGAACTGGCGGGCGGGACGCCATGACGTGGTCGGCTCGCCGACGGCGCGCGCGATCCTGTTCTCGGCGCTGACCACGGCGACGGCGTTCGGCTCGCTGGCGCTGTCGAAGCATCCCGGCACCGCCAGCATGGGGGAGTTGCTGCTCGTGAGCCTCGGCTGCACCCTGGTCGCGAGCCTCGTCTTCCTGCCCGCCCTGCTCGCCTCGGCGCCGCACGGCAAAGGCGGACTGCGAAAACGGGCGCTGTGACGGGAGGAGGCCCAGGGTTTGCCTTGTCCTGGCAGCTGGGAGCCTGAGCGGAATACTGGCTTCGACCCGCTCGATCATCGCCGGATGCTCCGGCTCAGCCAAGAAGCAGCCATAGGTGACGGGCTTTGTCACCTATATGCACGCGAGGGACAAAAACTGCTTTCATGGTTCAGGGGAGAAGCCGACGTGCCCGCAACCAACCGCATCCTGATCATCGTCACCAACGCCGACGAATATCAGAAGGTCGGGTACCGCACCGGCCTGTGGCTCAGCGAGCTGACGCACTTCTGGGACGTGGCCGAGAAGGCCGGGTACAAGATGGACATCGCCAGCCCCTCGGGCGGCAAGATCCCGATCGACCCCGAGAGCCTGGTGACGAGTGAACTCGCCACCGCGGTCGGCCTGGAGGGCGCGGTCTCCAAGCACTACGAGGACCGCGAGTACATGAACCTTCTCGACAACACGATGAAGGTCGCCGATGCCAAGGTGGCCGACTATGACGCGATCTACCTGACGGGTGGGCACGGGGTGATGTTCGACTTCCCCGAGAGTTCGGATCTCGCGAAGCTCATCGCGAACTTCTATGAGGCGAACAAGATCGTGTCGGCGGTCTGCCACGGCCCCTGCGGCCTGCTCAACGTCCGGCTGAGCGACGGCAGCCTGCTCATCTCCGGCCGCAAGCTAACCGGCTTCTCCTGGAAAGAGGAGGAACTTGCGAAGCGAGATCAGGCTGTGCCCTTCAGCCTGGAGGACCGGCTGCGCGAGCACGGTGGCGACTATGGCAAGGCTCTCATCCCGTTCGCCAGCCACGTGGTCGAGGACGGCCGGCTGATCACTGGCCAGAACCCGGGGAGCGCTCATGCGCTCGGTCAAGCCGTCGTCAAAGCGCTCCAGCGCGAGTAGGGAACAAGCTTCGGTTCGCCGGCATCGCGATTGGATAGCGAACGTCAGCTTAGGGCTTCGGCTGCCTGAAAGCCGCCGGACCGGAATCCACCAAAGCCGGCCACCGGCCAAAATCGACGCAATCTGACGTAATCACACTCTCTCAAGAAAACCCGGCGCATCCTGCTCGCCATGATCCGCGTAGCACTCGGCCTCCTCGCGCTGCCGGCGTCCCTCGGCATCGCGGCGGCGCAGCCGGCGGATTGCGCCAGCTACCCGGCCGCCACCCAAACGATCCCGCTCCAGCTCGACCTCGCCGGTCTGCCCGGCGTGCCGAAGGGCATCGCCGGCCAGCTCTACGCCGACGTGCCCGCGCCGCCGCCGGGCGGCGCCGTGTGCGGGTCGGAACGGCGCTCCGGCCGGGTCGGAAACATGCTGGCGGGGCCGGGAGGGGACGTGCTCGGCGGCGCGCCGGCGGCGGACCTGTTGCGGGGCCGCTGAGGCGTCAGGCGAGGAACAACCCCATCAGCACGAGGACCAGCACGACGAAGGCGACGACATAGCCCGCGAAA
>CAVZQE010000026.1:0-25410 GCA_963777325.1 uncultured Alphaproteobacteria bacterium | reverse complement strand
GGCATCGTGGGCTGAACAGCGCCGATCAGGAGTGCCGATCTCATGGCGCCTTCTCCCCGCCCGGGAGAGGGCGTCCGTGCTTTGGTGGCCGCATGATCGGGCAGCCTGCGCGGCGGTCTGCGGTCGAGAGCTTGTATGGGAAAGAATCCCAATTATCCCTTTGACAAAGTAGCGATACCATGGGAAAGAATCCCTCGCGTGACAGGCCGGTTACTCAGGGGGAGACTCGCCCTTCTCACGGAGGGCACGCTTCTGGGCTGACGAAAGCTTCTGATGTTTTGGTTTCTGAGGCGACGATCCAGGCTGGGCTGGATATGTTTGAGGCTGGCTACGAATCTCTGGGGACGCGCCAGTTGCTTGAGGAGGTGTATATAGCCATGGCTGGTCACGCCAATAGAGATAATCCTTCGTCTTAACTCTAG
Organism: uncultured Alphaproteobacteria bacterium; assembly: GCA_963777325.1. Classification (GTDB taxonomy): domain Bacteria; phylum Pseudomonadota; class Alphaproteobacteria; order Acetobacterales; family Acetobacteraceae; genus JAFAXA01. Next base: position 24,988 of record CAVZQE010000026.1, on the reverse strand, counting down.
GCCGTGTGGACGGATTTGATCAAGATTGAGCCCGCAGGCGAAGCCGACGAGACCGGCATAGCTCTCGGCGGTTTTTTCGCAGCGTAGGGCGATGCGCTTGAACCGTTTTAGCTTGCCGACGGCTTGCTCGATCCGAGCGCGGGTCTTGTAGAGCAACTTCGGAAAGAAACGGGGCTTGTTCTTGGCGTTCTCGCGATGCGGGATCACCGGAATGATGCCGCGCCTGCGGCAGGCAGCGCGGTTCGCCGCCGAGTCATAGCCCTTGTCGGTGATCGCCGCGCGCGGCCTGATGTCGGGACCGATGTCGAGAGAGGTCTCCAGCTGAGTGCAATCGCTGGCCTCCCCGCCGGTCAGGTGGAATGCGATGGGCAGGCCGTCGAAGTCCGTCTTGAGGTGGATCTTGCACGAAAACCCGCCTCGCGAACGGCCGAGCGCTTGATTTTCCCGCCCCCTTTTGCGCCGGCAGCCGAGACATGCGCCCGCACCACGGTGCTGTCGAACATCTGCACCAAGTGCGCCGTTTTGCTGGTTTCCGCCAGGATTTGAAAGAAGGCCTCGAACACACCCGAACGGCTGAGCCGCCAAAACCGTTTCCAGACGCTGTTCCAGTTGCCGTATTCCGCCGGAAGCGCCCGCCACGTGATGTTGTGAACCGTGAAGAAGTGCAGCGCTTCCAAAAACGTCCGGTCGTCATGCCCAGGCTCGCCTCGCCGCGATTGCGCCGCGTCGAACACCCGCAGCACGATGTCCCAGTCCTCCTCGGTCATTCCCGTCAGCATGGCCCGGCTCCCAGTTGCCGGTCACCCATTGATTCGACAAAACGCCGATTCGGGAATCCCTCACCACATACTTTCTGCTATCCGTCCACACGGCCTAGCATGGCCTCGGCTTCTGCGAAGACCGTAACAAACAATCCGAGCGCCTGAAGGTAGGGGTCGGTCGGGATTTTTAGTGGAAGGCGACGCCTGAGCGCCATATAGGATGCGCGGGCTGATTTTGAGGCACTTGTCATGGCGAGCAATTTACCTTCCGGCGAACTTCCGAAGGAAGAGGCCGAACGTCACGCGGCTGAAACGCTGAGGCGGATGCTGACGACGCCGAAAAAAACCACCCCGGCCGCCAAGCTGACGCCCGAAGCGGATCAAACTAAGCGCGCTTCCGTTTCGTCTCCTGGGTCAAAACGCAGCCGGGAATCATCCGGTCCTGCTTCACGGTGAGCGTGGCCCGATTGCTTTTTTGCAATTCGACCATCATTCCAGGGAGGAATTCCACTTACACGCTGGTCGCTTAGTGCTTAGATGCGGATTGTTCGGACTGGTTAACATGGCTCGTGAGCTGCACCACCCATCCGGGCGCGGCCAGGACAACGACGATCGTGATAAAGATCGAAATGAACCAGGCCGCCACGCCGTAGCCAACAGCCGGCCAAGCGCGAGTTCTGTCTCGGATCGTGGAGAGAATTTTATCCGTTGCGTTCCCCCTCGCCTCCTCTGCGATCTGCGGAGCCGCATCGGCGATGACCTGCTGGCCATATCGTTCCAGTACCCGCTCGGCGTTCTGGCGAAAGGCATTGATCTCGACCGTAGTTGGATTGCGGCTCGTGCGCGGCACGTCCTCACCACGGCAAACCCGTTCCCGAATATTCGACTTGTAGAGGCTGTAGGCGATGAGTCCGACAACATCCTCGGGGCCGCTACAAGCTCCTCGAACGCGCGACTGTGTTCAGCCGCTCCGGGTCTTGGGTCCGTCACCGGCTTTTCTGGATGCGGTGCTCTTTGAGCGCTCTTCTCGCAGAGCGTTGCCTGCGGCCTTCAACGCCGCGCTAAAAGTTGATTCTCTCATTGTCACGATCCGGTCGCCATTCGGCAGCCGGAGCGAGCGGATGACCGGTGTTCTGGGGCCGCTGTCCTGGCTAGCCATGGCCATAAGTCTAACGGGCCTCCATGGCAGTAAGCAATGACCATATACGTCACAACTCCGAGCAATGCGGTTTTTATCCCGACTCGGACAAAGGCGGGACTTCCTAGCCAGCATTCTTATTTTTGGGTCGCAACCCGGGCGTTGTCAAAGAATCGCGCCATTTTACAAAAGTCCTCACTAATTGCCTTGGTGTTTTAGGCGTCACTAATCCGCCGGTAGGTAAGGCGCTTGGTTGTTGTAGCGGAAGGCGTATTCACTGAGGTAGCGATCAAGGTTCTGCTCGCCGCAGTGCTGGTAAATCCCGGTCATCCCGCGCTTGAAAATGCCGAAGAAGCCTTCAATGCTGTTCGTGTTTACGTCGCCACGGGCGTATTCCTTGGCCGAGTGCTTGACCGTCTCGTGCGCGGCGAATTCGCCGCCTGCTTCGATATAGAGCCTGCTTTCGTCAGTATGCAGGCGGCTTTTGCGGTCGGCCCTCGTCCTCAGCACCTCGGTCACGTTTGCTGCCGTCACGCGAGGCATGGACATGGCACAGACTTCGCCTCCACGCTCCACCAGGCCGACAATCGGACGCTTCTCAGCGGCCTTGCCCTTGCGGAGATAGGGGCGACCAGCACGATGTTTGCTGGGCGTCGGGATTTCCTTTTTGCCGTGATACGCCTCGTCTGCTTCCACGACCTTGCCCTCGCCGCCGAGCGGGGTTGGATTGGGATCGGTCATCATCTCGCGGATGCGATGCGCCATGAACCACGCAGCCTTGTAGGTGATGCCAAGCGTGCGATGGAGCTGGTGAGCCGACATGCCCTTTTTGCTGGAAGTCATCAAATGGACGGCCAGCACCCACTTGCGGAGCGGGATATGGCTGCGCTCCATGACCGAGCAGACCGTGACGGAGAACTGATCTTTGCAACCACGGCAATGAAACAGGCCGGGGCGATGCGCCTTGCCTTCCATGCGGAGCACATCAACCGAACCGCAGTGTGGGCAGAACGGACCATGCGGCCAGCGGACTTCCTCTAGGTAGGCGCGAGCCGCCTCGTCGTCTTTGAAGATGGGGTTGTCGAGGTTGATCGTCATGGCCGTTCCCGTCTCTTGACTTCCCGGCTTTTATGATAGGCCAGCGCTACTTTGTCAAAGGGATAATTGGGAAAAAAATCCTTTGACAGCCGCTTTTCCGTCCGGCTAAACCGGTCCCGCCAACGGGCGAACTACGTCCGCTGGGCTGAAATCCTTGAGGCCGCTGCCCGTCCGGGCGGCGGCCTTTTTCGTTTCGGAAGGAAGCGACATATGGCCTTCGCCGTACGGAACCTGTCGGTGCTCTCCTACGCCAACGGCTTCACGCTGTGGCACTACAAGGCGGCGGACCCGCTGGGAGCGGTCGAGGCGCCTGGCTATTTCGGCGATGCGGCCGACATGCTCGCCCAGGGCGATATGATGATGCTCTCGGCGTCCGATGGCGGCCGGATCGTCTCGGTCGCGAGCAGCGGCAGGGACGTGCGAACGGCGGCGCTCACCTGAGCCTCAGGCGGCGCGGCCTTTGAGGATCTCGCTTGCGTGACGGGCGCGGCCGGCCGGGGTGATCTGGAACCGGCCGTCCGGCCGCTCTTCCGCGAGGCCCATGCCGGTCAGCCGCGCGAGGCAGGGACCGTCCTTCAGCCCCGGCGGCCGTCCGCCCTGGCCGACCAGAGTGAGCCGGTGCAGCGCCGATCGGCAGCACGTCTGGAGGTAAGGCTCGTGATACATCGCGCCGAAGATCGGGGCTTGCGGGCGGAAACGCAATGCCCGCGCTTTGCAGCGGCCCGGCGCTCGGGCAGAACGCCCTCGCCATGACGCCCGCGCTCGCTTCCGCCGTGCTGCCGCTGCTGCGCCGCCTCGATCCCGAGCGCGCGCACGCCTTGGCATTGCATGCGCTCCGCCTCGGCGTCGCCGGACGCGCCGCCGCCGATGCCGAGCCCGCGCTCAGGACGGAAGCGCTCGGCCTGTCCTTCCCGAACCCGCTCGGCCTGGCGGCGGGGTTCGACAAGGACGCGGCCGCCGTCGGCGGCCTGGCGCGGCTCGGCTTCGGCTTCATCGAGACCGGAACCGTTACGCCCCGCCCGCAAGACGGCAATGCGCGGCCCCGGCTGTTCCGGCTGGGCGAGGACCGCGCCATCGTCAATCGCCTGGGCTTCAACAATGGCGGGCTCGACGCCTATGTCGCCAACCTGGCCGCCGCGCGGGCGCGGGCGACGGTGCCGCTGGGGGCGAATATCGGCATCAACAAGGAGGGCGCCGACCCCGAACGGGACTACCCGGCGCTGGTCGCCGCCGTCGCGCCCCACGCCGACTACATCGCGGTCAATGTCTCCTCCCCGAACACGCCCGGCCTGCGCGACCTGCAGGGCGAGGCCCGGCTTGGCTCGATCCTGGAGGCCATCACGGTGAAGGTGCCGGTCCGTCCGCCGCTCCTCGTCAAGATCGCCCCCGATCTCGCCGAGGCCGGCATGCGAGCGGTGGTGGAGACGGCGGTCGCGTCCGGGGCCGATGGGCTGATCGTCTCGAACACGACCGTCGCCCGGCCCGCCTCGCTCCGCTCGCCCGCGCGCGCCGAGAGCGGCGGCCTGTCCGGCCCGCCGCTGTTCCGCGCGTCCACTTCGATGCTCGCCCGCGCCGCGCTGGCCTCGGCGGGGCGGCTCACGTTGATCGGCTGCGGCGGCGTCACCACGGGGCGGGAGGCGCTGCTGAAGATCAAGGCCGGCGCGAGCCTCGTGCAGCTCTACACGGCGCTCGCCTACGCCGGCCCGGCGCTCGTTCCGCGCCTGCTGCGCGAGCTGGCGGAGGCGCTGCGGGCGGAGGGCTTCGCCTCGGTGCGGGACGCCGTCGGGGTCGAGGCGGAACGCATCGCGGAGGAGCATTCGTGCGACACCTGACCGGCTTCGCGCCCCTGGCCGGCGCCTATGACGGCTTCGTCATCGACCTCTGGGGCGTCATCCATGACGGCGTGACGCCATACGAGGGCGCGATGGACTGCCTCGGGCGGCTCGCCGCGCTCGGCAAGCGGTCGGTCCTGCTCTCGAACGCGCCGCGACGGGCGGAGGTCGCGCGCGCGGGCATGCGCGCCATGGGCATTCCCGATCGCCTCTACACGGCGATCATGACCAGCGGCGAGGCGACGCACGCGGCCTTGCGGGACCGGCCGGATGCATGGTGGCGGGGATTGGGCGAGAGGATGTTCCATCTCGGTCCCGCCCGCGACCGCAACGTGTTCGAGGGCACCGGCGCCGTTCCGGTCGCCACCCCCGCGGAAGCGAGCTTCGTGCTCAACACCGGGCCGGACGACGAGAGCGATCCATCGAGTCTCGCGCCATTCCTCCCGGTGCTGGACGCGTGCCGCCGCCAGGGCCTGCCGATGGTCTGCGCCAACCCCGACCTCGAAGTGATCCGGGGCGGCGCGCGGGTGATCTGCGCCGGCACGCTGGCCCTGCACTACGAGGCGGCCGGCGGTGTGGTCCGGTCGGTCGGCAAGCCCGATGCCGCGATCTACGGCCCGGTGCTCGACATGCTGGGCGTCGCGGCCGGACGCGTACTCGCCGTTGGCGACTCGCTCCGCACCGACGTCGCGGGCGCGAGCAACGCGGGCATCGCCTCCTGCTGGGTGCTGGGCGGCATCCATGCCGAAGCCCTGGGCCACGATCCGGCGCTCCGCGAGGCGGCGGCGCGGGAGGCAGGCCTGGCGCCGGCGGCCTGCATCCCGCGCTTCGTCTGGTAGTCCTACTTCCCGGAGCCGCCGCCGCTGCCGCCGCCGCTGCCGCCGACACTGCCGGTCCCGGCGCCGCCGCCCGCGCCGGTCCCCATCGAACTGCCCGCGCCCGCTCCCGTGTGGCCGGCGCCCATGGCCCCGCCACCCGTGCCGGGGCCGGACGTGCCCGTCCCCATGCTGCCGCCGCTGGTCGCGCCGACCGTGCCCATACTGCCGCTACCGCTGCCGCTGCCGCCCAGGCTGCCTCTGCCGCCCTCGCCCATCGTGCTACCGCCGGTTGCGCCCGCGCTGCCCGTGCCCGTGCCAACGCCCGCTCCCGGCGAGGTCTGCGCGATGGCCGTCCCCGCCAGGCCCAATCCGAGCCCCATCGTCATGGCGGACGCCAAAAGAAGACTACGCATCATGATTTCCCCATTTCGCCCGGCCGGTCTCGTTCGGGCCGGCCATCGGGCGCGTGACAGCAACGGAGCAGCCAGGATTGCGGTTCGCGGCGGGAGGGAAGCCGCCCGGTCACGCTTTGCGTAGGCGCGGTGCAGCGTTCAGGCGTGCCCGGCTTCGCCCGAGAGAAGCAGCGGATCGATTTTGAGCCTGGCCAGCGCCCGCCGCCATTTCGTGTCGCTGTCCGCGTCGAACAGCAGCTTTTCGTCCGGCACGACGCACAGCCAGGCGTTCTGCTGCATTTCGGCGTCGAGCTGGCCCGGCCCCCACCCAGCGTAGCCGAGCGCGAGCAATCCTTCGCGTGGTCCGTTGCCTTCCGCGATCGCTTTCAGCACGTCGAGGCTGGCGGTGAGCGCCAAGCCGTCCGTCACGCGCAGGCTGCCATCTCCGGTCCAGTCGGAGGTGTGCAGGACGAAACCGCGCTTGTTGTCCACCGGACCGCCCGCGCAGAGGCGGATGCGACGCGCGGGCGGCGTCGGTTCGACATCGAGTTGCATCAGCAGATCGTCGAAACTCGGCCGCTCGATCGGACGGTTCAGCACGATGCCCATCGCGCCGTCCTCGGTGTGAGCGCAAACGTAAATCACGCTCTGCGTGAAACGAGGGTCGGCCATCGCCGGCATGGCGATCAGCACGTTCCCGGTCAGGAACAGGGCGTCATCGGGGCCGCTTGGATCCGGATCATCCATTTTGCGCAATCTGGTGCGGTCCGGCACGGCCTGCAAGCTCGCGTGACATCAAGGCGTGATCCGACTAGGAGTGCGCGAGCAGGGCGAACGCAGCGAGCGAGGACGCATGACGATCAAGGTCGGCGACACCATCCCTTCCGCTAAGGTGGTGTTGGCTACGCCGGACGGGCCGAAGGAGGTGAACACCGACGCGTTGTTCAAGGGCAAGAAGGTCGTCCTGTTCGGAACGCCAGGCGCCTTCACCCCGACCTGCAGCGCCCGGCACCTGCCCGGCTTCATCGAGAACGCGGCGGCGTTCAAGGTGAAGGGCGTCGACCGGATCATCTGCATGGCGGTGAACGACCAGTTCGTCATGGCGGCCTGGGCGAAGGATCAGGGCGTGAACCCCGAGGACATCACGATGCTTTCGGATGGCTCCGGCGTCCTGACCCGCGCGCTCGGGCTCGAGCTCGACTTGGTCGGCCGGGGCTTAGGCGTCCGCTGCCAGCGTTTCGCCCTCGTGGCCCAGGACGGCAAGGTAACGCATCTCGCGGTCGAGCCGCCCGGCGGCTTCGACGCGAGCAAGGCGCAGTCGGTGCTGGCGGCGCTCTGACGCACGAGCGAGCCGCGCAGATGGCCGACCTCGTCGTTCCCCGCCGGGCGCTTATTTCCGTTTCCGACAAGACCGGCGTCCCGGAGTTCGCGCGCGCGCTGGCCGCACTTGGGGCCGAGATTCTCTCGACGGGCGGCTCGGCGCAGGCCCTGCGTGACGCGGGCGTGGCGGTGACGGAGGTTTCCGACCACACCGGCTTCCCCGAGATCCTCGACGGCCGGGTCAAGACGCTGGTGCCGCAGATCCACGGTGGCATTCTCGGCCGCCGCGACCTCCCCGAGCATGTCGAACAGATGCAGGCGCACGCGATCGCGCCGATCGACATCGTGGCGGTCAACCTCTACCCGTTCGAGGCGACCGCCGCCTCCGGCGCACCCGCCGGGGACTGCATCGAAACGATCGACATCGGCGGCCCGGCGCTGATCCGCGCCGCCGCCAAGAACCACGCGCATGTTGCGGTCCTGACCGATCCCTCGCAGTACGACACCGTGGCGGCGGAGCTGGCCTCGCTTGGCGGCACCACACTCGCCACCCGCCGCCGCCTCGCCGCCGGAGCGTTTGCGCGCACCGCCGCCTACGACGCCGCCATCGCTTCCTGGTTCGCGCACCAGGAGGGGACGAAGTTTCCAGAGCGGCTCGCCGTCTCCGGCACGCTGCGGCAGACGCTGCGCTATGGCGAGAACCCGCATCAGGATGCGGCCTTCTACGTCACGGACGCGCGGCCGGGCGTCGCGACGGCGCGGCAGGTGCAGGGGAAGGAGCTGTCCTACAACAACCTGAACGACACGGACGCCGCCTTCGAGTGCGTGGCCGAGATCGAGGCGCCGGGCGTCGTGATCGTCAAGCACGCCAATCCCTGCGGGGTCGCGACCGGCGCGTCGCTCGCCGAGGCCTGGGAGCGGGCGCTCCGCTGCGATCCGGTCTCCGCCTTCGGCGGCATCGTCGCGCTGAACCGCGCGCTCGACGAAGCGGCGGCGTTGAAGATCGCGTCGATCTTCACCGAAGTCATCATCGCCCCGGACGCGGACGAGTCGGCGCGCGCGGTGCTGGCGCGCAAGAAGAACCTGCGCCTGCTGCTCACGGGCGGCCTGCCCGACTCGCAAGCGCCGGGGCTCAGCTTTCGCAGCGTGGCGGGCGGCTTTCTTGCCCAGAGCCGCGATGCGGGCCGGATCACGTCCGGGGCGCTGAAGGTGGTCACAAGGCGCGCGCCGACCGGCGCGGAATTGGCCGACCTCGTGTTCGCCTTCCGGGTCTGCAAGCACGTTAAGTCGAACGCCATCGTCTATGCGCGCGACGGCGCGACGGTCGGCATCGGCGCGGGCCAGATGAGCCGGGTGGACAGCGCCCGCATCGCCGCCTGGAAAGGCGCCGAGGCGGCGCGGGCGGCCGGCCTGCCCGAGCCGCTGACCCGCGGGAGCGTCGCCGCTTCGGACGCCTTCTTCCCGTTCGCGGACGGGCTGGAAGCGGTGATCGCCGCCGGCGCGACGGCGGTCATCCAGCCCGGCGGCTCGGTCCGCGACCAGGAGGTGATCGAGGCCGCCGACGCGGCCGGGGTCGCGATGGTGTTTACAGGCATGCGGCATTTCCGCCACTGAAACGGACGGGAGATCGGACCATGACACGCCTCAAGCGGCCGAAGACGCTTCTGACCCTGATGGCCGCTCTTTGCGGCGCTGCCCTCGCGGCAGGTTGCAGCTCCAGTTTCGGAGGCGGCTCACCGCCGTCCCACACTCGTGTCATCGTCGTGCCGTCGGGCCAGGGGGCCGTGTGCAGCGATGGCACGGCGCCACCCTGCCGCTGATCCGCCGCTTCATGAGGCGGCCGCGCCGGGCATCCGGCACGCTCGGCGGGTTGCGGCCACCGCATCCATTGCGCCCGCCGCCCAGACCACATCCCGAGGCGACACGGAGAATCCCGCCGCTTCGACGGCCGCCGCCGTGAAGGTGTTGCACGTGAAGGCCAGGCCGTATCGGCGCGCGCCCGCGTAGAACAGGCTGCCAGGAAACAGCCCTGGAGCGATCAGTCGCGGCCTGCCCGCCTGCGTCTTGCCGATCGCGTTCCAAAGATAGGCAGACAGCCGGGACGCGCCGCCCGGCGGCAGCGCAATCGCGGCGACCGGACCGTCATAGGCGTCCTCCGGATCGACGCTCAACCCCGTGATCTGCACAGCCGAGGGTCCGGGCAGCGGTCCCATCAGCAGTTCGGCCGGTGTCTCGACCCTCGCGGTGAAGAAGGTCCGCTTGCCGAACCCGAAGGCGAGCACGCGCGCGCCCGGGAACACCTCGCGGAACATCCGAAGCGGCCCGGTGATTTCCTGCGCCGGCAGCGCGACTTCCGTATGCCATCCCTGGCGCACGACCCACATCACCCCGTCGGGTCCGGCTGCCCGGCCTGGTTGGCAGTCCGGCAGCAGGGGGCTCGCACCGCACCCAGCCAGCAGGCTCGCGGACGCCAGCAGGGCCAGCCTGGAGGTTTTTGCGAGGCATTTGCAAATCATTGCTTTTGTTGACTTCTTCGCGCCAGACGCCACACTGGACGGATGCGGAACTTCTCTGATCTCCCGGAAAGGGAAATCCTCGCGCTGGCGATCACCAACGAGGAGGAGGACGGTCGCATCTACGCCGACATCGCGGAAGGCTTGCGGGAGGACTATCCCGCATCGGCCAATATCTTCCGTGAAATGGCGATCGAGGAGGGCGATCATCGGCGGCAGCTGATCGCCCTCTATCAGCAGAAATTCGGCGAGCACATCCCGCTGATCCGCCGCCAGGACGTGCGCGGTTTCATTCAGCGGCGGCCGATCTGGCACATCCGTCCGCTCGGGCTGGACGCGATGCGGGGGCTCGCCCGCAGCATGGAGTCGGAGGCGCAGCAATTCTATCTGCGCGCCGCCGCCCGCTCCGAAGACGCGTCCATCCGCAAGTTGCTCGGCGATCTGGCCGAGCAGGAGGCGCAACACGAGCACGTCGCCGGAGAACTCGAGCGGGCGAACCTGCCGGCCGGCGTCCGCGCTCGGGAGGATGACGAGCAGCGGCGCTCGTTCCTGTTGCGGGTGGTGCAGCCGGGTCTGGCCGGGCTGATGGACGGCTCGGTCTCGACGCTTGCCCCCGTGTTCGCGGCCGCCTTCGCGACCGGGGAGTCGTGGAACGCCTTCCTGGTCGGCTTGGCAGCCTCGATCGGCGCCGGCATCTCCATGGGGTTCGCCGAGGCGTTGTCCGACAACGGCAGCCTGACAGGCCGGGGCGCGCCGCTGCTGCGCGGCACGATCTGCGGCGGCATGACGGCGATTGGCGGCATCGGCCACACCTTGCCGTTCCTGATTCCGGCCTTCTGGACCGCCACGGCCGTCGCCATCGCGGTCGTGATCGTGGAACTCGCCGTTATCAGCTGGATCAGGTGGCGCTACATGGACACGCCGCCGTTCTCGGCGGCGATGCAGGTGGGTTTCGGCGGCGCGCTCGTGTTCGCGACGGGCATACTGATCGGCAGCAGCTGACGCCCTTAGCGCGGGGCCGCCGCGCGCCGCAGCCGGTCCACGATCGCGAGACCGATTCCCTCGCCCGGCACCGTCATCGCCGCGATCCGCCCGAGGCCGAGGCGGACGCCCTCCGCGTCCAGCCAGCGCAGCCCCTCGAACAACCGGGACGCGGCCTCCGCCGGATCGCCCAGGCGGCTGAGATCGAACACCGCGCCCGCACCCGCCAGCGCCGGACCGTAGGCCAGCAGCGCCTCATCGGCCCCGACCGATGCGGCATCGAGCCGCAGCGGCAGCGAGGGCGCGTAGTGGGACAGCATCAGGCCGGGCGAGCGCAGCGTCTGGCCTGCCTCTCCCGCCGCCACGCTGCGCTCGACCGGGCCGATGATGGCCTCGATCGCCTCGACCGGCACGCCGCCCGGCCGCAGCAAGACGGGGCGCTCGCCCGCCATGTCGAGCACGGTGGACTCGACCCCGACCCGGCACGGGCCGCTGGCGAGCACGGCCGCGATCCGGCCTCCGAGATCCGCGAGCACATGCCGGGCGGTGGTCGGGCTGACCGCGCCCGAGCGGTTCGCGGACGGCGCCGCGACCGGCCGGCCAATCGCCCGCAGCAGCATGCGGGCGGTCTCGGGCGCGGGCACCCGCACCGCCAATGTGTCCAGCCCGGCGGACGCGAGCAGCGGCACCGGACAGTCCGGCGCGCGCGGCAGCACGAGGGTCAGCGGCCCCGGCCAGAAGCGCCCGGCCAGCAGCCGCGCGGCCTCGTTCGGCGCGACGTGACGGAACACGGCATCGGCGTCCGGGTAATGGCAGATCAGCGGGTTGAACCGAGGACGGCCCTTCGCCGCGAACACACGGGCGAGCGCGGCCGGGTCGGTGGCATCCGCGCCGAGGCCGTACACCGTCTCCGTGCCGAAGGCGACGAGCGCGCCCGCGCGCAGCATCCCCGCCGCCGCGGCGATGCCATCTGGATCGGCGGTGAGCAGAAGCGTCAACTCGATCACCTCCCCCGCTTGCGGTGCGGGACGCGGGAAGTGATATGGCAATGCGGCATGACGAGGCTACATCTCGTCAGAGCAACCCCGCCATCGTCCATCGGAGCGTTCCCAGCATGCTGCACGTCGCCTTCTCACCGTCTCGGCTGCCGAGGTCCGGCGCCGTCGCATTGCTCGTTGGCGAGGGCACGGACCGCACGGGCCTGTTCGGCGATCTGGACGCGGCGACCGACGGCACGATTGGCCGCGCCCTGGAGGCGGCCGCGTTCAAGGGCGCCAAGGGCAAGACCTGCACCATCCTCGCCCCCGGCGCGGGTCTTGCGCGCGTGGTCGCGATCGGGCTCGGCAAGGCCGAGGCGCTGACCCCGCTCGTGCTGGAGGAGGCCGGAGGTCACGCCGCGGTGGCGCTCGCCCGCGACGCCGAGGCGGCGATCGCGGCCGACGGGCTCGATGCCGCGCAAGCCGCCTCGGTCGCGCTCGGCGCGGTGCTGCGCAGCTATCGCTTCGACCGCTACCGCACGAAGGAGAAGCCCGAGGACAAGCCGAAACTGGAGACGCTGTCCGTGCTGACGGCCTCGCCCGAGCGCGCCGGCCGCGCCTGGGCGCCGCTGGCCGCGACGGCGGAGGCGGTCTTCTTCGCGCGCGACCTCGTCAGCGAGCCGCCGAACGTGCTGACCCCGACCGAGCTCGCCCGCCGCTGCGAGACGCTGACGCGGCTCGGCCTCGAAATCGAGGTGCTGGACCTGCCGAAGCTGCGGGAGGCGGGCTTCCGCACCCTGCTCGCGGTCTCGCAAGGCAGCGTCGAGGAGCCGCGCGTGGTGGTCATGCGCTGGAACGGCGCCCCCGCTTCCCAAGGCAAGCCGCTCGCCTTCATCGGCAAGGGCGTCACCTTCGACTCGGGCGGCATCAGCATCAAGCCGGCCGGCGGCATGGAGGACATGAAGTTCGACATGGCGGGATCGGCGGCCGTGATCGGGCTGATGGCGACGCTCGCTGGCCGGAAGGCGGCCGTCAACGCGGTCGGCATCGTCGGTCTGACCGAGAACATGCCGTCGGGCAGCGCGACCAGGCCGGGGGACGTGGTGCGGAGTTTGTCCGGCCAGACGGTCGAGATCATCAATACCGACGCCGAGGGACGGCTGGTGCTGGCCGACGCGCTCGCCTACTGCCAGGAGCGGTTCGACCCCTGCCTCATGGTCGATCTCGCGACCCTGACCGGCGCGATCATCGTCAGCCTTGGCCACGAATACGCCGGCCTCTTCAGCAACGACGACGACCTCTCGAACCGCCTGATCGAAGCAGGCCAGGGATGCGGCGAGAAACTGTGGCGGCAGCCGCTGCATGAGAATTACGACAAGCAGCTACGCTCGGAGATCGCCGACATGAAGAACATCGGCGGAAGGCAGGGCGGCGCGATCATCGGCGCGCAGTTCCTGAAACGCTTCGTGGACGGCCGCCCCTGGGCGCATCTCGACATCGCGGGCATGGCCTGGGCGACCAAGGCGGACGCTCGCACCCCGAAGGGCGCGACCGCGTTCGGGGTGCGTCTGCTCGACCGCCTCGTCGCCTCCCATTACGAGCCGAAGTCCGACATCGACCCCCTCGCCTGACCGGACGGATGGCCGGGATCGGGTTTTATCATCTGACTCGCGGCGGGCCGGATGCGGCGCTGCCGCGCCTGCTCGGGCGGACGCTGGATGCGGGGCAACGGGCCGTGGTGCTGTGCGCGCATGAGGCCCGGGTCCGCACGCTCGACGCCGCGCTCTGGGCGTCCGCCGACCCGGACTGGCTGCCGCACGGCACGGCCGAGACGGGCGATGCCGACCTGCAGCCGATCTGGCTGACGGCGGCCGACGAGGCTCCGGCCCCGAACCGGGCGCGGTTCCTGTTCCTCGTGGACGGGCGGGAGAGCGGCCACCTGGACGCGTATGACCGCGTGTTCGATCTGTTCGACGGGCGGGAGGAGGACGCCGTCCGGGCCGCACGCGAGCGCTGGCGTGCGGCCAAGGCCGGAGGCCACGATCTCACTTACTGGCAGCAGGGCGATCGCGGCTGGGAGAAGAAGGCCGGCTGAGCGCGAGTCAGGGGCGCTTGCCGAGCCGGCGCTTGTTGGCGCTCACCCGACGCTGGTACAGCCGGATCACCCGCTCGGCGGCCTTGTCGTGCTGCCCGCGCGTGGCGGCGGACAGCACCAGGAACTGGCTTTCCGAAAGCGCCTTCGCCTTCTCGGTGATCATCGTCGTCGCCTCCAATGTCGCCGCCGGGCCGCCCAGCGCCAGTTTCGCCATCCGCAGCGCGATGACCTGCTGCGCGTCGAGCGCGAGGCGGGCGCCCGACAAGGCGAGATCGAACATCGGCCAGGGCGAGAAAGTTCTTTTCATCGATTCTCCTTCGCGGCGCTTCGCGCCCATTCAAAACACGTCAGGACAGAGGCGGCACCGCCTCGCCGAACACCGCTTCCAGTGCCTCGTCGGCCGGATGCTCGGCCAGCCACTGGTCAGCCGCCCGGCGGCCTCCCTCATACAAGCGCGTGAGAAGGGATTCGCGCGTGTCCAGCGCGCTCTCATTATTCAACCCCTCGACGTAGTCGCCCGCCCCAACATGATGAAAGCGCAGCCGCCGCAGCTTGCGGCAGAGCTCGGCGTCGTTGCCGGTCGTCTCGCGACACAGCGCGCGCAGATCCTCGAGCAACTCCAGCTCCTTGTGCAGCGACGTCATGAAGGCGATCTCCTGCATCCGGAGCGAGATGTCCCTTGTGGAATGGGGAACCTCCGCGTGCAGGTCCGGCATCAGCTGGACCAGGATCAGGTCGCGGGCGTCGCTGTCGATTACCAATTGCCTGAGCGGCGGATTGGCGGCGTAGCCTCCGTCCCAATACGCCTCCCCCTCGATCTCGACCGCATGGTGGATCATCGGCAGGCAGGCGGAGGCGAGCACCACGTCGAGCGTGACCTCGTTCTCGCGAAAGAGCCGCAGCCGCCCGTCCTTGACGCGCGTCGTCGCGATCAGCAGCCGCACCGGCGAGGCGGCGCGCAGCCGGTCGAAATCGACGTCCTGCGCCAGCAGCCCGCGCATCGGATTGATGCCGAGCGGATTGAGCTGGTACGGCGAGGCGAGGCGGGTCGAGAACTGGAGCAGCGCCGCGGCTCCGATCGGCAGATGCGGCCCCGCATGGGCCACCTGAGTCCAGAAATGGCCGAGCCGGGCGCGCGCGGCCGCCCGGCCGCCCTCGGCCAGGCCGTCCGCGACCAGCACCGCGTTCACCGCCCCGGCGCTCGCGCCGCTGATGCTGTCCACGCTGACCGTCTCGTCTTCGAGCAGACGGTCGAGGAACCCCCAGGTGAACGCGCCGAACGAGCCGCCCCCCTGAAGGGCGAGCGAGACGCTGCGGCGGGGTGCGGACGACGTTCCCACGACCGAAGGCGTAGCATTCCGGGGGGGACCGACGCGACCGGCATGATCCATCAACCCGCGCTGAAATGCGCCATCCGTTACAATAGAATAAACATCGGGTAACATGCGGCTTATCCTCTCAATACTTTGAACACCGATCCTCCCGCGTCCAGGCATGATTAAGGGATATTGCTGCGCCGCAGCAAATCAAAAATCCGGGGTGTCCGTCAAATCCTCGGCCGGCCGACCGCGCTTGCAGACGGAGGCGCTTCATGCTGCCCTCCGGATGAGGCCGGCATCAGGGCTGGGGAGGATCGTATGAGTTCGGAGCACACCAAGGAGGCCGAAGCCAGCACGAACGTGTCCCAATCGGCGGGATCTCTGTCCGGACAATTCGCTCCCGACATGCTGCTCAATCTCTGGACGTCGTGGATGAAAACGCGTCCGGCACTGCCGAACGAAGCGTTCGGCGGCGGCAAGCCGTGGTGGGAGCTGACCCCGGACGACGTCGCCGGCTCGATGCTCGCGGGCGGCGTCAAGCGCGCCAACGAAACCCTGGTCAACGGCTCGCTGCTGCGGTCGATGGACCAGATGTGGAATGCCAACCCCTTGCGGGAAGTCATTCCGATTGACTGGGCGGAGATTGTCCGCTCGCTCCGGCTCGTCTGGCTGAAGTCGATGGCGAACCCGCAGCGCTCGGCGGCGGCGACCGCCGAACTCTCGACCAGCATGTGGAATGCGGCGATGGCCGCGTGGAACCAGGCCGGGCAGAACTGGTGGAGCGGCGCCGCCGAGAAGAGCGCCGGGCGCAAGGGCGGCGACAAGCGGTTCGCCGGGGCCGACTGGCAGGCCAACCCGGTCTATCGCACGATCCGCGATATCTACCTCCTCGCGTCAGACTGGCTGCTGCGTCAGGGCGAGGGCCTCGACATGGCAGAAGACGAGAAGCAGCGGGTGACGTTCCACCTTCGCCAGTTCGTCGACGCGATGAGTCCGTCGCTGCAACTGCTGTCGAACCCGGTCGCGCTGCGCCGCGCGATCGAGACCGGCGGCGCGAGCCTCGTCGAAGGCGCGAACAATCTGATGAGTGACCTGAAGGATGGTCAGCTCAGCATGGTCGATGCGACCGCGTTCGCCCCAGGCCGCAACCTCGCGCTCTCACCCGGCAAGGTCGTGCTGCGCAACAGGCTGATCGAGCTGATCCAGTACGAAGCCAAGACCGAGCAGGTTTATGCGCGGCCGATCGTGATGTTCCCGCCCTGGATCAACAAGTTCTACATCCTCGACCTGCAACCCAAGAACAGCCTGATCAAATATCTCGCCGAGCAGGGCTTCACGGTGTTCGTCGTGTCCTGGAAGAACCCGGACGCGTCGATGGATGGCATCACCATCGAGGACTACATGGAGCTCGGGCCGCTGGCGGCGATCGACGCCGCGCGCGACATCACCGGCAGCCCGGACGTCAACGTCATGGGCTACTGCATCGGAGGCGTGCTGCAAGCCTTCACGCTCGCCTGGATGGCCGCCCGCAAGGACACGCGGGTCAACGCCGCGACCTTCATCGTGTCGCTGCAGGATTACGCGCATGTCGGCGACACGGCGATTTTCATGGGCGAGGACAAGATCGACTTCATCGAGGAGCAGATGATGCAGCGCGGCTACCTCGACAGCCGCGAGATGTCCAACATGTTCAATCTGCTGCGCGCGAACGACCTGATCTGGTCCAACGTGGTCAACAACTACTTGATGGGTCAGAAGCCGCCCGCCTTCGACCTGCTGTACTGGAACAGCGACGGCACGCGCATGACGCCGAAGGCGCATGACTGGTATTTGCGGAATACCTACATCGAAAACAACATGATGGTGCCGGGGAAGATCACGCTGAAAGGCGAGAAGATCGATCTCGGGCAGATCAAGAACGACATCTACGCGGTCGGGGCGGAGAAGGACCACATCGTGCCGTGGCAATCGGCGTGGCGCATCCGGCAGCTCGCCGGCGGCAACGTCCATTTCGTGCTCGCGTCGAGCGGCCATATCGCGGGCATCATCAATCCGCCGGGCGGCAAGGGCACGTACTGGACGAACGACAATCCGAAGGCCGAGAGCGCGGAGGAGTGGCTGAAGGCCGCCGAGGCGCATCCCGGCAGCTGGTGGCCGGACTGGACGGCGTGGCTGGCGGCGCGATCCGGCGACAAGGTCGGGCCGCCCGCGCTCGGCACGGACGCTCACCCGCCGCTCGCGGACGCGCCGGGCACTTACGTGCTGGAGAAGTAGCGGCCATCCCGGGTCGCGGGCCGGCCTCGGGAAGGCTGTGGCGGCCGGCCGCCGGGCCTTCGCGCCCGGCCCCGGACGCTCAGAGGCTGGCCCCGCCGCACACGACGATCTGCTGTCCCGTAATGCTCGATGCGTCCTCGGAGAGCAGGAACGCGGCGAGGCCCGCGACCTCCTCCGGACGCACGAAACGCCCCATCGGCGGCAGTCTCGGCGGAACGGCGGTGCGCGACGGGTCGCGCAGCATGGGCGTGTCCGTCGCACCCGGCGCGATCACGTTGACCGTGATCCGGCGCGGCGCGAGTTCGGCCGCCCAGGAACGGGCCAAGCCGGTCAGCGCCGCCTTGCTGGCCGCATACAGGCTGCGCCCCGCCGCCCCGTTCGCGACCCGGCTGCCCAGCAGCACGATCCGGCCTCCCTCGGGCATTGCCGGCGCCAGGCGCGCGACGATCTGCACCGCCGCGTCCACGTGCAGCCGCCACATCGCCAGCCCGTCCGCGCGGTCCAGCGCCTCGAGGCCGCCCACCCGCAGCAGGCCGGCGGCGTGGACCAGCGCGTCCACCTGACCGGCCCCGTCCAGCGCCGAGGCAAGCCCCGCCGCATCGGCAAGATCGGCGCCGAGATGCTCGAACGCGGCGTGGGCGAAGGGCGGACGGGACCGGCTCAGGCCGAGAACCGCCCAGCCGTCCGCCAGCAGTCGCTCCGCGATCGCGGCCCCGATGCCGGAACTTGCTCCCGTGACCAGAACCCGGCCGGGCATCAGACCGCCCCGCGCATCGGGATTCGCACCCCTCGGCGTGCCGCTCGTATCTTGCCCGCGCCGAAGCCGTGGCGCGGGCCGACCCGCCCGATCGTGCAGGGGCGGGATGCTTCGGTCAGGTTCGGCCCGTCGAGCTTCGTCACTGTCAGCACCTCCTCCGGATTGACGCGGCCCATCTTGGCACCGGCACAGGGCGGTGCGTAAAGCGTATGCGAACCGGTGGGGGCGCCCATGCCGGCATCCGTCGAGACGGTGGAGCGCAGCGCCTGCCGACCTGTCGGGAGACGAGTGCGCCGACCACTTCGACGCCCGCGGATACGAACCGGATTGAACGGATTCCGCTCTGGTTTGTGCAAGTTCGCCATCAGAGTGGGCCTCGCTCGGAGGAGAGGAATGAAGTCGATCCCGCTGCGCGGCGTTCCCGCGATTCTTGGGCTGATCGGGCGATACGGCACCCAGGGCTTCATCGTCAGCCTGTTCGTTGGCTTGGCCTTGCCGCAACTCGCCGCTGCCGCGCGACCGCTCCTCGGGATGTGCATCTTCGTTTTCGTGATGATGACGTTCATGCGCATCGACACGGGCGCCTTGCGCGGCCGGCTCCGTCGGCCGGCCGCCCTCATCCTGACCTGCGTCTGCCTCACCGTTGTGCCCCCGCTGGTGATCATCGCGGCGGTCGCCGGCATCGGACGCGAGGAGATCGAGCCGGGGTTTGGCCTGGGACTGGCGATTTTGGCGGCCGCTCCGCCCATGATGTCGGCACCGGCGATCGCGATGCTGCTCAGGATCGAGCCGACACTGACCTTGGCGGCGGTCCTGATCATCACGTGCCTGTCGCCGCTGTTCTCGCCGCTGATCATCGGTCTGGTCGTGGGAGCGGCGGTCCCGCTGCGCGTCTTTGCGCTGGTCGCGCGTCTGGTGTGGCTGGTCGGCGGCGCGATCCTGGCGGCGGCCGTCCTGCGGCGGTGGCTCGGCCTGGACCGCATTCAGCGATACAGAGCGAGCTTCGACGGGCTGAACGTCCTGATGTATCTGATCTTCGCGGTCGCCGCGATGGATGGCGTGCTCGCCGCCATGCTCGCCGATCCGGCACATGTCGCGCGCCTGCTCGGCGCGGCCGTCGGGCTGTCGCTCGCGGGCTTCGCCGTGACCTGGCTCGTGCTGTGGCGCATCGACCCGGCGGAGCGGCTTGTGCTGGCCTACGCGACCGGGCAGCGCAACATGGGCCTGCTCATCGCCGCCCTCGGCGCGGGCACGCCGAGGACGACGTTCCTGTTCTTCGCGCTCGCGCAGTTCCCGATCTATCTCGGCCCGCAGGTCATCAAATTCCTCGCGCGAAGGCTGCCCGCGGATGGCAGCGTCGAGCGGGGCAGCACGCCGCTCCGTTGATGGTCCCGCACTTCGCGCCTGTCCGCAGGCGCGGCGCCCCGGCGCGCCGGCCGCCGTGGCCCTGAAGCCTGGGGCTGATGCCGGCTTGCCTAACCGACGCGCCGTTCAGGTCGCTTCCATAGCGTCGCCCGGGGCGACTATGCTGCGCCGGTGACCGGGGTCCGCACGCGGGAACCTATCCAACACGGTCCGGAAGCACACCCGGCCCACCCGCACCGCACCCCGCCAGAACCGTTCAGAGACGGACAGTCAACCCGGAGGGAACATGAGCGACACACCGGCGGCGACGGCGCCCCCAGCCGATTATCCGCGCGATCTGATCGGATACGGCGCGCACCCACCGCATGCACGTTGGCCAGGCGACGCGAAGATCGCGGTGCAGTTCGTGCTCAATTACGAGGAAGGCAGCGAGAACTGCGTGCTGCACGGCGACCCGGGCAGCGAGCAGTTCCTGTCCGAGATCATCGGGGCCGCGGCCTACCCGGCCCGTCACCTGTCGATGGAGTCGATCTACGAATACGGCTCGCGTGCGGGCGTATGGCGCATCCTGCGCGAGTTCGAGCGTCGCAAGCTGCCCCTGACCGTGTTCGGCGTGTCGATGGCGCTGGAGCGCGACCCGGAGGTGGCCCGCGCGTTCGTGGAACTCGGCCACGAGATCGCCTGCCACGGCTGGCGCTGGATCCACTACCAGAACGTCGACGAGGCCACCGAACGCGAGCACATGCGCATCGCCGTCGAGATCATTCAGCGGCTGACCGGCCGCGCGCCGGAGGGCTGGTACACGGGACGCGACAGCCCGAACACGCGGCGGCTGGTGGTCGACCATGGCGGGTTCGTGTACGATGCCGACTATTACGGCGACGACCTGCCCTTCTGGACGCAGGTGCGGCGCACCGACGGCCGGACCGTGCCGCACCTCGTGGTGCCGTACACGCTGGACAGCAATGACATGCGGTTCGCCTCGCCGCAGGGCTTCAACACCGCCGAGCACTTTTTCCACTATCTGCGCGACGCGTTCGACGTGCTCTACGCCGAAGGCGACGAGCTTCCCAAGATGATGTCGGTGGGCATGCACTGCCGGCTGCTGGGCCGGCCCGGACGGTTCGCCGGCCTGCAGCGTTTCCTGGACCACATCGAGCGCCACGATCGCGTCTGGGTCTGCCGCCGCATCGACATCGCCCGGCACTGGATCGACGCGCATCCGTTCGCGGGCGGTGATGCCCGGCCGGAAGCCGCCCGGCCGGGATGACGAGGAGGTCTCGCTCAGGCGGGGGGCCAGTTCTTGATGGCCTTCCGTCGGGGCGGGGCGAAGGTGCGGATCTTCGACGTCGATAGTTTCAGCCGAACCAGCAATTCCGCGATCGTGACGGCGGCGGTGACGCCGTCCACGACGGGCGCTCCGGTGCGCTCCGAGATCTTCCTCTTCAGCCCGGCCATCCCGCCGCAGCCCAGGCAGATGACTTCTGCATGATCCTCTTCGATGGCGCGCACCGATTGCTCCACGATCGCACGCACGGCGGCATCGGCGTCGAACTCGAGTTCCAGGACGGACATTCCGCTTGCTCTCACCGACGTGCAGCGGTCCATGAGCCCTGCCAGTCTCAGCCGGTCCTCGATCAGCGGTACGGTGCGGTCCAAAGTGGTCACGACGGAGTAGCGGTGGCCGAGAAACATCGCCGTGCTCGCGGCGGCCTCGGTGATGTCCACGACCGGCACATCGAGAATTTCCTGCAGCCCTTCCCGCCCGTGTTCCCCATAGCCGGCCTGGATCACGGCGTCGAACGGCTCCCGATACGCCCTGACCGTTTCCATCACGGCGATGGCGGCCAGATAGCTCTCGTAGTTTCCCTCCACCAACTCGGCGCCGAAGATCGGCGTCAAGGGCACGATTTCCGTTCCCGGAGAAGCGATGGCGGTGGCTTCGCGGCCGATCAACTCGGTCATCAACTCGGTCGTGTTCACGTTGACGACGAGGATGCGCATGGTCTTCCTTTCGC
Organism: uncultured Alphaproteobacteria bacterium; assembly: GCA_963777325.1. Lineage (GTDB taxonomy): Bacteria > Pseudomonadota > Alphaproteobacteria > Acetobacterales > Acetobacteraceae > JAFAXA01. The sequence goes on along the minus strand of CAVZQE010000026.1, from coordinate 3,330 downwards.
CCAAACGGTGCGTCAGTGAACGGACGGAACCGCGATCGCCTCCCCGCTGACATCCCGAACCGGCACCGACCGATCCGCGACCACGAGATAGAAGATCGCCCCGAGAGCCGCGCCGATGAACCAGGAGAATTCGGAGACCCCCTGGAAGCGCGGAAGCAGGGCGATGATGATCGCGATCACGGCTGCGGGGACCAACGCGATCAATGCCCTGAGATTGAACCCGCCAGAGTAGTGGTAGTCGCCTGTCGGGTCTTCGGTGAACAGAATCCGGCACGTTGACCCGGGATCTGCGGATCAGCCAGTAATCGGCGATGATCACCCCGAACAACGGACCAAGGATCGCCCCCAAACCGCCGAGGAAATACTCGATGATGACCGGTAAATCGTAGAGCTTCCAAGGCAGGATCACCAGGCCGATGATGGCGCTGACGAGACTGGCGCTGCGGAAGGTCAGGGTGCGCGGGAACAGATCGGTCAGCATGTAGATCGGCGCAACGAAATTGGCCATCAAGTTGACCGCCACGGTGACGATGAGCAGCGCCAGGGCAGCCAGCACCAGGAGCGCGGTGTTGGGGATGATTTTGACGATGTCCGCCGGGCTCTCGATGATGTGCCCGTTGATCAAGTACTGCGCCCCCGAGAGCACGACGACGATGCACCCGAAGAACAGCATGTTCAGCGGTATGCCGAAGAAGTTGCCCAGGGCGATGGCCCTCTTGGAATCCGCATTGCGAGTGAAGTCGCAGAAGTTCAGCACGAATGTGCCGTAGATCGCGATCCACAGCGCGCCGGCCCCGAAGATATGCCGCCACATCTCACCGCCCTTGAGGGGATTGCTCGTGGAAAGGGCGATCGAGCCTCCAGCCCGGAGGAACATCCAGATGGCCATGGCGAGCATGGTGAACAGGATGATAGGCCCGGCGAAGGCTTCATACTTGCGGATCATGTCCATGCCGAACCTGACGATGATCACCTGGATGATCCACAGCGCGACGAAGGCGATCCAGCCCAGCGTCGAGAGCCCGAGAATGGAATTTTGGTCCAAGGGAGCCCATTGCGGCGCCAGCGCGAGGATCAGCACTCTCAGAACCACTGAGGCAAGATAGGTCTGGATGCCGAACCAGACGATGGCAACACTCCCTCGGAATATCGCGGGGATCTGTCCTCCCCAAACGCCGAAAGCGACCCTGCCCAGAACCGGGAACGGCACTCCCGTCTTTTCGCCCATGAAGCCGGACAGCGTGAGCAGCAGGAACAGCAGCGCCGCCCCGATGAGGAAGGAAAGCAGGATCTGCCATGTACCCAGCCCCAACGCGAACAGGCCGATCGCAAAGCTGTAGTTGCCGAGACTGTGCACATCGTTGGCCCACAGCGTGAAGATGCTGTAGGCGGTCCAGCGCCGCCCCTGCCGCTGCGTCGGCGCCAGATCGACGTTGTAGAGGCGGGAGCTGATGTCGCTGGCCATCGGGCTGCCAGTTCCGGAAACCGCCGCGCCCGAGATGTGACTGAAGACAGGGGGTGTCGCTCGGGTGTTGCTCATGACAGCGGACTCGTTTTTACGTTAGGGAAGAAACCGCCCAGCGGATAGGCTGAACTTCTGTTTCGGTCATTGCCGACGCTCACGCAAGTCGCGGCGAGCGGGCGACCGGTCTATCCATCGTGGCAGGCCCGGCGTCTTACATGGCGCGCGTGCCAAGCGTCGCACGGCTCCTCAATATCAGCTCGGCGCATAGGGCGACAGCCGCTCGACCGCGAAGGGCATGGGACCATACTGGATCACAAACCCGGCATGCCTGGAAGCGCTATATGAGCCGAACCGGCAGGTTCTACTACAGACCCGTCGGTTGGGCCGGCACGCCCGACCCCTCAGTGGCCCAGCACTTCGCGTCCGCCCGCCGGCGCGATGCCGCGGCGTTCTGGACTGACCAACTGCTTGCAGACGAGCGCCGCCGCCGCGATCAGGCCGGGGATCGCGACGATCGTGAAGATCGCGCCGAACGCGAGATTGCGGCGGGCCAGTTCGGCCACGAGGAACGACCCGGCGATGCCGCCGAAACGGCCGAGGCCCAGCATCCAGCCGACGCCCGTGGCGCGGCCTTGGGTCGGATAGTAGGCGGCCGCCAGCGCCGGCAGCGACGATTGCGCCGTGTTCATCAGCGTGCCCCCGATGAACACGACGACCATCAGCAGCGACAGCGTCCCGGCGGCGTGGCCGATGACCCAGATCGCGACCGCCGTGAGCGCGAACCCCGCGGCGATGATCAGATTGGCGTTGAAGCGATCCATCAGCCAGCCGAACAGGATCGCGCCGACGCCGCCCAGCGGGAACAAGGCCGAGATCAGCGCCGCGGCCTCCGGCGAGAGGCCGGCGTCCCTGAACAGGATCGGCATCCAGTTGATCAGTGCGTAGAAAATCACGAGCCCCATGAAATAGGCGATCCAGAGCATCACCGAACCGGCCAAATAGGGCTTCGACAACACAAGGCCGAGGCCGCTGGCGCCGCCCGCGGCCGCCGCCTTCTCGGTCATCACGAAGCGCGTGGCGCTGGCGGCCGTCGCGGAAACCCGCCGCAGCACGTTCCGGATGCGGTCCGCGGGCGCGTTGTTCGCGACCATGTAGCGCACGGATTCGGGCAGCAGCGCGAGCATCGCCGCCGCCAGCGCCAGCGGCGTGATCGCGCCGAGCAGGAGCACGCTCCGCCAGCCCCAGAGCGGGATCATCCAGGCCGCGAGAAAACCGCCGAACGCCGCGCCCAGCGGAAAGCCGCAGAACATGGCGTTGGTGATCACGGCGCGCCGGCCGTCCGGACAATATTCGCTCATCAGCGTGACGGCGTTCGGCATCGCCGCGCCCAATCCGAGCCCGGTGACGAAGCGCCAAATCACGAGATGGAAGAGCGAGCCGGAGAAGGCCGAGGCGAGGCAGGCCGCGCCGAACACGAGGACGGCGCCGATCAGGACGGTTCTGCGGCCCAGCCGGTCGGCGAGCGGCCCCGACGACAGGGCGCCGGCCGCGAGACCGAACAAGGCGGCGCTCAGCACGGGTCCGAGGTCCGGCCGCGCGATGTGCCATTCGGAGATCAGGGAAGGAGCGATGTAGCCGATCGCGGCGGTGTCGAACCCGTCCAGCAGCACGACGCAGAAACAGAGCGCGAAGATGACCCACTGGAAGCGGGAAAATGGATGCTCGTTCAGAAACGCCTGAACGTCGACGCTCCGGTCAGCCATGGCCGCTCCCCAAGTTCTTGTCCGGCGATACTCTCCCAGGTTACGAGACCCGGCACCACCGGAGCGGCCTGCACGAACCGCCTATTCCGCACTCTGACCTGG
>CAVZQE010000025.1:0-17727 GCA_963777325.1 uncultured Alphaproteobacteria bacterium | reverse complement strand
GGCGAAACCGGCAAGCAAGCACAGTGGTTCAGGCTCCGATGGCCGGCGCGGTTCTCGTCATCGATCAAGGCACCACCTCCACCCGTTCGGTCGTGTTCGGCGAGGACGCGCTGCCGGTCGCAATCGCCAGGGAGGAGTTCCCGCAGCACTTCCCGCATCCCGGCTGGGTCGAGCATGACCCGGAGGATTTGTGGCGAACCACGCTCTCCACCGCCCGCGCCGCGCTCGCGGAGGCGTCCGCGCGCGGCCTCTCGGTCGTGGCGCTCGGCATCGCCAACCAGCGCGAGACCACGCTGATCTGGGACCGCAAGACGGGCCGGCCGATTCATAACGCCATCGTCTGGCAGGACCGCCGCACCGCTCCGGATTGCGCCGCGCTGAAGGCAGACGGCGCCGAGACGCTGGTTCGGACGACCGCCGGTCTGCTGCTCGATCCCTATTTCTCCGCGACCAAGATCGCCTGGCTGCTCGATCATGTGCAGGGCGCGCGCGAACGGGCGATGCGCGGCGAGCTCGCCTTCGGCACCGTCGATACGTTCCTGCTGTGGCGCATGACGAACGGCGCCGTGCATGCGACCGACGCGACCAACGCCTGCCGCACGGCGCTCTACGACCTCCTGACCGGCGATTGGGACGATGCGCTGCTGACGCTGTTCCGCGTGCCCCGCTCGCTGCTGCCGGTCGTGCTGGATTCCGCCTGCGCGTTCGGAACCGCCGCGCCGGAGCATTTCGGCGAGGCGATCCCGGTGCGCGGCATCGCGGGCGACCAGCAGGCGGCCCTGATCGGACAGGCGTGCTTCAGGCCGGGCATGGTCAAATCGACCTTCGGCACCGGCGCGTTCATCCTGATCAACACCGGCGAGGAGCCGGTCGCCTCGGCGCACCGGCTGCTCACGACCGTCGCCTACCAGTTCAACGGACGCCGGAGCTACGCGCTGGAAGGCTCGATCTTCTCCGCCGGCGCGACGGTGCAGTGGCTGCGCGACGGCCTCGGCATCCTGCGATCCTCGGCGGAGGCGGGCCAGCTCGCCGCCGGGTCCGATCCCGATCAGCCGGTGTACCTCGTTCCCGCCTTTGTCGGATTGGGTGCGCCGGTCTGGGACGCGAATGCGCGCGCGACGATCGTCGGCATCACGCGCGGCACGACCCGGCGGGAGATCGCCCGGGCCGCCCTCGAGAGCGTCGCGTTGCAGACGCGCGATCTCGTCTGCGCGATGCACGCCGATTTCGGTGGCGGCGACCAGGCCGGGGCCGTCATCCGCGCCGATGGCGGCATGAGCGCGAGCGACTGGACGATGCAGTGCGTCGCGGACATGATTGCGGCTCCGGTGGACCGCCCCGCCGTGCTGGAGACGACCGCCCTCGGCGCCGGCTATCTCGCGGGCTGGCAGGCGGGGCTCTATCCCGCGCCGGATGCGTTCGCGGCGCGGTGGCATCTGGAGCGCCGGTTCTCGCCGGCGATGGACGAAGCGGCGCGACAGGCAAAGCTCGCGGGCTGGCGGGACGCGGTCGCGCGCACGCTGTCGCGCCCGCACCACTGAGGGCGGATGCGCGTCAGCCGCGCCTTCAGGCGGCGGCTTGACGTGCGAGCGCACGCAGCGAGGCGGCGATGCGCTGGCCGAGGGCCGGATCGGCTGATCGCAGCGGCGCGCGCACCCGGGCGAAACCCGGCTCGCCCGACAGCGCGGCGAGCGCGGCTTTCAGCACCGGCACGAACGGATCCGCGATCAGGTCGATCGCGCGCCGCATGGCGACGGCGGCGTCCGAATCCGTGAACATGGCGCGCACGAGATCGGGGACGACATTGGCGAGGCCGCAGATCGTGCCCGCCCCGCCCGCCGCGAGCGCGCGGCCGATATCGGCCTCGTTGCCGATCGTGACCGCGACCTCCGGGGAAGCGGCGCGAAAGGCTTGGAAGTCGGCGAACCGGGCGCTGCTGTCCTTGACGCCCGCGACCATGCCGCCGTAGCGGGCGCGCAGCGAAGCGACCGCTTGCGGCGGCACGGCCACGCCAGAGACCTGCGGAATGTGGTAGAGCGTCGCCCGGAGCCGGTCGTCCGCGACGCCGTCGAGCACGGCGGCGAACGCGTCCTCGATCCCTCCCGCATCCACCTCCCGATAGAAATACGGCGGCAGCAACAGGACATGGCGCAGCCCGAGCGCGAGCGCGCCCTTGGTCAACGAGACGGCGTCCGGGATCGCCGGAAAGCCCGCGCCAATGCCGATGCGCCAGGCCGGCACGCCGGCGGCGAGCAGCGCTTCGGTCGCCGCCAGCCGCTCGGCGCCGCTGAAGGACGTGCCCTCGCCGGTGGTGCCGAACAGCACGACACCGTCGCAGCCCCGGTCGAGCAGGCTTTGCGCGTGCCGCGTCAGCAGGGACCGATCGATGCCGCCCATGGCGTCGAGCGGCGTCACGAGGGCGACCCAGAGGCCGCTGATGCTGTCGCTCATGCTCTTCTCCTGCCGCCCCGCCCTTGTTGCCCGGGGCGCCTTGGGTGCGTGCCAACGACCAGAATACGCGGTATTCCCCGAAGTGTCGCGCGGTCAGAACAATGCGCGGCGGATCAGGAGGGCGGCGGGATGGCGAACGTCTCGGTACGGAAGGTCGTGAAGGCGTACGAGACCTTCCAGGCGGTCCACGGCATCGATCTTGAGATCGCGGACCACGAGTTCGTCGTCCTCGTCGGCCCGTCCGGCTGCGGCAAGTCCACGACGCTGCGGATGATCGCGGGGCTGGAGGCGATCACCTCGGGGGAGATCCATATCGGCGGCGAGATGGTGAACGACATGCCGCCGCGTGAGCGCGACATCGCCATGGTGTTTCAGAACTACGCGCTCTATCCGCATATGAGCGTGTTTGACAACATGGCGTTCGGGCTCCGCTTGCGGAACTTCGAGCGGGCGGAGATCAAGCACCGCGTCGATAATGCCGCCGACATCCTCGACATCGCCCCCCTGCTTGCGCGCAAGCCGAAGGCGCTGTCCGGCGGCCAGCGGCAGCGGGTCGCGATGGGACGGGCGATCGTGCGCAACCCCAAGGTCTTCCTGTTCGACGAGCCGCTGTCCAATCTCGACGCGAAGTTGCGCGTGCAGATGCGCACCGAGATCAAGAAGGTCCACCAGATCGTTCCGACGACGACGATCTACGTGACGCACGATCAGGTCGAGGCGATGACGCTCGCCGACCGCGTCGTGGTGATGAACGCGGGCCGCATCGAGCAGGTCGGACCGCCGCAGGAGCTGTACCACCGGCCGGTGAGCCGGTTCGTCGCGGGCTTCATCGGCAGCCCCGGTATGAACTTCCTGCCCGTGCGGGTGCTGGCGGAGGCCGAGGGCCTCGCCGTGCGGCTCGCGGACGGGACGGCGCTCGCCGTTCCGCGCGACCGGACCGAGCGCTATGCCTCTTACGCCGGCCGCGAGATGGTCCTCGGCGTCAGGCCAGAGCACATCACCGATCAGCTCGACCCGGTACGGGAAGGCGTCGAGAAGCTGACCGCGACCGTCGACGTGGTCGAGCCGATGGGCATGGAGACGCTCGTGCATTTCTTCATCGGCGATGCACCGGTGATCGCCCGCTGCGAACCGATGGTGGAAGCCTCGCCCGGCCAGCCTCTCGCGCTCGGCGTGAACATGGCGCGCATGCATCTGATGATGCCCGATTCGGACGGGCGGGTCGTCTGAGGTCGCTTCAGCCGCCCTTCACGCCGCCGGCGGTGAGGCCGGCCACGATCTCGCGCTGCATCAGCAGCGTCAGGATGAGCACGGGGGCCGTCACCAGCAGCGCCGCGGCGGCCAGTGGCCCCCAGCTGATCTGCTCGAACGTCAGGGTGTTATAGACGGCGACCGGCAGCGTGCGGCTGTGCCGCCCGGCAAGCACGACCGCGAAGATGAAATTGTTCCAGCTGAAGATGAAGGACAGGATGGTCGCGACCGTGATGCCGGGGCGGGCCAGCGGCAGCGCCACCCGCCGGAACGCCTGCCAGATCGTGGCGCCGTCCACCAGCGCCGCCTCCTCGAGCTCGTTCGGCAATCCCTCGAAGAACCCGATCATGACATAGACGACGATCGGCACAGTGATCACCAGATGGGTAATGACGATCGGGAGCAGCGTGCCGGTGAGATTGAGCCACTGGAACAGCAGGAACAGTGGCACGAGGTAGCTGAGGCCGGGCGTGATGCGGGCGACGAGGATCAGGGCGGCGGAGGCGGAGGCGCGGGCCTTGGCGATGCCGTACCCCGCCGGAACGCCGACCAGCAGGGCGAGCCCCGTGGCGCTGAACGAGACGATGATCGAGTTGATCGTGTATTCGGCGAAGCTGTTCTTCGCGAACACCTCGCGGAAATTGTCGAGCGTCAGCGCGGTCGGGATCAGCACCGGCGGATAGGCGACGTTGTCCGCCTCCGTCTTCAGCGAGAGCGACAGCATCCACAGAAAGAACAGCAGCGCGGGCGAGATCAGCACCAGCACCGACAAGGCGAGGCCGATCTTGCCGCCGATCCGTCGCAGCCGGTGCCGGTTCATGACGCCTTGGTCCGTCGCGGCATCAGCAGCAGGGTGATCAGCATGATCAGGACGAAGAACACGACCACGATCGCCGACGCGAAGCCGATGTCGTAATAGGCGAACGCCTGCTGATAGAGATAGAGGTTCAGCGTCTCGCTCGACGTGCCGGGGCCGCCGCCGGTGATGACGAAGATCGTATCGAACGCCTTCAGGGCGTCGACGGCGCGCAGCACCAGCGCGACCAGGATGAACGGCCAGACCAGCGGCAGCGTGATGTGCCGGAAGCATTGCCAGCCATTGGCCCCGTCCAGCTCCGCCGCTTCGTAGGGATCGGCCGGCAGGCTCGCGAGGCCGCCGAGCACGATCAGCATGATCAGCGGCGTCCATTGCCACGTCTCGACCATCACGAGGGTCGGAATGACGGTCGCGCTGTTGTAGACCCAGGTCGAGGGCGGCAGGCCGGCCGAGGTCAGCAGATAGTTCAGCACGCCGAGCTGCGGGTGGAACATCATCGTCCAGACGAGGGAGATCGCGACCGGCGTCGCCATCATCGGCAGGATGAAGATCGTCCGGGCGACGCTGCGCAGCGGGAAATGCTTGTTGAAGCACACCGCCGCCGCCACCCCGATGATCGTCGGGAAGATCACGGAAAGCGCGGTGAAGTAGATGGTGCGCAGGATCGCCCAGAGGAATCGCTCGTCGGTCAGCATGCGGCGGTAGTTCGCGATCCCGGCGAACGACATCTTGCCGCCGACATGCATGTCCTGCAGCGACATGAAGACGGTGAACGCCCACGGGAACAGGATCACCGAAGCGACGATGATCCCAGCCGGCAGGATGAACAGCCAGTAGCTGCGGGCGTAGTTGCGCCCCGGAGATCGCGGCGCCCGTGCGGCCTTGACGGGAAGCGCGGCGAGCGCGTCCGCCATCGTCAGCCCTGCAGGGACTTCGCGAGTACCGGCTTGAACGCGTCGGTCGCGGTCTTGAGCTCGGAGGCGGGATCGGCGCCCTCGATCATGTTGGTGAGCGCGACCCCGAACACGTCCCGGAACTCGGTGACCGGTATGATCTCGGGCAGGCCGGGCCGGGCGATCTTCGCGCTGGCGAGCAGCGTTGCCAGCCATTCCCGCCCGAACGGGCTGTCCTTCAGCAGCCCCGGATCCTCGTAGGTGCTGAGCCGGGGCGAGGCGCCGCCGCCGGCCTTCACCAGGTTCAAGAGCATCTGCTTGCTGGTCGCCCACTGGATGTAGAGATAGGCGGCGTCCTTGTTCTGGCTCTTGCCGACCACGCCGAGCGCGTCCGTGAACACCGAGCAGGCATGCGCCTTCGGACCGGCGGGCATCACCGCGAAGCCGACGTGATCGGCGATCTTGGACTTCGTCTGATCGACCAGCGGCGGGGTGAAGCCGACCCCGTCCATCCACATGCCGATCTTGCCCTGCATGAAGCTGGTCTGGCACTCGTTCCAGTTGAAACCGACGACGCCGGGCGGGGCGCACTCGCGCATGATGGCTTTGTACATCTGCGCGGCGGCGATCGCGCCCGGCGTGTCCGTCAGCAGCGTCTTGCCGTCCGGGGTCACGAAACCCTGGTCCTCGCCGAGCACGAAATTGCTCCAGACGGGCACGTTGGCGTTGCGCAGGCCGCGCGCCACGAAGCCGTAGGTCTGCTCTGCTTGTCGGTCAGCGCGCGGGCGCCGGCGAGCATCTCGTCGAAGGTCTGCGGCACCTTGACGTTCTTCTTCGCGAGCAGCTCCTTGTTGAAGTAGACCAGCCAGAAATCGCTCTCCAGCGGAATGGTGTCGAGCACGCCGTCGGGCTGCGTGGCTGCCTCGATGCTCGGCTTGCTGAAATCGGCGAAATCGAAATCCGGCGCGGTGAGCTTCGGGTTGGCGATATAGGGCCTCAGATCCACGAGCCACTTGCCGGCCCCGATGATGCGCTTCGAGACGTGCAGCGAGACATGCGCGACGTCGAAGCTCGGGCGGCCGGTCGATAGTTCCAGCACCATCTTCTGGCGCTGCTGCTGCTCCGGCATCTGCTCGGACTCGACCTCGATCCCGGTCAGCGCCTCGAACTCCTTCTGGTGCTGCTGCAGCACGTCCGCGCGCGGGTTCTTCGACATCGCGATGACGATCGACTGTCCCTTGCACTGCTTCCAGTCGAACCTGGACTGGGCATCGGCCCGGGCGGCCAGCGCGGGCGCGGCGAGCAGGGCCGAGGATGCCTGCAGCAGTGTGCGGCGACGAAGCATGACGTGGTTTCCCCCCAGGCCGGATCATTCAGCTCTTGCCGGCTTGGCCGCCGGCCGCCCGGTTGCCCGCCAGTGTGAGCCAAGCGGCGGCCCTCCGCAATCGCTGCCGCGCCGCGCGCCCGCGGCTCCGCTCGCCGCACGCCGGAGAACTTGTTCCGGCGTTGTTCACGTTCCTTTCAGGCGTGACCGCTACGCTGCGGGCCGGGCGAAACCGCTGTTTCGCCACGAAGTCTCCACGAAACCGGCGGCATGGCCGGGCACGGTCCGGGCCCAAGGAGGGATCACGCATGCGCATCGTTCCGCGCGGGTTCGGACGGGTGGCCGGGATGGCCGCTCTGCTTTGCGGGCTGTCCGCCTGCGCGGCGCCCGCGCATGTCGATCCGAAGGCGATCGCCGCGACGGCGCCTCCGACCGAGCAGGAGTCAATCGCGCGGCTGATGCGGATCAGCAGCCATTTCGAGCGCCTGCCATTCGTCAGGGGCAACGAGGTCGTGCTGCTGCGCGACGGTCCGGCGACCTATGCCGCGATGGAGCAAGCGATCCGCGCGGCGACGCGACGGATCGACATGGAGAGCTATCAGTTCGACACCGCCGCCGCCCGGGAATTCGCGGCGCTCCTGCTGCGCAAGCGCGCGCAGGGCGTGCAGGTCCACCTGATCTACAATTCATGGGGGTCGATGGCGGAAAGCGCCGCCTTGTTCGACCGGCTGCGCCGGGGCGGGGTCCAGGTGCTCGCCTATAATCCGCTGGGCGCCGGGGGGAAAGTCGATCTCGACGTCAACAGGCGCGATCACCGCAAGCTGCTCGTCGTCGACGGCGCGATCGCCATCACCGGCGGCGTCAACGTCACGGGCGTCTATCTCAACCCCAAGGGCAGCCGCTCCACCGATCCCGAGAAGATGGCCTGGCGGGACACCGACGTGCGGATCGAGGGGCCGGTCGTCGCGCAGTTCGAGACGCTGTGGGAGACGACCTGGAGGGAGCAGCGCGGCCCGGCGCTGCCGCCCGCGCCCCCCACACCCGGCTTCGTGCGCGGCCCCGCGATCGTGCAGGCGATCGACGGCGCGCCGGTGGACGACCATCCGGTCATCTACGAGACGCTTCTCTCGGCCTTCGCGCTGGCGAAATCGTCGATCCATCTCACGACCGGCTTCTTCGCGCCGCCGCCGGAGATGGACCAGGCGTTGCAGGACGCGGCGAGGCGCGGCGTCGATGTCGCGATCGTCGCGCCCGCCGAGAGCGACAGCGGCGCGGCCCGCCTTGCCGGGCGTTCGCACTACGCGGATCTGCTGGAGGCCGGGGTCAGGATCTACGAGCGGACGGGCGAGGTGCTGCACGCCAAGACGGCCGTGGTGGACGGGCTGTGGTCCACGGTCGGCTCTTCCAACCTCGACTGGCGCAGCACGACGCTGAACAACGAGATCGACGCGGTGATCCTCGACCCCGCGTTCGGCCGCGAGATGGAGGCGATGTTCTCCGATGACGTCAGGGCGTCCAGGCAAATCACGCGAGAAGCCTGGGCGCGGCGGGGCTTGGGCGAGCGCATCGGCGAGACCTGGGCCCGGATGGTCGCCGGGCTGTTGTGACGGCCCCCGCCTACCGCCGGATCACGTCCAAGGCGTGACGCATCGGATCGCTCAGGATGCGGATCGGCGGAGGGGACAGGTGCAGGCTGCCCTCGAAGGGCGTGTCCATGTCGAGGATCAGCTTGAAGGCGCTGGAGACGGCGAGCGCGCACAGGAACAGCGCGACGATGACCGTGACATTGCGTGGCGCGAACAGGCCGAAGCTTGCGAACAGGACGGTGAGCCAGAGCACGACCGCGCCCAGGAACGGCAGCGGCAGCGAACTCAGGTTCTGCCGGATCAGAGAGGCGCGTGCCTCGCCGATTTCCGCCGAGAGTTGCAGGGCCTGCGCGCTGAGCCAGCGCTCGCGCTCGCCGGCCGGCTTCAGCGCCAGGATGCGATCCTGCACCTCGTCCAGCACCTGGTCGGTCGCCGGGTTATCCACGTTCCGCTTCATGGCCGCCCCATTCGAGAACAGATCCTGAAACTTCATGGCGGCGAAGCTTCGCAGCGACCCGCGGATCGCGTCGGCTTCAGGTCCGTAGCGCCGAAGCAGTTCGTCCAGCCGGACGATGTCCAACGACAGCCGCGCGACGTCGGCATTCCGGCCTCCGAAGGAGGTGTTGGCGCTGGAGATCAGCAGGCCGAGCACCAGCGCCGTCATGGTTCCGACCACGGCCATGGACACGGACACCGCGGCCTTGCTTTCGGCGCTCAGGTGAGGCGGGGGCAACCGCCGGCCCGCGAAAACCCCGGCCAGGGCGCCGGAAAAGACGATCAGAAGGATGACCGAGGCGATCTCGACCGAGCTTACCTGCAAAGGCGGGGTCTCCGTCCTGCCGGGGTGGGACTAGAAGGTGGATCGCCCCGGTTTGCAAGCGATCCGAAACGGCCCGGTTCCCCCGCCGTTCCGGCTGGGCTTGCCTGGCGCGAGGCGGCGTCCAACGTCACGCCTTGGATCGGCATCGAGGCCTCGGTAGTCTCGGCATCGTCAGGGGAGTGGTTACAATGACAACATATGTCGTGCTCGCGACCTGGACCGAAAAGGGCTCGCTCGCGGTCGGGGAGTCGCCGCGGCGGCTGGATGCCGCGAAGAAGCTGCTGAGCGACATGGGCGGGCGGTTCCGGGACTTTTACATGACCATGGGAGAGTACGACATGGTCCTGACCTACGACGCTCCCGACGACGCGGTCGCGGCCCGGTTCACCCTGATGATGGGCGCCTTCGGCCATCTGCGAACGACGACGCTCAAGGCCTTCCCGGAGCAGGCCTACCGCGAGATCATCAACTCGCTCGGCTGAGGCGCCGCGAGCCGGCAAGCGCCGTGTCGCCGGTTCAGCCGCTGCAACTCGCGCCGCCCAGGACGCAGAACCGGGCGCAGTGCGGATGGTTCAGCCTCACGGCGCGGGCCGCTCCGCGCAGCGTCGGCCCGAGGCCGAACGCCGGCGCGTAGGGGATAAGCGTGCAGGCGACGACGCTCGGCGTCTCGCCGCGCCGCTTCACGACCATGCGGCTGCTCGCGCACATGACGCTGTCCGGGTTCTGGCCCAGTATGTCCCAGCACGCCTCGGTGATCTCCGGCACGTCGGCGCTTGCGTCCATTTCAGGAAACAGCACCAGCCGGGCGCGGTCCTCGGCGTCGAGCGCAATCCCGCGTCCGGCGAAGAGCCGGGCGTACTCCGCGCGCGCCGTCCCGTCGCTCTCGCCCGGCAGATGCCGCCCGGCGACCGCGATGCGGAAGCCGTGCCGGGCGAGCCATGTCAGCCCGTCGAGCGCGATCGCCCAGGCGCCATCGCCGCGCTCCGCGTCGTGCACGGCCGGCGTGTGGTGGTCGAGGCTGACGCGCAGCGTCAAGGCGTCGCCATGGGCTGCACGCAACTCCAGCAGCGCGGCCTCGTGCCGCCGCATCGGCCGCATGGCGTTGGTGAGCACCAGCGCCTCCAGGCCGCGGCCCAGCACGTCTCGCAGCATCGCGGGCAGGGCGCGGTTCATGAACGGCTCGCCGCCGGTGAAGCCGATCTCGCGCGTGTCCCAGCCGAGCGCCGCGATCTCGCCGAGATAGTCCGCGACGTCCGCCGCCGTGAGATAGGACAGCGCGTCGTTCCTGGGTGAACTCTCGATGTAGCAGTTGGCGCAGGCGATGTTGCAGAGCGTGCCGGTGTTGAACCAGAGCGTGCGCAGCGCGGAGAAAGCGACCCCGGCGCGCGGCTCGCCGTTTGCCGTAATCCGCGGATCCTGGAACTTGACGGGATCGAGGCGGGGCGCTTGTGGCGAGGTGAAGGGCGAGGCGAGGGGGGCGGCGACGGCCATTCCGGACTTTCCTGATCTCCGGGCAGACATGCGCCGCTTCCGCCCGGCGGCAAGAGAGCGGCCCTTCTCCGGTCAGCGTCGCGCGCGCATCAGCAATCGCGCCCAGCGCCGCGCCCACGGTCCGAATACCCGCCCTTCATAGGCCGAAAAGGCGAGCGCCTTCGAGATCTCCGATCGCGTCGGGTACGGCACGACCGCGCCGGACAGATCCCAGAGCGATGTCCGGCGCGCGATGAGCATGGCCCAGGGCAGGGCCAGTTCCCCCGCCGCCGCGCCGGCGAGCGTGACGCCGATAGGCCGGCCTCCCTTCAGCACCAGCTTCGCGAAGCCCGTGGTTCCGCCCTCCGCCACGGCCCGGTCATTGGCGGCGAACTCCTGGCGGAGCACGCGGACTTCGCGATGGTGTTCGCGCGCCGCCGCCTCGGTCAGTCCGACCTGCGCCAGTTCCGGATCGGTATAGACGACCCGTGGCAGCGCATCCGGCCGCACCCTCGCGGGCAGGCCGAAGCCGATCCGCATCACCGCGACGGCCCCATCCTCGCCGGCGGCGTGGGTCAGGCGCGGCCCGGCCCGGCAATCCCCGAGCGCGAGCACGCGCGGGTTCGACGTACGCCGGCCCGCGTCCACCAGGATGCCGTCCGGCCCGGCCTCCACCCCGGCGGCCGTCAAATCCAGCGCGTCCAAAGCCGGTTCCCGGCCGGTGGCGACCAGCAGATGACTGCCCTCGACCGTCCTGCCATCCGCGAGGGCGAGCCGCACGCCCGCCGCCATCGGTTCCGCGCGCCCGACGGTAACACCGGCAAGGACCGTGACGCCCTCGGCTTCCAGCCGCGCCGTCAGCAAGGCGACGGCGTCGGCGTCGTCATGGGCGAGCAGGCGGTCCAATTCCAAGAGGGTCACGGCCGCGCCGAGACGCCGGAACGCCTGCGCCATCTCGACCCCGACCGCTCCGCCGCCGAGCACCAGGAGGTGCCGGGGTAGTCCCCCGATGCCGAACAGCGTCTCGCTGGTCAGGAACGGTATCGTTCCCAGCCCCTCGACCGGCGGTATGCGAGGGCGGGAGCCAGTGGCGATCACGATGCGCTTCGCGGCCAGCACCCGGCCGCCGACCGCGACCGCCTGCTTCGCAATGAAGCGCGCCTCGCCCCGGATCACCGCGACCCCCCATTCCCGGAAGCGCGCCTCCGAGTCGTGGGGCGCGATGGCCGCGATCGCGCCGTCCACATGCGCGCGTACGGAAGCCCAGTCGGTCTCAAGTGCAGCCGTCCGGACGCCGAAACGGGCCGCCTCGCGCACCGCCTGCGCGTGCCGGGCGGCGGCCAGCAGCGACTTGGAGGGCACGCAGCCGGTGTTGAGGCACTCGCCGCCCATGCGGCCGCGCTCGATCAGCGCCGTGCGCAGCCCGAGCCGGGCGCAGCCGCCCGCGGCCGTCAGCCCGGCCGAACCGCCGCCGATGACGATCACGTCATGGGTCAGCTGCATCGTCTCTCCCCGGCCAGAATTGCGTCGCCGCGCACGCGAACGGCTAGCATGCGCCGATGAGCCATTCCCTGCGCGTTCTGATGACCGGCGCCTCCGGCCTGATCGGCGGCGAACTGGCCGGGCTGCTCGCCGCCAGAGGCCATGCGGTGACCGCGCTCACGCATCGCGCCGCCGCCATCCGCCGCAACGAGGGCGGCGCCGTGCCTTCCCTGCCGTGGGCGGAGGGAGCGCGGCCGGGCATGGTCGCCCTCCTTGCGGGCGACGTGCGCGCGCCCTCGCTCGGTCTCGACGCATGCCTGGCCGATCGCGTGCGTGGGGACTGCGATCTGATCGTCCATGCCGCCGCCGTCACGGGCTTCGAGGCGCCAGGGAAGCTGTTCCGCGCGGTCAACGTGGACGGCACGGCGCATGTGCTGGCCCTGGCGGCGGGCGGAGCCCGGACGCTGCCGGTGCTCCATGTCAGCACCGCCTATGTCTGCGGCGAGGTGTCCGGCCCCGTCGCCGAGCACGACCCGCCCGGCGCCGGCCCGTTCGCGAACGGCTATGAGGCGAGCAAGGCCGAGGCGGAGGCGCTGGCCGTGCAAGCGGGGCGGGACGGGGTGCCCGTCGCCATCGCGCGCCCCTCCATCGTTGTCGGCGCCTATGCCGACGGCGCGATCCGCAGGCCGGACGGCATCTATGCCCTGATCCGCCTGGGCGCGGAGGGACGCGTGACGGCGCTGCCGGCGAGGCTGGGCGCGACACTCGATCTGGTGCCGGTCGATCATGTGGCGAACGGACTTCTCCACCTCGCCGAGCACATGGGGCAGGCGGCGGGCCGCATTGTGCATCTGGTCTCCGGCCGGCCGGTGCCGGTGGGGATGCTGGCGGGGCTGGCGACGGAATACCCGCATCTCGCGGCGCCCCGGCTGATCCCGCCGGAGCGTTTCGACCGCGAGCGTCTGTCGCCCTCCGGCCGGATGCTGCACGAGCGCGTGGCGACGCACTATGCCACTTACCTCCGGCGCGATCCGCGCTTCGCCGACCACGCCCTGCCGTCCCTTGGCGGACGAAAGTGCCCGCCGACCGATGCGGCCTTCCTGAAGCGGCTGATCGATCGCTGCATCGCGACCGGCTATCTGCGCGCGGCTTAGGCGGGCTATGTCACCGGGCACAGGGGAGGGAGCGACGGCCGACGATGACGAGGACCGGACAAGCTTTCGCCGGCGGCTGCTTGTGCGGCGCGCTTCGGTACGAGGCGGACGGCGAGCCGCTCGCCATGGGTCTCTGCTATTGCGAGGATTGCCGCAAGGCGTCGGGTTCGGGCTTCATCCCGTTCATGGCTTTCCGGAGCGCCGCGTTGCGGTTCAGCGGACCGGCACGGCAATTCCGCTCGAAAGCCTGGTCAGGCGGCGACGCGGTGCGGAACTTCTGCCCGGACTGCGGCAGCCTGGTCTTCGGCGGAATGCCAGCGGCGGATGAGTCCCACACGATCT
Source organism: uncultured Alphaproteobacteria bacterium (assembly GCA_963777325.1). Taxonomy (GTDB): domain Bacteria; phylum Pseudomonadota; class Alphaproteobacteria; order Acetobacterales; family Acetobacteraceae; genus JAFAXA01. Next base: position 4,137 of record CAVZQE010000025.1, on the reverse strand, counting down.
ACGCCGGGACGCTCGACGATCCGTCTTGCTTCCGCCCGACGATCGCGATCTTCACCCGGGGCAGGCCGGACTGGGCGACGCTTCCGGGAGAGCTTGCGGCGTTCGAGACGATGCCGTGACAGGGTTGCGTCACCCGACGCGGTATACCTCCCCGCGACCCGCGTCCCGGTAGAGATCGACCCGCGTCCCATCCCAATGGTAGTCGAGATGGCGGCCCTGGACGAGATTGGCGGCGCGATCGGGGTAGAAAAGGGCGGCGCATTGGCCGCCTTGATGCCGCTGGCTCGGGTAGACGACGCCGTCGGAGGCCGCCTTTCGCAACGCCTCCCCGAGCGCTTGCAACTCTCCGTAGCTGTCGGGATCGAGTGCCGGTTTGAGGGCGTCGGCGCCGCCCCGCAAATCGTGCAGGACCGCGCCGATATCGAGCACAAGCTCCCGGAACTGCGAGGTCCAGCCGGGCGCTTCCCGCGTGCGCGCCATGAAGCGGCCGTGATGGTACATCGTCTCCAGCAACGCCGTCTCGAACCGCTCCGCGACGTAGAGCACGCCGTACTCGCCCTTCGAGAAGCGGCTCGGCCGGTCGGGGCTGACATGCGTGAACGGCGCCATGAGGTAGCTCGCCCCCGGTCCGGCCACGCGGCGGGCGGGCGGGACAAGGTCCAGCGCCCCGAGCGCCGCCATCAGGCGCGGGTTCGTTTTCTGCTCGGCGGCGATCAGCAGCGGCCAGTCCTCCGGGTCGGCGATGTCCTCGAACAGATCGACCGGCGGATAGAGGCTGCGGATGATCCGTCGGGCGCCGGTCCAGCGGATTTGCGCGACCGGCACCGAGGCCGGGTCGATCACCAGCCGCCGCGCTCCGCGTCCAGATAACGGCGCACGCGCATGAGGTCGGTCAGTTCGCCGCCGAGCATGATGTCGAGCGCCGAGCGGCCGCCGAATGTCTCGTTCGGGGCCTTGATCCAGGCATAGCCGCGCGCGGCGTCCTGGAAGATGATCTTGAGCGCCTTGTGGATGCCGATGAGGTTCGACAGCCGCGCGCGGCCGTCGCGGCCCATCCGGCCGGGATCGCCCGCCTTCCAGCGCGCGTAGGTGCGGCGGTTCAGGTCGAGCAGGATCGCGGCCTGGTCGTCGGTCAGTCCCCAGCGACGGAACAGGGCGAGGACCGCACGGAACATGGCGGCGGCCTCATCGTCCGTGATCGGTTCGGGCGAGAACGGCTTTGCTTCGCTATCGACCCGAGTGAGCGTCGCCAACGAGGTCTCCTGCCACACTGGCCAAAGTTGGCCCGGCGAAGGACATTTGGCAAGATGCGAGCGCGTCGGTCGGCAAGGGCACCGAATGTATTGCCATCCAGGCCGCCAGGTCGCGTTCGACCGGATGTTGATTTTGCGGGAGCCCGGCGAGAGCAGATATGAGGTGGCCGAACCACCCTGAGGACTTAGATGGCTTTCGAGGCGCGCCGGATCATAATCAACACTGCCAGCGGGACGGCCGCGAGGGTGGCGACGATCGCCATCGCCTTCCTGACCACGCCGGTCCTGATCAACCACCTCGGGTCGGAGGCCTTTGGCCTCTTCACAATCGTGGCCGCCCTACCGGCGTATGCCGGTATCCTCGACTTAGGGATGGGACCTGGGCTGGTCAGGCATCTGACCGAATATTCGGAGTACAAGGATCTCCGAAGCGTTCGGCAGGTCATGACATTTAGCCTGAGCTTCTACGTCCTGCTGGGCGTCCTGCTCACGCCGGCGGTCTATTTCGTCACTCCCGACATCGTTCGGCTGTTCGCTCCGCCTGAGAACCTCAGGCGAACGGCAGAAGCCTCGATCCTGATCATGTTTCTCTATTTTGCGGGCTCCGGCATTGTGGGCGTGTTCTCCGCCCGGCTCGTGTCTTTGCACCGGATGGATGTTACAGCCGCGATCGGCCTCTTGGGCCAGATCGTCTACGGGGCGCTCGTCATCATCGTCATGCCGATCTCGCCGACTGTCCTCACCGCCGTATGGCTCAACGTCGTTCAGTTGTTGGCGACCGGCTTGCTGATGTACGTCGCCGTCCTTCGGGCGGACAAGGGCATCTTCTGCAATCCGCTGACCCTTCGCGGATCACTGATCCGTAAGCTGTTTGCATTTGGCGGCTGGATGCAACTGAACAATCTCTCCGCGTTGGTCAACCTGGAAGCCGACAAGTTCATCATCGCCGGGTTTCTCAACATGGCAACGGTCACGCCGTACCAGATCGGGAACAGACTCGCGTCTCTCAACCGCATCATCCCGTTCCAACTCCTGTCGGCCATCATGCCGGCCGCGACCAAGGTGCAAGTCGGCCAGACCAGGAAGGATGCCGAGATATTTTATCGTCATCTGACGCGGTACCTGATGCTTTTGACGCTCGCGATTTCCGGGTTCACAATCGTTGCCGCCGATCGCTTGATCATCACATGGATCGGGCGGCCATATCCGCAGGCGACGCTCATCGTGCTGGCGCTCAGTATCTCGTTCGTTGTCAACAATCTGACCGGCGCGGGAACCACCCTGGTGCGGGCCGCCGGGCAGCCTCGCTACGAGACCTATTACGCGATCTTATCGATGGTGTTAAACATCGGCCTGACTGTCGCCCTGGCGCCTACCTTTGGTTTGGCTGGCATCCTTGGAGGGACGATTATCGCCAATGTGATCGGATCTGCCTATTTCATTGTGCTGTTCCATCGTCGCGCCGGCTTCTCATGGTATCATACCGTGGGTGACTGGTTGTGGAGGTTGGTCACCGCGACGGTTCTCTCCTGTTTGGGTGTGTATTTCGCCGAGGACCTGGCACTCCGGTCGGTTGCCTGCCGACAGACTTACCGGCATCATTCTGCTGAGTCTCTACGGCATCCTCTATCTCTTGATCTTTGTCGTGAGCCTGACACTTCTTGGCTTTTGGAGCGACCGGGACGTCGATACCTTGCGCCGCGTGATGCTTAAGGTTGTGCCGTTCCAGCGAACAGGATGACGGACTTGCGGATCAGCTTCGTTCTACCCGGATACTTTTCGTTTCCGATCGGCGGTTATCGCGTGATCTACGAATACGCCGATTTCCTTGTTTCTCGTGGGCATGAGGTCACGGTCGTCTATCCAAAGGGACAGTCGGACGCCAGCGGGGCGGCATCTTTGCTTCAATCCGCCAAGAACAGGCTTTGGCCTTTGAAGACCCGCTTGTCGAATAGGCCCCTTGTGCCCTGGCATCAGCTAGACCCACGCGTCGAACTGGCCCTGGTTCCCGCTGTTCAGGACAGATACATCCCGGACGGAGACATCGTCGTCGCGACCGGCTGGTCGACGGCTCGGCCCGTAGCCGATCTTTCGGCCAACAAGGGAGTCAAAGTCTACCTTATCCAAGGCTACGAGACCTGGGCCGGACCTGAGGAGGAGGTGAACGCGACTTGGCGGCTGCCCCTCTATAAGATCGTTATCTCAAGATGGCTTCAGAAACTGGGCGCAAAATTGGGAGCAACCAACCTCCGCCATATTCCCAACGGGGTTGACCTACGACGTTTTCGGGTAATTACGCGCCCCGAAGATCGCCCCCTGAGCGTGCTTAGCCTCTACCATGATCAGAAGTCCAAAGGCATTCCAGACGCGCTTGCGGTTTTGCAACGATATCATCAGCGGTTTCCGTATGTTCCCGTGTCCATGTTCGGTGCGCGGCCGCGCGGGCCGGATATCCCGGACTGGATTCAGTATTTCACCAACCCCGACCAGGACACGCTGGTTCGAGACATTTACAACCGGCACGCGATCTACTTGGGAGCCAGCATTGCAGAGGGGTGGGCCTTGCCGCCGGCCGAGGGAATGGCGTGCGGCTGCGCTTTCGTGGGCACGGACAGCGGCGGGTGCCGAGACTACGCCCTCGATGCAGACACCGCGCTGCTCAGCGCACCTGGCGACCGAGACGCCCTGTTCAACAACCTGGTGCGGATTACCGAGGACGCCTCTCTCCGCAACCGCATACAGCGGAGCGGCACGGAAAACATCCAGCAGTTCACATGGGATGCAGCTGGAAGAGCGATGGAGCGGTATTTCCTGGAACTGGCTCCAGACCGCTCCAGGGTTTCCGCTTAGCTTTGACGATTGCCGGACTGGCGGACCCGACACG
>CAVZQE010000024.1:0-17190 GCA_963777325.1 uncultured Alphaproteobacteria bacterium | reverse complement strand
GATCGACACCCATCTTCAGGCGATCGAACTGCTGCGCGACGTGTCGCACGTGCGCAACTACACCGGGGCGGAGTGGGCGGCGGCGCTCGGCCGGGCCGGCTTCACCGTCACGTCCTGGACGCTCAGGCGGCTGCGGATGGAGTTCCCGGCCTGGATCGCCCGCACCCGCGCGAGCGAGGTCCACGCGGTGGCGATCCTCTCGCTCCAGGCGGGCGCCTCGGAGGAGGTGCGGCGGCACCTCGCCATCGGCGATGACGGCAGCTTCGACATCGAGGAGATCACGTTCGAGACGATGCGGGCCGGGTGACGCAGCCGCGTCCCCGAGCGGCCCGCCCGCGTCCGCTATCCGTTCAACGGCGAGCCGCCGTGCAGAGTTCGTCATCGCGAGCCGCCGCTTAGCGGCGTGGCGATCCAGGCGCGCGGTAAGATACGCATCGCCCTGGATCGCGTCGTCGCTCCGCTCCTCGCGATGACGGCGGAAGTCAAAGCCGACACTCGCCGGGTATCAGACGTGCTCCGGGTGATGCTCGTGCGGTTCGACCTGCTTGTTCACAATGACGGCAGCTTCGACATCGAGGAGATCACGTTCGAGACGATGCGGGCCGGGTGACGCAGCCAGCCGGTGCTCGCCTCTCCGGCGCGCGTCCCCTATCCGTTCAACGGCGAGCCGCCGTGCAGAGCTCGTCATCGCGAGCCGCCGCTTGGCGGCGTGGCGATCCAGGCGCGCGGTAAGATACGCATCGCCCTGGATCGCGTCGTCGCTCCGCTCCTCGCGATGACGGCGGAAGTCAAAGCCGACACTCGCCGGTATCAGACGTGCTCCGGGTGATGCTCGTGCAGTTCGACCTGCTTGTTCACGATCAGCGCGCCCAAGGTGCAGATCGCGCCCGACAGCAGGTAGGCGCCCGCCGCCCATAGCCCGAAGCGGCTGGAGAGCCCGAGGGCCACGAGCGGCGCGAAACCGGCGCCGGTCAGCCATGCCAGGTCGGACACAAGCGCCGACCCGGTGTAGCGATACCGCTTGGGGAAGTTGGATGACACCGACCCCGCCGCCTGACCGAAGGAGAGGCCGAGCAGCGCGAAGCCCACGCCGATGAAGCCGATCTCTCCGCCGATGCCGTTGTTCAGCAACACCGGGGCGGCGAAGCTGAACGCCGCGATCAGGACGGCAGCCACGACGAGCACCGGCCGTCGTCCGGTGATGTCCGCGATCATGCCGGATGCCGCCACGAAAACGAGACCGACGAAGCCGCCGACGATCTGGATGACCAGGAAGGCTGCGGCAGACCGGTCGGTCGTGAGCTCGACCCAGGCGAGCGGAAACACGGTCACCAGATGGAACAGCGCATAGCTCGCGAGCGGGACGAAGGCGCCGAGGATCACGTTGAGCCATTGCGCCCGGACCATCTCCGTGACCGGGACCGGCTGCAGTTCGTCCTTTTCGAGCAGGTTGGCGAATTCCGGCGTGGCGACCAGCCGCAGACGCGCGAATAGCGCGACGACATTGATCGCGAAGGCCACGAAGAACGGGTAACGCCAGCCCCAATCCAGAAAGTCCTGCTGCGAGAGCCAGCCCTCGAGGAAGGCGAACAGCCCGCAGGCCATCACGAAGCCGAGCGGCGCGCCGAGCTGCGGGATCATCGCGAACCAGCCGCGATGCCTGGGCGGCGCGTTGAGAGCGAGCAAGGAGGCGAGACCGTCCCACGCCCCCCCGAGCGCCAGCCCCTGGCAGATCCGGAGAAACATGAGCAGGAGGATGGAGGCGAACCCGATCTGCCGGTACTCGGGAAGAAAGGCGATGAGCACGGTGGAGCCGCCAAGGAGGAACAAGGCGGTGGTGAGCTTGACGCCGCGGCCGTAGCGCCGGTCCACGGCCATGAAGATGACCGATCCGATCGGCCGCGCAAGAAACGCCAGCGAGAAGATCGCGAAAGAGTAGAGTGTCGCGGTCATCGGGTCGGTGTTGGGGAACAGAACATAAGGAAAGACCAGGACCGACCCTATACCGAAGGTGAAGTAGTCGAAGAATTCCGACGTGCGCCCGATCACCACGCCCAGCGCGATCTCCGCGGGCGAGACCTTGTCGTGACCGGTGGATACGAGCCGCGCGTCCCGCTCCAGCGCTGACGAGGACGGCGTTGCATGCTCTCGGCTGACGCTGACCAAATCACCTCACCTCCGTCTTGCCAGCCGGACGGCCGGCACGACCTGACACTTGCCCCCGGGCACGGCCGCTTCCAGGAAAGTTCCGCGCGTCTGGAGCGGACGGCATTGCTCTCTACCTGGACACATCGTAACTGTTAGCCCCGATCGGAAAGAAAGTTCAATCCCCCTTGAGGACGAGTGCCTTGAACAAGCGTGATCCGCGAGGCCGCCGCTCGGGGCGGGGCAGCACTCTCCGCGCCTGCCTGCGTCTTCTGGCGCTGGCTCCGATGTTCGGCCTCCTCGCCGGCTGCAAGATGGTTCTGCTGGATCCCGCCGGCGACGTCGCCGTGCAGCAGAGGGATATCATCATCATTTCGACCGGGCTGATGCTGCTGATCGTCCTGCCGGTCATTCTCCTGACGCTCGTGTTCGCCTGGTGGTACCGCGAGTCCAATGTCGACGCGGTCTATGATCCCGAGTGGCACCATTCGACGCAGCTGGAAGTGCTGATTTGGTCGGCGCCGCTCGCCATCATCATCGGCCTTGGGCTGCTGACCTGGATCGCGACCCATCTCCTCGATCCCTGGCGCAGCGTGGAACGGATCGACAGGGCTCATGCCGTCGCGGCGGAGGTAAAGCCGCTCCCGGTTCAGGTCGTCGCCCTCGACTGGAAGTGGCTGTTCATCTACCCGGAGCAGGGCATCGCCACCGTGAACGAACTCGCGGCGCCGGTGAACGTCCCGATCACCTTCTCGATTACCTCCTCGGCCGTCTTCAATTCCTTCTTCGTCCCGGCCCTCGCGGGCCAAGTCTACGCTATGCCGGGCATGCAGACGAAGCTGCACGCCGTCCTGAACAAGCCCGGGGAATATACCGGCATCTCGGCAAACTACAGCGGCCGTGGATTCTCGGACATGCATTTTGCTTTCCACGGCTTGAGCGATGCGGATTTCGCGCAATGGGTTCAGAAGGTGAAAGCCGACGGCGGCAGTCTCACGCGCAAGGATTATCTGGAGTTGGAGCAGCCGAGCGAACGCGAGCCGGTGCATCATTATCGCTCCGTCGAGCCCGGCCTGTTCGCCGCCGTCGTCAACATGTGCGTGGACAGCTCGGAGGCCTGCAAGAGCGACATGAGGCATGCGGGCGGCCATCGCGCGGCGAGCCGGGGCGGAGCGGCCGTCCCGGCGACGCTCGCAGAAGCCAAGGCAGACGGTCCGCCAGCCGCTGGCGTCACGGGGGCCGCGATCTGCACGGCCAGCAATGCCTCTGGCCTGAGCGGCGCCCGCAAGCTAGCCCGCCAAGCCGAGCTGACAGACTGATGGTCGGCGACCGCCGACGGAATGACAGGGTCGTTCATGTTCAGTAATCCGAATCTTCTGCACTTCGTGTTCGGCCGCCTCACTCTGGAAGCGCTTCCGCTCGACCAGCCGATCCTGGTCGGCACCTTCATCGTGGTGGCGCTCGGCGGCATCGCGATCGTCGGCGCGCTGACCTACTACCGGGTCTGGCCGTATCTGTGGCGGGAGTGGTTCACGAGCGTCGACCACAAGCGGATCGGCGTCATGTACGTCGTGCTGGCGCTGGTGATGCTGCTGCGCGGCTTCGCGGACGCGCTGATGATGCGGTCGCAGCAGGCGATCGCGTTCGGCGGCTCGGAAGGCTATCTGCCGCCGCACCACTACGACCAGGTGTTCACGGCGCACGGCGTGATCATGATCTTCTTCATGGCGATGCCGTTCGTGGCCGGACTCATGAACTTCGTCGTGCCGCTGCAGATCGGCGCCCGCGACGTCGCCTTCCCGTTCCTGAACAATTTCAGCTTCTGGATGACGGTCTGCGGCGCGTTGCTGGTCATGATGTCGCTGTTCGTCGGCGAATTCGCGCGCACCGGCTGGCTCGCCTATCCGCCCCTGTCGGAACTCGTCTACAGCCCCGATGTCGGCGTCGACTATTATATCTGGGCCTTGCAGATCGCCGGGGTCGGGACGCTGCTATCGGGCATCAACCTGATCGCGACCATCGTGAAGATGCGCGCGCCGGGCATGAGCCTGATGAAGATGCCGGTCTTCACCTGGACGTCGCTCTGCACCAACATCCTGATCGTCGCCGCCTTCCCGGTGTTGACGGGCACCCTCGCCCTGCTTTCGCTGGACCGTTACGTCGGAACCAATTTCTTCACGAACGGCTTCGGCGGCAACCCGATGATGTACGTGAACCTCATCTGGATCTGGGGCCACCCGGAAGTCTACATCCTGATCCTGCCGGCCTTCGGCGTGTTCTCGGAAGTCACCTCGACCTTCTGCGGCAAGCGCCTGTTCGGCTACACGTCCATGGTCTACGCGACCGTCGTCATCACCATCCTGTCCTACCTGGTCTGGCTGCACCATTTCTTCACGATGGGCTCCGGCGCGAGCGTCAACTCATTCTTCGGCATCACGACGATGATCATCTCGATCCCGACGGGCGCCAAGATCTTCAACTGGCTGTTCACGATGTACCGGGGCCGCATCCGCTTCGAGGTGCCGATGCTGTGGACCGTCGGCTTCATGGTGACCTTCGTGATCGGAGGCATGACCGGCGTCCTGCTAGCCGTGCCGCCCGCCGACTTCCTCCTGCACAACAGCCTGTTCCTGATCGCGCACTTCCACAACGTGATCATCGGCGGCGTGGTGTTCGGCCTCATGGCCGGGATCTATTACTGGTTCCCCAAGGCCTTCGGATTCCGGCTCGATCCGTTCTGGGGAAAAATGTCGTTCTGGTTCTGGTTCACGGGCTTCTATCTCGCCTTCATGCCGCTTTACGTGCTGGGGCTGATGGGGGTCACGCGCCGGCTCAACCACTTCGACGATCCGTCGCTGCAGATCTGGTTCGTGCTCGCGGCCATCGGCGCCCTGCTGATCGCGATCGGCATTCTCAGCACCATCATCCAGTTTGTGGTCAGCTTTCTCCGCCGCGAGCAACTCCGGGATCTGACCGGCGATCCCTGGCACGGCCGCACGCTCGAATGGTCGACCTCCTCGCCGCCGCCGGTCTACAATTTCGCGTTCACGCCGATGATCCATGAGACGGACGCCTGGTGGGACATGAAGAGCCGGGGCTATGTCCGGCCAATGGGAGGGTTCAAGCCGATTCACATGCCGAAGAACACCGGGGCCGGCGTCTATCTCGCGGCGTTGTCCGGCGTCTGCGGGTTTGGCCTGATCTGGCATATCTGGTGGCTGGCAGGAATCGCCTTTCTTGGCCTGCTCGTGACGGCCATCGGTCACACCTTCAACTATCATCGCGACTTCTACATCCCGGCCGAGCAGGTCGTGCAGACCGAGGCCGAGCGGGACCGCCTCCTGGCGACGCAGGTCTGAGCCATGACGGTGCATGTAGCCGAGACCGTCGAGCGCGGGCTGGAACTGAAGTTCCACCTCGACGAGGAGCATGGCCACGCCGAAGGCTCGGCCGTGCTTGGCTTCTGGATCTATCTGATGAGCGATTGTCTCGTCTTTGCGGTCCTGTTCGCGGCCTACGGCGTTCTCGGCTCGAGCTATGGCGGCGGCCCCACGCAAGCCGATCTGTTCGACCTGCCGATGGTCGCCCTCAACACGGCCATGCTGCTGTTCTCCTCGATCACCTTCGGCTTCGCGATGCTGGAGATGGAGAAGGACAACATGCGGGCGATGCTGGGCTGGCTCGCCATCACCGGGCTGTTCGGCCTGGCCTTTCTCGGCCTCGAGCTGAACGAGTTCCGGGAGTTCATCGAAGAGGGCGCGACCCCGCAGCGAAGCGCCTTCCTGTCCTCGTTCTTCACGCTGGTCGGGACGCACGGGCTGCACGTGACCTTCGGCGTCGTCTGGCTGGTGACGCTGATGGTGCAGCTGCCGCAGCGCGGGTTCATCCCCGAGAACAAGCGGCGCATGATGTGCCTCAGCATGTTCTGGCACTTCCTCGACGTCATCTGGATTGGCGTGTTCTCCTTCGTCTACTTGGTCGGGTATCTGCGATGAGCGCCAGCGCGCACGCCACCCCCGTCCCGCCCCATGCGGATCAGCACGAGGCGGGGCACGGGACGTTCAGGGGCTATGTGACCGGCTTCATCCTGTCGGTCATCCTGACCGCGATCCCGTTCGGGTTGGTGATGGCGGGCGTGTTTGACGCGCAATCCACCGCCGTCATCGTGCTGGTGCTCGGCGTCATTCAGATCATGGTCCATACCTTCTGCTTCCTCCACGTGAACTCGAAGTCGGAGGGAGGATGGACGATGATGGCGATGATCTTCACCGTCGTGCTTGTGCTGATCACGCTCAGCGGATCGCTGTGGATCATGTATCACCTCAACACCAACATGATGCCGCCTTCCGTCGAACAGATGCGGCAGATGCCGTGAAGTCAGGGTTCCGGGCGCCGGCGACCGGGCCGGGCAGGGTCGGAGGCGGCGCGGAACGCGCGCGTGCGCATCAGGGGTAAATCGGCGGCCTTCGGCCTTCTGGCCGTAATCGCTTGGGCGGGCTTCGTCGGCCTCGGCGTCTGGCAACTGCACCGCCGCAGCTGGAAACTGGACCTGATCGAGCGGGTGCAGCGGCGGGTGCATGCGGCGGCCGTCGAGGCGCCCGGCCCCGCCGCATGGCCGAGGATGACCGCCGCAAGGGACGAGTATCGCCACGTCCTCGTCAGGGGCGCCTACCTAGGGCCGGTTACCTTCGTCCAGGCCGTGACCAGCCTGGGAGGCGGGTTCTGGGCGATGACGCCGTTCCGCACCGGGCAGCACTACGTCGTGCTCATCAACCGCGGCTTCGTGACCCCGGAGCAGCGGAACCAGCTTGGCCCGCCAAACGGCTCCGAGACGACCGTCACCGGTCTGCTGCGCATGACCGAGCCAAAGGGTGCGTTCCTGCGCCGCAACGACCCCGCCGCGGACCGCTGGTACTCGCGCGACGTGGCGGAGATCGCGGCGAGGCGCGATCTCGGCCCGGTCGCGCCTTACTTCATCGACGCCGATGCCACGCCCGGCCGTCGAGCTCCACCGGCAGGCGGCCTGACGGTGATCGCCTTCCCGAACAACCACCTTGTCTATGCGCTGACGTGGTTTTCACTTGCGCTTCTGGTGGCAGGAGGATCGGTCTATGCTCTTCGTAGCGGCCGGACACCGGGAGAGTAGGCAAGCGGCTCCCGGCGCCTCGAAATGGAGGAAGACACACCATGCCGTTTGACGGGGCGAACTTTCGGGACAGGCGTGAGGAGCCGGGCCGTGCCGCGCGCCGCGAACGCATTTGGGCGGTCGTCGTCGTGGTGTCTGCCGCGCTCATGCTCGTGATGCCGGTCTCGGCGGAGGGGCTGATCGATCTCGTCCACTATCTTCGCGGCGGCTGAACGCGCAGCGTCCGGCCCTGCTCTCGACCGGATGACGGCATCGCCGGATCGCGGTCGGGTCCGGAGAGCGGCGCGGGCTAAATCTTTTTCAGCGCGTCGGGCTTGTGGATCGCTTCCTTGCCGCTCTTGTCGCTTTTCACCTTGTACTGCGGCTCGTCTTCCGTCGCCTTGGCGACGTGGCCCTTTACGCGCTCCGTTCCCGTAATCTTCTTCTCCACGGTGCCGTGGGTTTCACCCTGGGACGTGCCCCAGCTCACCTTGTCGCCGGGCTTCAGCGTTTTCGCCACGGTCAGTCTCCCTCCTCCTGCTTGAACGGCGTTCCGGTCGCGAGCGCGGCCATCTCGGCCTGGACCGCCGGCCGCTCGTTGTCGAGGAAATGCGCGATGGCGCGACGCAGTCCGGGATGCCCGATCCAGTGCGCGGAGTGTGTCGCCTGCGGCAGGTACCCGCGTTGGATCTTGTGACGGCCCTGCGCTCCGGCTTCGACCCGCCGCAAGCGATGCGCGATCGCGTAGTCGATGGCGCGGTAGTAGCAAAGCTCGAAGTGCAGGAACGGCCAGTCGCCGGTACAGCCCCAGTTGCGGCCGTAGAGCGTGTCCGCGCCCGCGAGATTGAGCGCGCCCGCGGCGGCGCGTCCGGCACCGTCCTCGGCCAGCATCAGCACCACCCGGTCACCCAGGCGCTCGCCGAGCAGCGTGAAGAACCGGCGCGTGAGATAGGCCGATCCCCATTTGCGATCGACCGTCGAGGTGTAGAACCGGAAGAATGCGTCCCAGTGCCGCTTCGTGATCTCCGTCCCGGTGAGCGTACGAAAGGTCAGGCCCGCATCGTTCGCGTCGCGCCGTTCCCGCCGCAGCGTCTTGCGCTTGCGGGACGACAGCGCCGACAGGAAATCCTCGAAGCTGCCGTAGCCCGCGTTCTCCCAGTGGAACTGCATCCCGATCCGGTGCAGCCATCCGGATTCCGCCAGCGCATCCGCCTCTTCCTCCTGACAGAACGTGACGTGGACCGACGACAGCTTGAGTTCCTGGCAGGCTTGCACGAGGCATGTCCCGAGGACGGCGGGGCCGATGGCGGAGCAGGGACGGCACAGTAGGCGCGGCCCAGGCACGGGGCTGAACGGCACCGCGGCTTGCAGCTTCGGATAGTATCGGCCGCCCGTGCGCTCCAGCGCGTCCGCCCAGCCGTGATCGAACACGTATTCGCCGTAGCTGTGCGATTTCGCGTAGGCCGGAACGACCGCGAGCACCCGGCCCGTCTCCGACCGCAGCGCCAGGTGCTGCGGCAGCCAGCCGGTGCGGGCCGAGGCCGAGCCGCTATCCTCGAGCGCGCTCAGGAACGCGTAGCCGACGAACGGATTGCTTGACCCGGCGCACGCATCCCAGTCGGCCTCGCCGATCTCGGCGATGCGGGCGTGCAGCGTCAGGGTGAGGGTCGCGGAGCCGTCGGGCATCGCGTCAGCATATAGGCCGCGCGGGAGGGCGCGGAAGAAGCGCGCTCAGGCGATCTGCGCGACCGCCTCGATCTCCACCGCCGCCCCGGCCGGCAGCGACGCGACCCCGACCGTGGTCCTGGCATGCCGCCCGGCCTCGCCGAACACGGCGACGGCGAGGTCGGACGCGCCGTTCATCACCAGCGCGTGTTGCGCGAAGGCGGGCGTGGCGGCGATGAAGCCGCGCAGATGCACGATGCGGGTCACGCGGTCGAGATCGCCCGCGCAGGCGGCGCGAAGCTGCGCCAGCACGTTCAGGAAACACTGCCGGGCCGCCCGCTGCCCCTCCTCGACGGTCAGCGTGTCGCCGAGCGTGCCGACAATCGCGACCGTGCCATGGATCACCGGCAGCTGGCCGGACAGCATGACGAGACCCGGCGTGACGACGTACCCGACATAGTTCGCGATCGGCGCGGCCGGGGTCGGTATGCTCAGGCCAAGAGCCGCGAGCGTCTGTTCAATTCGGCCGGCCATGCGGTCCTCCTTCCTGATCCCGCCGCTCAGCGGGCGACGAGCCTGAGCGTGCGCCGCCGGACGCGCGGCGCGGCGTCGGCGGGCAAGCCGAGCGGCAGTTCCGGCGCACGCGCCGGCGGCGCTTCCTCCGGCTGTGCCGCCGGGAGATCGTGGCGGCCGAGATAGGTCGCGGCGAGGGTGCGCGCGACGTAGTCGAGCAGCGACGTCGCCTGGCTGACGGCTTCATCCCCCTCGACCGCACCGGACGGGCCGAACCGGCTCATGACGAAGGCCTCGACGAACTCTTCCAGAGGCACGCCGTGCTGGAGGCCGAGGCTGACGGCCTGAGAGAGCCCGTCCATCAGGCCGCGCGCGACCGCCCCATCCTTCGGCAATACGACGGCGACCTCCCCCAATCGTCCGTCCGCGTATTCGCCCGTGCGCAGGAACAGCTTGTGGCCGCCGACCGTCGCCCTTTGCGTGTAGCCGGCGTGCCGGGCCGGGAGAGGGCGGCGTTCCGCGCGGGCCGGCGGAGCCTCGTCCAGCGCGACGGGCCGTGGCGGAAGAGCGTGCAGGCATGGCGCGATCGCGTCATGCATGGCGGCGTGAGCGGCGCGGCTGACCGAGGGGAACGGCGTGTCTCCAGCGAGCGTGGCGGCGAGCGCCGCCTCCGGCGCTAAGCCGCGCGCTGCGAGCAGGGCACGGGCGGCGCGGGTCAGGCCGCCCGAGGGCGTGACCGGGGCAAAGGCCGGTGCGATGCCGCCCGTCTCCGCGCCGAGCAGCGCCTCCACCGGTCCGGCGCGGCCGATCCCGGTCGTCGCCGCATGGGGCGCGCCGCCGCACCGCGGCGCGCACGCGGCGGAGGCGGCGTCGGCGCGTGCGCGAAGCTGAGCCGCCATGGTCGCGGCGGCCCTGCGCGCTTCGTCGCTGTCGTAATCGAGCCCGAGATGGGCGAGCCACCCGGCGAGGTCGGCGATCCCGACCGCGATGCGCCGCGCGCCGGGCACGGCGAGGGCGAGCGCTGTCACCGCCGTTTCCACCGCGTCGCCGAACGCCTCCGCGTCGAAGCCGCAATCCGGGTCCACGAAGGCCGGGAGATTGAGGACGAAGCGCGGCTCTGCGTCGGCCGCCGCGGGTGGCCGCCACAGCGTCTCCCCCGGGGCGCCGCGCCGGAGCAGCAGCAACAGCCGCAGCCTCCGGTCCATCCCGCCCGCGAAGCCGGCAGCTTCGGCCGCCGCTGCGATCGGCGCGATCCACCCTTGCGCCACGTGTCGCAGGTCGGCGGCGCCGGAATCCGGTGCGAGGCAGGCGAGCGCCGCGCCGGCGGCGTCGTCCCAGCCAGCCGGGATGATGACGGTACGGCACGACGCGTCCGGATCGCAGCCCGCCTCCAGCCGCCGCATTCGTACGCCCTGCCAGTCCCGGTCCGTTCGCATGCCTCCATGGTACGGGCCTGGTCCGCTGTCGTGAAGCGGATTTTGGGCCGTACACGCCGTCTCGCCACAATATCTGTGGATGAAAGCGCTGGGTGGACCAAGCCGGGCTGTGCGCCTATATCCTTCGCATGGACATCGGCACCCGCCTTTTCACGATGCTGCACGGCCGCCGGATTGGCAGCGATGCGCAAGGCAACGTCTACTACGAGGCCCGCCGGCTGCTTCGCTTCGGTGGGCGGCCGAGGCGATGGGTCGCCTATAACGGGCTAGTGGAGCCGTCGCGGGTGCCGGCGGAATGGCATGCCTGGCTGCACTACACGACGGATGCGCCGATCCCGGACGGCATGCGGCGGCCCTGGCAGAAGCCGCATCAGATGAACCTGACCGGCACGCCGGGAGGCTACCGCCCGCCTGGCCATGACTATCGCGGCGGCCATCGGGCGGCCGCGTCAGGCGACTACGAAGCCTGGACACCGGGCAGCTAGGGCGGCTTTTCGATGGCGCGGAGGAATCTGGCCGAGCTCCTGACCGGGGCGGCGGTTCTGGTCGTCGCCGGCGGCTTCCTGGCGTACGCCGTCGGCCATTCCGGCCGGTCGGTCGCGTCGGGCTATCCGTTGCACGCGAGCTTCGACAACATCTCGGGTCTGTCGGTCGGCTCGGACGTGCGGATCGGCGGCGTGAAGGTCGGCTCGGTCACGGATCAGAAGATCGACCCGAAAAACTACCTGGCCGAGGTCACGCTGAACGTGGATGACGGCATCAAGCTGCCCAAGGACACGAGCGCCGAGGTGACGAGCGATGGCCTGCTCGGCGGCAAGTATCTTGCCCTATCGCCCGGCGGCGACGCGGCGATGCTGCCACCGGACGGCACCATCACCATCACCCAATCCTCGATCAGCATCGAGCAGTTGCTGGGCAAGTTCATCTTCAGCGCCGGCAATCTCGCGACCTCGATGCACAACGGCGAGTCCGGCGGGGGCAACCAGGGCGGCGCGGCTCCCGGCGGTGGTCTGTCTTCCGGCAAATGACCGTGAGCGCGCCCGCACGCTGGCCGCAGCCTGACGGCACCCCTGTTGCCTGCCGCGAGAAGCTGAAGATGCTGGCGGAGAATCACGCGGAACTCGCGCAGATGATGCAGGACGCGTTCGACGACGCGGTGCTGATGGGCGTCGATCCGAACGCAATGCGCGATATCCTGGCCGGGATGGTGGCCGCCCTCGCCGATCCGAAGCGGCCGGGCGGCGCGTGATGCGGCCTCGCGTGCTTCGGAGCGCCGTTCTCGGCGCGGCGATCCTGCTCGCGTCCGGGGCTGTCTGGGCGGACGATGTCGAGGTCGTGGCCGGTCAGCCGGCTCCCGCGCCTTCCTGGGTCGCGAAGCCCTATGCCGAGGTGCAGGCGCTCGACAAGGTGAATGCGAGGCGGGCCTTGCTGGTCGTGAAGGCCGGGGACACCGCGACGTTCGGCTCGCTTTCGATCAAGGTCGAGTCCTGCTACGTGCGGCCGTCGGATCAGGCCAGGGACGCGACCGCCTTTCTGGTGATCCGCGATTCTCACGAAGGCGAGCCCGGCTTTTCCGGCTGGATGCTTGCGTCCGCGCCGTCCGTGTCCATGCTCGAACATCCGATCTACGATGTGCGCGTGACCGGCTGCCGGTCCTGACGCCTTTCCGCCCTGACTTATGCAACCGCCATCGTCCAGCGAGGTTCGGCACGGCATGTCCGACCACCTTTCCCCCGTTAGCCTGCCGCCGTTCGCGCGAGCGGCGCTTCTGCTCGACCTGGACGGGACGCTTGTGGACATCGCCCCGCGTCCGGAAGCCGTGCAGGTGGCGAATGGCTTGGCCGACGATCTCGCCCGCCTGCGCGCCCGGCTCGGCGATGCGCTCGCCGTGATTAGCGGACGCCCGATCGAGCAGATCGACGCGCTGCTGCCCGGCATTCCCTTCGCGGTCGCGGGCGAGCACGGCGGCGCGATCCGGCATGCGCCTGGAAGCCCGATCGAGCGCATCACGCTGCCCACGCCGCCTTCCGACTGGGTGGGTGCGGCGACGCGCATCGTCCGCGCCTGCCCCGGCACGCGGTTAGAATCCAAGGCGCACGGTTTCGTGCTGCATTACCGCGAGGCGCCGCAATTCGGCGCGGTGCTGCGCGAAACGATCGCGCCGCTGGTCGAAGGCTCCGAGCAGTTCCTGCTGATGGCCGCGCGCAAAGCCTGGGAGGTCAAGCCGCGCGGCGCGGATAAGGGCACGGCCGTCGCCGCCGTGATGGCGGAGCCGCCGTTCACGGGGCGCCTGCCAATTTTCGTTGGCGATGATGTGACGGACGAGGACGGCATTGCGCAGGCGGAGCGGCTCGGCGGGACGGGGCTGCGCGTGCCGGAGCGCTTCGGCACGGCGGCGGGCGTGCGCGCATGGCTCGCCCGTGCCGCGCAGGGAAGGGAGGACGCTTGGCCCGGCTTGTAATCGTCTCCAACCGGGTGCCTCAGCCGAGAGAGCGGGGCAACCTTGCGGGAGGACTGGCGATCGCGCTGCGTGACGCGATCCACGGCCGGGAAACGATGTGGTTCGGCTGGTCGGGCGGCACCGCTCCCGACGATGGGCCGGCGCCCTCGCCCGCGATCACGAAGGCCGGCCAGCTGACCTTCGCGACGCTCGATCTGCCGGAGAAATCGTTCCATTCCTATTACGAAGGCTTCTCCAACGGCATGCTCTGGCCGTTGCTGCACTCGCGCATGGGTCTTGCCGAGTTCCGGCGTTCGGACATGGAGGCGTATTACGCCATCAACGCCGCGTTCGCCGAGGCGCTGGCGCCGTTGCTGCGGCCCGACGATCTCGTCTGGGTCCACGACTACCATCTCGTTCCGCTGGGAGCGGCGCTCAGGCGCGCGGGCGTCACGTCGCGCATCGGCTTTTTCCTGCACGTGCCGTTCCCGGCTGCAGCGCTGTTTCTGTCCTTGCCTCGCGCCGACCGGCTGTTGCGCGACTTCGCGGCCTACGACCTGATCGGCGTGCAGATTCCGGAAGACGCGGATCACCTCAACGAAGCGTTCGACCAGCTCGGGATCGATGCGCCGCCCGCCCGGGCCTTTCCCATCGGCATCAACCCGAAATCGTTCGCGGCCACCGCCCGCAAGGCGGAGACAAGCCCCGACGCGGCCCGCCTGCGCCAGAGCCTCGGCGACCGCTCCCTCATCGTCGGCGTCGATCGCTTGGATTACTCGAAAGGCATCCCGCACCGGTTCCGGGGCCTCGCGCAGCTGCTGAAGCGCTTCCCCGAGCACCGCAACCACGTCACCATGATCCAGGTCGCTCCCGTGTCGCGTGGCGAGGTCGCCCAGTATCGCGCGTTGCGGAAGGAACTCGACGAACTGGCCGGTCGCATCAACGGCGAAAATGCCGAGTTCGACTGGGTTCCGCTGCGGTATCTGACCCGCGCGGTTCCGCGCAACACGCTTGCGGGATTTTACCGGAAGGCGAGGATCGGCTTGGTGACGCCGCTGCACGACGGCATGAACCTTGTGGCGAAGGAATATGTGGCGGCGCAGGAGCCCAGCAACCCGGGCGCGCTGGTTCTGTCGCGCTTCGCTGGCGCCGCCGCCGAGCTGGACGGCGCGATCCTCGTCAATCCCTACGATCCCGACGAGACCGCGGAAGCCTTGCATCAGGCCTTGCTGATGCCCGCCGCCGAGCGGCAGCAGCGCTGGCGCAGCATGATGGACGCCGTCGAGAAGAACACGGCCGCGGTTTGGGCGCGGAGCTTCATGGCCGCGCTCGAGGACCGTCCGGCGCGCGCGTAGCCGTGATCTCGGCGATGTGGCGCAGATAGGCGACCAGGGCATCGAGATCCTCATCGGGCAGGGCATCGACGCCGAATCCGGGCATCTGCTGCAGCGGCCATGTACGCACGGATTTCGGATCGCGCACCAAAGCGCGCAGTCCCTTGTCGGTCATGTAGGTGGTCGCATTCATTGGCCGCCCGAGGTCGGGGCCAATCTCGCCCGCGCCGGCTCCGTTCAGGCGATGGCAGGGCAGGCAATTGGCAATGAACACCGCCTCGCCCCGGCGAGCCGGCGCGTCGTCCGTGAGGGAGGGGTCAACGGACAGTTGCGGCCAGCGGTGCGCCGGGCTCTCGACTACCGTCAGACTGGCCAGCTGGTAGGGCCATTGCTCGGCCGTCACGCGCGACCGTTCCGGGTGTTCCCAGACCAGGTAGAACGGCCCCGCCCCAGTGACCCTGCCGGGCAAATTCGGCCATGGCTGGTCCGGCGGCTGCACGGCGATCCAGGCGGTCGCGCCGCCACTCGCCCCTTGTCGCACCAGCGACAGCGGGATCTGCGCGGCGAAGCCGTCGGTCGCGCGCGCTTCCAGCGTGTCGAACCGATCCCACGGCATTCCCTCGAGCAGAGACAGGAGCGGCACCGCCCGATAAGCGGCCGGCCGCTGGTAGGCGACATCCTTGGGAATGGCGATTTCCGTCGAGTCCGGTCGGGCGAGGAGTTCGGTCGCCGTAAAGCGGCGAGTCACATCCCCGAGGCTGAGCGTGAGTGACGGCCCGTCCGCGACCGCCCTTCCTGGCCCCAGCAGCGCGGGCAGCAAGGCCAACAGCCACAGGACCGATCGCATCCCACGCCCTCCACGATGCCGTCAGCTCAACTCGGTCGCGACGTGCGCCGCGTAGGCGGGCCGGGCGAGCAGGCGTTCGTACCATCGGCGGAGAGACGGCTGCTCCGGCCGGTCCGGGATGTGCAGGCGCAGCCAGCGATGCACATGCGGTCCCCAGGCGAAATCCGCGAGCGTCAGGTGTTCGCCCGCAATGAAGGGGGATCGCTCGAGCGGCGCCGCGATCAGAGCGTAGGCAGCGCCGGCATTCCTGATCGCCTCCGCGATCGCGGCATGATCGCGCTTTTCGGGAGGGGTGCGGACAAGACCCCAGAACATCACGCTCTGCGCCCGAGACAGGCGTGTCTGCTCGCTGTCCATCCAGCGGTCCACACGGGCGCGGGCGCGCGGCTCGTCGGGCCAGACCGACACGCCGCCCGGATTGGCGGCCGCAAGGTAGCGCAGGATGACGTTGCTTTCCCATAACGAGAAATCATCTTCCTGCAAGGTTGGAACGAGGCCAGTCGGGTTCTTGGCCCGGTATTGCGGCGTATCCGTGCCCCCGAACGGGCCGCCGACATCGACGCGCTCATAGGGAAGCCGAAGCTCCTCGAGCAGCCAGATCACCTTCATGACATTGGCTGAGTTGGCCCGTCCCCAAAGCGTGCGCATCTTCGTCCATCCCCCGGCCGCGTGCCGAGACCGTAGGCGCGAGGCACGTCGGGCCGCAACGGCGCTTGTCAGGGCGCACCGGCCCGTGCACATCGCGCTCCATGACACGCCCCCTCGGTCTCGCGACGGCAAGCCTCGTCGCCGCCGGCGCGGCGCTCGCGGTCGCGCTGGCGAGCGAGCGCTGGGGCGGTCTCGTCCCCTGCGCGCTCTGCCTCCTGGAGCGCTGGCCGTACCGGCTGGCGGTCATACTGTCCGCGTTTGCGCTCGTCGCCTCGGCGCGGGTGAGCCGGGCACTGCTGTGGCTGGTCGTCGGGACGATGATCGTGTCCGCTGCCCTCGCAGTCGTGCATGTCGGCGTCGAGGACCAGGCCTGGCCGAGCCCGCTGCCGGAATGCGCCGCCCCGGCGCTGCCGAGCGGCGGGACGATGGCCGAGCGGCTGTCCCGGATGCCCGCCCGCCCCGCCAAGCCTTGCGACGATCCGACCTATCTCGTGCCCGGCCTTCCGATCTCCATGGCGGCGATGAACCTGCTCTATGCCCTGGCATTCGCCGGCGGCCTCGCCATCTTTCTATGGCGAACAAGGAGAGATGTGCGATGAGCGATGCACCGCGCGCGCGACTGCCGGGCGATCTGCCGCCCGCTCAGGAAGTCGCCCGCATGATCCGCGTCGATCACGCGGGCGAATACGGCGCGGCGCGCATCTACGCCGGGCAGCTCGCCGTTCTCGGCCGCGGCGACAAGGCCGAGTTGCTGCGGCACATGAAGGAGCAGGAGCAGGTCCATCTCGATACGTTCGCCGGGCTGATTGGCGAGAGGCGGGTGCGGCCGACGGCGTTGCTGCCGCTGTGGCACGTGGCCGGGTTCGCGCTCGGCGCCGCCACGGCCGTGTTGGGGGAGCGGGCGGCCATGGCCTGCACCGTCGCGGTGGAGGAGGCGATCGACGAGCACTATGCCGAACAGGCCGAGAGCCTTGGCGACGACGAGCCGCAGCTGAAGGCGACGATCGAGCGCTTTCGCGCCGAGGAGCTGGAACATC
>CAVZQE010000023.1:0-41460 GCA_963777325.1 uncultured Alphaproteobacteria bacterium | reverse complement strand
GCGCGGTGCGGCGCTGCGGTCGTCGTCGGCGAGAGTGGTTCAGCCGTGCTGTCCGCATTGCCGCCCGGCCTCCTCATGCTCCGCGCTCGCCTCGTCGCGGACCTCAAGTCGCGCGCTCTGACGGGCAAGCGCGTCCTGGCTTTCGCCGGCATCGGCGTTTCCAGAAAATTTTTTGCAACCGTGACGGAGCTCGGCGCAATCATTGTGCGGCGGCACGCATTCGCTGATCATCACCCCTACGGGCGGATGGAGCTGGAAAACTTGATTGCCGAGGCGCGGCGGCTTGACGCTGTTCCTGTGACGACGGCGAAGGAGATGAGCGCAGGAACTCCTTCGGCTGCGGGACGAACTGGAGGTTATGCGGATGGTTTTCAAGTCGGCGGGACCGGCGGGCGCTGAATGCGCTGCTTTTGGCACCCGTCGTTCAGCGCGGCCCACCCGTTCTTGGCACGGGGGCATCCACCGTCGCCCGCGCATCGCCATCAGCGAGGTGCAGCCGGATCGAGACGCCCGGCCTGAGCAGGGCCGTGCTCGTGACGGGCCGGTCCTTGGCGTCGAAGATCAGGGCATATCCGCGGCTGAGCACGGCTTCGGGCGAAAGCCCGTCCAGGCGCGCCCCGCCAGAATGCAGCCTTGAACCGGCTTCCCGAAGCAGCCCTCGTAATGTCGCCTCGGACAGCCTGGCCAACCGTTCACCCGCGCGCCCGCGCGCGTCCGAAACGGCGTGACGCAGGCTGCCGCTCAGATGAGCGGCAGCTAGCTGAAGCGAAGCGCGTTTCGTGGCGATGGTTCGAGCGGGCGAAGGCAGCCGGCCAAGCTGCTCCATCTCCGAACGCCGCGTGCCGAGCAGATTGGGCATCGCGAACAGCACGCGGCGGTAGCCGGTTTCCAAGCGGTGCAAAGAGAATTCGAGCATCGCCGGTAGGGACGGGATGGCGCGCAAGGCGATGTCGAGGGCTCCCCGCTTTGCTGAAATCACATGCCTCATGCCGAGGGCGAGTTCGATCCGCCCGGTCGTCCAGGCGCTGCCGCGCGGTTCCCAGCAACATCGTCAGATCCGGCAAACCCCGCTCCGCTCGACCGAGGCGAAGCTTCTGCTCCTGGGCTTGCCGCGTGAGTGCGCTGACGAGGCGCGATGTTGTCTGGTGCAACCTGTCGAGCAGTTCCGCCCGAGCGGGCACGGCCAGCTCGGCGGCGGCAGTCGGCGTCGGCGCCCGGCAATCGGCCACGAAGTCGATCAGCGTCGTGTCCGTCTCGTGCCCGACGGCCGAGATGACCGGTATTCGGCAATCCGAAACGGCGCGGACAACCTCCTCCTCATTGAAGGCCATCAGATCCTCGACGCTGCCGCCGCCGCGGGCGACGATCAGCACGTCCGGTCGCAATGCCCCCCGCTGGGCATCAAACCCCCGAACTGCCGCCGCAATCTTTGCGGCCGCGCCTTCTCCCTGGACGGGCACGGGCCAGAGCAGGATCGGGCGCGCGAACCTGCGGGCGATCGTTGTCCGAATGTCCTGGACCACGGCGCCACGCTCAGATGTGATAACGCCCACCACAGACGGCAGGGTTGGCAGGGGCGCCTTGCGGTTGGGGGCGAACAGGCCTTCGTCCGCTAGGCGCCGTCGCAGCTTTTCGATGCGGACCAGCAAGGCTCCCGCGCCTGCATACTCCAGGCGATCCACAAAAAGCTGGTAGCAGGAGCGCTCGGGGTAGGAGGTCAGCCGGCCCGTCGCGATCACCTCGACGCCGTTTTCTGGAACCATGCCGAGGCGATGCAGGCCCGACTTCCAGATGACGGCTCCGAGCTTCGCTCCCTCGTCCTTCAACGAGAGATAGATATGCCCGGAACTGTGCCGCTTGAGCTCGGTAATTTCGCCACGCACCCGCACCCGCGAGAACGAACCCTCAAGCGTTCGCTTCACTGCCCCGGAAAGTTCGGTGACCGTGTATTCCGGCAGGTTGGAAGCGAGGGGTAGGCGCAGGTCGTCCATGGCGACAACGTATGCTACAGCCGGGCCGCGTTGGTGAAGGGCGGCCTGCGGTCCCTTCACCAGTCGGACTGAGGAGAGGCGGGCATGCGCGTCTTGGTTATCGGTTCGGGAGGCCGGGAGCACGCCTTGTGCTGGCGTCTATCGGCCAGCCCTCTGCTCCGGAAGCTTTGGTGCGCGCCCGGCAATCCAGGGACCGCGCGACACGCGGAGAATGTATCGATCGGGGCCGCCGACGTCGCGTCCCTGGTCGCGTTCGCGCAGGAGAACGCGGTCGATCTGGTCGTGCCTGGCCCGGAAGCACCGCTCGTCGCGGGCATCGCCGACGAGATGGGAGCGGCCGGCATCCGATGCTGCGGCCCGAGCGCGGCCGCCGCCCGGCTCGAGAGCAGCAAAACCTTCGCGAAGCAGATCGCGGACGCGGCGGGCATTCCGACCGCCCTTTGGGAGCGGTTCGAGGACGCGGAGGCAGCACGCGATTTCGTGCGCCGACGCGGTGCGCCGATCGTGGTCAAGGCGGACGGACTGGCTGCGGGCAAGGGCGTCGTGGTCGCCGCGACCGAGGCCGAGGCCATCGCCGCAATCGATGGCCTGATGGTCGGGCGCGTGTTCGGGGGCGCGGGGGCGGCAGTCCTGATAGAAGAATGCCTCGTCGGAGAGGAAGTTTCGGTCTTCGCCGTGTGCGACGGCGATACCGCCGTGCCGCTCGGCGCGGCCCAGGATCACAAGCGGGCCGGGGAGGGCGATACGGGTCCGAACACCGGCGGCATGGGTGCCTACTCGCCGCCGCCGGTGCTGACGCCGGACCTGCAGGCGCAGGTAATGGATGCAATCGTTCGTCCCGCACTGGCGGAAATGGCGCGCCGGGACACGCCCTTTCGGGGCATAGTCTTCGCAGGCATCATGCTGACTTCGGACGGGCCGAAGCTGATCGAGTTCAACGTCCGGTTCGGCGATCCGGAATGTCAGGCGCTACTGCTGCGGCTCGATTCCGACCTGCTGTCAGCGCTCGTTGCGGCTTGCGACGGCGGGCTGGCTGACGTCGCGCTGCGATGGCGGGACGAGAGCGCCGTCGCGGTCGTCGTCGCGGCTCGTGGCTACCCTGCGGACCCGGAGCGCGGAACTCCCATAGGCGATCTCTCCCGAGCCGAAGCGGTTCCCGGCGCCCACGTCTTTCATTCCGGAACGGAGGCGACAGTGGACGGCAGATTGCTGGCCGCAGGTGGCCGCGTGCTGACCGTGTGCGGCACCGCGCCGGACCTCGCGGCCGCACGCGCTGTCGCCTACACCGCCGTCAACGCCGTGGAGTGGCCCGACGGGTTCTACCGGCGCGACATCGGCTGGCGCGGACTCCGGGTGCAACGCTGAATAAAGCGGGCTCGCTATGCGTCAAAGTTGAGACATGACCTTCAGAAGCCGGCCGAATGGATCGCGCACGTAAAGCGTCGGACACCCCAGGGTCCGCTGACGAGGCCGTATTGGAGGACGAGTCCTCGATCGAGCATGCGCCGGTGGACCTCGTTCTAATCATCGACTTCGATCGAGACGTCCGGAACGGGAGACCCCGATCCGCCGTCGCTCGCGAGGCTGATTTGAGTTGGAGCCGAATTCCCCGCGGCGAGCGTCACGATCCACCCCTGGTCCATGGCGACGCGTGGGTCCAGAATACCGGCATAGAAGGATTATGCCTCCGCGACGTTCGAGGCGGCGATGTTGGCCACCACCACTCGTTCACCGCCATGCTAATACTTCAAAAGCCTGCGGGTTAAGCCCGCCAGATTGCGATCCGCGCGGCACCGTGAACCCGTTCGGCGAGTAGCGCCGCTTCGGGCGGCTGGAACAACTCCGAGCGGCCGAGTTCGGCGACCACCAGGCCGCCGCGCTCGATCCAGCCCAGATCGCTCAGGCGGGCGACCGCACGCGGGACAAGATCGCGGCCGTATGGCGGGTCGACGAAGACGAGTTGCGCCGGTGAAGAGGCGCGAGGTGCCGCGAGCACATCGCCCGCGAGCACGGAACAGCGATCGCCGACGCGGCAGGCGGTGATGTTGGTCCTCAGCACGGCGAGCGCGGCTCCGTCCTTCTCCATGAAAGCCGCCCGCCTAGCGCCTCGGGACAGCGCCTCCAAACCCATGGCCCCCGTTCCGGCAAAGGCGTCGAGCACATCCGCGCCCTCCAGGTGGGCACGGCCGCCCCACGCGGAATGGAGCAGCATGTCGAACACCGCCTGCCGGACGCGATCGGCCGTTGGTCGGACCGACTGGCCGGGCGGCGCTGCCAGCGCCCGGCCGCGCAGAGTTCCCGCCCCGATGCGCATTCTAGCGCCGGATTTGAGGCCGGATCGCCACTGGGAGCTGCTCGCGCAGCACCTTGCCCGGAACCTCCTCCACCGCTCCGCGGGGCAGCACGCCCAGCTGGAACGGGCCATACGCGATCCGGATCAGGCGCGTGACGCGTAGCCCGAGATGCATCATGACCCGCCGGATCTCGCGGTTGCGACCCTCGCGCAACGCCACTGCCAGCCAAGCGGTCTCGGCCTTCCGCAAATCGATGGCCGCCTCGATCGGGCCGTAGCGCGTGCCCTCGATGGTCGGCCCGCTCGCGAGATTCGCCAGCGCCGTCTCATCCACCCGGCCCCAGACGCGCACCCGATAGCGCCGCAGCCACGCAGTCTGCGGCAGTTCCAGCAGCCGCGCCAGCGCGCCGTCATTGGTCAGCAGCAGCAAGCCCTCGCTGGTGAGATCGAGCCGGCCGACGCTGATCACGCGGGGCAGGCCGGGCGGCAGATGATCGAACACCGTCGGCCGGCCTTCGGGGTCGCGATGAGTTGTGACCAGACCGTCCGACTTGTGGAAGCGCCAAAGCCGGGTGCGTTCAGGCGCGCCCACGATGCGGCCGTTCACCTGCACGAGATCTTCGGCCGAGACGAATGTCGCGGGATGGGTCACGGGAGCGTTGTTCAGCCTGACTCGCCCCTCCTCGATCAGCCGCTCCGCATCGCGGCGGCTCGCGATTCCCGCTCGCGCCAGCCATTTCGCGATCCGCTCACCGCCGGGCTGCTCGGTTTCCGGCTTGCTCAAGACCTGCACGCCGCGACGAAGGCGGCGAATATGCGCCGGTCGGCCGGGTCGACCAGGAACTCCGGGTGCCACTGCACGCCGAGACAGAAGCGGAAGCGACGATCCTCGATCCCCTCGGCGATCCCGTCCGGCGCACGGGCATTCACGACGGCGAATGCGCCCGGGTCGCGTACTGCCTGATGATGGGACGAGTTCACCTGCATGCGGCTCGCGCCCGTCGCCCCGTGCAGCAGCGTGCCGGGCGCGATGGTGACCGAATGCCCGGCCTCATGGCGTGGACTCGCTTGCTCGTGTTCGAGTGCGCCGGGTACGCTGTCGGGTATGTGCTGGATCAGCGCGCCGCCCAATGCAACCGCAAGAAGCTGCTCGCCGCCGCAGATGCCGAGAATGGGCAAGTCTCGTGCAATGGCGCCTCTCACCAACGCCAGTTCCGCGGCCGTTCGGCCTTCCTTGAGACTGACCGTCGCATGCCGGTCATCGCTGCCGTAGAGCGACGGATGGACGTCGAAGGCCCCCCCCGTTACGACCAGCCCGTCGAGCCGGTCCAAGTAGGCGTCGGCAAGGCTTGCGAGGTGCGGCAACGCAACCGGAAGCCCTCCGGCTTCCGCGATCGCGTCCGCGTAATTGGTCCGGAGCGCGTACCACGGGTATTTGGAATAGCCGCCCGGCTGCTCCGCATCGAGCGTCACGCCGATCAGCGGTTGCGTGTCCTGGGCGAAGCTGGCGGCCGTCCTGCTGCTGTTCATGCGAGTTGCTAGACCTGCGCGGCCGACATCGGCAAGAAGCACGGGTGATCGAGATGGAAATTGCGCTCCAAGAAGCAAGGGCCGCCGCCGAAAGGGGGGAGGTGCCGGTCGGCGCGGTCGTGCTGGGACCGGACGCGGCGATCCTGGCCCGTGCCGGGAACGAGACCGAGCGGCGGCGCGATGCGTCCTCCCATGCCGAACTGCTGGCCCTGCGCAGGGCCGCCCGGCGGTTGAGGCAAACTCGTCTCGACGGGTGCGATCTCGTAGTAACGCTGGAGCCCTGCCCGATGTGCGCGCAGGCCGCCAGCTTCTTTCGGATCCGGCAAATCGTGTTCGGCGCCTACGACACGAAGGGTGGCGGAGTCGAGCATGGCGCGCGCATTTTCCAGGCCTCCTCCTGCCATCATCGGCCGGAGGTGATCGGCGGCGTGCGGGAGATCGAGGCGACGGCGCTGCTGCGAACTTTCTTCATGGCGCGGCGCTAGAGCATTTTCGGTTTAGTCGAACGCATAGCCTGCGTTCTCGAGGTAGTTGCGGCAATCCTGCGGGGTGAAGGCAACGAGCAGTTCGCCGATCGTGCCCCTGAGCGTGTCGCGCGTGCGGGCGGCGGCTTTTCGCAGCAGGGCCTTGAGCTTGGCGAACATCTGCTCGATAGGATTGAGATTGGGACTGTAGGCTGGCAGGTAGGGAATGCTGGCGCCGGCGGCGGCGATCGCTTCGGCAACACCGGCGACCTTGTGCGCCCCGAGGTTATCCATGACGACCACGTCGCCCGGAGAGAGCGTAGGGGCGAGGAACTGTTCGACGTAGGCGCGGAAAGCTTTGCCCGTCATCGGTCCGTGGAGCACCAACGGAGCAATGATGCCACGGCTGCGCAGGCCTGCCACAAAGGTTGTCGTGCGCCAATGGCCGTGCGGAGCGGCGTCGACCAGGCGTTCGCCGGAGAGGCTCCAGCCATAGCGCCGGGCCACGTTGGTGCTTGCTCCGGTTTCGTCGATGAACACGAACGAGGCCGGATCCATGAAGCGCTGCCAAATGCGCCACAGCCGGCGGTGTTCAGCCACGTCAGGCCGATCTTGCTCGGCGGCTCGCAAGGCTTTTTTTGTGCGTCAGGCCGAGACGGCGCAGCGTTGACCAGATCGTCGTCAGCGACCCGGGCTTGATCCCACGCTCGATCAGCGCGTCCCTGATCTCGGCCAAGGTGATGCCCTTGCGCGTCGTTGTGAGCTCGCGCAACAGCGTCTCGTGACCGGTCAGCAGAGGCTGACGGTAGCCGCCGATCTGGGCAGGCTCCGTGCTGCCGTTGTGCGCACACGATCCACGAGCTTGATTGCCGCAGACGCGCTGACGGCAAAACGCGCCGCCGCTTCGCGCGCCGAACTTCCTGCTTCGACCGCTTGGATCAGCCGTTTCCGCAGATCCTGAGACAAGGGCGCCACCATCACAGCCTCGCTGATCAACCGGCATCCTCGAATCAGAACCGCTCGAACTCTATGCAACCCCAAAATGCTCTAGAGGGGCTTCTGCGCGCGCTCGATCAGCTTGCTGAGGAAGCCGGGCTTACTCTGCTTCGGGGGTTCGGCCGCCTTCTCGCGCGCACGCCGCGCGGCGAGCTGCTCCTTCTCCTTCAAGTCGAGCCACTTTTCGAGGCTCATCCCGGCCTTTGCGGCCCGCTTTTCCTCGTACGCCCGCTGTCCGGCGGTCAACTGCTTCGCGCTGCTCATGTGTCCTGCCCAGGATCGACGTCCACCCGCCAGCCCATCTCGCGCTGCCCTCCGGGCTCGACCAGCATGAGCCCCGGCTTAGCCTCGAAGGGGCCGTCGAATGTGGCCGGGCTCGCGAAACCATACCAGGGCTCGATGCACAGGAACTCGGCGCCGGTTGGCTTTGACCATATCCCGAGTTGCCGAAACCCGTCCCAGCTAATGGTGAGCGCCGGGCCGCTGGGCGCTGCGTAACGGACCGAGCGGCTTGCCGGATTCAGCAGGATGACGGCATCCGCGACAAACAGCCGCTCGTCGAGCCCGAGGCGATGCCCGGCGATCGGCGTCGGCTCCGGCTCCCTCCGCAGCAGCCCGTCGGTGAGCCGCCAAACCGGTTCTGGCTCCGCTTGCGGGAAAATCAGCCGGTGCGATTGCTTGGGTTCGCTCTCAGCGAGCGGCCAGGCGAAAGCCGGATGAGCGCCTAGTGAGGCGGGCAGCAGGACGTCCCCGGTATTGGTGAGAGTATATCGCACGGAAAGTCCACGGGAGCCGAGTGCGTATGCAATCTCAAGTCGGAACGCAAAGGGGTATAGGACCCGGCTCGCGGCGTCATCCGTCAGCGATAGTCGGCAGGCGGTGGACCCGCGCTCCATCCAGACGAAATCGCGATCCCGCGCGAAACCGTGCTGGGTCATCCTAAACGACTGACCGCCCACCGAGAGCCGGTCGTCCCTAAGTCTGCCAACGATCGGGAACAGTACGGGTGCGTGCCTTGGCCAAGCCGGCCCGGCCTGCCAGATGAATTCGCGTCCCGCAGCGTCCCTCAGAGAACATAATTCTGCCCCGGCAGCCTTGATTCGGGCGCTCAAGCCGTTGCAACGAAGCGTCTGGGAATCAATGTTCGTCATCGGTCCCGCGCGAGACATGCAGCCGGATTTGCCTTAATTTTCGCTGGTCGGAGTGAGAGGATTCGAACCTCCGGCCCCTGCGTCCCGAACACAGTGCTCTACCAGGCTGAGCTACACTCCGACTGAGGCGGCGCATATAGCGCTCCGGGGCCGCCGCGGCAAGCTATAGCCAGGCGGAGTCCGGGCTATCGCATTTGGCCGAGGGTGGAGCGGGCTATACCAGGACTCCTGATCAGAACCGACAAGCCCAATCGCGCAATCCGATGGACATGATGGTCCACGGCTGGGCAACGGGTTTGTTCCAGGCGTGGCAGCAATGATCGACGACGTCGCGCGCTGATGAGAAGACGCGGTTGGAGAGCCAGTTGTCGCGCATGAATTGCCAGACGTTCTCGGCCGGGTTCAGCTCCGGACATTTCGGCGGCAACGGCAGCAAGGTGATGTCGGGTGGCACGGCCTGCGCGCGGGAGAGGCGCCAGCCCGCCTGATCGACGATGAGCACGGCATGGGCCCCGGGGGCGACGGCCAGCGCCATTTCGGCGAGGAAGCACGACATCGCCTCGGTGTTGCAGTGGGGCAGGATCAGGCCGGCGGCCTTGCCCTCCGCGGGGCAGATGGCTCCGAAGATATAAGCTGAGGCGGTGCGCTGATCCTGTGGCGCGACAGGCCACCGGCAGAGATCGACAATCCACCAGCGCACCACACCATGCACGGCGGGCGTCGGGCCGCGTTCGATGATCGCCGCCAGGGCGGCTCGATGCGCGTTGGTCAGCCGCGACTTCTGGCCGGGTGCCTTGCGGTCGACCAGACCGTCCGGGCGGGTCGCATTAAACCGCAAAACCCAGTCGCGGACGATCTGCAGTGTGACGCTCCCGAGCCGGGCCGCCTCGGTGCGCGATGCTCCATCATAGATCGCCGCCAGCGCCAGCAGACGCCGTGCTGGCGCAGCTTCTCGCGATTGCCGCGCCAGCCCACGCAGCGTTCTCGCATCACAATTGCTACGAAGGGCAAGAGGCTGTGCCATGGCGAAGCTCCCCAGTTCGCCACCTCGAACGTATGACCCGCCCCGTCTGCAGGCTGAGTTGACGTGTCTGACGCTGAGCAGTTTGCGTGAACGTATCCGGCTTCGGAGCTCATCCGCCAACGCCGAGACGAGGCCGGTGGCGTGAGCCGCTTTCACGGCCGGCCCGGCCTGGGGACAAGATGGACAAGCCAAGCGGTTGCCCACTGGCCCATCACCAACCAAAAGCGCTCAACTCATCCGCTACCTGCACCGGACATCTTCAGGTGCTCGCTACAGCCGGGCGGAGGCGGCGGCCGGCTGCGCGGTCAGGCTTTCCAAGCGCTCCAGCAAGGGGTCGACGCCATCCGTCACCTCGTAGAGCCGCCGGACCTCGGGCTGCGCGAAGCCCGAGACGATGGCGGCCTCGATGGCCCCGAGCAGCGGGGCGGTTGAACCGGCCACGTCGCAGAGGAGGATCGGCTTGTCGTGCAGCCCGAGCTGGCGCCACGTGATAATCTCGATCGTCTCGTCCAATGTGCCGAGACCGCCGGGCAGCGACACGAACGCATCCGCCTGGTCGAACATGCGGCGCTTGCGGGTGTGCATGCTGTCGGTCACCACGAGTTCGGAGGAGGCTGAGTAGGCGACCTCTCGACGCTCCAGGAAATCCGGAATGACTCCGACTGCCTTGCCGCCCCCCCTGAGGACCGCATCCGCAACCGCCCCCATCAGCCCGATGCTGCCGCCTCCGAACACCAGCGTGATGCCGGCGCGAGCGAGGCCGCGCCCCAGCGCTCTCGCGGCTTCGCGATAGACCGGGTCGTTTCCAGGCTGCGCGCCGCAGAATACGGCGACGGTTCCGATCTCGGGCATATCATTCCTTGCGTCATCTGTCGCCGGTTTGCCCATCAGGGCGGCGGTTGTCATGAAAATTCTTGACCGGACCGACCGCTCCTGTGCGTTACTCGGCGAACCGGGCGGTTAAGGAAAACCCAAAAGTGCGAGTCATGATGCCTGTCTGTGCTGCCGTGATCGTCTTGTCGATCGGTGGTTCGGTGGTTTGGGCAACGCCGGCTGGTTCGGAGCCGGACGTGATCGCGATCCGCCAAGCCGGTTACGACCTCTTGCAAGGAACGGTCACCGGGATGAAGCAGGCGATCGCGGCCAAGGCCGACCCCAAGCCATACGCCGAGGGCGCGGCGGCCGTTGCTCGCTGGGGCAAGTTGATCCCCTCCCTTTTCCCGGCGGGAACCGAGACGGGCGGCAAAACGAAGGCGAAGCCCGAGATTTGGTCCGACCGCGCCGGATTCGAGAAAGCGGCGGCCAATATGAACGTGGCAGCGACGAAACTGAGCGAGGTTGCCAAGGCCGGCGACGTCGATGGGTTCGCCGCGCAGTTCAAGGCGCTTACCGACACATGTGGGGCCTGCCACAAGCAATACCGCAATCGCACCTGATCCCGCCTAGAACCTGGACGCCATGATGGCGACCACCCCGGCCGCGCAAGCAAAGATGAAGGCCGCCATGAAGCTGCTTTTCAGGCGCGGCGCGTGCGCTGCATCCGGCAGTCGCTTTTTGCCGGTGATCATCGGGCGGACCAGATCCTGGCGCTTCAAGACGGCGTAGCCGGCGACCGCCAGAACGTGCAGCGCTATGGCGGCAAGAATCAGGTCGAAGTTGGTGGCGTGGACCGCACTCAGCCAGTCGCTGTCCGTCCGGCTGACAAGGGCGGCGAACGGGCCGTTCACGTCGTAATCGTCGAAGGTGTTTGCGAACAGGCCGGTTCCCGTCTGCACCGCGAGCAGGGCAAGCAGCACGAACACCATCCAGCCGCCGGCGGCGTTGTGGCCGATCTGTGTGTCGGCCTCGCGGCGCGTGAAACGGCGGAGGTGCCGAAGCGCGGAGAGCGGACTGGACAGAAAAGCCGAGAACCGCGCCGTGTCGCTGCCGACAAACCCCCAAACCATGCGGAACAGCAGCGTCGAGAGCACGATATAGCCCGAAATCAGGTGAATCCGCATCCAGCCGTTCTCGACGCTCAGCCAGCTCACGAACACCAGCGTGACGATGCTCCAGTGAAAGAGCCGGATCGGAGCGTCCCACACGGGCACCAAGGCGGTCCGGCCGGCGCCGCTCGGTGCGGCTGCATTTATGATCGCGGTCCTGGAAGTCTGGGCCATTCGCCGCCTCCTTGCTCCCGGGGCGCTTCGCCGAGCACGCCAACGGCGGACTCTTGCTCGCCTTCGGTGAACCCTCCATAAACCCAACTCCTCTCCCACTGGTATCAGTGAAGGCGCCAGGCAGCCAGCCGATGTCCCTCGCCGAAACTCTGCGTCACGTCCTTGCGCCGCCGCACCCGGCCGGCCGGCCCTTCATCTTCGGGGCAGTAATCGCGGCCGTCATCGGCTTAATCTTCGGTCAGGCGTGGCTGTTCTGGCTCGCTTTGCTGTTCACGGGGTTCTGTTTCTATTTCTTCCGCGATCCCGAGCGGGTGCCTCCCGGCCGGCTTGGGACGGTCGTCGCGCCGGCGGATGGCATCGTCGCGTCTATCGTGCCCGCGGTTCCGCCTCTCGAACTCGGGCTTGGCCCGACGCCGCGCTGGCGGATCGGCATTTTCCTGTCCGTGCTGGACGTGCATGTGAACCGCATCCCGGCGGACGGCACGGTCACGCGGATCGCCTACCGGCATGGCCGTTTCGTCAATGCCAGCCTCGACAAGGCGAGCGACGACAACGAGCGCAACGCGATCGCGATCCGGCTGTCCGGCGGACGGGAGATCGCGGTGGTGCAGATCGCCGGCCTCATCGCCCGCAGGATCGTCTGCCATGCGCGGGAGGGGGACGCCGTTCACGCCGGGGCGCGTTTTGGCATTATCCGGTTCGGCAGCCGCACGGACCTCTATCTGCCGGAAGGCGTGCGACCGCTGGTCGCGGAAGGACAGACAATGATCGGAGGCGAGACCGTGCTTGCCGAGCTCGGGGCGTGATAGCGGCGCCCGGGGGTCCAGACGCATTGTTTCCGGATCGCGGCGCTTTCCGCATCCGCCGCCTGCGCAGACGTTTGAGGCGGCGCGCCCGGCCGCGCTTCCGCGGGCCATCGTTCAACCGGATCATCCCGAACCTGCTGACGATGCTCGGCCTATGTGCCGGACTGACCTCGATCCGCTTCGCGCTGGAGGGGCGATTTGGGCATGCGGCGGTCGCGATCGCGGTCGCGGCCTGCATCGACGGATTGGATGGGCGGCTGGCGCGGCTGCTCAAGGCGGTCTCGCGGTTCGGCGCTGAGTTCGACAGCCTCACCGATTTTCTGTGCTTCGGCGTCGCGCCCGCTTTCGTCATGTATCTCTGGTCTCTCGACCGGGTGCGCGGGTTCGGCTTCGTCCCCTGTCTCATTTTCGCCGTCTGCATGGCGCTCCGGCTCGCCCGCTTTAATGCGGCGCTCGACGGCGCCCCCGCCCCGGCCTACGCCTATAATTTTTTCACGGGAGTTCCTGCTCCGGCAGGCGCCGGGCTGGCACTGCTTCCGTTGTTCCTCGGGCTGGAGGCGCGCGAGCAGGGCTGGCACTGGCTGCTCGCGATCGCCGGTCATCCGCTGTTCGTCGCGACCATGCTGGTCGGCCCGGCGCTGCTCGCAATCTCCACGCTGCCGGTGTGGAGCTTTAAAAACTTCAAGATCCCGGCGCAGTACGTGCTGCCGATGCTGCTCGGTACGTGCACCTTCGCCGCCGTATTGGTCGCCGATCCCTGGATGGCGCTCGCTGCGGCCGGGATCATCTATCTCGGCATGCTGCCGTTCAGCCTGCGCAGTTTCCGGCGGCTGCGGGACGAGGCCGAACGGCAGGGCGGCCCGGAGGACGAATGATGCCGCAGGTGGCCAAGCCCGCGCCCCTCCTGTCCGAGGCAGAAGTGCGGACGGCGCTCACGCGCAACCTGCCGCGCTGGACGTTCACGGACGGCACCATCCGGCGCATCTATCGCGCGCATGGCTGGAAGAGCACCCTGATGCTGGTGACGACGATCGGTCACCTGGCCGAGGCGGCCTGGCACCATCCCGAGCTGACCGTGACCTATGGCGCGGTCGAGGTCCGCCTCTCGACCCACAGTGAAAAGGGCATCACGGCCAAGGATCTGGCCCTCGCGGTCAAGATCGAGGAGGTGGTAACCTGGCGGCCGGGCGAGGAGACGGGCGGCCGGCTGGACGGCACGCCCCGCGACCCGCGTTACGCCTACGTCAAGTACGATGACTGACCCGGCCGGCGCTCACTTCCTGTGGCGCTTGCGGTCCGAGCCTTGGCCCGGGCGCTCCCGCTTGCGATGGGGCCGCGCGTCTTGTGCCGGGCGGGCGTTCGTCTCCGGCGCGATGCGCGGTTCGTCTCCGTCCTGCGCGACGGCTGCCGCCATGCGTGGTGCGGCCTCAGCCGCGATCTCCACCCGCGTTTCCCGGTCGAGTACCTGGATGCGGCCGATCTCGTGCCGCGTCAGACCACCCCGGCGGCAGAGCAGCGGCAGCAGCCAACGCGGGTCCGCGTTGTCGCGCCGGCCGACGCCGATGCGGAACCAGACGCCGGCGTCGTCGGTCCCGGCCCTCCGGGGTGGGCGGGGCGGCGCCTCCAGCGTCAGTTCCTCGGGAACGGGCAGGGTCGCTCGCAACAACGACGCCAGCGCCGTCCCGACGGTTTCGGCCCCATGCTCCGCGAGCAGGCGGAGGCCGAGCGCGCGGTCGTCCTCACCCGCCTCCGTGGCAGCGGTCACGGCTCGCTCGCCCAGTTGTTCGCCATCGCGTTGCCGGATCTCGGCGGCACTCGGCGGCGGCGACCAGCTTGCCTCCACCTGGGCGTTCGACAGCAGGTGCTCGGCGGCGCGGCGTCGGTTGGCGGGCACCAGCAGCACGGAGATCCCGGCCCGTCCGGCCCGCCCGGTGCGGCCGCTTCGATGCAGCAGCGTGCTGCGCTCGCGCGGCAGGTCGGCGTGAACAACAAGGCCCAGATCCGGCAAGTCGATGCCTCGCGCCGCGACGTCGGTCGCGACACAGACCTGCGCGCGCCGGTCCCTTAGCGCCTGGAGCGCGCGATTGCGCTCGGCTTGCGTCAGTTCTCCGGAGAGCGCGACCGTGACGAAGCCCCGTTCCGCCAGCCGTTCCTGCAAACGGCCGACTGCCTCGCGGGTATTGCAGAAGACGAGCGCGACGGGGGCCGCGAACCAGCGGAGCACATTGACGACGGCCGCCTCCGTCTCGCGCGGCTGGATCAGCATGGCGCGATACGAGATATCCGCGTGTGCTCGCCCTTCGCCGGAAGCCGTGATCCGCAGCGCGTCCCGCTGATACCGCCGGGCGAGGGAGACGATGTCGCCTGGTATGGTGGCCGAGAACAGCAGCGTCCGACGCTCGGGGGGCGTGGCGTCGAGCAGCGCTTCCAGCTCCTCGCGAAAGCCGAGATCCAGCATCTCGTCCGCCTCGTCGAGCACGGCGGCCCGGATTTGGGACAGGTCGAGATTGCGGCGGGTCAGGTGATCGACGAGCCGGCCCGGCGTGCCGACGACGATGTGGGCGCCTTCGCCCAGCAGTCGCGCCTCGCGCCTCGCGTCGGTGCCGCCGACGCAGGCAAGCACGCGCGCGCCCGCCTCCGCGTAGAGCCACGCCAGCTCGTCCCGGACCTGAAGCGCGAGTTCGCGCGTCGGCGCGATCACCAGGGCGGCGGGCGCGCCGGGCCGGAAGGAGACTCGGTCGGAGCCTCCGAGCACTTCGGGCGCCATCGCGAGCCCGAAGGCGACGGTCTTGCCCGATCCGGTTTGCGCGGACACGAGCAGATCGCGGCCGGCCGCGCCCTCTTCCAGCACTGCGCTCTGTACTGAAGTGGGCTCGTCGTAGCCGCGGGCCTCGACGGCGTGCAGCAGCAGGGAGTTGCAAGCAGGAAACGGCATGTGCTGGGCGATCTGTTATGGCGTGCGGCCGGTCGGAGGCGCACGCCCGCCGGGCTGGCCGGACCCGTGTAGGACCCGAGACATAGGTGACATCTCGGTCCGGACACATGGTAGCACCTCCGCCTGATGGATGCATCAGGCGGTAGTGTCTCAGTTTGAAATTCTGGGCTGATTCGATCGCCCTTCGCACCCGGACCGTCTTTCCTATATGCTTAGCGCAAAGCATGGAGCGCTAAAGCGGTGGAGCAAGGAAAGGCTAACGTCCGATGGTATGTCGAGCGCATCCCTGGCGTTACCGGAACGTGGTTTGAGTGGTCCGACGAGGGCAACCATATGTCCAAGACGCTGGTCGTTGAAGTGGACTTCAACACCGACCCGAACTCAGAGGGGTTTCGAAGACCCGTGCTAGACGCGATCCAAAGCACGGTCAGGGATGTCTTAGTCAACGAGACCACATGGCGGTTAGCCATCTTCGCGTTGTTCCACGGAGGGCCGCCTAATGCCTAAAGGCCCGCGAGGCGAGAAGCGTCCGGCCGACGTGATCGGCGCGGCCGTGAAGGTCATGCGGATCGCGACTGGGGAGGAACCCGAGGACCGTGAGCCGGTCGCGTCTGCCGCCGCTCAGCTCGGCAAGCTCGGCGGCGCGGCACGGGCAAAGGCGCTGACGGCGGTGCAGCGGGCAGAAATCGCAAGGAAGGCGGCGGCAAAACGGTGGAAAATCTGAGTGACGGGAATTTTTTTCGGAATAACATTCTTGATTCGCGGCGCTAATTCTGCTTCAAGATCATCGCCTTCTTTGGAGAGGCCCGCATGTCCGACTGGTCGATGAATGATCTGATGGGTGGCATAGACATCCTGCTGACGATCTTGATCAGGTCTGCCGCACTTCGCATGCGAAGTATCGCCGTTACGATCCAGAGTTTCTTATGGACCACGATTCTCGCGCGGCGGCGGCGTGCACGTATTCTCACATGGCCGCAGAAGCGGAGCGTCGCTGGCCGAAGCTCAGCCTGGCGACATCCCCAGAGCGCGTTGGCGTTGCCGTGCAGCTTATCGAAGCGAAGGGTGGCCTAAAGGTGTGGGCGGTGCGGGACTTGGCCCTCCTTCGGTTCAAAAAGCATGACGAAGACGGCAGGTCGCGGAATTATCCAACGAAGCAGGCCAAAGATTACGACCGTGGGCTGCGCCTGGAGGGACTTCCCTATCCAGCCGCCCGGCTCTCCATAGGTTATCTTCTTGATCCCACTGGCACGGAATTCATCCGAACGCAGGTTTCTCGCCCTCGCGGCAAGCAGATCGAATGGTGTGCCGCGATAGTCCCGCAAACCGAACGCGCTGTCGGAGCGAAACGCTGGATTGATGTGACACGACAGAGCGGCTTTTGATCCACTCTTATCAGATGGAACCGTTCAATCACCACATGCTCACGCTGGCGCGTGAGGCGCGCGGGCTCACACAGGCCGAACTCGCAGAACGCCTCTCAGTAGGGCAAGGCACACTTTCAAAGTACGAGACAGGCGTCAACATT
The DNA here is from genome assembly GCA_963777325.1 of uncultured Alphaproteobacteria bacterium. Classification (GTDB taxonomy): domain Bacteria; phylum Pseudomonadota; class Alphaproteobacteria; order Acetobacterales; family Acetobacteraceae; genus JAFAXA01. The sequence continues at coordinate 24,583 of CAVZQE010000023.1, read as the reverse complement.
CCTCCCGACGAGTTCGTCTCGCATGTCGGTGGCTTTCTTGGGTTCCCGGACGAGTTTTTTCGCCAAGAGGGCCGTCCATACGGCTTCCCCCCCTTCCATTACAGGAAGAGGAAGAAGCTCTCCGCGAAAGCTCTTGGCCGCATCATCGCGGAAATGAACATCCGCCGCATACACATTAAGAAGCTCAGCGTATCCTTCGGGCTGCAAACAAACGGGCTTTTTCCAGAGATTAGCTTGGATGAGTTTCGGGGAAGTTCCAAAGGGCGCGCTACGATCGAGGATGTTGCCCGTTCTGTCCGCAGAGTCTTGGATGCTGCCCAGCGGCCCGATCGGCTGCCTTGTAGACACCATTGAAGAAAATGGCGGTGTAGTCGTGCCGTGCGACTTTCAAACAGATCTGATTGACGCGATGAGCCAGCGGATTGACGGAATGCCGGTTCTCTTCTTTGTCAATGCCAATTCGCCCGCCGATCGTATCCGCTACACGCTGGCTCACGAACTAGGCCACATGGTCCTTCATACAGTAGATCTTAAAGATGATGCCCAAATGGAGGATGAGGCTGACCAGTTTGCTGGATCGTTCCTACTTCCGGCGGATGAAGTGAGGCCCCAACTGCGGCGTTTTGATCTTCGGCACCTTGCTAACATGAAGGGACATTGGAAGGTCTCAATGGCGGCCATCGCGGTTCGCGCAGAGCGTATGCAGTTAATTACACCGTACCAAAGCAAGACCTTTTGGATGGAAATGAATAGACTTGGGTACCGCAAGCGTGAGCCAAATGAACTCGCGCCGGAAATCCCGAAAATACTCAGACAGATGGTCGAGTTTCACCGGAAAAAGCTGGGGTACTCAAGCGCGGACTTGGCCAAGTTGCTTTGCGCGACGCCAGCCGAAATCGAACGCATGTATGGCACCTCATTCCTCGATCCAGCCCCTGCGCTCCCCCACTTGCGTCTGGTCCAGTAAGAGTTGTGCTTGACGGCAAGCACGAAAGTTCATACCATGCTCGGCATGAACAAGCTGCCGCTCGCTAAGCGCGTCCAAGTCCTCTCCATGCTGTGCGAGGGCTCGTCCATGCGGTCAATCTCCCGGGTGGCGGACGTATCGATTAACACGGTTGCGAAGCTGCTGTCGGATGCCGGGGAAGCCTGCGCCGCGTTCCATGACGAGAAGGTCCGCAACGTTCGGTCCAAGCGGGTGCAGTGCGACGAGATTTGGTCGTTCTGCTATAGCAAGCAGCGCAACGTGGTGACGGCCAAGGAAGCACCCGAAGAGGCTGGCGACCTCTGGACGTGGACGGCGATCGACGCCGACTCGAAACTGATCCTGTCTTACCTAGTAGGGGGCCGGGACGCGGGCTTTGCGCAAGCATTCATGCAGGATGTGGCGGATCGGCTCGCTAACCGGGTGCAGCTCACTACGGACGGTCACAAAGCCTATCTGGACGGGGTAGACGCCGCTTTCGGGATCGACGTGGATTATGCGCAGCTTGTGAAGCTTTACGGCGAGGCTCCGCACCCGCCCGGCCGCTATAGTCCGGCTATCTGCACGGGCGCGAAGAAAGCGCGTGTTGAAGGAAAGCCTGATCCGAAGCACGTAAGCACAAGCTACGCAGAGCGGCAGAACCTCACTATGCGGATGCAGATGCGCCGGTTCACGCGACTCACAAACGCTTTCAGCAAACGCGGCCTGCCGCACCTTCACATGGTCGCGCTCTACACTGTCTGGTATAACTTTGTTCGCATCCATAAGACACTCCGGGTTGCCCCGGCCATGGCGGCTGGCGTATCCGACCGGCTTTGGAGCATGGATGACGTGGCGGCGCTGATTGACGCGAGCGCGGAACCGCCGAAGGCGCGTGGCCCCTACAAGCCGCGACAAAAAGCGGCTTAGATGCCGATCAAATTCTTCCCTCGGGCTGGTCAGATATTCATGTGTGATTTCGAAGGCTTCAAAGAGCCCGAAATGAACAAGACTCGTCCTGTAGTCGTTATATCACCGCGCCTTCCGTACCGGTCAGAAATCGTAACTATCGTCCCGATCAGCCTGACTCCACCGACGCACGATCTTCCGTTTGTATACAGGCTTTCTCGTAATTATCATCCAGAAGAACCGGACGGCCTGGAGTGTTGGGCTAAGGCGGACATGGTTATGAACATCGGAAGACATCGGTTGGATGGCTTCAAGACTGGGCGTAGACAGTGGACGATTCCAGAGATGCTTCCTCATGACTTGGAGGGGGTTAGGAGAGCCGTGCTGTTCGGACTCGGTATGGGAAGCTTGATTTCGGGTCCGCCTGACGCTAAATAGGTAGCGTATCCCGGTCATCGGGCTTTAAGACCTAGCTTGCTAGGCAGGCCGTCCACCGAGCGATGCCAAGCTCAGGACGGTCTAGATAAGAAACTCTGGCCGAAGCCCCGCCCTAAAAAGCGGGGCTTCGTCATTCCGCATCACGGCTGCGCCGATCACGTCGGCTGGGCGCTCCTCGCCTCGCGGGGCCTTTGGGCATAAACTCACCTTCTGCTTGCCGGTAAGCACACCAAATTGTCGGTAAGGAGCTGAGTTCAATGGTGACGGTGCAAACGCGAGCTAGGCAAGTCGCCCAGATTGAAGGATTCGACGTCACAGTCACAAGGAACGGGAAAGCTATCGAGCCCAGCGAAAACGGCATCTTGGGATCATACCCGTTTGACCGCAAACTGACCGGCAGCAAGACAGTCGCAGACTGGAAAAGGGACCGCTTCGAGAAAACCTATCATGGCTATTCATGTAGGGTTCACTACGAAAACGGAACCGAAGCTCCGGGCCAAACTCTACTCAGCACCGTTCGGTCAACGTACGAGGAAGACTGAATTTCAAACTGAGACACTACCCATCAGGCGCAGGGGTTGATGCCGTGGAAAGCGTGTTCGGCGAGGGTGTCAGATTGTTTGTGTAGGCGGAGTTGTGGGTTCCATTCTTGAGGAGAAGGGATTCCACAATGACGACGATCAGGCCCGAGGTTTCGGACGAGCTGCTGGCCGGGGTATCGAGCCCCGAGGATCTGATGGGCGATGCCGGGCTGTTCCGGCAAATCAAGAAGGCTTTGATGGAGCGCGCGCTTGGCGCGGAGCTGAGGCATCATCTCGGCTACGAGAAGGGCGATCCGGCTGGCCGGGGCAGCGGCAACAGCCGCAACGGTCATTCGGCCAAGACGCTGCTGAGCGAGAATGGCGAGCTCGATCTTGCTGTTCCGCGCGACCGGGCCGGAACCTTCGAACCCCGGCTCGTGCCGAAGGGCCAGATCCGGCTGGATGGCTTCGACAGCAGGATCATCTCGCTCCACGCCCGCGGCCTAACGGTCCGGGAGATCCAGGGGCACCTGCAGGAGCTCATGGTTTCGGGGTCTCGCCGGACCTGATCAACCGGGTCACGGACGCGGTGCTCGAGGAGGTCCGCGACTGGCAGGCCCGGCCGCTCGATCCGGTCTATCCCGTGGTCTTCTTCGACGCGCTCCGGGTGAAAGTCCGGGACGAGGGGCTGGTCAAGAACAAGGCCGTCTATGTCGCCCTGGCGTTCGATGCCGAAGGCCACCAACACGTGCTCGGCCTCGGGATCGAGCAGAGCGAGAGCGCCAAGTTCTGGCTGAAGGTGATGAACGACCTCCGAACTCGCGGCGTCCTGGACATCCTGATCGCCGTAGTCGACGGCCTGAAGGGCTTTCCCGAGGCCATCGGCGCGGCGTTCCCCGAGACCATCGTTCAGACCTGCATCGTGCATCTCATTCGAAACTCGCTGGCCTTCGTCTCCTGGAAAGACCGCAAGCTCATCATGCCCGACCTGAAGGCGATCTATCGGACGGAGACGGCCGAGGTTGCCTTCGACCGGCTGGGCGAGTTCAAAGCCAAGGGGGGAGCGCGCTATCCGGCAATCGGCCAGGCCTGGCGGCGCACCTGGGAGCACGTGATCCCGCTGTTCGCCTTGCCGCCGGCGATCCGCAAGATGATTTATGCCACGGATGCGTTGGACAAGCGCGATGCCGTCGGCAGTTCCGCCCGTCCCGGGCGCTATCGCGGATTCACCACTGAGTTGTCCCTCGGCCATCGTGTACGGTTCGGTTTCGGCTTCTCCGACCACGCGCTGACAAACCGGGCGTAGGCGTGCTCGGATTGCTGCGCCAGCGCGCGCTCTTTTACGCGCAGTTCCTTGATGCTGTAGTCGCGAGCAGGGCCGGGCGTGTTTCCGCCACGACGTGATTTGGCACCTGCTTTCATCTGCATCTGCCGCTCCTTCATGGCGACCAGCGCCGGCCGAGCGAAGGCGTAGTCCTCCTGCTTGGTGAGCAGGTATCACGCGAGCACCGCGATCTTGCGCGCGGTCGCGACAGCCGCGACCTGCTTGCCCTTTCGCCCTTGGACTCGCGCCCGCAACGGGCCGGCGTCGCCGCAGCTGCCCAGGCTGCCTCCACCAGCATGCCGCGGGCATGGCGAAGCAGTTGCAGCTCGGCTTCTCGACGAGTTGGAACGCCAGTATGGACGTCGAGCCGGGCTATTCCATCTTCATTTGCAGGAGGAAGAGGTGACCTGGAAGGAGGGCGCTTTCCTCGCCGGTCCTCCGCTCCACGGTTGAATGAGACATCCCGTAAGCGGACGGTATCCGCGAGAGGGATGGACGATGACGACACAGCAGACGGATACCGTGGGCGCTGGCCGTGGCGGCCGGATGTCACGGCAGCGCAAGCGTGACGCGGTGCTGCGCCTCCTGCGGGGCCGAGGATCTGGACACGGTGTCGCGCTTGCTTGGTGTGACCGCGGCGACGCTGAGCGGCTGGCGCGACGCTTTCCTCGACGGCGGCGAGGCCAGCTTGGCGAGTAAGCCCATGAATGGCGAGGAGCGCGAGAGCGACCGCCTCAAGGTCCGGCTCGGCGAGATGCTGCTCGAGCGCGAGCTGCTGGAGCAAAAGATCGCCCTCCTGGAGGGCAACAGCGGCCCTTTGGCCCGCCGGAAGTCGAGGCGATGAGCCGCAAGCTGTCCCCGAGCAGCCGCAAGCCCTATGGCCTCGCGCGCGTCTGCCGGATCTGGCGCAGGGCACGGGCGAGCACGGGCGAGCATCTATCGGCACCGTCAGCCGGAGCCCACGCGGCAGAGGACCGGTCCAGTAGGCACCATGCCGGATGCGGCCCTCCTGGAACGGATTCGTGGTGTCCTTTCCGACAGCCCCTTTCACGGCGAAGGTCACAGAAAAGTCTGGCCCGGTTGCGGATCGGCGGCATCGCACATCGCTGCGCCGCGTGCTGCGGCTCATGCGCGAGAACGATCTTTTGGCGCCCGGCCGGGTCGGTCAGCCGCGCGGACCGCGCAACCACGATGGCACAATCATTCCCGATACCATCGACACAATGTGGGGCACCGACATGACCACGACCTGGACCGCGGAAGGCCAGGTCGCGGTCTTCATTGCCGTCGACCACCACAACGCCGAGTGCGTCGGCATCCATGCCGCCCGGCGTGGCACCCGCTTCGAGGCGCTCGAGCCGTTGCGCCAAGGCGTGCGGCGACATTTCGGCGCCATCGCCAAGGATATCGCCCACGGGCTCTCGGTCCGTCACGACCACGGCTCGCAATACATGTCCGATACCTTGCAGACAGAGATGCGCTTCCTGGGCATCCAGAGCTCGCCAGCGTTCGTCCGCGCGCCGGAGGGCAATGGCTGCGCGGAGCGCTTCATCCGGACGCTCAAGGAGAACCTGCTCTGGATCCGGACCTTCAACACCGTCGAGGAGCTCAGGCTCGCGCTGCTCGCCTTCCGCGACATCTACAACACCACCTGGCTCATCCAGCGGCTCGATTACCGCCCTCCAGCTGACGTCAGGCAGCAACAGCTTTCAGCCGTCGCGATCGCCGCGTAGGCTGCCCACAGATGTCTCGTCAACCGGGGGCGGTACACCGGCACGTTCTGGGTGGCGCATCACTGAGTCAAGCGCGGGGAAACACGAGGGCAACCGAGCAGATCGCGCGTGGCCTGACCTACGCGAACGGCCTCGGCCTCTTTTCGGAGGAGATCAGCCCGCCACTTAGCGAGATGCTGGGCAACATCCCGCGCGGGCTCGTGCATGGCTCCTTCCTCGCGGCCGTGGCTGACCTCCACGCGGCCACGACAGGCTGACCATCCAAGCGAAGGCAACCTGATTGGATAGCACCTTGCATCAACGTCGTCTGGGTCGCGAATGGGTCGTTCCCTGCCCTCCATGCGTCCCGGAAACTCTGGGATCGCGCTCGGCCGAATACCCAAGTCAGCGGCGTTCCGGTGCAGCGAGCACGCAGGCCAGCGGTTCCGACATCCAGAGCCGCTCATTGAGGATGCCGGAGGCCGCGCCCAGCGCACGAGCAGGCCAAACTTGTAGAGCAGGAGGAGCCAGGGGGCGCCGATCACCATGCCGCTTGTCCCTCGCCGCGTCCACAATGGCGACCCGCTCGCGCGACCTGCCGTGGGCGAAGCCCTGATCGGCGCCGGCCCGGCCGGGCCGCTTGGCAAGCCATTGGGACCGGCCCAGCCCTCGATCACGGGCACTCTCGATGCGAGCGTGGTCGTGCCTCCGTTGCTGCGCCGCGATCCGGCTGCCGTGTTTCTCGTCGCTGCCCCGGAGGCCATGATGGAGGGCCAGTCCGCCCGCTCCGGGTGCCCCTCCTAATCCGGCCGGCTCTCGCGCAGCAGCAGCGTCGTGAACACGAACCCGATCGCAGCCACGGCGGCGAGCACGAGCAGGCCTGTCGTGAAGCCGAACCACTGCGCGACGAAGCCGACGGCGGTCGTGCTCAAAGCCGCCCCTGCTCCCGTCGCCATTCCGACAGCGCCCTGCGCGAGATTGTAGCGCCCGCTTCCAGCCGTGACGTCGGCGATGATCAGCGGGGTCAGGATTCCAATGACGGCCGCATCGATCCCGCTCAGCGCCTGCATTGGCAGCAGCCAAATCGGCCCGGGCGCGATGGTGAACAGCGCGACGCGCGCAACCAGCGCGACGAAACCCGCCAACAGCAGCGGCTTGCGGCCCCACACGTCCGCCCGGCCGGCGATCCAGGCCGCAAGCGCTGCGGTGATCACCTGCGGCACGATGACCAGACCGGCGACGACGAGCTCGGACTCGCCCTGGTGGTGCTCCCCGAGCCGCTCGCTCACGAGCGGTATCGCCGATGCGTTCGCGATCTGGAAAAGGACCAGGACGCCGGCGAAGACCAGCAGCTGCTTGTTCTTCAGCAGATCGCGATAGCGCGCCGCCTGGTTGGGCGATTCCTCCGACTTGGCGGAGCGGGCCCGGGCGTAGTTGATCTCGTCGCCCCGAATACGGCTCAACGCCCAGAGAGCGGGCAGGCAGAGTCCGGCCGCGAACAGGAATGAGAATCGCGCGGCGACGTAGTGCCCAAGCAGCCCCATGATCCCGGCCGTACCCGCATTGCCGTACGAATCGTAACGGTGGTTACGGCCGAGGCGCTTGCTCAACCCGAGATGGCCGACAAGGCCGAGGCCGATCGCGGCCTTTGCGGGCGTGATCAGCCCGGCGGTGCTGCCGTGCAGCGCCTGCGCGAGCAGGACGAGCCACAGCGAATGGGAGAGGAAGAAGATGACCGCGCCGGTCGCCACCATCAGCAGCGCCACGGCGACGACGGCGCGCTTGGAATGCACGGCATCGACGATCGCCCCTCCCGGAAGCTCGCTCGCAATGCCGCAGATCGAGCCGATCGTGAGCACGAGGCCGATATTTCCCTGCTGCCAGCCGTTGACCGAGAGATAGACCGCAATGAAAGGGCCGAACCCCGTCTGCACGTCCGCAATGAAGAAATTGAGCCAGTCCAGCGCCTTCTGGCTGCGCTCCGAGCATTGCGGACCCGACCTGTCCGCGCCGGACCGCCTTTGCCGGTCGCGAGACGCTGGGGCGAACGGCATGCCGCTTACGGCTCGTACGGCCCGATTCCGTCGAGCAACGGTCTTCCGACGCTGTGATCCTCAAGCCCGTCCTCGACATAGAGCAGACGGACCACGACCAGCGCCGTCGCGGCAAGCGGAGTACCGAGCGCCAGGCCGAGCACACCGAACAGCGTGCCGAAGAACGTCATCGACATCACCGTCAGCGCGGGTGGCAGTTCGAGCAGACGCCGTTGGACGAGCGGCCCCACAAGATAGCCTTCCACGCAGTGGCAGAGCGTGTACACGCCGAGCGCCCAGATGGCGGTCTTCCAGCCGACGGTCAGCGCCACCAATACCGCCGGCACGGCGGCGAGGATGGCGCCGAAATAGGGAATGAAGGTCAGCAGCCCGGAGAGGACGCCGAGCGCATACGGAGCTGGAACCCCGACCAGCATCAGCCCGACCGCCGCCAGCACGCCGACCGTTAGCATGTCCACGAGTTGGCCCAGCGTCCACAATTGCAGGCTGCGACCAACTCCAGCCATCGCTTCAAGCACGCGCGGCCGCCGCCGGATGGGGATCAGGTGCAGGAACCCTCGCACATAAAGATCGGGAGACCCGGCCATGTAGAGCGCCGTCACGATGATGATGACGATGCCCGCGATGACGCTCAGGGTTGATCCGAGCACCGTTGCGACGGGCGAGGCCAGCTTCCCCTCAAGCCCTTTCACGCTGCCGACGCCGCCGCCCCCGGCCGCGCCCCCGGTGGAACTCGCCGATGGACTGGCTGAGGGCATTCCACTCCCGTGTCAGCCGCTGGACAAGGTCGCGCCCCTCGGTCGCGAGCGTAGGCACAATCCAGTAGGCGATCCCGGCGGCGAACAAGGCGAGCGCGACGGCGACGAGCGCCAGCGCGACGCCGACGGACAGGCCTGTCCAGGAGGCCAGCCACTCGGACACGCCGCGCAGGACGCAGGCGAACAGGATCGCGAAGAACAGGATCAGGAAGACGTCGGCCAAGGCCCAGAGCAGCAGAGCGATCGCCGCCCCGACCACCAGCTGGATGACGATGCGCGGCACGGTGCGGCGAGGGAGGTCGCGAGACATCATGGGACAGGGCTCCGGGCGGGCTTGCGCGCGCAATCCGAACCGCAGATCACGCGCGGCAGCTTCATGAGAAGCTCCCCACTACCGCCGGGGCGGCGTCGCGGGATCAAAGCTCGCCGCGCTTGGCCATGGCCTTGATCCGATCCGCGGTCCGGAGCGCGATCGCCTGGATCGTCAGCGACGGATTGACGCCGCCTACGGTCGGGAACACCGAGCCGTCGCAGATCCAGAGGTTGGGTATGTCCCAGCTGCGGCAATCGGCGTTGACCACGCTGCTCCTGGGATCGTCACCCATCCGCGCGGTGCCGTTCAGGTGGCAGGTGTCGTCGTCCTGCTCCCAGATCTCGGTCGCGCCCGCGGCCGCGAGCGCGCGGCCCATGAAGTCGAGCGAATGCTTGATCAGCGCCTTGTCGTTGTCGCCCCAGGAATAAGTGATGCGGGGCACGGGCAAGCCGTACTGGTCCTTGACGTCCGTCAGCGTCACGCGGTTGCGCTCCTGCGGGAGCATTTCGCCCACGATCTTCAGCCCGACAACGTGGTTGTACCGCTCCATCTCGTCCCGGAGACTCTTTCCCCAGAGGCCGCGCGCGCTGAGATTTGTGTTGCTCCAAAGTTGCGGCAGCGGGCCCTGGCTCATGTAGGAATAGCCGCCGAAGAAATCCTTGTTGTCGTCGTAGTTCCAGTGTTCGGTGATGGCCAGCGAGGGCGGCCCCTTGTAGGAGCGGATTTCGTCCGTCGATACGCCCCAGACTGCCTGGTTGGACTGCGCGATCAGGTTTTTGCCGACCAGGCCCGAACTGTTGGCGAGCCCGTCCGGATAGCGGTCGGTGGCGGAGTTGAGCAGCAGGCGCGGCGTCTCGATCGCGTATCCCGCGACAACCACGTTGCGCGCCTTCTGGAAGCGCCACTTTCCCTGGCGGTGATAGTGGACGCCCGTGGCGCGGCCCGCGTCGTTCACCTCGACACGGCCGACCATGGCGAGATCCCGGACTTCAGCGCCGGCGGCGATCGCCCGCGGAATCCAGGTGACGAGTGCGCTCTGCTTTGCGTTTGTCGCGCAGCCGGCCACGCAGAAGCCGCGATAGACGCAGGGGTGGGCGCGGCCGCGCGGCGCCGAGAGGGTGGCGATCGGCGTCTCGGTCCAGGAAATGCCCATCGCCTCGGCGCCCCGGGCGAGCATCTCGGCAGCGGCATTCATCTGGTGCGCGCGATACGGATAGCGCGGGCGGTGCGGGCCCCAGGGATAGGTCACCGGACCCGCAATCTTCAGCGCCTGCTCGACCTGCTCGTAGTACCCCCACATCTCCCGCCAGTCGAGCGGCCAGTCTACGGCGTAGCCGAGCTTGGTGCGCGCCTTGAACCACTCGGGGCGGAAGCGCAGCGACACCATCGCGAAATGCACGGTGCTGCCGCCCACCGCCTTGCCGCTGTTGTTGCTGCCCATCTGTAACGGGTTCTCGCCGTCGACGATGCGGTCATCGGTCCAATACAATTTGGTCTGCTCGGATTCGTCGGATGCGAAATCCTCGAGCGGCCTGAAATAGGGTCCGGCGTCGAGCGACACCACCGAGAACCCTTCCTCCGCGAGACGGCAGCCGAGCGTGCCGCCGCCCGCGCCGGTGCCGACGATGACGAAATCGACCTCGTCCTCGTCCCGGTATTCGCGCATGGGAATCCAGCCGCCCGGCTCGAACACGTCGGGCGCGCGGCCGCCCGTCGCACGGACATTGTCCAACGGATCATCCGACATGACGGTTCTTCCTCCGCGCCGCCTCGTAGTCACCGTCCTTGACCTCGGCTCCCTCCCAGGGATCGCGCTCGTTATAGCCCATCCGCACATAGCCGCGCGGGGCCGCCGGTCCGCCAAATCCGATCTCGTTCCAGGACGTCGGATGCGCGTAGTACGCGAACACCAGGTCGTGCGCCATGCGATGCTTGAAGAAAGTCTTGGGCGGCATGCCCTCCCATGCCGGGTTGCTCAACTCGCCTTCCTGCATTTCCTTAATGAGCTGGTCCTGATCCAACGAAGCCAGAGCCACAAACCGTTTGCCGTGCCGCGCCTCCGCTTCGGCGTCGAGCGCGCGCAGGCCGAGCCGCCAAGCCTCGCGCTCGCGCGGCATCCCTTCCTGCCGGTAGCCATCGTTCCGGTTCATGTGCAGCTTGTGATCGACCAGCGCCGCGACGGGCACGGGTGGCCGGTCCTTCGGCTGCGGCACGATCCTCGTGGCGAGCATCTGCACGGTCGCGAATTCATCTTCCGAGAAAAAGCGGGGCGCGTGCGGCAGCGCGAGACGCTCGTTGATAACTTGGCGGGTCTTCTCGTTCCAGGACGGCGTGTGCCGCTTGCTGAGCACATCGTAGCCGGGATATCGCCCCGACGCGTTGTCGTCAGGCATCGGGATGCTCCTTCAGAAGACGGAGGGCGGCGAGACCCGCGAGCGCGAGGCCGGTGAATGACGGCGGAGCTGGCAGCGGCGGGCCGTTCAGCACGTTCTGGCTCCAGTTTCGCCAGCCTCCCATGTTGCGGCTCACGCCATAGGCGTGAAAGCCGACGCCAGCGCAGCCGAGCAGGGCTGTTAGGCGCAGCCACCAGCGCGTGAACCAACGATTGCGTCCCGGTTTGCCGAACGCTGTTTCGCCGAGCAGCGCGGCGGCGGCGGGAGGAACCGTCACTGGGAGAAACATGAATGGGTCGTGGAACGCGCCCCGGAAATGCAGCAGCGCCGCTTCTGCCGTTGTGCCGAGCAGGCCCGCGCCGGTCAGCGCCGCCAGGGTCCGCCCGGCGGGCAGCCCGAACACCTTCGGCGTTGCCTTCTTGCCGCTCGCTCGCACCCGCTCCGAATAGACGCCCAGCAGGCCGGACAGCAGGATCGCCGCCGGAGCACCGAGCGGCGCGCCATAGAACAGATTCTGCCAGATGAAACCGCCCCGGCGCTTGCCGACATTATAGATGTGAAAGCCCGTGCCCACGACACCGGTGAGCGCCGCGAGCGCATAGGTCGCATCGCGCGCGTAGTGCGCGGCGGGGCGCTTGTCGGCGGTGCCGTGCAGGCTGATCAGCAAGGTCAGCGTGGACGTCACAAGCGGCGTATACATCGCCTTGTTCTTGAACGAGCCGCGATAGTGTTCGACCGCGCTATCGAGCAGCACCGAGGTCGCGAGCGTGCCCGCCGCCCGGTTCAGCGACCGCGCCGCCCGTACCGTCGCCGAACCGCCCGTTTCCGGGCCGACGACGGAGGCAACCCGCGCTACCGCCCGCCCGACCGGCAGCGCCGCTTCCAGCCCAGAGAGGCCGCTCAGGATGTCCTGCAACTCCTGGGAAGCACGCGCGGTCACGTCTGGTCCTTGCGCGGCCACCGCGTCGAACCGTTCCTGCAGGTCCGCGAGTTTCGCCGGGATGGCTTCCGTCACGGCTTTCGGCACCCTGATCCCCCTCATGCCTGATACCGCGCGGCGTCCTGGCGTTTGAACGTGAGGCCGAGACCGGGGCGCGACAGATCGGGCCGGATCATGCCGTCTTGCGGCACCGGCGCGCCGTCGAACAGCATGTGATCGATCCGGACGTGATCGTGAAACCACTCTAGATGACGGAGCCGCGGTACCGCGCAGCAGGCGTGCAGATGCAAGGCCGGGGCGCAATGACCGGAGAGGTCGATATAGTGCGCCTCGCAGAGCGCTCCAGCCTGCAGGAAGCCGGTGATCCCGCCGCAGCGCGTCAAGTCCGCCTGTTGCACGTCGACGGCGGCGGCGTTGAGCATGCGGCGGAAATAGCCGGCCGTGTAGCCGTACTCGCCGGCGGCGATCTCCATGCGCGGCGGTGCGTGCTCGCGCATATACTGCAATCCCTCGAGGTCGTCCGAGGACACCGGCTCCTCGAACCACCGCACGTCCTGGCTCGCCGAGAACGTGGCCGCCAGCTGCAGCGCCTGCTTGGTATGATAGGCGCCGTTGCCGTCCACAAACAATGCCGCTCGGTCGTCGATCGCCCTTTTGGCGACCGCGACCCGGTGCGGATCCCGCTCCGGGTCGGTCCCGATCTTCATCTTCACCCAGCGGCACCCGTCCCGTTGCACCCAGCCCGCGAGCTGGTCCCGCAGTTGCTCGTCGCTATAGGTCGTGAAGCCGCCGCTGCCGTAGATCGGCACGGCGTCGCGGAAGCGCCCGAGCAGCACCGCCAGCGGCAGATCGAGCAGCTTCGCCTTCAGATCCCAGAGCGCGACATCCACCGCCGAGATCGCCGTCGCCGCCAGACCCTCGCGGCCCATGTTGCGGACCTGAACCTGCATCGCCCGCCACGCGGCCGGAGGGTCCATTGCATCGAGCTTCTCGACTACGTTGGCGAGCTTCTTCTCGATCAACTGGGTGATGCAGCCGTTGGTGTACGTGTAGCCCAGTCCGGTCTTACCCCCGCCTTGAACCTCCACCACGACGAGCGTGGTGGAGTCCCAATGCAGCGTGCCGTCGGCCTCCGGACTGTCCGTCGGGATCGTGTAGGCGCTGGCCGAAACAGCGCCGATCGGTGCGATGTCGCGCATGACGCCCTAGCTTCCCTTCGGGAGGACGCTGCTGAGCACCTCCTTCGCGGTGTTCTTGAGCACGCTGCCGAGCTCGGGCTCGGTCGGCATCATCGTCATGAAGTTCTTCGCGTCCTTGAGCGTGATGTGCGGCGGCAGCGGCGGCACGTTCGGATCCGTGCAAACCTCGAGCATCACCGGGCGATCCGCCGACAGCGCCTCGTCCCAGGCCGCGCCGATCTTCTCGGGATCGTTGACGAAGATGCCCTTGAGACCGAGCAGTTCCGCGTATTTGGCGAAGTGGAAATCCGGGATGTCCTGCGTCGACGGCGTCTTGCCGTCTCCAAGCTGCACACGCTCCTCCCACGTGACCTGGTTGAGGTCGCGATTGTTCAGAACGAGAACGATCAGGCACGGGTTCGACCACTGCTTCCAGTATTTGGAGATCGTGATCATGACGTTGATGCCGTTCATCTGCATCGCGCCGTCGCCCATGCAGGCGATTACCGTGCGGTCGGGATAGGCCATCTTCGCCGACATGGCGTAGGGCGTTCCCGCGCCCAACGATGCGAGCCCGCCAGAGAGCGAGGCCATCATGCCCCGGCGCATCTTCAGGTCGCGCGCATACCAGTTTGCCGCCGAACCGGAATCGGCGGTGACGATCGCGTTTTCTGGCAGACGCGGCGACAATTCCCAGAACACGCGCTGCGGATTGATCGGATCGGCGGAATTCATCGCCCGCGCTTCGAGCGTCTTCCACCACTCTGTCACGTTCTCCTCGATGCGTTTGCGCCACTTGCCCTCGGGTTTCTGCTTGAGCAGCGGCAGCAACGCCCTGAGCGTCGCGGCGCTGTCGCCAATAACATTCACCTCCATGGGATAGCGCAGGCTCAGCTGAGCACCCTCGATGTCGATCTGAACGCCCCGTGCATCGCCGGGCTTCGGCAGGAATTCGCTGTAGGGAAAGCCGGATCCGACCATGAGGAAAGTATCGCATTCTTTCATCAGATCCCAGGACGGCTTGGTGCCGAGCAGGCCGATCGAGTTCGTCACGTACGGCAGATCGTCCGGCACCGCCGCCTTGCCGAGCAACGCCTTGGCGACGCCCGCCTGCAACCGTTCCGCAACAGCGATCACCTCGTCGGTCGCGTGCAGCGCGCCGGCGCCGACGAGCATCGCAACCTTCTCGCCGGCGTTGAGCACCTCGGCGGCGCGACGGAGCACATTCTCGTCCGGAACGCCCGGGAGCTCCGCATATCCGATGCCGGTGTGGATTGCGCCGTGCTTAAGCGGCGGATCCTCGTAGCTCATTTCCTGAAGGTCGTTCGGGAGAATAATGCAGGTTACGCTCTTCTTCGTGTACGCGATCCGGACGGCGCGATCGACGAGCTGGCGGACCTGCCCCGGAACGACCCCCATCTGCACAAACTCGCTGGCCACGTCCTTGAAGAGCGAGATCAGATCGAGCTCCTGCTGATAGCTGGCGCCGATCGACAGGCGCGCCTGCTGCCCGACGATCGCGACCACGGGCATGTGATCGAGCTTGGCGTCGTACAGACCGTTGAGCAGATGGACCGCGCCCGGTCCTGAAGTTGCGTAGCAGAGTCCGGGTTGCCCGGTGAACTTGGCGTGCGCCGATGCCATGAATGCGGCCATCTCCTCGTGGCGCACCTGGACATACTCCATCTTGTCCTTCGCCTTCTCGAGCGCGACGTCGAGGCCGCCGACGCCGTCGCCGGGATAGCCGTAGACCCGCTTCAGGCCCCACTCATGCAGCCGATGCCAAACGAAATCGCTGACGTTCATGCTCATGTTTCGGACTCCGGTTTGTGGCTCGTGTTGCAGGTGGTTGCGGTAGCGAGGCTAATCACTCATCCGGCAAAGCCATGCCGGCGCAGGCCGCGCACGCCGGGACAAAATCGGAACAGGCCGCCGGCATGCGGCTCAGTCAGTTTGTGGATCACGCCAAGCTTCGCGGCGGCGGACGTCACGAACAGCACGTCCAGATCCGGGCCGCCAAACGCAGGCATCGTGGGCTGGCTGACCGGCAGCATCACTTCCCGCTCGACGGTGCCGCGCGCCGTGAACCGGATCAGCCTGCTGCCGCCATGGATGGCAGACCAATAGCACCCTTCCTCATCGACCGCGGACCCATCCGGCACGCCCAGATCCTTCGGGATCTCGGCGAAGTGCCGACGATCGCCGATGCGGCCGCGCTCCAGATCGAACTCGTACGCGAAAATCTCGTGCCCCTTGCTGTGCGCGAAGAACAGCGTGTCCCCGTCCGGGTTCCAGGACAGGCCGTTGGGCGTGAAGCTGAGGTCCGGCTGCGGCACGAAATCCTTCATGTCCGGTGTAGTAGAACAGTCGCCCAGGCTCGGGGTTCGCATCCTTGTGCTCCGGGTCGGGCGAAAACATCGTACCGACCCAGAACCGTCCCCGGCCGTCGCACTCGCCCTCATTGAAGCGGAAGATGGCCGGGTCGTAGGGCGGATCCGCGACACGCGTCAGGCTGTCGTCCCTGAGATCGAGCCTAAACAGGCCCGACCGCAGCGCCAGCAGGGCCGCGTGTTCACCCTCGTAGAGCGCAAAACAGCCAATCTCGCTCGGCAGCGGCCATGTGCGGGTCGCGCCTCCCTCTGGGTTGTATCGATAGAGTGCGGGCGCTTCGACGTCGATCCAGTAGAGCGCCTGATCCCGGACTGACCACCGCGGCGACTCGCCGGTCTTGGCGTGCGCGTCCCAGACGAGTTCGACGTCGTGCTTCATCGGATGACACCGTGTGCTCTGGGGTTCGCCCCAACCGGGAACGCGCGATAGCCCGTGAGGCTCCGGACGAAAGCGAAACGGGCGCGCTCCCTTGCGCTCCATCGCGTCTTTGTGTTGCGCGTCCCAGCGCCGAGGCCCGGGCTTTCTCACCGGACCCGCAACAGCAAGTGGCGGGTCGCCTCGCCAAGACAGGTCACGAGCAGGATGCCGACGACCACGCGCAAGGCCCCGATCCAGTCCGCCGTCTCGGCGCCGAGTGTGACAATCAGGGCCGTCGCCCCGCCCGCCGGGCTGATCGCATTGAGAGCGATCTGCGCCGCCCCGGTAAGGAGCACCGCGACGCAGGTCGCGAGCACGCGCGCGAACGACAGCACATGATGGTCCATGAAGGTCGGCGTCGCGGTCGCGGCGGTCACGTGGACCGCGATGAGGCCGCCGGCCAGTCCCGCAAGTTGCCCCATCGCCGTCGGCCACGGTCGCGCACTTGGCGAGCGAGGGGGCAGCGTCTGCAGGAACGCCGCCGCGGCAAGGCTCGGGACCAGGAACGGCTGGTGTTCCCAAACCGCGAACGCGCCGACGCCGAGCATGGTCAGGGCCGTCGCGGACACGCCCGCGATGCGATGCAGGACCGTGGGTGTGTCCACGAGCGCCGCCCTTTGCTGAAGTCAAGGACCAAGACGGCGGCACGTTTGACGCAGCGCCGCCGCTTGCTCGCTACTTCGACTGCCCGCTGTTTGCGTTTCCGTTGTGCGATCCGTTCTGGTTACCGTTCGACGAACCGGGGATGGCCGCGATCTCGACAACCGAGTTCGGATTGATCATCATCTCGACCGGGTTGCCCTTCTTGTCTTTGGCGTGGACGAGAAACGACCCGGGGATGATTTTGATGTCGGTAAAGCCTGCCTGAGCGAGGCTCTGGTGCAGATCCTGTTGGATTTGTTGCGTCGACTGCGGCGTCGCGTTCGGCGCGTTGTCGTTACCAGACGCGCTGGAGCCGTTCCCACCGGCGGCAAGCGCCGGGAGCGCGATCAGGCTTAGAGCAGCAGCGACGGGGACCATAAAGGTGCGCATGATTGTCTCCTTCTCTGGAACGAGGCGTCTGAGTTTACTCGGATGTGCTAGAGTGTCGCGGGGCTGCATAGTGCCCGCGACACCCCATCAACGAACCATCGCCCCAACCGTTTGGACCCGAAGGGCAGGCAGGGCATTACTTTCGTGTCACGCTTTCGCCACAAGGGCTGGCTCATTTGAAACGGGTAAACAGCTCGCACAGCGGTAATGCCGATGTGATTGCGGCGAGCCAGCATCGCGCCGTAGGGCATCGCAAAAGGAAAGCACGCTGCCCGGATCGGGGAGCGCGCCTTTGTGGGCCGGGAAAAAGTGAAGGCCGTCCTTGCGGCAGGACAACATGGCCTTCGCCGGGGCCTGATCAAACGCCACCCGGACTCCTGCGCCAACTTCTGCAGCGACGAGTTGAGCTGCTCGTGACCGTTCGACACGGTCTGTGCGTATTGCTTGACATTGTGGGCGCGGCCTTCTGCTCGGCAAGCTTGGCCAGCTTCAGTCCGTAATCCGCGCCCTGCGACATGGCGCGGGAGTCTCTCGTCCGTCTTGAACGGAGAACCCGAATGGCTGCCGGCGGCGGTTCCGGTGGCGGCCTCGGTCGCGCTATTCGCTCATCCCGCCGTGCTGGTCTCGGCATGCGCGGCGATTGCGAAAAGCAGTCCCGCAAAGCGGGCGCGCCAAAAGCGGTCAGCTTCAGAAGATCTCCTCGTGTGACTACGGTCGGACTCTGCAGAGCGGGCCGCGGATCGTTGACGATAGCGCACGGAGGCGGGGGTCGTTGTCATTACAGAACACCACTGGGGCGATCCACTTCATCCGATTGTGTCGCTCGCGGAAACTGTCCCGCTCGCACTCCACCACAAGCGGCGGCAGACTCGAACGCTCAGCCGGCGCCGATGTGGCCGCCCAGTTCGTCCTCGACATGCGCGCGGATTATTTCCTCGAACGAGGTTTCGGCTTTGAAGCCGAGCGCCCGAGCCTGCCGCGCCTCGAAGCGGCCCGGCCAGCCCGCGACGATGCGCGCGATCGCGGGGTCGGGCTCGCGACGGATCAGCTTGACGGCACCCTCCCCGGCAACAGCGCGGAGCGCGGCGATCTGCTCGCCGACCGTCGCCGACAGGCCGGGCATGGACAGATTCCGCCTGACGCCGAGCGGCGCGAGATCGATCGTCGCGGCGTGGAGCAGGAAGCCGACAGCCGAGCGCGGACTCGCGTGCCAATGGCGCACGCTCTCGTCGACGGGCAGCACCGCCTCCTGGCCGGCGAGCGGTTCCCGGAGAATGTTGGAGAAGAAGCCCGAGGCCGCCTTGTTCGGCCGGCCCGGCCGGATGCAGATCGTCGGCAGGCGAATGCCGATGCCGTCGAAGAAGCCCCGCCGCGAGTAGTCGGCTAGCAGCAGCTCCCCGATCGCCTTCTGGGTGCCGTAGCTGGTCAGCGGCGTCAGGAAGAACTCGTCCGGGATCGCGTCCGCGAATGGCGCTCCGAATACCGCGACCGAGGACGTGTAGACGAGGCGCGGCAGGTACCCCTCGTCCGGGCCGCTCTGGCGCACCGCCTCGAACAGCAGGCGAGTGCCGTCCAGGTTTACGCGATATCCTTTCTCGAAATCCGCCTCGGCCTCCCCGGAGACGATGGCCGCGAGATGGAAGATCACGTCGGGTCTGGCCTCGATGCTGCGCACCGCCTCGCCGGGCGCGGACAGGTCGGCCGCCCGCGTCGTGACGCTGCCGCCGAACCCGGCCGGAGCCGCCGGCTCGGTCACGTCCATAAGCGTCAGGGCCGTGATCTCCTCGCCCGCGAGCGCGCCGTCCGCGACCAGGCGGGCGGTGAGCTTGCGGCCGAGCATGCCGTCCGCGCCGATGATCAGGATGTGCATCGCCCGTATCCTCCCCCTTGTGCCCCGGCCCGTCTCGCGCGGCCGCGATTCGGGACTGGAGTAACACATTCGGGCATTGCCGGGGCGGATTGCCTTTGCGCCGGAGGCGGGGCAGGCTCGCGCTCAAGCAAGGCGCGCGACCCGGGGAGGCAATGCATGACGAGCGAATTGCGTCGCATCGGTGTGATCGGTCTGGGCGCGATGGGGATGGGCGTCGCCCGCTCGCTGCTCCGGGCCGGGTTCGAGGTCCATGTCTGCGATGTCCGGCCCGAGGCCCTGGCGGAAGCGGCGGACGCCGGCGCGCATCCCGCGGCGTCCCCGGCAGCACTCGGTGCGATCGCCGATGCGATCGTGATCGTGGTCGTCAACGCGCAGCAGACCGAAGCCGTGCTGTTCGGCGACCAGGGCGCGGCGGGGTCACTCCGGCCCGGCTCGGTCGTGATCGCCTGCGCGACGGTTGCGCCCGAGTTCGCGGAACAACTCGGGTCGAGGCTGGAGGTGCTTGGGCTCGCGTTCATCGACGCGCCGATTTCGGGCGGGGCGGCGAAGGCCGCCTCCGGCGAGATGTCGGTCATGGCGTCCGGCAGGCCGGAGGCGTTCGCGCGCTGCGAGGCGGTGTTCGAGGCGATCTCGAGCCGCCTCTACCGCCTCGGCGACAAGCCGGGGGCGGGCTCGACGGTGAAGATGGTCAACCAGCTGCTGGCGGGCGTGCACATCGCCGCCGCCGCCGAAGCGATGGCGCTTGGCATCCGCGCGGGCGCGGACCCGGAGAAGCTGTACGAGGTCATCTGCAACAGCGCTGGCGGCTCCTGGATGTTTCAGAACCGCGTCGCCCACATCCTCGCCGGCGACTACACGCCGCTTTCGGCGGTAAGCATCTTCGTCAAGGATCTCGGCATCGTGCTCGACCAGGGCAAGAAGAGCGTCTTTCCGCTGCCGCTCTCCGCCGCCGCCCATCAGATGTTCTTGCAAGCTGCGGCGGCCGGTTACGACGGCGAGGACGATTTCGGCAGTTATAAAGATATTTCCCGGCATCGAATTGCCGCAACCGAAGTGACCGGGTGAGAGCGAGGGACGGTTCGATGCCTTTGATCCTCGGGTGCATCGCCGACGACTTCACCGGCGCGACGGACCTCGCGGGCATGCTGGTGAAAGCCGGAATGCGCACAGTGCAGATGATCGGGGTGCCCGAAGCATCGCCGCCGGACGATGCCGACGCCGTCGTGATCGCGCTGAAATCGCGCACCGAGCCGGTGTCGGACGCCGTCCGAATGTCCCTCGCGGCCTTGCGGTACCTGCAGTCGGCCGGCGCACGGCAGCTCTACTTCAAGTATTGCTCGACTTTCAATTCGACGCCGCGCGGCAATATCGGCCCGGTGACGGATGCGCTGATGGGTGCGCTCGAAACCGACTTCACCATTGCCTGCCCGGCTTTTCCGGCAAACCAGCGCACGATCTACAAGGGCTATCTCTTCGTCGGCGACGTGCCGCTGAATGAGAGCGGGATGCGCAATCACCCGCTGACGCCGATGACCGACGCCAATCTGATTCGGGTTCTCGCGCCCCAGACCTCGCGCAAGGTGGGTCTTGTGGATTACGCGACGATCGCGCGCGGCCCGGACGCAGTCGCCGCGCGGTTCGCGTCCCTGCGCCGCGATGGCGTCGGCATCGCGATCGCGGATGCGCTGTCGGACGACGACCTCCTCGCGCTCGGCGCGGCATGCGCCGACCTGCCGCTCGTGACGGCTGGTTCCGGCTTGGCGCTCGGATTGCCTCAGAACTTCCGGCGCGAGGGACTCCTGCCTGAAGCCGCGATCGCCGACACGTTGCCGCCCACAGGCGGCGGCCGGGCCGTCATCGCCGGGAGCTGTTCGACGGCAACGCAAGCGCAGGTCGCCATGATGCGCGAGCGCCATTCCGCCTTCCGCGTCGAGCCGGCGGCGCTGGCCCAGGGACGTAACGTCGTGGCCGAGGCTCTTGAATGGGCGGAGCCACGCCTCGGCCGGGAGCCGGTGCTGATCTACGCGACCGCGACGCCGGAGGAAGTGAAGGCGACGCAGGAAGCGCTCGGGGTGAGCGAGGCGGGCGCGCTGGTCGAGGAGGCGCTCGCCGCCATCGCTCAGGGCCTCGTTAGGCGCGGCGTTGGCGGGCTGATCGTCGCGGGAGGCGAGACGTCCGGGGCGGTCGTGCGGGCGCTGGAGGTGAAAGGCCTGCGCATCGGTCCGGAGATCGATCCGGGCGTGCCCTGGACCGTCGCGCTCCAGGACGGGAACCGCGAGCCGCTGGCGCTCGCGCTGAAGTCCGGCAATTTCGGCACCCCGGACTTCTTCCTCAAGGCTTGGAACCGGCTGCCATGACCGTCGCACGCGAGGAGAACCGGCTGCGGGAGGAGATTCTGCACGCTCGGCCGCTCGATCTTTGAGCGCGGGCTGACGGCGGGCAGCAGCGGCAACATCAGTGCGCGGCTGGACGACGGCTGGTTGTTCACGCCCACCAACGCGTCGCTTGGGCGGCTCGATCCCACGCGTCTCTCCAGGCTGGATGCGGCGGGCAGGCTGGTGTCGGGCGATCCGCCCTCGAAGGAGGCGGTCCTGCATCGCGCCGTCTACGACGAGCGGCCGCAGGCCGGGGCGATCGTGCATCTGCATTCTACCTACGCCGCCGCCGTCTCGTGCATGGATGGTCTCGATTGCGACGACTGCCTGCCGACGCTGACCGCCTACTACGCGATGAAGATCGGTCGGCTGCCGCTCGTGCCCTACTACCGGCCGGGCGACCCGCAGCTGGGAGACGCGATCCGCCGCCACGCCTGCAAGCATTGCGCCGTGCTGTTGGCAAATCATGGGCCGGTGGTGTCCGGCGTTTCGCTGCAGGCGGCTTCTTACGCGGTGGAGGAGCTGGAGGAGACCGCAAAGCTGTTCCTGCTGTTACGCGATATGCCGACGCGGCCCCTCAACAGCGAGCAGATCGAAGACCTGCATGCGGTGTTCGGCCCGCCGCGATAGCGCGCCCTCAACGGATCGTGGAGTGAACCATTGCCATGCCGAAATTCGCCGCCAACCTGACGATGATGTTCAACGAGGTTCCGTTCCCGGAGCGGTTCGCGGCCGCCGCCAGGGCCGGGTTCGATGCGGTCGAGTTCCTGTTCCCGTACGATCATGCGCCGGACGATGCCGCTCGCTGGCTCACCGAGAACCGGCTCCGCAACGTGCTGTTTAACATGCCGCCGGGCGATTGGGCGGCAGGCGAGCGCGGCATGGCCTCGATCCCCGGACGAGAGGCCGAGTTTCGCGCGAGCGTCGATGTCGCGCTTGCATACGCGCGCGCACTCGGCACCCCGCGCCTGCACGCAATGGCCGGCCTGCTGCCGCAAGGCGCGGACCGGACACGGCACCTTGCCGTGTATGTGGATAATCTGCGGGTCGCGGCCGGGATGCTCGCCCGCGAAGGCCGCACATTGCTGATCGAGCCGATCAATGCCCGCGACATGCCCGGATATCTGATCAGCACGCAGGAAGAAGCGCACGCGATCCGCGAGCGGGTCGGCGCCGACAACCTCAAGGTGCAGATGGACTTCTATCACGTGCAGATCGCCGAGGGCGACGTCACGACGAGGCTGAAAGCCTACATACAGGACGTGGGCCACGTGCAGATCGCAGGCGTGCCGGACCGGCAGGAGCCGGACGCAGGCGAGCTGAACAACGCGTATCTGATGGGCCAGCTCGACGAGCTGGGCTACGAGGGCTGGGTCGGCTGCGAGTCCCGGCCGCGCAACCGCACCGAAGAAGGGCTGGGCTGGCTGCGCGCGGCAATGGGATCGCCCGTTGCCGCGTCACCGTGACTAGCGCGAAACGGCTTGCTATGCTGGAGCCAAGCAAATCGGGGGAAACGCGCCGCCATGGACGCGATTGAGACGAGAACGATCCGAAAGGTGATGTGGCGGCTGCTGCCGTTCGTGTTTCTTTGCTACTTCGTGGCCTACCTTCGACCGCGTCAATGTCAGCTTCGCCAAGCTGCAAATGGACCAGGCGTTCGGGCTGTCGGAATCGGCCTTCGGCTTCGGGGCCGGGCTGTTCTTCATCGCCTACTTCCTGCTGGAAGTGCCCTCCAACCTCGCCCTCGACCGGTTTGGGGCGCGGCTGTGGATTGCCCGGATCATGCTGAGCTGGGGCATCATCTCCGGGGCGTTCGCCTTCATCCGGCCGATCGCGTCCGCGACGGGGATATCGCCTGAATGGTGGTTCTACATCCTGCGGTTCCTGCTCGGCATCGCCGAGGCCGGATTCTTCCCGGGCATCATCTTCTATCTGACTTTGTGGTTTCCCGCGGTGTATCGCGCCCGCGTCGTCGCGCTGTTCATGCTCGCGATTCCGTTCTCGTCGATCGTCGGCGGCCCGGTCTCCGGCGCCCTGCTCAACCTGACCGGGGCCGGCCTCGATGGCTGGCAGTGGCTGTTCATCATGGAGGCCGTGCCGTCCATCCTGATGGCGTTCGGGGTGATCTTCTACCTGACCGACCGCCCCGCCCTCGCGACCTGGCTGCACGAGGACGAGCGGACCTGGCTCGACACACGTCTCGGCAATGAGAAGCGCAACAAGGAGGCCGCCGAGCATATCAGCATCGGCCGCGCTTTGAGCGACGGGCGCGTTCTGGCCTGCGCGCTCATCTATTTCTGCCTCAACGCGTCGAGCTACGGCGTCGCCTTCTTCCTGCCGACGATTATCAAGGGGTTCGGACAACAACGTCCAGACCGGGCTTCTGTCGGCGCTGCCATTCGTGTTCGGGGCGGTCGGAATGGTCCTGCTCGGCCGCGCTTCCGACCGTTCCCAGAGACGCCGGGAATTCGTGTGCCTGTCGCTGTTGCTGGCGATGATCGGCGTCGGCGGCGCGGGGCTGGCCTCCTCCCCTGCCGTGGTGCTGGGCCTGCTGTGTCTGGGCCAGATCGGGGTATCCGCGATGCCGCCCTTGTTCTGGCCCCTCCCGAGCACCTTCCTCGCGGGCACGTCCGCCGCTGCCGGAATCGCCGCGATCAATTCGCTTGGCAATTTGTCGGGCTTTTTCGGTCCCTACGTGATGGGCTACCTCAAGGATCTGACCGGGAGCTTCACGGCGGGGCTGCTCGCGCTGGCCGCCTGTGCGCTGCTGGGCGCGATCGTCGTGATGCTGCTGCGGATCAACCCGCATCTGGAGCAGGCCAAACCTACGGACCCGGTGCTGGCGCACTAGACGGGCAGCGGTCGCGGCATGAACATCGAACTGCTCCTGGACGCTCATGCCACGATCGGCAAATCCCGACCTGGGTCCCCAGAAACCAGGCCGTCTACTGGATCGACGTCAAGGCGCCCGCGCTGCACCGGCTCGGCTTTCCG
>CAVZQE010000022.1:0-991901 GCA_963777325.1 uncultured Alphaproteobacteria bacterium | reverse complement strand
AGGACTACCTGGACATCTACGAGCGCATCAGCCGGGTGGACAGCCCGAAGCTTCGGGCCGTGGGAGACTGAGCTTGGATGACGGCCCGGCGCGTGAGCAACTCGCCGCGCTGTATCGGGCGCTCGGCCGCCACGGCCTGATCGCCGGGACCGCCGGCAATGCGAGCTTGCGCCATGCGGCCGGCATGCTCATCACGCCGTCGGGCAGTGCTCCTGATGAGCTATCGGCCGAGCGGCTGGTGGCGACCGATTTCGAGGGCACGCGGCGAAGGGCGGGGTGCCCTCGAGCGAATGGGACATGCACGCCCGCATCTATCGTGACCGGCCGGAAGCGTGGTGCGTCGTGCATACCCACTCGGATGCCTGCACCGCGCTCGCCTGCCTCGGCGAGCGGCTGCCGTCGTTCCACTACATGATCGCCAATTTCGGCGGCGACGACGTGCGGTGCGCGCCGTACGCCACGTTCGGCACGCCGGCGCTGGCCGAAGCGGCCATGCGGGCGCTGGAGGGGCGCTCGGCCTGCCTGCTCGCCAATCACGGCATGATCCTCCACGCGCGCGGTCCCGAACGGGCATTGCGGGCGGCGTTACTGCTGGAGGCGCTAGCCCGGCAATACCTGCTCGCCCGCGCTGCCGGCCCGCTGCGTCTGCTGACCGACGCCGAGATGCGGGACGCGCATCTGCGTTTTCGCAGCTACGATGCTGGGCTGGGCTGACTTTTGGCTTGAGGAGCGTGCAATCTGAGCTGGATCAGGCTCCATCCCCCAGGAGCGGCCTTCAGTCCGTCATTTGCGGGCGCCTGCCTCAGCCGGTGACAGCCTCGCGCGCCGGGCTGAACGGCAGGCCGAGATCGTGCGCGACCGCCTCGTAAGTGACGCGCCCGGCATGCACGTTTAGGCCGTGCAGCAGATGCGGATCGTCGGCCAGCGCCCGCCGCCAGCCCTTCCCCGCGAGCGCCTGCACGAACGGCAGGGTCGCGTTGGTCAGCGCGACCGTCGAGGTGCGCGCGACGGCGCCCGGCATGTTGGTCACGCAGTAATGCACGATTCCCTCCTCCACATAGGTCGGATCGGAATGCGTGGTCGGGCGGCTGGTCTCGAAGCAGCCGCCCTGGTCGATCGCGATATCCACTAGCACGGAGCCGGGCCGCATCCGGCGCACCATCTCCCGGCTCACGAGCTTGGGAGCGGCCGCGCCGGGCACGAGCACGGCGCCGATGACCAGATCGGCCGCGAGCACTTCCGTCTCGATCGCCTCGGCGGTCGCGAACAGCGTGGTCGCCCGCGCCCCGAACTGCAGGTCGAGTTCCTTAAGCCTGGGCAGCGAGCGGTCTATGATGGCGACGCTCGCCTCCAGGCCGACCGCCATGCGGGCGGCGTTGGTGCCCGACACGCCGCCGCCGAGCACCACGACCCGCGCGGGCGCGACGCCCGGCACGCCGCCGAGCAGGATGCCGGAGCCGCCCTGTTCCTTCTCTAGACAGTGGGCGCCGACCTGGACCGCCATGCGTCCGGCGACCTCGCTCATGGGCGACAGCAGCGGCAGCGCGCCGCGCGCATCGGTGACCGTCTCGTAGGCGATGCAGACGGCGCCCGATCGCATCAGCGCCTCCGCCTGCGCCCGGTCGGCGGCGAGGTGCAGGTAGGTGAACAGCACCTGGCCCTCCCGCAGCCGCGCAATCTCAGCGGGCTGCGGCTCCTTCACCTTCACGATCATGTCGGCCGACGCGAACACCCCGGCCGCGTCGTCCGCCACGGCCGCGCCGGCGGCGCGATAGGTGTCGTCCGGGAACCCGATGCCCGCGCCCGCCCCGTGCTCGACCAGCACCGCATGCCCGGCCTGGGCCAGATCCCGGACGCCCGCCGGCGTCAGGCCGACGCGGTATTCGTGGGTCTTGATCTCCTTGGGTACGCCGATCTTCATCGAAACTCTCCGCGGGCAGACCTTAGTCTAACCCCGCGTTTCCTAAGCCACCTCTTTTGCATCGGAGTTGGTGCCCCTGAGCCCGCTGCCTCGCGGGCTCTGCCACCAACCCCTCGGCTTCCCGATTGGCGATGCTCAATCCGATGGCCAAGGGATCGCTCACCGCGCCTACTACTGGGAGGGCGGCGCCGTTGGCAGGACCAGCCGCTTCACCACTTCCGTGAACGATGTAACCGCCCCGTCTCCATCCTGGCGCGCGTAGAAGTACCTCAGCTGCCGCACTCCCGCGATGACGTTGAAGTCGTAAATGGTCTGAAAGGACAATCGCGAGACGCCGGTCAGTGTGTAGGACCGCCGACCGAGCTTCGCGAGCGCCCTCAAATATGCGCGACGCTCGGGCGTCAGCGCCCGAGCCATGTCCCCGCGCAGCTTCGCGGGGTCGATATTGCCCGCGATGGCGTCGTCGAGCCACGCGATCGCCTCCTGGACGATGGCCGGATCGGCCGCGGGCGCCGCCAAGGGCGGGGGCGCCGGCGGGGGCGGGGCCACCTGCGGGACGAGGACGTTGTAGATCGCGTCCACCGCCTGGTTGTATTCGTAGCGCCGGGCGTTCGCCAGGATGATGATCGCGAGGCGATCGTCCGGGAAGCGCGCGTCCTGGCTCGCGGACCCGACGCCGTCGCCGCCGTGGTAAATCTCCCGGTGCCCGTTTGGCAGCGTCTTGATCATGAGACCGAGCGCATAGCTTGGATTGGGTTCGACGCCGGCCGGCGTGAACATCTCGGCCATGGCGGACGGCGAGAGCAGATGCCCGCCGTCGAGCCCCTCGTTCCACTTCTCGAGGTCCGCCACATCGCTGTGGATCGCGCCGGCGGCATTCGTCCAGCTGTAATCGTACGGGCGGGAGTGCTCCCAAGGTCCCAAGGCGAAGCTCACGTACGTCGTCGCGACGTCGCGCCGCACCCGGTTCCCGGCCGGCACATATGTCGAGGTCATGCCCAGAGGGACGAAGAACCGCCGGCGGAAGAACTCGGCGTAGGGCATCTTGCTGCGCTCCTCGATGACGAGCGCCAGCAAGGCATAGGCGGTGTTGGTGTACTCCCACACGGCGCCGGGAGGGTGAGTCAGGGGCTGATCCGCCACCGCGGCGACGACCTCCCCCAAAGGCGCGTACCGCGCCGAGAGTATGTCGAACTGCTCAAGGGCAGAGGAATTGTAATAGCCGCTGGTCATATCCAGAAGCTGGCGCAGGGTGACTTCGCGGGCATGCGGGTAGTCGGGCAGATACATCGACAAGGGATCGTCGAGCTTCAGCGAGCCCTCGTCCTGCAGCAGCAGGATCGCCGCGGCCGTGAACTGCTTCGTGTTCGACTCGATCGGGTAGCGCGTTGCCGGGACGGGCGGGACCCGGCTCTCGAGGTCGCGGTAGCCGAAGCCCTTGGCGTAGACCTCGCGGCCGTCCCGGGTAACGGCGATCGTGACGCTGGGCGTGTACCGGCCGGCGATGGAGATGCGGCCGATCGCGTCGATCGCCGCCACCTGCGCGGGCGTCAGGTCACCCGGACCGCCGCCGTCGGTGCCCTTGTCTTGTCCGTGCGCGACGTGGCCGGTGAGGAGCGCGACGCCCAGCATCGCCGCGACGGTGGCGGCAGCTGCGGGGCCGCCCCTCTTCGGCGCCTCGGTCCTTCCCGGGCCCGAGGCCGCCCGGCGCGGAAGGCGCCGCGACGGGCCGTCAGCCGGGCGGGCGTCAGCAACAGCGATCGGCGTGTCCAAGGCGGCGTCCTCCATCATCGCGGCCGCCGTGTCCGGCGTTCCGGCCGCCGCTTCGTCCACGCCGCAAATAGAGACGTGGGTCCGGCCCCGGCGCAAGCGCAACGACGCGGCCGCACTCGTTTTGTGCCCGGTCATCGCAGGTTCCTCGGTCTCGTTGCGAAGGCTCTTGCAGCTCCGTGGTCTGCGGCCCGGTGCCGCTACCGGGA
The DNA here is from genome assembly GCA_963777325.1 of uncultured Alphaproteobacteria bacterium. GTDB lineage: Bacteria > Pseudomonadota > Alphaproteobacteria > Acetobacterales > Acetobacteraceae > JAFAXA01. The sequence goes on along the minus strand of CAVZQE010000022.1, from coordinate 988,001 downwards.
CGACGACAGGTTGTAGCCGAACACCTGCTGCACCACGGGCATTCGGTCGCGTTGCAGGCCGGCCCCGGTGCGGTCGATCACGAACCCGGACGTAGGATCGCCACCGGTTACGGTGCCCTCGAGCAGCTGGGCGTCGAACACGAACGGCAGCCCCATGGCGTCCAGGAACGACGGGCTGTCCATCACCTGGAAGTGCAGGTGCGGCGCGTCGCTGTTGCCGGAGTTGCCGAGCCGGCCGATCGGCTCCCCCGTGCTCAGGCGCGCCCCCGGACGCACCGAGGCCGGGATCGAGCCGGGCACGAGATGCGCGTAGCCGACGTAGCGCCCGCCGCCGATGTCCTCGATGACGCTGTTCCCGGCCGCGTTCGCGGCAGTCACGCCAGTCTTGGCCCCCACGGGCTGCTGGTCCGGAAGGCCGTCCACGATCGAGACGACCACGCCGGGCGCGGCCGCCAGGATTGGCGCGCCGTAGCTCAACCAGGAGCTCAAAGCCTTGGGCGATCCGCCGTTGCAGCAGGTGCCGTCCGGCCCCAGCTGGATGTAGTCGATGGCGAACTGCTCCGGGGACTGCAGCGTGCCGTTGACCTTCAGGATTGCGCCGCGATGGGCATCGATGACGGCGCAGCAGCCGTTCGCGTCGAGCCAGCTATGCCCGGCCAGCGGTGGATGCAGGAGGGCCAGCGGCCGGCAGCCCACGGGCACCGGGTCGGTGTAGCTCGCCGCCGTGTAGAGCGCGGGCAGGCCCGGCCCGCCGGCGGGGGCGGCCACGGTGACGGCATGGGCGAGCAGGCGGGGGATCTGGGCCGGGTCGGTGTAGGTCACGTCGAAGAACATCATCCCCGAGTTCCCGGCCGGCACGCGCATCGAGTAGCCCGGCGGGGATACCGCTCCGGGGCCATCGTCCGGCAGCGCGCCGGCCCGCGAGGTGTCGAACAGCTGAACCAGGCCGGTAACGTCGTGACCGTCAGGGTCCACGACGTGATTGCGCCCGGTCGGGCCGAAGCCGGCCAGCGGATCGACCGGCACGGCGCTGACGACGTCGAGCGGCTGCGCCAGCCCGTTCGTCGCCTGCGCCACGTAGGCGAGGTGGATGAGCCCGTCCGTGGCGGGCACCGGCTCGATCGAGGGCTCCAGCACCCGCAGGGCGAGCGGGGTGAGAGCGAGCGGCGGGTGCCCGTAACCGGGCGGTATCCTGGAGCACCAGTCGCCGGACGTGGCCTGGTCCGCTGCCGCGGCTTGCGGCGCGGGCTGCGCGCCGCTGTCCTGGGCCCGCGCGTGCTGCGGCAGCACGGTAGCGGCGGCGATCAGGACGCCGGCCGCGAGCGCGGCGGCGGCAGTCAAGACAGGCGCGGTCTGTTCGCCTGATGGCGTGCGGTCCGCGCTGCCATCCGGCTCCGCCTTGCCCTGCGGCTCGGTGTCCGTCTCCGGCAGATTATCGGCCTTCAGCGGCAGAACCGCGCCCATCCACAGCGCATGCTTGAGATGATCGGCGCGCGGGCGGCCGGTATTGGGATGCACGAACACGACCAGGCGCTCGCGGTTCAGCATCAGCCAGGGCACCAGGGCCGCGAACACGTCCGGCTCGAAGGCGACCTGAAACATCGCCCTCGGATGCGGTCCGACGGGACGGTCGTGCCAGCGTCCGAGCCGGACTGAGAACCGCTCCGCGATCCCGGCCCGCACGCGTTCGGCGCGGTCGCGGGTGGCGGCGGGGTCGTAATAGACATGCGCATGGTAGGAGGCGATCACGGGCTCACCCATGGTCCGATCCATCCCGCCTCTCCTCTCCCGCGATCACGGAGAGAGCCTGAGCGAGATGCGGCAGATTAGCAACAGCGACACGAATCGTCATCGTGTTACCGCCCTCTCCTAACATCCTTTACCAACACCGAAAGGGAAGCTGATACGCTCGGCCGAGGTTTGACCTCATACCGACGGTTCGCGCCGTGTCCCTTCTGCTCTCGCGGTTCCCGCGCGCAGGCCTTTGCCTTGTGCTGGTAGCCCTCGTGTCGGCCTGCGCTTCGCATTCCGGCTACCGCACGGGCCGGTACTACCGCCCGCCCGGGCCGCCCGGCGATCCGTGGGGTCCATATATCCGCGAGGCTTCGCTGCGCTTTCAGGTGCCGGAACCCTGGATCCGCTCGGTCATGCGCCAGGAATCCGGTGGCCGGCAGTACGGCGGCGACGGCGGCCTGACGACCTCGTCCGCCGGCGCCATGGGCCTGATGCAAGTCATGCCCGAGACCTACGAAGGCCTCCGGGCGCGCTACGCGCTCGGCGACGACCCGTACGATCCGCACAACAACATCCTCGCGGGCAGCGCCTATATCCGCGAAATGTATGACCGCTACGGCTCCCCGGGTTTTCTCGCCGCCTACAACGCCGGGCCGAACCGCCTCGACCGGTATTTGTTCGGCAGCACGCAACTGCCGGACGAGACGGTGAACTACGTCGCCTCCATCGCCCCCAAACTCGGCAATACGGTCGCCATGACTGGCCCGCTTTCGGTCTACGCCGACCCTGGCACCGGCCGCGGCTTCGCGCCGGCGCAAAGCGCGTTCCTGCCCGCGCCCGAGCCGGCGCGCGCTGCCCCGACGCCACAAGCGCCGGACCGATCCGGGCCGGCCGTCATCGCGATGGCTCCGATCGCCTCGCCGGGTGATGAGGGCTACGTGCCTCCGCCCGAAACGGCAGCCTACAGACCACAGCCGTTGCCGCCCCCCTCGCCGCCCGCCCCCGGATTCCGGTTCGTCGCCTCCGCTCCCCCCGCGCCGCCGTTCCATTCGGCCGGTTCGCCGGGCGGCTGGGCGATCCAGGTCGGGGCGTATGCCGATCCCCGCCAGGCGCGCGTCGCGGCCGACCTGGCCCGCGCCCAGACCGGCGTGCTGGCCCTACCCGCGCAATCGACGGTGGGCCAAACCACGCGCCCGGACGGGAGCGTGCTCTATCGCGCGCGCGTGACGGGGCTGTCGGGCGTGTCCGCCGAGGATGCGTGCCGCAGGCTGCGCGCGAACGGCCGGGACTGCATCCTGGTGCCGCCGCAAGGCATGTCCTAACGACATTTAAGAAACAATGCCGCCCTGGAATCGCCCCGAACCCACCATCTATATGTCTGGATGGTGACGATATCGTCAGCCGCGCGCACGGCTGCGAAACTGGAGGTTTCCATGATGCGGATCGCATCCTTCGGCGCCCTCGCCGGCGTGATCGGACTGGGTGCCTGCGCGCCGACGCTGCCGCAAGGCCCGAGCGTGCTGGCGCTCCCGGCCCAGGGCAAGACGTTCGCGGCGTTCCAGCAGGACGACGCCACGTGCCGCTACTACGGCAGCCAGCAGACCGGCTTCGTCAATCCGGGCCAGGCCGCGACCCAGAGCGGCGTCGGCAGCGCCGCCATCGGCACGGTGGCGGGAGCGGCGGCGGGCGCCCTGCTCGGCGCGGCCGCCGGTAATCCGGGCGTTGGCGCCGGGATCGGCGCGGGCAGCGGCTTGCTGCTCGGCAGTGCCGTCGGCGCGAACAACGCCAACGCGACCACGGCGTCGCTGCAGCAGCGCTACGACATCGCCTATACGCAGTGCATGTATTCGAAGGGCAACACGGTGCAAGCCGGCGGGCCGCTCAGTACGAGCGCCTATCCGGCGTATGGATACGGCTACGGGTCCGGCTATCCCTACCCATATTACGGCGGAACGACGATCGCTCTAGGCTTCGGCGGGGGCTACTGGGGCGGCGGCTGGGGGCGCGGGTGGGACCATGGCTGGCACGGCGGCTATGGCGGCTGGCACGGCGGCTATGGCGGCTGGCACGGAGGCTACGGCGGCTGGCATCACTGAAGCGCGCGCGCATTATTCAGCGCACCAGCCCCCATCGACCAGCAGGCTCTGTCCGGTGACGTACGCGGCGGCGTCGGAGGCGAGGAATACAGCGGCGCCGGCGATATCGTCCATGCCGCCGAATCGCCGCATCGGCGTGCGATCGAGCAACGCCGAGGACAGGCTGGCATTGGCGCGCATCCCCGCAGTCAGGTCGGTTTCGAAGAAGCCGGGCGCAATGCAGTTGACGCGCACGCCGCGGGCCGCCCAGTCAAGGGCGAGCGCCTTCGTCAGCAATTCGACGCCGCCCTTGGCCGCGCAGTACGGCGCCGATCGCGTGAGGCCGACATGCCCCGCGACCGAGCTGATGTTGATGATCGCTCCCCTCCCGCGCTCGGCCATCAGACCGCCGAGATACTTGCAGCAGAGAAACACGCCGGTGAGGTTGGTGCCCAGAATGTTGGCCCAGTCCGCGAGGGAGGTTTTCTCGATGCCGCGATAGATCGGATTGACGCCGGCGTTGTTGACGAGGATGTCCAGGCTGCCGAACAGGCCGGCGACGGAATCGCGCAGCATCAGGACATCCTCCTCGCGCGAGACGTCGGCGGTCAGGGCGGCGGCGTCATAGCCCTGCTCGCGCAGCCGCGTCGCCGCAGCGTCCAGGGTCGATTGCGTCCGGCCGGACAGCACGACGCGAGCGCCGCTCCGGGCGAGACCTTCGGCGATGCCGAACCCGATCCCGCGACCGCCGCCCGTCACCACCGCGACCTTGCCGCCGAGATCGAACATGGCCGGTCCGCTCATGCGTTTTCTCCCCGCGCGTTCCGCCGGGATGGTATGCAAGGAGGCGGTTCGCGGGAAGTGGCGCCGAAATCCTCAGCAAACGACGCTGCGCATCGGGCGGCTCGGGTTTGCGAACTCGGCCTGCGCCGCGACGAGCAGCAGCTCCCGCGATCCCGCGTCGGCCGTATGCTTCAGCACGCCCCAGATCGCCGAACCCGCCGCCTCCAAGGACGCGACGGCGCTGCCGGTGCGGAGCCAGTGGAACAGGAACAGCGCCGCGATCGCGTCCCCCGCGCCGTTGACCGCGACCGGCAGGCGCGGCGTACGTAGGAGATGGCACCGCTCCCCGCCGCCCGTGCTTGCGAGGAGATCGAGCGAGCCCGGGGGCGTCGCCTCCGTGTTCGCGCTCGTGACCAGCACGACGCGCGGGCCGCCCGGCCGCATCATCGCCCGCAACCGTAGGACGGCCCGCTTCGCGTCTTCGATCGTCGCGATGGTCATTCCCGTGAGGTGGGCGAGTTCGAACTGGTTCGGAGTCGCGATGTCCGCCTCCGCGAGCGCGCGGTCGCGCAGCAGTTCCGGGATGCCGGGCCGGACGAACACGCCCCTGCCCTCGTCCCCGATGACCGGGTCGCAGGCATAGAGGGCGGCGGGATTGGCCTGCCGGACCCGCGCCACCGCCGCCAGGATCGCGTCCCCGATCGTGGCGTCCCCCATGTAGCCGGACAGCACGGCATCGCATCGCCCGAGCACGCCCCGCGCGGCGATGCCATCGACCAGAGCCGAGACCGTCTCGCCGGTGAAGACCTGGCCGGTCCAGGCGCCGTAGCCGGTGTGGTTCGAGAACTGGACCGTGTGGATCGCCCATACCTCCGCGCCGAGCCGCTGCAACGGAAAGAGGGCGCTGGCGTTGCCGACATGGCCGTAGGCGACCCAGGACTGCACGGACAAAATGTTCATGCCGGCGCCCCGGCGTCATTCGCCGTACGATGCCGCGCCGGCACGGGCGGCAGCACGCGCGGCTCAAGCCGTCTCGCAACAACCCTGAAGGAGCAGCATGTCATGAGTGACCTCGTCGTCATCGCCTACCCCAGCGAGGAGAAAGCCGAGGAAGTGCGCAAGAAGCTGCTCGGCATGCAGCAGGAATATCTGGTCGAGCTTGGCGACGCGGTCGTTGCCGTCAAGCAGCCGGACGGCAGCATCAAGCTGAACCAACTCTTCCATACCACGGCGGCGGGCGCCGTCTCCGGCACGTTCTGGGGCTCGCTGGTCGGGCTGATCTTTCTAATGCCGCTGGTCGGGGCCGCCATCGGCGCGGCCTCCGGCGCGCTCGGAGGCTATCTCACCGATGTCGGCATCGACGACAATTTCATGAAGGAATTGGCCGAAGTGCTGCAACCCGGCACCGCCGCCTTGTTCGTGCTGATCCGCCGGATGACCGCGGACAAGGTGCTCGAAGGAATCAGGGGCGAAGGCGGCACCGTCCTGCGCACGTCGCTCGATCACACGAAGGAGCAGGCGCTTCGCGACGCGCTCTCGGCCGCCCACGCCGCCGCCAACCCGCCCGCTCTTCCGTCGCAGGGCGTCGGGACGTCATCGTCCGACCCGACCTCTCCCGCCGCCGCGATCTGACGTCGGCTTCACTCTGGCCCGAGGTGTCGCCGGCGGCCTGACCGGCGTCACCGCGTTGCCGGGCCTGAATGCTTCATCGGCTGCGACGCCGGCCAGCACCGCCTCGTGCTGTCGCTCGCGAGGCAAGCGATCATCCGATCACTCGGCATCTTGAGGCAAGCTGTTGGAGGGACAATTAGCTATTGATCTCCCGAGCCTTGCGCCGTCGCCGACTTCCAGAACGCCTCGGCGATTGCCGACTGCCGATGCACGAGCCGGAATAGCCGGATCTCCACGCTGACCCGGAATTCGCCACGTCCGGCATCGACCAGCCGCCCTGCGGCGAGATCGTCCGCGGCCAGGCTTTGCGGGAGCCACGCCACCCCTTCGCCTTGCCTTGCCATCCCTTGCAGGGCGGCCGCCAGCGGGGAGGAAAAGACGGTCTCCAGCTCGATCCCGCGAAAGCCGGATCGCCGGGTCGCTTCGAGAATGCGGCCAAGCCCGGACGGTTCGCTGTAGGCGAGGAATGGCAACGTCTTTTGTTGCGACCCGGCCAGCGGCCAGCGAGGCGCACCCGAGCGATCGGGAGCAGAGACGGGCACGAGGCGGTCGTCTCCGACGACAACGCTTTGGTACGGCTCCGTCATGAAAGGCGTGCCGACGTCGCTCCTGGCGTGGCAAAGCAGGAAGTCGGCTTCGCCGGCGAGCATGACTCGCTCGCACGCGGCCATGTGATCGGAAACGAGATTGAGCGTTCCCATCGCCTCAAGCGTCAGGATCGACCGGACCCACCTTGGGAAGAAAGTGAAGGACAGCACATGGGTCGCGGTAATCGTCAAGGCGGCGCCCGCTCGCCCCGCGACCCTGAGCGTGTTGCGTCGCATCTGCTGGAGATCCCGCAACAATCCGGTCGCCTGCCCTCTCAGGTATTCGCCGGCAGCATTCAGTTCCGCGCCTTGCGGCGAGCGGAGAATGAGCGGCGTGCCAACCCAGCCCTCCAAAGCCCGGATGCGTCGGCTGAAGGCCGGCTGCGTGACATTCCGCGCCTCGGCCGCCCGCGAGAAGTTGCGGTGTTCCGCGAGCGCCACGAAGTCTTCAAGCCAGCTCAGTTCCATGACCGATGCCAGCCCGGCATGACGAGCACAAATCTTGGCATTGGAGAGTTCCTCCCTTCCGACCCTATCCAAGGCGAAGGCCGCTGGATAGCGGCCCATCAGGAGGGAAAGCCATGCGGCCTAGGTGGCTCGGGCAGCTCTATGTCCAGGTACTCATCGGCATCGCGATAGGCGGGCTGGTCGGCTTCTTTTGGCCGAGCCTCGCGGTCACGTTGCAGCCGCTCGCGGACGGCTTCATCAAGCTCATCAAGATGCTGCTCGCGCCGATCATCTTCGCGACCGTCGTGCTCGGCATCGCCAAGATGGGCAACATCCGCGAGGTCGGACGCATCGGCGTCCGCGCGCTGCTCTACTTCGAGGTCGCGTCAACGATCGCGCTTGTCATCGGCCTGATCGTCGTGAACGTCATCCGCCCGGGCGTCGGCATGAACATCGACGCAAGAGAGATCAACGCGAGCGCCATTACCGGCTACACGCACGCCGCTGCCTCCCATGCGACTGTCGCCGGGTTCTTTCTGGATATCATCCCGCCCACTCTCTTCGGCGCATTCGCCGACGGCGCGATGTTGCAGGTGATTCTCGTCGCCTTGCTGATCGGCATCGCGCTCGTCCATCTCGGGGAAAGGGCGAAGCCGCTCGTCGATGTCATCGACACGGGCCTGCTCGCGCTGTTCGACGTCGTCGGCATGGTGATGCGGCTGGCGCCTATCGGCGCCGGCGCGGGGGTTGCCTACACGATCGGACGCTACGGCGTCGGCTCGCTGTGGTCACTCGGCTATTTGATGCTTTCCGTCTATGTGACGTCGATCCTGTTCGTCGTCCTGGTGCTTGGCAGCGTCGCGCGCTGGGCCGGCTTTCCGCTTCTGCATTTTTTGCGCTACTTCAAGGACGAGCTGCTCGTCACGCTCGCGACCTGTTCGACCGAAGCGGTGCTGCCGCGCATGATGACGAAGCTGGAGCGGCTTGGCTGCGCCCGTCCGGTCGTCGGCTTGGTGCTGCCCACAGGCTACACCTTCAACGCCGACGGCACGTCGATCTATCTGACGATGGCGGCGGTGTTCGTGGCACAGGCGACGAACACGCCGCTCGGCATCGGCGACCAGTTGCTCATTCTGGGCGTGCTGCTGCTGACCTCGAAAGGGTCCGCGGGTGTCGCCGGAGCGGGCTTCGTCACCTTGGCGGCGACCTTGTCGTCCGTCGGCACCGTTCCCGTCGCCGGCTTGGTGCTGCTGCTGGGGGTCGATCGATTCATGAACGAGGCCCGCGCCGTGGTCAATCTCATCGGCAAACGGCATTGCAACGATCGCCATCGCCCGCTGGGACGATGCCTTGGATCTGGAAAAGGTGCGCCAGGTCATTCGTGAGCAGCGCGGGGAAGCACCGCCCCGAATCACGGCCGAAGCCCATGCGGCCGAGACTGTAGAAACGCAGGGCTGAACACCCGCAAAACCCCTCGTCACAAGAGAGAGCCACCATGCGCATCGTCGATGTCCGCGAAATCACCCAGCCGATCGCCTCGCCCATCCGCAACGCCTATATCGACTTCAGCAAGATGACGTCGAGCCTCGTCGCCGTCGTCACGGACGTGGTGCGGGATGGGCGGCCCGTCATCGGCTACGGCTTCAACTCGAACGGCCGTTACGGCCAGGGCGGCTTGATCCGCGAGCGCTTCCGCGACCGGATCCTCCAGGCGTCGCCGGAAAGCCTGATGGACGACGCGCGCGACAACATCGATCCCGCCAAGGTCTGGGCGGCGATGATGACAAACGAAAAGCCGGGCGGCCATGGCGAGCGCTCGGTCGCGGTCGGCACGCTCGACATGGCGGTCTGGGACGCCGTCGCGAAGATCGAGCAGAAGCCGCTGTTCCGGCTGCTGGCCGAGCGCCACAGCCGCGAGGCCAATCCCCGGGTGTTCGTGTACGCAGCCGGCGGCTACTACTATCCCGGCAAGGACAACAGCGCCCTTCGCGCCGAGATGCGCGGCTACCTCGACCGTGGCTACAACGTCGTCAAGATGAAGATCGGCGGCGCTTCGATCGAGGAGGATCGCGGACGGATCGAGGCGGTCCTGGCCGGGATCGGATCGGAGGCGCAGCTCGCGGTGGATGCGAACGGCCGGTTCGATCTCGAAACCGGCATCGCCTATGCCAAGATGCTGCGCGACTATCCGCTGTTTTGGTACGAGGAAATCGGCGATCCGCTCGACTACGCGCTACAGGCCGCGATCTCCGAGTTCTATCCCGGCCCGATGGCAACCGGCGAGAACCTCTTCTCGCACCAGGACGCGCGCAACCTGCTGCGTTACGGCGGCATGCGCCCCGATCGCGACTACCTGCAATTCGACTGCGCGCTCGCCTACGGGCTGGTTGAGTATCTCCGTACGCTCAAGGTTCTGGGGCACTTCGGGTGGTCGCCGTCCCGCTGCATCCCGCACGGCGGACATCAGATGTCGCTGATGATCGCGGCCGGTCTGGGTCTGGGCGGCAACGAGAGCTACCCGGATCTGTTCCAGCCTTATGGCGGCTTCCCGGACGGCGTTCGCGTGGAGAACGGGCATGTCACCATGCCGGAGTTGCCGGGCATCGGGTTCGAGGGCAAATCCGATCTCATCAAGGTGATGCGCGAACTTGCGTCGTAACGGATCGGGCGGGCGGCTTTCCAACAAGCCGTCCCGCCGAGCCGTTCTGACCCGGACCGAAAGTCCCACCTTGCGCGACTACGCCGTGGACCGGCTCGCCATGACGGCACAATATTTGGGAGGGGTCAGGCCTTGGCGACGGCGCGGCGCGCCATGACCCCGACCAGATGCGCGCGATACTCGGCGCTGCCGTGGATGTCGCTGTTGAGGCCCTCGGCCGGCGTCCTGATCCCGGCGATCGCATCGGCCGACCAGTCGCGCGCGAGCGCCGCCTCCATCTCGGTCTGCCGGAACACCCCGCTCTGTCCGGCCCCGGTAACGGCCACCCGCACCCCAGCCGGACCACGCGCGACGAAAACGCCGACCATGGCATAGCGGGATGCCGGATTGCGGAACTTCTCGTACGCGGATTTCTCGGGAACGGGAAAGGTGATCGCGGTGATGATCTCGTCCGGTTCGAGCGCGGTCGTGAACATGCCCTGGAAGTAGTCGTCGGCCGCGATGTCGCGCCGGTCGGTCGTGATCGTGGCGCCAATCGCCAGCACCGCCGCCGGATAGCACGCCGTGGGATCGTTGTTGGCAAGCGAACCGCCCATGGTGCCGCAATGCCGCACCTGCGTGTCCCCGATCCAGGAGGCCATGTCGGACAGTCCCGGGATGCGGGCCTTGATGCCTGCGTGCTCGGAGATCGCGCGGTGATTGGTCATCGCGCCGATCCGGATGCGGTCACCCTCTTCCGTGATGCCGGACAGCCCCAATCCCGCGAGATCGATCACGACGGAGGGATGGTTCAGCCGCTGCTTCAGCACCGGCAGGAAGGTCTGTCCTCCCGCGAGCACCTTGGCGTCCGGGTCTGCCCGCAGCGCCTGTACCGCATCCGCGACGCTCGACGCGCGGCGATACTCGAAATCGTACATCGCATGTCCTTCCTTACGCCGGATGCGTGGCGCTGTGGCCGTTCCGGATGATCGACCAGACCTTCTCCGCCGATGCCGGCATATCGATGTGCCGGACGCCGTAGTCGCGCAGCGCATCGACGACGGCGTTGATGACGGCGGGCGTGCTGCCGATCGTGCCGGACTCGCCGCAGCCCTTGGAGCCGAGCGGGTTGTGCGTGCAGATCGTCATTTCGGTCGCGGTCTCGATATTCGGCAGGTCGTAGGCGCGCGGCATCGTGTAGTCCATGTACGAGCCGCTCATCAGCTGCCCGTCCTCCGCGTAGACCGCGCGCTCCAGCAGCGCCTGGCCGATGCCTTGCGCGACGCCGCCCTGCACCTGGCCCTCGACGATCATCGGATTGACGACGCGCCCGAAATCATCGACCGCCGTGAAGCCGGTCACGTCCACATGGCCGGTATCGGGGTCGATCTCCACCTCGCAGACATGGCAGCCGCCCGGATAGGTGAAGTTCTTCGGGTCGTAGAAGGCCATCTCCTCGAGCCCCGGCTCGATCTCGTCGATCGGGTAGTTGTGCGGCACGTAGGCCGCGAGCGAGATCTCCGCGAGCGCGCGCGAGCGGTCGGTGCCGGCCACGGTGAAGCGGCCGTTCTCGAACGTCACGTCCTCGACGGCCGCTTCCATCAGATGCGCCGCGATCTTGCGGCCCTTGGCGATCACCTTGTCCATCGCCTTGACCATGGCGCTGCCGCCGACCGCGAGGCTGCGGCTGCCGTACGTGCCCATGCCGAACGGCACCTTCGCCGTATCGCCATGCACGACCTCGACCTGATCGAGCGGTACGCCGAGCCGGTCGGACACGAGCTGCGCCATCGTCGTCTCGTGGCCCTGGCCGTGGCTGTGCGAGCCGGTGAACACCGTCACCGAGCCCGTCGGATGCACGCGGACATTGGCGCTCTCGTAGAGGCCCGCCCGCGCCCCGAGCTGGCCCGCGAGCGCGCTCGGAGCGAGGCCGCAGGCTTCGAGGTAGGTGGAGATGCCGATGCCGCGCAGCTTGCCCCGCCGCGCCGCCTCCTCACGCCGCGCCGGGAACTCCGCGAAGTGCGACGCCGTCAGCGCCGCATCGAGCGTTTTCGGATGATCGCCGCTGTCGTATTGCAGCGCGACCGGAGTTCTGGTACGGGTAGGCGTCCGGCTGGATGAAATTGCGTCTGCGTATCTCGACGCGGTCGAGGCCGGTATCGTGCGCGACCACATCGACCAGCCGCTCCAGCAGAAACGTCGCCTCCGGCCGGCCCGCGCCCCGGTACGCATCGACCGGCACGGTGTTGGTGAACACCGCCTTCACGCCGACATGGATCGCGGGCGTCGTGTACACACCGGCGAGCAGCGTGCCGTAGAGATAGGTCGGGATCGACGGCGCGAAGGTCGAGAGATACGCGCCCATGTTGCAGAGCGTGCTCACGCGCAGCGCGAGGAACTTGCCGTCTCCGTCCACCGCCATTTCGGCGGTGCTGACATGGTCGCGGCCGTGCGCATCGGAAACGAAACTTTCGCTGCGCTCCGCCGTCCACTTCACGGGCCGTCCCACACGCCGCGCCGCCCACGTGACGATCGCCTCCTCGGCATAGTGAAAAATCTTCGAGCCGAAGCCGCCGCCGACATCGGGCGCCACGACGCGCAGCCTGTGCTCGGGAACATGCAGCACGAACGCGCCCATCAGCAGCCGGATGACGTGCGGGTTTTGGCTCGTCGTGTACAGCGTGTAGTCGCCCGAGGACGAGTTGAAGTCGCCGACCGCCGAGCGTGGTTCGATCGCATTGGGAATAAGGCGGCTGTTCGTAAGATCCAGCCGGACGACGTGCCTGGCGCGCGCGAATGCCTCATCCACCGCCGCCGCATCGCCGAGTTCCCAATCGTAGCAGACGTTTCCCGGAACGTCGTCGTGGACGAGCGCGGCGCCCTCGGCCGCCGCCGCCGCCACCGAGGCGACCGCGGGCAGATCGTCATACTCGATCGCGAGCAGATCGGCGGCGTCCTTCGCCTGCGGCCGCGTCTCGGCGATCACGACCGCGACCGGATCGCCGACATGCCGCACCTTGCCGGTGGCGATCACCGGATGCAGCGGTTCCGCCATCGGCGACCCGTCCCGGCTGTGGATTTGCCAGCCGCACGGAATGCCGCCAAGCTGGTCCGCCGCCACGTCCTCGCCCGTCAGCACGGCAACGGCGCCCGCCGCGGCGCGAGCAGCGGCCGCGTCAATCGAGACGATGCGCGCATGCGGCCGGTCGGACCGCACGATATAGGCGTATAGCTGATGCGGACGGTTGATATCGTCCGTGTAGTGCCCGCGCCCGCTCAGGAAGCGCGCGTCCTCCTTGCGACGGACGGCGGCGCCGATGCCCTCGAAGCCCATCCGACGCCCTCCCTCTCTATGCCGCTTTCGGCATTTCGCGGCCGTGCATCAGCGGCCACGCCGCCGCGATCGCCTTGACGATGTTGTGGTAGCCCGTGCAGCGGCAAAGATTGCCTTCGAGCCCTTCCCGGATTTGCTGCTCGCTCATGCCGTCCGGGTGCAGCTGCACGAGATCGATCGCGCTCATCACCATGCCCGGCGTGCAGAAGCCGCATTGCAGCGCGTGGTGCTCGCGAAACATCGCCTGCATCGGATGCAGGGTGCCGTCCGGGGCGGCGAGGCCCTCGATCGTCGTCACCCGCCGCCCTTCGGCCTGCAGCGCGAGCATGGTGCAGGACTTCATCGAATGCCCGTCCACATGCACGACGCAGGCGCCGCACTGGCTCGTGTCGCAGCCGACATGCGTGCCCGTCAGGCCGAGCGTCTCGCGCAGCAACTCGACCAGCAGGGTCCGCCCTTCCACCTCGGCCGAAACCGCGCGGCCATTCACGGTCAGCGAAAGCGTGGGCATCCGGCGTCCTCCCTCGATCTTGCCCGGAGTGTGATCGCGCGCCCGTGCGGCGGTCAAGCAGCCGGACACGACGCGGGCGCCCCAGGGGATGGAGGCGCTGGCCCGAACAGGTCGAGACGGTCGGGCCGCACGCGGCGTTCATCGCCGGTCCGGATCGTGACCCCGGCCTTGTCCATGAACTCCAGGATCTGGATTGCGACCTTGCGCCCGTTCCCGACGCGGTCGCGGAATGCGGCGGCCCGGACGACGCGGTCGGGATCGGCAGCGAAAATATCCGCGATGATCGCCGCCATTTCGGCGACGGTCTCGCGGAGGAAGAAGTGGTCGTGCGCGACCTCGACCAACTTGCCCATCCGCTGCAAGCGCTTGCAGGTGGTCCGCATTTCCGTTTCGGGGACCGAGAACGCCTGCGCGAGATCGCGCGCACGCGGCGGCCGGAACCGGTCGGCAGCCAGGGCCGCGCGCACCCGCTCCCACAGCGCCTCGTCGGCGGGCGAGAGCGTCGCGCGATGCGACGGCAGGCGCAGCCACGGACCGTCCTGCTCCACGCGGCCCGCTCGCAGGCCCGCCTCCAGCAACGCGCGGAACGCCGAAACAGGCGGCCGTCCGGGCAGGAGCAGCCGCACGCGTTCGGGTTGCAGGCCGGGCTGGTCCGGCACGGCGGCGTGATGCGCGGCCAGCGTATCGGCCAGCGCCGCGCCGAGCCGGTCGCGGATGCCGCGCGCGACGGCGAGGTCGCCGAGCGTTTCGGCTCCGGCGGCGGTCAGAACGGCCTCTGCCTGTTGCGGCGGCAGGTTGCGCGCGCGCACGAACGGAGCGCGCTCGGTCCAGCCCGTCGGTAGCGCGAGCAGCTGCCGCAGCGCGGTCGCAGGCTCCGGCGCGTCCAGCGCGTGGAGGCACGCGAGTCGCGCCTCCGTCCCCCGGCGGCGGCGAGGCGGGAACGGATCGATGACGATGCCGCCGCCGATGGTGCGCGTCGCCGCCGCGTCGCGCAGCACGAGCCGATCCCGCGCCAGGGCGCCGATCGGATGATCGAGCATCAGCCGTACCGATCCCCTCCTCGCCCGGCTGGATCCGGTTGCCCGAGATCGGGACGGCGCGCGCCGTGACGCGGGCGGCTCCGAGATGGAGATGCACGCGGCTGCCCGGCGCCAGCGCGCGTGTCTCCGGCGCGAGCAGGCGCACCCGCGCGTCGAGCTGCGACGTCGGCGCGTGGATGTCCGCGTGCAGCACCCAGTCGCCCCGTTCGATCGCCTCCTTCGCGAGCCGCGGGCCGATGATGTTGAGCGCGACCCGCTGCCCCGCCTCGGCCTGGCGTTCGGGCCTGTTCTGGGCGTGCAACCCGCGCACCCTCAGATCGAGGCCGGACGGCGACAGCACGAGCCGGTCGCCGGCCCGGATCGCGCCCGCGACCAGGGTGCCGGTCACGATCACCCCCGCGCCCGCCAGCGTGAAGGCGCGATCGACCGCGAGGCGCGGATACCCCGCGCGGTCGCGGCGGCGCGGACCGAGCTCCGCCAGCGCCTCCCGGAGCGCCTCGATCCCCGCCCCTGTGCGTGCGGAAACCGGCAGGATCGCCGCGTGGCGCAGGGGCGTGGCCGTCAGCAGCGCCCGGACCTCCGCCGCGATCGCCGCGACCCGGCCGGGCGCGAGGTCCGCCTTCGTGATCGCGACTACCCCGCGCCCAATGCCGAGCAGGTCGAGGATCGCCGCGTGCTCGCGGGTCTGGGGCATCACCCCGTCATCGGCCGCGACGACGAGCAGGGCCGCGTCGATGCCGCTCGCCCCGGCCAGCATCGTATGCACGAACCGCTCGTGCCCCGGCACGTCCACGAAGCCGAATGCGTCCGCATAGGCGTAGCCGAGATCGATCGTGATGCCGCGCCGTTTCTCCTCTTCCAGCCGGTCCGCGTCGACGCCGGTCAGCGCGCGCACGAGGGCCGTCTTGCCGTGGTCGATATGGCCCGCCGTCCCGATGATCATGCCGCCACTCTGCCCCGGCCCGCGCCGCCCGGCCATAGCCGCCCAATAGCCGCCCGGCGCGGCATTGCCGCCGGACCCGGTCTGGACTAAGCGCCTGCCTCATGCGCAGGCAAAACGGACCGGGCAGGGCAGCATGATCCGGCGTCTGGCCGGTCACGTCCGGCGGCAGGCGAGCCGGCCGACGGTCGGACAGGCGCTGCGGTTCGGAACCGTCGGCGCGATCGGTTTCTGGTTCGACACCGGGACCGTCTACGCCGCGCGCGGATGGCTCGGCCTGTACGGGGCGGGCCTCCTCGCCTATTTCGTCGCCGCCACCGTGACCTGGTGGCTCAACCGGCGCTGGACGTTCCGGTTCCGGGGCGACGGTTCGGCGCTGCGGCAATGGGCGCGCTTCCTGCTCGCCAACGGCGCGGGCTTCGTGCTGAACCGGGGCCTGTACGCCATCCTGGTGACGGTATCGCCGCTCTGCGCCGCCTATCCCGTGCTCGCCGTCGCGGCCGGCTGTTTCGCCGGGATGTTCTCGAATTTCGGCCTGTCGAAAGCGCTAGTGTTTCGCTAACGGGCCGTTCCTATTCTAGCCGGGATTGCAATGATTGACGCCCAAGCGAGACAAGATGCCGTCCGGCCCCGCATTGCCGTGCTCATCCCCTGCTACAACGAGGCCGTCGCCATCGGCCGGGTTGTGCGCGACTTCCGGGAGGCGCTGCCGGAGGCGTCGGTGCACGTCTACGACAACAATTCGACGGATGGCACGACGGCCGCGGCGCGGGATGCGGGCGCAATCGTCCGGACCGAGACGCTGCAAGGCAAGGGGAACGTGGTCCGTCGCATGTTCGCCGACGTCGACGCGGACATCTACGTGCTGGTGGATGGCGACGGCACGTACGACGCGGCGGCGGCTCCCGCGATGGTGCGCGCGCTCATGGACGGGCGGCTCGACATGGTCAACGGCGCCCGCGTGACCGAGATCGAGGACGCGTACCGGCCGGGGCACCGCCTGGGCAACGCGGTGCTCAGCGGCATCGTGCGCTGGATTTTCGGCAATCGCTTACGCGACATGCTGTCCGGCTATCGGGTGTTCAGCCGGCGCTTCGTGAAATCGTTCCCCGCCCTTGCCGCCGGCTTCGAGACGGAAACCGAGTTCACAATCCACGCGCTCGAGCTGAAGATGCCGCTCGCCGAACTGGAGGTCGCCTACAAGGAGCGGCCCCAGGGATCGCTCTCCAAGCTGAACACCTATTCGGACGGACTCCGCATCCTGCGCACGATCGTGGTGCTCGTGAAGGAGGAGCGCCCACTGCAGTTCTTTGCCGTCGCGGCGCTCGCGCTCTTCCTGCTCGGCGTCGGCTTCGGCGTGCCGGTCGTGCTCGAATTCGCGCGCACCGGCCTCGTGCCCCGCCTGCCGACCGCCGTGCTCGCGACTGGCCTCGTGTTGCTCTCGTTCCTCGCTCTCGTCTGCGGCCTTGTGCTCGATTCGGTCGCGCGCGGCCGCAAGGAGATCAAGCGCCTCGCCTATCTGGCGATCCCCGCCGTCGGCGCGGGGCGATGACCCCTGGGCCGCCCCGGCACGTCGCGGGGGCGCACGTCCCGCCCTCCGGCCCCTATGACGCCGACATCCTGATCCTGGCGCTCGACCGGCCCGAGGAGACGATCGCCGCCATCGTCTCGGCGCTGGCCCAGAGGGGGCTGACCCGGCACGTGATCGTGCTCGACCAGGGCTCGGCGGAGGCGAACCTCGCACGCCTCGCCGACGCGGTCGCCGGACGGGGCGACGCGACGCTGCTGCGGCTCGACCGCAATCTCGGCGTCGCCGGCGGGCGGAACCGGGCGGCCGCGTTCGGACACGGGCGCGCCGTCGCGGCGCTCGACAACGATGCGGAGTTCGCCGACAGCGACACGCTCGCGCGCGCGGTCGCCGTGCTCGACGCCGATCCCGGCCTCGCCGTGATCGGCATGCGCATCGTCGTGCATGCGACGGGCGCGGACGATCTGACGTCCTGGGGCTACCCGCCCGCCCTTCTTCCGCGCGCCGCCGGGGTGTTCGACGCCGCGGCCTTCGTCGGCGCGGGCCACGCCATCCGCCGCGCCGCCTGGGCCGAAGCCGGTCCGTACGACGAGGCGCTGTTCTTCTGCTGGGAGGAGTTCGATTTTTGTCTCCGCGCGATCGGACGCGGCTGGCGGGTGCAATATCGCGGCGACATCGTCGTGCGCCACAAGGTCGCGGCCGAGCAGCGCGTCGCCTGGTCCGGCGCGCGCTGGTTCTATTTCGTCCGCAACCGCCTCTACGTCGGCCATAAAAGCGGCGCTTGCTGGTTCGCGATGACGCCCCGCTATGCCGGATATTTAGTGCGGGGCTTGCGCAACGGCATGCTGCGCCAAACGCTGCGCGCTCTTCTGGCGGCGTTCGCGCTCGCACGCCGGAGCGAGCGGTCGCCGCTATCGAGCGAGGCCCGGTCCTATCTCTGGCGCGCGGACGGCGCGCATCGCGGCTCCCCCCTGACGCGCCTCCGCGCCGAGGTGCTCCGCCGGCTGCCGCGCGCCGTCTGACGTTTCTACACCGGCGGCGCGCGGCGCTCGCGCAGGAGCAGGCCAAGAATGCGCGGGCCGTCGAGCAGATAGCGCCGGGCCAGGCGGCGCGGCTCCGAGAGCAGCCGGTACAGCCATTCCAGCCCGGCAAGCTGCATCCAGCGCGGGGCACGCCGCTGCGCGCCGGTCATGAAGTCGAGGCTCGCACCGATGCAGAGGCCGATCCCCACCGCCCGGTTGGTCGCCTTGATCGCGGCCGCCACGTTCTCCTGCCTGGGAGAGCCGAGCGCGAGAAAGACGAAGCGCGCCGGATTGTCGATCACGAACCGCACGACGGCCGCCAGCGCCTCCGGATCCCGCTCGAACCCGAACGGCGGATCGTAGTGCGCCGGACGCGCGAGCCGGTAGCGCCGGACGAGCACCGGCAGCAGATCGGGGCGCAGCCCGACGATCGCGATGCGCTCGCCGGCCTGGAGATGATCGCGCAGGATGGCCTCGGTCAGGTCGGACCCGGTCACCACGCGCGGCGATCTCAGGCCGAGCAGCCAGGCGACCCGCGCGACGACCCGCGAATTGAGCAGGCGCAGCCACGCCTGATCGTAGACGGGGCGCAAGGCGGCGCTGCGGGACAGCCGCACGAAATGGTCCGCGTTCGGGGTGACGATGTAGTCGAACGGCGCATCGGGCGGCCGCTGTTGCAGCCACGCAATCGCTTCTTCGAGCGTGTCGGTCGAGAGGTCGAAGCCGAGCAGCCGGACGTTGCGGGTCATGCCCGCGCTCCCGCCGGAGGCAGCAGCACGCCGACGGCGTCCGCGACACGGCCGCGCAGGAGCACGGCGCAGGTCAGGACATAGATCGCGCCCCCGCCTGCCACGCGGACCGCGAGCGTTGCCCCCGGTCCCCAGGGCAGCGCCGGCACCAGGCTCCCGGCCCCGGTTGCGACGGCCGCGAGCAGCAGCGGCGCGACGCCGGCCCGCCATTGCCGGCCCGGCCGCGCCCCGAGCGCCCGCGCCGTCGCGAGCAGCGAATACGGCGCGACGAGCAACTGCGCGCCCGCCCAGATCCAGCCCGCCGCGGCGGGCGTCGCGGGCCGGAGCAGGAGCACGCCCGCAAGCATCAGCGCCGCGCTCAGCAGATTGCCGGCCAGCGCGACGGACGGGCGGCCGCGCGCGACTGTCGCGACCCCGCCGGGGAAGCTCAGGAAGACATAGACCATCAGCAGGAGCAGCGGCCGCGAGGCCTGCGCGGCCGGTTCCCAGGCCGGGCCGAGCAGCAGCAGGATCGCGGGCGAGATCGTCAGCGCCAGCGCGCCGATCAGCGGGAACACGAGCAGGCCGGACAGCGCCAGAATGCGATCGACGCTCGCCTGCAGGGCGGCCGCGTCGCGCTGCACGCGCGACATGACGGGAAACGCGAGCCGCCACAGCGCGCTCGAAACGAGGTCGCGCACCGTATCGATCAGCCGGAACGCCATGTGGATCTGGCCGAGCGCGGGCGTCCCGGCCGTCGCCCCGATCACCATCGCGAACAGCCGGTAGCGCCCCTGCTGCGTGAGCGTGCTCGCCGTCAGCGGCAGGCCGAGCCGCAGCAGGGCGAGCACGGATGCGCCCCGCCACACGGCGCGCGGCCGGAATCCGCCGCGGAGCAGCAACGTCAAGGCGCCGGCGAGCGAGGTCGCCGCCTGTTGCAGGACGAGCGCCCAGGCGCCCGCCCCCGCGAACGCGAGCGCGACGCCGGCCGCGGTGCCGATCCCTTGCCCGATCAGCGTGCGGCCGGCGAGCATGCGGTAGCGCCGCTCACGCGTGAGCAGCCCCTGCACCGCCCCACCCGCGCCCACCGGCGGCAGTGCCGCCGCGAGCACGCAGGACATCGCGGCGAGACGAGGATCGCCGACGGCGGATGCGAGCACGGGGGCGAACGCGAGTTCAACGCCCGCCCCGAGCACGCCGACGGCGCTCGCCGCCCAGAAGGCGCTCGACGCAGCGCGGCGGGTGACGCGCGGCATCTGCACCAGCGCGTCCGCGAACAGCGCGTTCACCGGCACCCAGAGCAGCACGTGCAGCGCGACCGCCGCCGCGCCCACGCCCACCTCGCGCGGGCCGACCAGCCTTGCGACCACGAACGCCGAGACGAACGACAGCACCGCCGATGCGCCCGCCTCCACCCCCGCCCAAACCGCGCCGCTCGCGGCCAGCCGCCGCGCCGTCCTAATCACGGAAATATCCGCCGTAGCGCGCCTGATAGACCTCGCTGTCGGCGTAGCCGGCGCGGCCATGCGCGCGCACGTTGACGCGGGTGAGCGCGACTCCCGCCAGCTCCACCCGTGCGTCGCGCAGAATCTCGAGCGCGTGCAGGACGACGCGCCGGGGCGTGTCGCGCCAGCGCACGCACAAGACCGTCGCGTCCGCCGCGCGCGCGATCACGCGCGCATCGGCCATGGCGAAGGCGGGCGGCGCGTCGAGGATCACGAGGCGGTAGCGGGCGCGCAAGGTCTCGAGCAGCACGCCCATCGCCGCCGACTGGAACAGGGCGAGCGAATTCGCTTCCGCCGAGCCCGCGGGCATGTAGTCGAGGCCGGTCAGCGCGTCGCTGCGGATCGCCTGCTCGACCGAGGCATGGCCGAGCAGGCAGTCGGTGACGCCGAGACCGCTATCGGCCTGCATCAGCCGTCCGAAGGAGGGCTGGCGGATGTCGCAATCGAGCACGATCGCCCGCTCCCCGTTCAGCGCCGCGAGACGGCCGAGCGCGATCGCGACCGTCGTCTTGCCCTCCGCCGGACGGGCGGCGGTGATCGCGACCACCCGCCCCTTCTCGTCTCCGGCCCACAGTCCGGCGCGCAACGCGCGGATCTGCTCCGAGAACGGCGACAGCGGCAGATCGACGACGTGATCCGCGACCCGCCGCCGCCGCCCGCCGCGCAACTCCGGCACCAGCGCGAGGCATGGCAGCGACAAGCCGGCGCGCACGGCATCGCCACTCGGGAAGCTCTCGTCGCCCGCTTCGAGCACATAGACGAGCAGCAGGCCGAGGCAGACGCCGAACACGGCGGCGGCGGGCAGGAGCAGCAGCGTGCGCGGCGCGCTCGGGCGCTCGGGCGGCAGCGCCTGCGAGACGACGCGTGCATCCGGAACCTCGATCGCGGTCTGCTGCACAGTCTGCTGCATGCGTTCGAGCACGGCTTGCAGCAGCGTGCGCGCGGCGTCGGCGTCGCGCTGCATCGCGTTCAGCGGGATCTGCGATTGCGCGGCGCGATCGACCTCGGCGCGCGCCGTTTGCAACGCGCTCTCCAGCGTAGCTACATGGGCGCGGTCCGCCGCGACTTCGTCGGCGATCGCGGCGACCACGCGCTCCCTCTCGCCGGACGCCGCGCTCCGCAAGCCCGCGATCTGGCCACGCAAGGCGGCGACCGCCGGATGGCGAGGCCCGAGCCGCGCCATCGCCGCCTGCAACTGGCTTGATAGCTGGTCCTGCTGCGCGCGCAGCGCGACCACGCTCGGTGCGATCGCCGCCTGCGCGGCCGCGTTGCGCGGATCGCGCGCGCTCGCGAGGCGTGCCTCGGCGGCGGCGAGGGTATCGCGCGCCTGCACCAGATCGGCCGTGAGCCGGCTGACCTGCTCTGTCGGCAGCCCGGCCTGCACGCCCGTCACCAGCCCGGAGCGGGCGCGGTAGGCAGCGATCCGATCTTCCTCGGCCGCGACATCGCGCCGCAACTCGGCGACCCGCCCATCCAGCCACGCATTTGCGTGCCGCACGGCGTCGGCTTTCAGCGCGAGCTGGTCGCCGATGTAGAGTTCGGCGAGCGCGTTCGCGCCGGCGGAAGCAAGATTCGGCTCGGCGGCGGTGAACGAGATTGCGATCACGCGCGAGGTCTTGACCGTCTTGGCCTCGATCGCCCGCTGCACGGCGGATGCGACGATCTGGCGCTCGGTCCGGGCGTTGCCGCTGCCCGCGATCCAGTTCGTCGCGGCCGCGAGCATGCGGCGCGGCCAGGACGGGTGGCGTAGCGCGGGATTGAACTCTGGGCTGCGCGCAAGCTGGAAGCGATCGGACAGGCGTTCGGCCATGCGCAGGCCGCGCACGATTTCGAGCTGGCTTGCCATGATCGCGTCGGTTGTCGGGTCGGCGCGAAGGATGCTCTGCAACTCGCGGATCGCGTAGCCGCCGGGATCGTAGAGGACGTCCACCTGCGCCGTGTAGCTCGGCGTCGTCTGACGGACCGCGACGAACGCCAGCAGCGGTACGAGCAGCACCGGGAGCAGGAAGGTCAGCCGCCGCCGCCGGACCATCGCGGCCATGGCGCTCAGCATCGCGACTGCCGGCGACACCGCCTCCTCGCGCGCGGCGTCGCGCGGGCGAAAGGCATGGCCTCCGCTCTCGGCAGATCGGTCGGACATCTTGCGCTGGGTCACCTCCGGCCAGCCATCCTCGCGGCCGCCGGTTAAGGCTGGGTGTAGACGGGCCCTCCTGTTTGCCTCGCCGGAACGCGCCTATAATCCCGCTTCATACACGCGCAATTCAGATGCCGACGCCGGAGGATTGGAGAGCGATGCGAAATGACGAGATCGCCCGGTTCGGCATCGGCCAGCCGGTTCCGCGCAAGGAAGACCCGACGCTCCTGCGGGGCGAGGGCCGGTACACGGACGACATCGACCTTCCGGGCCAGCTGCACGCCGTCATCGTACGCAGCCGGATGGCGCACGGCGTGCTGCGCGGGATCAATACAAGGGAGGCCGCCGCCATGCCCGGCGTGCGCTCGGTTTTCACGGGGGCCGACCTGCTGGCCGCCGGGTTTGGCGCGATGCCGACGGGCATTCTCATCCGCAACCGTGACGGCTCGCCCATGCACCGGCCGAGGCAGCCGCCGCTGACGGTGGACAAGGTGCGCTATGTCGGCGACCCGGTCGCATGCGTGGTCGCGGGCACCGTACACCAGGCGCGCGACGCTGCGGAGCTTGTACAGGCCGACATCGACCCGCTGCCGGCCGTGACCGACGCGCGCGCCGCCGATGCGCCGGGAGCGCCGCTCGTGCATGACGACGTCGCCGGCAATCTCGTCGTCGATTTCGAGCATGGCGACCTGGGCGTGGTGCGCGATGCATTCGCGCGCGCCGCGCACGTGGCCAGACTGTCGATCCGCAACAATCGCGTGGTCGTCAACGCGCTCGAGCCGCGCGCGGCGATCGGCGAGTACGACGCCGCGCGGGAGCGCTGGACGCTGCGCGTTGGCTGCCAGGGCGTGTTCGGCATGCGCGAGAATTTGAAGACGGTGCTCGGCGTTCCCGTCGAGAAGATCCGTGTGCTGACCGGCAATGTCGGCGGATCGTTCGGCATGAAAGCGTCGGTCTATCCAGAGTATATCTGCGTGCTGCACGCAAGCCGGGTTCTCGGCGGCTTGCCCGTGAAGTGGCGCGACGACCGTTCGGAGAGCTTCCTCTCCGATTCGCACGGCCGCGACCACGACCGAACGGTCGAGGGCGCGTTTGACGCCGAGGGACGCATCCTCGCGCTCAGGATCGGCGGCGTCGCCAACCTCGGGGCGTATCTGAGCAACGCGACGGCCCTGCCCTCCACCGGCAACGCCGTCAAGAACAGCATCGGCGTCTATCGCATTCCGGCGCAGGAGGTGACGACGCGCTGCGTGTTCACGAACACGACGCCGGTCGGCCCGTACCGGGGCGCCGGACGGCCGGAGGGCAATTACTACACCGAGCGGCTGCTCGACACGGCGG
Source organism: uncultured Alphaproteobacteria bacterium (assembly GCA_963777325.1). Taxonomy (GTDB): domain Bacteria; phylum Pseudomonadota; class Alphaproteobacteria; order Acetobacterales; family Acetobacteraceae; genus JAFAXA01. The sequence goes on along the minus strand of CAVZQE010000022.1, from coordinate 963,983 downwards.
CGCGCGAAATGGGCGTCGATCCCGTCGCGATCCGCCGCATCAATCATATCCGCCCCGAGGCGATGCCGCATCGGACGGCCGCCGGAACCGAGTACGACAGCGGCGACTTCCCGGCCGTGCTCGATCGCGCGCTCGCACTCGCGGACTGGTGCGGTTTCGCCATACGCGCCAAAGAGAGTCGCGCGCGCGGGAAGCTGCGCGGGCGCGGCATCGGCCAATATCTGGAGGTGACCGCGCCGCCCACGAGCGAGATGGGCGGCATCCGCTTCGAGCCCGACGGCGCGGTCACGATCATCACGGGCACGCTCGACTACGGCCAGGGGCACGCCTCGCCGTTCGCGCAGGTGCTGTCGGATCAGCTCGGCGTCCCGTTCGAGCGCATCCGGCTGTTGCAGGGCGACAGCGACGAGCTGATCGCGGGCGGCGGCACCGGCGGCTCGAAATCGCTGATGGCGAGCGGCGGCGCGATCGTGGAGTCGAGCGCGATCATAATCGAGAAGGGCCGCAAGATCGCCGGCTACCTGCTCGAAGCGGCGACGGCGGACGTCGAGTTCGCGCACGGGATGTTCCGCGTCGCCGGCACCGATCTTGGCATCGACATCATGGAAATGGCCGAGACGCTGCGGGGCGGCATCGACTTGCCGGGCGACGTGCCCCGCTCGCTCGACGTCGCGCACATCCACAAGCACGCGCCGTCGGCCTACCCGAACGGCTGCCATGTCTGCGAGGTCGAGATCGACCCGGAGACGGGCGAAACGAAGGTCGCGCGCTACACGGCGGTGAACGATTTCGGTGTCGTCGTGAACCCGATGCTGGTCGAGGGCCAGATGCATGGCGGCATCCTCCAGGGCATCGGCCAGGCGCTCAAGGAAGCGACCGTGTACGACGCGGACGGCCAGCTTCTGACCGGCTCGTTCATGGACTACGGGCTGCCGCGCGCGACGGACGCGCCGCTGCCCGCGCATGCGAGCCATCCCGTCCCCGCCAAGACCAATGCGCTCGGCGTCAAGGGCTGCGGCGAGGCCGGCTGCGCCGGCGCCCTGCCCGCCGTCATGAACGCGGTCGTGGATGCGCTCTCCGGCTACGGCATCCGCCATGTCGACATGCCGGCAACGCCGGACCGCGTTTGGGAGAAGCTGCGGGCGGCGCGTTGAAGGCTCAGGCGGTCTGCTGGACGCCGCCCGGCATGCGGCTTGCCGCGCGCTGGGCGACCGACTGCACCAGCTGCACGTATAGGTTCTTGTACGCGACGTTCGCCGGGCTCATCGAACAACCCACGGCCGACAGGCTCAGCTCCTTCATCGACGCGGCGACCGCGCTCGCGATCGCGGTCTGCGCATCGACGGGCTTGGCGCCCTGATACTCGAAACCCGGCGTGCGATTGACGTTCTGTGCCTTGGGGTCGTTGATGAGGCTTGCCTTGTTGCCGTTCAGGATCGCGCACATCAGGTTCATGCTTGCGACGTTGATCGCGATCACGCCTTGCTGGGCGTAGGTGAGGCGGGATCCGGCGTCGATGAGATTCGCCGTATCCTGCTCGAAATCGATCTGGTGGGTTGGACTTTGCGCCCTGGCGACGGCTTGCTTGGAATAGTAGCCCGAGACATCTCCCGAGTTTACGCGGCGCATAAAGTCCGAATCCCGGGTCAGCCAGTCGAACTTGAAATCTTGGTCTGAGGACTGATAGCTGCCAAACGAGGTGTCTGCAACGACGGAATCGACTCGATAATTACTGTAAGCTTGAAGCTTCTCGGAATCCGTAGCAGCTGGATCGTTGATGATGTCCGCGTAGGATTGGAAATCGGAGTTTAGATGAATGTTGTCGATATCCTTGACGGCTTCTTTATAGGAGCTGAGTTTCATCTGGTATAGTTGCTTGTCTTGGTCTGATGCGCCTGCTCCGGGAGCTTGCAGGGTCGGGTCGTCCTCCTGCATCTTCGCTAAAGCCCTCTGACTCAAACTGATTGAATCTTCTTCTGACGCCGAAGCGGAAGCGTCTACCTTGGTTGGTTGGGCATCCTGGCTTGGCGCCGTGGTTGCCTGTTTTAATGCGATGGGAGCAACGGAAGATAGACGGACTGACTGAATCATTGCGTTGGGACTTATATCCTGAGCTTAGAAATCAATTGATATGTTTCTCGTTGATCTATCGGAGATCCCCGAAACGCGGCTTTACGGATTCTTGATGAAATTCACGCCGGCATATTTCGCGCCCTGATTATCCTCAGCGAAAGAGAACCCGGTTTCGGCTGTGCAGTTGACATGTTCTCTGTTTGGTCCAATAATCTGGTATGCGTTGAAGTTACCATAGTGGTTGTCCACGGGGCCGGAACTCCCTGTGTAGCTCAGGAACAGAGTGAAATCGCAGCCATACTTCCGCGTGGTCTGATCCCTATAGGAAAAATTCAGCGACATATTTTGCCGCCACGCCCCGGACAGGTTGATTGTATTCTTATTCGTGCTTCCTGGGAGTATGGTCGGGTTGTCCGTATTGCCCTTGGAGGGCGTCGCGGAGGAGCCCGACGACGGAATCGCGCTTATAAGTACAAACGTAATGGCTGTTTGATTGATCATATCCGTGTCGCCGCTGCTCACCTGATCAGCAGCCCTCGGGGCTTGGACCGTGCCGAAGATGAGCATCGTGGGTATGAGGATGGCGGGATGCGCGGCTCGGAGGATACGGGTCTGTCCCTTTCTGTGCCCCCGATTTTCGGGAACGACACAGGGAACTTCCGAGACACACCTTGCCGAATCGCTAATGGTTCGCCGGATGGTCTCGGTTTTCGACCGCTACCGCGCCCGGCTGACGGTGTAATCCGCAACCTCGATCAGCGCCCGCCGCATCGGCGAGTCCGGAAAAGTCGCAATCGCAACCTTCGCGGCGTCCGCAAAGCGCGCGGCGCGGTCGATTGTCGCTTCGATCGCGCGGCTGCGGCCGATCAGCGCGAGCGCCTGCCCGAGATCGTCCTCCGTCTGCTCCGAGGTCTCGATGGTGCGCGCCCAGAAGCGCCGCTCCTCGGCATTTCCGGCCTGATAGGCGGCTAGCACCGGCATCGTGATCTTGCCCTCGCGAAAATCGTCGCCGACGGTCTTGCCGAGCGTCGCCTGGTCGGCCGCATAGTCGAGCGCGTCGTCCACGAGCTGGAATGCCATGCCGAGATTGAGGCCGTACTCCGCCAATGCCTGTTCCTCGCGCGCCGGCCGGTCCGCAACCACGGCGCCGACCTGGCAGGCGGCGGCGAACAGAGCGGCGGTCTTGCCCTTGATGACCTCCAGATACTGCGCTTCCGACGTGGAGAGATCGTTCTGCGTCGCGAGCTGGAGCACTTCGCCCTCGGCGATCGTCGCGGCCGCGCCGGAGAGGATGCCGAGCACCGCCAGCGATCCATCGGCAACCATGAGCTGGAAGGCGCGTGCGAACAGGAAATCCCCTACCAGCACCGACGCCTTGTTGCCGAACACGGCGTTGGCGCTGGCGAGACCCCGCCGCAATGCGCTCTCGTCCACCACGTCGTCGTGCAGCAACGTCGCGGTGTGGATGAACTCGACGCAGGCCGCCAGATGCACGTGCCGCTGCTGGTCCGGTCCGAACCCATAACCGCAGAGGCGCGAGGAGGCGAGCGTCAGCAACGGCCGCAGGCGCTTGCCGCCGGCGGCCACGATGTGCGCCGCGAGCTGCGGGATCAGCGCAACCGGGCTGTCCATGCGCGCGACAATCGTCCGGTTGCAGGCGTGCAGGTCGGCCTGCAACATCGCCGTCAATCCGGTGAGCGCGTCATCCGCTCCCAAGCTCGAGTTGCGTTCGGCCACACCGAAATCCCTTTGCGCCACCGTGCTTGCGCCGATCACGGTAGCATGGGGGCCCGAGCGGCTCTCCCCGTTTGATTGTTCAGCATTCACGGGCACCATATCGGCGGCCGCGAAATACGGTCAAGCTGTGCCGGGCCGCGGCCGCGAGCCGCCGGCGATTACGAAAGCAGGAGGACGGCGTGCGCGTGGTGGCAATGACCAACGATCCGGTGCGGCTGAGCTTCCTGACGGCGCTGCTGGCCGATGCGGGCATACCGGCGATCGTGCTGGACACGCACGCGAGCATCGCCGACGGCAGCATCGGCGCGGTCCCCCGTCGTCTGGCGGTCGCCGAAGCCCATGAGCGTCGCGCCCGGCTGGTGCTCGGCGAGGCCGGCGAGGCCTGACCGGGCCCTTCGATGGAGCTGACCGAGGGTCATCTGCTCGGCGGCAAGGTCGTGTATGCGCAGCCGAGAACCGGCTTCCGCAGCGGCATCGAACCGGTGCTGCTGGCCGCGAGCGTGCCGGCGCGGCCGGGTGAGCGCGTGCTGGAGGCCGGCACCGGAGCGGGAGCCGCCCTGCTGTGCCTGGCCGCGCGCCTGCCCGGCATCGGCCTCGCCGGAGTCGAGCGCGACCTGGCGCTGGCCTCGCTCGCCGCCGCCAACGCCATGCGCAACGGCTTTTGGCCGCGACTTCAGGTGGTAGCCGGGGACGCCGCCGCTCTGCCCTTTCATCGGCACGCCTTCGACCACGCCATCAGCAACCCGCCCTATCACCCCGACGCTGGCAGCCCGTCGCCCGACCCGCTGCGTGCGCGCGCCAAGCAGGCTTCTCCTACCCTGCTCGACGCCTGGGCCGGTTCCCTCGCCGCGTCCATACGCCCGCAGGGAACGCTCACCTTCATCCTGCCGGCGGCCCATCTCAGCCTCGGGATCGGGGCGCTCTCGGGCGCGGGCTGCGGGTCGATCACCCTGGTGCCATTGTGGAAGCGTCGGGGCCAGCCGGCCAGGCTCCTGCTCCTGCGCGGGATCCGGGGCGGACGCGGGGCGGCCCGCGTGCTGTCGGGCCTTGTGCTCCATGCCGGAAACGGGTTCACGCCAGAGGCAGAGGCGATCCTGCGCCGGGGAGAGAGGCTGGATGGGTGAGGACGCCGACGCGCTCAGGGTTCGTTCGTGACCGGGTGCCGAAGATGCCAGAGCCGCTCGTGCGCCGCGACGAGGCTTTCCATGTTCCGCCGCCGCGTGCCGTCCGGGGTGAGCGGGCGGCGCGTCAGCATCATTTCGAGAACCGCCAGAAGCTGCTCGGCCACCTCGAAATCGGCTTGGTCGCAGGCGTGATGGAAGGCGATCAGGATCTTGTCGGACAGACGCCGGCTGTAACGCGGCGCGCCGGCCTGCCCGGCCTCGCGGCCGAAAACCTCGTCCGACGGGCTCACGCGGCCGGCCCTCGACGCCTGAAACCCGCAAGCCTAGCCCCGGTCGCGCCCGAACCCATTCCGCTGCCTACCCAAAATGTCCTGCCCACATCTGCGTGAGATCTTGCTTTCAAGACCGCCGGCGGCTGCGCGTCAACACCCCTCGGGCGCACGGCCTCACTCCAGAACCGCCGGCGCTTCGCCGGGGCGGAGCCAGTTGGCGTCGAATGCCTCCTCCCAGGTGCCGGCGGTGGAGGCCCGGCTGTATTCGGTCGCGCGGTTCTCGAAGAAATTGGCGTGCTCGACCGCGTTCAGCATGTCGTCCAGCCAGGGCAGCGGATTGCGGTCGACGTGGAACAGCGGATTGAGCCCGAGCTGGGTCAGGCGCCGGTCGGCAATGTAGCGGATATACGCTTTCACGCTCCCGGCATCCAGGCCCGCGACCGCGCCCTGCTCGAAGGCAAGGTCGATGAACGCGTCCTCGTGATCAATGATAGTTGCGCATGTTACATATATTTCCCGCCGCAGCGCGTCGGTCCAGATCTCCGGGTTCTCCTGCACGAAGGTGCGGAACAGCCGGATCACGGAGAGGCAGTGCAACGTCTCGTCGCGCACGGACCAGGTGATGATCTGGCCCATGCCCTTCATCTTGCCGAAGCGCGGGAAGTTCAGCAGGATCGCGAACGAGGCGAACAGCTGCAGACCTTCAGTGAAGGCGCCGAACGCCGCCAGAGTCTTCGCGATCTCGTGCTTGCTGTCGACGCTGAACGTCTGCATGTAGTCGAACTTGTCCTTCATCTCCTTGTATTTGAGGAAGGCCTGATATTCGAGTTCGGGCATGCCGATCGTATCAAGCAGATGGCTATACGCGGCCACATGCACGGTCTCGATGTTCGAGAAGGCGGAGAGCATCATCAGCACTTCGGTCGGCTTGAACACCTGGCTGTAGTGCTTCATGTAGCAGTTGTTCACCTCGACATCGGCCTGGGTGAAGAAGCGGAAGATCTGCGTCAGCAGATTGCGCTCGCCGTCGGTCAGATTTCGGTGCCAGTCCTTGACGTCGTCGGCGAGCGGCACTTCCTCCGGCAGCCAGTGGACGCGCTGCTGCGTGAGCCACGCCTCGTAGGCCCAAGGATAGCGGAACGGCTTGTAGACGGGGTTCTCCGTCAGCAGGTCGAACCGTCTGGAACGCTCGTCGGTGCTCGCCATGTTCCGTCTCCTCGCATCCGGGCCGCAGCCTTACCCTGGCCCCGCGATTCTGGGAACGGCCGTCACCCGACCTATCTTTCGCTGAAACCCGTCTGGAGGACGCCATGGAGCACCGCACACTCGGCCGCAGCGGCATCGCGATCCCGCCCCTGATGTTCGGCGGCAACGTCTTCGGCTGGACCGCCGACGAGGCGACCTCCTTCCGCCTGCTGGACCGGCTGGCCGAGACGGGCCTCACCGCCATCGACACGGCGGACGTCTATTCCGCCTGGGTTCCCGGCCATCAGGGCGGCGAATCCGAGACCGTAATCGGCAAGTGGCTCGCCATGCGCGGCGGCCGTGACAAGCTTGTGCTGGCGACCAAGGTCGGCAAGCGCATGGGATCGGGCGACGAGGGCCTGTCCCGGCGCTGGGTCACGGCCGCGATCGAGAACTCGCTGCGCCGCTTGCAGACCGATTACGTGGACGTCTATTTCGCTCATGACGACGACCAGAGTGTGCCGCTCGAAGAGAGCCTGTCCGCCTTCGCCGCGCTGATCGAGCAAGGCAAGGTCCGGACGATCGGCGCCTCCAACCATACCGCGCCCCGGCTGCGGGAAGCTTTGCGAACGAGCGAACGCCTCGGCCTGCCGCGCTACGAGGTGGTGCAGCCGCTGTACAATCTGGTCGAGCGGCCCGCCTACGAAGCCGAACTGGAGCCGCTCTGCGCCGCCGAGGATTTGGGCGTCGTTACCTTCTTCTCGCTCGCCGCGGGCTTCCTCACGGGCAAATACCGGTCGGAAGCGGATCTCGGAAAAAGCCCGCGCGGCGAGCGGATGGTCAAGCAGTACGTCGACGCGCGCGGCTTGCGGGCCGTGGCGGCGCTCGACGAGGTGGCGGACCGGCTGTCCGCGACGCCGGCTCAGGTGGCGCTCGCCTGGGTGATGGCGCGCCCGACCGTGACCGCCGCGATCGCCAGCGCGAGCAAGCTCGACCAACTGGTGGAGATCGCCGCCGCGACCGAACTGCGTCTGGATCCGGAGGCGATGGAAACGCTCGAAGGGGCCAGCGCCTGAGCGCATGCCGCCCCTCCTCACCCTCCAGGATATCCGGCTCGCGCTCGGGACCGTCCCGTTGCTGCAAGGCGCCGGGATTGCCGTCGGCGCGGGCGACCGCATTTGCCTGGTCGGACGGAACGGGTCGGGCAAATCGACGCTGCTCAGGATCGCCGCCGGCCTGATCGCGCCCGATCGCGGCCGCCGCTTCGCCCAGCCGGGCGCGACCATCCGCTATCTGCCGCAGGAGCCGGACCTCTCCGGCCATTCGACCACCCTCGCCTATGTGGAGGCCGGTCTGGACCTTGAGGCGGGCGCGGACCGGCATCGCGCGGCCTATCTCCTGTCGCAGCTCGGCCTCTCCGGCCGCGAGGAGCCGCAACACCTGTCCGGGGGCGAGGGGCGGCGGGCGGCGCTGGCGCGCGTACTCGCCCCCTCCCCCGACATCCTGCTTCTCGACGAGCCGACCAACCATCTCGACCTCCCCGGCATCGAGTGGCTGGAAAGCGAACTCGCCTCTCTCCGGTCGGGGATCGTCGTCATCAGCCATGACCGGCGGCTGCTGGAACGCCTGTCGCGCACGACCGTCTGGCTCGATCGCGGCCTCACGCGCACGCTCGATCGCGGCTTTGCTTCGTTCGAGGCGTGGCGCGACGAGGTGCTGGCTGAGGAAGAAACCGCCCGGCACAAGCTCGGCCGCAAGATCGCGATGGAGGAGGACTGGCTGCGTTACGGCGTGACCGCGCGCCGCAAGCGCAACCAGAAGCGGCTCGGCGATCTACACGCACTCCGCCTCAAGCGGCGCGAGCAGCGGGGGCCACAGGGTACGGTGAAGCTGCAAGCGGCCGAGGCCGAGCTATCCGGGCGGCTCGTGGCGGTCGCGGAGGATGTCTCGAAGGCGTGGAGCGGGAATGCCGTCGTGCGACGGTTCTCGGCCCGCATTCTCCGGCACGACCGCGTCGGCATCGTCGGGCCGAACGGGGCGGGCAAGACGACGCTGCTGAAGCTGCTGACGGGCGCTCTGCTCCCCGATGCGGGCCGGGTGACGCTCGGCGCGAACCTGGCCATGGAGGTTCTGGACCAGACCCGCGAAACCCTCGATCCCGCCCAGACGCTGCGCGCCGCGCTCACCGGCGGTCACGACGACACCGTGGAGGTCAACGGCCAGAGCCGCCATGTCATCGGCTACATGAAGGACTTCCTGTTCGGCCCGGAGCAGGCGAACACCCCGGTTGGCGTCCTCTCAGGCGGCGAGCGCGGCCGCCTCACCCTTGCCCGCGCGTTTGCCAGGCCGTCGAACCTGATGGTGCTCGACGAGCCAACCAACGACCTCGACCTCGAAACGCTCGATCTGCTGCAGGAGCGGCTGGCCGAGTATGCGGGTACCGTGCTGCTCGTCAGCCATGATCGCGACTTCCTCGACCGGGTCGTGACCTCGGTGATCGTGGCCGAGGGCGATGGGCGGTGGGTGGAATACGCGGGCGGCTACACCGACATGCTGGCCCAAGGCGGCCGTCCGGTCGGCGGCGCGTCCCACTCCTCGCCAGCACCGCCGCCGAAAACGGCGGCAGCCCCGCGCGAGACGCAAGCGAAAAGCCGCCGGATGACGTATCGGGACCGGCACGCGCTCGAGACGCTGCCCGCGCGCATCGCGGCGATCGAGGGCGAGATCACGCGCCTTCAGCAAGGCCTTGCGGACCCGGATCTCTATACGCGCAACCCGGCCCGCTTCGCCGAGACGACGGCGGCGCTCGCCACCGCTCAGGAGGCGCTCGCCGCCGCCGAGGAGCGGTGGCTCACCTTGGAGACGCTGCGGGAAGAGCTGGAGACCGGTTAGCCGGCGGCTCAGAACTGCTCCTTGCCGTACATCTCCTTCGCGTTCTGCTTGTCGATGAGCGTGGTCGGCACCGTCACGTTGCGCGGCACCGATGTCGCGCAGTCGATCAGGATTTTCTTGGCGAGCTCCAGCGCCTGCTCGGCGCCCGTCGGATAGACGAAGGTGGCGGCCCATTGCCCTTCCGCGACCGCGCGGATGCCCCCCGACGGTCCGGGCAGGCCGTCCGTGCCGATGATCTTCACCTGATCGAGCTTGCCCGCCTGTTTGGCCGCGATATAGGCGCCCGCCGCCGCCAGATCGTTGCTCGTGTACACGAGCTTGATGTCCGGATGCGCCTGCAGCATGGCGGAGAACACCGTCACCGCCTTGTCTTCCATCCAGTCGACCGGCTGCTCCGCCACAACCTTCAGCTTGGGATTGCTGGCGATCCCCGCCTTGAAGCCCTCCAACCGCTCGATCGCGGGGGACGAACTCGGCAGACCTTCCAGGATCGCGACCTCGCCGCCCTGCGGCAGCAGCTTGGCGGCGTACTCGCCGGCCTCCTTCGCGATCTGGCGGTTGTCGCCGCCGACGAAGCTCGTGTACTCGTCGCCGGTGGTTTTGCGGTCGAGTTCGATCACCGGCACGCCCGCCTTGTAGACGCGGGTGACGGCGGGCGTGAGCGGCGCCGCCTCGAAGGGCGAAATAAACAAAATGTCGATGCCTTGGGTCAGGAAATTCTCGACCTGGGAAACCTGCGTGTTCACGTTGGCCGCGCCGTCAGCGATCGTCAGCTTGAACTGCGGGTATTTCTTCACCAGCCGTTCCAGCTCGTGGTTGACGTGCTCGCGATACGGCTCCTTGAAATTGGCTTGCGAGAATCCAATCAGGTAGTCGCCTTTCGGCCCGCAATCCTTGGCGAGCGGCTTGCCGTTCTCCGCGCGCGCGCCGGACGCGAGCATCAACCCGCACGCCGCCACGCTTGCCGCAAGCCAATGCCGCCGTCTGAACACCTCAATCATGACGCTTCCCCCCTGTTTGTTAGTTCTATCGCGAACGGCCGCCGCCGCTTCCGACAAAAGTCTGCAAAGCCGCCGCGAGCACGATGATCGCCCCCGTCGCCAGAAGCTGCATGGCGGCGCTCACGTCGTTCAGCTGTAAGATATTCGCGAGCGCGCCGAGCATCACCGCGCCCGCGATGGTGCCGGTCATCGTTCCGGCGCCGCCGAACAGATCCGTGCCGCCGATCACGACGGCGGCGATCGCGCTCAGCTCGTAGCCCGACCCATCGTTGGGGCTGCCGAAGCTGAACTGCCCGGCGTGAACGATGCCCGCGACCGCCGCGCAGAGTCCGCTCAGGCCGTAGACGGAGATTTTCACCCACTCGACCGGAATGCCCGAAAGACGGGCCGCGCGCTCGTTGCCGCCGACCGCGAACACGTAGCGGCCATAGCGCGTGTTGTTCAGCACGAAGGTCGCGATCGCCGCGAGCAGCAGGAAAATCAGCGTCGCGACGGGGAATGTGTCGCCGAACAGACGCTCGCCGAGGACCGCGAAACCGGGCGGCGCGTTGTGCGGACCCTGCCCATAGGTGATGTTGATGAACTGATTGTCCGAGGCGATCAGCGCGAGGCCGCGCGCGGCTTGCAGGCCGGCGAGCGTGACGATGAAGGCCTGGATCCGCAGCCGCGCCGAGATCGCTCCCTGAGCCAACCCGAACAGCGTGCCCGTGATCAGCACGACGATCATCGTGGGCGCGATGCTCCAACCCTCGTTGATGAGCAGCGTCGCCGTCAGCACGCTGCCGAGGCCGAGCACGGCGCCCACCGACAGATCGATCCCGGCGGCGATGATGACGAAGGTCATCCCGAGTGCCAGGATGCCCGTCTCCGAGATCGAGCGCACGATGTTGGCGATGTTTTCCGGCGCGAGGAACAGGATGCGACCGTGCCGCCTGGGCGAGAAGATGATGCCGCCGATCAGCACGAGGATCAGCCCGAACAGGCTCTGGAAACGAAGCAGGTAGGCGAGCGGACTCTGGCGCGGCCGCGCCGCCGGCGCGGCCGCTTGCGGCGTCACCTTGGTCGGGACGATGGTCATGCGGCCTCGCTTTCACCGATGCTGGCGCGGCGCAGCACATCCTCGGTCACGCCGGCGTCGAATTCGGCGACCGTCCGCCCCGCGTGCATCACCACGATGCGGTCGCAGAGGCCGAGCAGTTCCGGCAGTTCCGACGAGGCGACGAGCACGCCGAGGCCCTTGTCCGCCAGCCCGCGCAGCTGGCGGTAAATTTCGGCCTTGGCCCCGACATCGACGCCGCGCGTCGGCTCATCGAGCAGCAGCAGGCGCGGCTCGGTCAGCAGCTCCTTTGCGAACACGACCTTCTGCTGGTTGCCGCCGGACAGATTGATGACGGGCGTCTCGGGCGTACGCGGCCGCACGTCAAACCGCTCGATCGCCCGCGCCACCTCCCGGCTCTGGATGGCGCGCGAGACGAGACCGAACGGCGTGACCCGCCGGATCGTCGACATCACCGTATTGGCGGCGACCGAATGTTGCAGCACGAGACCGGTGCCGCGCCGGTCGTCCGTGACATAGGCGATCCCGGCGCGACGCGCGGCCGCGATCGAGCCGAGTTTCGCCGGCCTGCCGCCGACGAGCACCGTGCCTTGCCAGCGTCCTCTCGCCCCGAACCCGTACAGCGCGTTGAACAGTTCGGTCCGCCCGACGCCCATCAACCCGGACAGGCCCACGATCTCCCCTTCCTGGACCGCGAGCGAGACATCCTCGGCCGCCTGAAACCCGGCCCGCGCAACATCCGGCACGAACCGGGCGTGCTCGAGACGCAGGATCTCCCGCCCGGCCCTCTCCATATGCGCCGGGAACAGTTCGGAGAACTCGCGTCCGACCAGCAGCCGCACCAGTTCCGCCTGCGGCGCATCGGGCGGCGCTTCGCCGACCACCGCGCCGTCGCGCATCACGGTGACGCGGTCTCCGATCCGCACCACCTCCTCCAGCCTGTGCGAGATGTAGACGACGCCCACGCCGCGCAGGCGCAGTTCGCGTACGACGCCGAACAGGTGCTCGGCCTCGGCGGCGGACAGCGCGGCCGTCGGCTCGTCCATGATCAGGATGCGCGCATCCTGCGACAGCGCCTTGGCGATCGCGACCAGCTGCCGCTCGCCGAGCCGGAGCGCGGAGACGGGCAGGCTCGGGTCGAGCGAGACGCCGGCCCGATTCAGCAGAACCTCCGCCTCCCGCAGCATCCGCGCTTTCGCGAGCGTGCGGTAACCCGTCAGGGGCTCGCCGCCGAGGAAGAGGTTGGCGGCGATGTCGAGCCCCGGCACGAGATCGAGCTCCTGCGGAATCATCACCACGCCCGTGGCGTGCGCTTCCCGTGGATTGGCGAAGCGCACGGCCTTCCCCGCGAGCGTGACCGTGCCCTGGTCGGGGGTGATGACGCCCGAAAGCACGCTCATGAGCGTGCTCTTGCCCGCACCGTTCTCGCCCAGCAGGACGTGGACCTCGCCCGCGCGCAGGTCGAAATCGACCCCGCGCAGCGCCCGCACCCCGCCGAAGCGTTTCTCGATCCCCCGCATCTCGAGCAGGGAGGCGGTCATGCCGGACCGTGCGAAACAGGGTGCGAGTCCGCCGGCCCAGCCATACGTTCCCCCCACCGGTCATCCGCCAGCAAACGGGCGACGATGATCGGCGTCACGCTACCGCCGCTCCGGGCGAAGTCAAGCGAGGATTGAAGAAGCATTGCCCAGAGTGGCCCGCGTTCTGAACCGCTTAATTCATCCTCTCTATGAGACTCGCGCGGGGGTATGCTTGCGCCGGTGCGGCTCGATGGAGTTCCGCTTCGACCGGGCGCTGGCAATCCGGACACCTTCGGCTAAAATGCCGCGTCCAGTTGCAATCGGCGGTCACGTTGCAGAGCAAAAAGATTCTGAACGACGGCGGCGCCGCCGTCGATGAGATGCTCGACGGAGTGCTGGCGGCTCACCCCAGGCAGATCAAGCGCGTCGCCGGCAGCGCGAGAGCCGTCGTTGCGCGCGATGGGCCTCGGGCCGGAAAGGTCGGCCTCGTGATTGGCGGCGGTTCGGGCCACGAGCCGACGTTCCTCGGCTTCGTCGGGCGCGGCCTGGCCGATGCCGCGGCGATCGGCAATGTCTTTGCGTCGCCGCCGCCCGATCCGATCCTCGCCTGCACGCGCGCCGCTAGCGGGGGAGCCGGCGTGCTCTACGTCTACGGCAACTATGCGGGCGACGTGATGAACTTCGACATGGCCGCCGAGATGGCGGCGATGGAGGATATCGAGGTCCGCACGGTTCTGACCACGGACGATGTCGCGTCCGCCCCCCGCGAGCGGCGCGAGCGCCGGCGCGGAGTGGCGGGCAATTTCTTCGTCTTCAAGGCCGCGGGCGCGGCGTGCGACCTCATGCTGCCGCTCGATGAGGTCGAACGGATCGCGCGCAAGGCGAACGACCGCACTTTCACGATGGGGGTCGCGCTCGCGCCCTGCTCGCTGCCGCAGACGCGCCGGCCCAATTTCGAGTTGGGCGACGACGAGATGGAGATCGGCATGGGCATCCACGGCGAACCGGGCGTCGCGCGCGGCAAGCTGAAGCCCGCCGACGAGATCGTCGACGAGATGCTCGACGCGATTCTGCGAGAGATGTCGGCGGCGAGCGGCGAGAGAGTAACGGTGCTGGTCAACGGCCTCGGCGCGACGCCGCTGATGGAGCTCTACATCATCAACCGGCGCGTGCGGCAGCGTCTCGACGCCGCCGGGCTCGCGGTGCATGCGACCACCGTCGGCAACTGGTGCACCTCGCTGGAAATGGCGGGCGCGTCCGTGACCTGCATGCACCTGGACGAGGAGCTGACGACGATGCTCGACCATCCCTGCGACTGCGCGATGCTGCGAGTGGGCTGATGGGCGTCGACGCGGCCGCGCTCCGGGCGATGTTCGCCGCCATCGCCTCCGACCTGGAGGCGAACAAGGACGAGCTCTGCCGGCTGGACGGGGCGATCGGCGACGCCGACCACGGCATCGCCATGGCGCTTGGCTTCGGCGCTGCGCGGGACGCCGTCGCGCCGATGGCGGCGGGCTCCGAGCCGAGCGCGATGCTGAACGCGGCGGCGAAGGCGCTGCTGAATGCGGTCGGCGCCTCGTCCGGGCCGCTCTACGCCACGGCGCTGATGCGGGCGGGCGCGGCGGTCAAGGGCAAGCCGTCGCTCGACGATGGGGACGTGGTGGCGATGGTGCAGGCGATGGCGACGGGCATCCGCGACCGTGGCAAGGCCGAGCCCGGAGACAAAACCATGCTCGACGCCTGGGCGCCGGCGGCGAAAGCGGCCGTCGACGCGCAAGCCGCCGGCCTCACTCTCGCGCAGTGTCTGCAAGCGGCTTCGGACGCGGCCCGGACCGGCGCGGAGGCGACGCGCGACATGGTCGCCGCCAAGGGCCGCGCCGAGCGCCTGGGCGAACGGGCGCGCGGGCATGTCGATCCGGGCGCCGCGTCCACCGTGATCGTTATCGATGCGATGCGGCGCGTCTTCGCTTGATCCGGCGCGGCCGGTCGCAGCGTCGGATCATGCCTTTGCGTATTTCGCTTCGACCTCGTTGATCGCCTTGACGTTGGGCGCCGAGCGGCCGGCGGCATCGAAGCTCTGGGCAAGGAACGCGTCGGCGATCGACTTGGCGAGCTCGGGACCGATGACCCGCGCCCCCATGGTGATGATATGGGCGTCATTCGACAGCGCGGCCCGCTCCGCCGAGTAGGTGTCATGCGTCAGCGCCGCGCGGATGCCCGGCACCTTGTTCGCCGAGATGCAGACGCCGATCCCTGTGCCACAGACCAAAATCCCCTTGTCGTAGGTTCCGTCCTTCACGGCGTTCGCCACTCGGTCGGTGAGATGGGCGTAGAACTTCTCCCCGTCATTCTCCGGCGTGCTGAGCTCGGCCACCTCGTGACGCGCTTTGAGATGCTCCGCAAGCGTGTGGGCGAGGCCGACGCCGGCGCTGTCGCCCGCAATCGCGATCTTCATGTCTTCCTCCTGGTTTGTCGGTTGAATGCAATGATGAACTGTCCGATGGCGGCGATCAAACGGCGGGGTCAGATCGCGGCCGAAACGCGGCGCAGGATGTCGATGAAACCTTCGGCCTGCCAAGCCGAGCGCCCGATGAAGAGGCCGTCGACATGCGGCTGGGCGATCAGCTCCGCCGCATTGCCGGGATTGACGCTGCCGCCGTACAGCACGGGCGGCTCGGCCGGCAGAATCGCGGCGGCAACGCGCCTGATCAGCGCCTGCTGGCGGTCCGCGTAGTCGGCGCTCGCCGGAATGCCCCTCTCTCCGATCGCCCAGACCGGTTCGTAGGCGAACAGCATCGGGGCTGCACGTTGCGTCGGGTCGAGATACTGCAATGCGCCCTCGGTCTGGCCGGTCAGCACCGCGTCGGCACGGCCCGACTCGCGCTCTGCCAGCGTCTCCCCCACGCAGATCAGTGGCACCAAACCATGCCGTATGGCGGCCTCGGTCTTCAGGCCCACCGTCCGATCGGTCTCGCCAAAATGCTCGCGCCGCTCGCTGTGGCCGAGCTCGACCAGATCCAACCCGCAATCCTTCAGCATGAGCGGGGACACTTCGCCCGTCCATGCGCCCGCGTCGGCCCAATGCATGTTCTGGGCGCCCACCTTCACTCGCTTCGCGGCAAGCGCGATTTTGACCTCTCGCACGGCCGTGAAGGGCGGAATAACGAACGGCTGGATGCGGCCATCGATCTCCGGCGCGAACGCTTGCAGCGCCTGCGCGAAAGCGAGACCCTCGGCGAGTGTCTTGTTCATCTTCCAGCTGGTGCCGACCCAGATCATTCTTTCTCCCTTCCCCCCCGAGGGTGCTCAGCGAAAACCGGCCGCCGGACAACCCGACGCGCGTTCATCACAGGATCAAGTCTCTCCGAGAAGCGCCATCGCGGTGCATTCGTCGACGATCAGGCCGGTCAGACGCCGGCTCTTCAGGGCGGCGGCGATCGAGGCGATTTTCTCGGCTCCGCCAGCGATGGCCACCATGCGGCGCGTTCCTGGTTCGCCAAGCGGAGCGGCAAGGGTGTGGCCGGTCAGCGGTGTTGCCATCATCCGGCCCTCCGCGTCGAAGAAATGCCCGAGGAGTTCCGCCACGCCGCCGGCAGCGGAGATCGCCTCGATCTGTATCGGGTCGATCATGCCTGACAGCACGAGCTGGGACTGCGGATCGACGGTGCCGATGCCGACGAATTTGAGGCTCGCCTGCTTGGCCATGTCGAAGACCTCGCGCACGCCGCGCTGTTCCAGCAGAACCTCGCGGTCCTCGACCGAGTTGGCGCAAAACGGCACCGGCATCACGTAGGCTTGGGCGGATGTCCGCTCGGCCAGGCGATGCATGACGTCGTAGGGGTTGGCCGAGTAGTTTCGCGTGAGGCCGCCGAGCAGGGAGACGAAGCGGACCTCCTTCGCGTTAAGTCTCGGAAGCTGCTGTACGGCGGCGGCCAGGGTTCTGCCGTGGCCAAGCCCGATGACACGGTGCTCGCCGCGTTCGATCTCGCGCCGGAGATAGCCGCCGCCGGCGAGACCGAGTGTTCGGACCGGAAGCCCGTCCTCTCCGAGATCCGGGGCGACCTCGCAATATTCCAGGCCATAGAGGGCGGCCAGCCGGTCTTCGAGATCTACGCACTCGACGATGTCGGCGTCGATGCTCACCTTCACGACGCCATCGGCGACGGCGCGGGCGATCAGGCGATGCGCCTTCAAGTTCGTGATGCCGAGGCGCTCGGCCACCGCCGCCTGCGTCAGCCCGCCAGCGTAATGGAGCCAGACCGCCCGGATCGCGAGCGAGGCGTCAGGGTCGGTCGGAGTCACTTTGCGTACCGTCAGGCCGTCAGACGGGCGGCGCCCGTGTCGATGTAAGGCGCCCAGAACGCGACGCTTTCGGCGATCTGCGGGATGACCTCGCGATCGTTCGGCTCGCGCTCCTTGAAGGAGAGCTCGAGACAGATCTCGTTGTCCTTCGCCCCGCCCTCGGTAAAGGCGGCGAGGAGCGGCCCGGGTTGAACGCGGCCCTTTGCATTGAACGCGGCGGTGAAGGGACGATGGCCGCCCTTATCCATCAGCGACTGCTTGATGTGGATAATCGGCGAGACCTTCGGCACCGCCCGCGCCCAGGCATAGGGGTCGTAGTCCTCGGGGTTCCTGCTGGTCACATCGCCGTGGTCGATGTCCGCCATCATCCACATCGGTACCGCCATATCGGCGCCGGTAAGACGGTCCTGCAGCTTGAGGCAGGCGTCGATGGTTTCACCGAACTCCCGGCCGATGCTCATCGGCTCCCAGAACACGTAGTCAAGGCCGGCTTCCTTCGCGTGCGCGGCCACTTCGGCCCAGCAATCGATGGCGATGCGGATGATCTCCTCGCGCCGCGCCGGGTCGTCGAAATCCCTGTAGGTCAGGATCGCGAACTGCGTGCCGACCGAGCTGCCGCCGAGTTCGGCCGTGATGTCGGCGAAGGTCTTGAACCAGTTGACAGAGTACCGGCGGACATCGCGGTCGGGGTGGCCGAAATGGTTGAGCCGCCCGTACGGGCCGGTCATGCCGGAGGTCACGCGCACGCCGGTCCGCCTCAGCGCGGCCTGCATCCGCCGGGTGAGACGGCTGATCACCGGGGCGGGCCAGCTCGGATTGATGAACTCGTGGGTGAGCTGCAGGTCGCGGATGCGCAGATCCCGCGCCACGGTCTCGATCAGATCGTCGGGGTCCGCAAAGCGGTTCACGAGCGGGTTGGTATTGAGCGAAAGGGTCAGAGGCATCGGGCCACTCCGGTCGGTGCGAGTCGGCTCAGGCCGCCTGCGCGCGTTCGGCCGCGAACCAGTTGGTGAACGCGGCAATCTGCTCCGGTGTCATGTGCAGGTAGTGCTTGGTTCGCCGCTCCAGAATGTCCTCCGCCGTCTCCGCCCACTCGTGCTCCACGAGGTAGCGCGCCTCGCGCTCGTAGAGTCGCTCGCCGAAGTGGCGGCCGAGATCGCCCACGCGTTTGGCGTCTCCGATGACCCGCTCCATGCGCGTCCCGTAGAGCCGGGCGTAGTCGTGCGCCACAGGCTCGGGGAGCCACGGATAGCGCCCGCCGACATCGGCGAGGAACGCGTCGAAGTCGGCGTTCGGAATGTCGCCGCCCGGAAGGTGCGCTTTGGCGGTCCACGCCGCGCCCATCTGCGGGAAGAACGGCTTCAGCTTCTCGAGTGCGTGCTCCGCGAGCTTGCGGTAGGTCGTGATCTTGCCGCCGAACGCCGACAGCAGGGGCGCCCTGCCCTCGCCGCCCTCGACCTCGAACACGTAATCGCGCGTGACCGCAGAGGGATTGCCCTTGCCGTCGTCGAACAGCGGCCGCACGCCCGAGAAACGGTTGACCACGTCCGCCGGCGTGAACTGCTGCTTGAAGTAGCGGTTGAGAACCCCGAGTAGATACTCGACCTCGCTGTCCGCGACCGCGACTTTCTCCGGCGCGCCCTCGGTACGGAATGTCGGTGGTGCCGATCAGCGCCAGATCGCCGGCATAGGGGTTGACGAAGATCACCCGCTTGTCGGTGTTCTGCAGCAGATAGGCTTGCGGGCCGTCCCAGAACTTCTTCAGGATCAGGTGGCTGCCCTTGACCAGCCGGACACGCCGCCGCGTGCTGACTTCCGTGACGTTGCTGAAAATCTGCTGCACCCAGGGACCGGCGGTGTTCACCAGGCAGCGGGCGTGGACGCTGCGGCGCTGGCCGGTCCTTGTGTCGGTGAGCTCGGCGACCCATACATCGCCCTCTCGCCGGGCGCCCGCAAAAGCGGTGCGGGTGAGCACGGTCGCGCCGCTTTCCGAGGCCGCGAGCGCGTTCAGAACGACCAAGCGCGCATCCTCGACCCAGCAATCGGAATACTCGAAGGCACGCGTGAACTGCGGCTGGATCGGCTTGCCCTCGGGACTCTGCCGCAGGTCGACGGTGCGGGTGCCGGGCAGGCGCTTGCGGCCGCCGAGATTGTCGTACAGGAAAAGGCCGGCCCGGATCAGCCAGCGCGGGCGCTGCTCCGGGCTGTGCGGCAGAACGAAGCGCAGCGGCCAGATGATGTGGGGCGCCGCCTCCAGCAGCACCTCGCGCTCGATCAATGCCTCGCGCACCAGGCGGAACTCGTAGTATTCGAGGTAACGCAGCCCGCCATGCACGAGCTTGCCAGAGCGCGACGAAGTGCCCTGGGCGAGATCGTCCTTCTCGCAAAGAATGACCGAAAGGCCCCGGCCGACCGCGTCGCGCGCGACGCCGGCGCCGTTGATGCCGCCTCCGATCACCAGCAGATCGACCGTGCGGGGTTCCGTCATGTCGCGCTCCGTTCTGATGCCGCCACCGCATCGAGCGGCGCTTTTTCGGGTTCCGCGCCGCCCGCGCTCAACCCGGCAGATGGCGGGTCGCGCCGTCCGGCAAGAGCGTCCCAGACCGGCGCAAGCGAGACACGGGCCTGCACATAGGCGGGGAACAGGCGATCATAGATGCGGACGAGCTGCGGATCGGGCGCTTCCGGGGGGCCGAGAAGTGGCGTGACCCATTGCGCGATGCAGTCCTCCATCGAGGCATAGGCGCCGGTCGCGACCGCGGCCATCATCGCGGCTCCCGCGGCGCCGGCCTCCTCCCGGCTCGAAACCCGGACGCGGGCATGCACCGAAGCCGCGAGCACGCCGCGCAGCGACCGGGAACGGGCGGCGCCGCCGGTCAGGCGCAGCTCGGCCGGCATGTCGTCCATCGCGGCGTAGCAGTCGCGGGCGGCCATGCCGAGGCCTTCCACCACGGCCCGCAGCAGGTCTGGGAAGCGGTGCGCGCTGGTCAGGCCGATGAAGCCGGCACGGGCATGGGCGTTGACGAACGGACCTCGCTCGCCGGCCTCCGAAATATAGGGGTGATAGAGGATTGAACCGGGCCGCGATGCGGTCAGCCAAGCCTCGATGCGCGAGACAAGGTCGGAGAAGGCGATGTCGCGCCCGGTCTCCGCCATCAGGTCGGCCGCGAGGCGCAGCGCCCAGTCGATATTGAGCGCGGCCGCCATGTTGGTCTGCACCTGGGTCACGACGCCCGGCACCGGCAGGGTCATCACGTAGCCGGTACCCTCGGCGTTCAGCCGCACATCCTCGACCGCTTTGGCGATCAGATGAACGCCGGTGGAGCCCACGATGGAGCAGGCGGCGCGGTCCTCGCCCGTATGCACGCCGGCCCCGAGCGCGGTCATGACCATGTCGACATAGCCGAGGCTGACCGGCGTGCCCGCAAGCAGGCCGGTCGCCTCCGCCGCCTCGTCCGTCAGCGGATGCGTGATCTCCGTGCCGTCGATGATTTCGGGGAGGAGGTGCCGTCGCTCAGCGAGCCCGAGCGCCTCGATCACCGTGTCGTCGTACTGGCGCGTGCGGAAATTGCCGAAGGTGAAGCTCGCCTCCGACGGGTCGGTAGCCCGCACGCCCGTGAGATTCAGGTACAGCCAGTCCTTGCAGTGCAGCGCCACCTCGGCGCGATCCAGAAGCTCGGGGACCGTGCAATCCATCTGCGCCATCTGGGCGCCCTGTTGGCAGGTATTGAGGCCGGTGCCGGTCGCCTCGAAGCGGGCGCGTTGCAAGCGGCCGGCGCTCAGGCGTTCCACTGT
The DNA here is from genome assembly GCA_963777325.1 of uncultured Alphaproteobacteria bacterium. GTDB lineage: Bacteria > Pseudomonadota > Alphaproteobacteria > Acetobacterales > Acetobacteraceae > JAFAXA01. Next base: position 943,025 of record CAVZQE010000022.1, on the reverse strand, counting down.
CGGCGCGGCGCGCGCGTCGAGCCACAGCCACGCATCCGTCACCGGCGCGTTCCGCGCGCCCACGAGCCAGGTTCCGTCGCCTTGCGCGGTAACCGCGATCGCGGCGGTGCGGCGCGCGAGGTTCTCGACGCTCTCGCCGAGCCCGCGCAGCGCCTGCACGCAGTCCGTCCAGGTCCGGTCCAGCGGCTGGCAGGCCGAGCCGTCCAAGCCGGTCACGAACCGGTTGAGGACCGAAGCCGCCGCGATCTGGCGACCGGCGAGGTCGAAGGCGACCGCCTTGACGACGGACGTTCCCGAATCGATGCCGACAAGGACATCGGCGCCATCACGCACCTCGCTCTACCCCGGATACGCCGAGGCATCTCTCGCGGCGGCGGCTCCCCAGGCGCATTGTGTCGCTCCCTTCCTCCTGTCGTGCCCGCGACGAAAGAACGGGGCTCGCGACTGCACTTTTCAGCTTGCGAAGAAAATTATTTCATACACAATTGGCCTGTCAACGCTGACAGCGGCTCGCGGACCCGGCCCGTGCGGCGGGTGCGCCAATATGAACCAAGATGGTGGGCGCTCGGCTGACGGCAGAACAGCCGTCTTGCCGAGCCGGAGGGAGGACAATCATGGATCATCCGCGCTCAAGCGCTGGCCACGCCCGGGCTGCCGGAGCGCTGAGGAAGCGAGCGGGGTCAATCTCGACGCGCTCGGATCGACCCAGATGAAATAAGATCGGAGGTCGTTCCCATCATGAGCACAACGACTGACATTGCGGGGCAGCCGAAGGCCAGATCGAACTGGGGGCGGCTCGTGATCGCGGCCGTGGTCATCGTCGTCGTCGCGGCAGTCGCCTTCGACACCAAGGTCGTGAAGATCGGATCGAGTGAGGACGTCGCGCACGAAGTCTTTTCGCCGGCAAAGTACGGGGCCTCGGAGTTTCCGAAGATCAAGGCGAGCGTCGAGCACCGCGCCATTCCCGCAAAGACGCTGGCCGAAGCGATTGCCGAAGACAAGACGGCCGCCGCTAAGCAATACGGCGTGCCGGCTGGCATCGGCTCGGTGATCCCGGTGTCCTTCACCGGCGTCGCGGGCGAGGGCAAATCCGGCATCTACAGCGTCAGTGTCGACGGCCTGCCCGCGGACACGAAAATCAGGGTTCAGACCGGTCCGGCGATCAACGGCACCGACCTGCGCGACGCGACCGGCGATGTCCGGTTCGGCCAGTTCAAAAATCAGATCGAGTATCAGAACGCCGGCGCGGGCATCAACAATGCGCTGAAGAAGGAGGTGCTGGCCGGCATCGACACCCGCGACCTGACAGGAAAGACGATATCGGTTGTCGGCGTCTTCACCCTCATCAACCCGAAGAATTGGCTGGTCACGCCGGTGGAGATGAAGGTGAAATGAGCGGCGCGCCATCCGGAACCGTTGACGCAACGGACGTCGTTCTCGCCGCTCGGAACGTGGCCAAGTCCTACGGCGCGATCCAGGCGCTGAAGGGGGTGAACTTCGACATCCATCGCGGCCAGATCACGACGCTGTTCGGCGAGAACGGCGCCGGCAAGTCGACCCTGATGAAAATCCTCGCCGGCATCGTCGCGCCGACCTCCGGGGAGATTATTCTCGATGGCAAGCCCGTGCGGCTCGCCTCGACGATCGACGCGCGCAATCGCGGCATCTCGATCATTCACCAGGAGCTGAGCCTCGCGCCCAATCTCAGCGTGCGCGACAACATCTTCATGGGTCGCGAGATCCGTGGTGCGACCGGCGTCGACTTCGCCGAGGAGGAGCGTCAGGCTCGCGCCCTGATGACGGAGTTGGAGGAGGACGTCGATCCGCTGACGCCGGTCGAGGAATTGCGGCTCGGCCAGCAGCAGATCGTCGAAATCGCCCGCGCGCTGTCCGTCAACTCGCGCATCCTGATCATGGACGAGCCGACGTCCGCGCTCAGCGCCTCGGAAGTCGAGGTATTGTTCAAGGTCATCCACGACCTGACCAGCCGGGGCGTGTCGATCGTCTACATTTCGCATCACCTCGAGGAAGCCCTACAGATCACCGATTACGCGGTGGTGCTGCGCGACGGGGCAATGACCGCTTACGCCCCGCGCAAGGACATCGACCTCGACTGGATCGTACGCAACATGGTGGGCGAGAACTTCGATCTCGGCTCGCCGCCGACGGGCTACCAGATGGGCGACGCCGCGCTGTCGATTGCAAATCTGAGCGTCCCCGCTCCCGGAAGCGCGGAATACGCGGCCGTGGACCGTCTGTCGCTCGATGTGCGCGCAGGCGAGATCGTCTGCATCTACGGGCTGATGGGGGCCGGGCGGACCGAGCTGATGGAATGCGTCGCGGGCCGGCTACGGCCCTCGGGCGGGCGGGTTCTGCTGCACGGCAAGGACGTCTCGCGGCTCAGCATAGCGGAGCGGATCGCCGCCGGGCTCGTGCTGGTGCCCGAGGACCGTCAGCGCGACGGGCTCGTGCAGACGATGACGGTCGGGCAGAACCTGTCCCTCGCCAGCATCGGCGACTTCACCAGGCGCCTCTTCACCTCGCGCAAGCGCGAGCAGGGCCTGATCGACCGGTCCATACGCGACGTCCACATTAAGACGGCCGGAGGAGCCGCCATGATCGGCTCGCTCTCCGGCGGCAATCAGCAGAAAGTGGTTATCGGCAAGATGCTGGCGACCAATCCGTCGGTTGTCATGCTCGACGAGCCGAGCCGCGGCATCGACATCGGCGCCAAGTCCGAGGTGTTCAAGCTGCTGGCCGAAGGCGCCAAGCGCGGGCTCGCGGTGCTCTACTCGACCTCTGAGGTCGGGGAATGCCTGAGCGTCGCCCACCGGATCATCGTCATGAGCAAGGGAAAGATCTCCGCCGAGTTCGGGCCGGATGCCACGAAGGAGGAGATCATGGCCGCCTCGGGCGAAGTCGACCTGAGACAGTCGCTGATCGACGATTACGGATTGAAGCATTGCGAGGTTGTTGCCGACATCCATCAGGACGAACTGCCGCTCGATGCGCTCGGCCTGGCGGGGTCGAAATTCCTGCAGTCCGAGATCGGCCGCAAGCAGGAGATGGTGATCGGGGTTGGGTATGGACGCACTCTGGAGGCGAGTATCGAGAACCTTCCCCGCGCGCCCGCTGCCCATGTCCGGTTCATATCGCTGATGGGCGGGCTGACCCGGAAGTTCGGCGCCAATCCGCACGAAGTCATCAATCGCCTGGCCGAACGCACCGGCGCGCAGGCGTTCGTGATGCCGGTGCCTTTCGTTGCGAACACCGACAGGGATCGCGAGATGCTCCTCGCCCAGCGTGGCATCGCCGAGGCGTTCGCGCTCGCCAGCGAATGCGACCTGATGGTGGTCGGCATCGGCAACGTGGGGCACGACGCGTCATTGGTGGCCACGGGGATGATCGAACCCGAGGAGATCGACACGATCATGCGCCTCGGCGGCACGGGTGAGTTGCTCGGCCATTTCTTCGACGATGACGGGCGCCCCGTCGAAACCGAGTTGTCCGGGCGCATACTCAATCTGCCTCTCCAAAAACTGAAGAACCGGAGGATCGTCGCCGTCGCGGGTGGCGCGATGAAAGTCCGCGCCATCGGGGCGGTGCTCCGCAGCGGCTTGCTGGCCGGGCTGATCACCGATGAGCGTACGGCCCGCGCGATCGTCGAGTTGGAAGACGCGGCTGAAGCCGCCGCCAGCCCGGCGAAGAGGGCATAAACGGTGGCAATGACAGATCGAGTTTTGGAGTCCGCACGATGAGCGACGTCAGCCAGGCCAGCAATCGCGTGAACCGGCCCAAGCGAAGCTACGACATCGCCAAAATCCTGATCGAAGGTCGCGCGTTCTTTGCGCTCATCGTCATCATCATCGTGTTTTCGCTGCTTTCGCCCAACTACTTCTCGTTGGCCAACTTCCTGACGATGGCCAGCCACGTGGCGATCTATGGCCTGCTGTCCGTCGGGATGCTCCTCGTCATCCTGAACGGCGGCATCGACCTTTCGGTGGGCTCGGCGCTCGCGCTGGCTGGCGTGGTCGCCGGAGCGCTGATGCAGGGCGTCACGCTCTCGGCGGCCGGCGTCATCCTGTATGCGCCGGTCTGGGCGGTCGTGGTGCTGACCTGCGTGCTCGGGGCCATCGTCGGCGCGGTCAATGGCGTGCTGATCGCCTACCTGAACGTGCCGGCCTTCGTCGCCACGCTCGGGACGCTCTACGTCGCGCGCGGCGTCGCTCTCCTGATGACCAATGGCCTGACCTACAATAATCTCGGCGGCCGCCCGGAACTCGGCAACACGGGCTTTGGATGGCTCGGCTTCAACCGCCTGGCCGGCATTCCGATCGGCGTGCTGGTGCTGGCCGTGGTCGCGATCATCTGCCATCTGACGCTGACCCGCACCGCGTTCGGCCGCTGGCTCTACGCGTCGGGCGGCAACGAGCGGGCGGCGGAGCTGTCCGGCGTTCCGACGAAGCGCGTGAAGATCACGGTCTACGTGCTGTCGGGCATCTGCGCGGCCATTGCCGGGCTCGTACTCTCGTCGCAGCTGACTTCGGCCGGCCCGACGGCCGGCCTCACCTACGAGTTGACGGCGATCGCGGCCGTCGTGATCGGCGGGGCGGCGCTGACCGGCGGCCGCGGCACCGTGGGCGGCACGATGCTCGGCGCGTTCGTGATCGGATTCCTGTCGGACGGGCTGGTGATCGTCGGCATCTCGGCCTACTGGCAGACGGTATTTACCGGCGCGGTCATCGTGCTGGCCGTCCTCCTCAACAGCATCCAATATGGCCGCCGGCCCAAGAAGGCATAGGCACCCCGCCCCCGAACTTCTCCACGACGGCGCCTCGGATCTCAGGGAAGCCGGCGTGGGAAGCCCCGCCGCACGCCGGCACAACACCCCAAAGGGAGAGAAACCGCAGATGTTGACACGAAGGAAATGCCTGCTGCTGGCCGCTTTTGCCGCGACGGTGTTAGCCAGCCCGGCCTGGGCGGCGGGGGGGCTGATCTCGATCATCGTGAACGACCCGTCCAACCCCTACTGGCTGACCGAAGGCAATGTCGCCAGCAAGACCGCCGAGCAGCTCGGCTACACGACCAAGGTCAGCGCGCATAAGGGCGACACCAATACCGAGAGCAACCTGATCGACACCGCGATCACCAACAAATCCGTGGCGATCATCCTCGATCCGGCCAACGCCGACGGCTCCATCGGGGCCGTGAAGAAGGCGGTCGACGCCAGCATCCCGGTTTTTCTGGTGAATGCCGAGATCAATCAGGAGGGGCTCGCGAAAGCGCAGCTCGTGTCCAACAACGCGCAGGGTGCCGCGCTCGGCGCTCAGCAATGGGTCCAGGACGTCGGTGACTCCGGCAACTATGTCGAGCTGCTCGGCAGCCCGTCCGACAACAACGCCGCCACCCGCTCGAACGGCTACGAGACGGTGCTGAGCCAGTATCCCGATCTCAAGAAGGTGGCGCAGGAAGTCGCCAACTGGGACCGCACCCAGGGCTACAACAAGATGCAGAGCATGTTGCAGGCGCATCCCGACATTATCGGGGTGATCAGCGGCAACGACGAGATGGCCCTCGGCGCGATTGCCGCGCTCAAGGAGGCCGGAAAGCTGTCCAAGGTCAAGGTCGGCGGCTTCGACGGCTCACCCGACGCCGTCGCGGCGGTCAAGTCCGGCGAGATGCAGTACACCGTGCTGCAGCCGGTCGCCACCTTTTCCGCGAAGGCCGTTCACGAAGCGGACGACTTCCTCAAGACAGGCAAGACGGGCGCCTCGAGCGAGAAGCAGCTGTTCGACTGCGTCCTGATCACCAAGGCCAACGCGGGCAAGTTCACCGCTCCGTTCACGCTCGCGCAATGAACCTCAAGGGGCGCCGATGACGGCGCCCCTTCCCTGCCCTGGGTTCGGAAGGGAGCCTTTCTCGCCGTGCCAAGCCTGCTCGGAATCGACAGCGGGCTGACCGTCACCAAGTCGGTGATCTTCGACGCGGGCGGCACGCAACTCGCCCTCGCGCGCCGCCGGGTTCCGCAATCCATCCCGCAGCCGCGCCGCGTCGAGCGCGACATGAACGGTCTCTGGGATGCCACGGCCGATGCCATCCGCGAAGCAATCGGCGGAAGCGGCCGGCACGCGGGGGACATCGCGGCGGTCGCGGCGACCGCGCATGGCGACGGGATTTATCTGCTCGACGGCGATCGCAGGCCGCTCGGGCCGGGGATCCTGTCCCTCGACAGCCGCGCAGGCGACATCGTGGAGGCCTGGACCAAGGGTCCGACCGCCAACGATGCGCTTGCGATGACGGGACAGATGCCGCACGCCTCCGCGCCCTCTTCCCTGCTGGCCTGGATCAAGGCGCACGACCCGGAGCGCTACCGGCGCATCGCCCATGCTTTCGCCTGCAAGGACTGGCTGCGGTTCTGTCTGACCGGCACGATCGGAACCGATCGCACGGAGGCGAGCACCTCCTTCACGGATGTCCGCGACCAGGGCTACTCGATGCAAGCCTTGAACCTGTTCGGCCTGCAGGAGCTTCGGGAGGCGCTTCCGCCGATCGGCGGCTCGGCCGAAATCGCCGGTCTCGTGACCAGGCAAGCGGCGTCCCGCACCGGCCTCGCGGAAGGCACACCGGTCGTCTGCGGCCTGCACGACGTCACCGCCTCGGCGCTCGGCATCGGCGGACATGCGGAGAGCATGCTCGCGGTCGTGGCCGGCACGTATTCCATTAACGAGGTCGTCTCGTCCGAGCCGCGCGTCGATGCGCGCTGGTTCTGCCGCAACGCGATCGCTGCCGGACGCTGGAACAACATGGCGATCTCCCCCGCCTCCGCCGCGAACTACGACTGGTTTCTCGACACGCTCTGCCGGCGCGACCAGGACGCAGCCGCATCCGCAGGGCAGTCCGTGCATGCGCGGCTCGCGGGCGAGATCGACGCTGCGCTCCGGCAACCCTCGACCGTGCTGTTTCATCCCTATCTGTTCGGTTCGCCGCATGGAACCGTGGCGAGCGCGAGCTTTCTCGGGATTCGCGGCTGGCACGACCGGGGCACCATGCTGCGATCCGTGCTGGAAGGGATCGCCTTCAACCACCGGGTCCATGTCGATGCGCTGCGCGACGGCTTCGAGGTGCGCGAGGTGCGACTCACCGGCGGCGCGTCCCGCAACCCGGCTTTCGCGCGGATGTTTGCTGACGTCTTGCAGATGCCCGTTGTAGTCACTGAGACGGAAGAGGCCGCGGCTTGGGGAGCGGCGCTCTGCGCCGGGGCTGGCGTCGGTCTCTATGCCTCGCCGGAGGATGATCCGCGTGACCTCGCGGCACTGTGCGCGACCTACACGCCGGATCCGGCCCGGAGCGCCGCGTACGACGACCGCTACCGGCTGTTCGGCCGTGCCGCCGAGGCGTTGGCGCCGCTTTGGCCGGAAATCGACAAGCTGGCCAGGGATGGCGCATGAACCCCGAGGCGCCGTTGTTGGAAACCGAAATCGTCATCATCGGCGCGGGGATCAACGGCGCGGGCTTGTTTCGCGATCTCTGCGAGCAAGGCGTACGGTGCCTGATCGTCGATAAGGCCGATTTCGGCTCCGGCACGAGCGCCGCGCCGTCGCGGCTCATCCATGGCGGCCTGAAATATCTCGAAACGGGCGAGTTCAGGCTGGTCGCTCAATCGACGCTCGAACGGAATCTGTTGCTTAGGAATGCGCCGCACTGCGTCGAACCGCTGCCGACCGTCATCCCGATCTTCTCCTGGATGCGCGGCATCCCGGCGGCCCTGCGCACGATGGCGGGCTCGACGCGCGCGCCCCGAAGCCGCGGCGTCTTCCTCGTCAAGACGGGCCTCGCGCTCTACGACTTCTACGGCTCGCGCAGCCGGGTGATGCCGGGCCACAAGCTGGTCGGGAAACGCCGCGCGCTGCGTGAGATGCCGGGTCTGACGAACTCGATCGTCGCCGCCGGCACGTATTACGACGCGAAGATCACCTGCCCGGAACGGCTGGTGTTGGAGCTGGTGCAAGACGGGCTGGCCGCTCGCCCCGACTCGGCGGCGCTCAACTACGCGACCTTGACCTCGGCAAGCGGCGACACGCTGGCGTTTGCGACGGTGGACGGGCAGACGTTTTCGGCCCGGCCCGGGATCGTCGTCAATGCGGCGGGGCCGTGGATCGACGCGGTGAACGCGACTCTCGGGGCGCCGTCGAAGATGATCGGCGGCACGAAGGGCTCGCACATCCTCCTCGACCACGACGAGCTTGTGCGCAGCCTGAACGGTCGGATGATCTACTTCGAGGCGGATGACGGGCGCATCTGCCTCGTGTTCGACTATCTCGGCCGGGCCCTCGTGGGATCGACCGACATCCCGGCCGGCAACCCGGATGACGTGCGATGCGCGGATTCGGAGATCGACTATTTGCTCGACAGCCTCCGGTCGCTACTGCCGGGATTCCATTTCGGACGAGACCAGATCGTCTATGCCTATAGCGGCATCCGGCCGCTGCCGGCCTCGGACGCAAGCACGCCCGGCCTGATCAGCCGCGACCACTCGGCACCGGTCACAGAGCCGCAAGGCGACCGGCCGTTCCCGATCATTTCCCTTGTGGGCGGCAAGTGGACCACCTTTCGCGGCTTCGCCGAGGAGGTCGCCGACACGATCCTCGCCCGGCTCGGACGCAGCCGCGTGAAATCCACGAGCGCGCTTCCGATCGGCGGGGGCAAGGCGTTTCCACGCGCGGCCGAGGAGCGCGCCCGATGGCTTACCGAGGCCACGCGGGAGACCGGGCTGCCGGAGGCGCGGCTGGACCAGATGCTGCGGCGCTACGGCACCCCCGCCCTCGCGATCGCCCGCCACCGGGGCAAATGGACCGACGCGGATCGCCTGCCGGACTCGTCCGGCTACAGCCTTGCCGAAATCGACTGGATCGCCCGCCGCGAGCGTGTCGGGCATCTCGCGGACATCGTGATGCGCAGGACGACGCTCGCCATCACCGGCGCGCTGACCCGTCGGGATCTGGACGCGATCGCCTCGGTCGCCGGCGACGCCCTCGGCTGGGACGCGCCCCGGACCGCCGGGGAAGTATCGTCGGTGATCGCCGAGCTGACCATGAGGCACCGATCGCCTCTGGCCGGACCGACCGGCGCGACCGACGTTCGTTAGCCGGCCTGGAGGGTTATCGCTCCGTCCGGCCAGTGGCGCCGGCCGACGAGCACGCTGTGCTGCTGTTCGTGCCTATTCGCCACATCTGGTTGATGGGCGAGTACGCGGGCCGCACGGCGGAATGGGGGACGGAAATCCTGTCGGCGGCGTGGCTCGAGCGCGAGATGGCCTTCCTGCTGGGCTGGGAACGGGAGAAGCTGGCTCCTGGACTGCTGTGACCTTTGGAGGTGGCCGGGCGAGCCATACGTTGCCGAGGCACTATGCGCCGCGCCGTTCACGCTCTGTAATAACGCACGAATCCAGCTTCCGTCCTATCGCGTCATCCCTACTGGCAGGCGAGGCACTCCTCGTAATTCGCGACCTTCGGAACCGCCGGCCCGACGGTCAGCGGCAGGGTCGCCTCCGGCGCGCTTGCGGCTCCGGCGCTGAGATCGATCGGGCGATCGAGCGCCTTCTCGCTCACCGTGTCGGCCCGCTGGATCGACAGGCTGCGGCAGTAGTAGAGCGATTTGACCCCCTTCTTCCACGCCAATTGATGGATCTGATGCAGGTCGCGCTTGTGGACGTTGGCTGGCAGAAAGATGTTGACCGACTGGCTCTGGCAAATGAACGGCGCGCGGTCGGCCGCGTGCTCCACGACCCAGCGCTGATCCAGTTCGAACGCTGTCTTGAATACGGCCCGTTCCTGCTCCGTCAGGAACTCGAGATGCTGCACGCTGCCGGCGCGGAGCGTGATCGAGGACCAGACCTCGTCCGTGTTCTGCCCCTTGGCTGCAAGCAGCTTCTGCAGATGCCGGTTGCGGACCGTCCAGCTGCCGGACAATGTCTTCTGCAAAAACACGTTGGCCGCGATCGGCTCGATGCCAGGGCTGGCGTTGCCCGCGATGATCGAGATCGACGCGGTCGGCGCGACCGCCATCTTGTTCGAGAAGCGCTCCATGATGCCGAAATCCCGTGCGTCCGGGCACGGGCCGCGCTCCTCGGCCAGCATCGCCGACGCCGCATCCGCCTGAGCGCGGATATGCTGGAACATGCGGCGATTCCAGACTTTCGCGATGACGCTCTCGAACGGCACGTTCTGGCTTTGCAGGAAGCTGTGAAAGCCCATCACGCCGAGACCGACCGAGCGCTCGCGCATCGCGGAATATTTCGCGCGCTCCATTCCCTCCGGCGCGTGCTGGATGAAATCCTCGAGCACGTTGTCGAGGAAGCGCATCACGTCCTCGATGAACAGCGGATGGTCCTTCCAGTCGAACCACGTTTCAAGGTTCAGCGAGGACAGGCAGCAGACCGCCGTGCGGTCGCGCCCGTGCTGGTCCCTTCCCGTCGGCAGCGTGATCTCGGCGCAGAGATTGGAGGTCTTGACCGTCAGCCCGGCCAGCTTCTGATGCTGCGGCAAGGCGCGATTCACGTGGTCGCTGAAGATCAGATACGGCTCGCCCGTCTCGATGCGCGCGGTGAGGATGCGAATCCACAGGGCGCGCGCCGAAATGGAGCGCACGATGCTGCCGTCCTTCGGCGAGGTGAGCGGCCAGGCCTCGTCCGCCTCGACCGCGCGCATGAACGCATCCGGCAGCAGGATGCCGTGATGCAGGTTGAGCGCCTTGCGGTTCGGATCGCCACCGGTCGGCCGCCGGATCTCGATGAACTCCTCGATTTCGGGATGCGAGACCGGCAGGTAGACGGCGGCCGAGCCGCGCCGCAGCGAGCCCTGGCTGATCGCGAGCGTCAGGCTGTCCATCACCCGGATGAACGGGATCACGCCGGACGTCTTGCCGACGCCGCCCACCTTCTCGCCGATGGAGCGGAGATTGCCCCAGTAGCTGCCGATGCCGCCGCCCTTGGAGGCGAGCCAGACATTCTCGTTCCAGAGGCCGACGATGCCGTCCAGGCTGTCCGAGGCCTCGTTCAGAAAGCAGGAGATCGGCAGGCCGCGCTCGGTGCCGCCGTTCGACAGCACGGGCGTGGCCGGCATGAACCAGAGCTTGCTGATGTAGTCGTATAGTCTCTGGGCGTGCGCGGCGTCGTCGCCGTACTGGCTGGCGACACGCGCGAACAGATCCTGGTAGCTCTCGCCCGGCATGAGGTAGCGATCCCCGAGCGTGGCGCGCCCGAAATCGGTCAGGAGCGTGTCCCGGCTCTGGTCCGTCCGCACCTGGTAGCGACCCGGCATCTGTACTGCGTCGAGCAATCAGGTGTCCCCCTCGGCTGTTCGGCCCAACTCACGGCCAACCTCGTCATCCTGCGCCCGTGGGCGCGGGCGTCAATCACCATCTACTCCATCTTGTGTTCGAAGCCGCTAGCGGCACACAATATGGAAGGGTGTGGCGGGACGAACACCTTTCCCCGTGTGGGAATCCTCAACTCGGCCATGACCGGCAAATCCAGGAATACCGTTGCTCAGCCATCCGTGAGGTCAGCGCGCAACCGGCTGGGCAGCAATTCGCCCTGGCTCTCCAACACGGGGTAGGCGGCGGCGGCGACCAGATGCGCGTTGATGCGCTTGAGATCCCGCAGCAATTCGAGCCGGGGCGGACCCGCCTGCCCGGCGTGCCCCGGGCGGGCGAAATGCTCCCGGGTCGCGGCGAGTTCCAACGCCCGGAAAGCCTCCTTCTCGGCCACGAGCAGCCTTGCCGCGCGCGTATCGGCGCTGATGAACACGGCCGCCGCCGCCCGTAGATTCCCGACCAGCCGGCTGAGCAGCCGGCCGGCCTCCTCGCGCTCGCCGGGTGGAATGGGAACGCCGCGCTTCATGCGTCGCGCGGCGTTGGCCATGATGTCCCGATCCACGATCTCGGCGGCGGATGCGAGCTGGGAGGTGAAGGTCAGGATTTCCCCCCGGCGCCGCTGGTCGGCCTCGGTCAGCGCATCGGCTTCGAGGGAAGCCAGATGCAGGCCGATCGCCGAGGTCAGCGTCTCGATCACGTCGGCGTAGCGGCGGGTGCCGGAGATGCGCGTGCGGTCGGCGCGCGAAAGCGCCTCGGCGGCCGCGTGCAGCATCCGTTCGAGCAGGTCGGACACCCGCAAGGCCTCGCGGGCGGCGCCGGCGAGCGCGACCGGGGGCTGGTCGATCGCGGCCGGGTCCAGATAGCGCGCCCGCGACGGGTCTTCGGGATCGACGCGCGCCGGCAGCAACCATCCGAGCAGGCGCGCATACGGCTTGAGCAGCGGCAGGAACAGCAGCGCCAGCACGACATTGAAGCCGGAATGAAGATCGGCGACCACGCGGGCGAGATCCGGCTCCAGCCCGGCCGCGAACGGCCCAATCCAGTGCAGTCCCGCAAGCGCGATCACGCAGCCAATCACCCGGTTCAGCAGGTTGCCGACGGGCAGGCGGCGCGCGACCGGGTCGTGCCCCGCGCCGCCTTCGAGCACGGGGTTGAGCGCGCTGCCGAGATTGGCTCCGAGCACGAGCGCGATCGCCGCCTGCGGCGGCACGACCCCCTTCGCCGCGAACGACATGACCAGCAGCACGACGGTGACGCTCGAATGCGCGGCCCAGGTCAGCACCGCGGCGAGCGCGACATCGAGCAGCGGCTGGTCTGCCATCGCGCCGAGCAGCAGACGCAGGCTCGGCACGTCCGCGTACGGCGTCAGCACGGTCAGCAGCTGCCGCAAGGCCAGCAGCATCAGCCCGAGCCCGATCATGACGCGGCCGAGATCGCGGGTGCGGCTTTGCGTGCCGCGCCGGAACAGGATCACGCCCATCAGCACGAGCGCCGGCGAGACGCTCGCCACGTCGAAGGAGAGTGCCTGCACAATCAGCGTGGTGCCGACATTGGCCCCGAGCATCACGGCAAGCCCTGGCACGAGATCGACCGCGCCGCCGGCCGCGAAGCCGGTCAGCATGAGGCCGGTCGCGGTGCTGCTCTGCAGGATTGCGGTGACGCCGAGGCCGGTCCCGAAGGCGGCGAGGCGGTTGCGCAGCGCCGCGCCGAGCAGGCGGCGGAGATCGGCGCCGAACGCGCGCTGGATGCCGGTCTGAACCATGTGGACGCCCCAGAGCAGGAGCGCGATCGCGCCCGCGATGTCGAGAACCGTCCAGGTCGTGTTCATCCCCCAAACGCCTCCCGCGCGCGCAGAGTCGTCAGCCTGCCGCGCCGGCGCGCAGGCCCGCGCTGTAGGTCGCTAGCACATCCTCGATCAGCGCGCGGTAATCGTCCTCGGCGAGATCGTCCGCAAGCTGTCCGTCAACGATCAGATGGGCGAGGCCGTGCGCCAGCGCCCAGCCGCCGACCGCCTCGTGCCGCACGTGTCTCGCGGACTCCCCGCCCCCGGTCCGCCCCGACTGCCACGCCGCGAATGCCGCCCTTGCCGCCGCCGCCAGCGCCGGGTGCGCGCATTTGCGGATGTCCGGGCCGAACATGAGCAGGTAGAGCGCCCGGTGCGTTCGCGCGAACCGGAGATAGGCGCGCCCGGCCGCGAGGGCGCGCGTCGGTGGGGAACTCGCCGCCGCCGCCTTCAGCGCCGCCGCCAGCCGGGAGAAGCCCTCGGCCGCGAGCGCCGCGAGCAGCGCCTCGCGGTCGGCGAAATGCCGGTACGGCGCGTTGTGCGACACCCCGGCCGCCCGCGCCACTTCACGCAGGGAGAGCGCCGCCGGCCCGCCGTCCCGCTCAAGCAGGCTCTCCGCGGCATCCAGCAGACCGCGCCTTAGATCGCCGTGGTGATAGGCGGACGCCGTACGCTCAGCGGAACGTGATGTTGGCATCGTCAACACTCCCGCTTATGTTGGCACCGTCAACATGGGTTCTGGCGTGCGGCGCGTCAACGGCGGTTCGGCACGGGGAGAGATAACATGGGTCTGCTCGCAGCCGCGGCTCTGATCTGGGTGGGGGCGCATCTGGGCATCGCCGGGACGGGCGTTCGCCGAGCGGTGGCGGGACGGATCGGCGACGGCGCGTTCCGGGGCGTGTTCTCGCTCCTCTCGGTGGCGGCGCTCGTGTTCCTGATCGTGAGTTACGGCCGGGCCGAGAGGACGCCGCTCTGGTTCGCCCCGGTCTGGCTGCGGTGGTGTATCGTCGCGGTCATGCTGGCGGCATGCGTGTTGCTCGTCGCCTCGGTATCGGTCCGCAATCCGACGGCCGTGGGCGGCGAAAGCGCGATGAGCGCGGAGCCGCGCGGCATCCTGCGCGTCACGCGCCATCCGATGCTGTGGGCCTTCGCGCTCTGGGCGGGCGCGCACCTGCTCGGCAACGGCGACACCGCCTCGCTGCTGTTCTTCGGTGCGTTTCTCGTCACCGCGCTCGCGGGCATGCCGTCGATCGACGCGAAGGTGGCCCGCCGCGATCCGCGCGGGTGGGGGCTGCTTGCGGCGCGAACCTCGATCCTGCCGTTCGGCGCCATCGTCGCCGGGCGAAACCGCCTGCGGCTGGGCGAGATCGGCTGGATCGTGCCGGTGCTGGGATGCGCGCTTTGGGCGGCGCTATGGGCCGCGCACCCGTGGCTGTTCGGGGTGTCCCCGGTCCCAAGCTGATCCGGTTGAGTTTGGATCAGAGATCGAGGCCTTGCGGCAAGACGACGAGATCCCGGATGACGACGTTTCTTGGCCGGGTGAGCATGAACAGCACGGCGTCGGCCACCTCCTTCGGCTCCATCAGGCTGCCCGAAGCCAGCGCATCATCGAGTTTCGCCTTGGGCCAATCCTTCAGCAGAGCCGTTACCACCGGGCCGGGAGCGACTTCGCCGACGCGGATGCCGTGCTTGTTCACCTGCCGCCGCAGCGTATGGACGAAGGCCTGGACCGCATGTTTCGATGCCGTGTAGATCGGCTCCCAGACGACCGGGATGAAGCCCGCGACCGAGCTGGTCACGATGATGTCGCCGGTCTGGCGCTCCACCATGTGCGGCAGAACGGCGTGGATGGAGCGGAACACGGCGTTGATGTTGAGGTTGAGCATCCGGTCCCAGGCGTCCGGATCGCCGGTGACGACTTCCCCGCCCACGTACGACCCGGCATTCGCGTGGAAGATGTCTAGCTGGCCGGCCCGGTCCAGAATCTGCGGCATCATGCCGGAGACGCTCTTCGGATCGGTGAGGTTGATCACCAGCGGGATCGCCTCGGCCCCGAACCCGGCGCAGAGATCCTTCAGCTTCGTCTCGTCGAAGTCGATCAGAACGACCCGGGCGCCGGCCGCGAGCAGCGTTTTCGCGCATTCGAGACCGATGCCCGACGCGGCCCCGGTGATCGCCGCGACTTTCCCGGACAGTTCCTGGCTCATTGTCGGTCTCCTTCGAAGATAAGAGCTTGCCCCTCACTCCCACTCGATGGTTCCCGGCGGCTTGCTCGTGATGTCGTAGGTGACGCGGTTGATCCCCCGCACCTCGTTCACGATCCGCCCGGCGACGCGCGTGAGGAACGCCGCGTCGAACGGATAGACTTCCGCCGTCATGCCGTCCGAACTGGTGACGGCCCGGAGCGCGCAGGCCTGGTCGTAGGTGCGGGTGTCGCCCATCACGCCGACCGTGCGGACCGGCAGCAGCACGGCGAACGCCTGCCAGATCGCGTCGTACAGGCCGGCCGCGCGGATCTCGTCGAGAAAAACCGCGTCCACCTTCTGCAGCAGCGCAACCTTCTCGCGATCGACCGGACCGGGGATGCGGATGGCGAGCCCTGGCCCTGGGAACGGGTGCCGCCCGACGATCGACGCGGGCAGGCCGAGCGTGCGGCCGAGCGCGCGCACCTCGTCCTTGAACAGCTCGCGCAACGGCTCGACCAGTTGCATCCGCATCCGCGCGGGCAGGCCGCCGACATTGTGGTGCGACTTGATCGTGACGGACGGGCCGCCGGCAAAGCTCACGCTCTCGATCACGTCCGGATACAGCGTGCCTTGCGCGAGGTAGTCGGCGCCGCCGGTCCTGGCCGCCTCCTCCTCGAACACGTCGATGAACACGCGGCCGATCGCACGCCGCTTCTCCTCGGGATCGCTCACGCCGTCCAGCGCCGAGAAAAACAGATCCGATGCATCGCGATGCACGAGGCGGATGTTGAAGCGGTCGCGGAAGGTGCGGTCCACCTGCTCCGCCTCGCCCGCGCGCAACAGGCCGTGATCGACGAAGATGCAGGTGAGCTGGTCGCCGATCGCCTCGTGCAGCAGCACCGCCGCGACCGAACTGTCGACGCCGCCCGAGAGGCCGCAGATCACCCGTCCCCGCCCCACCTGCGCCCGGATGCGCGCGATCCCGGTCTCGCGAAACGCCGCCATCGTCCAATCGCCCTTCAGGCAAGCGACATGATGGACGAAGTTGCGCAGGAGCTGTGCCCCATGCGGCGTGTGCGCCACCTCCGGGTGAAACTGCACACCGTAGTAGCGGCGCTTGTCGTCGGCGATCGCGGCGTACGGCGAGCCTTCGCTCGTGCCGACGGAGCGGAATCCCGGCGGCAGGCGCGTCACGAGATCGCCATGGCTCATCCAGACCTGCTCGCGCGAACCGGTCTCCCACACGCCGTCGAACAATGCGCACTCATCCGTAACCTGCAGGCAAGCGCGGCCGAATTCGCGGTCGTCCGAGACCTCCACCTCGCCGCCGAGCTGGGCGCACATCGTTTGCTGGCCGTAGCAGATCCCAAGCACCGGCACGCCCGCCTCGAACACGCAATCCGGCGCGCGCGGGGTCGCCTCCTCGGTGACGGAGGCGGGGCCGCCCGACAGGATGAACGCGCGCGCGCCGAAGGACCGGATGCGGTCGGGATCGGCGTTGAACGGCCAGATCTCGCAATAGACGCCCGCCTCGCGCACGCGCCGGGCGATAAGCTGCGTCACCTGGCTGCCGAAATCGAGGATCAGAACCGGTTCCGCGTGCGTGTCCGTGTCAGCCATCGGTCCTGTCCTCGTCCTTCAGCCGCCGGGCGGCCCGAGATGGTAGCCGCAGGTGGCCGGGAAATGCCAATCGCCGGGCAGATCGGCGAGCAACGGCCCGCCCGGATTCTGCGCCGCCTGATAGGCGCGCACGCCCGGCGGCCAGGTGCTCTTGATGTAGGCGATGCTGGCGGCGATTTCGCGCGCGCTCAGCCTCCCCGCGAAGGCGGGCATGGCGCTGCGATAGCCGGGAGCGGTGAACTTGTAGACGCTGTGCGCCACCAGCTCGTGCAGCTCCGCGTCCGAGTGCTGCCAGGTATGGCCGCTCGCGTCGTGCGGCGGCGCGGGCAGCATCCCGTCCGGCCCAGGCTTCCACCAGCGCGCCTGCCCTTGCAGCCGGTCGCCGTGGCAGGAGGCGCAGTTCCCGGCATAGACACGCCGGCCGAGCGCGACCTCGGCCGGATCGTCGATGGCCCAAATGGCGGCGCGCGGCCGGGTCCAGGCGAAGGCGGCGAAGGAAGCGCCGGCCCCCAGCATCAACGCGCCCCCGACGGCCACGAAGCGTCGCACCCGCTCACGCTCCCAGCTGCTTCAGCTTGTCGGTTATCTGCTCCGGGCTGGTCTCATGCGTGAAATTGGCGACGAACCGGCCTTGCGGGTCCATGACATAGATGATGGAGGAGTGATCCATCTCGTAGTCGCCGCCCCCGGTCGGATGCTTCACGGCATAGACCCGATACTTCTTCTCGGCCTCGGCGATCGCGGCGGGGTCTCCGGAGAGCGCGACGAACGTGGGGCCGAAGCCGGACACGTAGGCCTGCATCACCGCAGGGGTATCGCGCGCCGGATCGATCGTGATGAACACCGGCACCACCTTCGCCCGCGCGGCGGGGCTGAGCCCGTCGAGCGCGGTCGCGATGTCCTGCAGCGCGGTCGGACAGGCCTCCGGGCAATGGGTGTAGCCGAAATAGACCAGCATCCACTTGCCACGGAAGCTTGCGTCCGTGACGGTCCGGCCCGCGCCATCGGTCAGGCGAAACGGCCCGCCGATCTCAGCCGTGGCCGGGGCGGGCGCCGGCGCGAGCAGGCGGGGGACCGCCAGTACGCCGGCCGCGAGGATCATGCCCGCAAATGCGGCGCAAGCCGCGAGCGTCAATGTGCGCTTCATCCTGTCCTCACTTGCTCATCGTCATTCCGGGCATGGCTCCGTGGTCCTTGCCCCCATCTCCCGGACCGGACGCGCCAATGGGGCGCACATGCGCTTCCACGTCCAGGGGCGGCGCATTCTGGAAGGTAAGATGCACCGGCAGCTCTTGCCCCGCCTTCAGCGGTCCCTCCAACCCTTCAAGCATGACGTGATAGCCGCCGGGCGCGAGCTTCACCTGCTTGCCGGCCGGCAGGTCGAGGCCGCCCTCGACGGGGCGCATGCGCATGACGTTGCCCTCCATGCTCATCTCATGCACGGCGGCCTTGCTTGCGGCAGGCGTCGAGACGGCCATCAGCTTGTCGGCGGAGTGGCTGGTCAGGGTCATGTAGACGGCGGCTGTCGAGGCGCCGGGCGGGGTCGCCCTCGCCCAGGCATTCTGGGCGGTGACCGGGGGTTGCTGGGCGAGCACGGGTGTGGAGGTCAGGGCGGCTAGGGCAAAGGCCGCGAACAGGCCGCGTCGGGTCATCGAAGAAGCTCCGAAATTTGTTGAGGCGACCGTCGCCAAGCGCGCCGCACGGCTACGACGCCTGGGGAGAGGCCTGCAGCAGCCGCTCGATCGGATCCCAGACGAAAGCCGTCTGCGGGACAGACTGGCCGCCGACGACGATCGAGGCCTCAGCCACCGCCCGCCCGCCGAGGCGCTGGTAGAACCAGCGGCTCGGGTTCTCGCGCAGCACCCACAGAAAGGCCGAGCGGCACCCGCTTTCCGCCAGATGGCCCGCCGTCGCCCGGATCAGACGGCGGCCGATGCCTCGGTCGCGCCAGTCGTCCAGCACGTAGAGCGTCTCGATCTCGCCCTCCGCGAGCGCCCGGCCGTTCACCGATCCCATCCCGGCGCGGGTCCGCCCGGCAGTCGCAAAACCGACGACACGGGCGCCGGAGCCGGAAGGCACGTCGAGGCCCGAGGCGGAGGCGACATAGACGCACTCGCCGCTCCTGATCGCGGCGTCGTAATGGGCCGCCTGACGCGGCACCGACAGACGGGCGAGGAAGCCGTCCGGCAGGATGCCGGGGTAGGCGCTGCGCCAGGCGGCGACGTGGACGGCGGCGATCGCGACCGCATCGGACACACGCGCGCGTCTGACCGAGATCATGCGCTCCGCTCCAGCACCGCCGCGAAAAATCCATCCGTCTCGTGCCGAAGCGGTGTCAGGGACAGGCAAGCGCCATCGCCCGGGCAGGCACTGTCCAGGCTCCAGGCCCGTCTCAGCGGCACGAGCGCGAAGTCCGGGCGGCGCGCGAGAAAGGCGGACACCTGTGCCTCGTTCTCCTCTTGCAGCAGCGAGCAGGTAGCGTAGACCAAACGCCCGCCGTTGCGAACCAGCCGGGCAGCCGCATCGAGGATCGTTGCCTGCTTGCCCGCAAGCTCGGCGAGATCGCTCTCGCGCAGCCGTCCTCGCGCGTCCGGATTGCGCCGCCAGGTGCCCGTGCCGGTACACGGCGCATCGACTAGCACACGGTCGAACGTGCCCGCCCGGCGCTTGGCCCATTTGTCGCCTTCCGCAATCAGGTGCCGCTCGGCATTGTGAACGCCCGCGCGCCTGCAGCGCCGCACCGCCGCTTCGAGCCGCGGGGCGGAGACATCACAGGCGACGATGTGGCCCCGATTGCCCATGGTCATCGCGAGCGCGAGCGTCTTGCCGCCTGCTCCCGCGCAATAGTCCGCGACCCGCATCTCCGGCCGCGCATCGACCAGGGCGGCGATGAGCTGGCTACCCTCGTCCTGGATCTCGACCGCGCCGGACTGGAAGGCGGGCCCGTTCGTCACGGCAAGCCGCGAGGGGATGCGCAGGCCCCAGGGCGAGAGCGGCGTCGGTTCGCTCTCGACGCCCTCTTCCCGCAGCATCGCCTGTGCCTCGTCGCGGGTCGCTTTCAGCGTGTTGACGCGGAGGTCGAGCGGCGCGGGTTCCGCCAATGCCGCCATCTCGGCCGGGAAATCGCTTCCGAAACGCGCGGCGAGCAGCGGGCAGAGCCAGTCCGGCAGCTCGAACCGCACCGCGTCAGGCATCTCCGGGTGGTCGAGCGTGTGGCCCTCCAGGCCGCGCAGCGCCGCCCGTTCCGCCGCCTCCAGCGGCTCGGGGCCGAAGCGCCCGCCCGAGAAGGACTGCGCGACGCCCGCCAGCGTCCAGCCCTCCAGCAGCAGCGAGGCGGCGGCGAGCATGCGGGCGGTCGGCGCGCCCGGGCCGCGCGCGAGCCACCAGGCGAGCCGGCGGCGGCTGCGCAGCACGCGCCAGACGCGGTCGGAGACGGCGCGGCGGTCGCCCGATCCGATGTAGCGGCGGCCGCGGAAGAAGTCGTTGGCGACGGCGTCGGCGGGCTTGCGCGGGGCCGCCTCGATCGCGGCGAGCAGCTCGATCGCTGACGCGAGCCTCGCGGCGGGCGTCACGCGCGCGCCCGCATCGGCATCCGGCTACTCCTGCCGATAGTTCGGTGCTTCCCGCGTGATCGCCACGTCATGAACGTGGCTCTCGCGCAAGCCCGCCCCGGTCACCCGCCGGAATCGGGTCCGCGTCTGCAGTTCGGCGATGGTGCGGCTGCCGGTATAGCCCATGCCCGCGCGCAAGCCGCCTACCAGCTGATGGACGACGTTCACGACCGATCCCTTGTAGCCGACCCGCCCCTCCACGCCTTCCGGCACCAGCTTGAGCCGGTCCTTGATCTCCTGCTGGAAGTAGCGATCGGCGGAACCCCGCGACATCGCCCCGATGCTGCCCATGCCACGATAGGATTTGTAGGAGCGGCCCTGATAGAGAAACACCTCGCCCGGCGCCTCGTCCGTTCCGGCGAGCAGGCTGCCGATCATGGCCGTGTCCGCGCCCGCCGCCAGCGCCTTCACGACGTCGCCGCTGGTGCGCAGTCCGCCGTCGGCGATCGCCGGCACGTCCCGGTCCCGGCAGGCGGCGGCCGTCTCCATCACCGCCGAGAATTGCGGAACGCCGACCCCCGCGACCACGCGCGTCGTGCAGATGCTGCCCGGACCGATGCCGATCTTAACCGCGTCCGCGCCGGCATCGATCAGCGCGAGCGCGCCTTCCGGGGTCGCGACATTGCCCGCGATCACCTGCACGGCGTTCGACATGCGCTTGATGCGATCGACGGTCGCGAGCACGCCGGCCGAATGCCCGTGCGCCGTATCGACGACGACGACATCGGCCTCCGCCCCGATCAGCGCGGCCGCGCGCGCCTCGCCGTCCGGGCCGACGCCGGTCGCCGCCGCCACGCGAAGCCGCCCGAGCTCGTCCTTCATCGCCAGCGGATGCGCCTGCGCCTTGTCCATGTCCTTGACGGTGATCAGCCCGACGCAGCGATAGGCCGCGTCCACCACAAGCAGCTTCTCGATCCGACGGCGATGCAGCAAGCGCCGCGCCTCATCCGCATCGACGCCGAGCGGCACGGTCACCAGATTCTCGCACGTCATCAGCTCGGACACGCGCTGGCCGGGATCGGTCGCGAAGCGCACGTCGCGATGGGTGAGTATGCCCGCAAGCCGCCGGCTCGCCCGCTCCACGACCGGCACGCCGCTGATGCGATTCTGGGTCATGATCGCGCGCGCGTCGGCGAGCGTCTGGTCCGGGTAAATCGTCAACGGGTCGACGATCATCCCCGACTCAAACTTCTTCACCTGCCGGATCTGCGCCGCCTGCTCATCCGGCGTCATATTCTTATGAATCACGCCCAAACCGCCGCATTGCGCCATGGCGATCGCCATCGACGCCTCGGTGACGGTGTCCATCGCGGACGAGATCAGCGGCACGTTCAGCCAGATGGTGCGGGTCAGGCGCGCGCGCGTGCTGGTCTCGTTCGGCAGCACCTGCGAGTAGGCGGGCACCAGCAACACGTCATCGAAAGCAAGCGCCTCCTCGACCCGCGACAGGCCCGGCCCGCCAGCCCCTTGCGCATGGGCCGTAGCCACGTCAGCCGGAGTGTCGAGAGCCATGGTCGGGCACACCTTTCGCTCCGCTTAGGCCTAGCGTTCGCGGCCCGAAGCCTTGGCGGCTCCACATAGGCCGCCGCAGGCCTCCCTGCAAGCGCTCCGTGCTGCATTGCAGCGCCCAGCGATCTCCGGCGCTTTCGGCCCGCGCAAGCAGCATGCGTCCAGTCCGATGCTCACAGGCAAGGAATATCCGGCCGCTGTGGCGGTCTCTCTTCATGGGCGGCGATGCGACCGCCCGATGAGCTGCTAACCATCGGAGACTGCTTTGATGTTTGCCCGGCTGATCGGGATCAGAGTTCCGCAGAACGGCCGGGAGCTGATTCCTGGCGTGCTCCTGATCGCCCTGTCGGCGGCCTTGTTGTCGTGGTCCGCGCCGCAGCTGAGGAACGTGTTCCTCGAACATGAGCAACTCGTTCCGACCACGCATCTCTCGGCCGGCTCCGATTGCAAATTCGGCGAGAAGACCCGATCGAGTTCAGCATCGACGCCCAGAACAGACGACGTTCGTGCTGGCTTTCCGCGGCATCGCGCCGCCATCGCCGTCTCATCCGTGCGAATACATCTACGTCCGCTTTCCTGGGCACATCCAGGAGGCATACGCTTACGGATTGTCAGGTCCGGCAATGACGAGCGAGGTCAAGGAAAATATCTACGAACATCGGCCAGGCAACGCTCCGGCCTCGGGGAACGCTCTTCTCGACGCCTCTCCCGGAGCACGTACGGGGTTCACGGTAGCGATCCGGAAGCTTTCCGAGCAGGTTCGCTCCGGCGACATCTACGTAAAGGGCACGCTGGACGCGTTCCTTCTAGCACTCGCGACCGGACATGGTCTTGCATTACTGGATCAGGCTGCCGGAAAGCCGCATCCGCAACGGATGCCAGACCGAAACCGAATGTGAGGACGACTATCTCGCGGACAATCCGGACGTTGGTTCGATCAACCTCATCTTCGCCACGAATCTCAGGGTGAAATCCGTGCTGCTCGCCAGATCGGCCCCGGCCCTCACGAGGGAGTGGCTGACCCGGATCAGCACCGGCAATCTGACGGGTTCGGTCGTTGTGGAAGACAAGGAGAGAGCAAGAACCCGCGACGTCATCCTGCTCTACGCGGGGACGATCTTCACGACCGGCATCGCTGTCGGAACGGACGGGTTGATGGAGCTGATCCGTTTCGTGCTGGGATCGATGCGCAGTAACCCCGCCCGTCGCCGTCGCGAAATGCTTGGGAGACGCCCCGCAAAATTAGGCGTGAGCTCAGACAGCTGATCCGCTCACGCGCTGCGGGGCCCGGCGCGCGGGCTATCGCCAATCTCGTCGGAAGTCGCGCGGAAGCCCGTCGCGATCACGTAGAGTTCGCTCGACTGTTTGCGGCTGGCCGGGGGCTTGGCGTGGCGGACGGAGGCGAAGTCGCGCTTCATCGCGCTCAGCATGTCGTGCTCGGAGCCGCCCTGGAACACTTTCGTCACAAACCCGCCGCCCCGCGCCAGGATCGTGCGGGCGAAATCGAGCGCGCCTTCGGCCAGCGCCATGATGCGGAGGTGGTCGGTGGCGGCATGGCCGGTCGTGTTCGGCGCCATGTCGGACAGCACGAGGTCGGCGCGGCCGCCGAGCAGCGCCGCGAGCCGGTCGGGCATGTCCGGGTCCGTGAAGTCGCCCTGCAGAAAGGACGCGCCCTGGACGGGATCGACCGCCAGCAGATCGACGCCCGCAACCCGCGCCGCTCCGCGCTTCACGGCGACCTGCGTCCAGCCTCCTGGGGCCGCCCCGAGATCGACGACGCGCATCCCCGGGCGGAGCAGCTTGAATTGGTCATCGAGCTCGATGAGCTTGAAGGCCGCCCGGCTGCGCCAGCCCTGCTGCCTTGCGGCGCGGACATAGGGATCGTTCAGCTGCCGCGACAACCATGCCTGCGAGGCCGGCTTATGCTTGCGCGCGGTCCGCAGCGTCACCTCCGCCGCGCGCGACGGCGGCAGCGCGCCCTTGCTGCCTCTCAAATCCGGCTCCTGCCCGGCGAGGCCCGCATCCGGTCCTTCTCGATCATGCGCAGCAACATGCCCTCGCGCAGCCCGCGGTCGGCCACGATCACGAAGGGCGCCGGCCAGTGACCGAGGATGGCCGCGAAGATGGCGCAACCAGGCAGCACGAGATCGGCGCGCCCCGGCCCCACGCAGGCGTGCCGTTCGAGCCCCTCGCGGCCGATGCCGCGCAGCAACGCGAGCGCGCGGGTCGCCGCCTCGCGGGTCAGCACCGTGCCGTCCACGGCGAGGCGGCGGTAGCGCGTGAGGCCGAGCGCAACGCCCGCGAGCGTAGTCACGGTGCCGCTGGTGCCGAGCAGCCGTACCCCGCCCTGACGGATTTCGTGGGCGATGCAATGGATCGCCTCGAAGGCGGCGAGCCGCGCCGCGATCTCCGCGACCATGCTCTCGAAGCCGCCCGTGGTGTGCCCCGACGGCCCGAAGCGCTCGGCCAGGGTGACGACCCCGACCGGCACGGAGTGCGTGGCGGCGAGCTCCGGCCGTCCATTCGCCGCGAGCCGGACCCAGCCGAACTCGGTCGATCCGCCGCCTATGTCGAACAGCAGCACGCGCCGGTCATCCGGCGAGATCAGCGGCGCGCAGCTGCCGAGCGCGAGTTCAGCCTCCTCGCGGGTCGAGATGGTCTCGATCGGCAGCCCGGTTTCCCGCCGCGCGCGCGCCAGGAACTCGGCCCCATTGGCGGCCCGGCGGCAGGCGGCCGTCGCGATCGCACGGACGCCGCGCAGCTTGCGGTTCGCAAGCCGCGACCCGCAGGCTTGAAGGGCCGCGAGCGTGCGGTCCATGGCCGTCTGGCTGAGGCGGCCCGTGGCGTGCAGCCCCTCGCCGAGCCGGACCACGCGGTTGAAGCTGTCGAGCACGCGGAAACCGCTCGCCTCGGGGGTCGCGACCAGCATCCGGCAATTGTTCGTGCCAAGATCGAGCGCCGCGAACACCCCGCCAAACGGGGGGGAGCATGGGCGGGCGACAGTGTCGTGCTCGGCGATCATGGCCGCCCATCTTCGGCGGAGCTTCTCACCCCGGCAAGTCTCACCCGCCGGGTTGCCCTTCGGGCTTGCGCGTGGTAATGGCCGCGCCCCGCCGCGGTCCGCCTTGGGGGATAGTTTAGCGGTAGAACTCCCGGCTCTGACCCGGGCAGCCTTGGTTCGAATCCAGGTCCCCCAGCCAGTTTCCCTGCGGTTCCAGTTTCCCTGCGGTTTGCGGTCTCCACCAAACCCACCGCCCGGCCCCGGTTGTGCCCAGGTTCCGGCGACGACCGATATGGCTGCACCGTTCCGGCCGGTTTTGCCTCTTGCGTCTACGTTCGTTGCGAAAGATAATTTTGCGTCCGGCAGGAGCGTGTCGCATGCAGCGTGGAGCGTCGTTCGAGGAGCGGCTTGCCGAGATCAAGAGCAGGCTGGATCAGGCGCGGATCGACCTTTTGCTGCTGCAGGCGGCTGTCTCGTCCGCAACGATCATGCCCGCCACCGCCGAGGCGGCGATTGAGCCGCCGCCGGCGATCCCGGCGCGGCCGTCCCCCGCCGTCCCGGTCGAGGAGTTGATCACCCCGGACGGCCGGTTCATCTACTGCCTGATCGACGGCAAGAAGCTGCAGATGCTCCGGAAGTATCTGAGGCGGCTCGGCCACACGCCGGACAGCTATCGCGCGGCCTTCGGGCTGCCGCCCGACTATCCCATGACGGCACCCGGCTACTCGGCGCGCAAGCGGGAGGAGGCGCTGCGCGTCGGCCTCGGCACCAAACGCAACCGGTCCGGCGCGGCGCCGCCGGAAGCCGAAGCCTGCGACGTCTTGGCATAGGACGCGCTGCTCGCCGCAGTCAGCCGTGCGATGCCCGCGATCCGGACGGCGGGCGGTCGCGGCGCCGCTCGCCGACGATGACGGCGCGCGCGGGTTCGCGCGCGGCGCGTTACGCCATGGGGCCGAGGCCGCCATGATCCGGTGCGTTGAACAACGAGTTGACCAGAGCGGGCGAGACCTCGGCGAGAGTGGCGGGAGACCAGGACGGGGCGCGATCCTTGTCGATCACCGCCGCCCGCACACCCTCGCGAAAATCATGGCGCACGACGCAGGCGAGCGCCATGCGGTATTCGCGCTCGAGGCACGGCTCCAGCCGCCCCGCCCTCCCGGCGACCCGCAACGCGCGCAAGGTGAGCTTCACGGCGGACGGCGACTTGCCCGCCATCGCTTCCGCCGAGTCCCGCGCCGCCCTCTCCGGGCGCGCCGAGAGGGCGGCGAGGATCGCCTCGGCCTCGCCGTGGGCGTAGCACGCGTCGATCCATGCCCGCGCGGCGGCGAGCTGGCCCGGCGGCGGCTCTTGCGAGAAATGCGCGATGCACGCCTCGACGTCGGCCGCGCCGGCGCTGTCGTGCAGGGAGGCTATCAGGACGGGAAGCTGCGCCGACGGCACGTAGGCATCGGCCAGTCCGCACAGCATCGCGTCCGCCGCGCCGATCCGCGTCGTCGTCATCGCGAGATGGGTGCCGAGTTCGCCGGGCGCGCGCGCCAGCAGGAACGTGCCGCCAACATCGGGAAACATGCCGATGCTCGTTTCCGGCATCGCGAGCCGGGACCGCTCGGTGACGACACGGAAGGAGCCGTGCGCCGAGACGCCGATGCCGCCGCCCATGACGAGCCCGTCCATCAGCGCGACATATGGCTTGCCATAGCGGGCGATGCGCGCGTTCAGCCGGTACTCGGTGCGAAAGAAGGCCTGTTCCCAGCCGGTCACGCCCGCCGTTACCGCCTCGTACAGCGCCTTGATGTCGCCGCCCGCGCACAGGCCCCGCTCGCCCGCGCCGTCGAGCAGCACGAAACGGACGCGCCGGTCAGCCTCCCATCGGTCGAGCGCCTCCGCGATCGTCGCCACCATGCCCGGCGTCAGCGCGTTAAGCGCGCGTGGGCGGTTCAGGGTCAGCCTTCCGGCGGTGCCCTCCACCCGCGCCACAACTTCCGCCGTCATCCGGGGTGCTCGATGAGGCCGCGCGCGATGATGAGCCGCATGATTTCGTTCGTTCCTTCCAGGATCTGATGCACGCGCAGGTCGCGGACGATCTTCTCGATGCCGTATTCGGCAAGATAGCCGTAGCCGCCGTGCAATTGCAGCGCCTCGTTGGCGACCGCGAACCCGGTGTCAGTCGCAAAGCGCTTGGCCATCGCGCACAGCGTCGTCGCCCGGTCGTCGCCGGCGTCGAGTGCTGCGGCGGCGCGCCAGAGCAGGGTGCGGGCCGCTTCCAGCGACGTCACCATGTCGGCGAGGCGGAATTGCAGCGCCTGGAAGCTGTCGATGCGCCGGCCGAAGGCCTCGCGCCCGGCCATGTAGGTGATCGCCTTGTGCGTCGCCGCCTGCGCGCCGCCGAGCGAGCAGGCGGCGATGTTCAGCCGGCCGCCGTCGAGGCCCTCCATGGCGATCCGGAACCCGGCGCCTTCCGGGCCGAGGCGGCTGGTCGCGGGCACGCGGCAGCCCTCCAGGATGACCTGGCGGGTCGGCTGCGTGTTCCAGCCCATCTTCTTCTCCTCAAGGCCGAAGGAGAGGCCGGGCGTGTCCGCCTCGATCAGGAAGGCCGAGATGCCGCGCGGCCCGGTCGCGCCCGTGCGCGCCATGACGAGGTAGAGATCGCTCGCGCCCGCGCCGGAGATGAACTGCTTGACCCCGTCCAGCACATAGGCGTCGCCGTCGTCCACGGCGCGGGTCCGGAGCGCGGCCGCGTCGGAGCCCGATCCCGGCTCGGTCAGGCAATAGCTACCGAGCCATTCGGCGCTGCACAGACGCGACCCGATCTCGTGGCGCTGCCGCTCGTCGCCGTGACGATCGACCATGCTCGCGACCATGTTGTGGATCGAGAGAAAGGCGGAGGTGGACGGGCAGGCTTCGGCCAGCGCCTCGAAGATGAGCGTGCCCTCCATCCGGCCGAGGCCGCTGCCGCCGATCTCCTCGCGCACGCAAATGCCGCCCATGCCGAGACTGGCCGAGCGGCGGATCACGTCGGCCGGAAAGTGCTTGCGCTGGTCCCAGTCGATGGCGTGCGGCGCGATCTCTTCCGCCGCGAACCCTCGCGCCATGTCGCGGATCGCGCGCTGGTGTTCGGTCAGCGCGAACTGCGTCTCCTCGGCTGCCATGCTCGCTCTCGCCTTCTGGGCAGGCGAACGTAAACCCGTGCGGCGGCGAGGAAAATCCCTCCGGCCGAGCCGTCAGACGGAGCGGGCGGGAACCCGCAGCACCTCGACCTGGTCCCCGATCCGGCGGATACGGAGCACCTGCTGACGTTCGCCGAGCCCGACCGGGATCGAGATCTCCTGAGACTGGCCCGGCAGTAGATCGGAGGCGAAGCGAACGACGGCATGCCGCTCTCCGCGCTCGTCCTGGTTCAGCACCGTGTTCACCGTCGTTACCACGTGCATGCTGCCGGCGTTCCTCGCCCAGTATGTCATGGCCGAGGTGTCGCTTCCGAGATCGATCATCACACCCCGCCCTTCCGACACGACGTCGATGGTTTCGGCACGCGCGGCGGAGAGTCCGGTTGTGATCACACCGGCCAGCAATCCCGCGGCGGCGGCGTTGAGGAGGCGCTCCATGGTCATCTCCTGTGATCGAACGGTCGACTGAGCCGTTAGACACTCGCCCGCGCCCTGTCCGTCCAGCGCAGGCGCCGGCCAGGTGATTTCATGCGGAATTTGCAGCCCCGGCGCTGTAAGCAGGATCACAGGCTCCTGCAGGCTGGCTCGACTGAGCCGCTCTCAGGCAGGCGCCTCCATCTCGCCGAGATAGGCGGCGCGGATCATGGGATCGCGGCGCAACGCCCCGGCCTCGCCCGACAGCACCACCCGCCCCGTTTGCAGCACACAGGCGCGATGCGCGACGGACAGCGCCATGTTGGCGTTCTGCTCGACCATGAAGATGGTCGTGCCTTGCGCATTGATCGCGCGGACGATCTCGAACACCTGCTCGACATAGCCCGGCGACAATCCGATCGAGGGTTCGTCCGTGCAGATCAGCCGGGCCGCGCCATCAGCGCGCGGCCGATCGCGACCGTCTGCTGCTCGCCTCCCGACAGCGTGCCCGCGATCTGCCCGGCCCGCTCGCGCACACGGGGGAACAGCGCGTAGACACGCGCCAGATCCTGCGTGAACGATGGCCCGCGCGGCCGGGTGTACTCGCCCATCTCCAGGTTCTCGTGCACCGTCATGCGCGGGAACAGCCGCCGCGCTTCCGGCACGGGCGCGATCCCGAGCCGCACGCGGGAAGCGACGGATAGACGGTTCAGCCTCCGCCGCTCGAACAGCACGTCGCCGCGCGTCGGTCGCACTATGCCCATGATCGTCTTCATCGTCGTCGACTTGCCGGACGCGTTGCCGCCGAGCAGCGCCACGATCTCGCAGCGTCCGATCGCGTAGCTCGCGTTCTTCAAGACGTGCAGGTCGCCGTATGCGTGTCCACATGGCTGAACTCAAGCAAGTTCGGCTTCCTGTCCGGCTTCGCGTCCGAGATAGGCGCGCAAAGCGCGCGTATCGCGCCGGACTTCGGCCGGCGTTCCGCGCGCGATCACCTCCTTCGCGAACTGCGTCACGACGTCGAGCTTGTGCTCGATCCGATTGTCATCCTACTGCGTGGCGCCGCACGGGATGCCGGTTTGGCGACCGACCACGCCGGGCTGCGCGAAGCCGCCGAGAAGGTCGCGAAGGCCGCGCAACTTATCGGCCTCGATCGCTTGCCTGGCTTTCTGGCCGACGTCGACGCACGCGCCCGCGACCCGGCGACGATTGCGGCTGTGGACAAAGGCTTGGAAACCT
Source organism: uncultured Alphaproteobacteria bacterium (assembly GCA_963777325.1). Lineage (GTDB taxonomy): Bacteria > Pseudomonadota > Alphaproteobacteria > Acetobacterales > Acetobacteraceae > JAFAXA01. The sequence goes on along the minus strand of CAVZQE010000022.1, from coordinate 913,122 downwards.
CACGATCAACTAGAGATCACGTCCCCCGAACCGGCGCCGCCGATCCTCTCAGAGAGGATGTTTCCACTAGCTTCGGCGTTCTCCTGGCCTCTACGATCTTTAGCACGTGTCACTATGTTGGCCGGGTCGGAGCAGAGAACATTCCTGGCGTGGAGAGCACGGCCAGGGGCATAATAGATGCTCCCCGGTTCGCACCCGGTTCAAGTTGTTGTTTTATCCATGAAGGTGACAGTTACGGAATGAGAACGTACATCCTCCCGAATGGAGATCTGAACGTGGGAACAGTCTTTCCGGTAAAGTGACAGCAGCCACCAGAGGCCAGAACTAGCGTGATGAAACGAGCGCTGACTTAAGCAGAGCAATGCTTACTCCGAGCACTGCTCGATCATTGTGGCGCAAACTCGTCTTACCTTGAAAAGCAGCTCGAGGTTGCTGACATAACCGTTGTTAATGAAGAATAAAAGTATCATGCGGTGCGGTCTTCCTCCGCCGAACGGAAGGGCGTGCGGCTCAGGCTCCGGAGCAAGAGAGCGGCGTATGAAGGCGACGGCCAGCTGCGGGCCGTGCAGGTCGAGGGCGGCGAGAGGATCGAGGCCGACCTCGCGGTCATCGGGGCCGGCATCACCCCCCGGACCGGGTTCCTCGGCGACGGCGTCGAGCGCGACGAAAAGGAGGCCGTGGTCGTGGACGCGACCTTGCGCGCGCCCGACGCGCTGTACGCGGCCGGCGACATCGCCTCCTGCCCGCTCATGGCCGACGGCCCCGGCATCCGGGTCGAGCACTGGCGCGTGGCGCAGCAGCAGGGACGGATTGCCGCCCGCAACATGCTCGGGCGCGGCGAGCGCCACGACGCCGTGCCGGTGTTCTGGACAATCCAATATACGATCTGTTGCGCGGCGTGCTCGAAGCTCTGCCGGGCAAGCCAGCGCCGATGGGCCAAGGTCCAATGGCCACCTCCGGTGTAGATCCGGCCATGGCGCAGGAGGAAGGACAGGCGTTGCTGGCGTTTGCGGCGCAGGTCGTCCGAGGCAGCCTCCCGCGCCCGGACGAGGTCACGAACGGCCTCATGGACCGCGTCCGGCACCCACACCCCGGTCAGTTCGCCAGCGCGATGCAGCCGGGCCAGCGTGACCGCATCTCGCCGGTTCGTCCTGACCCGCTCGCCCGAACGCTTCGGGATCAGGGCCGGCGCGACCACCAGTCAGTCGTGCCCCAACTTCTGAACCTGACGATACAACCCGTATCCCGTCGGGCCAGCTTCAAAGCAAACGTGCAGCCGGCCATACCGGCCGGCCAGCTTCTTGATCGTCCGCTCGATCGTCGTCGGCGTGTTTTCTAAATCACCGAGGAACCGTATCTCGCCGGTCCGGCCAGCCTCGGCAACCGCCAACGCGTGCTTCGCCTTTGCCACGTCAAATGCCACGGATGCTCCGCTATACTCTCCCATGGTTCGCCCTCCCGTGCGTGAGGCTCGGCTCGGTTCGGTCCGCCCGAGCAACCCTCGTTTCTCTATCGCACGAAGGGCGGGCCACCACGCCTCAGCCCGGGAACATGACGTCTAAGTCAAGGACAACCGCGTCGCCGCCACCGCCGGATTCGACCGCGACAGCGGCATGGCGGCGCTGATCCTGCTTACGCCGGGCCGCACGGACTTGGCCGCCGACGCCTTGCGCGCGGCCCCGCATGCCCGAAGGAGGGCGGTGTGCGGCCAGGCGCAGCCAGCCTGGCCGCCCGCGTTCAGCCGGACGACGGCTCGAATTTCAGCGCGGCGCCGTTCGTGCAATAGCGCTCACCGGTCGGCTTCGGACCGTCCGGGAAGAGGTGGCCGAGATGACCGCCGCACTTGCGGCAATGCACCTCCGTCCGCGCCATGAACAGCTTATGGTCCTCGGAGGTCTCGATCGCGCCCTCCTTCGGCTTGTAGAAGCTCGGCCAACCCGTGCCGCTCTCGTATTTCGTCTCGGAATCGAACAGCGGCGCGCCACATGCGGCGCAGACGAACACCCCATCCCGCTTTTCCGCGTTGAGCGGGCTGGTTCCCGCCCGTTCGGTTCCATGCTGGCGCATCACGGCGTACTGCTCTGGCGTCAGCTCCTGCTTCCACTCCGTGTCTGATTTCTCGATTTCCGGCATTCCGGTCGCCCCTCTGCTCGCGAAACATCTGCACCGTATGTCGTCATTCGGCGTGGGAGGCGCAACGGCCGTCTCACGGGAGCGGTCAGCGCATGCTTCGGACGAGCGGCTTGCGCTAGGCTCGCGTCCTGGAGGACCGTCATGCCAAACCCGCCCGCCGCCTATCAAGCCACCAAGGGATCGGCGCTCGATGTCGATCGCGCCTTCTACGACCGCCTGGCCCGCGAAACGGAGGGGCGGCGGAGGGTGGACGGCTTCACCATCCCGATCCGCTCGGGGCGCGCCTGGACGGTCGCCGCCGGGCAGGTGTTTCGTGTCTTGACGCCGGAGGGGCCGCAGGTCGGCGATCTCAACCTCTGGAACCGCCATGATCCGCGCGAGCGGCTGTGGGCGTCGCGCACCCGCCAGCTCCAGGGCGCGCATGTCAGCACCTACGACCGGCTGTGGTCCACCCTGCCCTTCCTGCGCCCGCTCGTCACGATCACGGCGGACAGCCTCGCCGGATACGGGGTCGATGCGGAGGGCGGACGGGTGCACGACCTGCTCGGCACGCGCTGCGACCCGTACGTGAACCGGATGCTAACCGGGCAGGATTTCCACTTCAACTGCCACTCCAACCTGACCCGCGCCGTGCTGCCGTTCGGGCTGACCGAGTTCGACGTGCACGACGTGCTGAACGTGTTCCAGGTCACGGGCCTGAACGACGATGACATGTATTTCATGAGCGCCTCGCCAGCGCTGGCGGGGGACTATATCGAGTTCTTCGCCGAGATCGACCTGCTCTGCGCGCTCTCGGCCTGCCCGGGCGGCGATCTGTCCGTGCCGCTCTGGGGTCCGGATGCGCGCGACCCCCTCCCGGTGTGCCGCCCGCTCGCGGTCGAGGTGTACGCGGTGCCGCAGGGGCTACTCGAAGGCTGGTCGCCCCCCGCCCGCGCCGCCTATGCCGGACTGCACGGGCTGAGCGCGGAGCGGGGCGCGTGGGAGACGTGACCGGGCGGAATCAGTGCCCGGTCGGTGCGGACGGCGTGTTGGTGGGCGGATAGTTCTTCGCCGCCGCCGGATCCTGCCCCGCCTGCGATCCGGTCATGCCACCCGCGCCAGGGCGCGCGCTGCTGCCCTCGAGCGGAGCCGGGGCCTGCCGCGTCGTCGTGGCGTGGCGCCGGTGCACGGTCCTGTGGTGCGTGGTGGTGGTGCTGGTGCTGGTGTTGTCGGCCGCGTTGGCGCTCGGGACCGGAGCACCCGCCGCGAGAGCCAGCGCGAGCGCGACGGCGGAGAAGGCAAAGGTACGGTTCATGGTTGGTCTCCAGAGATCATGCGGCCGCACAACGCGCCGGGGTTGAAAACGATCCGTGCCCGCGCTCACAAACTTGACCCGCGCCCTCAAATGCCGGGAATCCAGCGCCGCGCATAGACGAGGCACGCCCGCATTGCCGCCTCGATCTCGGCCAGTGGCACGGGTTCCGCCGCCCGGACCGGCTGGGCATCGGGGCGACGGCGCATCCGGAGCGGCAATTCCACGGCGAACGGGAGATCGGGCCGGTCCGCCAGCGCGCCCATGATGGCGGCGCAGTCGATCTCCCCCTTGCCGGGAACGGTGAAGAGCCAGCCGGTCTCGTCGTGGCGCACGTCCTTGAGATGGAAATGCGCGCATCCGGGAAGGGACGCGATCGCGTCGGCGGCGGCGTCGATTTGGCCGGGGCGGTGCGACGCGGTGTTGCCCGGATCGTAGTTGAGGCGAACGGCAGGCAGGCCGAGATCCGCGATCAGAGCCAGACCCTGGGCCGCGTCGTTGATCAGGTTGTCCTCGCCGTTGCCCGGGTTCTCGAGCCCGATGGTCATGCCGAGAGACGACGCGTGCTCGGCGAGCGGGCCGATATTGACGAGGAACCGGTCGCGGCGGCTTCGCTCGGCGGCGTTCGTGTTGATGACCCTGGCGCCGAGGGCGGCGGCGAAATCCATGCGGCCCCTGAACACCGCGAGCGCGTCGTCGCGACCGAGATCGATATGCGACGAGAAGGCGTGGCAGCCAAGGCCGCTCGCGTCCAGCCACCCGCGGTACCGGCGCGCATTCGCCGGAGTGAAAATGTCCTCGCCGAAAGGTTCGGTGTAGCCGACGATGAAGGCGGGCTCGACGAAGCGCGCCCCGCAGGCCGCCATGCTGTCCAGCACGCGGGGGAATTCGTAGCCGTCGTAGGGAGCGGCCGAGAGGGAGACCGCCCTCATGCGTCCCCATCCGGCACGTCGCGCTCCAAGGCCTCGATCCAGATGCGGGCGTTGCCGTCCGACGGCGCGCGCCAGTCGCCGCGTGGCGACAGCGAACCGCCGGCGGAAACCTTCGGCCCGTTCGGGATCGCCGAGCGCTTGAACTGGCTGAAGCCGAAAAAGCGTTGCAGGAACACGCGGAGCCAGCTCTTGATCTGCGGCAGGTCGTAGGCCCGTCTGCGTTCGGGCGGAAAGCCGGGCGGCCAGTCACCGCCTGCCGCCTCACCCCAGGCGTGCAGGGCGAGGAACGCGATCTTGGCCGGGCGGAACCCGTGGCGGAGCGTGTAGTAGAGATTGAAATCCTGCAACTCGTAGGGGCCGACGCGCGCCTCCGTGCTCTGCGGCGCCTGCCCGGCCTCGACCGGCACCAGCTCGGGCGAGATCTCGGTCGCGAGGATCGCCTCCAGCGTCGCCGACACGTCCGGATCGAACTGGCGGGAGAAGATGACCCACCGGATCAGATGCTGGATCAGCGTCTTCGGCACGCCCGCGTTGACGTTGTAGTGCGACATCTGGTCGCCGACGCCATAGGTGCACCAGCCGAGCGCCAGTTCGGACAGATCGCCCGTGCCGATGACGATGGCGTTGTGCTGGTTGGCGAGCCGGAACAGGTAGTCGGTCCGCAGACCGGCCTGCACGTTCTCGAACGTGACGTCGTAGAGCGCCTCGCCGCGCGCGAAGCCATGGTCCATGTCGGCGAGCATCTGTTTCGCGGCCGGGCGGATGTCGAGCTCGCGCGCGGTCACGCCGAGCGCCGCCATCAGCCGGTGCGCGTTGCCGCGGGTGTGCTCGCCGGTTGCGAAGCCAGGCATGGTGTAGGCGAGGATGTTGCTCCGGGGCAGGCCCAGCCGATCGAAGGCGCGCGCCAGCACGATCAGGGCCTGCGTCGAATCGAGGCCGCCCGAGACGCCGATGACCCCGCGTTCGACGCCGATCGCGCCGAGCCGCTGAACGAGCCCGGAGACCTGGATGTTGTACGCCTCGTAGCAATCCTGCTCGAGCCTTGCCGGATCGGCCGGCACGAAGGGGAAGCGCTCGATCCGGCGCTTGAGGCCGAGATCGTCCGGCGGCGGGTCGAGCGTGAACCCGACGCGCCGGAAATCGTCCGGTTCGATGCCGAGGGCGCGGCGGTTGTCGTCGAACGTCGTCATCTGCGCCCGCTCCTGGCGCAGCAGGTCGAGGTCGATGTCGGCGACCGCCCGCTGGCCGGCATCCGGAAAGCGTTCGGTTTCGGCGAGTGTCCTGCCGTTCTCGAAGATCGAGGCCTGCCCGTCCCAGGCGAGATCGGTCGTCGATTTGCCGGTCCCGGCCGCAGCGTAGAGGTAGGCGGCGATGCAGCGCGAGGATTGCGACTTGCAGAGCAGGCGCCGCGTCTCGGCCTTGCCGATCGTGATGTTGCTCGCGGACAGATTGGCGAGCACCGTCGCCCCCGCCAGGGCGGCCGTGCTGCTGGGCGGCGACGGCACCCAGAAATCCTCGCAGATCTCGGCCGCGACGACGAAGCCGGACACATCCTCGGCCGCGAACAGCAAATCCGGCCCGAACGGGGCCGTGATCGGCCCGATCCTGATCTCGCCGCCTTCGGTATCCGCGCCGGAGGCGAAATGCCGCGGTTCGTAGAACTCGCGGTAGTTCGGCAGGTGAACCTTCGGCACCACGCCAAGCAGCCGGCCGCGCTGGATCGCGAGCGCCGCGTTATACACCCGCCCCGCGTGGCGCACCGGCGCGCCGACGAGCAGCAGCGGCCGCAGCAGGGCGGAGCCCGCGAGCAGCGTCGGGATGGCGTGCTCGACCGCATCGAGCAGCGTGTCCTGCAGCAGCAGATCCTCGATCGCATAGCCGGACAGCGCGAGTTCGGGGAACACGGCGAGCGCCGCGCCCTCCCGGTCGCACTCGGCCGCCATCGCGAGCACGGCCTCGGCGTTGGCCGCTGGATCGGCAAGCGCGCAGCGGATGGTGCAGGCGGCGACCCGCGCGAAGCCGTGGGTGTAGAGGGACCGGAACGCGGAACTCATAGCGGCACCCCCGTCAGGCTGCGACTGGTGCGGATGGTCTGCAGCGTCTGCACCCTACTCACCGGGGCCAGTCCCGTCAGGCGCTGCGTCAGACGATTTTCGTGGGCGGTATCGCGGGCGACGAGCTTCAACAGGAAATCTCCCCCGCCCCGAATCATGTGGCACTCCCGCACTTCGGGCCAGGTCGCGACCAGATGCTCGAAGCCGGACAGGGCCGTCTCCTTCTGGCTCTCCAGCCCGACGATCGCGAAAAACACGATCTCCCAGCCGAGTTTCTGCGGATCGGTGTCAGCGTGGTAGCCCCGGATGATGCCGGCCTCCTCCAGCCGCCGCACCCGTCTGAGGCACGGCGGCGCCGAAATATCGACCCGCCGCGACAGCTCCACGTTGGTCATCCGCCCATCGGACTGAAGCTCCGCCAGTATGTGGCGATCGATCGCGTCCAGCGGCGGCGTCTCGGCGTTTTGCTTCATGCCTGTCATCGCTCCGGGGTCGAGCCGGCCGGGTTGGCGACGAAAGAATATTACCTGATCCGGGGCGCGCAAGGACCGGAGCCGCGCGTTTGCTTGCGAGGAGATGCGCGCGGCCGATATGTTCGAGGCACAGTCATCCGGGAAGTCCGAAGTGCCTCAGACCCATCGCGCCCGCGTCCTCATCATCGGTGCGGGGCCGGCCGGCTACACGGCGTCGATCTACGCCGCCCGCGCGAGCCTGGAGCCGGTGCTGATCGCGGGCTTGCAACCAGGCGGCCAGCTCACGATCACGACCGATGTGGAGAATTATCCGGGCTTCGCCGAGGTCATCCAGGGGCCGTGGCTGATGGAGCAGATGGACGCCCAGGCCGCGCATGTCGGCACAAGGATAGTCCATGACCTCGTGACCGAGGTGGATTTTTTCGGCAGTCCCTTTCGTTGCCGGACCGACGCGGGCGATCTCTATCTCGCCGACGCCGTCGTCATCGCGACGGGCGCACAGGCGCGATGGCTTGGCCTGCCGTCCGAGAAGCGGCTGCAGGGCGCGGGCGTTTCGGCCTGCGCGACCTGCGACGGGTTTTTCTACCGGGGCAAGCGCGTGATCGTGGTCGGCGGCGGCAATACCGCCGTCGAGGAGGCGCTCTATCTGACGCACCACGCCGAGCATGTGACGCTGGTGCATCGGCGCGACAGCCTGCGGGCGGAGAAAATCCTGCAGCGTCGGCTGTTCGCGCACCCGAAGATCGAGGTGGTCTGGAACAGCGCGGTAGACGAGATCCTGGGCGAAGGCCAGCCCGAAATGGTATCGGGCGTCCGGCTGCGGGATACCGCCACCGGCGCCGAGACGATCCGGCGCACGGACGGCGTATTCATCGCGATCGGCCATCACCCGACCACGTCGATCTTCAAGGGCCAGATCGAACTCGACGCCGAAGGGTATGTCCGCACCGAGCCGGGCAGCACCCGGACGTCGGTGCCCGGCGTGTTCGCGGCGGGCGACGTGCAGGACAAGGTTTTTCGCCAGGCCGTCACCGCCGCCGGCACCGGCTGCATGGCGGCGCTGGAAGCGGAGAAATGGCTTGCGGAACGGGCGGAAAGCCCGGCGCTGGCGGCCGAGTGAACATCGTCGATTCAGGGGAGAGAATCGCCCGAAGCTGGTGCAGGCTGCGAGCGCCTGCCGTCGATAGGGAACGCTGAGAGATGGATTGGGACAAGCTGCGCGTCTTTCACGCGGTCGCCGAGGCGGGCAGCTTCACGCACGCGGGCGATACGCTCAATCTCAGCCAGTCGGCGGTGTCACGCCAGATTTCGGCGCTGGAAGAGGCGCTGCAGGTGCCGCTCTTCCATCGGCATGCGCGCGGCCTGATCCTGACGGAGCAGGGCGAGACCCTCAACCGCACCGTCCGCGAGGTATTCGGCAAGCTCGCCATGACGGAGGCGATGCTGACCGAGAGCAAGGAGAAGCCGGCGGGCCGGCTCAAGGTCACGACGACGGCCGGGTTCGGCGCATCCTGGCTGACGCCGAGGCTCTCGAAATTCCTCGAGTTGTACCCCGACGTGACGATGACTCTGCTGCTCGACGACATGGATCTCGACCTCGCCATGCGCGAGGCGGACGTCGCGATCCGGATGCACCCGCCGAAGCAGCCCGACCTCGTGCAGCGGCATCTGATGACCATGGAGTGGGTCGTCTGCGCGTCGCCCGAGTATCTCAAGGCCCACGGCGTTCCTCAGCGGCCCGAGGAGCTGGACGAGCACAAGCTGATTCTGTTCGGCCACTACCGGCCGCCGGTCGACGACATGAACTGGCTCGCCGACATCGGACGACGTCCGGGCAGTCCGCGCCGGCCGATCCTCGAGGTGAACAGCACGAGCGCGATGGCCCTCGCCATCCGCTCGGGGCTCGGGATCGGCGCCCTGCCCGACTTCATGCTCGCCGGAGACGATCAGCTCGTCCGCCTGCTCTCCGACATCGCCACGCCCAAGGTGGACGTGTTCTTCGTCTATCCGGAGGAGCTGCGCAACTCGAAGCGAGTCGCCGTGTTCCGCGACTTCCTGCTGAGCGAGCTCGGCCGCCCGCAATCCTGAGGCCCGAAACTCCGAGGACCTAACCGTCGGTCCGCACCTTCACGGCGCAGTTGCCCGCTGCGCCGTTTGGGCGATTTCCGGTCATATCTGGCGGCGTTGGGGGTCACTGGGACGGGCTTTTGGGGCGGTCGCGCCCCGTTGGTCACGGTCCTTCGGGCTGCAGGCTGCGGGCGATGCCGCGGAGCCGGCTTCGGGGCAGCAGCAGCGAGGCGAGCGCCGCGGGTGGCCGTCTCGATGATGCGCGCGGCAATCTTGAGCGGCGAGCCCGCAACGTGGTGACTCTGCCTGGGCGAGCGACTGGGGATTTGGAGCGTGCGCAGGGTCAGCGTACCAGTAGGCTGCGGTGTGCAGCAGGAGGCGCACTTGGTTGGCCAGCGGTGAGCGGCAGCTGGTCCGATCGATGCCAGCTGGCCCTTGTGGAGCTTGATTAGGTTCTCGGCCTGGCCACGGGCGCAGTAGAGGCTGGCATAGACCCACTCGGCGCTGCCGTGCATCAGGCTGGTCACCACGTAGCGGATGTCGGACCCTGGGAGTAGCCTCGATCCGTGCCGCGACGCGCCGCTCTGCACGCCAGGATTTCGCGCCGTACGCGTCTCGGTGTAGCCGCGCAGCACCGCGGCAGCGCCTCGGCCCGGCGCACGCGCACGTCGTCGGCCGCGGGTTCGACGAGGCGGCGCAGCACGTCGTTGCCGGATAGGCCGCACGAAGGTGATGCCGGTGGCGTCGCACCATCCATCACCTCGGGCCGCCCGTAATGGCTGTCGCCGCGAAGGGTGATGCGGGTGTGCGGCCAGTGGCGGCGAATTTCTCGCATCAGGCGCCGCAGATGGCCGCGTATCTCGTATCCCGACGGGGTCTTGCCCGGCCGTAGCAGCACGGCGACCGGGCGTGACGTCGCGGTGTCATAGACATGGATCGGCGGAAGCAGCGCTCGTCGTAATGCGCGTTGAACATCGACAGCTGCTGATGGCCATGCACCACGTCGAGGGTGTCGTCGATATCGAGCGTCACGGCAGCGGCGGCTTGTCATAGCTGCTGCAATACAGCGCCACCATCACCCGCATCAGCCTGATCACCTCGCGCAGCGTGGGCGCGTTCTCCAGCGCGACATCGTCGGCTGCGAGCACAGATCACGTCCGCTGTCCGGCAAATGGCCGCAGGCCAGCTTGAGCGCGGGGTCGCTGCGCAAATGATCGAGGTCGTCGGCATCCTCGTAGCCGCACGCAATGGCGAGAATGCGGCGCGCAGGATGTCGGCAAGCGAATGCACGACACGGGTCGGGTCGCGCGGATCGGCGATCTCGGCGGCGAGTTTCTCCGCCACACCGATCCGCCGCTCGGCCAGCCCAGCAGCATCACGCCGCCATCGGAACTGATGCGGCCACCGTCGAAAGCGGCGGTGATTTTCTTGCGCTGCACCGATGGCAGCGCGAACGGCAGCAGGGTATCGTCGGTCATGGCGGGTGTGGCAGCGTCCACTCGGCAAGAGGTTGGCTTCGACACCCAAATCTCTCTGCCAACTCAGTCCCTTACGCTACATCCGCCAGCAAATCCCTGCCTGCGGTGAATAAGAGCGGCTAGCCAAGCCCTCGGCCATTGCGCCGCCGAGCACGCCGGTGGCGCCCAGGACGGCGGCCACTTCTCCGGTCAGGCAAGTTTACTCCGAGTTACCTTTTCGTTTAGAGTAAAGATGACGCGCTTGACAAGGTCTGCGAAGTCGCCCAATGGTCAAGTGGCAAGGTCCTAATGTTCGGACCGAAGGTAATCGGCAGCGGCACGCAACTTTTAAGTCCGCGCTGTTGGCGTGGATGGTTACGGCGGCCTGGCCTGGCCCAAGCCAAAGCCAGACGGCATCATCCAATCGTTCTCGGCGAACCCTAGCGCCATCACGGCGGCCAAACCACCACGCTCTAGTGGGTAGTTGGGGGGGCGCAAAAGTCACCTTGACCGGCGTGACCGCCACCCCCGCTTCTAGCGTGGTCGTCGCGCCTACCGACACCACGACCTACACCCTCACGGCGGCGACGGCTGGGGGCCAACGCTTCTCGCAAGACGTGACCGTCTCCGTTACGGCCGATCCCTCGATCGCGACAGCGACGATCGATCCAACCCAACCGGCAACGCCATCGCGCCGGGCTACCTCGGCTTTTCTCATGAGTGGCGAAGCCCAGTTGCTGATGGGCGACCCGGCCCTCGGGACCAACCCGATTTACCGCCAGCTCCTGAGGAACCTGATGGCGTAAGGGGCAGCCTCTCAATCCGCGTCGGGGGCAATAGCACGGATAGCACGGCGCTGCCGGACGCAAATACGGTCCGGCCCTTGCGCAACTCTTCGAAGACCTGAAGGCCTCAAAGCCTCACGAAACAGACCGATGGAAAACAATTTCCGGCACAAGAGAATGGGGGCGTCCTTTATCCTTGACGTGAACTTGGGATCAGACGTCTCTGCCCTGGCGGCCTACCAAGCAAATGTCTACGTGCAGAACATGCCCCAGGGGTCAATGCGGCCATTGAGGTTGGCAACGAACCCGATTTCTACCCCACCGTAAGCGGCCACCGGTCCAGCGACTATGGGTATCCGCAATACGCGCAGGATTTCATGACCTGGCGCAACGCCATCTTTGCCCGGTTCCTGATAGCCCCTTGCTGATGGGCCCTTCGGACGCAATCTTCCTGACCTGCCTTTATCAAGCAATGGAATTACGGACGCAACCACCTTCCTCACCCAAGCCGACATGGCGTCTTCGTGCAGCAAGAGGGTTCCTACCTAGCAGCGGTTACCCAGCACCACTACACCACCTTCGGCAGCAATTGCGGCGGGAACCCCCAGCCCGAGATAAACTAAGACGCACAACAACAAAAAACACCGGCACGCAGAAGCAACGCCAACAAACAGCAAAAAACAGCACGCAGAAAACAAACGACGCGGACAAACAACCAACACACCAACGCGCAAAAACGCACTAACAGCAAACGCAGCAAAAACACAAAACACGCAAAAACAAAACAACAACAACAAAAACAACAACCACAAAAACACAACGCAACGACACACAACGACACAAAAAACAAAACAACAACAAAATCACAACACAACACAACGGCAACACAAAAAACACAACAACAACCAAAACAAAACAACAACAAAACACAAAAAACAACCAACACTAAAACAACAACAACACAAACAACAAACACAAACAACAACAAAACACAACACACAACAAAAAAAACAACAACACTAAAAACAACAACAACAACAAACACAAACAAACAAAAACAAAACACACCAAACAACCAAAACAACAAACAAACAAACCACACTCCACCACACAACAACAACAACACAAACAAACAACACAACAAACACAAACCAACACACCACAAAACACACCAAACAAACAACAACCACACACACAAACAAAAAACCCACAAACAAAAAAACACTCACTAACCAAAACCACCCCCTCAAATCAAACCAAACACACAAACACCAACACACCAAAACCAAACCACACCAACAACAAAAAAACAAACACCACCAACACACCACCAAACCCACCACAAACAAACACCCGTAGGACAAGAACGGTACCCACAACGACACGGAGGCCAACCCTCGAGAACGAAGCACGCAATCGCGCCTCGCCTGGAAGCGAAGCGGCGCCAGCCACAGCGCATCGAGCGTGCGAAATCACCTGAGGGGCGGCGGCTGCGGCACCGGCACCGAGATCGGCGGAGCCGTCCAGTTCTTCGGATGAGCCAGCCGGGGCATCGGCTCCAGACCGCGAAGCCATGCCGTGATGTGCTCGATTAACGTCCTGGCGGCGTCGCCGTGTGGATCCTGCGTCACGTCCTCTTGAACCCGGTCCAGCCGGTCGGCCAGAGCGTCGGCCCGCACGCTCCCGGCCTGGATCAGCTCGGCCGAGAGCGCCTGGAACAGCCCAACCAGGGCCGCGTGGGTTTCATTGTGACGGTGATCCCGAACCTCGAGAACGGCCCGGATCAGGTCGCGCGACACCGAGGACATGCCCGCCTCCTTACAAATCGGAAAGGTGGAGCGTGGCTCCTCGCTCGCGACGGCGCAACCCGTCTTCTCATCGGTGCGTCCGCCACGGGTGTGGCGGCCGGGTTTGTCGCGGCGCTACCTGGGCAACCCGAGCGCTTCCAGCACGGCCGTATTGAGCTTCGGGCGGTTCCCCGGAGGCCGGCGCACGTCGAGGCCGAAGCTGTCGTCGTAGCCCCATAACGCCCAGCCGATCCGGTTCGACTCGCAGGCCTGCCGGACCGTCCGCAGCCAAGCGAGCCGCGCCGGCGGGTTCAGTTGCGACCGGGCGCCGAACTCGCCCGCGATCACCGGGACGCCATGGCTCCGTCCCCACTCGGCCGCGAGCGCGATCCGGTCATACAGGCGCCCGGCGTCCCAGTTTCCCTGGCAATAATACTCGATCGCGGCATGCGTCGCCGCATTCGCCGGAATGGCCTCGCAGCTCGCCGGGTCACCGACCGGGAACGGCAGTTTGGCCAGCGGGCTTGGGTCGAGACCGGCCTGGAACTCGCCGAGCGTGGTCAGCAGCGTCGGTTCGTAATAGTGGAAGCTGTAGACGACGTTCTGGTCGGCAAGCGTGTGGAGCCGCGAAAGACCGTCGATGCTGCCCCAATCATTGCCCGAGACGATGATGGTGGAGGCGGGCAGCGCCGTGCGGATGACGGCGACGGCGGTTCGCTGCAACGCCTCCCAGGCGGCCGGATCGGCGGTAAACACCGGCTCGTTCAGCACCTCGGGGAAGGTCAGGCGCGGATCGAACCCTCCCAGCGCCGGCGCGAGCGCCCGCCAGAACGTGAGCAGCCGGGCGCGGTCCGCGGCGGACGTCTCCAGACGCCAGTTCGCCGGGTGCAGCTCCACCACGATCGCGAGACCCGCCTTCTCGATGCGCGCTACGGCGCTCGTAAGAAGTGCGACACGGCCGGGGTCGGCCATGCCGTCCGGCCGGCTCAAAACGGCCGGATCGACCGCGAGGCGGACGAAGGTGAAGCCGGCCGCCTTCAAATCGGCGAGCGCCGGATCGCCGATATAGGCGGCGAGCGCCACGGCCGAGGGATCGGCGGGGAAGCGGAACCAGTTCGTGAAATTGACCCCGCGCCGGAGCGAGGCGATCCGGTCGGCCCCGGGAGCTGCGTGCGCGGCGGACGCGATCAGCAGCGGCAGCAGCAGGGCGAGCGCGATCCGACGCACGGGCGATCAGGCGTCCGGCACGACGAGGAAAATGTCGGTATCGCCGGTGTGTTCTCCGGCCCTGGTCAGCATCGCATGCACCTGGCCGCGATGATGGGTCTGATGGTTGAAGAAATGCACAACGAGCTTGGCCCGGCTCATCACGATCTCGCGCTGCGCCGCCCCGCTGAACCAGGTGAGATCCTCGGCCAGCACGTGTTCATTGAGTTGGTCCGCCCAGGCCGCGATGTCCGCGTCCGCCCGACGCCTCTCCTCGGCCAGAGCGGCGAAGTCCTCGTAGTAGTGCCCGCTCTGGGCAAGAGAGACATCGGGCTTCTCCCAGCCGGCCAGCCGCGACATCCACATCCGGTCGGCCCAGAGCAGATGGCTGAGCGTGCCCTGGATGGAATGCCAGAACGCGCCCCGGTCGCGGCGGCGCTCCGGCTCTCCGAGCCGTTCCGCCGCCGCGTAGATGCGGCGGTTCATTTCGTGGTTGTAGGCCGCCATCAGACGCACGTAGGCGGCGCCGATCATCGCGGGTCGCCGATCCAGCGGACGACGATGTCGATCTGATCCTCGTCCAGCAAGGCGGGCGCGTGTCCGACGCCGGGGATCTCGACGAAATCCGGCCGGGGCCCGCGCCCGCGCATCGTCTCGGCCGTGCTTTCGGACAAAAGGTCCGATTCCGCGCCGCGTATGAGGAGAACCGGCGCCTCGATCGCGTCCCAATGCCGCCACATGCTGACATTGTAGAACAACGCGGGCCGGAACGCGCGCGCAATGCCGGAGTCGCACAAAAGCCTGAACGAACCATCCGGCTCGGCTGCGATGCTGTGCTCGGTCAGCAGCCGCCATCCCGCATCGTCCAGCTCGCCGAAGGGCGCGAGCACGCCCCGGAAATAGGCCTCCGCCGCTTCATAGCTCGGCAGCCGCGCCGGCATTGTCCGCAGATAGAGGCCGAGTCGGTGCAGGGCGGTGTGCGACACGAACGGCCCGATGTCGTTGACGACCATGCGGCGGACGGGAGTGTTCGATTGGCTCGCGACGATCATGCCGATCAGGGCGCCGAGCGAGGTGCCGACCCAAGTGACGGTCTGCACGCCCGCGCGCGCGAGCAGCACGGTCATGTCGGTCGCGTATTGCGGCAGGGCGTAGTCGTCCGGGTCGCGCAGCCAGTCGCTGCGGCCCCGGCCGACCAGATCGGGGCAGATCACCCGGTATCCCCGGCGCGCGAGCGCGGCCGCGAGCGGGTCGAAATCGCGGCCCTGACGAGTCAGGCCATGCACGCAGAGCACCACGTGGCGGCAGGCCGGATCGCCCCACTCGGTGTAGGCGACCCGGTGGAAGCCCTGCCGGGACAGGCTGAGCACGCTGTCCTGGCGGGGCGGCTCCTCTCCGGCCGTGGTCTCTCCGCTCACCGCAGCCGGGCGCAGAACCGGCCGATCCGCCCGCAGGCTTCGGCGAGCGAGGCCTGGTCGGTCGCGTAGCTGATCCGGACGTGTGGGCTCATGCCGAAGGCGGCCCCATGCACCACGGCGACGTGCTCCTCCTCGAGCAGCGCCAGCGCGAAATCCTCGTCGGTCCCGAGCCTCCGGCCGCCGCCCGTCACGCGGCCGAGGCAACCGGCGACGGATGGGAAGACATAGAACGCGCCCTCCGGCCGGTGGCAGACGATCCCTGGACACGCATTCAGCCCGTCCGCCACCAAATCGCGGCGGCGCTTATAGGAGGCGATCTGGCTCGGAAGCGCGTCCTGCGGTCCGTCCAGCGCGGCGGTGGCGGCCGCCTGGCCGATTGTCGACACCCCGGCCGTCGCATGACCCTGGATATTCGCCATGCCGCGAATGAGCCGCGCCGGGCCGCACGCGAAGCCGATCCGCCACCCCGTCATGGCGTAGGTCTTCGACACGCCCGCGACCGTCAGAACCCGGTCGCGCAGGTCCGGAGCGGCGGCGGCGAAGGAGCAATAGTCGATGCGGTCGTAGAGCAGGTGCTCGTACATCGCATCGTCCATGATCCAGATTTCGGGATGGCGGCGCATGAGGTCCGCGATCGCCGCGAGTTCCGCGCGCGTGCAGGCCGCGCCGGAGGGGTTGTTCGGCAGATTGAGCAGCAGCCACTTGGTCCGGGGCGTGATCGCGGCCTCGATATCCGCCGGTCGCGGCTTGAAGCCCTCGCCTGCGGGCAGGCGACGAACACGGGCGTGCCGCCGAGCGCCTCCACGGCGAGCGGATAGGCGCCCCAGAACGGCGCCGGGATAATCGCCTCGTCGCCCTCGTCCAGCGTCGCCATCAGCGCGTCGAAGATCGCCTGCTTGCCGCCATTGGCGACGATGACCTCGTCCGCCGCGAAGTCGAGGCCGTTCTCGCGCGCGAACTTGCGCCGGACGGCGTCCTTCAGCGCCTTGGTGCCGTCCACCGGCGGATACTTCGTGTCGCCTGCCCGCGCCGCCGCGTAGGCCGCCTCGATCGCATGCGGCGGCGAGGCGAAATCGGGCTCCCCGATCGCGAGCGAGATGACCGGGGCACCCTCATCCCGCAGCGCCCGCACCCGCGCCATCATCTGGTAGGTGGCGGCGACCCGGGCCCGGCTCAATCGCCGGGCCAGGGCCGGCATCAGGCCAGCCCCTCGCAGAAGCGCTGGATGCGGGTGCAGGCTTCCCGGAGATTTTCGGTGCTGGTCGCGTAGCTCACCCGGAAATAGCCCGGATACATGAAGGCCGTGCCATGCACCGTCGCGACCCCCTCCTCGGCCAGCAGCGCGGTGACGAAGCTCTCGTCGTCGGCGATCCGGGCGCCGCCCCGGCTCGTCTTGCCGATGCAGCCATGGATCGAGGGAAACACGTAGAACGCCCCTCCGGCGTCGTACAGGTCAGGCCCGGCGCCTCGTTCAGCATGGAGACGACGAGGTCGCGGCGCTGCTCATAGACCCGCGCCATCTGCGCGACCGACTCCTGCGGCCCGTTCAGCGCCTCGACGGCGGCCGCCTGCGCAATCGAGGACGCGTTGGAGGTGGATTGCCCTTGCAGCTTGTCCATCGCCTTCACGAGCCTCGCGGGCGCGCCGGCGAAGCCGATCCGCCAGCCTGTCATGGCATAGGTCTTGCTGCACCCGTTCATGGTGACCGTGCGGTCGCGGAGGCGCGGCTCGACCTCGGCGATGGTGGCGAACCGGTAGTCGCCGTAGCTCAGCTTCTCGTAGATGTCGTCTGTGAAGACCCATACGTCCGGGGTGCTTCAGCAGCACGTCGCAGATCGGCCGCAGTTCCTCGGCCGAGTAGGCGGCCCCCGTCGGGTTGCAGGGGCTATTGATGACGAGCCACTTGGTCCGGGGCGTGATCGCGGCCTCCAGATCCTCGGCCCGGAGCTTGAAGCCGTTGTTCTGGCCGCATGGCACGATCACGGGCTTGCCGTCGGCCAGCGCCACGATATCCGGGTAGCTGACCCAGCAGGGCGCCGGGATGACCACCTCGTCGCCCGCGTCGAGGGTCGCGAGCATGGCGTTGAAGATCACCTGCTTGCCGCCCGTGGAGACGATGATCTCCCCGGGCGCGTAGTCGAGCCCGGAGTCGCGGCGGAACTTGTCCGCGACCGCGCGCTTCAGCGCCGGCGTGCCCGCTGACGTCCGTGTATTTCGTCTCGCCCGCCTCGATCGCCCGGATCGCGGCCTGCTTGACGTTGTCGGGCGTGTCGAAATCCGGCTCTCCGGCCGAGAGGCTGATAACGTCGTGGCCCTCCGCCTTGAGCGCGCGCGCTCTCGCGGTGATCGCCATTGTCTGGCTGACGCTGATACGGTCGAGGCGGGAGGCGATGAGGTCCATGGTCGCGCTTCGCTCTGGTGTCGGATGGCCGGGGCGGGACCGTAGAGGACGGGATTCCGTTCGGCAATCGAGCCCGGCTTCTCCGGGCTTCCCTGGCGCACACGGCTGGCTTGCGCGATTGCGGCGGCGCCGGCTTTCGTCTTGTATGGCCGCGCCCTCAAGCTCGCGGGAGTCATCCTTGTCCAAGCGCGTTCTGATCCTGCTTGCCCTCTTCGGTCTGTGCGGCTGCGGCATGATGCACGACCGGAAGCAGGACACCACGGCACGCGACCCGCAACTTCCCGCTGATCGAGCTCGACCAGATCGACGGCATCTACAAGGGTAGCGCGACCATGATCGTCGCGCAGTCCGCGATCTGCCCGAAGGAGCGGTTCGGCACGGTCGAAATCGGCGACCGTACCCTGAACTTCGCGCTTACGCCGACCACCATCTTCATCACCCCGGTGCAGCCGGACGGCACCATCCGCACGGTGACGCACGATACGTCCCTGAACGGCAAGCTCGCCGATGGCCGGCTGGTGTTCACGGTGCGCAATGCGCTGTGCGAGACGCGCTACGATCTGCACTGGGTGCTATAGGCCGCGCCGGGGCGGCATCAGCGTTGCAGGCGCGGATCACCGTCTCGCCGATCTTGAAGAAGGGCGTGACATAGAGCTCCAGCACGCTGTCATAGCCGCGACGCGCCGCCGGCGGCAGGCCGAGCCTGAAGGTGCGCGGATCGACGCTTCTGAGGAAACAGCCGAACAGCTTGTCCCAGAACGAGAACAGCAGTCCGAAATTGCGGTCCCAGTGCTCTCGCTCGAGGCTGTGATGCAGCTGATGCTGGGCCGGGCTTTGCAGGATGTGTTCGAGCCATCCGTAGGACAGGCTCATGTGCGAATGCCGCAGGTGCCAGAAGCTGAAAAGGCTGAGAAGGAACCAGCTATCCAGGCCCATCATCTCGCTTCGCCACATCGCGATCCCGAGCGCGTAGGAGCATCCGCCGATCAGCAGGCCAAGCGCGGTCGAGGTTGCGGAGAGATTGATCGCCTCCTCGATCATATGCGTGCGCTTCACGCTCAGTCCGAACGTCAGCGTCTCGGACGAGTGGTGGACCTTGTGGACGTCCCAGAGCGTCTTGTACTTGTGGTGCCCGTGATGGATCAGAAATTGCGTGAAGTCCTGCGCCAGCACGCAGATCGCAGCGAGGCCTAGCAGCAGGACCGGACCCGGAGTCGCTTCGGGGCGCGGTCCGCAGGACGCCTCCAGCCAGCCATGCGTGAGGTTCGCGACCGCGACGCTGCTGACGAGGATGGGCGCCATCAGCCACGCATTCACGAAGTGCTTGATCACCACGTAGACGAGGTCGATCCGGCAGGACCGGCTGGTGATCACGCTAAGCGGCAGGCAATAGCGCACGAACGCTCCGACGCTGCGCCGCTCGGCGTCCCGCGCCGATTGCTGGCGATAGGCCAGCCACGCGCCTAAAGGAACCAGAAGGTAGGAAGCGAGCCCGATCGGCGCGTCGAACCGAACAGGTGGTGCGCAATCCGCGAAAGCACGCCGGTCAGATGGAAATCGGCCGACATCGCTCAGGCTCCCCCGGCACCAATCGTTTTGAATGGCAAACCAAGCGTCCTGCAAGCCGGACGCCAGGAACTTACCTTCCAAATTTAGGAAGGCGTTAACGGGAACGGCGCGGACCGCGAACGGGGGACGTCAAGGCTGCGCCGAAGCCGCCGGCTTGCCCGGATCGATCTCGGCCTGCATCACCTTGAGCCGCCCGGTGCAGTGCTGCGCGCCGCGATGCTTATACACCCGCAATCCATCGAAGGCGGCGATCTGCCGGTATTGCGACCAGGCCTGCGCGAAGCGGGGATCGGAGCGGCTGAGGATCACGATGTAGTTCAGCTCCTCCCGCGTGTCCACGACGACGAGGTCCGGACATCCGGCGACGAAGTCCCGCGCGACCCAGCGTCCGACCGGCCATTCCTTGCTGGCCGCGGGATCGAAGCGGGTGCGCCACAATTCGCCCTTGAGCGCCCACATCGAGTCGAAGCGCGACGCCCAGACCACGCCCGTGTTGTTCACGACCGGAAATCCGAGCGCGATCCATTCCGAGAAGGCGACGTAGGTCTTCGCCCGCTCCCGCCGGATCAGGCGCTCGACCCGGGCCTCGGTCGAAAGCCCGGGCGAGCACGCCAGCTCGACCTGCGGCATCAGCCGCTGCGCGGCGGCGACCCCGAACACCGAACAGGCGGCCGCGACCAGGAGCAGCGGTACGGCGTGCCGGCGTCGCTCGGCCGGAGAGCGGGCCAAGGTGCCGGCCGCCCAGATCAGCAGGGCGAGCACGGTCGCGATGGTCGCCGGCAGACGATGGTAGAACCAGTTCTTGCCGTCCAGGAAGCAGACGAGGGTCGAGCCAATGGCGAACGCCCCGAGCGTCAGCACGAGGCTCAATTCGCGCCGCTGCCGCCGCGTGGTCCAGTAGAGCAGCAGCACCGCCGCTTCTCCGAGCATAACCGGAACATTGTCCCAGACCATGTCCCGGAGCGGGGTGTCGGTCGCGCCATAAAGGGCGATCGCCAGCGGCACCGCGCGCGCGATGTAGGCCGGATAGATGACCAGCACGGACGCGACATAGGCGGCGATGGTTGCGGCGGCGCTGATCGGCATGCTGCGCCAGGGCCGCAGCCCCCAGGCCAGCGCGAGGCCTTCGAGCAGTCCGAGGACGAGGCCGTAGCGGGGCTTCAGCGCGCAGCCGAGGCCCGCCAGCATTCCGGCGCCGATGCACGTCCATGTTCGCGTGGGCACCCGCTCGAGCGAGCGGGCGAAAAGGCAGAGATAGGGCAGCATGGCGGCGATCAGCAGGTGCTCGCGTTGCCCGAGTTCGGGGCCAGCGACACCGATCAGCACCACGCCCGCGGCCGAGAATACGGCGAGCCTGTTCTCGAACAGCGGCGCGAGCCGCCGGAGCAGGACAGCCGAAACCAGCGCCGAGCCGAGCACGAAGCCAGTGAAGAGCGGCAGCGCGATCTGCTTGCCCGAAAAACCGGACCACTCGGCCAGCCACTCGGGGGCGGCCGAAATCCAGACGATGAGCGGCGGAATCACCTCCATCAGATCAACGTAGACCTTCTGCCCGCCGAGCCATCGGCCCGCGATGTAGAGCAGCCAGGCGACATCGTCCTTCAGGGGCGTGCGGAGCGCGGTGAACAGGACGATCCCGATCGTCGCGAGCAGCGTCGTCAGGCAAGCGGCTGCGACGATCCTTTCCGCGGTGACGGGACGGACCGGGCGGGCGACGGTTGCGGTCATCGCGTTGGCGATGCGCCCGCTGCAGACAAGGGGAACCGCGGCCCGGACCGTGCGGGAACCAGAAGGCACGAACGTTGCATTATTGATCCAGGAGACGGTGATCGAGCCGGCGGCATTGTTACACTTGACGGGCGAGAGCGCCAGTAAGCGCCTGAAAACTTATCTAGCCGTGTCAAAATGGCGGTCGAACGGCAACAGAAAGACAGTTCCTGGCTGCGATGCCATCCGTGAGCTGACCCAGGCACGACGGAGCGTTGGAACAGGTCTAAGCGCGATGCCGCAACGCGTCCAGCAAGAGCGTGAACGTGGCCGAGGGGCGGCGACAGTTCGGATCATAGAGATCAGCGACCAATTCGCCGAGCCTCA
Source organism: uncultured Alphaproteobacteria bacterium (assembly GCA_963777325.1). Taxonomy (GTDB): domain Bacteria; phylum Pseudomonadota; class Alphaproteobacteria; order Acetobacterales; family Acetobacteraceae; genus JAFAXA01. Next base: position 891,455 of record CAVZQE010000022.1, on the reverse strand, counting down.
AGCGGCGCACCAGCCGGGCGTTCAGCAGATTTGTCGCCATGATGCCGACGGCGAACAGCAGGCCGTAGAGCCGGGCGGCACGTGGTAATAGGCGATATAGGCGAACGGCGTGCCTGCGACGTACACGAAAATGCCGCCGTAGAAGAAGCCGCCTGCACCCGCATAGCCGAGCAGCCGGCGATGGCGCAGCAGATCGCCGTAGCCGGCAAGCGCCCGGCCCAGTGGTTTCGGGTCGCGGCGCTCGGCCGGCAGGGTCTCGGGCAGTGTCATCACGGCCGCGAGGGTGGGATGCCGACGCCGACCAGCGTCCAGAAGATCGCACGCCATCCGGCAAGGGCCAGAATCTGACCGCCCACGATCGGCCCGAGCAGGGGCGCTATGGCCATGACCGTCATCAACGTGGACAGACTCTGCGCCGCGCGGTCGCCTTCGTAGGGGTCACGCACCATCGCCCGCGCAAGCACCACGCCGGCCGAGGCCCCGACCGCCTGCACGACCCGCCAGCCGATCATCGTCCCCGGCGCTGCCGGCCAGCGCGCAGCCGGCCGAGCCGATCACGAACAAAACGAGCCCGCCAGCCACCGGCAGCCGGCGGCCGAGACGGTCGCCGATCGGACCCCACAGCAGCTGGCCCAGGCTGAAGCCGATCAGATACCCGAGATGGTCCACTCGATCATACCCGCGCCCACGCCGAGCGAGCGGCCATTGTCAGGCATGGCCGGCAGATAGAGGTCGGTCGAAATCGACGCGAAACCCAGCAGCGCGCTCAGGATCGCGAGCACGGGCAAGCCGTGACGACCGGCCTCGGCTGTCGTCCGGGCCGGCATTGCCCGCACGGCTCCTGTGCGGGCCGGACGGAACAGGATGCCGTTCACGCCGACGAACCGCTTATCAGCGGCCGGTGGTCGCTAGGAGCTGCGCCGGGTAGCGCTCGCCCTCGACCGGATTGTCGGCCGCCGCGGCTCGATCTCCGCCAGGTCGCCGGCGGTCAGCTCGATGTCCGCCGCGCCGAGATTCTCTTCCAGCCGGTGCAGCTTGGTGGTGCCGGGGATCGGCACGATCCAGGGCTTCTGCGCCAGCAGCCAGGCCAGCGCGATCTGCGCCGGCGTGGCGTTCTTTTCGCTCGGCGATCCGCTTCGAGCAGATCGACCAGGGCCTGGTTCTTCGCCATCGCCTCCGGCGTGAAGCGCGGCAGCGCTGCTGCGGAAGTCGCCTTCGTCGAACTTCGTGTCCTGCGTCGATCGCGCCGGTCAGGAATCCCTTGCCCAGCGGGCTGTAGGGCACGAAGCCGATGCCCAGTTCCTCGCACGCCGCCAGGATTCCGTGGTTTCCGGCCCGCGCCACCACAGCGAATATTCGCTCTGCAGCGCCGTGACCGGCTGCACCGCATGGGCGCGGCGGATGGTCTGCGCGCCCGGCTCCGACAGGCCGAAATGCTTGACCTTGCCCTCGCGCGATCAGGTCCTTGACCGCGCCGGCCACATCCTCGATCGGCACGTTCGGGTCGACGCGGTGCTGGTAGAACAGATCGATCACGTCGACGCCGCAGCCGCTTAGCGAGCCTCCGCCACCTCGCGGATGTGCTCGGGCCGGCTGTCCAGGCCGGCCTGCTTGCCGCGTCTCGGGATCGATCGTCGAAGCCGAACTTGGTGGCGATCACCACCTGGTCGCGGAACGGCGCCAGCGCCTCGCCCACCAGTTCCTCGTTGGTGAACGGGCCATAGACTTCGGCCGTATCGAAGAAGGTCACGCCGCGCTCCACCGCCGCGCGGATCAGCGCGATGCCCTCCTCCTTGTCGACGGCGGGCCGTAGCCGAAGCTCAGCCCCATGCAGCCGAGGCCGATGGCCGAAACCTCGAGGCCGCTCTTTCCAAGAACTCTTGTCTGCATTGTTGCTCCTTCAGCACCCCGCAAGGCGCTCCCGTTTGGCAGCGCCCCGCAAGGCGCTCCCGTTTGGTTCGCGCAGGAGATAGGCGGTTCGCTCTCCGGCGATTAGTCCGGAAGAGACCGCATGAAGTCATATCGCGCGCTCATGAATGGGCGGGCGAGCGCGGCCGCGCTCGCCCGCCCGGTCAGGTGCCGGGCCGATCACCTGCACGAGCCAGCCGCGCCCGGAGCGTGTCCCGCCGCGCAGTAAATCCTGGAGACATGCAGAAGCGGCTGGCGCGCCCGAAGAGAATTCGAACTCCCGACCCCCAAATCCGTAGTCTGGTGCTCTATCCAATTGAGCTACGGGCGCAACCGCGGGCGGGGTCTAGCGGATGGTGGAACGCCTCGCAAGGGGCGGGGGGGGGGGGGGAGGGAGGGGGGGGAGGAAGAGGGAGGAGAGGAACCAGAGACGCACAACCAAAGAAATCGCAATCCCCTTTGCGGAAATCGGCGGGTTGCCCCGGGAGGCGCTCAGGTGGCGATCTTCTCGAGCTCGCGCTGCACCGCCTCGCCCATCACCTGGTGCCGACACGGGCCATGCCGGGGCCCATGATGTCGGCCGTGCGCAGGCCGCTGGCCAGCACGCGGGTGCAGGCATCCTCGATGGTGCGCGCCTCGTCCTCGAGATCAAACGAATAGCGCAGCAGCATCGCGAAGCTCAGGATCTGCGCCAGCGGATTGGCGAGCCCCTTGCCCGCGATGTCCGGCGCGCTGCCGTGGATCGGCTCGTACAGCGCCGGCGGCGGCCGAACGCGTCCAGGCACCCAGCGTCGCGGAAGGCAGCATGCCGAGGCTGCCGGTCAGCATCGCCGCCAGATCCGACAGCAGGTCGCCGAACAGGTTGCCGGTCACGATCACGTCGAACTGGCGCGGGTTGCGCACCAGCTGCATGGCGCAGTTGTCCGCGAGCATGTGCGACAGGTCGACGTCCGGGTATTCGCGCGCGCCCAGCGCGGTCACCACCTCGCGCCAGAGCAGCCCGCTTTCCATCACGTTGCTCTTCTCGACCGAGCACACCGCGCCCCGCCGCTTGCGCGCGAGATCGAATGCGACGCGCGCCACGCGCTCGATCTCGCGCGTCGTGTAGACCTCGGTGTTGATGCCGCGCCTGGTTGCCGTCCGGCAGCGTCTCGATGCCGCGCGGCGCGCCGAAATAGATCCCGCCCACCGTCTCGCGCACGATCATGATGTCGAGCCCGCGCACCACCTCGGGCTTCAGCGTGCTGGCATCGACCAGCGGATCGAGCACCACGGCCGGGCGCAGATTGGCGAACAGGCCGAGCTCCTTGCGCAGCGTCAGGATCGCCAGCTCGGGCCGCAGTCGAAGCCGACATGTCCCATTGCGGCCCGCCGACGGCGCCGAACAGCACCGCATCCGCGCCTGGCGCGCCTGCGACCACCTCGGGGCGGATCGGCACGCCGTGCGCCTCGATCGAGGCGCCGCCGACCGAGATCCTCGGTGACGTCGAAATGACCGCGCCTGCGCGACAGCCAGCCGACCACGCGCCCGACCTCGCGCACCACCTCCGGGCCGATGCCGTCACCGGGCAGAACCAGCAGTTTCTTGTTGGAGGCCATGATCGTTTCCCGATGCGGTGAAATGCAGGACGCTCAGGCGACGGAAATCGCCGGCATCCAGGACTGCTCCGACGCCCGCTTCTGCTCGAAGCGGTCGATCGCGTCGGCGCGCTGCAGCGTCTGGCCGATATCGTCGAGACCTTTCAGCAGCAGATGCCTGCGCAGCGGGTCGATCTCGAAGGCGATCTCCTCGCCGTCCGGACGCACGACCACCTGGCGCTCGAGATCCACCGTCAGCCGCGCATTGCCGCCCATCGCGCGCGTCCTCGCATCAGCTGCTCGCAGATCTCGCGCGGCAGGCACGATCGGCAGCATGCCGTTCTTGAAGCAGTTGTTGTAGAAGATGTCGGCGAAAGACGGCGCGATGATGCAGCGGATGCCGAAATCCAGCAGCGCCCAGGGCGCATGCTCGCGCGACGAGCCGCAGCCGAAATTCTCGATGCGCGATCAGGATGCCGCGCCTGCCGGTACGGCTCGCGGTTCAGCACGAAATCCGGCGTCTCGCGCCGTCCTCGTAGCGCATCGCGTCGAACAGGTTCACGCCCAGCCCGGAACGCTTGATCGTCTTGAGGAAGCGCGCCGGGATGATCTTGTCGGTGTCGATATTGGCTTCCGGCAGCGGCGCCGCGATCGCCGTCAGCGTGGTGAACGGCTCCATCGCTCTCTCAGACCAGCTCCCTGACATCGGTGAGGTGGCCGGTCACCGCGGCGGCGGCCGCCATCGCCGGGCTCAGCAGATGCGTGCGGCCGCCCGGCCCCTGGCGGCCCTCGAAATTGCGGTTGGAGGTCGAGGCGCAGCGCTCGCCCGGCGTAGCTTGTCGGGGTTCATGCCCAGGCACATCGAGCAGCCCGCCTCGCGCCATTCGAAGCCGGCGTCGCGGAAGATGCGGTCCAGCCCTTCCGGCCTCGGCCTGCTGCTTCACCAGGCCCGAGCCGGGCACGACCATGGCCCGCACGCCGGCCGCGACCTGCCGGCCCGCGCGACGACCTTGGCCGCGGCGCGGATGTCCTCGATGCGGCCATTGGTGCAGGAGCCGATGAACACCACGTCGACCGGCACGTCGGCCAGGCGCTGGCCGGGCGTGAGGCCCATATAGTCGAGCATCCGCTGCATCTGCGCGCGCCGCGACTCGTCGGTCGCCGTCGGCCGGATCCGGCACGGTGCCGGTGATCGGCACCACGTCCTCGGGGCTGGTGCCCCAGGTGACCAGCGGCACGATCCGCGCGGCATCGAGCACGACCTCGCGGTCGTACTGCGCGCCCGGATCGGACGGCAGCGTGCGCCAGTATGCCACCGCGCGGTCCAACGCCTCGCCCTTCGGCGCGAACGGCCGGCCCTTGATATAGGCGAAGGTGGTCTCGTCCGGCGCGACCAGGCCGGCGCGGGCGCCCGCCTCGATCGACATGTTGCAGATCGTCATGCGCCCGGCCATGCGAGGCCGCGGATCGCCGCGCCGGCGTATTCGATGACATGGCCGGTGCCGCCGGCGGTGCCGATCCGGCCGATGATCGCCAGCATCACGTCCTTGGCGGTGATGCCCGGCGCGAGCTGCCCTCGACCGCAACGCGCATGTTCTTGGCCGGCTGCTGCGTGCAGGGTCTGGGTCGCCAGCACATGCTCGACCTCGGAGGTGCCGATGCCGAAGGCCAGCGCGCCGAGCGCGCCATGGGTGGAGGTGTGGCTGTCGCCGCAGACGATGGTCATGCCCGGCAGGGTGAAGCCCCTGCTCCGGGCCGATGATGTGGACGATGCCCTGGCGCGCGTCGAACGCAGCGGGAAATACGGCACGCCGAACTCCGCGGACGTTGCGCTCCAGCGTCTCGATCTGCAGCCGGCTTTCCGGCTCCTGCGATCGGCTTGCGGTGCGGTCGCTGGTCGGCACGTTGTGGTCGACCACCGCGATGGTCGCGTCCGGCCGGCGCACGCGCCGCCCGGCTCATGCGCAGGCCCTCGAAGGCCTGCGGGCTCGTCACCTCATGGACGAGGTGACGGTCGATATAAAGCAGCGCCGTCCCGTCATCGAGCTGCTCGACGACATGAGCTGTCCCAGATCTTGTCGAACAGGGTGCGCGGGCGGGCGTTTGGCCGGACATCGATGAACTTCCTCCAGGGGTTGTGGACCCCTGGAGGGTTCCAGACCCCGAACCTCTCGGATCGGCGCCGCCTTATTCGGCGGCGGTTGCGGGCGCGACTTCGCGCGCACGCTCGGCGATGCGCGCGGACTTGCCGCGGCGGCCACGCAGATAATAGAGCTTCGCGCGGCGCACGTCACCGCGACGCACCACTGCGATTTCTGCAATGGTCGGCGCATAAAGCGGGAACACGCGCTCGACGCCCTCGCCGTAGCTGATCTTGCGCACGGTGAAGTTGCTGTTCAGGCCCTTGTTGGAGCGCGCGATCACGACGCCCTCATAGGCCTGCACGCGGGTGCGCTCGCCCTCGACCACGCGGACCATGACGCGGACCGTGTCGCCGGGATCGAACTGCGGAACCGGACGCGCCTCGGACAGACGGGCGATCTGCTCGGCCTCGTATTGCTGGATGATGTTCATCGGGAGGGTCCTTTCGGGTCGGTCAGTTACGCCGCGCTGCCGGGATCGGCAAGGCGCTGGATGGGACGCGGGAGCGGTGTCGCCCCACAGATCGGGCCGGCGCAGGCCCGTGTCGCGCTCGGATGCGGCACGGCGCCACGCGGCGATGGCGGCATGGTTGCCGGACAGCAGCGTGTCCGGCACGGCGCGGCCCTGCCACTCGGCCGGCTTGGTGTAGTGCGGGTATTCGAGCAGGCCCGCGGAAAAGCTTTCCTCGACGGCGCTGTCATCCGAGCCCATGACGCCCGGCAGCAGCCGGATGGCGGCGTCCAGCAGCACAAGCGCCGCCGGCTCGCCGCCGGACAGCACGTAATCGCCGATCGAAACCTGCTCGAGCCCCGTGCCTCCAGCACCCGCTCGTCGATCGCCCTCGAAGCGGCCGCACAGCAGCACGACGCCCGGCCCGGCGGCGAGCGGCGCACGTCCTCCTGGACCAGAGCGGCGGCCGCGCGGGGTCAGATAAACCAGCGGCCGCTTGTCGTCGGCGGGCCGTGAGCGCCGCGATCCACCACATCGGCGCGCATCACCATGCCGGCGCCGCCGCCGAACGGCGTGTCGTCGACGGCGCGGTGGCGGCCGACGCGTGGGCGCGCATGTCTGCGCGTCGAGCGACCAGATCCCGCGCTCCAGGGCACGGCCGGCCAGGGACAGGCCGAGCGGACCGGGGAACATGTCCGGAAACAGGGTCAGGACCGTGGCGCGCCAGCTCATGCCCGCCAAGCTCCTCCCGGGCGCTCGATCTCGTCCGGAGGCACGACCAGCAGGCGGCCCTCGGCGAGATCGACCTCCGGCACGCAGGCACGGGTGAAGGGCACGATGACGCTGCGCCCCGACATGGCCGATCTCCAGGCTGGCGCCGGCGCCGTAGTCATGCACCGCCAGCACCGTCCCGATCGACCGCTCCATCCCTCCACCCGCTCGCGCAAGCCCGACCAGATCGGCGAGGTAGAACTCCTCCTCGTCCGGCTCGGGCAGGCGGTCGCGATCGACATAAAGCCGCGGTTGACCAGCGCCTGCGCCGCGTCGCGGTCACGCAGCACGCGGCCCTGGGTGTCGGCCAGCTCGGCGATGCCGTCGCCGCGCCAGGCAAGGTCCAATCCCCGCCGCGATCGTCCTGCAACGCCCCGTAGGCGGCCAGGTCGGACGGCACGGCGGCATAGCTGTGCACGCGCACCAGCCCACGCACGCCATGCGGCCTTCCGATCACGCCCATCAGGATGCGCTGCCTGCCATCAAGCGGTTCCGTTTCTCCGTGCAGACGTTACGCGGCGGCGGCCTTGCCGCGGCGCGCTCCTGCGCCTTCTTCTTCGGCGCGGACTGCTTCGGCTGCTCGCGATAGGCCGGCTTTCGGCGCAGGCCGGCATTGCCGAGGAAGCGGGCGACGCGATCGGTCGCCAGCGCGCCCTCGGACAGCCAGTGCTGATGCGCTCGCCGACCAGGCGGACGCGGTCCTCGTGCTCGGCCGGCAGCATCGGGTTGTAGCTGCCCACCTTCTCGATGAAGCGGCCGTCGCGCGGCGAACGGCTGTCGGCCACGACGATGTGGTAGTACGGGCGCTTCTTGGCGCCGGCGCGGGCAAGGCGGATCTTGAGGCTCATGGGTGCTCTGATTGATCCAGGAAAATCAGTGGGGACCCCGCCGGGACGCGCGGCGGCGGCCGCATGCCCTTCGGCATGAGAGCGGACGAGGCCATGGCGCATCAGGCCCTTGGTGCCGATCTTGTTGATCCGCTTCATCATCGTCGACATGTCGTCGAACTGCTTGAGCAGGCGGTTGACCTCCTGCACGGTGGCGCCCGACCCCGCGGCGATGCGCTTCTTGCGGCTGGCCTTGATGATCTCGGGCGTGCGGCGCTCGGCCTTGGTCATCGACGAGATGATCGCCGTGTGGCGCTTGAGGATCGAGGTGTCGAGATTCTTCCGGCGAGCTGCTCCTTCATCTCGCCCATGCCCGGCAGCATCTCGAGAATGCCGGAGATCCAGCCCATCTTGCTGATCTGCCTGATCTGGGCGGCATAATCGTCGAGGTCGAACTTGCCGCTTGAGCATCTTGAGGGCAAGCTTCTCGCTTCCTCGTGATCCAGCGTGTCGCGCGGCCTTCTCGACCAGGCCGGCCAGGTCGCCCATGCCCAGGATGCGCCCGGCGACGCGCTCGGGATGGAATTCCTCCAGCGCCTCCAGCTTCTCGCCCGAGCCGGTCAGCTTGATCGGCGCGCCGGTGATGTGGCGCATCGACAGCGCCGCACCGCCGCGCGCGTCGCCGTCCATGCGGGTCATGACGATGCCGGTGACGCCGACGCGCCTCGTTGAAGGCGCGCGCGGTGTTGACCGCGTCCTGGCCGGTCATCGCATCGACCACCAGCAACGTCTCGGCCGGGTTGGTGGCGGCGCGGATCTGCCGCACCTCCTCCATCAGCGCCTCGTCGATCGACAGGCGCCCGGCGGTGTCGAGGATGACGATGTCGAAGCCTTCGCGCCGGCCGGTGTCCATCGCGCGCTGCGCGATCTGCACCGGCGTCTGCCCGGCCACGATCGGCAGCGACGGCACCCCGGCCTGCTCGGCCAGCTGCGCCAGCTGCAGCTGCGCCGCCGGGCGCTGCGTGTCCAGGCTCGCCAGCAGCACCCGCCTCCGCTCGCGGCCGCGCAGCCGCAGCGCCGAGCTTGCCCGCCGTGGTGGTCTTGCCGGAGCCCTGCAGCCCGACCATCAGGATCGGCACCGGAGCCGCGGCTTGAGGTTGAGCGGCACCGCGCCGGCGCCGCCGAGCGCCTCGATCAGGCAGTCATTGACGATCTTGGCGACGGCCTGGCCGGGCGAGATGCTTTCGAGCACCTCCGCGCCGATCGCGCGCTCGCGCACGCTGTTGATGAAGTCCCTGACGACGGGGAGGGCGACGTCGGAATCGAGCATCGCCAGCCGCACCTCGCGCAGCGCCTCCGAGACATCGGCCTCGGACAGCGCGCCCCGCGAGCGGAGACGGTCGAACACTCCGGTCATCTTGCCCGACAGGCTGTCGAACATGCGTCTCACCCCAAATCTCGGGCCAAAGGAATACGCGCCGCTGCGCGAACCTTCGCGGAGCGACGTCGCCCCGCGTAGGCGGGGACCGGGTTGTTCCTGGACCCGGAGCGAGGCGTTATCGTCGGCGTGGCGGGGCAGTGTCAAGCAACGCCAGCCTCGAAGCGCCGCATCACAACCGTAGGTTTAGAGAGAGATGATTAACTGACACGCCATAGGGCTAAGCGCAGGAATTGCGCTTGGAGACGACCCGATGGCGAAGAGCACGGCGTCCGCCAGAACGAAGGCGGCGGCGGTCGCGGTAGCGCGGAAGGCTCGAGAAATCGGCCGAGACCCGGGCAAAGGTTTATCGCCACGCCGGCAAGACGATGCCCGGGCGGCCCGAGGTGGGCGCGGCGCCTCGGTTCAAGGCCAAGCACTCGCCCGCGACATATACGCTACGACAGCAGCCTCTCACCCTCCCTGGAGTGGGACAGCAACCCGGCGCGGGAGGTCGGGGCCTTCCTGCTGGACTGCATCGAGGCCGCCGCGACGTTGCCCTCGCCGCATCTCTTCCCCGAGCCGCGCGTGCTGCGCGGCGCCGGGTGGCGAGGCGCTGCTGCGGGTGGCCGGGTTGCAGGACGCGCTCGCGGAGCTGAAGAAGCTGAAGCGCCCGTTCCTGAACTGGGCGGGCAAGGCGGAGCGGCTCTCCTTCGAGGTGCCGACCATGCCGCTGTTCGTGCATGAGCGGCTGTCCACGTCCGCGATCATCGAGACGCTTGCAGGCGCACCGCAAGCAGCCCGAGCAGAGCCGGGCATGACCTGTTCGCGGACCCGCAGCGACCGCTCTCGGAGCAGGTGCGCGCGTTCGAGCACCGGGACGGCTGGGTCAACCGGATGATCCTCGGCGACTCGCTCGTGGTGATGAACAGCCTGCTGCGCTTCGAGGGCCTCGGCGGGCAGGTGCAGATGATCTACATCGACCCGCCCTATGGGGTGAAGTTCGGCTCCAACTTCCAGCCGTTCATTCGCAAACGCGATGTGACCCACGGCGACGACGCAGACATGACGCGCGAGCCGGAGATGGTGCAGGCGTATCGGGATACGTGGAAGCTCGGGTTGCACTCTTATCTTGCGTATTTGCGCGACCGGCTGGTTGTTGCGCATCACCTGCTCGCCGCGAGCGGAAGCATCTTCGTCCAGATCGGTGATGACAACCTGCACCATATTCGACAGGTGATGGACGAGGTCTTCGGCGTCGAAAACTATTGTGGCCTCATCTTCTTCCTTAAGAGTCGGTCCAAGATCATTTTCAGCCATTGCAGAGCCGTCGCAGCATCAATCGAACTGACGCCCAGCGTAGGAATGCCAACGCGTTTCGGTTGAGGCACTCCCAATCCTTGCTCAGGCGTCGGCAGCGGTTCAACCAGGCGATGGTGCGTTCCACGATCCAGCGCCTGGGTAACACCACGAACTTGCCACTGTCGCACCGCCGCACGATCTCGACGTTTACCTCGCGGCAGACCCGCGCCAAACCCTGCTGAAACTTCGGCCTCTTGGTAGCCTGCGTCGGCGTAGAGCTTCAGCAGGAACGGATACATTCCGAACAGCGTCGCCATCAGCAGGACGCCACCATCGCGGTCCTGCATATCGGCGGCATGCACGATGGCATCGATCAGCAAGCCTTGGGTATCGACGAGGACATGCCGCTTCTTGCCCTTGATCTCTTCTGCCGCCATCAAAGCCCGGCGGATCGATCCGGCGCCCCCTTTTTCAGCGCTCTTGACGCTCTGGCTGCTAATGATGGCCGCTGTCGGACTGGCCGCTCGGTCGGCCTGCTCACGGCAGAGCACGTAGAGCGCATGGTGGAGCCGATCGAGCGTGCCGTCGTATTGCCAGCGGCAGAAATAGTGGTTCACCGTGCTGCGCGGCGGCAGGTCTTTCGGGATCGCACGCCATTGGCAGCCGGTGCTCAGCACATACATCAGGCCGTTCATCACCTCGCGAACATCTACCGTCCGCTTGTTGCCACCTCGTTTGGCGCGCGGAATCTGCGTCTTGGCCAGAGCCCACTCCTCGTCGGTCAGGTCGCTGGGGTAACGCAGCCGGCTGCGGTCATAGCGGGCGCGGTTCTCAACACTCCACATCGGCAGGCTCCTGCGAATCGGGCCTACAGATATGGAATCACAAGCGATTCCCAGAAACTTAAGATGATCTTGGACCGACACTTACGATTGGGACGATACGCGCGTGGGTGGGTTTGGCGACCCGAAGACTGTACGTAGTTCAGACAAATACAGACGTGATAGAGCGCTGTATGTTAATGACAACTGAGCCGGGCGACCTCTGTACTCGATCCGACATGCGGCTCCGGTACGACTGCGTATGTTTCTGAGCGCTGGGGCCGTCGCTGGATCACAATCGACGCCTCTCGCGTTCCCTTAGCTCTTGCCCGCCAGCGCCTTCTGACAGCGACTTTTCCATGGTACAGCCTGCGCGACGAGAGGGCTGGACCGGCGAGCGGATTTGTTTATGCACGCAAGCAAAACCGCAAGGGGGAGGAAATCGGCGGTATTGTGCCGCACGTTACCCTCAAGTCCATCGCCAACGACGAGCCTCCTGCCGAGCAAGTACTCGTGCATCGACCCGAGGCGGACGAGAGCATAACCCGCGTCACCGGGCCGTTCGTAGTCGAAGCCACTCTGCCGACCCCGCATTCCCTCAGTGACGACTCAACCCCCGCCGCGCCGACCGACGAACCAGGCGACCACATCGCGCGCATGATCGAAGTGCTGCGCCGCGCGTCCGCAATCGCTCTGCCCGGCAATCGCAAGATCACGCTGAACAACATCCGCCGCCCCGGCCGCAGCCTGCCGCTCTCCGTCGAGGCCACGATGGACGCAGAGAAACAGGGCACTGAGCCGCTCCCCGTCGCGATCCTGATCGGCCCGGCCGATGGCCCCGTCACCGCGAAAGCAGTGCTGGACGCGGCGAAGGAAGCGAACGTCCGCAACTACCACCACCTGTTCGTGATCGGCTTCGCCATCACCGCCGATGCCCGCCGCGAAATCGAGGGCGGCGAGGATGTGCTGGGGCTGCCGGCCACCTACGCCACGGCGACCATGGACCTGCAAATGGGCGACCTGCTGAAGAACCAGCGCAGCAGTCAGATCTTCGCCGTCTGCGGCGTGCCGGAAATCGAGTGCCGGATGCTGCCCGAACCGGCCGAGGACGGCACGCCGCGCTGGCAGGTGCGGCTGCTCGGCCTCGACGTGTTCGATCCCGTCACGATGACCACCGACCACCCCGCCGGGACCGATGTGCCGGCCTGGATGCTGGACACCAACTGGAACGGCATGGCGTTCTGCGCCGACCAGGTGTTCTTCCCGCGCACCAGGCGCCTTGGGAGAACCTCCGCAAGGCGCTGAAGGGCACGCATGACGAAAGCGTGTGGGAGCATCTCGCGGGCGACACCTCGGCACCCTTCGCCGCCCCCGTCGGCACCGAGATCGCGGTCAAGGTGCTGGACGACCGGGGCAACGAGCTGCCGGTGGTCCGCCGCCTGACGCCGCCCGCCAGTGCCGCGCGCCGCCGCGATGCGCTGAAGGTCGCGGCGGAATGAGCGGCGCGGCGAGCGCGACCGCAGGGTTCGAGGTTCCCGAGCCGATCCTCAACGGGCCGTTCGACGAGCCCTCCGAACACTGGCTTCTGCGCGAGGGCGAGCCGCCCGAGAAGCGGGGAGGCCGCCGCTCCGCCGGCTACTGGTATCGCGACCCGAAATCCGGCGTGCAGGGCGCATCCGGCAGCCGTGGCGTCTGGCAGGAACTGCCGCTGGTCAATCTCATCCGCGCCCGCATGGCGGAATGGCGCAACGTGGGCCGCCCCGGCGTGACGCGCAGCACGGGCGAATTGCTGGCCTGGTGGGAGCGGGACGGCCGCCATCCCCGCCTGTTCTTCGCCCGGCGCGAGGCGGCCGAGACGATCATCTTCCTGACCGAAGCCCGCGCCAGACTTCTCCTATGGGATCGACGTTCCGGGCGACGACCCGAGCACTGCCGAGGGGAAGGCTGAGGGTTACGCTGGTTTTCGCAGAGGGTCCGCCTACCAAGATGGCAACCGACGCGGGCAAGACGACCGTGATGGGGATGCTCACCGCGTGGAGCATCCTGAACAAGGTCAACGACCGGCGCAATGCGCGGTTCTCCGACGTCGTCCTGATCGTCTGCCCGAACGTCACGATCCGGTACCGGTCGCCGAACTGGATGCCGACGGCAGAGCGACGCCAGCTTGTACCGGACGCGCAGACCTGGTCCCCCCCGCACCTGATGACCGACCTGTCCCGCGGGCGAGTGCTGGTCACGAACTGGCACCGTCTTCGAGCCCCAGGAGGTCAAGACCGGCGGGGTTAAGGGGGCGCAGGTCTCGAAGAGCACGGGGTTTCCCGAGCGGCGCGAAGGAGACGATCACCATCGAGCCCGAAGACGACCACCGCACGGGGATCGCGGCTGTTTGACGCTGGACGATTACAACCGCCAGGTGCGATAGGGCGGGCATGCTCAGCGTCATCGAAGGAAGGCACAACCGCGAGGGGAACTTGAAGAAAGCCGGCGTCGAGGTTCGTCTCCGCTTTTGGGGTTACATCGAGAGTGACACGGCGTTCGTGAACCGAGATCATCGGCCGGGAAGTCGGGAGGCAGAGCAGAACATCCTCGTGATGAACAACAAGGCGCACCCACGCCTACCGGATATGGGGCAAGCACGAGGAACCTGTCGGTGAAGAAACCCCGCTCCTCTCCGACGAGTTCGAGGATGCGGAAGACGAGGCGAGAACTTCGTTTTTCAAGGAAGCGACCGTCTGGATCGACGGCCTGGATCGCATCCAGAAGCTGCGCGGGATCGACTTTTACGTCGAGGGACCTGTCTGGGACCCCGTACTTCCTCGGGCGGCATCGGGGCAGGCGACCGGCAACGTCCCTCCCCTGGGTCGTGAGCGACTTCGGCCTGATCGACGCGATCGAGTCGGGGACTGGTCAAGATCCCCCAGCTCGCCGTTCGCGGACACGACCGGTCAGGAGCCCGGGGCCTATTTCAACATCTGGGCTGGATTTGCCGAAGCTGACTGCCCGGCGAGCACGGCGCAAGCGCGGCAATCCGAAGCCCGAAGCGATCCTGAAATGGGCACATACGCCGATCGGCATGCTTGGCGGGATGGGGGACGAGATGCCGGCGCGAATGGGCCAAGGACGGTGGGCCTGGGCAGCCCGTCTTCATCCTGGTCTGCAAAGAACATGGGGATCGCTAAGGCCCTTTACGAATGGATCGCGGAAGACAGGGCCCGGCCGGCGACCCCACCGGCGATTATCCAGGCGTTCGCAACCCGGACGGGGTAGTAACAATCCGGGTGGATACCAGCATCGTCCAAGAGACCGACAGGGGGAGGCCAAGGGGGATGAATACTCTGTGGATGCGCCTGACTCTGGATACCGTCGGCCGCCGACTTCGCCGGCCGACCCTCAGGGACGGCAGATATACCCCGAGGGGTTTCGAGGAACTCGCGAAGAAGCTGGGCCGCCGCTCCACCCGCCGGGCCGGGACGTGCACTGTATTGTCAGTGTCGGCATGCTAACGGAGGGGTGGGACTGCAACACGGTCACCCACGTCATCGGCCTCCGGCCATTCCATTCGCAATTGCTCTGCGAGCAGGTGGTCGGCCGCGGCCCAGGGGCGCACCTATGAAATCGGCGACAACGGGATGTTCAGCGAGGAACCCGCCTATATCTTCGGCGTGCCGTTCGAGGTGGTGCCGTTCAAGGCAATCGTTTCCAGGGACACAAAAGCCGCGCCCGCCGCAGCGACGCATTCACGCCGTGCCGGTCAAGGATAGGCTTCGCGATCACGGTGCCGCGCGTGCTGGGCTACGCCATCGGCGTGCGCAACCGGATCGCGGTGCCGGACTGGGATGCGGTCGCGAGCCTCACGCTCGACCCGATGCGGGTGCAGCCCGAAACACAAGTCGCGGCGGCGCTGAACATGAACCGCCCCTCCATACTGGCGCCGGGCGGCGTGCATGACGCGAGCTTGCGGGCGTTCCGGGCCAAGCACCGCATTCAGCAGCTTGCCTTTCAGACGGCGCGTGATCTCACCCGCACCTACCTGCAGCAAGCTACATGCGAAGCACCGGCGCATGTTCTGTTTCCGCAGGTGCTCGGCATCGTGCGCCGCTACATTGAAGAAAAGGTGCGGCCGCTTCCCCCGGCCGAGCGGATCGACGCCTTCCTCGCCCCGTCCTATGGCTGGATCATCGAACGGCTTGCCGCCGCGATCAAGCCCGACGCGTCAGCGGGCGAGACACCCGAAATCCCCGAACTCGACCGCGACCGGCCTTGCGCCACCTCGGATATCAGCGTGTTCACGACCAAGGACGCCCGGGAGGTGATCCGCAGTCATGTCAATTTGGTTGTGAACGACACGGAGACGTGGGAGCAGTCGGCCGCCTATCACCTCGACACCCATGCAGCCGTACACTGTTTTCGTGGGGACCCGTTCGGGCTGAACTTCGCGATCCCGTATTTCCACAACGACCAGCACCGCGAATATCTGCCCGATTACGTGGTGCACATAGAGCAACCGGACGAGCGCTATCTGATCGCGGAACTGAAGGGCGCCGACCGGGACGGGCTGGCCGGGGTGAAGAAACAGGCGGCCGAGCGCTGGTGCGCGGCGGTGAACGCAAGCGGCGAGTTCGGCAACTGGAACTACAAGGTGGCTTTCAGTGTTCCGGAACTCGTGCAACACCTCGATCGCATGCATCGATCATAGGACCGCCTGCCGCCTGCCGCTGGCTTTTCATTCACTTGCCGCGTCGCGTTGTGTGCTGGCCACGCGATCCGCCCCTCAGAGCCGCCGCCCAGCGGAAAGGTCCGGCAAGCATGGGTCAGGCGACGGAAAAGCCGGGCGTGTGGACGCATCTCAGGCACGCAGGGCTACTCTGCCTGACGGCGGGGTTCGTCGACGCCTTCGCCTATGGCGACCTCGGCCACGTGTTCACCGCGAACATGACGGGGAACACGGTGTTTCTCGGCATGTCGCTCGCCTCGCATGCCTGGGCGCGAGCCGAGACCAGCGCCGGCGCGGTCGGAGCGTTCTGCATGGGCGCGGCGGTCGCGAGCGTGCTGCGCCATTGGTCGGGCCGCTCCTTTCCCTGGCTCGTCATGGCGGCGCTGCTGCTCCTGCCGGTGGACTGGGCGGCCCTGCCAGGCTGGTTCGAGCTGGCGCTGGTCGCCTTCGCGATGGGCGTGCAAGGGGCGAGCCGTCCCGGTTCGGTCCGGCGAAGCTGCGCACGGTCGTCGTCACCGGCACGTTGCTCCAGCTCGCGGACGCCGCCCTGATGGCGGGCATCGGCGGCTTCGGCAACCGCGAGCGCGACGGCGTGGCGACACTCGCCGCGGGAAGCTGGGCCTGCTACGCCATCGGCGCCGCGCTTGGGACGTTCCTTCCCCAGCGCACGCATCCGCCGCTCCTGGTCGCCACCGTGCTGCTCTTGCTGATTGCCGGTGATCTCGCGATTACTGAGCGCACGCGGCGCAGCGTGCGGTAAGGATTCGGTCCCGGAGGTGAAGCAGTGCTTTCGCAAAACCCGAAACTAGCCCACAAATGTGGCAACGAGACCCGCCGGGCGCGGCGGTTTGTCGGAGGCCGGGGAAGATGGCGGAGATGGATCGCGCCGAGCTGCGACAAGCCGTCTCCGGCCCTATGATCGACACGCTCTATCAGCCGATCGTGACGCTGGATGGCGGCGTGCCGTTCGGCATAGAGACGCTCGCCCGGCTCAATCACCCGCGGCACGGCGTTCTGGGCGCGGATGCGTTCGTGCCGCAGCTCGAGGCCGCGGGGCTGTCGCCCGAGCTGACCCATGCCGTGGCCGATCGCGCCTTCTCGGACTTTTCAGGGGCGACTCTCGATCCGCGCCTGCGCCTTGGCCTGAACCTGCCGCTCGACGTGCTGCTGGTTCCCGCAACCCTGATCCGGCTCGAGGCCCAGAGGCGCGCGGCCGGACTGGAGTCGGAGCGGATCGTGCTCGAGCTGACCGAAAGCAGGCCGGTCCGCGACCCGGACGCCCTCGCCCGCGCCATCGACCTGTTCCGGGATGCGGGATACGTGCTGGCGATCGACGATCTCAGCCCGGCCGTTCCGCATTGCGCGGCGATGCTCGACATGCAGTTCTCCATCGTCAAGCTGGACAAAAGCATCGTGCAATCGGCCCATCACGACCGGGCCGCCTCCGACTTCCTCCGCTACGTCGTCGAGGGCGCGAAGCGCCGCTCGATGCGCGTGGTCGCCGAAGGCGTGGAGGATGCCGCCACCTGGATGCGGATGCGGAAATCGGGGGTCGACGGGGCGCAGGGCTTCCTGGTCTCCCGGCCGCTGACCGCCGCCGGCGTCCCCGACTGGCTCCGGGATTGGCGAGGGCCGCCGGTCTGATTGTCCATCAAGGTCAGGCGTTCGGCAGGTCGCCCGACCAGACCGCGCGATAGATGCCGACGATCTCGGCCTTCGTCGGCACGCGCGGATTGTTGGCGGGGCTGCCGGAGGCGAGCGCCTGCTCCGCCATCGTCTCCAGCAGCCGTTCCCACTTGGCCGCGTCGATGCCCCATTCGCGCGGGCTCGGCACGGCGAGATCCCGGTTCAGCGCCGCGAGCCCGGCGACGAGGCGCGCGCTCGCCGCCTCGTCCGCCTCGCCCTCGCCCGCCATGCCGATCCGGCGGGCCGCCTCGGCGTAGCGGGCGGTCGCCGCCTCGACGCCGAACCGCGTGACCGCGGGCAGCAGCATGGCGTTGGAGAGGCCGTGCGGCACGTGGAAATGCGCGCCGATCGGCCGCGACATGCCATGCACGAGCGCGACCGAGCTGTTCGAAAAGGCGAGCCCCGCCTGCATCGCGCCCAGCATCATGCCTTCGCGGGCGGACGCGTTGCGGGGCTCATGATAGGCGGTGCGCAGATGCCGGCCGATGAGACCCATGGCCGACAGCGCCAACGCGTCCGAGAACGGGTTGGCGCGGCGCGAGACATAGGCCTCCAGCGCGTGCGTCAGGCTATCGACGCCGGTATCGGCCGTGGTGCGCGGCGGCACGCTGAAGGTGAGTTCGTAATCGACGATCGCCGCGAGCGGCAACGCGCCGAGGCCCGCGATCAGCATCTTCTCGTCGCGCTCGACGTCGGTGATGACGGTGAAGCGGGTGCATTCGCTGCCGGTGCCGCCTGTCGTCGGGATGGCGATCACCGGCAGCGCGGCGTGGTCGGCAGCGACCGGCACCTTGTGGTCGCGCATCTTGCCGCCCGTCGCCGCCAGGATCGCGATCGCTTTCGCGGTATCCATCGGCGAGCCGCCGCCGAAGCCGATCAGGCAGTCGAACGAGCCCCGGCCGAGGGCGGCGACCCCCGCCTCGACCACCGTGTCGGTCGGGTCCGGGACGGTTTCGCTGAACACGTCCGCGCCGATCCCGGCGGCGTCGAGCGGGGCCAGGCAGTTCGCGATCAGTCCGGTCGAGACCATCACCGGGTCGGTTACCACCATCGGGCGCGACAGGCCGAACTTGCCGAGCACGTCCGCGACCTGCCCGACCGAACCGCCGCCCGTCAGGATCAGCCGCGGGGAGGCGATGGACGTGGTCATGGGGCGGCCTCCGCTTGCGGAGACGGCGCGATCGCGCGCGGCTTGCCCTCCGCGTCCACCGCGACGAAGGTGAACTCGGCCGCCGTCACCTTGAAGCGGGCGCCGTAACCGCCGCGCATCACCCAGGTCTCGATCTCGAACGTGCAGGACGTCCGCCCCTGGCGGGTCAGCGTCGTGTAGCAGCAGACCACGTCCCCGACCTTCACCGGATGCAGGAAGCTGAGGCGCGACACGGCGACCGTGACCGCGCGGCCTTGCGTGACCTCCCGGGCCGACATGCCGCCCGCGAGGTCCATCAGTCCCATGATCCAGCCGCCGAAGATGTCGCCGGATGGGTTGGCGTCCGCGGGCATCGCCATCGTGCGATAGGCGAGAGTGCCCTGCGGCGTCGGCTCGGTCTGTTCGGCCATGGCATCCCCTCCGATCCGGCGATCAATACCGCGCCCGTCCAGGCAAGCAAGGCCGTGTTGCTCGGAGGGGGGCGGACAGGCGCGGACGTTCCGGCTAGACTCGCCCGGATGGCAGACGATCCCTACACGATTCTCGGCGTCCAGCGCACGGACGACGAGGCCACGATCCGGGCGGCGTACCGCAAGCTCGCGAAGAAGTTCCATCCGGACGTCAACCCCGGCAAGCCGGAGGCGGCGGAGCGGTTCAAGGCGGTCGCCTCCGCCTACGACCTGCTTTCGGACGCCGACAAGCGCGCCCGCTACGACCGGGGCGAGATCGACGCCAGCGGCAACGAGCGGCCGCCGCCCCAATACACCTACCGCGATTTCGGCGACGCCGGCGGCCGTGAGAAATATCGCGCCGACAGCGGCTTCGCGGCCGAGGATCTGGAGGAC
Organism: uncultured Alphaproteobacteria bacterium; assembly: GCA_963777325.1. Lineage (GTDB taxonomy): Bacteria > Pseudomonadota > Alphaproteobacteria > Acetobacterales > Acetobacteraceae > JAFAXA01. The sequence continues at coordinate 871,844 of CAVZQE010000022.1, read as the reverse complement.
ATACTGGCCCAGGCGTTCGGCGGCGGTGGGTCGTCCGGTGGCGCGGGCCGATCGCGACGCCCGTTCACCATGCGCGGCAGCGATGCTCACTACGCGCTGACGGTCGGCTTCGTCGACGCGGCCGCCGGCACGACGCGGCGGATCACGCTCCCCGACGGACGGACGCTCGACGTCACGATCCCGGCCGGGCTCGAGGACGGGCACGTGCTGCGGCTGAAGGGCCAGGGCAATCCCGGCATGGGCGGCGGGCCGCCAGGCGACGCGCTGGTCGAGATCACGGTCGCGCCGCATCCGCGCTTCCGCCGCGAAGGCGACGACATCGTGCTCACCCTGCCGGTCAGCATCAAGGAGGCGGTGCTCGGCGCGAGCCTGGAGGTGCCGACCATCAAGGGAACGGTCCGCGTCTCGGTCCCGGCCAATTCCGGTACCGGCACGCGGCTTCGGCTGCGCGGCCGGGGCATCGCCGGCCGCGGGCATCAATACGTGGAACTGCAGGTGGTCCTGCCGCCGGGCGACGAGCCGGCGCTCGCGGCCTTCTTGCGCGACTGGACGCCCGCGCACCCGTTCGATCCCCGGGCCGGCTTGAAGGATGAGAGATGATGCGGACCGAAACCGTGCTCGCGCAGTTCACGGACGTGCAGGTGACGGAGCTGACCGGCTGGGTGGAGCGCGGCTGGGTGCAGCCGGACGGCGGCGAGCCGGCGCTTTGGGAGTTCCGCGAAATCGACATCGCCCGCGTACGGCTGATCCACGACCTCCGCCGCGACCTCGACGTCGCGGAAGACGCGGTGCCGCTCGTCCTGTCGCTGCTCGACCAGGTCTATGAGCTGCGCTGCACGATCAAGGGCATGGTGCGCGCGGTCAGCAGCCAACCGCCGACCGTGCGGGAGGCGGTGCTGACGGCGTTGCGGTCCCCGCCCCGGCCGGAGTGAACGCGCGGGCCTTGCGCACGCCGGGCCTCCTCGACCTGCAGGTCAACGGCTTCGCGGGGGTCGACTTCAACGATGCGGCGCTGACGGCGGACGCGCTCGATCACGCGCTCCACGCCATGCTGGGGACGGGCGTCACCGCCTGCCTGCCGACGCTCATCACCGCCGCGCCGGACACGCTGGCGGCGCGGCTCGCGGCGCTCGACCGGGCGGTCGCGACGAGCCGCCTCGGCCCGGCGATGGTGCCGGGATTCCATCTCGAAGGCCCGTTCCTCAATCCGGCCGAGGGCTATGCCGGCTGCCATCCGCCAGGCTGCATGACCGCGCCCGATCCGGCGCTGCTGGAGCGGCTCGCTTCCCCCTCGCCCGGCCGGTGCTGCTGCTGACACTCGCGCCCGAACTCCCCGGCGCGGTCGCGTTCATCGCGTCGCAGGTACGCGATCACGGGCGGGTAATCGCGCTCGGCCATACGGCGGCGAGGGCCGCCACGATCGCCGTTGCGTGCGAAGCTGGAGCGACGCTCAGCACCCATCTCGGCAACGCATTGCCGCAGCCGCAGCCGAAATTCGACAACCCCCTCATGGCGCAGCTGGCCGAGGACCGTTTGGCGGCGAGCTTCATCGCGGATGGCATCCACGTGCCGCCGCATGCGCTCGCGGTGATGGTCCGTGCCAAGGGTCTCACCCGCAGCATCCTCGTGAGCGACGCGACCGCCGCGGCCGCGGCGCCCCCCGGGCGCCATGCCTTCGCGGGCATGACGATCGAGCGCGCGGTGGACGGGGCGGTTCGGGTGCCGGGCACGACGCGGCTCGCGGGCTCGGCGCTGACGATGGACGCCGCCGTCCGGCTTGTCGCGTCGCTCGCCCTCGCGACGCCTGAGCAGGCCGTACGTCTCGCGAGCGCGCATGCGGCGGCGCTGCTGGCGGCGCGCGGCCACAGGGTCGACGCGGGCGAGGTGCTGTGGTCCTCCGACCTGCGGCCGCTCCGGGTCCGGATAGGGGATGTCACGGTCGGCGCGTGAACGCGCGGTCAGCCCGCGAGCAGGCCCGCCACCGCGCCGCTGAGCAGGTCGCGATGGTGCCGGACAGCACCGACCCCGCCGGTCAGGATGCCGGGACTGCCGAAATTGGCGAGCCGAAGAGCGCGCAAATCGCGATCAGCCGCGCCGCGCGACGGCGTGCCGGGCGGCAGCGCCGCAAGTTCGAATAGCAAAGGCCTTCGGATCTGCGCAACATTCTCCCTCGTTACGGCCGTGCCAACTGGCGGGGAGGCTGTCGCCGGAGTGGCAGGTCGGCTCGTCTCCCGCCTCTCGTTGATGCGCTGCAGGCGGCTGGTCGAAGGATTCCGCGTCCGGTAGTTCCGTGGAGGGATGTGATCTGGCTCACATCTTACGGGCCGGCTACAATCTATCGTTGGCAGTGAAAAGAGGTGGTGTCGCGCCTTGTTCAAAGCTTCGGCGGAGAAAGCACCGTTCCAGCGGTGAACTCGACACGCTGTTCCAAAGGAGGAAAGTTACAATGAATACTCGTCTAGCCGTCGCCTTCGTTGGCCTCGTCAGTTCCTCCGCTGCATTGGCACAGCCCCAGTGCCCGGGGCGCGCCCCCACATGCCCAGCCGGATCGCACGCCCAGTGTGTCCCAACCAGCATCCGAAACCCCGATGGGCCGGGGCGTTGGCAATGCGAGCCTAACCCCCTTCCACCGCCACTGACCGATCTCAACCAGGCGTGGACGCAGATCAACAACGTTGCCTACGAGTTCGTCGTGGATACCACCAGCGGCCACGCCACCAGCGGCCACGTCATGATGTTGTTCTTTCAAGTCGGCAGCACGTCGAGCAACTGGATTGATCTGGGTGCCCCGCCCAGCGGCTCCGGCCCTGGCGCCATAACCGGACCCGCGGCGACCTCTGTTCCCGGTAGCGGGTTTATTTTTCTCACGGTCGCGAACCACGACCACAAGGTGTGCCTAAACCAAGGCCACGACCAGTCCTGGACTGGCTGGAACTGCTAACGAGGAGCCGTCCGCCGCAAACGACAAGCCAGACCCGGCCGCCGCGCGCAACGGTCGCACACGCGCACGGCGGCGGCTCCCACAGATCGCCCCGGACCGGGCAGTAACTCGGAGCGCCGCAAGATAGCCGAGGGGCAACGAGCCCAAGGATTGTCCCCGCGATGAACGGACCGGGCCATGTCAATAGCCCTCCATCGGGCTGCAAATCGCCCCATACGGTATCGCCCACCTTAACCACGGCGTTCGTCTGAAGCTCGGGGGGCGGATTGCGGCAGCACCGTTGAAAGCTCAGCTGCGGGCGCCGGAACGGCATCCGTCCCATCTTCGTCCACGGTCGCGAGCACCGGATGGCCCGGAAGCCGCAGCCTCCGACTGCGCCACCGCCCCGGCTGCCACGCCCACGACGCGGTGCTCATACCAGCGGCATCAGACTTTGACCTGTAGTGCCCAGTCGCGGGTGGCGATCGAGGTGATGCGTTCGGGTTCTGCGGTGAACTTGTTCCAGGCGTCGCAGCAGGCGTCGACGATGGCATCGTAGGTTTCGAACACCCGGTTGGCGAGGTAGTTCTGACGCAGGAACTGCCGAACATTCTCCTGCGGGTTCAGTTCTGGGCTGTAAGGCGGAGCTGCCCAAGGTTCCATGCGCGGAGCGCATGGAAAGGCAGCGCAGGGGGCAGCAGGAGCAAGCTGATGTTGTCCGGCACCTGCAAACGTCCGCCTTCTTGATGCCAACCCGCACCATCCACGGTGACCACGGCGTGTGCACCTGACGTGACGCGCCGACTGATTTCGGCCAGATGAAGGTTCATCGCCTCGGCGTTGGCGTAGGGCAGCACCAGCGCTGCGCCGACGCCGCGCGCGGGACAGACAGCGCCGAAGATGTAGGCCCAATCGTAGCGGCGGTCGCGCGGCGCGGGCGGGCGGCTGCCGCGCTCCGCCCACAGGCGGGTCAGCGTGCCTTGCTGTCCGACGCGAGCCTCGTCTTGCCACCAGAGTTCAAGCGGCTTGCCACGCGCATGCTCGGGGACCGCGGCGGCAACCAGGTCGGCAAAGTTTTTTTGTGCGCCTCCTGGGCCGCTGCGTCATGCCCGGGATGGCGCGGCCGGGCCGACAAGCGGCGGAAGCCCAGGCGGCGCAACAGCGCGCCCACGCTGCGCTCAGCCAGTCGCACGCCAAAGCGCGTCTTGATCACCCGCGACAGGTCGATCCGACGCCAACGCACCACGCCGTGCTCCGAGACGCTCGGCCCCTCGCGAACCAGCCGCGCCACCGCTGCCTCCTGTTCGGGTGATAGCCGGGGCTTGGCGCCGGGCGGAACACGATTGGACAGTCCCGCAAGGCCGAGGTCATTGTAGCGATGCCCCTCCGCTGGCCTTCCAGCGGCTGCGCCGCCGGAACCTTTGGCCAGCTACGCCCAATCGCGCAGCGTCTGGCGATCCATGCCGCACAGCTCGGCCGCCTCGGTTCGGGTGCTCCCGTCCAACACCAGGGCGATCGCCAGCATCCGCCGTGCGGCGTCGGCGTCCCGCGACTGCGCCGCAGCCCGCCGGAGTTCCGCTGCATCCAGCTCCGTCCGAGTGATCGCAACCGCCATGATGCTCCCCGCGAATCGATGCGGAGGAAGCAAATCACGTCAAACGCACTATGGGAATCCCGCCCCACTACGGAATCCGCGAGTCAGAACCATGTGCCGCTGGTATCAGTCCAGATCTGAGGCGAGAACGCGCCGCCGACCGGCTCGATCCCGAGCCGTTGCAGCGCGGCGAGCAGATCGTCGAGGCAACCCTCGCGATGCATCAGACAGTACGAGCCCCAGCACCGCCAGAACACCCATCGCAGCCGCCAAGGGTCTCGCCCGCAGCATTCTCGTGAGCGACGCGACCGGCCGCGGCTGCAGCAGCCCCCGGGCGCTACGCCTTCGCGGGCATGACGGTTAAGCGCGCGGTGGACGGGGGCGGTTCGAGTGCCGGGCACGACGCGGCTCGCGGGGTCGGCGCTGACGATGGACGCCGCTGTCCGGCCTGCTCCGGCGTCGCTCGCCTCGCGACGCCGGAGCAGGCCGTTCGCCTCGGAAGCGCGCACCCGGCGGCGCTGCTCGCGGTGCGCGGGCACGCAGTCGATGCGGGCGAGGTGCTGTGGTCGGACGAGCTGTGCCCGCTCCGGGTCCGGGTAGGAGATGTTACGGTCGGCGCGCGGCCAGGCCGCGAACAGGCCGCCACCGCGCGGCTGAGGCAGGTCGCGAAGCAGCGATCGAGGCCGAGCCAGCAGAACCATGGCTCCGCGCTCCAGCCAAGTGCATTGATCGGCCGGACAACGGAAGGCTACAACCGGCAAATGGCTGGCGCTCCCACCGATCGCATTCCTCTGCATAGCATTATCCTGCCCGTACTCGGAATCGTCGCGTGGCTCGCGGTTGGCAAGGTGGGTCTGCAGTTCCTGGCGCTTGTGCTGGCGGCAGTGCTGCTCGGCAACGTGGTCGCCGCCGTGCATCATGCGGAGATCGTGGCGCTTCGGGTCGGCGAGCCTTACGGAACGCTGGTGCTCGCGCTTGCCGTGACCTTCATCGAGGTCGGGCTGATTGTTTCCCTGATGCTCGGCGGAGGCCCGACCTCGACCCTGTTGCGGGACTCGATCCATGCCGTCGTCATGCTCGTCGTGCACGGGCTCGCCGGACTCTGCATCGTGGTCGGCGCCTTCCGCCAACGGGAATCCGAGTTCCGGGTGGAAGGCGCCAACGCATTCCTGGCGGTGCTTATTCCGATGGCGATGCTGGTGCTGGTCGTGCCGAACCACGTCGTTTCGGCCCCCGGACCGTTCTACTCGCCTCTCCAGCTCGCGTTCGTCTCGGTGGCGTGCCTCGGGCTGTACATCGCCTTCCTGTTCATCCAGACAGGCTGGCACCGAGCCTATTTCCTTCCCATCGGCGAGGGGAGCGCGCTGGAGCAGACGAGACCGAGCCAGCGGCTCGCGCTCGCATCCCTCGGGCTGCTGGTTCTGGCGCTCCTCTCCGTCGTTCTCCTCGCGAAAAGCCTGGCGCCGGCTCTGGAAGAGGGGGTGCAAGCCGCGGGCGCACCGCTCGCGATTGTCGGCGTGATCATCGCGGCCATCGTCCTGCTGCCGGAGACGGGCGCCGCGGTGCGCGCCGCCGCACGCAACCAGCTGCAGGCAAGCATCAATCTCGCGCTCGGCAGCGCTGTGGCGTCCATCGGGCTTTCGGTGCCGATCGTCGCCCTGACGTCGCGATGGATGGGGCAGCCGCTCGAGCTTGGGATCTCGGCCGGTGGCAGCGTGCTGATGGCGCTGGGTTTCGTCGTGGCAATCATCACATACGGCACCGGGCGCACGAACCTGCTATCCGGCATCGTCCATCTGGTGCTGCTGGCGAGCTATATCTTTTCCGTATTCGCTCCGTAAGGCTTTCTTGGCCCACCATTCGATGTCACGCCGCCTTCGTGATCTTCTCGATGACGACCCGTCGCGACTGCCCGCCCACGACCAATTCGACCTCCTCCTCGATGCCGTTCCCCAGCAGCGCCAGTCCGATCGGCTGGCCAAAGTGGACCACGCCTTGGTCGAGATTATTGGCCTCCCGGGTCAGCCGGAACCGCCGGACGCGATTGTCGTCAGCGAAGCGCACGATCACGGTGTCCCCCACCTCGACCACGGCGTCTGATTCGGGCTCCGCGGCAGCAGGCTGCGGCGCCGTTGAAGGCTCGGCGGCGGTGAGCGGAGCGGTTTCGCGCTCACCCTCGTCGCCGCGACGAGCACGGGATGACCGGCCGCCGCCGCCTCCGCCTGGGCCGCCGCCCCAGAATCCGGCGACCGCGCCCAAGACGCGGTGTTCGGTCCAGATCTGGGGCGAGAACGCGCCGCCGACCGGCTCGATCCCGAGCCGCCCGCAGCGTGGCGAGCAGATCGTCGAGGCAACCCTCGCGATCCATCAGCCAGTGCGACCCCCAGCAGCGCCAGAACACCCATCCGAGCCGCTCAAGCGCCCGCTGCCGGCGCTGGTCCTCCAGCCATCGATCCGGCCCGTGGAAGCGGTCGCCGTCCAGCTCGATGGCGAGACGCCGGTCTCCCTCGCCCTCGACCACGAAATCGATCCTGAAGCCGCCGGCCTGGACCTGCGGGCGGACCCGATAGCCGAGATCGAGCAGGCGGCCGCCGACCTCGCGCTCGAACCCGGAATCGCAGGCTTCGAGGACATCCTTCGGCTGCGCAACCGCCGCGTCGCCCATCGGATGGCGGAAATGCTCGATCACCGCCGCCTTCAGATCCTTGGACGACAGCATGGAGGCGGCGACCGAGCGCACGAGATACAGGCGGTCCCGCGCCCGCGACATCGCGACGTTGAAACGCTGCTCCGTGGACCGGGTCGTCTGGGCACGGACCGTCGCTGGGCACGCCACCATCGACAGGAACATGATGTCGCGCTCCTGGCCCTGGAACGTGCTGGCGTTGCCGCACATGATGCGATGCCTCGCGATCGCCTCCGGCCCGACCGCGTCCGCGAGCCGCTCCTGGATCAGCTTGGCCTGCTTGTCGCCGATCAGGGAAATGACGCCGAAGGTGCGGCCCGCGTAGGCGGGATCGGCGAGCAGCCGCGCGATCTCCTCGACGATGAAGGCGGCCTCGGCCTTGTTGACGTCGCGCAGCTTCCGCCCCTCCGGCACGTAGACGTCGATCAGGGGCGGATCGAGGCGCTCCTCGGCGGTGGGCACCCGCAGCGGGATCAGCGCCTTCGGATAGAAGCGGCTCGAGAAACGGATGATCGGTTCGACGCAGCGGAAATGCTCCCGGAGCATCACGACCGTGCCCGGGAAGGTCATGGCGGCCAGATCGTAGAGCGAGGTCGTCGGCTCCAGGTAGTTCGCGATGTCCATGCCGCGCAGGAAGGTCTCCCGCAACTGGATGATCGTCCTCACCTCCATGCCAACGGCGCTCGGCGAGACCTGCTTGTCGTCGCCGACGACGAGCAGCTTCTTGCCGCGCAAAACCGTCGGCAACGACGTGATGTCGGACTGGCTGGCCTCGTCGATGACGACCAGATCGAACGCCGCCCAGCTCGCTCGGCAGCTGCTCCGCGACCCGCCACTCCGGCAGGATCCAGCACGGCACCGCCCCGACCGCCTCGAGCGCGGCCTCGCGGATGGCGCGGAGTTGCCGCGCGGCCGACTTGCCCTGTCCCGGCGCCATGTTGCCCCACCGCCACCGCGAACCGGTTCAGCGCCGCCGCGATTCGCTCCGTGATCGCCTGCTTCAATCCGATGAACGTCCGCAGCCGGACGATCTCGCCCAGGAGCTCGCGTTGCTTGTCTTCCAGCGCCGTCCGTCGCGCCGACAACGCGACAAGTGCCTGGCGGTCCGGGAAGCCGCGGACATGACCCGCCGCACGCGCCCAGTCCCAGGACTCTCGCCATTTCGCTGGTGTCCAAGGATCGCCGTCGGCCTCGCACAATTCTCGCTCCAGCGCGGCCGCCCATTTCGTCGCGCCCGAACTCCGGACCCGATCGGCGAGCGCCTCGAGACGTTCGCGCTTTTCGCGAAGCTCGCGCAATCGCGCTGCTTCCCCCAGAATGCCCAGCCAGCTTTCGACAAGGCTCTGCAACGGCAGGTCCGGCTTGCCCAGCGCTTCCCCGATTTCCAGGACGGCCGCGTGATAGGGCAGAGTTTCGGCTCGTCCCACCTCTTGGAGCCTGCGGCGTACCGTGCGCGCGTCGGCGTATTTTTCCTTGTCGAGCACGGCGCCCAAGGCCTCCAGCGCCAAAGCCGTGTCGCAGTGGAATACCACCCGCCGGGAATCGATCCCGTGCGGAAACAGCGCGGCGAGCGTTTCGGCGTGGCGGGCGGCATCGGCTTGGAACTGGTGCATACGCTCGATGAGGTCGCCGAGCCGGACGAGTTCGGCGCTGGCGGAGTTCCAGTCACCTTCGATCACCGGAAAGCCGACGCTCTTCGCGGCCGCCGACCATCGCGAGATGAAGCTCTGAGCGCGCCGACGCCATGCAAGACAATCGCGGACCGAAGTCCAGCCTTCCTTGCCTTCCGGCGTCCCCCCGTTCACCCGAACAGCGTCGATCAGGGTTTTCAGCGCCGACTTGCCGAACGACAACAACCCGAAAGCCCTGCGGCCCTGCGCCAGCGCCTCAACAGCAGAACCGAACGCCGGGTCATTGACGGCCGTTTCCGGAAGCTCGACGCTGTTGAGGAACAAGGCTCGGCCCGCTTGGTGCAGATCCGTCCATTCCTGGCCCAACACCCGCATTCCTTGGCGGACCGAGTCGTGAAGGTGCTTCGCTCCAGCAAGAATGCGGTAAAACTCGGCGATCCATGGGTCCGAAGCGATGTCGCCCGCCCAGACGGCGAGAGCATCGAGCCAGGACCGCAGCGGGCGCGCCTCCGCCAGGCCAGCACCCGGCGTGATGGACACGTGCGGCAACTCTCCTGAAGCGGCACGCGTTTCTGCGGCTCTGTCCCGGACCAAGGCCGCGTGCGCCGCGAGCAGTCGCGCCACGTCAGGCAAAAAAGTGGAATCGGGCAACTGACGGGACGCATAGACGATGTCGGGGCCGAGTTCGGCGCGAATGCGTCCGGCCTCGGCGACATCGTCCGCGCTGAATTGTGGTTCGAAGCGCGGCGTCGCATCCGAGTTCGTCTGGCAACCAGGCGTGCAGAGGTCGCTCGGACTCGACCTTCGCGGCGAGATCCATCGGCATGAGCCGCTCGCCGCGATACGCGATTTCAGTCAGGTTCAGCTCGGCGTGATGCCGGGTGCGGTCGTCGATTTCCGCCAGCGCCGCCTGCGCTTCGGCGAGCACGCGCTCGAGTTCGATGCGCCGCTCGTTATACGCGCGCTTGTCGATCCGCCTGACCTGGCTCGCGAGGATATCGATGGCCTGTTCGAGCTTGCGCGAGCCCTCGCGATCGCTGTGGATCACCGAAATCGCGAGATCGCGGATGCTTTCGGGGAGCTTCTGCCGGAGCGCGGCCAGGGCTTCGGGCGCGTGCGCCGACACGAGCACGCGCCGCCCGGTCGCCATGTAGTGCGCGATGATGTTGGCGATCGTGTGCGTCTTGCCGGTGCCTGGCGGTCCTTGCACGACGACCCCGCTCACGGAGTCCTGCTCCAAGCGTCTGACGATGTCGATCTGCTCGTCGTTGTAGGGCAGCGGAAAAAAGAAGCGTCCGCTTTGTTCCGGCTCTCCGCTTCTCTCCGTGCCAGCCGGCGAGCGGGCCGGCCCGTGGATCTGGAGCGTTTCCGGCAAGCCCGGACCGGTGCTCCCGAGATCGACGATGTCTTGCTCCACCCGCCTGTCGCCGGGCCGGGAGGTCAGCTGTCGCGCCGGAGCCGGCAGGTCGGCCTCGTCTCCTGCCTCCCGGACCTGGGCGATCAGGCGTTGGATGTCGTCGCGGCGGAAGTTGAGGGAGCGCTGGCGCACGTAGAGCACCCAGCCGTCCGATATACGGAGCTTCCCGTCCGCCGTTTGCGGCGCGCGATCGGCCTCGTTCTCGCGAGCATCGCGCTCGTACACCGCCGCCGCCGAAAGGCGGGCGTGGCACATCCTGAGCACAGGCTCGAAGCTTGCGGGCATATAGGGCGAGAAGCCTACATCCGGATCGTCGTAGAGACTCTGCAGGCGCGCCGATGCCTCGCGATAGAGCCTGCCGACGCTCTCGATTTCGAGCAGGTCGAACGGGCGCAGGGCGAGACGCGGCGCCTGCTCGCGAGAGCGGATCACAAGCGCGCCGTCCTCCGGGTCGAGTTCCAGTTCGACCGCGGCCTCGATCAGCGGCGCGTTGACCTTGGCGGCCGGATGGTCCCAGCGCGCCATGCCGACGCCGAACACGGTCTCCACGGGACCGTCGTCGCCCATGGACGACATGCGCTGCTGCACGGCGAACAGCTGATGATAGACGGCGATGCTTCGCCGGCGCGGCCTCTCGCTCTCCGTCCATTGCGTCCAAGCCCCGGCCAACCACGCCTCGAAGCCGGCGGCGAACTCGGGCAGGTTTTCCAGCCTGAGGAGCACGTCCACCGCGTCCGCCCGGTTTGCCCGGCCGCCGCGCGGCTGCATGACGTCGTCCACCATGGCCAGGCCCGCCGCGATCAGCTCGGACGCTTCCTCGATCCCGACCGCAAGCAGGCGTGTCTCGGCAAGACGGGGCGGAGCGAACACGCCCGACTCTGCCGGGTCGGCCAGCCACGGCCGGTATTCCGGGTCCGGCTCGGGCGGCGCGACCTCCGCAAGCCGCGCGACGCGCAGCCAGCAATCGCCGTCATCTTTCGCGGTGATGCCTTCGAGACCCGCGATTTCGTGCTCGTGGAATGCCATCACGGCATCGCGGGCCAGATCCGAGACGACGCGTTCGCCGGCCTTTAAGAGTTCGTCGGCGTAGCCCAGAAGATTGCAAAGGGCTTCACGCCCCTGAATGGCGACAGGCGGCACGGTGCTCTCACGCTTGTTGTTACGCAGGTGAATCCCATGAACAGGGCGGTTCCGGAAGCGGCAAAGCGTCGCCGCGCCGGATCAGGTCACCGCCCATTTATACTGAAACGGCGTGCCGGACTCGTATTGCCTTCGCTGCTGCGCGTTTGCCCAGGCGAGGCTCGGGCCGGCCGCGTGCTCGCCGAGATGGGCGGCCATCGCCACCGCCGCGCGGGCGATCGGGAAAATGGTGTCGTCGAGCGCGACGGCGTCCGGGTTGCGGATACCGAACCGCTGCACGGCGTCGTTCAGCGCCCAGGCGTCGGCCCAGGACCGGCACGTCGCACCCTCGGCCCTCCGGCGCAGCATGAGCGCGTAGGGCGAGCAGACCGCCCGCACCCAGCCACTACGCCCGTCCGTGCGCGCGAGCGTCGAGCCGATCTGCCACCGGAACACGTCGCGCCACTCCTCGAACCCCATCAGCACGAGCCAGGCCAGAACGACGGCGTGGAAATCGTCCTGCCAGCTCTGGATGTAGGTGGCGGGCGGGACCGGCCCGGCGGCGCGATTGATCGCGTCCTGCTGGATCGAGCGAAACACCGCCCGCTCCGGCTCGCTCCGGGTCACGAAGGACGCCATCATCCAGTCGTGCTGCCGGGCCAGATGCCGCCGCCAGTGGCTGCGCGGCAGCAGCCAGCGCGGGACAGTCTCGGGCGTGACCCGCGCCGCCTGCGCCAAGGTCCGGAGCGACCAGGCATGCGCCCGCACCTGCGGGATCGTGGTGCGATAGTCGGCGGGCAGCGAGAGGATGTTCCAGGCCGCCTGGAACTGCAGCGTTTCCAAGTGGTAGGGGTCGCCGGTCAGTACCGAATGGCAGATAGGCGAGCGCGGGTTGGTGCGCGGCATCCGGGTGGATCGCCGGGTCCGGAGGCATCGGGATATAGGGAGAACCCGCCCGTTCGCTGTAGAGCGTGGCGCGGGAATAGGCGAGCGTGTCGATGGGGCCGCCGGTGCTCTCGTCGCGGATGTTCCACGGGATGGTGCCGCCCGCTTCCGCCTGCGCCATCGTGGTGTTGAGCGCGGCCCGGCTTCCCGTGCAGATGTATTCCGCCTGGTATTCCGTGACCGGGCCGATCCCCGCGCGGTCGCCGGTCGCGCCCATCTCCGGATACATCCCGGCTAGCCCCATGACCTCGTAGAAGGCCGCTTCCTCCGGCCGCCGCTTCACGTGGAGGGCCGGCATTTCGAGCGGCGGCAGCAGCCCCGACGCCATCAGGGCCGCGATGTTGGCCCGCACCGGCCGCACCGCCGACTGCCAGCGCCAGCGCCCGAACCAGTAGTGCCGCGGCACATCGACGGAGCCGACCCGCGTCTCGCCCCGGAAGATGCGCGCCTGGTAGCGGCCGAGATCGGCGGGCTCGCCCGGCCTCGCCCAGGCCCGGCCGAGTTCGAACACCACCTCCGCACGCTCGGTCCCCCGGTCACGACGGAACAGGACCGCGATCGGGGGCAGGTCGGGATGGCGCGCGAGACGGCAGGTCTGGACGAAGTGTCCGTCCGGATCTGTGTAGTCGCCGAGATCGGTCCCGTCCTCCTCGCCGAAGCGATAGGCGCGGCCCGCATAGTCGATCTCGGCCCGGAGCGGCGGCGTGCCAGCCCAGGCCGGAGCGCCCACGAGACCCAGCCCCGAGAGCAGCAACGAACGCCGGCGCATCATATGTGTCGTCCCTCCGTGCGTTCTTTTTCGCCCGGAAACCTATCCGCATCGTTACGAGGCACGCGCGTTTAGCTTCGCTTGACGAAACGCTGGCAAGGATGGTCTGCGGTCCGGCCACCCGGCGGCGCGGCGCGACATGGAGCGGACCGGCCGATGTGCGGGCTTGCGGGTTTGTTCGACATGACGGCCGCGCGGCCCATGGATCAGGCGGCCCTGCGCCGGATGACGCAGGCGATCCGGCATCGCGGACCGGACGGCGACGGCTTCCACGTCGAGCCGGGCGTCGGGCTCGGCCACCGGCGGCTCGCGATCATCGACATCGGCGGCGGCGAGCAGCCGATGTACAACGAGGACGGCTCGGTCGTCATCGTCTTCAACGGCGAGATCTATAACCACGCCGATCTTCGCCCCTCGCTCGAGAAGCTCGGCCATCGCTTCCGCAGCCGTTGCGACACCGAGGCGATCATCCACGCCTGGGAGGCGTGGGGACCGGACTGCCTCGACCGCCTGTCCGGCATGTTCGCCTTCGCGCTGTGGGACCGCAATCGCGGCCAGCTGTTCCTGGCGCGCGACCGGCTCGGCAAGAAGCCGCTCTACTACGCGCCCTTGCCGGATGGGCGGCTCGCCTTCGCGTCCGAGATGCAGGCGCTGACGACGCTGCCCGCGCTACGGCGACGGCTCAATCCGACGGCGGTCGAGGATTTCTTCGCCTACGGCTACATTCCGGACCCGGACAGCATCTACGACGCCGTCCACCGGCTGCCGGCCGCGCATTTCCTGCTGGTCGGACGCGGCGATGCGGCGCTCGCGCCGCGACGCTACTGGCAGGTCCGCTTCACCCCGCGCGCGATCACCGAGGCGGACGCGGCGGCGGCGCTGCTCGAACGCCTGAGCCTCTGCGTCTCCCGCCGGCTGATGTCCGACGTGCCGCTCGGCGCCTTTCTGTCGGGCGGCGTCGATTCGGCGGCCACGGTCGCGCTCGCGGCGGGTCTGCACGACGGCCCGCTCTCGACCTTCACGATCGGCTTTCCCGGAGCATCGGACGAGCGCCCCTACGCCGAAATGGTCGCGCGCCGCTACCGGACCGATCACCACGCACACGCGACACGGATCGACTATATCGAGGCCGCGAGCGAGCAGGCGGCGCTGTTCGGCGAGCCGTTCGGGGACAGCTCCTCCGTCCCGACCGGGCTCGTCTGCGCCCTCGCCCGCCGGCACGTGACGGTCGCCATTTCGGGCGATGGCGGCGACGAGCTGTTCGCGGGCTATCGCAAGTATCGGTGGCACCGCCTGACCGAGGCGGCGCGGCGCCATCTTCCCGGCCCGGTGCGGCGGCGGGTGATCGGCGGCCTCGCGGCGATGTATCCGAAGCTCGACCGCGCCCCGTCCTGGCTGCGCGCTAAGACGACGCTGACGGAGATCAGCCTCGACAGCGCCACCGGCTTCTACCGCATGGCGTGCAAGATGCACGAAGCGCAGCGCCGCAACCTGTTCGCTCCGTCCTTCGCGCAACGGCTCGACGGCTACGATCCGGCCGGCCGGGTGCGTGCGCTGATGGACGCGGCCGAAACCGACGACCCCGTGCTGCAGGCTCAATATGTCGATCTGCACACCTGGCTTCCCGGCGACATCCTGGTGAAAGTGGACCGCGCGAGCATGGCGCACTCCCTCGAAGTGCGCGCGCCGCTGCTCGACCACGGCCTAGTGGAGTGGGCGGCCACGCTCCCGTCCTCGCTCAAGCTCGGAGGACGGGAAGGCAAATACATCTTCCGCCGCGCGATCGCGGGGTTGCTGCCGCCCGCGATCCTGGAGCGGCGCAAGCAGGGTTTCGCCGAGCCGCTCGCCGGTCAGTTCCGCGCGGGCGCAGACCGTGTACGCGACCGGCTGCTCGGGGCCGCGATGCAGGATAGCGGCCTGTTCTCGGCGCAGGCGATCGCCGGCCTGATCGACGAGCACGAAGCCGGCCGCTTCGACCACGGCCAGAAGCTCTGGCTGTTGCTGGTGTTCGCGGGTTTTCTCGCCCGCGAGGAGAGCGGCCAACCCGAACCCGGCCCGGCGCTCGCCTACGGCATGGCCGCCGGCGCGTGAGCGAGCCGGAGCAAGCCTCGCTATTGGCCAAGACGGCGCGCGGCGCCGGCTGGGTCATCGGCTGGCGCATGGCGACACGAACGCTCGGGCTCGCCAGCACGCTGATCCTGGTCCGGCTGCTGCTGCCGGGGGATTTCGGCCTGGTCGCGCTCGGCACCACCTTCGCGCAGGCGATCGACGCGCTGTCGATGCTCGGCGTGCAGGACGCGATCATTCGCGAGAAATCGCCCGATCGCGCGATGTACGACACGGGCTTCACGCTGAACGCGCTGCGCGGTGCGCTGACCGCGCTGCTGCTCGCGGCCAGCGCCGTTCCCATCGCCCAGTTCTTCAGCGAGCCGCGCCTGGCTGCAATCCTCTACGCGCTGGCGGCGGGCATGCTGCTCAGCGGCTTCGAGAATGTCGGCATCGTCGATTTCCGCCGCGACTTCGCCTTCGACCGGGAGTTCCGGCTGCTGATCGTGCCGCGCATGCTCGGCATCGCCGGCGCGATCGCCTTCGCCGTCGCGTTCGTCAGCTACTGGGCGCTGGTGGTCGGCATCCTGACCACGCGCGTCTCGCGGGTCGGCATGACGTATTGGATGCATCCGTACCGGCCGCGCTTCGGCCTCGGTGCATGGCGGGCGATCACGGGGTTCTCGGCATGGAGCTGGGTCATCAGCATCGCCGACCTGCTGCGCGAGCGCAGCGACAGCCTCGTGATCGGCCGGCTGTTCAATGCGACCGAGGTCGGCGTCTACGCGATCGGCATGGAGATCGCTTCCCTGCCGACCACCGAGCTGGTGGAGCCGCTCGGCCGGGCCTGTTTCTCGGGTTTCTCGGCCGCGCGTCACGCCGGGCTGAGCCTCGCCGATACCTACCTGCGGGTAATCTCGATCACCGCGCTGCTGACGGTGCCGGCCGGGTTCGGCATCTCGCTGGTCGCGGGTCCGGTGATCAAGCTCGCCTTCGGCGCGCGCTGGGTGGAGGCGATTCCGCTCGTGCAGATCCTCGCGATCGGCGGCGTGTTCACCCTGTTCGGCACGATCAGCTCGGTGCTGTTCAGCGCGCAGGCGATGATGAGCGTCAATTTCCGCATCGCCGTCGCGGCGCTCGTGCTCCGTTTCGCGCTCCTGGTCGCGCTGGCGACCCGATTTGGCCTGGTCGGGGCGGCGGTCGCAGCATCGGCGTCGATCGTGTTCGAGCAGGCGCTCTATGTCGTCGCGATCCTGCGCCGGTTCGGCCTGCGCGCCCGCGACCTCCTCCGCCACACCTGGCGGTGCCTGCTCGCGACCGCCGCGATGACGGCCGTCATGGCCGGCTTCGGGCTGGGCTGGGCGACGGTCGACGGCTCTCCCCTGCGGCTCGCGGCTAATCTCTCCCTTGCCTGCGGCGTCGGCGCTTTCGTCTATGCCGCGACCCTGCTCGCCCTCTGGACGCTGGCCGGCCGCCCGCGCGGGGCCGAAGCCGATCTGCTGGACGCGCTGCGCCGGTTCCTCAAGCGGGCCGGGCGAGGACGCAAGCTCTCCGTCAGCCCCGGCTAGGCTCCGCCTCCGGGGCGGGAAACAGGGCGCTCGTGCGGCCGAGCAGCCAGTAGGCGAGAAGCCCCGCGTATTCGTGAACCGCGCCGTCCAGCAGGTCGAGATGGCCGCCGAACGACGGATGCGACCAGACCCGCCAGTCTCGCGCCGTCTTGTACGCGACCGGATAGGGCACGACGTCCCAGCCCACGCCCCGGAACACGCCGACCGCGCGCGGCATGTGATACGCCGACGTCACGAGCAGCCAGGTTTCTCCCGGCCGTGGATGCACGATCGCCTTGAGGAACAGGGCGTTCTCGTAGGTGTTGCGCGACAGGCCCTCGAACACGGTTTGCGCGGCCGGGACGCCCAAATCGGACCAGAGCCTCCGCGCCACATCCGCCTCCGTCACCGCGCCCGGCGTGAGGGATCCGGAGCCGCCGGTGAAGGCGAGCCGGGCGCCGGGATAACGGCGGGCCAGCATCACCGCGGCCGTCATGCGCTCGGCGGCGTCGTTCAGCGACGGCAGGCCGCGGCTCTGCGTCAGCGCCGTCTCGAGCGCGCCGCCGAGCACGACGATGCCGTCGACATGCGCGGGCATCGGCGAGGGCTGGGCGAAGCGGTCCTCAAGCGGCAGGGCCGCGAAATTGCCGGCCGGCAACAGCCCGATCGCGGCGAACCCGCCGAGGCCGAGCAACAGCAGGACGCGCCCCGACCGTGCCCGGCTCCGGAAGGCGAGCAGGAGGCCGGCGGCGGCCACGATCAGCAGCAGCACGCTCGGCGTGAGCACGGACCAGAGCAGCTTGGAGAGAACGAAGATCATCCCGATGCCATAGCAGCGCCGGGCGGCGTCGCGCAGCCGGGACGGCCGAGGCGGGTGCCCTTATCGGGCCGCCACCGGGCCGGCGCAGTCGCGATGCCCGGCGAGCAGGCAGTCCTCGATGATGGACTTCTGCCGCAGCTCACGTATCAGGAACAGGCCCGCGACCAGCAGCAGCAGCGCAACCGCGAGTCCGGCGAGGCTCGCCGTCTGGCGGTTGGCCTCGGTCTGCCGGTCGGACGGTTTCGGGGAGCGGGGGTCCGTCGGCGTCTCCTGCGCCTGGCGCGACCGGGGTCGCGTGCTTGGGGATAATAGGATCGAAGCCGGGGAGAGCAAAGTGGCACATGCGCGCGCGTTCAGGACAGACCCCGACGCGGCGGCGCGCCATCTCGCGGCGGACCCGGCTTTCGGGGCGCTGATCGGCCGGATCGGACCGTGCGGGCTGGTCGTGGACCGGCGGCGGGAGCCCTACGAGGCGCTGGTGCGCGCGATCGCGCATCAGCAGCTGCACGGCCGCGCGGCCGAGGCGATCCTCGGGCGCTTCCTGTCCCTCTTTCCCGCCGCGGCGTTTCCGGACCCCGCCTGCGTGCTCGCGACCGAAACCGAAGCGCTGCGCGCGTGCGGGTTCTCGCTCGGCAAGATCGCCGCCATTCGCGACATCGCGGCGCGCGCCCTGGACGGAACGATCCCGACCCGGCGCGGCGCGGCGCTTCTGTCGGACGCCGCGCTGATCGAGCGCCTGACCACGATCCGGGGGGTCGGGCAATGGACCGTGGAGATGCTGCTGATCTTCACCCTCGGGCGGCCGGACGTACTGCCGGTCGAGGATTTCGGCGTGCGCGACGGCTACCGCCTGCTGCACGGCCTCGACGCTCAGCCCAAACCCCGCGATCTCGCGGCGATCGGGACGGCCTGGGCGCCGTTCCGCAGCACGGCCGCATGGTATCTCTGGCGCGCCTCGGACGAGGGCAAGCGCGTCCGGCAGCCGCAATCGCGCGCGTAACGGCCGGACATTGCGATTTTTCCCGCGCGTGCCGCCCGTGCGCCTTGCCCGGTTGCCGAAACTGCGGAAACTCACGACCGACGTGAACAAGCTTGAGGAGAAAGTTATGAAGACGACGGTTGCGCTCGCGGCGCTGATCGGAACCTTCGGCGCAGGCGCGGCCTGGGCCCAGAGCGCAACCGCGCCCAATGCGCTCAACGAGGGCCACGCACGGTCGGCGATGATGGACTACGGCTGCAACAACGTCTCCCAGCTGAGCCGTGGCAAGAACGGCTGGTATGGCCAGTGCAGCAAGGGCGGCCGCACGATCGACGTCATGGTCAAGCCGGACGGCACGGTCGGTCCGGCGTCGGGCGCGGACAGCATCACCGAGGCGCATGCGCGCGCGGCGCTGATGCAATATGGCTGCAGCAACTTGTCCACCCTGAGCCGGGGCGCCAGCGGCTCCTGGCATGGCAGCTGCAGCAAGGGCGGCACGACGCAGTTCGTCTCGGTCGATCCGCAGGGCAAGGTTTCGACTGGCGTCGCGAACTCGATGACCGAGGGCCATGCCCGGGCGGCGCTGATGCAGTTCGGCTGCAGCAATCTCTCGTCGCTGAGCGAGACCGAAGGGGGCAGCTGGACCGGCCAGTGCTCCAAGGGCGGCCGCACGGTCAACGTGAGCGTCGACCAGAACGGCAAGGCCAGCGCCCGCTAGCGCGTCCGGCCCACGCCGAAGAACGCCGAAACGACCCCGAGGAACCCCTCGGGGTTGTCGGCGTGCAGCCAGTGACCCGCATCCTTCAGGGCCAGGAGCTGGGCGCGCGGAAACAGCGCCCGAATCGCAGGCCGGTGCTCAGCGCGGATGTAGTCGGAGCGCGCGCCGGCCACGAACAGCGTGGGGCCATCGTAGGTAACATCGGTGGGCGGTTCCCAGCCTTCGATGCCGGGCAGCGCCGCCGCGATCTCGTCCAGGCCGATGCGCCAGGCCGGATGCGCGCCGAAGCGCAGGTTCTGCAGCAGGAACGACCGGATCGCCGGATCGGGGACCGTACCCGCCAACGCCGCGCTCGCGGCCGCGCGCGTGAGATCGGGGCCGAGCGGGAGCGCCTGCATGGCCGCGGCGAAGTCACGGAACCCCGGGCCGTACGCGACCGGCGCGATGTCGGCGACCAGCAATCGTTCAACGGCGTCGGGCAACGCAAGCGCGGCCCGCATCGCGACCTTGCCCCCCATGGAGTGCCCGAGCAGCCGGCAGGGGAGCGCCCGCGTTGCACGCAGCGTCTCCAGCACGTCGGCCGCCATCTCGGCGTACGACATGGACGGCGCGTGCGGACTGTCGCCGTGATTGCGGAGATCGAGCGCGATCACCCGGGCGCTCGCGGCGAGCCGCCGCTGGATCGCGCCGAAATTCTGCGCCGCCCCGAACAATCCGTGCAGCAGCACGACCGGTCGCCCACCCTCGCCCGCCTCCGTCGCGCGCAGGATCATCCGGTCAATCCGGGACTGTCAGAACAATCTTGCCGATGTGGTCGCTGCTCTCCATCAGCGAATGGGCTTTCGCCGCATCGGCGAGCGGGAACACCGCGTATATCACCGGCCCGCATCGCCCCTGGTCCAGCGCCGGCCAGACCTTCTCGCGCAGCGCGCGCGCGATCGCGCCCTTCTCTTCAGTGGTGCGCGGCCGCATGGTCGACCCCGTGACGGTGAGCCGCTTCAGCATGATCGGCATCAGGTCGAGACCGTCCGCCTTCGAGCCCTGCATGAACGCGATCTGCACCAGGCGGCCGTCCTTCGCGAGCGCGCGCAGGTTGCGCGACGTGTACGGCGCGCCGACCATGTCGAGCACGACATCGACGCCCCGCTTGTCCGTGAACCGCCGGACCGATTCCAGGAAATCCTCCTCGCGATAGTTGATCGCCTGCTCGGCGCCATACCGGCGGCAGGCTTCGCACTTCTCGGCCGAACCGGCGGTCGCGAACACGCGGGCGCCGAACGCGCGGGCGAGCTGGATCGCGGTCAGGCCGATGCCCCCCGTGCCGCCATGCACGAGCGCGATTTCGCCCGCGCGCAGCCGGCCAAGGCCGAACAGATTGGCCCAGACCGTGAAATACGTCTCCGGCAGCGCCGCAGCCCGGATGGCGTCGTAGCCGCTCGGCCAGGGCAGGCATTGCACATCAGGCGCGGTGCAGAATTCCGCGTAGCCGCCGCCATTCACGAGGGCGCAGACGCGGTCGCCCACCTCGAAGCCCGTCGCCTCCGGCCCGGCTGCCGCGACCTCGCCCGCCACCTCCAGCCCCAGCACCGGGCTGGCGCCGGGTGGCGGCGGATAGAGACCCTTCCGCTGCTGGACGTCCGGCCGGTTGACGCCAGCCGCCATGACTCGGATCAGAAGCTCCCCCGCTTGCGGCTCGGGCTTCGGCCCGCGCGCGAGGTGCATGACCTCCGGCCCGCCGCCGCCGGAGACGGCCACGTATCGCATTTCGCCGTCCGACATGGCGGTCAGGTCCGCGGATGGGCTTGGGTCAGCATGGAGGCGGGCAGCCAGGCGCGCGTGACCTTCCATCCGGTCAGGCCGAAATCCATCCGGATGCGAATCCGGTCCCGTCCGAACCCTGCTTCGGAAGGCGGGAGCAGTTCGACGTGGAAGACGGTCGGGCTGGCGAAGAACGCCCAGACGATGCGTGGCTGGGACGCAGCCCCCCCGGCCGGCGCGGCGAGGCTTCGGCCGCTGGGCGACACGGCCTCGAACTGCGAGGCGGCCATCACCACCCCCGCCGGCGTCACGTTCTCGTCGATCGCGCTGCCCGCGATCCCGCGCACGAACGAGAAGCCGAAGGGCGGCAGCGCATCGGCGTCCTTCGTCGCCGTCCCGGCGCCGGGCGACGGCTCGTCGAACACCGTGTCGCACACGTCCTCCTTGATGCCCTCCCGGACCTGATCCCAATCGACCAGCGACTCGAGGGCGACCGCGTCGCCGCGGCGGATGGACGAGGCGAGCCGATACAGCGTCAGATAGGGAGTTGCGGCGTAGGCCAGGAGCACCGTCAGCAGCGCGATGACGGCCTTGCGGCGGATCGACCCCATGCGCGGCTCCCCTTCGAAACTTGCCGTATTGCAAACGCTTTGGCGGACGTCATTGTTTGCGTCCCTTATCCCGCCGGGGCATGAAGCTTTAGTCAAGTCTTCTCGAGACCGCCGCCGCGCGGCGATCCGGAAAAGCTTCGGCGTCCCGCACGAAACGCCAGGACGACCCAGAAATGCGAGACCAGCCAGAGGCCGAACTGCGCCGCCTGCTCGACGTCATGGCGAAGCTGCGCGATCCCGAAACGGGCTGCCCGTGGGACCAGGACCAGACCTTCGCGACCATCGCGCCGTACACGATCGAGGAAGCCTACGAAGTCGCGGACGCGATCGCCCGGTCGGATCTCGAGGCCTTGCCGGACGAACTCGGCGACCTGCTGCTCCAGGTCGTCTATCACGCCCGCATCGCCGAGGAGGCCGGGCTGTTCGACTTCGCGGCCGTCGCGCGGACCATCGCGGACAAGATGGTGCGCCGTCATCCGCACGTGTTCGGCGGCGCCCCCCGCGATGACGCCGCCCGCCAGACGGCGGCATGGGAAGCGCAGAAGCAGGCCGAACGCGCCGTTCGCGCGCAATCCGGCACCCTCGCGGGAGTGCCCTTGCCGCTGCCCGCCCTGACCCGCGCCATGAAGCTGACCGCGCGCGCGGCGCGGGCCGGATTCGACTGGCCGGACGCCGCCGCCGTGCTGGACAAGCTCGACGAGGAGGCGGCGGAGCTGCGGGCCGAGCTGCCGGCGGCGGACCCGGACCGGCTCGCCGACGAAGTGGGCGACCTCTTGTTCGTCGTCGCCAATCTCGCGCGCAAGCTGGCGCTCGATCCGGAGGAGTGCCTGCGGAGAGCCAACCGGAAGTTCACGCGCCGGTTCAATGCCGTGGAGGAAATAATTGAACAGGGCGGATCTTCCCTATCTGGCTCGCCGCTCGCCGCGATGGAGGAGGCCTGGGCCGAGGTCAAGCGGCGGGAGCGCCGGGCGCCGTTCTCCCGCTAATACGCCCGTGTTGACTCGGGGCGGAACTCTGCGGAAGGTCTCGCGGCCGCCCGCGCGGCGTGGAGGCGGGTAATCTCAGCCATGAGCTTCGTCTCGTCCCTCAATCCGCTGTATTCGCTATCCGGCCTGTTCGTCGGCATTCTGGTCGGACAGACCGGTGTCGGCGGCGGATCGCTGATGACGCCGCTTCTCATCCTGCTGTTCGGCATCCACCCGGTGACGGCGGTCGGCACCGACCTGCTGTTCGCGGCGGTGACGAAGACCGTCGGAACGCTCGTGCACGGCCTCAACAAGACGGTGAGCTGGACGCTCACGGGCCGGCTCGCGCTCGGCAGCATCCCGGCGACGGCGATCACGCTGTTCGTCATCTCGAAGCTCGCGCTCCGGGGCGAGTACGCTTCCATGCTGATCTCGACGGTGCTCGGCATCGCGCTCGTGTTCACGGCCGCCTCGCTGATGCTGCGCAAGCAGATCCTGCGCGTGGCGGCGAGCCAGATCGATCGCCTGAGGCCGCACCATGTCCGCAATCTCACCATCCTGACCGGGTTCGTGATGGGCGTGCTGGTCTCGCTGTCCTCGGTCGGCGCCGGGGCGGTCGGTGTGACGGCGATGGTGTTTCTGTACCCGCGCATGAAACTCGCCCGCATCGTCGGCTCCGACATCGCCCATGCCGTGCCGCTGACGCTCTGCGCTGGCGCGGGCCATTGGGTGCTGGGTGGGGTCGACTGGATGCTGCTCTGGTCGCTCCTGATCGGATCGATCCCCGGCATCCTGATCGGCAGTTATCTCGCGCTCCGGGTACCGGAATGGGTGCTACGGCCGGTGCTCGCGCTGACGCTCCTGGTCGTCGGCGTCCGGCTGGTTCTATGAGCCGAGCAGCGCGTCGCGGATGAGGCGCCAGCTCTCTTCGTCCGGCACGCAGATCAGGCCACCGGTCGTCTGGCCTGGATCGTAAGCCGAGCCGTCGAACCGGGCCGAGTAGCCGCCCGCCTCCCGGTGCAGCAGCCAGCCGGGCGCGTGGTCCCAGGGCAGCAGGCGGTTGAAGAACACGAAATGCGCCGAGCCGCCCGCGATCAGCCGGTAGCTGTGGGCGGCGCAGCGATAGTCCCATGTCGCCGCGAGGCGGGGCAGGTTGCGGCAAGCGGTGTGACGCGCGGGCTCGGGAAGAAACCGCCAGGACACCGTGCCAGTCATCGCCGAGAGCGGCGCGGCGGCCGCGACGCGCAGATCCGTCCTGCTACCGGCGGCGCTCTCGGTCCACGCCCCCTCGCCGCGCAGGGCGAGCGCCGTATCGTCGCAGACGGGGTCCAGGATCGCAGCCGCGACAACATCCCCACGGATCAGGGCCGCGGCCATGACCCCGAACAGAGGCAGCCCGGACGCGAAATTGGCGGTCCCGTCGATCGGGTCCACGACAAAGGAGAGATCGGCCCCGGACAGCGACGTGAGAAGCCCCGGATCGGCG
Organism: uncultured Alphaproteobacteria bacterium; assembly: GCA_963777325.1. Taxonomy (GTDB): domain Bacteria; phylum Pseudomonadota; class Alphaproteobacteria; order Acetobacterales; family Acetobacteraceae; genus JAFAXA01. The sequence goes on along the minus strand of CAVZQE010000022.1, from coordinate 847,833 downwards.
GACGCCGCTTCCTCCCCGACGACGAGGCAGCCGGGAAACCGCGACCGCAGCCCCGCCCCGATCGCCGCCTCGGCCGCCTCGTCGGCCTCCGTCACGAGATCGAGCGGCCCGGTCTTGGTCCGGATGGCGTCGCTCCCGAGATTGCGGAAGCGCGGCATCACCTCGGTCCGCGCCGCTTCCCGCAGCACCTCCTGGACGGCGCCGAGGTCGCCGAGCGTGAAGATCATGCGCGCCGCTCGAAGCGGGCGCGGTCGGACGGGAGCAGGCGCACGGTGACGTGGATCGCCTCGTCCCCGTCCGCGCGCGTCACGACCTCGCCATGCTGATAGAGCCAGGCCAGAGACGCACCATCCTCCGGCCGCAGGTCGTATTCCGCCGTTTCCATCCCGGCCGCGATCCGCGCGTCGATCGCGGCGAGCAAGCGGGGCAGGCCGTCATGGGTGATCGCAGAGACGGCGACAGCGCCCGGCCGGAGCTGCACGGCCTCCGGGCCGCCCAGCAGGTCCGCCTTGTTCAGCACCTCGATCGTGTGCGCGGGCCAGCCGGCGTCGAGCGTGCCGTCCCTGGCCATGCCGTCGAGCACGGCGATGACGTCCGCCCGCTGCGCCGCGCTGTCCGGATGCGCGGCGTCGCGCACGTGCAGGATCACGTCCGCCTCGGCGACCTCCTCGAGCGTCGCGCGGAAGGCGGCGACGAGTTCGGTCGGCAGATCGCTGATGAACCCGACCGTATCGGACAGGATCGCCCGCCGCCCGGAGGGCAGCCGCAGACCGCGCATGGTCGGATCGAGAGTTGCGAACAGCTGGTCGCGCGCCGCCACATGCGCGCCGGTCAGGGCGTTGAATAAAGTGGATTTGCCGGCGTTGGTGTAGCCGACCAGCGCGACCACGGGAAACGGCACCCGCCGGCGCGCGGAGCGATGCAGGCCGCGCGTGCGGCGGACCTGCTCCAGCTCCTTCTTGAGCCGGACGATGCGGTCTCCGATCAGCCGGCGATCGGCCTCGATCTGGGTCTCGCCCGGGCCGCCGAGAAAGCCGAACCCGCCGCGCTGGCGTTCGAGATGGGTCCAGGACCGGACCAGGCGCGAGCGCTGATATTCCAGGTGGGCCAGCTCGACCTGCAGCGAACCTTCCCGCGTCGCAGCCCTCTCGCCGAAGATATCGAGGATGAGGCCCGTGCGATCGATGACCTTGCAGTCCCAGGCCCGCTCCAGATTGCGCTGCTGCACCGGCGTCAGCGCCGAATCGATGATCACGACCTCGACCCGCTGCGCCTCGATCGCGGCGCGCTGGGAAGCGAGTTGGCCCTCGCCCAGCAGGGTGGACGGGCGGCGCGCGCGCAGCGGCAGAATCGCCGAATGCACGACGACGAGGCCGATCGAAGCGGCGAGGCCCACGGCTTCGGACAGCCGCGCCTCGGCCGCCCGGCCGGGGTCGCTCCGTCCCTGCTCCGCCCCGTCGTTTCCCTGCCGCTCGGACCGGTCCCACGGAAGGACGACGGCGCAACGCGTGAGGCTCCCGGTCGCAAGGCCAGAGCGGGTCGGACCGGGAGCTGTATCGTTCGCGGCTTGCGCGCCGCGGACCTCGTCAGGCTCAGCTGGCAGAAGCGGTCTCCCGCGACGCCGCCGCACTCTCGATCTTGGCGGGGTCGAACAGCTGGATCGGGGCGCCCGGCATCACGGTGCTGATGGCATGTTTGTAGACGAGCTGAGTATGCCCGTCACGGCGCAGGAGAACCGAGAAATTGTCGAACCACGTAATAATGCCCTGAAGTTTCACGCCGTTGACCAGGAACACGGTCACCGGGGTCTTGTTCTTTCGCACATGGTTCAGAAAGACATCCTGAACATTTTGCGATTTTTCGTTGGCCACTGCCAAATCCTTCTTGTTCTCATTCATGGTGACGACCTTGATCCCGGTCGTGCCAGACAACGCGGGTCTCGCCCGCGGTCGAGGCGACTGTAGCAGCGGAAGACCCCGAAGCAAGCATCTGAAGACGGCTGGCGAGATCGTGTGCCGACGGAAAGTGCAGATCGGGCGACGCGCGGGCGATGCCGCCGTCGTGAGATGCATCGCCGATCAGCACGCCGCTGACGCCGGCGGCACGCGCCGCCACCATGTCGGACGCGGTGTCCCCGAGATACCAGACGGACGGCGACGCCGAAGCGCCCAGCCGCCCGAGCGCCAGCAGGACCGGCGCGGGATCGGGCTTGTCGGCGCGCGCCTCGCCCGCGCCGACGACGGTGCCGAAATGACCCGCCCAGCCGAGATGCGCGATTTCGGCTGCCAAATAGCGCGTCGATTTGTTCGAGACGACGCCCTGACGCCAGCCCGCGCCCGCAAGCAGCGCCTCGGACGCTCCCGGCATCGCCCGCACGTGGTCGAGATGCTGCGCCGCCATCGCCTCCTGGAAGACCCGCCGCGCGCGCTTCCACTCGGCGCCGAAGATCACGGGGAAGCTCTCCCGCATCGAAATGCGCGCGCGCTGCCGCGTTTCCTCGACGGTCCACGGCCGCATCTCGAATGCCGCGAAAGCCGCGTTGATCGCGGCGGCGATGCCGGCCCAGGCGTCGACCAGCGTGTTGTCCCAGTCCCAAAGCAGTAAGCTCGGAGGAAACCGCGCCCCGGCGCTGGTCATGGCGCGCTCCGCGTCAGGCCGCGTTCCGCAGATCTCCGCGCGCATGACGCGCGAACAGATCGAACAGCCGGCTCGTGACCGGCCCGGCCGTGCCGTCACCCACCGTCGCGCCATCGATCAGCGTAATCGCTTTCACGTAGCTGCTCGCGCTCGTCAGGAACACTTCCCGCGCCGATCGCAGGTCGCCCTCGCTGACCGGCCGCTCCTGGAACGCGACGCCCGCCTGCCGCATGAGGCCAATGAGAGCCGCGCGGGTGCAGCCCGGCAGGATCGCGTGGCTGAGCGCGCGGGTGCGCAGCACGCCGTCCGCGCCCACCACCCACACACTGGTCGCGGCGCCCTCGGTCACCATCCCTTCGGCGTCGATCAGGATCGCCTCGGCCGCCCCGCTCTCCCTTGCGGCTTGGCGCGCGAGCACGTTCGGCAACAGCGCGATCGACTTGATGTCGCAGCGCGCCCAGCGCTCGTCCGGGAAGGTGATCGCGCTCCCGGTGTTCGCGGCGGCGTCCTCGGGAAGCGGCGGCAGCCGTCGCACCGACACGACGATCGCGGGCGGCACCGGATGCGCGGGAAACGCATGCTCGCGCGGAGCGACGCCGCGAGTCACCTGCATGTAGAGCAAGCCGTCCCGCACCCGGTTGCGGCGCGCGACCTCGCGCAGCACGTGCTGAAGCGCGCGCCGCGCCATTGGCATCCGGATGCGAATCTCGCCCAAGGAGCGCTCCAGGCGGTCGAGATGCAGCGCCTCGTCGATCATCCTGCCGCCGTTCAGATAGACGACCTCGTAGACGCCATCGGCGAGCTGATAGCCCCGGTCCTCGATATTGACGGAGGCTTCGGCCTTTTGCACGTAGCGGCCGTTGACATAGACGATGCGGCTCATGCCGCGCCGCGCTCCTCGGAATTGACCCCGAGCTGCTTCAGCTTGCGATGCAGGGCGCTGCGCTCCATGCCGACGAACTGCGCCGTCCGGCTGATATTGCCGCCGAAGCGCAGCAGCTGCGCATGCAGGTACTGCGTCTCGAACAGGTCGCGCGCTTCCCTGAGCGGCAGGCCCATGATGTCCGCCGTCGGATCGATGTTCAGCAGCGCGGGCGCGTTCGAGCCCACCTCGGGCGGCAGCATGTCGGCCCGGATCGGGTCGGCGGTGCCGCCGGGCGCCATGATCAGCAGCCAGTCCATCAGGTTGCGCAGCTGCCGCACGTTGCCGGGCCAGTCGTAGGCCTGCAGGGCGGCGAGCGCGTCGGCCGACAGTTCGCGGGTCGGCATGCCCGAGATTTCGGCCGAGCGCTCGACAAAGGCATGCGCCAGCGGCGGCACGTCCTCGCGGCGCTCGCGCAAGGCCGGCACCCGCAGCGGCACGACGGCCAGGCGGTAGTAGAGGTCTTCCCGGAATCGTCCGGCGCCGATCTCGGCGTGCAGATCCTTGTTCGTGGTCGCGAGCACGCGTACGTCCACCTTCACGCGCGCCGAGCCGCCCAGGCGCTCGAATGTCTGGTCCTGCAGCGCGCGCACGATCTTGCCCTGCGTCTCCAGAGGCATGTCCGAGACCTCGTCGAGCAGCAGCGTGCCGCCATGCGCGCGCTCCAGCACGCCGGCGCGGCGCGGCTGCGTCACCGGGTCGGGTCCGGCCTCGATCCCGAACAGCTCCTCCTCGAAGCGCGCCGGATTGAGCGTCGCGCAGTTGAGCACGACGAACGGGCCGTCCGCGCGGCGCGAGCGCGCGTGGATCATGCGCGCGGCGACCTCCTTGCCCGCGCCGGCCGCGCCACTGATGAGCACGCGCGAGCCGGTCGGCGCCACCCGTTCGATCGCCGAACGGAGCTGCGCGATGGCTGAACTGGCGCCGGTAAGTGTCGTCTCGGGTCCGGCGCGCAGTCTGAGCTCGGCGTTTTCGCGCGCCAGGCGAGCCGCTTCCAGCGCGCGCCGGGCGACGAGCAGCAGGCGATCCGACGTGAACGGCTTTTCGATGAAATCGTATGCGCCCTGCTGGATCGCTGCCACCGCCGTCTCGATCGTGCCGTGGCCCGAGATCATCAGGGCCGGAACCTGCGGTTGTTCGCTGTGCAGCGCTTGCAGGATGCCGATCCCGTCTAGCCGCGAGCCTTGCAACCAGACGTCGAGGATTACGAGAGACGGTCGCCGTGCGCGGAACGCCGCGATCGCCGCGTCCGAATCTCCGGCCTGACGGGTCTCGTAGCCTTCGTCGCGCAGAATGCCGTCGATCAGCAAGCGGATGTCCGGCTCGTCGTCGACGATCAGGATCTCATGCGCCATCCGTTGTCCTCAATGGAAGTACGAGTGTTGCGACGGCGCCCGGTCCGTCGGGACGATCATCGAGGACGACCCGTCCGCCGTGATCCTCCATGATCTTCTTGACGATCGCCAAGCCAAGTCCCGTTCCCTTCGGTTTGTGCGTGACATACGGCTCGGTGAGCTGGTCACGATCGTCGCGCGGCAGGCCAACGCCGTTATCCGTGACAGAGATGCGCGCATCGGCCGGAGTTGCGGAAACCGACAGGCCGATCCGCCCTGGCCCGGCCTCCCCGCTGGGGGCCGGAGCGCCTCTGGCCGCCACGGCGTCGGCGGCGTTCTGGAGCAGGTTGGTGAGCGCCTGGCGGAGCAGCCGGCGATCGCACAAGCCGAGCGGCCCGCGCTCGGGGATATCGGTCGTCCATTCGATCTCGGGCCGCGCGGTCTTCTGCAGGACCAGCGCCTCGCGCGCAACCTGCCCGATGTCCTCCTGCCGGAACACGGGAAGCGGCATGCGCGCGAAGGCGGAGAACTCGTCCACCATGCGCCCGATGTCGCCCACATGCCGCACGATCGTGTCGGCGCATTGCGAAAACGTGTCCGGATCGGAGGTGATCTCTTTCGCGAACCGGCGCTTGAGGCGTTCGGCCGAGAGCTGGATCGGGGTCAGCGGATTCTTGATCTCGTGCGCGATCCGCCGGGCGACATCCGCCCACGCCGCCTTGCGCTGCGCCGACTGCAATTCGGTGATGTCGTCAAACGTCACGATGAAGCCGTCCGTGCGACCGCCCTTCAACTCGGCGCCGATGCGGACGAGCAGGGTGCGCCGGTGGCCCACCGGACCGATCTGGATTTCGGTCGTGCGCGGGCGCTCGGGGTGGTCCTGCGCCATCTGGATCAGCGGCCGGAACTCCGGCACCAACGCTCCGAGTTCGCTCCCGATGCCGGCCGGCAGGTCGACCTGGAGCAGATCGCTCGCGGCGCGGTTCGGCAGTTCGACCCGGCCGTGGACATCGAGCCCGATCACGCCCGCAGACACCCCCGCCAGCACCGTCTCGGTGAACCGGCGGCGCTCGTCGATCTGGCCGTAGGCCTCCATCAGCTCCGTCCGCTGCGCCGCCAGCTGGCCGGTCATGCGGTTGAAGGCGCGCGACAGGCCCGCGATCTCGTCCTCGGTCGTGGTCTCGGGCACGCGCACCGTGAGGTCGCCGCTGCGCACCCGTTCGGCCGCGTGGATCAGCCGGCCGATGGGTAGGGCGATCTGGTTCGCCATGAACAATCCGATCAGCACCGCCGCCGAGAGAACGAGTACGGCGACGAGCGCGAAGATCCAGGCGAACGCCACCTGCAGCCAGGAGCGGTTCTGGTCGAGACGCTCGTATTCCGTGACCGCCGCCTCCGTCCGCATCATGTGGTTGAGGATCTGCGGGTCGATCGGGCGGCCGATCATCAGCATCAGCGGCGGCGTCGAGTTCGAGCTGCACCACGGCCCGCACGCGCGTATGGTCCGCGCCCGGCACCACCGCGACATCGCCGGTGCGCGCCCGCTCCGTTGCCCAGGCGGGAGGCAATTCGACGCCGAGCCCCGCGAGCAGGCCGGCGGAGGCCATCACCTGCCCGGTCACCGGCTCGTAGATCACCGCCTCGGTCAGCCCGCGCAGGGCGGTCTGGGTCGCGAGAATCTCCGCGAACGCGCCCGGATCGCCGGTGAGCACGCGGCCGACGCGGTCGAGGTCGTTCGCCATCTCGAGCGCGACCGAACGGATGTTGTTCTGATGCTCCTCCAGATAGCCGCGCGACGCCTGCAAGGACTCATCAAGCGCGTTGCGCACCGGGTCGTTGAACCAGGCCTGGATGCCGAAATGGAAGAACGCGGTCGCGAACACGGCGACGACGATCGCCGGGGCGACGGCGACGACGCTGAACAGCACGACCAGCCGCACATGCAGCCGCGACCCGGCCGACCCGCGCCTTCGTTCGACCCAGACCTGGGTGACGCGCCCGGCCAGCACCGCGCCGAGCAGCAGCAGCATCGAGAGATTGGCGAGCACCGGCCCGAACCCGACATCGGCCCTGACGCCGTAGGGCGTGCCGCGCGCCAGGATCATGAACGTCGCGATCGCGACCCCGATCGCGAGCGCGGCGAGGATGATCGTCACCGCCTTGCCGAGCAGGATGTTGCCGGCGCGGCGCAGGAAGCTCAGCCGCTCGCGCGCTGGCTCCGGCGCGGTGCGCGCCGACAGGGAGGGCACGACGTTCATGTCACATCAGCCCGCGCACGACCGGGATTTCGAGATCCCGGATCTTCTTGCGCAGAGTGTTGCGGTTGAGGCCGAGCATTGCCGCGGCCTTGATCTGGTTGCCGCGCGTGGCCGCGAGCGTCATCCGGATCAGCGGCCGCTCGATTTCCGCCATAACGCGGTCGTAGATGTCGGACGGCATCAGCCCATCGTCATGCGCGGCCAGGAACAGCTTGATATGCCGTTCCACCGCCTGCGACAGCGGTTCGGCGGCGCCCGCTGCAACGGGCGCATCCGCCTCGGCCGCGGCTTCCGCCAGCTCCACGCCGATCACCTCGGCCGTGATCGTCTCCTGCGGATAGAGCGCGGCCAGGCGGCGCATCAGGTTTTCGAGTTCGCGCACATTGCCGGGCCAGCGATGCGCGCGCAGCCGGTCGAGGGCGCTCTGGTCCAGCGTCTTCGCGGGCAGGCCGTCCTCGCGCGCGCGGTCGAGGAAGTGCCGCGCCAGAGGCGGGATGTCCTCGACGCGTTCGCGCAGCGGCGGCAGCCGGATCGGCACGACGTTGAGGCGATAGAACAGATCCTCGCGGAACTGGCCGCTGCGGATCGCCTGCCGCAGATCGCGATGCGTCGCCGCGATGATGCGGACATTGGCTTTCATGAGCTGACGTCCGCCGACGCTCGTGAACTCGCCCTCCTGCAACACCCGAAGCAGCCTCGTCTGCGCCTCCGGCGGCATATCGCCGATCTCGTCGAGAAACAGCGTGCCGCCATTCGCCTGCTCGAAGCGGCCCTGGCTGCGGTTGGTGGCGCCAGTGAACGCGCCGCGCTCATGCCCGAACAGCTCGCTCTCGATCAGCTCGCGCGGGATCGCCGCCATGTTGATCGCGACGAAGGCACCCGACCGGCGCTTGCCATAGTCGTGCAGCGCCCGCGCGACCAGCTCCTTGCCGGTGCCCGACTCGCCGTTGATCATGACGGTGAGGTCGGCGGTCGTCAGGCGCGCGACCGTCCGGTAGATCTCCTGCATGGCCGGGCTGCGGCCGATCAGCGGCATCCGCTCATCGGCATCGCGCGGCTCGGCCTCCCCGCCGGGGACGATCTGGTTGGGGACGGCGAGCGCGCGCCCAACGACGGAGAGCAATTCCTGCAAGTCGAACGGCTTCGGCAGATACTCGAAGGCGCCGCGCTGCGTTGCCTTGACCGCCGTGATCAGCGTCGATTGCGCGCTCATGACGACGACCCTGAGATCGGGCCGCAGCCTACGGATGCGCGGGATGAGATCGAGGCCGTTCTCGTCCGGCATCACGACGTCGGTGATGACGAGATCGCCCTCGCCGTCCTCGACCCAGCGCCAGAGCGTCGCGGCGTTGCCGGTGCTGCGAACCTGGTATCCGGACCGGCCCAGCGCTTGGGTGAGGACCGTACGGATCGAGCGGTCGTCATCCGCGATCAGAACGGTAGGCAAGGTCATTACGCTTCCTGTGCCGCCGCGTCAGCGGACTTGGATTGAGGACTTGCCGTCTGCATCCTCGTTGAATACCGGCAGGTGCAGGCGGAATTCGGTGCGCCCGGGACGGCTGTCGACCTCGACGAGGCCGCCGTGGTCGCCGACGATCTTCGCGACCAAAGCGAGGCCGAGACCGCTGCCCGCCGGCTTCGTGCTCACGAACGGCTCGAATAGATGCTGCCGGATGTCCTCCGCGATCCCCGGCCCGTTGTCGCGCACCGCGATGAGGAGAGGCAGATCGAGCCGCACCGTCGAACCCGGTATCGCAAGCCGCATGCCATGCTGGTAACCGGTGGAAAGCGTGATCTCCCCATGCGCGTTGCCCTCGTCCGTGATCGCCTCGGCGGCGTTCTTCACGAGATTCAGGATCACCTGCACGAGCTGGTCGCGGTTGCCCCAGACCGGAGGCAAGGACGGATCGTAGGCTTCGGCAAAACGGATGTGGGGCGCAAATCCCGTCTGGGCCAGCTTGCGCACATGCTCCAGCACGCGATGGATGTTCAGCCCCGACCGGTCGATCGGCCTTTCGCCAAAAACCTCCATTCGGTCGACCAGCCCGCGGATGCGGTCCGCTTCGTCGCGGATCAGCAGGGTGAGTTCCCGGTCCGAAGGAGAGGCGCTCATCTCGAGCAGCTGCGCCGCCCCCCTGATGCCGGACAGCGGGTTCTTGACCTCGTGCGCGAGGATCGCCGCCATGCCCGTCACGCTGCGGGCGGCGCTCCGGAACGTGAGCTGCCGGTCAAGCGCGCGCGCCGTCGAGGCGTCCTGCATCGTCAGCAGAACAGCGCCCGGCTCCTCTGGCAGGAGCGTGCCCTGGACGGTGATGCCTCGTTTCCGTAGCCGCGCGCTGTCGAGATGCAGGTCGTAGTCCGAGATCGTGGCCTCGCCATGCCGCACCTGCTCGATCAGCAGGAAGATCGGGCTGTCCTCGGGCACGAGATCGGAGAGAGCGAGCTGCGCGAGCTGCGACGCGGACACGCCCAGGAACTGTTCGGCCGCGTGATTGACGTACCGGAAGCGGTTGTCCGCGTCGAGCAGCACGACCGGCGTCGGGAGCGCGCCGAGCAGCAGCGCGGGATCAACCGTCCGCGCCCGGTCCGGAGAGCGTCCCACCACCCGCAGCACGCGTTTCATGGCGCTGGTCATGCCGCGACCGCCAGCTCCGCCTCGGGGCCGCCGCCGGCCTCGCGCACCGCGCCGCTGGCAATCAGCCGGTCGTAGAAGCCGTGCAGCAGCGCGATCACCGCGCCGGCGTCGGACAGGCGGTTGACCGCCGCCCGGAACTCCGCCGACCCCGGCAGGCCGCGCGAATACCAGGACACGTGCTTGCGCGCGAGCCGCAACCCGGCCTCTCGCCCGTAGCAGGCGAGCATTGCCCTGTAGTGGTCGAGAATCACGGCCTTCTGCCACGCCAGACCCGGCTCCGGGCGGCGTTCGCCCGTGCGCAGGAAATGCGCGACCTGGGCCGGGAACCAGGGGCGGCCATAGCAGCCGCGACCGATCATCACACCCGCCGCGCCCGAACGCCGGAGCGCCTCGGCCGCCTCGTCCTCGGTCGTGATGTCGCCGTTCGCGATCACCGGCACGGAGACGGCGTTCGCGACCCCGGCGATGAAGTCCCAGTCCGCCCGGCCGGTATAGAATTGCTGACGGGTGCGGCCATGCACCGTCACCATGCGAATGCCCGCCTCTTGCGCGATGCGGGCGAGCCGCGGCGCGTTCAGGCTCGCATGGTCCCAGCCCATGCGCATCTTGAGCGTGACCGGCACCGGGACGGCGCGCGCCGTCGCCTCCAGCAGCCGCCCGGCCGCCGCCTCGTCCCGCATCAGCGCGGACCCGGCCTGCTGCCCGACCGCGACCTTCCTCACCGGGCAGCCGAAATTGATGTCGATCAGATCGGCGCCGCGATCGGCGGCGAGGCGCGCGGATTCCGCCATCGCGCCGGGATCGCATCCGGCGAGCTGCACGGCGCTCACGCCGCCGCAGCCGTCGACCTCCGCCATGCGGAGCGTGTTGCGGTTCTCCCGGATCATCGCCCAGGACGCGATCATCTCGGAGACGACCATGCCGGCCCCGAGCGTCTTCGCCATCCGCCGGAACGGCAGATCGCTCACGCCCGACATCGGCGCGACGATCACCGGCGTCTCGATGCGTACGCCCGAGCCGAGATCAATCGGCCGAAGTAAAGGAATAGCCGTCGCCAACGCTCACCATTACGCAGCAGTTGCACAGGATTTGGGCAGGTTACACACAGACCAGCGAGGAAGCAACCGAGCACTTGCAAACCTGCAACACCCGCCGGGCGGTTGACGCCGGCCGGCGGCTCCCGCATGGCTCCGCCAATGCGCATCGCAGCTCTCCTGGTCGCAGCTGGCACGGGCAGCCGCTTCGGCTCCGCCGCGCCCAAGCAGTACGCGGATCTCGGCGGTCGTGCCGTGGTCCGGCATGCCGCCGAGGCGCTGCTCGCGCATACCGGCCTGTTGCAGCCGGTCGGCGAGGCGGAGCCGCTCGTGGCGGCGCTGACGGGCCTGGCGCATCTGCCGCCCGTTCCGGGCGGGGCCACCCGCCAGGACAGCGTCCGCCGGGGCCTTGAGGGCCTGGCCGCGCACGCGCCCGACATCGTGCTGGTCCACGACGCGGCTCGCCCGGTCATCCCGTCCGGCACCATCCCGGATCTGCTCGCCGCCCTCGCCGACGCCGACGGCGCGATCCCGGCCTGCCCCGTCGCCGATACCCTCAAGCGCGCGGCGCCGGACGGCTCGATCGCGGCCACGGTCCCGCGCGAGGGACTGATGCGGGCGCAGACGCCGCAGGCGTTCCGGTTCCCCCTCCTGCTCGCCCTGCACCGGGCGGAGACGCGCGCGGTCCTGACCGACGACGCTTCACTGCTCGAAGCGGCCGGACGCACGGTGCGTCTCGTCCCCGGCTCGGAGGATAACGTGAAGATCACCTACCCCGCCGACCTGGAAAGGGTCGCCCGCGCGCTCGGCGGCCCGGCCCTCATGCCACGTGTCGGGACCGGGTTCGACGTGCATGCGTTCGAGACCGGCCGGGCGCTGATGCTTTGCGGCGTCGCCGTGCCGCATAGCCTGGGCCTCGGCGGGCATTCGGACGCCGACGTCGGCATCCATGCGTTGTGCGACGCAATCTACGGAGCGCTCGCGGAAGGCGACATCGGCCGGCACTTCCCCCCGAGCGAGGCGACATGGAAGGACGCCGACAGCGCGCGCTTCCTGCGCCACGCGGGTGAGCGCATCCGCGCGCGGGGCGGCCGGCTCGCCAACGCCGACGTCACGCTGATCTGCGAGCGCCCGAAGATCACGCCTCACGCGCCCGCCATGATCGCGCGCCTGGCGGAGTTGCTGGACGTGCCGGCCGGGCGCATTTCGGTCAAGGCGACGACGACCGAGCGGCTTGGGTTCACCGGCCGAGGCGAAGGCATCGCCGCCCAGGCAGCGGCGACGGTGCTGGTTCCGGACCCGCTCTGACCGTCGCGGGATGTCTCAGCCGACGGCCCCGACGATCCACTGGAAGTAGTCGTCCAGTCCGCATTCGGGCGACCACGCGGCGATGCAAGGCAACGCATAGCTGTGGAGCGCCCGCACCCGGGCTTCGAGCGCGCCATACCCGGCCCGCGTCGTCTTCGCGAGCATGAGAGCCTCCGTCGCGGTCTCGACCATACCCTCCCAGCGATAGATCGCCTCATGCGGGCGGATGTTGACGCAGGCGGCGAGGCGCTCCTCGACCAGGGCGCGGCCGATCCGGCGGGCTTCATCCGCGTCGGCGCAGGTGACATAGACGAATAGGATTTCGGACATGTCGCGAGCATGGACAGGGCGGACGCGGCGGGCAATGCTCACCCGGGCCGCAAAAAGAGCCATCCATGCGCAAACCGGTCGCTTCCATCGCATTCGCGGCCGCTCTCGCCGCCGATCTCGTTCTGGGCGCCTGTGCGTCACGGACGGGCGCCCCGCCCTATCCGCCCGTCCCCGCCTTGATCGTCGAGGTGCTGCCGAAGCCGCCCGTTTCGCAAACTCCGCTGATCTGGAAGCCGGGTCATTGGGACTGGACCGGCAACGGCTACGTCTGGATTCCGGGCGAATACGTGCCGCGCGCGGGCCGTAGCGGGCTGTGGATGCAGGGCTACTGGTCTGGAACGCCGACCGGCGGCTGGGCCTGGATGCCCGCGCACTGGCTGTAGCGCCGAATTTCGGTCGCAGTGTCACCCACGTTCCCGGCCTCCACGCAACAGCGCTTGCAGTACGACCGCGTTGTTGTGCTCGGCGTCCTTGGCCGCGAACAGAAGCGTCACCCGCTCGCCCTGCTTTGTCATCTCGGCAAGCTTCTCGAGCGCCGCATTGCGCGCCAGCTCGCCCCGGTAACGCTCCCTGAACTCCTGCCACCGAGCCGGATCATGGCCGAACCAGCGGCGAAGGTCTGCGCTCGGGGCAACGTCCTTCAGCCAGAGGTCGATCCTCGCCTGGTCGCGCTTCAATCCCCGGGGCCATAGGCGGTCCACCAGCACGCGCAGGCCGTCTCCGGATGCCGGCGGATCGTAGGCCCGCTTGATCCGGACCTCGCTCATCCGCCGGAGGAGGCCTTATTCGCCGATTGCTCCTCGTCGAAGGTGGCGATCGCGAGCGTGGAATGGGCATAGGCCCCGCCTGCGCGCATCTCGGCGGCGACCCAGATCGCCTCCATCAGTTCCTCGCGGGTCGCGCCGGCCCGGAGCGCCCCCTTCGTATGCCCCTTGATGCAGTAGGGACACTGGGTCACGTGCGCCACCGCGACCGCGACGATCTGCTTCATTTTCGCCGAAAGCGCGCCTTCGGCGAACACGGTGCGGCTGAAGGCCTCGAAGGCGGCCTGTGTCTCGGGCGCGAGGTCGCGCCGCTGCCGCGCAATTTCCCGCGTTGCCGGCGGATACAGTGCGTCCGTCATAAATCCTCCTTCTGCTTCAGGTTCCGGGGAGCAAGGCTGGTTCGCGCACGGTCATTTCGTGCCTTCCCGGCCCGGCTCGGGCGAGAACAGGGCGGCCTTTCCGGGCTTGCCGTCCCATTCCTTGGCATCCGGCGGCGGCTCGCCCTTGCGTGTGATATTTGGCCACTGCGCTGCATAGGCGCGGTTCTGCTCCGCCCAGGCGGAAGCGCGCTCGTCGCTATCCGGCACGATCGCCTCGGCCGGACACTCCGGCTCGCACACGCCGCAATCGATGCACTCGTCGGGATGGATAACGAGCATGTTCTCGCCCACATAGAAGCAGTCCACCGGGCATACCTCGACACAATCCATGTACTTGCACTTGATACAGTTCTCGGTGACGACGTAGGTCATGCGGGTTCTTCCGTATTCGTGGGTTCGGACCGTGCGGGGAGGCGCTCGAACAACCCGATGCGCAGGCTGCGCCCGATGCGCTCCGCGCGCTCACGGAAGGCGTCGGCCGTTTCCGGCGCGAACAACTCGGAGCAGGTCTGTCCGAATAGTCCCAGCCACCGGTCGAACATGGCTGGCGCGATGCCGGGCAGGCGCAGGTGCGCGGAGAACGGATCGCGATGATAGCGGCCGGTCTTCAGCATGACCGAGGACCAGAAGTCGCACAGACGCGCGAGGTGGCACGCCCAGGCTTGCTCGTCCTCGCCCAGCGCCCCGGCGAACACGGGCCCGAGCACCTCGTCGCGGCGGACGCGGGCGTAGAAGCGGTCCACCAGGCGGCGGATCGCCTCCTCGGACGGGCGAGGGATCTCCGCGGCCGCACCGGCCATCACCGCGCGACCCGGTTGGCTGAGCCCAGGAACAGCCGCAACCCCGCTCTGCCGTCCATACCCGGCCTCCTCACGCTAAGATGGATACGAGATGCATGTTATTGCGATCTCGCCAGAAAGCAAGATGCGGCATATATGTTTCTGACGCGGGGCTGCCGGACGGGCCGCGAGAGAGAACCACCTTTCATGCGCATGACGGCCTATACCGACTATTCTCTGCGCCTGCTGATCTACCTCGCCGTGAAAGGGGAAAACCTGGCCACGATCGGCGAGGTCGCGACGGCGTACGGCATCGCCAAGAACCACCTGACCAAGGTTGCGCATCAGCTTGGCCTCGCGGGCTACGTGGAGACGGTGCGCGGCCGGGGCGGCGGGCTGCGCCTCGCCAAGCCCGCCGAGGTCATCAGCGTCGGTGAGATCGTGCGGCGCACCGAACCGGACATGGCGCTTGTGCCCTGCTTCGAGGCGGCTTGCTCGCCCTGCCCGATCGTGCCGGCCTGCGGCCTGCGCAGCGCGCTGTTCGAGGCGCGGCAGGCGTTCCTGGCCGTGCTCGACCGCTACACCCTCGCCGACCTTGCCGAGCGGCGCGACGATTTGCGAGCGCTGCTGAACGGGGCGACGTGCCGTCAGAAGCCGATTCGCAACGCAAACGAGGCAACCTCGGAAGGAATGGAGCGATGAGCAGCGAGGCGCTGGCGGTGGATCAGCTGGATCGGCTGGGGCGCGCCGTGCTCGAGACGGCATCGGATGCCATCGTCTTTTCCGATCGGGAGGGCATCATCCGGTTCTGGAATCTCGGAGCCGAGCGCATGTTCGGGCTCGCCTCCACGCAGGCCCTTGGTCAACCCCTCGACATCATCATTCCGGAGCCGCAGCGCGCCCGGCACTGGGCCGGATATCGACGGGTGATGGAAAGCGGCGAGAGCCGCTACGGGCACGGCGACCTGCTCGCGGTGCCCGGGCTGCGCGGCGACGGCGCCCGGATCTCGCTCGAGTTCACGATCGTGCCGCTGCAAGGCGAGGACGGCCGCATGGAGGGCGTGGCGGCGGTATTGCGAGACGTGACGAAGCGCTTCGAGGAGATGCGAACGCTCCGGCGGGAGGTCATGGCGGCGCGCGCCGCGACTAGAGAAGAAGCCCCGTGATCCGGGTGGTCAAGCCAGCGCCGAGAAGCCGCGGCCGAGTCCCGCCAGGAGATCCTCCTCGCTCTCCAGCCCCACGGATAGCCGCAGCAGCCGATCGCCGATGCCGGCGACCCGGCGCGCCGTCTCGTCCATGCTCGCATGGGTCATGGTCGCAGGATGAGCGATCAGGCTCTCCACGCCGCCCAGCGATTCCGCGAGCGTGAACCCCTGCACCGCTTCGACGAACCGGCGCACGCCGCCGAGATCGCCGGCGAGTTCGAAGCTCAGCATGGCGCCGAAGCCGGTCTGCTGGGCCTTCGCGATCTCGTGGCCGGGGTGGGAGCGGAGACCGGGGTAGTGAACGGCGCTCACCTGCGGGTGCCGCTCCAGCCAGGACGCCAGCGCCGAGGCGGTCCGCTGCTGCCGCTCCAGCCGCGGAAAGAGGGTGCGCAACCCCCGCAGGGTGAGATAGGCGTCGAAGGGCGGACCGGACACGCCGGTGACGTTCGACCAGGAGGACAGACGCTCGGCCTCGTCCGGATCGGCGGCGATGACGACGCCCCCCACGACGTCCGAATGGCCGTTCAGGAACTTGGTGGTCGAGTGGATCACGTAGTCAGCGCCGAGGCGGAGCGGGCGCTGCAGCGCGGGAGAGAGAAAGGTGTTGTCGGCCGCGACCTTGGCGCCCGCCTCCTTCGCGCGCGCCGCGATCACCCGGATGTCGACGACGCGCATCAGCGGGTTGCTCGGGGTCTCGATTAGCAGCAGCGCCGGGCGGGCCTTCAGCGCCTCTCCCAGCGCCGCCTCGTCCGACTGGTCCACGAACCGGACGCGGAACTGTCGCTTCGCCGCCCTGGCCGCGAGCAGGCGATACGTGCCGCCATAGCAGTCGTGCGGGGCGACCACAAGGTCGCCGGGTTCGAGGATCGCCAGCACGAGGTCGACGGCGGCCATTCCGGACGCGACGACCACGGCGCCCGCGCCCTCCTCGAGCCTGGCGAGCGTGTCAGCCAGGAGGGCACGGGTCGGGTTCCCTGCGCGCGTGTAGTCGTATTCGCGCGCCTGCTCGAAGCCCCTAAAGGCAAAAGTGCTCGACAGATAGAGCGGCGGCGTGACCGCGCCGTAGCTCGTATCCGCCCCGATTCCGTTCGCCGCGGCGATGGTCTCGGGCGATTTGGGTCGAGACATGGGCTGCATACTTTCGTTCAGGAGGTGCGGCCGGGCACGGCTCAGCCGCGCGGCTCGGGATCTGCGGGCAATGTCACCCTTTGGCGATGGCGCGTTATAGGAAGAGCGCGCGCCGGGCGCGACAGGGCCGATCGCGGCGGGCCTCGGTGCCGGCGCCGCCCGGCCGCGGGTCTTGCGGCATGAGAGTGCCTGTGGTGTTAGTCCCGGCCCAGACGCAGGGAGCCTGACCGGGCTCGTCCCGACCCTTTCCGTTGGCCGCAATCGGGCCGATCTTTGTTCGCGAGGCTGCCGAGACATGTCTTCGTCCACGTTCGAGACCGTCGCCGGGATCATCTCCGAGACCTGCGACATTCCGCGCGAGAAGATCACGCCGGAAAGCCACGTCATCAACGATCTCGGTATCGACAGCCTCGACTTCCTGGACGTCGCCTTCGCGATCGACAAGGCGTTCGGCATCAAGATGCCGCTCGAGCAATGGACGCAGGAGGTGAACGCGGGCAAGGTCTCGTCCGACCGGTATTTCGTGCTGAGCGGTCTCTGCGCCAATATCGACGCGCTGGTCGCCGCCAAGACCGCCTGACGCCATCGGCATTCCACAGGGCGATGCTGCTCGAATATTTCCAGATGGTGGACCGGATCGCGGCGCTCGACCTCGGCGCCCGGACCATCCGCGCCGAGTGCCGCGTCCCCGAGGCGAGCCCCGTGTTCGAGGGGCATTTCCCCGGCAACCCGATCCTGCCCGGCGTGCTGATGATCGAGACGATGGCCCAGACCGGCGGCTGGCTGGTGCTGGCCCGGTCCGGCTTCGAGAGCGCCGCCTACCTCGCCCAGGTGAAGGCCGCCAAGATGCGGGACTTCGTGACCCCCGGCCAGGCGCTCACCGCCGAGGTGGAGTTGCGGCACGAGGGGTCGGGCTACGCCGTCGCCAGCGGCCGCCTGTCGCGCGGCGACAAGTGCGTCGCCGAGGCCGAACTCACCTACCGGGTCATGCGGTTCCCGAACGAGACGATGCGGGCGCAGATGCGGATGGCCGCCCGCCGGGTCGGCATTCCGGGAGCGCCCGGACATGGCTGAGCCAACCGACGCGCTCATCACGGGCATCGGCCTCGTCTCCTGCCTCGGCGAAGGACCGGACGCGCATTGGGCGGCGCTGAACTCCGGGTCGGGCTTCGCGCCCGTGGTCGAGGCGGAACGCTTCGCGCCCTACCTCGTGCATCCGCTCACGCCGCTCGATCTGGATCGCCAGATCCCGAAGAAGGGCGACCAGCGGCAGATGGAGCCGTGGCAGCGGATCGGCACCTACGCGGCGGGTCTCGCGCTCGACGGCGCGGGCCTGAAGGGCAAGGCCGACCTGCTCGGCCGGACAGACATGATCGTCGCGGCCGGCGGCGGCGAGCGCGACCGCGCGGTGGACGAGGCCCTCCTCGCCGCCCTGCCGCACGCCGCCGATCCGGGCGTGCTGCTGAACCAGCGGCTGACCAGCGACCTGCGGCCAACCTTGTTTCTCGCGCAATTGTCCAACCTGCTCGCCGGCAACATCTCCATCGTCCATGGCGTGGTCGGCTCGTCCCGCACCTTCATGGGCGAGGAGGCCTCGGGCGTGGACGCCGTCCGCATCGCCTGCGCCCGCATCGCCGCGGGCCAGGGCGAACTCGCCCTGGTCGGCGGTTCCTACAATGCCGAGCGGGCCGAGATCATCATGCACTACGCGCTCGGCGACGCGCTTCTGCGCGCCCCGTTCGCCCCGGTCGGCGCGCGCCAGGACCGGGGCGGCGGCATGGCGCCCGGCTCGCTCGGCTGCTTTCTGGTCATCGAGAGCCGCGCCCATGCCGAGGCGCGCGGCGCGACGGCGTTCGCGCATATCGCCGCCATCGCCTCCGATCGCTGCCGGCGCAAGCACGGCGAGGCGACCGCGAACGCGCGCCGCCAGCTCGACGGCATGCGCCAGCATCTGGCACCGGGCGCGTCGGCCGTCCTCTCCGGCGCGAGCGGGGTCGCCGCCCCGACGCAAGAGGAGCGCGCGTTCCTCGCCGGGCTGCGCCTGCCCGCGCGGGCAACCGGGACGGCGCTCGGCCATTCCTTCGAGCCGAGCTTTCCCGCGAACCTCGCCCTCGCCGCGACCGCGATCGCGCGCGGACGCCTGTTCGCTCCGCTGGAACCCGAGGAGGAACCCATGCGCGATCCCCTTCGCTCCGTGCTCGTCACCGGCTGGGGCCATTGGCGCGGCGAGGGCATGGCGGTCGTGGCGCCGGCATGACCGCCTATCGCGACGCGCGCGGCCGTCCCGTCGTCGCCGTCACCGGCATGGGCGTGCTGACGTCGCTCGGACAGGGGCGCGAGGACAACTGGCGGGCGCTGACCGGCGGCGTCTCCGGCATCCGGCGCATCACCCGCTTCCCGACCGAGGGCCTGCGCACCGCCATCGCGGGCACGGTCGATTTCCTGCCGCTCGAAGACTCGTCCGCCGCCGCGCTCGCCGAGCGTCTGGCGGATCTCGCCATCGGCGAGGCGGTCGAACAGGCGGAGATCGGCGCCAAAGGCGACTTTCCTGGCCCGCTGTTTCTTGCCCTGCCGCCGATCGAGATCGACTGGCCGCAGCGCCTCGCGCTGGCCGCCGCCGCCGAGGGCCGGCCCGGCTATGCGGGACTGATCCACGCCGCCGAGACCGGCCGCTTCGCGGCCTTCCACCCGCGGTTCCTGTTCGCCTCGATCGCCGAGCGCCTGGCGGAGACGTACGGCTTCAAGGGATCGCCCATCAACACCTCCACCGCCTGCGCCTCCGGGGCGACCGCGATCCAGCTCGGCTTCGAGGCGGTGCGGCGGGGCGAGACCGAGGTCGCGCTCTGCGCCGGGACCGACGCCTCGATCACCCCCGAGGCGCTGATCCGCTTTTCTCTCCTTTCGGCCCTGTCGGCGCGCAACGACCCGCCCTCTGCCGCGTCGCGTCCGTTCAGCCGCGACCGGGACGGCTTCGTCATGGCCGAGGGCGCGGGCGCGCTCGTGCTGGAGAGCCTGGAACACGCGACCGCGCGCGGCGCGCGCGTGCTCGGCCTGATCGAAGGCTGCGGCGAGCGGGCCGACAGTTTTCACCGCACGCGCTCGAGCCCGGACGGACGGCCGATCATCGCCTGCCTGCGCAACGCGTTCGAGGACGCCGGCGTCTCGCCCGAGGACGTGCAGTACATCAACGCGCACGGCACCAGCACGCCCGAGAACGACAAGATGGAGTGGCTCGGCGTCTCGACGGTGTTCGGCGAGCGCGCGGCCTCCGTGCCGATCTCGTCCAACAAGTCGATGATCGGCCATACGCTGACGGCGGCGGGCGCGATCGAGGCGGTGTTCACGCTCATGACCATGCAGCACGGCCGCATCCCGCCGACGATCAACCACGAGACGCCCGATCCGGCGATCCCGGCCGACGTCGTGCCGAACGCCGCCCGTGACGCGACCGTCACGCGCGCGATCTCCAACTCCTTCGGCTTTGGCGGCCAGAACGCCTGCCTCGTGCTCGCGGCCTCGCCGGCCTGAGCGAGCGAACGGACCCGGACATGGCCAGCATGCGCGCGTTGCAGCTTCTCGCGGACCGCGAGGTCGCCCTGGTGGAGCGGGACGCGCCGCCCCCGCCCGGTCCGGGCGAGGTGCAGATTCGCATTCGGGCCGTCGGGCTGAACCACATCGACGTCTGGGGCTATCGCGGCATGGCGTTCGCCAAGCGCCAGCTGCCGCTGACGGTCGGGGCGGAGGCGGCGGGCGAGATCGTTGCGGCCGGGCCGGACGTGACCGGCTTCGCGGCGGGGCAGCGCGTGATCCCCTACTCCGCCCTCACCTGCGGCCATTGCCGCGCCTGCCGCGCGGGGCGGGAGAATCTCTGCGAGAACGTCTCGGGCATCCGCGGCTTCCATGTGGACGGCTTTACCCAGGATCTGATCAACCACCCGGCGCGTCTCGCGGTGAAGGTGCCGGATGCCGTCCCGACGATCGACGCCGCCTGCGTGCCGATCGCCTACGCGACGGTCATGCACATGCTGTTCGACAATGCGCGGCTGGAGCCGGGCGAATGGGTGCTGGTGCATGCGGGCGGCTCGGGCATCGGCACGATCGCGATCAAGGTCGCCAAAGCGCTCGGCTGCACGGTGATCACGACGGTCGGGACCGAGGCCAAGGCGGAGGGCGCGCGCGCGCTCGGCGCGGATCACGTCATCAACTACCGCAAGGACCGGTTCGAGGGCGTGGTGCGCAAGCTCACCGGCAAGAAGGGCGTCGATGTGGTGTTCGAGCATGTCGGCGCCGACACCTGGAACGGCTCGCTTTTGTCGCTGAAGCGCGGCGGCCGGCTGGTTACCTGCGGCGCGACCTCCGGGCCGTCCGCGACCATGAACCTGATGCAGCTGTTCCAGCAGCAATACCGCATCATCGGCTCGTTCGGCGCGCCCCTCAGCGGTCTCGCGCGCGGCCTCGACCGGATCGCGAGCGGCGTCCGGCCGGTGATCGACACGGTGTACGGCCTGGACGATTTCCGGGAGGGACTCGCCCGGCTGGAGCAGCGCGACGTGTTCGGGAAGATCGTGGTTGCGCTTTGATGGAGACGTGAGGCGCGCGCGCCGGCCCGCCGCCCGTCAGCCTCCGGGCGGCCCGGTTCGCGCGGGATCCGGCATCGCGTCGGGGGGCGCTTCATCCGCCATCGGCAACGGCGGCGAGGGAGGCCGGATCAGCCACCAAGGCAGCGGCGGCCGCGCCACCCGCGCCTGCGGCACTTCGCCCGCCGTGGCCTGGATGTCGGTGCTCCCGGAGAGACCGGGGCGCTCAGCGCGAGGAAGGCGCGGCAGAAGCAGGGCCGGCGGCAATTCGATCCGCAGCATGTGGCAGAGCGGCCGCAGCAGGCGTCCCGCCTGCGGCGCGGCCAAAAGCAGCGAGGCAAGTTCGGGCTCGCCGAGCAGGCTCTTCAACTGAGCGCGGCCGACCCGCGTTTCGATCGCTGGCGCGAGGCTGAGCAGCCAGCCCGATCCGGCCGGTAGCCGGGTCGTTGCCGCCGGCGGACGCGGCCGCGACACGGCTCCCGCCCGTGTACGGGCGACAGGAACGCGCCCGGCCTCCACGGCTGCAACCAGAGCCGCAAACCGCGCGAGCAGCCGCCGCAGCCGGGCCCAGGCGCGCAGGGCTTGCGGGGCAGCATCCCAGCGCTTCGGCAAGCTGACCGTGATCCCCCGGCATAGCAGGTCGATGACGAGAGCGAGGCGGGCGGGGAGACTCGGTGCGGCGAGCACGACGGACATGAACGGATCAAGAACACAGTCGTTGCGCGTTGGCAAGCGATATTTCGCCCAAGTCCGACACCAGCGGGCCGAACGGACGGTCCCGCAAGCGAACGTCATGTGCTTGAGTGTCATCTCCCGCGTCGAGCCCATATGGGCCAATCAGGGGCAAATCTGCGCCCCCGAAACCGGTTCTCCGTTCATGATGGTCGACTCCTAACGATGGCAGTCCGGAGCCAAGCGGAATAGGCTGCAGTTCCCAGCGAGATGTTCAGGACCAAGACGATACAGGCGCGAGAGATGGACCAGAAGCCGCGTAAGAACCTAACGGAAGAGAACCTGGCCGCATTCAAGAGCGTGGCGACGGAGCCGAACTGGGACGAGTTCGTGATAGGCCTTAGTGGCTCAAAGATTTCGGATCTTCATCCTGCCCCTACCTGTGAGAATGCAGACTACTTGTTTCCCGATCAAAAGGTGATCATAGAGCTAAAGATCCTCGAAGCGGAGTTCGGCAAAACCGATCAATTCCGCGAGAAAGCCCGCATCTTCAGTTCTCGCTCGCGCGCGAAATGGGGCAAGACACCGCTCTCGATGGATCCTGAGATCACGGCGGATTATCTGACGGGGTTCGTCGACCTCTTCCGGGCACCAATCGCACGGATCGGCAAGAAGGCGAACCGACAGATTCGATCCACGAAGGCGAATCTTGGTCTTCATGATCACAAAGGCATATGGCTCCTGGTGAATGACGGATTTCGCGAGCTTCCGCCGAGGCTTTTGCTGGGAACGCTCGGCCGAATCCTCAACGGCGCATGCAGCTCAATCGACGCTGTCATATACCTGACGAACCATTACATTGTCATTCCGGGCGACGAGTATGGACGCATTCTCTGGGCGCCGCTTTATTCACCGTCGGCGCCGGGCTCTCTCCAGGACTTCGTGAACTGGCTGGGACGAGAGTGGTTTAACTATGCCAAGGCTGCGGATGACCTGTATGACTATAGGCAGGAACGCGACTCGATTTCGATGGCGGGTGCGCGCGCAGCCGGATTTAGATTTCCTATCGCATAGCAACGGACGCGTTGGACCGAAGCGGGCCGGCGCATCTCGGGTGAAGCAGGCCCAAATTAGTACCGAAGGCCAATGGGCGCATCGACTGAATATGAACTGATCTCTCGTGCCGTGGATTACGCGCTTGGCTACGCCGAAGCGACCGAGGCCGATGTCAACGAGCAGCTGGAGAACAGCGGCAGTACGGTTCTGGTTAACGCCGTCCGCACCCTCACAATGCACAGCACAATTGTGGCAATCGGAAGCTTTTCAGTCTTCGAGGCCGTGCTGCAGCAGCAGAAGGGATGGTCTAGACTTTTTTCCAAAGTCGATACGTTCCTCCGGGCTCAGGGCAGGTGCGATCTTGCCGAGAGATTTCTGGATTACCGTGCTGCGATAAATGTGCTGAAGCACGGCGCAGGCTCCAGCTACGGTAAACTGCTTGCGCGCAAGGACGGACTCGCCTTTCGCGTCAAAGCCAAGGACGAGCACTTCTTCAGTGAGGGTGATGTTGCCGAGGGTTTGCGGCTGGTTGACGCCGACCATGCCTTTGTTCGTCAATGCTCCCTCATTATCGAAGAAATTGTCACCGCGCTCCGGGCTGAAGCTCTCATCTAGAAATTCACCGCACTTTTATCCTTCCTGTCTGCGGGAGTAGCTGCTTTGCGCTGCACCTTGCCAAGAGCCGTCAGTCTGCAATCGACCAGTTCTCGCCGCCAGCCGGATGTCCGCTACCAGAGAAGCGTGCATGTTCTCGGACCAGCAGCAAGCGATCCATAGCCGACCTGCGGCAGGGCACCTTCCGTTTGATTTTGACCACTAGATCGCTTTGCTTCGCTCGCAATGACGGTGTGCCGCGCCCGTCAGAACCCGCGCGGTCCCCACCCTTGAGCGCCAGCCTGTCGCGCAGTCCGTCCGGCGACACGATCCCGAGAGCGAGGCCGACGATGCAGAATACGGAATATGCTCGATGCGATCCAACAGCGAGCGGGAAAAATGCTTGCAGCGGGACGATATCAAACGCGCGGTTTTGTATCGTTGGTTAAACGACGAAAGGGCAAAAGTGGAACACCTCGCACCGTCATGAAGGCGGTCATCGCGAGGAGCGCAGCAACGAAGCAATCCAGTGATGCCGAGGAGTTCTGGATTGCTTCGCTTCGCTCGCAACGACGGTGTAACCCCTGCTGGAGCCGGGCGAACAAGCTGAACGCCGCGAGACGGCAGCTAACTCCCCGATGATTCCGGCCAAGTCGCTCCCTGCGCATTGACGTAGATCGCGTACAGCGACGTCGTCGCGCAGATATAGAGCCGGTTCCGCTTCGGGCCGCCGAAGCACAGATTGGCCACCACCTCCGGCACCTTGATCTTGCCGAGCAGCGTTCCGTCCGGCGCGTAGCAGTGGACGCCGTCGCCCGCCGAACTCCACAGGTTGCCGTTCCGGTCGCAGCGGAAGCCGTCGAACAGCCCCACGTCGCAGGTCGCGAACATCCGGCCCTGGCCGAGCGTTCGGCCATCGGCGCCGACCTCGAAGGCGCGGATGTGCCGGGGCCCGTCCTCGACATGGGTCGCGCCGGTATCGGCGATGTAGAGAACGCGCTCGTCCGGCGAGAAGGCGATGCCGTTCGGCTTGTGGAAGTCCCGCACGACGGCCTGCACCTCGCGCGTGCGCGGATCGTAGCGGTAGACGTGGCTTTCGCCGATCTCGGATTGCGCGGCGTCGCCCTCGTATTCGCTGTCGATGCCGTAGGTCGGGTCGGTGAACCAGACCGTATCGTCGGATTTCACCACGAGATCGTTCGGCGAGTTCAGCCGCTTGCCTTCGGCCGCATCGACCAGCACCGTCGTTGCGCCGTCGTGCTCGATCCGCGAGATGCAGCGGCCCCGGTGCTCGCAGCTCAGCAGGCGGCCCTGCCGGTCCACGGTGTGTCCGTTGTGATGCCGGGCCGGGCTGATGAAGGTGGAAACCGAGCCGTCCGTCTCGTCGAACCGCATCACGCGGTCGTTCGGAATGTCCGACCAGACGAGATACTTTCCGGCCGCAAAATAGGCCGGACCCTCGGACCAGCGCGCGCCGCTCCACAGCTTCTCCAAATGGACGTTGCCGAATACCAGCTTCCTGAAGCGGGCGTCCCGGATCTCGATGCAGTCCGTATACATGACTCCTCCCCTGAGGTTTCCCCGCGCGGGCCGTCACCCGCCGACGCGGGCGCCGCGGCCGTAGAGCAGGACCATCGCGAAGATGACCAGGCCGTAGATGATCTGGCGGCCGGCGTCGGGCATCTGCATGACCGCGAGCATGCTCTGCAGCAGCACGATCAGGATCGTGCCGACGATCGTGCCGGCATAGCGGCCGCTGCCGCCCATGATGCTGGTGCCGCCCAGCACGACGGACGCGATCGCCGGCAGCAGGTAGGCGTCGCCCATGCCCTGATACGCCTTGCCGGCATAGCCCGTGAGCAGCAGCCCGGCGAAGCCGCTCGCCATGCCGGCCAAGGTGAAGGCGAGCAGCACGACTTTTCGCACCGACAGGCCGGACAGGTAGGCTGCCCGCTCGCGATTGCCGATGGCGTAGAGGGTGCGGCCGAGAATGGTGGAGCGCAGCATCAGGATCATCCAGGCCGCGACAACCGCCCAGCACAGCACGGCATTCGGCACGCCGGGAATGACATGGCCGTTGGTGAGCACGCTCGCGACCGGCGCGGCCGAACTCGGCGGCGCAGAGCCGCCCGTGTAGAGCACCATCAAGCCTTCGAGCACGGCATTGACGCCGAGCGTGAAGATCATCGACGGGATGCGGAGATAGGCGACGCCGAGGCCGTTGAATAGCCCGATGACGGCGCCGGCTCCGAGCGCGATCGGGATGGCGAGCGCGCCCCCCGCGACATGGCCGGCGAGGCCGGTCGCGAGCATGGCGCAGGCGGCGAGCGTCCAAGGAACGGAGAGATCGATATGGCCGATCAGGATGACGAGCATCGACCCGGCCGCGACGATGCCGAGAAACGAGGCGACTTCCAGCTGCTCGATCAGGTAGCCCGGCGAGAGGAAACGCGCGTTGTACAGCGAACCCGCGAACAGGATCAGCACGATGCAGGCAGCGCTGATGATGATCGGCAGGTTGCGCCGCGCGCGCGCGGCCAGGCGGTTGTCGGCGCCTCCCGTCGCGGCGCTCATCGATCCGCCCTCACCGGTAGGTCTCCAGGCGATTGCGTTCCCGCAACAGCGGCAACGCGCCCAGGCACACCGCGCCGAGCAGGATCAGGCCCTGGAACAGAGGCTGCCAGAGCGGCGGCGCCGCGAGCACGAACAGGAGATCGCCGATGGTGCGCAGGATGAACGCCCCGATGATGGAGCCGACGATTCCCCCGGCGCCGCCGAACAGCGATGTGCCGCCGATCACGACGGCGGCGATGGAGTTGAGCGTGAGGTCGCCCGCGTTGACGACGCTCGCCTGCGCGGATTCCGAAATCAGCGTCAACAGCAGGCCGGCGCCGGCGGCGAACAGGCCGCCCAGCACGTAGGCGAGCGCCTTGGCGCGGCCGATCTTCACGCCCGACATATAGGCCGACGCCTCGTTCGAGCCGACCGCGTAGACGCCGCGGCCCGTGACCGTGCGCCGGAAGGGCAACCAGATCAGCAGCAGCACGAGGCCGAGGATGACGAGGGTGACCGGAACCGGGCCGATCGCGCCGGTGGCCGCGCTCGCGAAGTCGTCATCGACATTGCCGCCGGGCTCCGGACGCAGCAGCAGGGCCACGCCGAAGAAGACGGCGGAGGAGGCGAGCGTCGCGATGATCGGCTGCAAGCGGCCGACGACGACCGCGAGCCCGTTGAGGCCGCCCGCGACGAGGCCGCTCGCGAGCGTCAGCACGACGCCGAGCGCGATCTGCGCCGGCGAACCGTTGACGACGTTGGAGGCGAGGCAGTTCGCCATCACGACGATCGCGCCGGCCGAGAGATCGATGCCGCCCGTCAGCACGGGCAAGGTCTGCGCGGCGGCGACGAGGGCCAGCAGCACCCCCTTGTTGCTGGCCGTGACCAGCACGTTCACGCTGACGCCGCGCGGCTGCAGCGCGAGAAAGACGCCGAACATCGCGGCAAAGACCGCGAGCGCCAGCAGCGGCACCGCATTGTGGCGAAGGAACAGGGGAGCAGCGGAGGCGGGGCGCCGAGCGGTCTCCATCTTGGCGCTCATGCCGCGCGGTCCCGGGCGGGTTCGATCGCAAGCGCGCTGGCGATGATCGCCTCCTCGGTGATCCCGTCGCCGGCGAGCTCGCGCGCGATGCGGCCAGCGTAGAAGATGAGCACGCGGTCGCAGAGGCCGATCAGCTCCTCGTAATCGGTGGTGTAGAGCAGGACCGTCGTGCCCGCCGTCGGCGAGTTCGCGCAGAAGCCGGTAGATCTCCTGCTTGGTGCCGATGTCGATGCCGCGCGTCGGATCGTTGAGCAGCAGCACGCGCGGCGAGGCGAGCAGCCATTTGCCGATCGCGACCTTTTGCTGGTTGCCGCCCGACAGCGTCCCGACCGGCAGATCGAGCACCGCCTTGATCCGCATGCGCCGCACCATCTCCTCGGCGGCCGCGCGTTCCCGCGCCGGGTTGAGAAGCAGCGCGCTGCGCCACTTCTCGAGCGTCGCAACCGTCAGGTTCTCGGCGACGGTCATCGGCAGCATCAGCCCTTCGGTCTTGCGATCCTCCGGGACCAAGGAGAGACCGAAGCGGCGGCTCTTCGCGGCCCTGGGACTGCCTGGAAAAGCGGGCTTGCCCTCGATCCGGATCTCGCCCGTGACGCCGGCGAGACAGCCGAACAGCGCCAGGAGGAACGCGCGCTGACCCTGGCCGTCCAGCCCGCCGATGCCGAGGATCTCGCCTCTCGCGGCGTGCATCGAGATGCCGTGCAGGCGGTTTTCCCAGGCGAGATCGCGGGTTTCGAGCGCGAGCGGGACCGTTTGGTCCGGGACGTAGTTGCGCTTCCCGGGATAGAGCTGCGTCAGTTCGCGCCCGATCATCATATGCACGATCTCGTCCTCGCTCCGCTCGGCTTGCGGAAAGGTCGCGACGTGGCGGCCGTTCGCGTAGACCGAGCAGGTATCGGCGAGTTCGCGGATCTCGTGCATCCGGTGCGAGATGTAGAGGATGCAGAGATTCTCGCGGCGGAGACGGTGCAGCAGCGTATAGACGCGCTTGACGTCTTCCGCCGACAGCGCCGAGGTCGCCTCGTCGAGGATGAGCAGGCGTGGATTGCGGCCGAGCGCCTTGGCGATCTCGACCATCTGGCGGCGCGACAGCGGCAGGTCGCGCACGCGGGCACGGGGATCGATGTCCGTGCAGCCGACCAGGGCCAGCAGCCGCTCCGCCTCCCGGCGCTGCGCGCCGGTGTCGATCAGGCCGAAGCGGCGCGGCGGCGTGGTGATCGCGATATTGTCGGCGACCGAGAGATCCGGCAACAGCGAGAGTTCCTGAAACACGCAGACGATGCCGCGCGCCTGCGCGTCCGCCGGTCCCGTGAAGCGCACCGGTTTGCCTTGCAGCAGGATCTCGCCCTCGGTCGGTTGCACGACCCCCGAGATGACCTTGATCAGCGTCGATTTGCCGGCGCCGTTCTCGCCCATGACCGCATGGATGCTGCCGGGGCGGCACGCAATGCAGCCATCGGCGAGAGCGAGGACGGCGCCGTAGCGCTTGACGACGCCCCGCAGCTCGAGAAAGGGCGGCGCCGCTGCCGCTCCCTGCATCATTTCACCGACTGCCCCGTGATGTCGCTCGCCTTCAGATTGATGCCGCAGACCGGGAAGTCGCTGTCGGCGAAGAACGTGTCGCTGAGGTCCGGGAAGTAGTTCTTGCCCGCGACCAGCGTCTTGTAATTGGCCTCGGGGATCGGAACGCTGATCTCCTGCGGCAACGGGTTGCCCTTCAGCGCCGCGATCGCGGCCTTCAGCGCGACCGCGACCAGGGCGGGCGACTGGCCGGCGGAATCGCCGAGCAGCCCGTCCTTGCTGTGCGCCACGATCAGCTTGCGGTAGCCGTTCTCGGCCTCGCCGCCGATCGCGACCAGCGGCTTGCCGCTGTTCAGCATCGCGTTGACGACGCCGGTGCTGCCGCCTTGCGTGTAGATGCCGTCGAAGCCGCCATTGACGGCGATGGCGTCGGCGGTCGCCTTCTGGGCCGTGCCGTCATCCCAGTTGCCGACCACCTCCGAGATCTCGAGGCCCTTGTCGTTGGCGAGCGCTTCGCGGAAACCCTCGTGCCGGTCGCGGTCGACGCTGTTGCCGGGCACGCCGCGCACCTCGAGCACCTTGCCCTTCTTCTTCATGTTCTGGTCGAGCCAGGCCCCCATCATGTGGCCCATCTCGCGCTGGTTCTCGTTGGCCTGGATGACCTCCTGGCCGGGGCCGATGTCGTCGAACGTGTTGTCGAACGAAACCACCAGCACGCCCGCCTGCTTCGCCCGGCGCAGCACCGCCTTGAAGGCGGTCGGGCTGTTGGCGTCGACCAGGATCGCGTCGAACCCGGCATTGATGAAATTGTCCATCGACGCGATCTGCGCCGAGACGTCGGTGCCGACGCTCACGATCCGCAGCTCCTTGATATCCTTGGCGACGTCCGGCCCGGCCGCATAGGCCTTCAGCGTCTGCAGCATCTGCACCCGCCAGCCGTTGCCGATGAAGCCGTTGGCCATCGCGATGCGGTACGGGCCGGGCTTCGCGGCCAGCTTCACGACGGAAGGACTGGCCGAGGCGGGGTGGAAGCAGGCGGGTTCATAGGTGTCGGCGGCACGGGCCGGAAGAGCGGCCGCGACCGGCCAGGCGGCGAGCAGGGACAACGCCCACGCCTTCGCCCCAATGAAATGACCCCGGCGACGCCGGGTAAGCTCAACTGACATGACCGTTCCCTTCCCAATCGCCGGCGGTGTCCGCCCAGGCTAAGTTCAGAACCCCACTCTATCCCCGCCCTTCAGCGCCAGCATCTCCCGCGCCTCGTCCGGCGTCGCGACGCCGAGGCCGAGGCCCTCGACGATCTGGCGCGCAAGCCGCACCTGCTCGGCGCTGGACGTCGCCATCCGGCCCGGCCCGGCCCACAGGCTGTCCTCCAGCCCGACCCGCACATGGCCGCCCATCGCGGCGGCCATCGCGGCGATCGGCAGCTGGTTCGCGCCCGCGCCCAGCACCGACCAGCGGTACTTCTCGCCGAACAGGCGGTCGGCGGTGCGCTTCATGTGCAGCACGTCGTCCGGATGCGCGCCGATCCCGCCCTGCAGACCGAACACCGTCTGGACGAACAGCGGCGGCTGCACCAGACCCTGATCGAGAAAGTATTTCAGATTATAGAGATGCGCCGTGTCGTAGCACTCGAACTCGAACCGCGTGCCGCTCTCGGCGCAGGTCGTCAGGATGTATTCGATGTCGGCGAAGCTGTTCCGGAAGATGATGTCCTTCTTGCCGAGATACTCCCGCTCCCAGTCGTGCTGGAAATTCTTGAACCGCTTCAGCATGCCGAACAGCCCGAAATTCATGCTGCCCATGTTCAGGCTCGCGAGTTCGGGCTTGTGCGCGGCCGCCGGACGCACGCGCTCCTCGATGGTCATGGTCGGCGCGCCGCCCGTCGTCAGGTTCAGCACGCAGTCGCTGCGCTGCTTGATGACGCCGAGGAACCCAGCGAACCCCTCCGGCGTCTGATCCGGCCGGCCGTCCACCGGATCGCGCGCGTGCAGATGCACGATCGCGGCCCCCGCCTCCGCCGCGCCCACCGCCGCGTCCGCGATCTGCTCCGCCGTGACCGGCAGATACGGCGACATGCTCGGCGTGTGGATCGCCCCCGTGACCGCGCAGGAGATGATGATCTTGCGTTGCGGCATGCTCAGCCCCCCGGTTGCTTGGTCTTATGGGCGCGCAGCGCGGCCAGCCGCCCATCCCGCCAGCGCATCCGGGCCGCGAGATCGGGCGCCTGCGTCCACTGCCGCAGAATCGCCTCGGTCGCCTCCGGCTCGTACACGGCGGGCGGCGGCGGCTCGGCGGCCAGCCGCTTGTAAAAATCCGTGTAGCGGGCGCAATAGTCCGGAATGCCGCCGGGCGCGTTCAGCTCGATGGTTGCGAACGGTCCCATGAACGACCAGCGCAGCCCGAGCCCGTCCGAGACCGTGCGGTCGAGATCCTCGGGCGTCACGTAGCCCTCGGACACGAGCCGGAACGCCTCCGCGAGCAACGCGCCCTGTAGGCGGTTCAGGACGAAGCCCTCGATCTCTTTCCGCACGGTGATCGGCGCCTGGCCGATCGCGTCGTAGATCGCGCGCGCCCGCTCGATCACGTCCGGCGACGTCCAGGGCGCGCCCGACAATTCGACCAGCGGGATCAGATGCGGCGGATTGACCGGATGCGCGACCAGGCAGCGATGCCGGCCCGCCAGGTCTCGCGTGAACAGCGAGGCCCGGATCGCGGAAGAGGACGAGGCGAGGATCGTCCCCGGCCCGCACGCCGCGTCCAACTCCCTGAACAGCGCCTGCTTGACCGCGAGCTGTTCGGGGCCGTTCTCCTGCACGAGCGCGGCTCCGTCCACCGCGTCCGCGAGCGCCGGGGCGGCCGCGATGCGCCGGGCCGCGTCCGCCGCGCCGTCGCAGAGGCCATGCATGGCGAGGTCGCGCAAACCCGCCGCGCACAGCGCGGGCGCGGCGTCGGCGACGCCGGGCGCCGGGTCGTAGAGGCGCACGTCCCAGCCGGCGCGGGCGAAGATCATCGCCCAGGATCGGCCGATCAGTCCCGCGCCCACGACGGCGACGGTTTGTCCCGATTCCGGAGCGGCCATCGCCTCTTCCTCCCCGGCGCGCCCTTTGCGGGCTTGCCGCGCTCGTCGATTGCACGGATGGTCCTGGGAACGGGCCGGTTTGTCCAGGGCTTACGGCCGAAACGGAGGGAGGCGCGGAAGGATGGACCTGCACATCGAGGGATTGCGCGTGCTGGTGACGGCCGGGGCCGCCGGCATCGGCCGCGCCATCGTCGACGCCTTCGCGGCCGAGGGCGCGTCGGTCTTCGCCTGCGACGTCGATCAGGCCGCGCTCGAGACGCTGGACCCCGCTATCGGCCGCGCGCCGGCGGACGTCTCGGACCGCCGCCAGGTCGCGGCGATGATGGCGGCGGCGATCGACCATCTGGGCGGGCTCGACGTGCTCGTGAACAACGCCGGCATCGCCGGCCCGACCGGCCGGGTCGAGGCGATCGACCCCGAGGACTGGGACCGCTGCGTCGATGTCTGCCTGACGAGCCAGTTCAACTGCGTGCGGCTCGCCGTGCCGCATCTGCGCGCGAGCGACAACGCCTCCATCGTTAATCTCTCTTCCGCTGCCGGCCGGCACGGCTTCGCGATGCGCACCCCGTACGCCGCGGCGAAATGGGGCGTGATCGGGCTGACGAAGTCGCTGTCGATCGAGCTCGGGGACGCCGGCATCCGGGTGAACGCGATCCTGCCAGGGCTGGTGCTGGGCGACCGTATCCGCCGGGTGCTGGAGGCCAAGGCCGGGCAGAGCGGCCTGAGCTTCGCGGAGATGGAACGCCGCGCCCTCTCCTATGCCTCCATCAAGCAATACATCACGCCGCGTCAGCTGGCGGACCAGATCCTGTTCCTCGCGAGCCCGCGCGGCCGCACCATCTCCGGCCAGGCGATCGCCATCGACGGCGACACCCGCATGCTCGCATGACGCCAATTCATAACAAGCGAAACGAATGGGGAGAATGACGCCATGAGCCTGCACCGCCGCACGCTTCTCGCCGCCTCGGCCGGCACCCTGCTCGCAGGCCGCGCATCCCGCGCGCAGGGCAAACCCGTGCTCAAGATCGGCGTCATGAACGACCAGTCCGGCCCCTATCGCGACGACACCGGCCCGACCGGCGTGGTCTGCGCCCAACAGGCCGTCGACGAGCTTGCCCATACCCTGCCCGGCGTCGATATCCAGGTCATCTCGGCGGACCATCAGAACAAGGCCGATATCGGCGTCGGCATCGCCCGGCAATGGTTCGACCAGGACGGCGTCGATGCGATCGTGGACGTGCCGACCTCGTCGGTCGCGCTGGCCGTCTCCACGGTCTGCCGCGACAAGAACAAGCTGCTGCTCGATTCCGGGGCGGCGACGACCGATCTCACCGGCGCCCAGTGCAGCCCGAACACGATCCAGTGGACCTACGACACCTACATGCTCGCGAAATCGACCGGCAGCGCGACCGTGCGCGCGGGCGGCGACAGCTGGTTCTTCATCACCGCGAACTACGTCTTCGGCCAGCAATTGCAGCGCGACGGGGCGCGCTTCGTGAAGGAGGCCGGCGGCAAGGTGCTCGGCAACGTGACCTATCCCTTCCCCGAGACCACGGATTTCTCGGCTCAGCTCCT
The DNA here is from genome assembly GCA_963777325.1 of uncultured Alphaproteobacteria bacterium. Taxonomy (GTDB): domain Bacteria; phylum Pseudomonadota; class Alphaproteobacteria; order Acetobacterales; family Acetobacteraceae; genus JAFAXA01. The sequence goes on along the minus strand of CAVZQE010000022.1, from coordinate 814,447 downwards.
GGAGGCGCAGGCCTCGGGCGCGAAGGTGCTCGGTTTGTGCAACTCGGGCGGCGACACGATCAACTGCATCAAGCAGGCGCACGAATTCGGTCTGACGAAGACCATGCGGATCGCGGCGCTGCTGCTCTACGACAGCAACGTCCACGCGCTCGGGCTGGACGAGGCGCAGGGCCTCACGCTGACCACGGCGTATTACTGGAACCTGAACGACCGCACCCGCGCCTTCAACGCGCGCATCCGGCCGAAGACGCCGAACCAGTGGCCCAACATGTCCCAGGCCGGCAACTACGCCGCCGTGCTGCACTACCTCAAGACGGTCAGGGACATGGGCGTCGGCGCCGCCAAGGCGGACGGACGCGCGGTCGTGGCGCGCATGAAGGCGATGCCGACCGACGACGATTGCTTCGGCCAAGGCAGCATCCGCGCGGACGGCCGCACCTTGCACCCGAGCTATCTGATGGCGACCAAGACGCCGGCGGAGAGCACCGGGCCGTGGGATGTGCTGAAGGTCGTGGCCGAGACCCCGGCCGACCAGGCGTTCCGCCCGCTGAGCGAGGGCGGCTGCCCGCTGGTCAAGACCTGAACCGCGCCGCGACCGCGGCGGGCCGGGCCCGCCGCGGTCGCTGCCGTTTACCGCCGCTTCTGCAGCACGTCGAACCACACCGCGAGGATGATGATGAAGCCCTTGATGATGAGCTGGTAGAAGGTCGAGACGCCGAGCAGGCTCATGCCGTTGTTCAGCACGCCGATGATGAGCGTGCCGATCACGGTGCCGCCGATCGTGCCCGAGCCGCCGGCGAGGCTCGTGCCGCCGATCACCACCGAGGCGATCGCGTCCAGCTCGAACATCGTCCCGAGATTGGGCGAGGCGCCGTTCAGCCGCGACGCGAGCAGGATGCCCGACAGCGCCGACAGCACCGACACGGTCACGAACACGATCAGCTTGGTCGTGAAAATGTCGATGCCCGACAGACGCGCCGCTTCCTCGTTGCCGCCGAGCGCGTAGATGCGGCGGCCGAACCTTGTCTGCTCGAGTGCGTACATGCCGCCGAAGGCGATCACGGCGAAGATCGCGACCGGGATCGGGATGCCCTGATAGCTGGCGAAGACGTAGAACCCGAGGGCGACGCCCGCGAGCACTACGACGAGACCCGGAACGATCTCGGCGATGCGCACCTCGGCGCCGAAACTCCGGCTCTGCTGGATCGAACGATACAGGCCGAAGAGGTACAAGGCCGCCAGGACGACGAGGATGACCGCCGAGGCCGTCGGCGGGATGTAGTCGCCGCCGATATAGGCGAAGGCGTCGTTGGATACCGGGATCGAGCTGCCGCCCGAAAGCGTCAGCGCGAGTCCGCGGGCGATCGTGAGCATGCCCAGCGTTATGATGAAGGACGGTATCTTGTAGTGGGCGATCCACCAGCCGTTCCACAGGCCGATGACGCCGCCCACGACGATGACGGCGACGGGCACCGCGAGCCAGACACTGAGGCCGTACTGCATCAGCATCGTGACAGCGATCGCGGACAGGCCCACGACCGAGCCGACCGACAGGTCGATGCCCGCGATCAGGATCACCATGGTCATGCCGACCGCGATGATGCCGATGATCGTCACCTGGCGCGAAAGGTTGCTCAGGTTGCGCGCGGTAAAGAAGGAACTGTCGGCGAAGCTCAGGCCGACGACGAGCACGAGCAGCGCGATCAGCGTCGCGTTGTCCTTGATGAACTGCAGCGCCGGATGCTGGCGGTCCGCCACCGGCCGGGCTTTCTCGACTGTGACGCTCATTCCTCTACCCCCATGCCCCGGCTTTATGCAGCGATGCCGCCGGTCGCGTATTCCATGACCTTTTCCTTCGTCGCCGCCGAGCGGTTGAACTCGCCGGCGATCCTGCCCTCGCACATCACCAGGATGCGGTCGCTCATGCCGAGAATCTCGGGCAACTCGGACGAGATCATGATCACCGCGACGCCCTGCTCGGCGAGCGCATGCAGGAGCTTGTAGATCTCGACCTTGGCGCCGATGTCGATGCCGCGCGTCGGCTCGTCGAGGATGAAGATCTTCGGCTCCGTGTTCAGCCACTTGCCGATGATGACCTTCTGCTGGTTGCCGCCGCTCAACGTCTTGATCACCGTCTCGATCGTCGGCGTCTTGACGCCGAGCTTGCGTACGTATTCCCCGACCAGCCTGATCTCCCGCGACCGGCTGATCGTGCCGAGAAAACTGTCCGAAATCGATTTCAGCGACGTGATCGTCGTGTTGAACGCCACCGACTGGTCGAGAAACAGTCCGAGCGCCTTGCGGTCCTCGGTGAGCAGGGCGATGCCGTTGTCGATCGCGTCGCGCGGCGACCGAATGCGGACCGGCTTGCCGTCGATCAGGATTTCGCCCTGGGTCTTGTCGGGATGGACGCCGAAGATGCCCTCGACGAGCTCCGTGCGGCCGGCCCCCATAAGCCCGGCGATACCGAGGATCTCGCCGCGAAAGACCTCGAACGAGGCTGGCTTGACGCGCTTTTCGCCCGGGATGGTCGGGTGATCGACCGCCAGATTACGCACGTCCAGGATCTTTTCGCCCTTTCCGTAATTCTCGCGCGCGGGGAACAGATCCTGCAGGTCCCGCCCGACCATGCGGGAGATGATCTGGTCGATCGTGATTTCGCGGATCGGAGTCACGTCGCCGATCGTCTGCCCGTCGCGCAACACGACGACACGGTCGGCGATCTGCTCGATCTCCTCCATCTTGTGCGAGATGTAGCACATGCAGACATTGTCGGCCTTGAGCTTGCGAATGATGCGGAAGAGCTCCTGCACCTCCTTGTCGGACAGCGCCGATGTCGGCTCGTCGAGCACGAGGATGCTCGCCTTCATCGACAGCGCTTTCGCGATCTCGACCATCTGCTGCTTGCCGACGGTCAGGCTCTTCACCTTGTCGGTCGGCTTGAACTCGCGGATGCCGAGGCTGTCGAGCAGCTTCGCCGTCTCGGAATAGAGCCTGTTCCAGTCGATCCGTCCAAGCGGGGTCGTGAACTGCCGGTCGAGGAAGATGTTTTCCGCGACGTCGAGCTCCGGGATCAGATTGAGCTCCTGGTAGATGATCCCGATGCCGGCGTGCTCGGCCTCGCGCGTATTGGCGAAGCGCTTGACCTCGCCCCGGATGCGCAGCTCGCCGGTGTAGCTCGGATAGGGCCAGACGCCGCTCAGCACCTTCATCAGGGTCGACTTGCCGGCGCCGTTCTCGCCCATCAGCGCCAGCAATTCGCCAGCCCGGGCCTCGAAATTGACCCGGTCGAGCGCCTTCACGCCCGGAAACTCCTTGCTGATGTTCTCCATCTGCAGGACGATATCACCGCTCATCGACAGCTCCTGAAGGAGAACGGCCCGGGCCTCGCCGGGCCGCGCAGGGTCTAGGCGCCGTAGACCTGCGCCTTGGTGTAGATGCCCGCCTCGATCATCTGATTGATGTTGTCCTTGGTGATCAGCACGACCGGCGTCACGATGGTCGGCACCTCCTCGAAGCCGTTGTTCACCATCCGCTGCGGCTTGACGAGTGTCGCGACCTTCGCGTCCGGATTCTGCGCGAGCTTGACGGCGACTTCGACGGCGGCGTCGGCGAGCGGCTTGACCTGCTTCCAGATCTCGACGGCCTGCTTGCCCTGGGCGACATACTGGATGTTCGCGAGATCCGCGTCCGATCCCGCGACGAACACCTTGTTCGCGTCGGCAAGGTTCTGCCCTTGGAGGGCTGCGATTACGCCGCGCGCCATGCCGCTGTTGTTGCAGATGAACGCCTTCACGTCGTTATGGTACTTGGTCAGCACGTCCTCGGCGGTCGCCATCGCCTTGTCCGACGACCACCCCTCTTCGGACTGGTCGGCAACCAGCTCGAGGCCGGGATTGGCCTTGATGACCTCGAGGGCGCCGCCGCTCATGGTGGCCGCATTCGAATCGCCGGGCTGGCCGCGGATCAGCGCGACCCGGCCCTTGACCTCGCCCACGTGCTTCTTGAACCAGTCGACCATGGCGTCCGCCTGCAGCTTGCCGACGGCCCAGCTATCCTGCGTCACCATCACGTCGAGCGGGCCATTGACGAGCATCGAGTCGTAGCCGACCACCCGGACGCCGTCGCGATTCGCCCGCTTCACCATGTTGCCGGCGGTGCCGGTATTGACCGGCTGCATGACGATGACCTGCGCGCCCTGCGTCATCATGTTCTCGAAACTGGCCAGCTGGGCCTGCTCGTCGTTGTTCGCGGCATCGAAGATGACGGTCGCGCCGAGCTGCTTGGCCTTGGCCAGGAAGTCCGCCTTGTCGCGCTGGTAGCGCTCTTCCTGCATGGTCTTGAGCAGGAAGCCGATCTTCGTCGCGGATGCGGCGCGGCCCCGGCCGGGGGAGAAAAGGCCGCCCGCCGCCGCGATCGAGGCGGTCATCCCAAGCACGGTGCGACGTGTCGTCTTCATTGGCGTGATCTCCCGGCCGACTTGTTACTTAATTCGGCATGATGATGAGTTCGCCGGCTCTCCCGGCAACTCTGGTTCCAACTGAATAGGGGCGCCGCTCCGTCGTCAAGCGGGCTCGGCCTCCGCTGCACTGCAACGCTGCGGTTTGTGACACGGGCGGGATTCCCGTATGCCCGTGGCTCAACAGCGGCGCTTGTTCCGATGCTTGACCGTATCCTCGGTGTCCTCGTCTCGTTTCTCTTGCGGCTGCTCCGGCGCGCTGACCCCGACCGCGCATCCAATGTCTGCGGCGGCCTCGCACGCCGCCTCGGGCCGCTCACGCCCGCGCACAGGATCGGCCGCGCCAACCTGATCGCGGCGTTCCCGGAAAAGGATGCCGCCTGGATCGAGCGCACCTTGCGCGGCGCCTGGGAGAATCTCGGCCGGGTCGCGGGCGAATACGTGCATCTCGATGCGCTGTGGGACTACGACCCCGAGCGTCCGGACCCGCGGGGGCGCATCATCACCGACGGCGAGGCACTGTTCTTCCGGCTGCGTGACGACGGCCTGCCCGCGCTCTGCTTCGCCGCCCACCTCGCCAACTGGGAGCTGCCGGCGGTCGCCGCCTCCCGGCACGGGCTGCCGTCGGCCGTGGTGTATCGCATGCCGAACAACAGGGCGGTCGCGGCCGAGATCGGGCGCATCCGGCGGGGGCTGATGGGGCGGCTGATCCGCAGCCGGGCCGAGGCGGCGCTCGAAATGGCGGCCTCGCTCCAGGCCGGCGAGCATCTTGGCATGCTGGTCGATCAGCACTGGTCGCGCGGCCCGGAGATCACCTTCTTCGGCCGCCCCTGCCGCGCCAACCCGACGCTCGCCCGCCTCGCCCGCCAGTTCCCGGACTGCCCGGTCATCGGGGTCCGCGCGATCCGACTGCCCGGCAACCGCTTCCGCCTCTCCGCAACCGGGCCGATCGCGCTACCCCGCACCGAGACGGGCGCGGTGGACGTAGCGGCGGCGACGCAGATGATCAACACGATCGTCGAAGGCTGGATCCGCGAGCACCCGGAGCAGTGGCTTTGGTTTCACCGGCGGTGGCGGTGAGGTTTGGCGACTTAGGTATCGAGGCCAGCCCTGCATAAAGAGAGCCTGGACGGCAGCACCAGTTGTGAAGGTCGTTATGAGATACGCCTATCCGCTCGAACCCGATGTCCTAGAACCGAAGCAACGTAATCGGCTGATGAGCCTACTCCACCGTCGTCGGTGTCCAACGGTCATCAGACCGTCTTACTTCACCGACGAGCCGGATCGAGCAGATATCGTCCAGCACGGTATCGATATTTGCCTGAACGGTGCTGAAAGAGCCATGAGGTTGTTACCGTCACATCTTCGAAAGAGAGTTGGCTTTTGTTTTGTCGAGAGCGACATGCCCGGCGCCTTCACGGACGATTTTCCTGAGTTGCCGATCGTAGTTATTCATGGAATTATGATACCTTTGATTTACACATTTTACGCGCGGCTCGCTCGCGAGGACAACATCGCCCTGCATATCAACCTGCTGAAAACTCAGAATTCACCGCGTTTTCAAAACCAAAATGCCAATCGACTATGGAACGAGGTAATTCGCTTTTCAAAAGGCGGGACCGGTAAGGAGTTTGCGCTTTGGGAGATGATAGAAATGTCGCTGACCTTCATCATCTATCACGAAGTTGCGCATCTGGTCCGTCATCATGCCGACTTTTTACCTAACACCACCGGTCTGACAATTTCGGAAGAGACTTCCGGGACCGCGTTGACGATTAGAGAGGCTCTCACGTACCAAGTTCTGGAATTCGATGCGGATCGATATTCTACCGAGTGGGTCATTATGCGCTTACTCCAAAAGCGCGGAGTGTCTCACTTCTCCAGAAGCGACGTCAATGAGTGGCATCGGGTAGTTTATCAAGATGAGCAGCGGTTCACTACCAACCTGGCTCTCAGCATATTTGTTGGTTTCAGACTGTTCTATAACGCCGCCTCAGAAAACCCGGACCTCATGCATCTTAAGCGCCATCCTCCAGTCTTGGTAAGATGGTTGATGGCCGTATCACAAGCGTTACTCATATTTCGTGATAGACGCGAGTCGAAGGTGGTATCAGCTCTTGAAAGAACTCTCAATTGGGAGCTCCTCGAGGGAATATACTGCAAGATTACGGGAGAAGGGTTCGGCACAAAAGGCAGAGACTTTGCAACATCGGAACTCGCGCAAGCCTACTTCAAGTGCCTTGTGCAAAGATATGAGCGATTTTCAAATCAGCGCCTGCCGTTCATAGGCGAGTGGTGGCAGCTATGAACAGTCGTGGTGAGCTCAATGTTCTCCCCTTCGCTCTGCTGATCAGGACGTATTCCCAAGTGCTCAATGCGTCGCCGTCTTCGACAGCAGGTTCACGACGAGCACGCCCGCGACGATGAGGGCGAGGCCCAGGATCGCGGGCCAATCCAGCGCCTGCCCATACAGCACCCAGCCGATCGCCGAGATCAGCACGATGCCGGCGCCGGACCAGACGCCGTACGCAATGCCGACCGGGATCGTCGCAAGCGTCAGCGACAGGCAGTAGAACGCGATGCCGTAGCCGATCGCGACCACGGCCAGCGGCGCGAGCCGGGTGAAGCCCTCCGACGCCTTGAGCGCGGAGGTCGCGATTACTTCCGCAATGATCGCGATCGCCAGGATGAGGGGGGCCGGCATCAGTCCTCCATCTCGAACGCCATCCCGTCCCAGCCCGGCTCGATGCCAGGAGGCAGGTGTGCTTGCAGCCACGCCCAGTCCATGTCGTGCCCCATATGCGTGAGGATCGTGCGGCGCGCGCCGACCCGCCCGGCCCATCGTTTCACCTGATCGAGATTGGCGTGCGTCGGATGCGGCTTGCCGCGCGTGAAGCAGCCGACGACCCACGTCTCGACGCCCTCCACCGCCGCGAACGCCGCCTCGTCCATGCGCACGACGTCGGTCGAATAGCCGAACGATCCGATCCGCAGGCCGAGCGTGTCGAGAAAACCGTGGTCCTGATGGAACACGAACACGGATAGCCCCGCCGCCTCGATCCGGTCTCCCGGCGCAATCAGATGCGGCACCAGCACCGGCCGGAAAAAGCCCGGCTTCTGCCACGGCTTGAACGCATAGTCGAAGCGCTGCCGGATCTCGCCGAGCGTGCGCTCGGTCGCAAACGCCGGGATCGGCAGGCCGAGATTGCGGTTGAGGATGCGCACGTCGTCGAGGCCGGTGATGTGGTCGGCATGGGCGTGCGTGAACAGGATCGCGTCCACCTTCCCGATGCGGCACGCGAGCAGTTGCGTCCGCAGATCCGGCCCCGTGTCGATCAGCAGCCGCCGTCCGTCCGCGCCTTCGATCACGATGCTCGACCGTGTGCGGCGGTTGCGCGGCTCGGCGGGATCGCACTCGCCCCACTCGCCCGCCCCGTCCGCGCCGCCAATCAGCGGCACGCCCGCCGACGCGCCGCAGCCCAGCATCGTGACCCGCATCCGGATCAGGCCGCCGTCTTGCGAAACAGGCGGCGGAAGTTCGCGGTCGTGAGCGCGGCCAGTTCATTCGGCGGCAGCCCCCGGACTTCTGCGAGCACCCGCGCGGTGTGCGCGGTCCAGGCCGGTTCGTTGCGCTTGCCCCGGAACGGCACCGGCGCGAGATAGGGCGCGTCGGTCTCGACCAGCAGCCGCTCGGCCGGCAGATCGTTGGCGATCGCGCGCAGTTCCGCCGAGCGCGGGAACGTCAGGATGCCCGAGAAGCTGACATAGCCGCCCATGCCGATCCCCGCCTCGGCCAAGGCCCGGCCGGAGCTGAAGCAATGCATCAGGAAGTCGAACGGCCCGTCCGCGTCGCGCTCTTCGCGCAGAATGCGGGCAATGTCGTCGTCGGCGTCGCGCGCATGGATCGCGAGCGGCACGGCGGCGAGCCGGGCGGCGCGAATATGCGCGCGAAAGCTCGCCTGCTGCACGTCCCGCGGGGCCTTGTCGTAGAAATAGTCGAGACCGGATTCACCGATGCCGATGACCTTCGGATGCGCGGCGAGCGAAGCGATCTCGACCGGTTCCGGCACCGGCAACTCGGCCGCGTTGTGCGGATGCACGCCGACCGTGCACCACACGTTCGGCGTCACCTCCGCCAGCGCCATCGATTGCGGCGCTTGCGCGAGCCGCGTGCCGATGGTGACGACCTCGCCGACGCCCGCCGCCGCCGCGCGCGCCAGCACCGAAGGCAGTTCCTCGTCGGTGAAGTAGTCGAGATGACAGTGGCTGTCGATCAGCATGAAGCGTCCCTCACCCCGCCGGTTCGGCGTAGCGCGGAAAGATGCCTTGCGGCGGCGGCAGTTGCGTGCCGTCCGGCAGCGGATGCGCGAGCGCCGCCAATTGCCGGCGGTCGAGCGGCACGCCGAGCTGGTCGAGCATGCGCGCCATGCTGCCCGGCATGAACGGCTGCAGCACCGTCGCCACAATGCGCAGCACATCCGACAGCACCCGCAGCACGATCGCCATCCGACGCGCATCGGTGCGGCGCAACGCCCACGGCGCCTGCCGGTCGATATAGGCGTTGCTCGCCCGCACCACGCGCCACACCTCCTCCAGCGCGTCGTGGAACCGCTGCGCGTCGAGCAGCGGGCGCAGCAGCCCGGGCAGCGCCTGCGCGGCGGCGAGCAGCTCGCCGTCGTCCTCCGTCTCGTCGGCGCGCCCCGGCAATCTGCCGTCGCAGTTGCGCGCGATCAGCGACAGCGTGCGCTGCGCCAGATTGCCGAGATCGTTCGCGAGCTCGCCGTTCATGCGCTGGATCAGGGCGCGCCGCGAGAAATCGCCATCGTTCCCGAACGGCACCTCCCGCAGCAGGAAGTAGCGCAGCGCGTCGAGGCCGAACGCGTCGGCGAGGGCGCGCGGCTCGATCACGTTGCCGAGCGACTTGCTCATCTTCTCGCCCTCGACCGTCCACCAGCCATGCGAGTAGATGCGCCGCGGCGGCGCGATCCCGGCCGCCATCAGGAAAGCGGGCCAATAGACCGCGTGAAAGCGCACGATCTCCTTGCCGACCAGATGCATATTCGCGGGCCAATACGCCCAATCCTTCGCACCGGTATCGGGATAGCCGCAGGCCGTGATGTAGTTGGTCAGCGCGTCGAGCCAGACATACATGACGTGGCCCGGATGGCCCGGCACGGGAACGCCCCAGTTGAACGTGGTGCGGCTGATCGAAAGATCGTGCAATCCGCCACGCACGAAGCTCAGCACCTCGTTGCGGCGGGCAAGCGGCGCGATGAAATCCGGGTTCTCGTCGTAGAAGCGCAGCAGCCTTTCCTGCCAGGCCGACAGCCGGAAGAAGAAGGACGGCTCGCGCACCCATTGCACCGGGGCGCCCGACGGCGCGACGCGCGTGCCGTCCGGCCGCGCGACGAGCTCGTCCTCGCCGTAGAATGCCTCGTCGCGCACGGCGTACCAGCCGGCGTAGTCGCCGAGATAGATCTCGCCCGCCGCTTCGAGCTTCTCCCAGAGCGCGGCGCAGGCGGCCTTGTGCGCGGGTTCGGTGGTGCGGATGAAGCGGTCGTAGGAGATGCCCATCCGGTCCGCCATGTCGCGGAAATCGGCGGCGACGCCATCGGCGAAACGCTGCGGATCGACGCCCTCGTCGGCCGCCGCGCGCTCGACCTTCTGCCCGTGCTCGTCGGTGCCTGTCAGGAAGAACACGTCGCTTCCGTCGAGCCGCTTCCAGCGCGCCAGCACGTCGGCGGCGATGCTCGTATAGGCGTGGCCGATATGCGGCGCGCCGTTCACGTAATAGATCGGCGTCGTCAGGAAGTAGCGCTGGCTCATAGGGGACTCTGCACGGAACCGGACAGGAGGGCGAGGCCGGACACGATCGCCTGCCGCTTGTCCATATTGAAGCGCTCGGTCTCGTCCCGCAGGCGCGACAGGCCCTGCCATACGTCGCCCCAGGCATCAAGGGGACGCGAAGCGATCATGCGCGTCCGCAGAGGGTCCGCCCGTCCCCGCACCGTCTCGCGCACGGCGTCCGCAATCGCCGCAAGCAGCAGGTCCATGAACGTCGCGAACGCGGTCTCGCCGCGCGGCAGCGCATCGGCGACCTCATAGCCCTGGCCCGGCTTCGGGTTCGGCAGCGCCGCCAGCACCTCGTCCACCAGCCGCGCCAGCCGCAGCCCCTCCTCCTCGGCCAGCAGCAGAGCCCGTCCGGGCGAGCCCTCGGCGATCGCCGCCAGGCGCGCGCGCTCGGCCTCGTCGAGATCGGGGCGATACCGGGCAAGCGCTTCCGCCATCGGCGCGGGCGCGAGCGGCGAAAGCGCGAGGCGGCGGCAGCGGCTGCGGATGGTCGGCGGCAGCCGGCCGGGTGCGGCGCAGGCGAGCAGCAGCACCGCGCGGGCGGGCGGCTCTTCCAGAGACTTCAGCAGCGCGTTCGCGGCGTTGCGGTTCATGTCCTCCGCCCCGTCCACGACGACGACGCGCCAGCCGCCCTCGGCCGGGGTGAGGCGCAGGAAGTCGGAGGCCTCGCGCACGGCATCGACGACGATCTCCGACCGCCGCCGCTTCTTCTTTTCGTCCCACCCCCGTTCGACCGTCAGCAGATCCGCATGCGTGCCGGCCGCGACGCGACGGAACACGGGATGCGCGGGGTCGAGGAACAGCGTCGGCTGCGCCGGCACGCCCGCGAGCAGCCGGCGGGCGAACCGGAAGGCGAGCGTCGCCTTGCCGATGCCGGTCGGCCCGGTCAGCAGCCAGGCGTGATGCATGCGCCCGGAGCGCAGCGCGGCGGCGAGCGCCGCCTCGGCCGGCTCATGGCCGAACAGAAGCGGATTGGCGCGCGGATCGGGAACCGTCATGGACGAAGTGTCGCGCGCGCCCGGCGCGAACGGCAAGCGTCGGGCGCTAGAAGGCCCCCGTGGTGCCGACCGTCCCCCGGTGCGTCGAAATCGACTCGCGGTCCGTCCCCGTGGGCGCCTGATGCATCATCGGCGAGACGGGCTGCTGCACGGCGACCCCGTTGCTCGTCAGCGGCGCACGGTTGTTCGGAGCGGAGGCAGTGTTCCCGGCGGGCGGGCCGTTCGCGGGCGCGGCGGTGCCCGGCGGCGGCGGAGCGTTGACCGAGGCTGCCGCGCGCATGGCCGCGTCGTCGGCCCGGCCGGTGTTTCCGCACGCAGCTACGCCCAGAACCAAAGCCAACCCGACCAGGCGCTTCATCGAATTTCCCCTGCTTGCGCTTCCGGACCAGAAGGCTGCGCGCGAGACGAGCTTATCAGCGGAAGGAACCGAGGCGCAACGCAACGGTTCCACGCCGCCCGGCAACTGGCATGACCGTCCCACTGAAATCCGAAGGCGGTCCCGTCGTTGCCTTGAGAAGGAAGCGCGTCGAGGCCTTGGCAGCCCCCGCGAATGCTCTGGGAGCCCCCATCGGCGCCGCCCAGGTGGAGCCTTCGGCGGCTCTTCACAAGGTGCAGAAGCGATGGAAAACGATCAGTCGAAGCACGGGAGCGGCTTACGTCCTCGACGGAGCTGAGGCTTTCAGAAGCTTGCCGCGACCGAGATATACGATCCGGCTCGCTTTGTTTGGACGGCCGCGGCGCCGCTGCATGTCGGCCGCAGCGGCCACACCGGGACGGTTCTGCGCAGCGGCCTGATCGGACCGCCGCTGGGCTTCACCGTCCTGGTGGCGGGTGGCGACAATGCCTCGGTTTACGCGCATTGGCTCGCCGATGCTGAAACCTACACTGTCGCGCCGATGGTCGAAGCGCAGACCCGATGGACGCACTCCATTCAGCGGGCTTCGGCCCTTCTACGCGAGGCCGCCTCGCATGCTGGCGGTGAAATTCAAAGCAGCCGGCCTGATGTCGCGCGGAGCCGTCGCCGAGCGGCTAACCAAGCGATCCTGGTCCAGTTCGTCTGGCGTGATCCGCGCCCACGCGCCGATCAGAGGTGGCGAGCAGATCACCGCGCAGGCGGCGACTGCGTCAGCACGCAAGCGCTCCGTCAACGCGGCGATATCGATGTCGCCGGCCCGGACCAGGCCGGCGCGTTCGGCGGCCGGCAGCAGGTTGGCGAGCGTGAGCGTCAGATAGTCGAAGACCGGCCTTTGCGGGCCGCCCTCGACGCGAGCGCCCGCGATCATGCCCGGCCACGGCAGCCCTGCGCCGCGGAAGGTCGCGAGCAGCTTCGATTCCATGTTCAGCTCGACGTTTGCGGCGGCAAACGTCGACCGGACCAAGCCGATTGTACGCTCGTACAACGCCGAAGGCGGAGTCTGCGCGCCTTGCGACATGTCCATTTCCTGGAAGGCGACGACGTCTCCCGGGCGAACCCACCGCCGCAGGCGCCGCAGAGCGGCGACCGGGTCCGGCACGTAGAGCAACACGAACCGGCCGACCACCGCATCGAACGGCTCGGCCGTCTCGAAGCTGCCAAGATCCGCCGTCTCGAACCGCAAATTGTTCATACCCGCCGCAGCGGCGCGCCGTCGCGCCATCTCGACCGAGCTGGCCGCCCGATCTATCCCGAGAACAGAACCTCCCGCTCCGACCATTTGCCCGACCAGCTGCGAGACATCGCCGACGCCGCAACCGACGTCGAGCACGCGCATTCTCGCGCCGATGCCGGCGCGCCGCAGCACGTCCCTGGTCAGCTCAGCGTAGAAATCGGCCTGCATCGCGAGGCGGCGGCCCTCGGCCTCGGAATAGCCCAGCGGGTAGTCGAGGACAGACTTCGTCATTGCCCAGCTTCCGGCCCGTTTTCTGAACAGTTGATTGGCTGCCGAGGTGACCCGGTTAAGCGGTGTAGCTGGCCATACCCTGCGATCGCGACAGCCTTCCAACGTAACCGAGGTCTTCGCGGGCATTGGCGTCGTCGGTGGTGAACTCACGACCGATCATCCGCACCAGGGTTCGCGACAATGGCGGGTCGTCCTTCAATCCTATGATGGCAGCACCGAACTCCATGAGCCGGCCTATGTTGAATGCAGCCCAATAGGGCATCGAGCGCAGCGGCTCGATCGATAATCCTTGCAGGGCTGCCAACATGGCGATGAACTCGCGGAAGGTCGTTTCATGCCGGTCGTTGACGAAGAAGGAACGACCGCCGACTTCACGGGCAAGCGCGCAGTCAATGGCCTCGATCACGTTGTCGACGTGACAGGTTGAGAAGGCGTAGTCGCCCCGGTTGATAAACGCGAACCGCCCGGATCGGATGGCCTGCGGGATTGCGCGACTGAACGGGTCGCCAGGCCCCCAGATCGCGGACGGGCGTAGAGCGATCGTGCGGAAACCGGCCTTGTTGGCGGCCAGCACTGCGGCTTCGGCGCGCGCCTTGCTCGCGATGTATCCCGAGAAGCTGTTCGGAAAGGTTGGCCTGGCTTCGTTGCCGTCTCTGATGGGCGTACCGCGATCGTCCATGATAATGCCGGCCGCGCTCACATGGACGAATGTCCTAGCTCCGACCCGCTCCGCCGCAGTCAGCAGGGCCGCCGTTCCGGCGACGTTCGTCCGAAAATAGGGTGCGCGCGGACCGGCGAAATGAAAATAGGCTGCCGCGTGCACGACGACATCGATGGCCGGAAGCGTGAGGTTGCCGGCTTTCTCAAGGTCCCCCCGCACCGGCTCCGCGCCTAATGCCCGGAGCTTGGCATCCACCGCCGCGCTCCGCACAAGCGCCAGCACGCTATGTCCAGCGCTGTTGAGCTGGGCGATCAGGCGCGAGCCGACGAATCCGGAACCGCCTGTAACCAATATTCTCAATGATCCTCTCCTTGAGGCTGGCTGTCGCAGATGGCGCGAAGGGCGTGGTCCCGCAGGCTCTCGACAACGGGATTGTTGGGAACTTCGGGTTTCGTCATCCCGTCGAGCGCGACTGGCACGTACAGCAGGGCGGCAGCGTTCGCCGAAGCCCAGGCAAGCTGAACCGCGTTCTCGAGCGTGATGGTAAGTCGATCCGCAGCAGCGATGGCCGCGACGCGTTGCCTAAGCAGCGCAAAACCCTGTTTGGCAGCTGGTATGTCAGCGCCCGACAGGACACGGCCGAGCATCGCTGCATAAAGGCGCGGGCGCTCGGCAGCGAAGCGGACGTAATCGTCCCAGCCCTCCTTTAGCGCCATCTCGGGGTCGGACGACTGCGCGGCAGTCTCTTTCCTCTCGATGAACTGTCGGAACGCTTCAGCAAGTGTCTCGCTTAGAAGCCCGTCGGCACTGCCAAAGTGGTGATACAGGGTCGGTGCTGTGACGTTCGCTAGCGCGCACACCGCGCGCGTCGAAAACTGCTCGGCTCCTTCCCGTTCCAGGATACCGAGGGCTGAAAGCAGTATGATCTCGCGCGTGCTCATCCCAGGCCTATAGCGCCGCTATAGGGCGCCGTCTATAGCGGCGCTATAGGCTCTCCCGTTCTCGATTTTCTCTCAAGAAGCGGGACGGACCGCTCCGCCCTTTTTTCAACAGCTCCGGCCGTTTTGGGCGCTATCGCAAAATTTCTCGGCCAAGATGTGAGCTACGTTACAGCCCAGCGTCCGCGTCGTTGACCATGGCCAGGCTTACCGAGCGTCGGGCGGGGCGGCCATGATCGCACCGCACGCGGCGGGGAGCGGCGGCGGCGGCTTGGGCGGCGGCGGCGCGGCCGGATGGTCGAGCCGGTCGAACCACCATTGCAGCGTTGCGTCGCAGCCATCGCCTGGCGGAATCGGCGGCGGCTCCAGGCACGCCGCCTGATCGGGCGGGCAGCGGAAGCGGATATGGAAATGCGAGGCGTGCCCGTACCAGGGCCGGATCAGCCTGAGCCAGCGCCGGTCGCCGCCGGTGGTCTCGCATAATTCGCGCTTGATCGCCGGGTTGACGAAGATGCGCTCGACGCCGGGCAATCCCGCCGCAAGGCGCAACAGCGTCGCGTGCGCCGGCCGCCAGACGCCCGGATCGACGCGGCGTCCGTCCGGCGCGACGACGCTGGGCGGGTCCAGATCTTCGCGCATCGCCGGAGGCAGGTCCGGCTTCGGCGTCACGTCCAGCCAGACATCCGCCTCAAGCCCGAGTTCGTGCCCGGCATGGCCCGGGATCGGCCCGCCGCGTGGCTCGCCGATATCGTTGATATACAGGTCGGGCAGTCCCGCTTGCTTCGCCTCCCGCGCGAGCAATTCGAGGGCGGCGATCGTGCGCGGATGGCCCCAGAAGGTGCTGCGGCCGATGCGGATTTCCTGAAATCCCGGACCCTGCGGCGGCAGTTCGACGGCACCCGCGATGCAGCCCGCCGCGTTGCCGCCGATGACGCGGACCGGACCCGGCGCCGGCCCCTCCTCGTCCGGCACGGAAGCGGCGCCGCACGCAACCGCCCAGGCCAGCGCGGCAGCCGAAATCGCCGCACCGAAAATCCAGCGCGGCATCAGCGGAGCGAGACCGCGCGCAGGATCGCCGCGTGCACCAAGGAAACGTCGCCGTCGGCCGGGATCAGCGTGCAGCGCCCGGGTTCGGCGTCCGCGATCGCTCGGAAGCCCGCGCGCACGCGCGCATGGAACGCGGGCGGCAGACGCTCGTAGCGGTCGCTTCCGCCGGGACGCGACGCGCGCCGCGCCGCGCCGACCGCCTCCGACACGTCGAGCACGAGCGTCAGATCCGGGGCGAGCCCGATCATCGCCCCGAGCGCACGGATCATGCCGAGATCGGCGCCCTGGCCGTAGCCCTGATAGGCGAGCGTCGAGTCCGTGAAGCGGTCGCACACCACCCACTGCCCCGCCGCGAGCGCCGGGCGAATGGCGCGCTCCACATGTTCGGCGCGTGCGGCGAAATGCAGCAGCGTCTCGGCCATCGGCGACCACGCCGTCTCGCCCGACAACAGCAGCCCCCGCAGCCGCTCGGCGCCGGGCGCGCCGCCCGGCTCGCGGGTGAGCAGGACCGGCACGCCGCGCTCTTGCAGCGCCGAGGCGAGCAGGCGGGCCTGGGTGGACTTGCCCGCCCCCTCGCCGCCCTCCAGCGTGATGAACCGGGCCTGCGTCGGCTCAGCTTCCGGATACGTAGTGCGACAGCACCGCCATGGCTCGGCCCGGCAAGCCGAGCTTCGGCACGTCCGCGCCCGCGAGCAGCGTCGCTTCGACCGGCGGCACGCCCTTGCCGGAGATCGTGAGCTTGCCGAGCGCGTCGCCGCGCGTCACCGGCGCGAGGATCGGGCTGTCGTACGTCACCTGCACCGTCGCGTTCTTGCGCCAGCCCCGGGGCAAGGTCACGACCAGGTTCCGCCCGCCGACCAGCGGCACGCTGGGCTCGGCGCCGAGCCAGACCGGCGCGTGCTCGACCACGTCGCCGGCCGTGAACAGGGTCACGTCCTCGAATTCGCGGAACGCCCACTCCATCAGCCGCTCGGATTCCTCGGCCCGCTGGTGCATGGAAGTCATGCCGTTCAGCACCTCGATCACGCGCCGCCCGTTGCGCTCGCTGCTGCCGACGAGACCGTAGCCGCCCGCGTCCGTGTGGCCGGTCTTGAGCCCGTCGGCCGTGCCCTTCTGCACCAGCGGATTGCGGTTGCCCTGCGTGATCCCGTTATAGGTGAATGTCTTTTCGGAATCGTAGTGATAGTAGTCCGGAAAATCCTGGATGATACGGGCCGCGAGAGTCGCGATGTCGCGGGCCGACATGCGCAGCTCCGGATCGGGCCAGCCGGTCGCGTTGGTGAAATGCGACTGCGTGAGGCCGATCTCCTTGGCCTTCTGGTTCATCAGCTCGACGAATTGCTGCTCCGATCCCGCGATGCCCTCGGCGAGCACGAGGCAGGCGTCGTTGCCGGACTGCACGATCATGCCCCGGATCAGATCCTCGACCGGGACGGTGGTGCCGACCTGGACGAACATCTTGGAGCCGCCCATGCGCCAGGCGTGCTCGCTGACGGGCAGCTGATCGGTCAGCTTCAGCTTGCCGCTCTTGAGCGCGCCGTAGACGATGTAGGCGGTCATCAGCTTGGTCATCGAGGAGGGCGGCATGGGCACGTTCGCGTCCTTTTCGAGCAGGGTCGCGCCGCTCGTGTAGTCCATGATGAACGCCCATTTCGCCGCCGTGTCGACCGGCCCGACCGGCGTCTGCGCGGGCGAACCCGTCCCCGGCTGCGTCTTCTCGGCTTGCCGCGCCCTGCCGCCGTGCCGCCCGGCGGCGCGCGCGTCCGGTCCGGCGAGAGCGAGCGCGGCGACGGAGGTGGTGAGGCCGGCGACGAGCGCCGCGCGACGGGTCAGCATGGAACCTCTCTCCTATTCGACGACGATGCGCGCATCGCTCACTCCCGCCCGGCGCGCCCGGGCGAACGCCGCATCCGCGGCGGCAACCGTCGCGAAGGGTCCGGCATGGACGTGATAGGCCTCCTCGCGCCCGCGCCGCTCTCGCTCGATGGCCGGGGCGAGCGCCGGCGCCCGCCGCGCCTGCAGGCGGGCGGATGAGAGCTGGCTGAACCGGCCGAGATCGATCCAGAGCGCGCCCGGCTCGGGCGGCACCTGCGCAACCTGCTCGGGCAGACGCAGCGGCGGCGGCGCGATGGCCGGGGCGATGACGGCCTTGGCGGCCGGGACGGGACCGGCCGCGCGCGCCGGCATGCCCGCCGACGGCAGATCGGCAGCCAGCACCGCTTCGCGCGGGGCCGGGGCGATCGCGATCCGCTCCTCCGGCGCACCGCCGAGCGCGTCCACGGCCGCGTGGCCCTCGGCCGGCAGCAATTCCAGCCGGACGCGGGCGACGCCGCCGGACGGGAAGCGAAGCAACGCCGCCGCGCGGGGCGTGACGGCGAGGAAGCGGTCCGGCCGCGCCGGCCCCCGGTCGTTGATCCGCACGACGGCCTGGCTGCCGGTCTCCAGGTTCGTCAGCCGGGCGATCGCGGGCAGCTGCAAGGTCTGGTGCGCCGCTGCGAGCGCCGTCGGGTCGAACGCCTCGCCGTCCGCCGTCAGCGTTCCGTCGAGTCGCGCCCCCTCGATCATCGCGAGCCCCGTCTCCTCGCCGGCATAGCGCGCGCTCGGGTAGTACCACGCGCCGTCCGCCTCATAGGCGCCCCCGAGCACATAATGCGGCCGCGCGGGCGGTGTCGGCGCGTGTCCGAAGCAGCCGCCGAGCGTCAGCAGCAGCGACACGGCGGCGCTGCGCTTCACGCGGCAACGGCGTCCCCGAGCAGGCCGACCGCGAGCGCGTAGAAATCGGACGGATTGTAGCGCCGGATCGCGGCGAAGTTCCGGTACACCATGAATGCCTCGCCGCCCGGACCGTCCGGCAGGACGACCGCGCCCGGCACATCCGCGCGACCGAACGCGGAGCCGTCCGCCCGCCTGACGCCGAGCCGCATCCACTCGCCGAGCGGGCGGCTCCGGTCGCGCCCTGTATCGGTCGCGCCGAAGCCGGGCGGCACGCGCACGGGCTGGCCCCAGGGCTCGCCTTGCCGCCAGCCCGAGCGGGCGAGGTAGTTGGCGATCGAGGCGAGCGCGTCCGCCCGGCTGGCCCAGATGTCCCGCCTGCCGTCGCCGTCGAAATCGACCGCGTAGCGGAGATAGCTGTCCGGCATGAATTGCGGCTGGCCCATGGCGCCCGCCCAGCTGCCGGTCATGCGCGCGGGCGTCACGTCGCCGGCGTTCAGGATCGCAAGGCTGTCCATCAGCTGCGACCGGAAGAAGGCGGCGCGCCGTCCCTCCCAGGCGAGCGTCGCCAGCGCCTCGACGACGCCGAAGCTGCCGGTCTTGGTCCCGAAGTTCGATTCGAGCCCCCAAATGCCGAGCACGACGCCCGGATCGACCCCGTACCGGCTCCCGATCGCGCCGAGCAGGCGGGCGTTGCGCCGGTAGTTGTCGCGCCCGTCCACGACCCGCTGCGGCGAGACGACGCGGGACAAATACTGGTCCCAGGTCATCGTGAACTCGGGCTGCTTATGGTCGAGCTCAATCACGCGCGCGTTCGGCTGCACGCCCGCGAAGGCCTGCGATAGCACCGACGGCGAGATGCCGTGACGCTCGGCGTCGGCGATCACCTGCCGGGTGAAGGCGTCGAACGAGCCAGACGCCGCGCGTGCGGGCAGCGCGGCGAGCGAGGCGGCGGCTGCGCTGGCGCGGAGGAGGGAACGGCGGTTGAGCATACGGCGCTCTCTCGCACGTCGCGCGAGTCGCGGGCAATCGGCAATGGATTACAACGCGGACAGCCGCCGGTTGCCGCGTTCGGGGAGGCCGGCTAGCCTCCGGGGCGCGCGGGATGGGTGGCCGAGCGGTTTAAGGCAGCGGTCTTGAAAACCGCCGTGCGTGCAAGCGCACCGTGGGTTCGAATCCCACCCCATCCGCGCCGGCAAGCGCGCGAAGGGAGTTTTAACCGCGCGCGTGCATCTTCTCCGGATGGCGCGTGAACCGACCTCGCAAGGGCCTGAATTGGCCGATCCCGCTGATATCGACCGCCTGCGCCGCTCGATGCGGGGCGCGATCGGCCTCGCCCGGCGGCGGCAGGCGAAGAAGGCGAACCCGGCGGTGGTCGAGGTCACGCTGGACGAAATCATGGAGATCCTGCGGAGGCAGAACTATCGCTGCGCGATCACCGGCCTGCCATTCTGGTGCGGCAGCGCGGCCGCCTATGGCCCGACCATCCCGTCGATCGATCGCATGCACGCATCCGATGGCTACACGCGCGGAAACGTCCGCGTCGTTCTGCTCGGCGTGAACGGGCTCCGGGGCAGCGGCAGCGACGACGACATGCTGATGATCGCCCGTGCCGTCGTGAAGAATGGCCCGACGGCGATCCGGTCCCGCCGGCTTCACGAAGGCGCCCGCAAGGCGTGGGTCACACGGCGAGAAGCATCCCGATTGCCGCGCCCCTCCGATCCCGCCTTCGCCGGACGGCAAGCGCCCTGATCGCGGGCCGCGACGCAACCTCACCCCATCCGCGCTCAGCCGGCGACGGCCGCATCCGGATTGCCGGCGGCAAGCGCCGCCATGTAGCCGAGGATCAGGTCGCGCGAGCGGAACCGGCCCTTGAAGCGCGCCTCCTCCTCGCGGCGGACGATTGGGAGGTGCCGAGCACATTCTCGGCGTCGTCCCGGTCGAGGCCGTAGAGCAGGAAGAACAGCGCATCCAGCCGGGCGCGGCGGCGCAGGCGGTCCTCCCTCGTCCCACGCGAACGGCGGCCCCGCGTAGCCCTGATCGCGGGCAAAGGCCTCCATGTCACGCGCCGTGTAGGTGAGCCAGAGCACGTCCTCGCGCACGATCTGCTCGGCGCTCTTGGTCCCGAAACGGCGGGCGAAGGCGGAGGGCGGGACAAAGGGGAGTTGTTCGACGATGTAGAGGTTGAGGGTGGCTACCTGAATCTTCTGGCGGGCAACGAAGTCGAGAACCGATGCATTCAAGTTCGCAAGCAACAGAGGCGCGAAGCCGCTGTAGGGCGGCAGCCCCATGCTGGCGTCGCCCTGCGCGATGGCCGCGAACAGCGCGGTGAGCCGGGGCCACCACGTACGCGCCCGCGCCGACAGCGTGCGTTTCCGATCGACGATCTCGGCGGCTTCCTCGCGCGGGCCGCGCAGGCTGTATGCGGCGTAGCCTTCGCGCCGCACCGGCAGCAGGTCGCGGTCCTCGGCGGAGAGCAGGAACAGCAGGCGATACAGCAGCCTGAGCGACGCCTCGCGCGCCTGTTCCAGCCATGCCGGGTCGGTTCGTTGCGCGGGCGATGCTTCGCGCGCGACGGCCCGGATCAATCCCCGGAAACACCTCGTCGAACACGATGCGCGACAGCGCGGCCGTGATCCGCTGTTCGTAGTGCCGCCCCTCGGCCAAGGCGTCGTCGAGGAACGTCCTGCCCGCAGCCCCGTGCGGAACCAGGGCGTCGCGGCCGAACAGCAGCAGGAACACCCGCAGCCAGTGGTCCGGCGGCGCGCCCTCCGGCACGGGCGGCGGCAGCGTCCCGATCAGTGCCGGCAGGTCGAGTTCGACGAACCCTTCGGCCTTGGCGCGCGCGTTCGCCCAGAGAGACGCCAGAACCGGCCGCTGGTCAGCAGGCCCCAGCGCACGGCGCCGCCGGACTGCCCCTCGGCCGGCCGAGATAGCGGAGGATCTGCGAGGACGGCGTTTCGCCCTTGCCGCTCGCCCGGTCGAGCGGCGTCTCGCGCGCCTCGTTCTCGACCACGACGACGCCATGCCGGAACCGCTCGGCCGAGGCGACGGGCCGCGCCCGGTCCTTCGCCGCCCCGTCCAGAAACAGCAGCGCGTCGGCGATGTCGCGCCGCCCGCGCCCCGGCTCCTGCTGCCTCAGATACTGCCAGTCCAGCAGGTCGAGCACGGGGAAGATGAATTCGTCCTCGGTCTCCGCCTCGGTCGGCCGCCGCATACGCGCGAGATTTGCCCACCGCCCGCGCACCGCGTCGGCGAACGCCACGACCCGCACCGGATCGAGCGCCCGGTATGCCGCCGTCCCCTGGATGCCGTCTTCGAGAAAGAACCGCGTGAACAGCCCGCCACGGATCATGCGACGACTCGCTTCCTTAACAGGAGCTACGGTCGCCGCGAACCCGGCCCACCGGCAACCCCTAGTTGCACCCAAGAAGCGGGCCGATCAAGTCATCCGTGATGGCACCTTTCGCCTCTCGCCGCGTTGCACGCGCGCAAACCAGGAGCGAAATCATGCCCGCAAGGGAAAAGACCCTGTCCGATGCCTTCTACGAGACGCTAAAGGACATCTTCTACGCCGAGAAGCAATCCGTGCGCGCGCTGAAGAAATCGGCCAAGGCCGCCAAGGCGTCCGACCTCAAGGAAGCTTTCGAGAACCACGCCGAGGAGAGCGCGCATCAGGTCGAACGGCTGACGCAGGTGTTCGAGATCCTCGGCAAGCCCGCGCGCTCCAAGACCTGCGAGGCGATGCAGGGCATCACCGCCGAGATGGAGGAGGATCTGGAGGATTTCGGCAGCACCGGGGCCGCCGACGCGGTGCTGATCGGCTGCGCGCAGACTGTCGAGCACTACGAAATCGCCCGCTACGGCACGCTGAAAGCCTGGGCGGGCAAGCTCGGCCTGTCGGACGCCGTGAAATTGCTCGACGAGACGCTCGAGGAGGAAAAGCGCGCCGACGCCCTGCTCTCCGATCTCGCCGAACAGGTCAACGCCGAGGCCGGAGAGGAGAAATCGGCCAAGACGTCCGGCTGACCTGACGAGCGGTGCCGCCCCCTCTCCCTGTCGGAGAAGGGGCGGCACCATACATTGTCGTTCGCGCCCCGACCTGCCTGCGGTGCTCGCCCGCGCGGAAGCGGGGGCCGGAAGTGGACAGTCGCTGACTGCGCGCCCTACTCTCCGCATTCACGGCAGTGATAAAGTCGCGCGAGAGGGCTCAACCACGGCAATCGATAATCGCCAGTAGGAGCCTTAAATTGCGACGGGCGTTGTCTTGCAGCTGTCGGCAGCGCCTCGACTTTGCGCTTGCCCGCCTCCTCCCTAAACTTGGCTCGGCCCGTCGCGGATACTTATTCGCTCAGAGTCTGCTCATCGTCAAGCGCCCCTGGCGTCACGCGAGCCTCACGCGCCCGCCGGAACCGCCGCGAGGGCGTCGCGCACGGCCTCGAGCGCGGCTTCGGCGCGGCCGGCGTCCGGGCCGCCGGCCTGCGCCAGATCCGGCCGGCCGCCGCCGCCCTTGCCGCCAACCGCCGCGCTGCCGGCGCGCACCAGGCGCACGGCGTCGAAACGCGCGGTCAGGTCGGGCGAGACGCCGACGACGATGCTCGCCTTGCCTTCGGCGTGCGAGACCAGCGCCACGACGCCGCTGCCGAGCTGCTTGCCGATGGCGTCGGCGAGGCCCTTGAGGTCGCGCGCCGGCACCTCGCCGAGATTGCGGGCCACCAGCCTGACGCCGCCCACCTCCTCGGCGTCCGCGCCGCCGCCGCCGGTCGCGAGCTTCCTTTGCAGATCGGAGACCTGCCGCTCCAGCCGCCGCCGCTCCTCGACCAGCGAAGCCACGCGCTCGGCGGCCTCGGCCGGGCTCGCCCGGAGCGCGCCCGCGACCTCGTGCATGCGCCGCTCGCCTGCATCCACGAGATCGAGCGCCGCGTCGCCCGTCACCGCCTCGATCCGGCGCACGCCGGCGCTGACCGCGCTCTCGGAGACGATCTTGAACAGGCCGATGTCGCCGGTGCGGCCGACATGCGTGCCGCCGCAGAGCTCGATCGAGTAGGCGCTCTTGTTGCCCTCGCCCGCGCCCATCGACACCACGCGTACCTCGTCGCCGTACTTCTCGCCGAACAGCGCCATCGCGCCCGTCTCCACCGCCGCCTCCGGCGTCATCAGGCGCGTCGTCACCTCCGTGTTCTCGCGCACGCGGGCGTTCACCTCGCGCTCGACCCAGCGCAAATCGTCGCCCGTCATCGGCCGCGGCTGGCTCACGTCGAAGCGCAGCCGGTCCGGTGCGTTCAGACTGCCCTTCTGCGCCACGTGCGGGCCGAGCCGCCGCCGCAGCGCCTCGTGCAGCAGGTGCGTCGCGCTATGATGCGCGCGGATGCGGGTGCGGCGCGCGTGATCCACCTCGGCGAGCACGGACGTGCCGACCACCGCCTCGCCCGCCTCGACCCGGCCGAGATGCACGAACAGGGCGCCCAGCTTCTTCTGCGTATCCGTGACCCGGATGCGCAGACCCTCCGCGCCCGCGATCACCCCGGTATCGCCGACTTGGCCGCCGCTTTCGGCGTAGAACGGCGTCTGGTTCAGCAGCACGGCGACCTCCGTGCCGGCCGGCGCGCCATCGGTCGGGCGTCCGTCCGCCACGATCGCCTGGATGGTCGCCTCGGCCGTCTCGGTGGAGTAGCCGAGGAATTCGGTCGGCCCGACCAGCTCGCGCAGCTCGAACCAAACCTGCTCGGTGGCGGCCTCGCCCGATCCCGCCCAGGCGGCGCGGGCGCGGCGGCGCTGCTCCGCCATGGCCGTCTCGAACCCCGCGACATCGACCGCGCGCCCCTGCTCGCGCAGCGCGTCCTGGGTCAGATCGAGGGGGAAGCCATACGTGTCGTAGAGGCGGAACGCGACCTCGCCCGGCAGCGCCTCACCGTCGCCGAGCCGCTGCGTTTCGTCGGCCAGCAGATGCAGGCCGCGCTCCAGCATCTGCTTGAAGCGCGTCTCCTCGAGCAGCAGCGTCTCCTCGATCAGCGCCTCGGCCCGGATCAGCTCGCCATAGGCGGCGCCCATCTGCCGCACGAGCGCCGGCACCAGCCGGTACATCACCGGCTCGCGCGCACCCATCATGTGCGCGTGCCGCATCGCGCGGCGCATGATCCGGCGCAGCACGTAGCCGCGCCCCTCGTTTCCGGGCAGCACGCCGTCCGCGATCAGGAACGCCGTCGAGCGCAGATGGTCGGCGATGACGCGGTGGCCGATCTTGTGCGGGCCGTCCGGCGCTTCCCCGGTCGCTTCCGCGCTGGCGAGGATCAGCGCCCGCAGCGTATCCGTGTCGTAGTTGTCGTGCTTGCCTTGCAGGATCGCCGCGAACCGCTCGAGGCCAAGCCCGGTGTCGATCGAAGGCCGGGGCAACGGCACCCGCGTGCCGGGCGGCCCCTCCTGGTACTGCATGAACACGAGATTCCGAATCTCGATGAAGCGGTCGCCGTCCTCGTCCGGGCTGCCCGGCGGCCCGCCCGGAACGGAGGGGCCGTGGTCGAAGAAGATTTCGCTGCAGGGGCCGCAGGGGCCGGTGTCACCCATGCGCCAGAAATTGTCCGCCGTCGCGATGCGGATGATGCGCTCGTCGGGCAGCCCCGCGATCTTGCGCCAGAACCGGGCCGCGTCGTCGTCGTCGCTATAGACCGTGACCAGCAGCCTCTCTCTGGGCAGTCCGAAGTCGCGCGTGACCAGGGTCCAGGCGTGCTCGATCGCCTGCTCCTTGAAGTAGTCGCCGAAGCTGAAATTGCCCATCATCTCGAAGAAGGTGTGATGGCGGGCGGTGTAGCCGACATTGTCGAGATCGTTGTGCTTGCCGCCGGCGCGCACGCATTTCTGCGCCGTTGCGGCGCGGGAGTAGGGGCGTTTCTCCTGCCCGGTGAACACGTTCTTGAACTGCACCATGCCGCTATTGGTGAAGAGGAGCGTGGGATCGTTGCGCGGCACGAGCGGCGAGCTCGGCACGACCTGATGGCCGTGTCGGGCAAAATAGTCGAGGAACGTCGCGCGGATGTCGTTGCTGCTGGCCATGGCAGGGAGGGAGTAGCCCAGCCGCTTGGCCCTTGTCACCTTGGAGCCGGATGGAGAGCGCCGGCGCGCTCGCCCGGCCTGCCGTTTTGCATCGGGGCCGGTTCCGCGCGGAGGCGGCAAGCGCGGGCAAATTTCCGTGTTGCTCGCCCGAACGCCGCGCCTCTGCGTTGGCTTAGAACCGGAGGGAGAGCCGGGCCCGGTCGGGGAGAGCTTGGCCGCGTCCGGCCGGCCGGCCAGCCAGGGACAACAAAAGGGACATCCACAAATGGCATCCAGTCACGGCGACAGCCACCGTCAGGGGTCCGTCAAGGATCCGGAGCACGACGGGCGTCTGAAGGAGAACCGGGAGGCCGGTCGCACCAAGGAAACCACGCCCGGCAGCAAGGCGCGCGCCGAGGAGCACGGCAAGGGCGGCGAGAGCAGCCAGTCGCGCTCCCATGAGAGCCACAAGAGCTCCCATGAAAGCCACAAGAGCGGCCACGAGAGCGGCGGCGGGAGCAAAAGCCACGAGAGCGGCTCGCAGGCGCGCTCCGGCGAGTCGGGCGGCTCGGACGACCTGAAGTCGCGCGAATACAAGGACGCCGAGGGCAACGTCCACCACCACACCAAGACCTACATGGAGCAGCACGGGGACCAGCACGGGAAGAAGTAGCGGACCGGCGCGGCGCCGCTCGCGCCGGCGGGCGGCGCCGTCGCCGAGGCGGTGCCGCGCCCCAGGGCTGGGCCGGACAGACCACGAGGGAGAGAGAGCGCATGGCGAATGGCACGACGGATCACGACGAGATCCGCGCATGGGCCGAGGAGAAGGGCGGCAAGCCGGCCGCCGTCGAGCGGACGCACCAGGGCGGCGACGTCGGCATCATCCGGATCATGTTCCCGGACAGCCCGCAATCCGAGCACCAGAGCCTGGTCGAGATCTCCTGGGACGAGTTCTTCGAGCAGTTCGAGGAGAGCAACCTCGCCCTGCTCTACGAGCCGGACAGCCTGTTCAGCAAGATCATCGGCCGGGATACGCTCGAACGCCGGGAGCACGGCGAGCACGCGAGCCGTCATCACAGTCGCGAGACATCCGGTTCGCAGCAGGGCGGCGGACGATCCTCGTCCCAGACCTCCGGCAAGGGTCACGAAGGCAAGCACGCGGACGACGAGGCGGGTTCGGACGACCTGAAATCCCGCGAGTACCGGGACGAGCAGGGCAACATTCACCACCACACCCGGACCTATATCGAGCAGCATGACGACAAGAAGTAGTTTCGCGCTGTCCTACCGCCGGTAGGGCTGGGGCAAGAGGATGCGGGCGGGCAGCTTTACCAGCCCGTCCGGCGCTTTCAGGATGACGAGCGCTTCCGGGCTGAAATCCACGATCATCTCCCGGCAGGCGCCGCACGGGGAGACGACGGCCATCTCGCGATCCGCCTCCTCGGGCTTGGGGTGGCGCACGGCGACCGCCGTATGGATCGTGCCGTCGCCCTCCAGCACGGCGCGGCCGAGCGCCACCGCCTCGGCGCAGACGGACAGCCGTCCGACCGTGGCGCCGAGATGCACCCCAGTCCAGATGCGGCCGTCGCGCGAGCGGATGGCGGCCGCGACCATGTGCCAGAACGGCCGGTAGTGCCGGTCCAGCACCTCGGTCGCAGCGGCCACCAACTCGTGGTCGGCGTCGGTGAGCGGCAGGCCCGCGCGCGCCTCGCCCGGTTCGGGCGGGGCGTCCGCCGTCAGGAACTCAGTCAGCGGCCTCCGCCTCCTCGGTGTCCTCGGGCGACGCGATCATGGAATTGGCGACGACGCCCGACTGGTCGCGCACCTTCTTCTCGATCCCGTCCGCCATGTCGCGGTGGTCGCGCAGGAACTGCTTCGCATTCTCGCGGCCCTGGCCGATCCGGGTGCTGTCGTAGCTGAACCACGCGCCGGACTTCTCGACCACCCCCGCCTTCACGCCGAGGTCGATCAGCTCGCCCACCTTGCTGATGCCCTCGCCATACATGATGTCGAACTCGACCTGCCGGAACGGCGGCGCGAGCTTATTCTTCACCACCTTCACGCGGGTCTGGTTGCCAACCACCTCGTCACGGTCCTTGATCTGGCCGATGCGGCGGATCTCCATGCGGATCGAGGCGTAGAACTTGAGCGCGTTGCCGCCGGTCGTCGTTTCGGGGTTGCCGAACATGACGCCGATCTTCATGCGGATCTGGTTTAGGAAGATCAGCATCGTCTTGCTGCGCGAGACGCTGCCCGTGATCTTGCGGAGCGCCTGACTCATCAGCCTCGCGTGCAGGCCCATGTGGCTGTCGCCCATCTCGCCTTCCAGCTCGGCGCGCGGCACGAGCGCCGCCACGCTGTCCACGACCAGCACATCGACCGCGCCCGACCGCACCAGCGTGTCGGCGATCTCGAGCGCCTGTTCGCCGGCATCGGGCTGGCTGATGAGCAGGTTATCGACGTCGACCCCGAGCTTGCGGGCGTAGATCGGGTCCAGCGCGTGCTCGGCGTCGATGAAGGCGCAGATGCCGCCGCGCGCCTGAGCCTCCGCGATGGCGTGCAACGCCAGCGTCGTCTTGCCAGAGCTTTCCGGTCCGTAGATCTCGACGATGCGGCCGCGCGGCATTCCGCCGATGCCGAGCGCCAGATCGAGGCCGAGCGAGCCGGACGGGATCACCTCGATCTGCTCGTCCCCGGACCGCTGGCCCATGCGCATGATCGAGCCCTTGCCGAAGGCACGCTCGATCTGCGTCAGCGCGGCGTCCAGCGCCTTGTTCTTTTCCATCGCGATCCCCGTTCCTGTCCTGCTGCGGCTCGCCAGTTCCTACCGAATCCAGCCCGCAACCTGCAACTTCGTCGTGTAACGCGCGTCGAGAAACTCGCGTTTTGGTTGACAATCCGATCATGGACCAGATCGTCGAGTTGCGCGATCCATTCCACGCCCATGTATAGGCGGAAATCGGCAAGCGTTCTACTTATGTTCGAGCCAGCCGCCAGACATAGGCGATGATTTCCGCGACCGCCTGGTAGTGCTCGGCCGGGATCTCAGTGTCCAGCTCGACACGGTAGAGCGCGCGCGCCAGCGGCGGGTTGGCGACGAGCGGCACCCGGCTGCTCTCGGCCGCCTCGCGGATACGGGCCGCCATCGTGTCCACGCCCTTCGCGACGACCTTTGGCGCCGCGCCCGCCGTGCGGTCATAGGCGAGGGCGACCGCGTAGTGCGTCGGATTGGTGAGCACCACGGTCGCCTTCGGCACCGCCGCCAGCATGCGCTTGCGGGCGCGCTGCATGCGGATCTGGCGCACCCGGCCCTTCACGCGCGGATCGCCGTCCGACTCCCGCGTTTCCTGCCGGATGTCTTCGCGGCTCATGCGCAGGCGGCGGGCGTGCTGCAGCCGGACCCAGACGAGATCGAGCACGGCGATCGCCGCCTGCACGCCGAGCACCGCGAACAGCACCCCGGTCACGTCCCGCATCGTGCGGGCGACGAGCGTTCCCAATTCCCAGTCGGCGGCGGAGGCGAGCCGCCCGGCGGCGCCCGCCAGCACCGACCAGACCGCCGCCCCGACCACGGCGAGCTTCAGCAGCGATTTGCCGAGTTCGCCGAGGCTCGCCATCCCGAAACTGCGCTTGAAGCCGGACAGCGGGTTGAGGCGCGCGAGGTCGGGACGCAGCGCGCCGCCATGCATGAGCGGCCCCGTCTGCAGCAGCACCGAAGCGACCCCGCCGGCGAGCGCCGCCAGCACGATCGGGGCCACGACGCGCAGCACGGCCATGGCCGCGAACCGCAGCGCCCCCGCGCCGCCGTCCGACAGGTCGAACGCATCGAGGTGGCCGAGCAGATCCTGCAGCCGGGCCGCCGTCTCCCGGCTGGCCGACGGCAGCGCGACCACGAGGGCGAGCGACGCCGCCGCCAGCCCGCCGAAGGCGGTGATCTCGCGCGACAGCGGCACCTGGCCCTCCTCGCGCGCCTTCTGCAACCGCCGCTGGGTCGCGGCCTCGGTCCGGTCGCCCCCGCTCTCGGATTCGGCCATGCCGCGCTATAGCCCGCCGAGGTTGGACAGCACGGCCCGCACCGCTTCCTGCCACCCGGCCAGCATCGCGCCCGCCAGCAGCGCGAACAGCGCGAGGCCGCCGAGAATCTGGCCGGGCATCGCCAGCGTATAGATCTGCAATCTGGGGATGAGGCGGGCCGCCAGCGCGAGCGTCACCTGCCAGACGATGCTCGCGAGCACGAAGGGCGCGGCCAGCCGGAGCGCGAGCGCGAAGGCCCCGCCGACGGCGGCGACGACGCTCGCGGACGCATCGGCGACGGGCAGCAGCGTGCCCGGCGCGACCAGCCGGTAGCTGCCGGCGAGCGCCAGCAGCGGCAGCCGGTAGAGGCCCGAACTGAGGACCAGCACCGGCACCAGCAGGCCAAGCAGCCGCCCGAGCGCGGTCGCCTGCGCGCCGATCGCGGGATCGGGCTGCAGCACGTTCGAGAGGCCGAGCAGGTACGAGACGAACTGGCCCGCGACCGGCAGCGCCTGCACGATCAGCCGGGCGAGCGTGCCGAGCCAGAGCCCGGTCACGACCTCGCTCAGCACCATCCCGGCCAGCACGAGGGCGCTGTCCGGCAGCGGCGAGGGCACGAGCTTGGCGATCGCCGGCAGCAGCAGCAGGGTCAGCGCGAAGGCGAGTCCGGCGCGGACGGTCGCCGGCAGATCGGTCTCGCCGAGGCCCGGCAGCAGCATGACGCAGGCGCCGATGCGGGCGAGCGCCAGGCCGAACGCCGCCCCGAGCTGCGGCAGGCCGGCGATCGCCGCCAGATCGTCCGGACTCACGAGCCGCCGATCGCGACCAGACGGTCGAACAGCAGCCGCGTGTAGTCGGCGAGGGTAGCCAGCATGAAGGAGCCGAGCAGCCCGAGCGTCAGCGCGAGCGCCAGCGCTTTCGGCACGAAGGCGAGCGTCGCCTCATGGATCTGCGTCACCGCCTGCAGCATCGAGACGGCCAGCCCGACCGCGAGGCCGACGAGGAGCGGCGGCCCGGCGAGCTTGAGGGCGACGAGCATCGCCTCGTGCACGATCGCCGCGACGTCCGCTTCCCCCATCCTCAGATCGGCATGCGCATGATGTCCTGATAGGCCTGCACCACGCGGTCGCGGATCGCGGTCGTCGATTGCAACGCGAGTTCCGCGCGGGAGACGGCGGTCACGACCTCGGTCAGATTGCCCTGCCCGCTCAGCGCCCGCGTGGTCGCGGCGTCGGCTTCGTGGCCGGCGTCGATCGCGCCGCCGACGGCGCGTTGCAGGGCCGCGCCGAAACCGGCCGCGCCGTCCGTCTCCGTCGCGGCCTGCCCCGCCCGGCCGTAGGCGCGGGCGGCGTCGGCGGGCGTGACCGTGAGGGTCGGGATCGCGGTCATTTCAGCATGCCGATCGTGCGCGTCAGCATGCTCCGCGTCGTCTGCAGCACGGCGAGGTTGGCGCTGTACGAGCGCTCGGCCTCGCGCATGTCCATCACTTCCACGAAGCTGTTGACGTTCGAGGTCTTGACGTAGCCGTCCGCGTTCGCGGCCGGGTGCGAGGGATCGTAGCGGAGCGGCAGGTCGGATTTGTCGTGCCCGATCTCGCGCACCCGCACGGCCGTCTCGCCGAGATCACGGTCGAGCGCGTTCTCGAAACTGACCGTCTTGCGGCGGTAGGCGTCGGCGCCGGGCGTCGAGCCGGTCGTGTCCTGGTTGGCGAGATTCTCGGCAATGACCCGAAGCCGGGTGCCCTGGGCGTCCATGCCGCGCGCCGAGATCGCCAACGCCTTGCTCAGATCCATGACCTGCCTTCTCCGTTACTGGCCGCGGCCGAGCGCGAGCCGGAACAGGCCCATGTATTTCGTGTAGAGGCCGGTCGCGAGTTCCTGGCTCTGCTCGGTATCGGCGACCTTCACCAGCTCGTCCTCGATGCCGACCGCGTTGCCGTCCGGCGACCGCTCCGGCGGTTTCGTATGGGCATCGGCCTGCAGCACGCCGCCCTGCGTGCCTTGCAGATGCCCGGCCTGCGTGCGGGCAGGAGACGCGATGCCGGCACGGGCGAGAGCGCTCGCGAACGGCGTCAGGTCGCGCGGCTGGTAGCCGGGCGTGTTGGCATTGGCGACGTTCTGCGCGAGCGTGCGCTGCCGCTGCTCGAGCCACGCCAGCCGCTGCTCCGCGAGATCGAACACACCCGCCTGCGTCATCACCACGGCACCGCTCCCGCGCCCATATTTCTGCGGAAAGCATGGCGCCCGCCGCTGAATGCGGGGTTAATGCCGCGACCCTTGAGCATTCGGTAAGGACTGAGCGCTCTAATCGCGCCATGATACAGCCCTCCCCGTCAACCGACGACAACCGCGCCGAACAACTCGGCGCGCTCGCGGACGGTCTTGCCGCCACCGTCCAGCTGTCGCGGGTGATGGCCGAGGCGCGGCGGCGCGTCGAGCTGACGGGGCTCGACGGCCGCATCGGCCTGCTCTGCGCGCAGGCGCTCGACCTGCCGCCCGCGCTCGGCGCCGCGATGGTTCCGCGCCTCTCCGCCCTGCTCGCCGAAATCGATGCGCTCGAAACCGCGATCGCCGCCGCGCACGGGCCGCCGTCGCGCGGCTGAACCTTTTCCGTCGATGAACCGGCAAAAGGCCGCGTCATGATCCTCGAACCGACGACCCTCCTCACCGCCGCGGCGGCGCTCGCCGGCGTGCTGCTCGCGATCTGGCTCGCGCAGCGCGTCGTGCGCGCGTCGGGCTTCGCGTCCGGCCGCATGATCCCCGGCCGCAAGCTCGCGGTCGAGGAGACGATCGCGCTGGACCCAAGGCGGCGGCTGCACCTCGTGCGCTGCGACGGACGGCTCGTCCTGCTGATGACGGGCGGCGCGCAGGATCTCGTCGTCGGCTGGCCTGGACCCGCGGGAGCGGAGAAGTGAGACGCCGCATCGCGATCCTCGCGACGGTCATCGCATGCTTCGCGCTGCTGCCCGCGCTCGCGCACGCGCAGTCTTTCAGCATCGATCTCGGTCAGGCGGGACAGGCGGGCGCGACCAGCCGTCTCGTGCAGATCACCGCCCTCATCACCGTGCTCTCGCTCGCGCCGAGCCTGCTCGTGATGGTGACGGCGTTCACGCGCATCGTCATCGTGCTGTCGCTGCTCCGGAGCGCGCTCAGCACGCAGGGGACGCCGCCCAACACGGTCGTGATCGGGCTCGCGCTGTTCCTCACCTACTTCGTCATGCAGCCGGTGCTCGATCAGGCCTGGACCACGGGCCTGCTGCCGATGACGCAGGGCCGCGTCTCCGAGATGGAGGGCCTGCGCCTCGCGGCCGAGCCGTTCCGCAAGTTCATGCTCGCCAATCTGCGCGGCTCGGATTTGCAGCTGTTTCTCGATCTCGCGAACCTGCCCGCCCCCGCCGGCCCCGACCAGGCGCCGTGGCGCGCGCTCGTGCCCGCCTTCATGGTGGGCGAGCTGCGCCGGGCCTTCGAGATGGGATTCCTGCTCTTCCTGCCGTTCCTGATCATCGACATGGTGGTCGCGAGCGTGCTGATGAGCCTCGGCATGATGATGCTGCCGCCGAGCGTCGTCGCGCTCCCCTTCAAGCTCATCTTCTTCGTGCTGGTCGATGGCTGGCGGCTGGTCTCCGGCAGCCTCGTGCAGAGCTTCGCCGCGTTCGGCCCGTGACCGGCCGCTAGTTCGGCGAGTAGTAGAGCACGCAGTAGCTGATATCGACGTTCGTGTCGGACGTCCCCGGATGAGCGCTGTTGCCCCGCTCCAGGCGCATGAGGATGCCGTGATCGAAGCGGACGCCGCCGGTGTAGGCGAGCAGGTCGAGCCCGGCGCTAAGGCTGTTCGTGAAAGGGCCGCCCCCGTTTCCCTTCTCCGAAATGGCGGCGAACGGCGAGGATGCCGGGACAGTGCCGAAATAGAAGCTCGAGAGGAAATAGTCCTCGGTCCCGCTGGAATTGTATTGCGGGGACACGTTCGCGCCGGGCTTGCGCCCGTTCAGATACATGACCGGGTTGGCTTCGAGATAGGAATAGTCCGTGGCCGCCGCATAGATGACGTTGTGCATGACGACCCAGCCGCTGCCTCGGGCCAAGTGGAGAAATTGCACGGAGCCGTCGATCTGCCGTTCGGGCGTGACGGCGCGCAATCGATGGGCGACGGTGATAGCGGAGGATCGCAGCTTATAGGGAAGTCGGACTCCCGAGTAGTAGCGCACCTGCGACCATAGCCGCAGCTCGCCGGGATCGGCATTGGTCAGCGTCACGCGGATGGCGCGGCGGTACGGGATCGGATATTTCAGAACGCAGTCGGCGCCGCGCGTACCGACGCTTTCGGCCATGAGATGGGCGGTGCCGTAGCGTTCGGTCGTGCCCTGCGTGAACGCCAGCAGACAGAGATCGCCGATGTCGGCCGATATGCTGGGCGTACGCTCACCGTCCACGAACACCTCCAGAACGGCGTCTTGGAAATTGTCCTGGCCGGACCCGGCGATCCACAGGCTACCGACATACCCCGGCTTACCATTGGCGATCCTGATCAGATCGAGCGACGAGCCGGACTCGACCGT
Source organism: uncultured Alphaproteobacteria bacterium (assembly GCA_963777325.1). GTDB lineage: Bacteria > Pseudomonadota > Alphaproteobacteria > Acetobacterales > Acetobacteraceae > JAFAXA01. The sequence continues at coordinate 780,304 of CAVZQE010000022.1, read as the reverse complement.
GACCAGCTCGTTCTTGACGGTCGCGATGCTCCCCCCGGCGGAGCCAGTCGGAAGTGACAGCCGAGCTTGGCTTCCCGGTGTCGCGCCGAGACAGGGCTGAGCGGACAACAGCGCCGTCAGACAGATCGCAACCGCTTTCATCCGCTCTCCGTCAGGTCATTCGCAGCCGAACGGCCGCCCCCGCCTCAGCGCGGCAGGTGCTCGGCGATGTAGGGCGGCAGGTTGAAGGCGCCGGTGTGGATTTCGGGCGTCCAGTAGCGTGTCGTGCCGAGGATGCCCGCGGCCTCGGCGCGCGCGCGGATCGTCGCGGTCGTCTCGGCGGCGAGCGCCGCGTCCTTCGCCGACCAGCCGAGCGTCATGAAGCCGCCGACATAGGTCGGCACCGCCGCGACATAGGCCGAGACATGCGGGAAGAAGCGGCGGCGGCGCAGGCTCGTTTGGCGCAATTCGTCCGCTTGCATGAACGGCACGCCGCACTGGTTCACGACCAGGCCGCGCGGCGTCAGGATGCGCGCGCAGTTCTCGTAGAACTCGTCGGTGAACAGCACCTCGCCGACGCCGACCGGATCGGTGCTGTCGACGATGACCGCGTCGAACGAGGCATCCGCCGCCCGCCGCACGTATTCGATGCCGTCGCCGACGACGATCTCCGCGCGCGGGTCGTCCCAGGCATCGCCCCCGATGTCGGGCAGGTGCTCGCGCGCGAGCCGGATCACCTCGCCGTCGATCTCGGCCATCACCGCGCGCCTGACCGTCCCGTGCCGCAGCACGCGCCGGAGCACGCCGCCGTCGCCCGCGCCGATGATGAGCACGTTTTCGGCCGCGCCATGCGCCAGCAGCGGCACATGCGCCAGCATCTCCTGATACACGAACTCGTCCCGCTCGGTGATCTGGATGACGCCATCCAGCACCATCACCCGCCCGTGCGACGAACTCTCGAAGAGCACGATGTCCTGGAAATCGCTCCGCACGCGGGCAAGTTCGCGCGTGACCAGGAAGCGCTGGCCCCAATCGGGATAGAGCGTCTCGTTGATCCAGCTATCGGTCGCCATCGCGCTCTCCGGCCTGCATGCAAGGAAACGCCCGGACGCTGCCGCCCGGGCGTTTCTTCACGCCAATCAAGTCTTGGAATCAGCCGATCCGGCCGCGCCGCTGTTCATCGAGGACGATGCGGTCCGGCGTGAACGCCGCCTTCAGCACCGGGATCGAATCGTTCGGGTCGCACGCACCGCACATGAAGATGTCGACGGCGGCGAAGTCGCGTTCCGGCCATGTGTGGATCGAGATGTGGCTCTCGGCCAGTACCACGACCCCCGACACCCCGCCATTCGGCGAGAAGTGGTGGAAGTGGCTGTGCAGGATCGTCGCCCCGGCGGCGAGCGCCGCCTCGCGGCAGGCGCGGTCGATCAGCGCCGGGTCGCCCAGATTGGACGCGCCCCAGAGATCCACCAGCAGATGCGTGCCGGCGAATTTCTGGCCGTCCTTCTCGACAAAATAATCCTTCTGCACCTCGATCCCGGTGCGTTCGAAACTCTGGTTCTCGCTCGGGATCTCCGAGACCATCCCCAGTGGATTGAGTGCGTTCACCGCATACCCTCCTACCAGCAGACAGCCTGTTGGACGCGCGCCGGCTTGCGCACGTCCCCTGGGGCCAAGGCGGCGGAACATGGGGACAACGCCCCCCCGATGCAACAGGAAATCGCCCTCCGTCCCGCGCTGCCCCGCATAGGTGCGTCCATCCGGGCGCAGGCGCGATGTCGCGGCGCTCTCACCGATGCGTGCCGAGCGCCTGGACGTCCCCGGGCAGGCCGCGCGCCAGCGCCACGTCCTGCCGCGAGCGCGACAGATCGGCGACGCCGCGCACCGGATCGCCGGTAAGCAGCCGGAACATGTCGCCGGCCGGGCCGCCCTGCATGCGCGCTGCTTCCCGCTTGCGGAGCGAGGCGAGCGCGCCCGCGTCGCCCGCCTGGGCGGCCGCGCTCGCCCAACGCAGCAGCAACCGGCGCTGCCCGTCATCCAGCTTGCCTTCAGGCGGCAGGGTCTTGGCCGCGAGCGCCGCGAGCGCCCGCTCGGCTCCGGGCCAGTCCTTGGCCGCCTCGGCGATGGTTGCGCGCGCCTCATCGGCGGCGGGCGTTTCGAGCGGCGCGAGCGAGGCGGCCGCCTCCGCCGTGCGTCCCTCGGCGGCGGCGGCGCGCGCGCCGAGGAGCACGCGCGTTTCGGCGAGCGCGGGCGGCAGTTCGGCGGCGACGGACGCGGCGAGCGCCGCTTCGGCGCCGGGGGCGTCGCCCTCGTCCAGCCGCAGCGCGGCGAGACGCGCGCCGACGCTCGCGCGCGCCGGTCCGGCCGGCGCCCGGCGCATCAGCCGATCGAGCACCGGCGCGATGCGCTGCGGCAGGTCGAGCGCCGAAAGGCGGTCCGCGAGCGCGGCCGCGAGCGCCGCGCCCGCGTCGCCTTCCGGCACCAGATCCGCGTTCTCCTCGGCGAGCGTCACCAGATCGAGCGGCGGCACCCGCTCGGCGTTGCCGTCCCGCAGCAGGGTCGCGAATACCGCCTGCGTCGCCGCGTGTATCGCCGGGGCCTGGCCGGGCATGTCCGCCTCGGTCTCCCGCAGCAGCGCGAGCGCCGGACGGTACGCGCCCGTCTCCGCCCGCAGCGACGCGAGCTTGAGCCGGACCGCGAGCGCCCGCCGGTCGCCGCGCCACGCCGGCAGCAGCCGCTCGAGCGCGGACGCCGCCTCGGCCGGTCCGAGCTTGCCCGATGCAATGCGCAGGTCGATCGCGCGCATGGCGGCGCGGACCCGCAGCAGCCGGTCCCGCCCGGCGGCCAGAGCGTCGTACTGGGTGAGCGCCGCATCTGTGTCGTGCCGCGCCTCGGCCAGCATGGCCCGCGCCAGTGCGAGCGCCGGATCGTCGCCCGCCTGGGCCAGCAGCGCCGTCGCCGCCTTCTCCTCGCCGCCGCGCACGAGCGTCTCCGCGATCAGCGGCAGCAGCCGCTCGCGAAGCGGCGCGGGATAGGCGAACACCAGCTTCATCGTGGCGGCGAAGGTCGCGGCGGGAGGAGCCGCCCCGTCCTCGTCCGGCAAGCCCTCCTCGGCCCGCGCGGCGATGCGGATGGCGCGCCAGAGCGCGATCTCGTCCGTGCCGTCGAGCCGCTTGTCGGTCAGCCCGGCCGCGTCGTCCGGCTGTCCCGCGAGCAGGGACGCGATGGCGAGCAGCGCCCCGGCCTGCGGGCTCTCCGCCTCGCGCGCATCGTCGAGCGCGGCGAGACGCAGCAGCGCCGCCGCCTCCGCGCCGAGGCCGAGCGCGATCATGGTTTCCGCCGCCTCCCGGCGCGGCCGGCCACGACCGAGCGGGGGGCGTGCGCTCGCATCCGCGATCTCCGCCCGCAACCGGTCTTCGAGCGCCGCGTCCGGCAGCGGCGGGAAATCGAACCGCCGCGTCATCGCGCCGGCCGGCGCGAGCACGTCCGGGCCGTTGGGCAGCGACACCGCCAGCCCCTCCGGCTCCGCCGAGAGCGCAAACCCGTCCCGGCGCGCCCGCAGCACCAGCCGGTCCGAGAGCGGCGCGACGGCCACGCCCCTCCAGCTTGGCAGCAGATCGAACTCGGGCGCGCGGCGGGGCGCGAGCACGCCCTGCCCACGGGTGTCCGGCCCTGGGCCGCCGCGCTCGGTGCCGACCAGCAGATCGGCGCCGGTGGCCGGATCGACCATCGTCACCACCCGCCCAGGGTTGGCGGCCGCCAGCAAGAGGCTGCGGTCCGCGACCCGGATCGCCAGCGCCTGTGGTTCCGCCCGCGCCGGTGCGATCGTCCAGTGATCCGGCTCGCGCGTGAGGGCGAGCGCGACGCCCGCCGGCAGCGGGATGCGCAGCACGGTCGCGCCCGGCAGCAGCTGCACGGACGCCCCGGCGAGCGCCGCCGTGCCACGCAGGGCGGCGAGATCGATCGGACGGCTCTGGTCGAACACGACGATACCGGCATCCCCGAGCCGGAAGGCGGCGGCTCCGACATCCGCCTCGAACGGCACGGCAACCGACCAACCCTCAGCCGCGCCCGAGACCTTGGCCGGGAGCGAGACCTGGGCCGAGAGCGAGACCGGACCCGGCGGAGCGGGCGGGGGCGCAGGCGGCGGCGACGGGGGAGCCGGGGCCGGGGTGGGGCCGGCCGAACTCGGAGGCTCCGTCTTCGGCGGCTCCGTCGGCGCCGGGCCGAGCGGATCGAGCACGTCGATGACGACGTGGTTTCCCGCGCGCCCAACCCTGATCCCGGCGCCGCCCGCGACGGTGATCTCGGCCCGACCCGCGCTCCCCGCGACGGCCCGGACATTGCGTGGCAGCGCGTCCGCGCGGCCGATGACCCGCCCGCTTGTGAACAGGACCGCGACCAGATCGCCCGCGCGCTCGATCCGGAACCGGACCGGGGAGGCAAAGCCGAACGCCACGCGACCGAACCCAGGGCGGCTTTCCGTGTGGACCGGCACGGGCGGCTCCCCGGCCCGCGTTGCGTGCGCCAGGCAGAGCGAGGCCGCGAGCGCCAGCGCGCCCGCCGATCGGCCGAGAACCATGCGGCGGCGATCCCCCCTTTAGCCGCCCTCGGGCGTGTTCGCACGGGTCCGCTGGCGGGCGAGATCCGCCGTCACCTCCCGAGCGCGGTCGGGCTGCATGGCGGCCAGGATCGCGGCGGCCTTGGCCTCCTTCATGCGGTCGATCACCGCGAGCAGGACCGGCTTGTCGAGATCGTTCATGATCGTGGCGGCGTTCCGCGGCTTCATGCTCTCGTACAGCTTCACGAGGCCGCGCCAGTTCGCCTCGTCATGCGCATGTCGCGCCGTCTCCAGGGCTTCGAGCCGGGTCTGCAAGGCCTGCAACTCGGTCACGCGGTCGGCGAGCCGCTTCTCCGCCGCCCCCACCACCTCCTCGCGCGTCGCCAGCGCCGCCGCGCGCGCGTCCAGCGCCTGGCGTCGCTGCCGTAGATCGAGCAGCACCCCGCGCTCGGCGTCGCTCACCGGCGGGTCGGGCGGCGGACCCTCCCGCGGCCCGGCCGCTTGCGCGGAAGAGGCCCTCGATGCCGCGCCGGCTTGCGCTGCCTCTGGCTTCTGCGCCTCCCCGGCGTGCCTGCCCTGGGCCGGCGGCGACGCGAGCGCGTCCGGCACGACCGCCCCGCTCGCGAACGCATCCGGCGCATGGTCGCCGGGCAGCGCCGCGCGCACGAGGACCGCCGATTTCAGGGCCAGCAGCACGGCGACCGCCGCCATCGTCAGCGGCAGCAGCCGGGGAGAAGGGAAGCGCAGCCGGGTCATCGTGCGAGCCTCAGGGCTTTGAACAGGTCGCGCTCGGCCTGGCTGCGCATCGCGGGCTGGCCGGGTTCGGACGGCGGCGGCGTGGACGCGCTCCGGGGGGCTTCGCCCGCCAGCGGCCGTCCCGCGCGCACCAGCTTGTCGATTCGGTCGGCCAGCCGCTCGCCGCGTTCGATCAGGAACGTCAGGTCGTCCTTCAGCGTCCCCGCGCCGTCGATCTGCTTCGCGATCTGCCGCCCCGCGCCGTCCGTCGCCGCGCGCAGCTGCTCGATCCCGGCCTCCGCCTGCCTTGTGCTCGCGTTGAAGCCCGCGATCAGTTCCTCGAGCGCGGCGCGGTCGCGTTTCAGCACGCCAAGCGCGCGCTCCAGGCGCATCGCATGGAACAGGGTCGCCGCCAGCAGCACGACCAGCACCGTCTCGAGCAGCCATTCCAGCCCGGCCATCCCGGCCTCCTTCCGCTCTAAGCGCTCGGATCGGCGGGGGGCGCGGCCGGGTCGTGCCGAAGCGCGCGTTCGATGCGAACAGCGACCTGGCTCTTGCGGCGGCCGATCCGGCCTTCAAACATCGGCACGGCGCCGCATCGGAGCTCGACGGGTGATCCGGGCCGCTTGTCGAGCACGATCCGGCTGCCCGGCCGCCACGCCATGACGTCCGACAGCCGCATCGATTGCTCGTCGAGCAGCACGTCGAGCTCGACATCCGTGTTCCAGAGCTCCTCGGCGAGATGCGATTCCCAGATCGAGTCGCGGCCGAACTTCTCGCCCATGAACTGCTGCAACAGCAGCTCGCGGATCGGCTCCAAGGTCGCGTACGGCAGTAAGAGCTCGATCCGGCCGCCGCGATCCTCCATCTCCACACGCAGCCGCACCAAGACGGTCGCGTTCGAGAGCCGGCTGATCGTCGCGAAGCGCGGGTTCACCTCCAGGCGCTCGAACCGGAAATCGATCGCGCAGAGCGGCTCGAAGCTCGCCGAGAGATCGGCGAGCACGACGCGGACCAGGCGCTCGACCAAGACGCGCTCGATCGTCGTGTATGGCCGGCCCTCGATGCGCATCGCGGCGGTGCCGCGCCTCCCGCCGAGCAGCACATCCACGATCGAGTAGATCATGGCGCTGTCCACCACCATCAGCCCGTGATTGTCCCACTCCTCGGCCTTGAAAACGGCGAGCATCGCGGGCAGCGGGATCGAGTTGAGGTAGTCGCCGAAGCGCAGGCTCAGGATATTGTCGATGCTCACCTCGACATTGTCGTTGGTGAAATTGCGCAGGCTCGTGGACATGATCCGGACCAGGCGATCGAACGCGATCTCGAGCATCGGCAGACGCTCGTACGAGACGAGCACCGACGTGATGATCTGCTGCATGCCCGACCTTGCATCCCGGGCGGCGGCGTCGCCGGAGCCGAGCAGGCTGTCGATCTCCGCCTGGTTCAAGAGCGGCGCGTCCCCGCCCGCATCGGCCGTCGCTTCGTCTTCGCGACTGTCGGTCATTGCACCAGCATCTCCGTGAACAGCACATCCGTGATCCGCGCCGGAGCGACGGCGAGATTGCCGCGCGCGAGCAGCTCTTCACGCAGCCGGTATGTTCCGGCGGAGCCGCGCAATTCCTCGGGCCGGGTTTCGCGCAGATAGGTCTGGAACAGATCCTGGAGCCTCGGCATCGCCGCCTGCGCGACCGGCAGATCCTCGGCCCGCGCCAGCTCGACGCGCGCGCGCAGCTTGACGAAGTTCGGCCGGCGCGGATTGCCGTTCAGGTTCGTGACCATCTCCGGCAGCTCGAGGAACACGGGCGGCTTGGCCTCCGCCTCCTTGCCAGCGTGCGCCGCCTGCTTGTGGCCGGACGGGGCCCCGGGCATGACGCCGCCGAACCACGCCCCGGCCAGCAGCGGCAGGAGCAGCACGGGGGCGCCGAGCAGGACGAGCTTGCGCTTGCCGCCCGCCTTGGCCGCCGGCGCACTCGCGGGCGCGGTCGATGCGGCAGCCTTGGCCATGAACCTCCCTCTCGCCCGACGGAACGCGGCGGAGGGTGCGGCGCGGACATTAAGAAAGCTTTGCGCCCCGCCCGGCAAGAAGCGGCACGGGCGGCAATTCCTGCCCAGCCGGACCGGCGAGCGGCAAGCAGTTCACGAAGCGACGGGGCTGGCACGACCCTTGCGATCGGTTCGGCCGGGGACCGATTTCGCCGCAAGGCCGATCTCGGCCCGGGACCGATCCGGAGTGTATCGATGGACAACGCCGCCTACATCGCCCTGTCGCGCCTCTCCGCCCAGCAACGGGCGATGGACGTGACGGCGGGCAACATCGCGAACGCGAACACGACGGGATACAAGGCCGAGCGCGTGCTGTTCAGCGACTGGCTCGCCCGTCAGAAAAACACGGCCGCGCCGCGCGGCGGCGACACGATCGCCTACACCCAGGACCGCGCCACCTACCGCAACCAGCAGGAAGGCGGCCTGACGCATACCGGCAACCCGCTCGACCTCGCGATCAGCGGCGACGGAATGTTCACGGTGCAAACCTCGCACGGTCCGCGCCTCACCCGCGCGGGGCGTTTCGACCTGACCTCGGACGGCACCATCGCCGATGCCGCGGGAGAGGCGCTGCTCGACACGAACGGCCGGCCGTTGCAGCTATCGCCCGCCGACACCCAGATCACGGTCGCGGGCGACGGCACCATCAGCACCCAGAACGGCCAGATCGGCCGCATCGGCGTCGTGCAGGCGGACGACCCGATGCGGCTGCAATCGGAAGGCGGGCAGCTGGCGCGCGCCGACAGCGCGACCAGCCCCGTCCAGGCGCCGAAGCTGGTCCAGGGCGCGCTCGAGGAATCGAACGTCCAGCCGGTGCTCGAGCTGACACGCATGACCAGCGACCTGCGGGAGTTCCAGTTCATGAGCCAGTTCGTGCAGGGCGAATCGGACCGGCATCAGAACGCGATCGACCGCATCCTGCCGAAAGGCTGAGCCGGTCCCGCCCCACCATCTCAATTTCAGGCCCCATCACTCTCATTAGCCCCATCACTCTCATTAGAGCGTCAGGAACAGCATGCGTTCGCTCGATATCGCCGGCACCGGGATGCAGGCGCAGCAGACCAATGTCGAGGTGATCTCCAACAACATCGCCAACATGACGACGACCGGATTCAAGCGGCGGCGGGCCGAGTTCCAGGATCTGATCTACCAGAACCTGCGCCGGGTCGGTTCCAACAGCAGCGACGCCGGAACGATCGTGCCGGCCGGCGCGCAGGTCGGCCTCGGCGTCAAGACCGCCGCGATCTATCGGATCGGCGAGCAGGGCAATTTGCAGCAGACCAGCAACAGCCTCGATCTCGCGGTGCAGGGCAACGGCTACTTCCAGGTGACGCTGCCCTCGGGCGACGCCGCCTATACCCGCGACGGCACGTTCAGCCTGTCGCCGGACGGCACGATCGTGACGGCGGACGGCTATCCCGTCGCGCCCGGCATCACCGTGCCGAGCAACGCCAAATCGATCACGATCAACGCGGCGGGCCAGGTGCAGGCGACGATCGACGGCCAGACGACGCCGACCACGGTCGGGCAAATCCAGCTCGCGGTGTTCCCGAACGAGGCCGGGCTGGAAGCGCAGGGCGACAATCTGTTCATCCAGACCTCGGCCTCCGGCAATGCGGTCACCGGCACGCCCGCCTCGCCCGGTTTCGGGTCGGTCATGCAAGGTTTCGTTGAGACTTCCAACGTCAATGTGGTGTCCGAGATCACCAACCTCATCACGGCGCAGCGGGCGTACGAAATGAACAGCCGCGTCATCACGACCAGCGACCAGATGCTCTCCACGCTCACGAATTTGCGGTAGTCGCCATGCGCGCCCTCGCTCTCCTCGCCCTCCTCGCCTCCACGTCGCTGCCCGCGACCGCCGCGACGCTGCGCCCGATGACCACCCTCGCCGCCCCGGTCGTGCGCCTGTCCGACCTGTTCGATGACGCCGGTCCCGATGCCGGCCGGGCGCTCGGTCCCGCGCCCGCGCCAGGCGGCCGGATCATCGTCGAGGCGGCGCAGCTGGCGGCGATCGCCCGCCAGTTCGGCGTGGATTGGCGCCCGGCCTCCCCCGGCGACCGCGCCGTGCTGGACCGGCCGGGCCGGCTGCTGCCGCGCGACCAGGCGCTCGGTGCGATCCGCGACGCGCTCGGGACGGCGGGGGTCGCACCCGACAGCGACATCGAGCTGACGGGCTTTGCGCCCCCCTTGCTTCCGGCCGAGAGCACCGCGCGCCCGGTCGCGACCGATCTCGCCTACGATCCCGCGAGCGGCCGGTTCACGGCGGTCCTCTCGGTCGTCGGCGACGGCATGGAGCCGGTCTCGGTCCGCGTCGCCGGCCGCGCGCTGGAGATGATCGAGCTGCCGGTCGCGGCCACGCACCTCGCACCGGGCAGCATCGTCGGCGCGTCGGATCTCCGGCCGGGCCGCGTGCGCGGGGCCGGGCTCCGGGCCGAGGTCGCGCGGCTGCCCGGCCAGGCGATCGGCCTTCAGCTCCGCCATTCCGTCTCGCCCGGACAGCCCTTGCCGCTGTCCGATCTCGAGCGGCCCGCCATGGTGCAGAAGGGCGCGCTCGTCGCGATCGCCCTGAACAGCCCCGGCCTGACTTTGGCCGCCCAGGGGCAAGCGATGGAGGCCGGCGCGATCGGCGACCGCATCCGGGTGATGAACCCGGCCTCGCGGGCGGTCGTGCTGGCCGAGGTCACGGCCGAAGGGCAGGTGCGCGTCGATCCTGGAGCGATGCCGCTCGTCGCCGCCGCGCGCTCTCGTACCGAAATGGCGGCGCGGTGATGACGCGTTTCCTCGCCCCCGCCCTGCTCGCGACCACGCTCGCGCTCGCCGGCTGCGGTTCGCTCTCGAAACTGTCCGAGGTCGGGCGGCCGCCGGCGATGACGCCCTCCTCCGATCCCACCAAAGATCCCTCCTGGCGGCCTGTTTCGATGCCGATGCCGTCCGCCGAGGTCGCGCCGGTCGAGGCCAACAGCCTATGGCGGCCGGGCAGCCGGGCGTTCTTCAAGGATCAGCGCGCGGCCCAGGTCGGCGACATCGTGACCGTGCTAGTCAACATCACCGATACCGCCAATCTCTCGAACCAGTCCTCCGCGGGCCGGACGGGGAGCGAAGGCCTCGGCGTGCCCAACCTCTTCGGGCTGGAGGCGCAGATCCCGAAGGCGATCAGCAGCGCCGTCGCCAAGGATCTCGTCTCGCTCAGCAGTTCGGGGAACTCGAGCGGCACGGGGGCGATCAAGCGCAACGAGACCGTGACCTTGCGGCTGGCCGGGGTCGTGACCCAGGTGCTGCCGAACGGCAATCTCGTGGTCGCGGCGCGGCAGGAGGTGCGGGTCAACAGCGAACTGCGCGACCTCCAGGTCAGCGGCATCATCCGGCCGCAGGACATCGCGAGCGACAACACCGTGCATCACGACCGCATGGCCGAAGCCCGCATCTCCTACGGCGGACGCGGGCAGCTCACCGACGTGCAGACGCCGCGCTACGGCCAGCAGGTGCTCGACATCCTGTTGCCGTTCTGATGGCGGCGTCCGGCCTCGATTTCGAGCTGACACCCGCGCCCGGGGATCTCGCGCCGGTCTGGCGCGACCTGGAGAGCCGGGCCGACGCCCCGTTTTTCCTGAGCTGGCACTGGATCGGGACGTGGATCAGGACGATCGCGGACGCGCCGCTGCTCCTGACCGGCCGCGCCGGCGGGGTGGTGGTTCTGCTCGGGCTGCTCACGCCCTCCCGCGCGCGGGTGCTGCGGCTCTGGCCCATGCGCGCGCTGCGCCTGCAGACGACCGGGGACGAGCGGCGGGACGTGATCACGATCGAGTACAACGGCTTCCTGGTCGCCCGCGCATGGCAGGGCGTGGCCGAGACGGAAGCCATCGCCTTCCTGACGCGCGGCCGTCGCTGCGACGAGCTGCATCTGCGGGGCGTGCCGGAGCGGCCGCAGGCGCTGCCGGCGCCGGGCCTGATCACCCAGATTGCCGCGCGCAAGCCCTCCTGGCGGGTCGATCTCGGCGCAATCCGGCAGTCGGGGCGGCCCTATCTCGACCATCTGAGCGCGAACACCCGCCAGCAGATCCGGCGCGCGCTGCGGCTTTACGAGGGCCGCACCGGCCGCCTCCAAGCGACCCGTGCCCAAACGCCGGAGCAAGCAGCCGATTTCCTGGACGGCTTGCGGGCGCTGCATCAGCCCTACTGGCAGGCGCGGGGCGAGCCGGGCGCCTTCGCGCATCCGTTCTATGTGCGCTTCCTCGATACGCTGATCGCGCGCTGCCTGCCGGAAGACGCGATCGAGCTCGTCCGGATCGGCTCCGGGAGCCGGGCGATCGGTTATCTCTGCAATTTCCGCTACCGGGGACAGGTCTACGCCTATCTCTCGGGCTTTCTGTACGATGCCGACCCGAAGCTCAAGCCCGGCCTGGTCAGCCACGCTCTCTGCATCGACATGCATTTGCAAGAGGGCGCCGCGATCTACGACTTCATGGCCGGCGATAACCGCTACAAGGCGAGCCTCGGCATACCGGGACCGGACATGCTCTACCTGATCGCGCGCCGGCCGACCCTCGCCGCCAAACTTGAGCACGGCGCGCGTGATCTCAAGCGGCGATTGCGCGGCTAGGCTCAGTCGTTGCGGTGAACGCGCTCCATGCGCTCGTGCCGCTCCTGCGCCTCGATCGACAAGGTCGCGATCGGGCGCGCCTGCAGGCGCTTGAGACCGATCGGCTCCCCGGTCTCCTCGCAGAAGCCGTAGGTGCCGTTCTCGATCCGCTGCAGGGCCTGGTCGATCTTGGAAATCAGCTTGCGTGCCCGGTCGCGGGTGCGGAGTTCAAGCGCCCGGTCGGTCTCGACGCTCGCCCGGTCGGTGATGTCGGATTCGTGGATGCCGCCTTGGGACAGGCTGGCCAGCGTGCCGTCCGCTTCCCGGAGCAATTCCGTCCGCCAGCGCAACAGCTTCTGGCGGAAAAACTCGATCTGCACCGGCGACATGAACTCTTCCGCGTCGGATGGCCGGTAATCGGGAGGCAATGTAACCATCATTCTGCGGAGTCCCTGCGTGACGTTCGCGGCGCCCCCATTCGCTTCGGGGCTATTTCTGCGGGCTTATATAGCGGCGCGGGCCGAGCGCCAAGGCCGAAGCCGCCGTTCGGAACCCTCTGCCCAAGAAGGTTTTTTGGCGAATTACAGGCCACGGCGGGCCAGCTCCACGCGCGCCCGCACCGTAATCGAGCGGAGCGCCGCCCCGATCTGCGGCGCGGACGCTTCCGGCAGGTCGGACGCGAGATCGGCAAGCATTCGCAACGAACCGGCCTCGTCGCCTCCCGCAACGAAATCGAGCTGCAGACGCGAAAGCGCCCGCAGCAGATCGAGGCCGCGCTTGCGCGCCCGCCGGTCCTGCGGCGTCTCCGACGCCTCCTCCTGGACCGCGAGCATCAGGCCGAGCGCGGCGCAGGGCGCGGCGGGTGCCGGACCCCCGGCCCCGGCTGGGGCGGCGCTCGCTCGCGGCGGCGCGAACCCGGTTGCCGCCCGTCCCCCGTAGCGTGAGGCCAGCGCTGGTGAGGCGCGTCCGAGACCGCCGATCTGTTCCAAGCCCTGCTCCTTTTGCCGCCCCGATCCGCCGACCCGGCAATCGCTGCCGGGCCAGACCGACCAAAACCGGGGCCGCACTCCGGCCCGGCGCTGGCACGCCCCTTGCGAAGTGCAGCGCAGGATGCCGTGCAAATCCTTACGGCTCCCCTACTTTTGGAACGCACCCGTGCCGCTCACGCGATGGCTGCCCTGGCTCCCGCTCGTCCTGATCGCCGCGCTCGCCGCGCCGTCCCCGGCCGGCGCGCAGGTGCGGATCAAGGACATCGCCGACGTCGAGGGCGTGCGCGCGAACCAGCTCGTCGGCTACGGGCTCGTCGTCGGCCTGAACGGCACCGGCGACAAGCTCGACAACGCGGTGTTCACCCGCCAGTCCCTGATCGGCATGCTGGAGCGGCTCGGCGTCAACACGCGCGACCAGGAAGCGAAGCTGCAGACGAAGAACGTGGCGGCGGTGATGGTCACGGCCGATCTCCCGGCCTTCGCCCGCAGCGGCAGCCGGATCGACATCGCGGTCTCGGCGCTCGGCGACGCGACCAACCTCACGGGCGGCGTACTGCTGGTCACGCCGCTGCTCGGCGCGGACGGCGAAGTTTACGGCGTCGCGCAGGGCGCGCTCGCGACCGGCGCAATCGCGGCGCGCGGGGCCGCGACCTCGGTCACGCGCGGAGTGCCGACCTCGGCGCGAATCGCCAACGGCGCGACGGTCGAGCGCGAGGTGCGCTTCCGGCTCGATCGCAGCGGCGACCTGAAGCTCGGCCTGCGCAATCCCGACCTCACCACCGCGCGCCGGATCGCGGACGCGATCAACCGCGCGCTCGGCGGCGCGACGGCGCGCGCGACCGATCCGCGCACGGTCGCGCTCGCGATGCACGGGCGCGACCCGATCGACACGCTGGCGCGCATCGAGGATCTGCGCGTCGAGCCGGACAGCCCGGCGGTCGTGGTGATCGACGAGGCGAGCGGCACGATCGTCATGGGCAGCAACGTGCGCATCAGCACGGTCGCGATCGCGCAGGGCAATCTGACGATCCGCGTGACCGAGACGCCGGAGGTGAGCCAGCCCGGCCCGCTATCCAACGGCAGCACCGTCACCGTGCCGCGCACGCAGGTGCAGGTGGACGACCAGCACGACCGCAAGCTCGGCATCCTGCACGGCAGCGTGACACTGCGCGACCTTGTGGCCAGCCTCAACGCGCTGGGCGTCGGCCCGCGCGATCTCATCAGCATCCTGCAGTCCATCAAGGCCGCGGGCGCGCTGCAAGCCGATCTGCAGGTGCGCTGATGACGGCGCGCATGATCGCCGCCGACGGGTCCGCCCCCGTCACCACCTTGCCGCCGGCAACGGTCGCGAAGGCGGCGAAGGCCGCGCGGGAGTTCGAGGCGATGACGCTCGGGCAATTGCTGCAACCGATGTTCGACACGGTCGATGTCGCGAACACGCCGTTCGGCGGCGGCGCCGGCGAGGAGGCCTTCAAGCCGATGATGGTGAACGAAATGGCAAAAGCGATCTCCGCCCATGGCGGGCTCGGGCTTGCGGCCCCGATCCTCGCGCAGATGCTGCGCACGCAGGAGGAACGCGACGGATCGCAGGCGAATGCGAAAGCAAGCGGACGGTGAGCCCCGCCCTGATCGCGGCGGCGGTGCGGCTTGCCGGCGTGCTCGCCGACGAGAACCGGGCGCTGGAGCGCCTCGACCTGCCGGCCGCCACCGCGCTATTCGACGCCAAGACGACGGCGCTCGGCGCATTCACCGCCGCGCAAGCGCTGGAGCCGCGCGCGGGAAACGCATCCGCGGGTCCGGCCAACGAAGCGGAACGGCGTGCGCTCGCCGAGCGCCTCGCCGATCTCGCGCAGGAAAACCGGCGGCTGCTGGAACACGCTATGGCGGTGCAGGGCCGGATCATCGGCATGGTCGCGCGGGCGGCCCCGCGCGCGCTCGCGCAGGGCGGCCGCTATGGCGCGGGCGGCACGCACGCTGTGAGCGGCCGGGGAACCGCCGTCGCGATCTCGACCAAGGCCTGACCGCGCCCTTCCCTTCCGGCGCACCGGCGGATACTGCCTGGGGGCGGCAACGGCTGTCGCACCTTCGGGGAACATGCATGCACGTCTCGCTGATCGTACCCGCGCCGTTCGATGAACTTTCGGGCGGCACCATCTACGACCGCCGCATGGCCGAGGCGCTGCGCGCGGCCGGACATCAGGTGGACACGATCGAGCTCGAGGGTGCGCATCCGTTGACCGGCGCACGGGCGCATGACGCGGCGGAAGCGGCGTGGCGTGCGCTGCCCCCCGGCACCCGCCCGGTCATCGACGGCCTCGCTCTGGCCGCGTTCCGCGACCTCGCGGGCGAGCTTGCGTTCGCGCAGGCGATCGGCCTCGTGCATCATCCGACGGCCCTCGAGACCGGCCACGCCGAGCAGGACCGGCTCGATCTGCGGAATGCGGAGCAGCATCTGCTGCCCATGCTGTCGCGTGTGATCGTGACGAGCGAACCGACCGCCGGGCGCCTGGCCGCCGATTTCGGCGTGCCGCGCGAGCGCATTGCGGTCGTACTGCCGGGAACGGAGAACGCGCCGCGCAGCGCCGGCTCCGGCAGCTCCACATGCCAGGTGCTGTCGGTCGGCACGCTGGTTCCGAGAAAGGGCCACGACGTGCTGATCCGCGCGCTCGCGCGGCTGTCCGATCTCGACTGGCATCTCACGATCGCGGGGTCGCCCGCGCGCGACCCGGTGCATGCCCGGACGCTGGCGGCGCTCGCCGAACAGCTTGGCGTCGCCGCCCGCGTCGATCTAGCCGGCGAAATACAACCCGATGCACTCGAACGGCTCTGGCAGGGCGCGGACGTGTTCGCGCTGGCCACGCACTGGGAAGGCTACGGCATGGCGATCGCCGACGCCCTCAGGCGCGGCGTGCCGGTCGCGGTCACCTCCGGCGGCGCGGCGGCCTCGCTCGTTCCGGCGGAAGGCGGCATTGTCTGCGCCCCGGGCGACATGGCGGGGTTTTCGACGGCTCTGCGGCGTGTGGTCTTCAGCGCGGAGCTGCGGCGCGAAATGGCGGAGGCGGCGTGGCGCGCTGGCCAGACGCTGCCATCCTGGCAGGAACAGGGCCGCGCCTTCGCAGCCGCGCTGCACGCATGAGCCGCGCGCCGTCCGATTCCGACGATCTTGTTCCGCTGTCCGCGCTGGCCGCGCGCTTCGCGGCGCTGATGCCGAAGCGGCCGGTGATCGTCGATCTCGGCAGCGGATCGGGCGCGACGTTCCGCCGTTTGGCCCCCGTGATCGGCCGAGCGCAGGCCTGGCTGTTCGTCGAGAACGATGACACCCAGCTCGGCCTCGGCCTCGATGCGACGGCGCGATGGGCCGAGGCGCAAGGCTGGACCGTTACGTGGCCCGGACGCGCGCTGCTGCTGCACCGGCCGCAAGGCGCATGGCGCATCGAAGGTCTCGTCGCCGACATCGCGCGCGGGCCGCCGGCGCAGATCAGGCAGGCGAACGGCGTGGTCACGAGCGCGCTGCTGGAGCGCGCAGCGGAATCCTGGATCGGCCGCCTCGCGCCCATGCTGCACGTTCCGCTGCTCGCCTGTGGCCTCGTGGACGGGCGCGTGGCGTGGCTGCCGCGCGACCCGGCCGACGCACAGGTGACGCGCCTCTGGCGCCGCTCGCTCGCACGCAATCCAGCGTTCGGACCTGGGCTCGGCGCGAATGCCGCCGCGATCGTTCGCCGCGCGCTCGGCGAGCGCGGCTTCGCGATCACCACTGCAGCGACGGAGTGGATCGTGCCGGCACGCTCGCCGCTCTCGCTCCCTCTCGTACGGCGGATCGCGAGTGACGCGCGCGGCATTGCCGGACCTGCCGCCGCGCGTGTCAACGATTGGGAAACCAGGCGCGGGCGCTCAGCGATCCTGGGACGGCTCGGCGCACGAGTCGGTCACCTCGACCTGCTCGCGACACCGGCCGTCCGGGCACGGGCGTGAACCGCCGACCAAAACGCAGGAAGGGCGCCGGTCGCGCCCTTCCTGATCGCCGTCCGGGTTATTCAGCGTGCTCGTTGACCTCGGACTCCATCGCGGGCTCCCGCGACGACGTCTCCGGCTGCTCGGGCGTCTTGCGCGGGCGACGCGTGGCGCGCTGAACCGGGCTCTTGCGCGTTGTCGCGCGCTTCGCGGCGGGCTTGGCGCTCGCGGCCGTCCGGCGCCCGGCCGGAGCCGCCTTCGCCGCGGTCCGGCGCGTCGCACCCGCGGCGCCACGCGCCGAGGTCGCGCGCGTCGCGGTCTTGCGCGCCGTGGGCTTGCGCGTGCTGGTCTTGGTCGCCTTCGCCGTCGTCTTGCGAGCGGAGGCGCCGCGCGCCGCCCCTCCCCGCGTGGCGGTCGTACGCGCGGCGCCGCGCGTGCCCGCCGACCGTGTACCCGTCGCGCGCGTACCGGTGGCGCGGGCGGCGGGCTTGCGACCGGGTGTTTTCTTCGCCGTGGCGGCGGCGCGCTTTGGAGCGGCCGCACGCTTCGGCGCGGCACGCTTCGGCGCGGCCTTGCGCGGAGCGGGCTTGGCCGCCGCGCGTGCCGCCGGCTTTTTGGCGGCGGGCTTGCGGCCCGCGGCGCTCCGCCCGGTCGCGCCGCGCGTCGATTTCGCCGGCGCGCGGCGCGTGGTGGACCGCACAGCCATGGCCTGCGCGCGCGGTCTCGAGGTGGATGTGACGGTCTCGTCGCTCACTGGCGGAAACTCCTCTGGTGGCTTTCGATAACGCGCGTCAAGCGAACGGCCGCCTCGGCGGGCGGTTCCGCGCGGTGCCCGAACAAGCGATCAGTCCTGCCGTTACGGACACGCTTCTGGAAGCAGGCGTCGCAAGAAGCAAAGCAGAGTACGAAGCGCGGCTGGAGAAAGCGGATGGCTTGCTCTTCCGCTCCGCCGCGCCCGGCTGGCATTCGCAGCGGCCGACCACGGGCTTCAGGTGCGGCCCTGCTCGACCAGGTTGCGTCTGAACCAGACTGCGGTCCATCGACCGTCCTTCTTGCTGCATGCGAGCGCCGCTGCGCGGCGACACTCGGGCGAATCGAACGCACGCATGCCGACTTCGCTATTCCTCTTACGCTGTGTGCATGTCAACAAAAAGCAACCAATTCGCGCCGACGACAATCAAAAAATACGGAAAGATGTACCGCTGCGCTCGGAACAGGTGAAAAGACCGCGTGACGGCGGAGCGACATCGTGCCGGACCGGCGTCGCGACCGCATTGCGCCAGATCGCGATCCCACGCGATCGGCGCGACACTGACCTCGAAGCGAGGCGCGGGCGCGGGAGATCGGCAATCCAAGCGCCGGGCTTGATTGGCGAGAAACCGGCCATCAATGTGTCGCCGCAGCGCACGCCCGACAGAAACGGCGCGCGCCGAGAAAGCGGTCTCCGAGGTGTCACGATGCCCGATGCGCACCGGCAATCCATCGTTTCGCGGCTTGCAAGCAAGCGCGCGCGGACAGAAGGCCGGACGGCATGAGCACCCATCCGGAGGTCCGGCCATCGGATAGGCTGGAGCGCATCGTCCTCGCGGGAGAGGCGCTGACGCGCCTCTCCCCGATCCTGGAAGCGGATCGCGCGCGCGCCGTCGCCGATCTCGAGGCCGAAAACCGCTTTGCGCTGCTCGGAGCGCGCGCCGAAGCCGGTCCGTATCTGCTGCATCTCTCCATTCAGCAGGGACGGCTCGTGTTCGACGTGAGGCGCCTCGACGATGTGCCGGTCAGCGCCGTGCTGCTCTCGCTCGGGCCGTTCCGGGGCCTCATCAAAGACTACAAATTGCTGGTGGACAGCCACATGAAGGCGGTCGAGGAGGGGCGCGAGGCGCGCATCCAGGCGATCGACATGGGCCGGCGCGGGCTGCACAACGAGGGCGCCGCGCTGATGATGGAACGGCTCGACGGCAAAATCGCGATCGACCTGCCGACCGGCCGCCGCCTGTTCACGCTGCTCTGCGTCTTGCATCGGAAGATGTAGCGTCCAACCTACGCGGCATCGCGGCACGCCCTTCCAGCGAACGGGAACGAGGACGCATGAAGATCGACGGCACGCCCTACCGCAGCGTCTGGGTCGATGAGCAGGACAGATGGAGCGTTCGCATCATCGATCAGACCAAGCTGCCCTGGAAGGTCGAGATCGTCAGCCTCCGTGATCCGCAGGCAGTGGCTCACGCCATCCGATCCATGCAGGTGCGCGGCGCGCCGCTGATCGGCGCGGTCGCGGCGTACGGGTTGTGCCTCGGGCTGCGCCAGGATCCCAGGACGGAGGCGATGGAGCGCGTGGCCGCCATGCTCCTGGAGACCCGGCCGACCGCCGTCAATCTGCGCTGGGCGGTAGCGCGGATGCTGACGCGACTGCGTAATACGGCGGTCGCCGACCGGGCGCGCGTCGCCTACCAGGAGGCCGCGGCGATCTGCGAGGAGGATGTCGCGCAATGCGAGGCGATCGGCCGGCACGGGGTGGCGCTGATCGAGGATGCGGCGTCCCGCAAGCCGGGCGGGCGCGTGAACGTGCTGACCCACTGCAATGCGGGCTGGCTCGCGACGGTGGATTGGGGAACGGCGCTCGCCCCCGTCTATCTGGCTCATGACCGGGGCCTCGATGTGCATGTGTGGGTGGATGAGACGCGGCCACGGGTTCAGGGCGCGGCGCTCACCGCCTGGGAGCTGGGCCGTCACGGCGTCCGCCACACCGTCATTTCCGACAATGCGGGCGGCCACCTCATGCAGCACGGCGAAGTCGATCTGGTGATCGTCGGCACCGACCGGGTGACGCGCACGGGCGATGTCGCCAACAAGATCGGCACGTACCTCAAGGCGCTGGCGGCGCGCGACAACGACGTGCCGTTCTGGGTCGCGCTGCCGTCCTCGACAATCGACTGGACCGTCGCGAACGGCATCGACGAGATTCCGATCGAGGAGCGGTCCGCGGCCGAGGTGACGACCATCACCGGACGCGCGCTCGACGGCTCGCTCGCGACCGTGCGCATCGCCGCGAGCGACAGCCCGGCCGCCAACCCCGCTTTCGACGTGACGCCCGCGCGCCTCGTCACCGGTCTCATCACCGAGCGCGGGCGCTGCGATGCGAGCGAGACAGGGCTGCGAGAATTGTTTCCGGAGCGTGCGCCCTAACCCTCGCGGTCAATGGCCGATGGAAGTTGTCGCTTTTCGGACACGGCGCGCGCCGACGTGCCGGCGCCCGTGCCACTACGGCGAGTTGTCTTGCTGCTGGCGGATCTAGCGGTCAAGCTCGGCACCGGAATGATCCTTCACCGAAGCCGCGCCGACCGGCCTCAACAGACCCGCCGTTTGACAACCCGCAACACGCTCCTCCTCGTCCTCGCAACGACGCTCGCGGCTTGCGCCGGCAAGCCGCACGCGGTCTCCGTCCGCGCGGGTCAAGGCGTGTCGGGCACCGAGGTCGCGCACGTTCCGCGCTTCGCGCGCCGGTCCTTCGAGCCGTTCTCCCGCGACGAGGTGATCGCGATCGCGCTGCGGGAATGGCGGCTGTTCGACCGCCCGGTCGACGACGATCCGCCCAACACGCGCCCACCCCTGCCCGCCAGCCTGAAGCCGGAACGCATGCCGGGACTGTGGGAGCGGGTCGGCGAGTATTGGTGGATCGGCATCGACGCCGACGAGTACGAGACCGACTGGACCGGCAAGCACGATCAGACGGGATGGGAGTTCCCGGCGAGCCAGGACGCGCAGTATGCGTGGTCCGCGACCTTCGTCTCCTACGTCATGCGTATCGCCGGGGCCGGTCCGCGCTTTCCCTACACATTTACCCACTCGGACTATATCGACATCGCGAAACAGAGGGCGCTCGGCCAAGCCACGGGTTACGCCATCACGGCCGAACGGTTGAACGCCTACGCGCCGCAGCCGGGCGACCTGATCTGTCTCGGCCGTGGCCTGGCGGGACGGCTGACGTACGACGACCTGCCGGCCGGACATTTCCCGGCGCATTGCGACATCGTCGTGCGCGCGCAGCCCGCCCTGCTCGACGTCATCGGCGGCAACGTGGACGACGCCGTGACGATGAAGCACGTTCCGGTGACGGCCGACGGCAAGCTCGCGACGCCGGACGGCACGGTGCTCGACACGCGCTATTCCTGGCTCGCCGTCATCCGCGTGCTCTACGACGTGCCGCCCGTCTCCTGACCGCTCGCCGTCAACGCTGGCGCCAGGGCAGGCCCGCGGCCTTCCAGCCAGCGACGGTGCCGCGATGGCCGTCCGGGCCGACCGGACCCTCGAACCCGTCCGCGATGTTGTAGGCGTGCGGGAACCCGGCCCGTTGCGCCGCCTCGGCCGCGGCCAGGCTGCGCGCGCCGGATCGGCACAGGAAGTAGATGTGGTGCTCGGGCGTGAACCCGGCCCGTTGCAGATGGTCGGCGAAGGCCGCGTTCACCTGCATGAACGGATAGGTCTGCCACGGGATCATGACCGGCTGCTTGCCGGCTTCGCCGAGATCGGGAACGCCCACGAAGTTCCACTCGGCGTCGGTGCGCACGTCCACGAGCTGCGCGGCCTCCTCGGTCTTCAGCGCCTCCCATACGGCGCGCGGTTCGACATCCTCGGCCATCGTTGCGGTCTCCTGCTCAGCGCCGCGACACCATCGCCGTACCGGCGCGGGGGCGCTGCGTCCGCCTACGCGTGACAGCACGCGCGAAGCGGCGCAAGCCCGCCCATTGCTGGGCGAGGTAGCCGCCGGTCGCCAGCGCCTCCTCCCCGCTGGGATCGCCCGTCTCGGCGTAGGCGCGGGAGAAATCCGCCGTGCCGTGCAGCATGTCCCACCAGGGCAGGTTCGCCCCGTAATTGCAGCTGCGCTGGCCGGCGGCGAGGATGCCGTGATGCGCGCGATGGAAGCGCGGCGAGATCAGCAGCCGGTCGCCGAGCCAGCCGAAGGACAGCCGGACATTGGCGTGCGCCAGGCTTTCGAAAAAGCGCAGCATCAGCACGAGCAGCGGGAATTGCAGCGGCGGAATGCCGATCAGCAGCGCGACGGCGGTGAACCACAGGAAGGAGATCACCTCGTCCAGCAGGTGGTTGCGGTCGTCCGACCAGAACGTCATCTGCCGCTGCGCGTGATGCAGCGAGTGCAGCGCCCACCACCAGCGGAACCGGTGCGACAGCCGGTGCCGCCAGTATTCCGAATAGTCGAGGATGAGCGCGTAGATCGCGAACGTCGCGACGGGGTGGCCGAGCAGGAACGGCAGGACGCGCTCCAGGGTCGGCGGCACCCAGCCATGATCGGCCAGATACCCGTTCAGCGCGACCTGCGCCTGATAGAAGCCGACGAAGGTGATCAGCGGCAGGATACCGACGCGGGACAGGATCGTATACAGCACATCGACCAAAACCGCTTTCCGGTCGGGCCACTGCTCGACCGGCCGCCAGCGCTCCAGCGGCAGGCAGACCGCGAATGTCAGCGCGACCTGGGCCGCGCCGTAGACCGCGAACAGCGCCCAGCCATACGCGAGATCCTCCCATTGCATCAAATCCAGCTGATACAGCAGCGGGATCAGCAGATGGCCCTCGATCCATCCCGCCGCCATGTCGAACAGGTTCAGCATCGCACGCTCCAGCTCTCGGCGCGGCCCGGTTTACACCTGATGGCCGGGCTCAAGAAAGCGAATTAAGGCTTTGCCGGGCAAGGCCGAAGCTGTCATTCGGCGCGGGCGTTGAGAAAAATGCCGTGGGGCGAGCGGCCGACCGCGATTTCCTGATGCGCGCCGCTGACCGGATCGAGCACGGCGACGTGCCCGGCCCAGCGCTGGGTGATCCAGAGCTTGCCGTCGGGCGCGAAGTCGATGCAGTCCGGACCGCCCGGGATCTTGTAGACGCGCTCGATCTGGAGCGTCTTGGCGTCGAGCGCGGTCGTCGTCCCGTCCACGCGCGCGTTGACGTAAATGATCTTGCCGTCCGGCGAGAGGAACATCTGATGCGCGCCGCGCCCGACGACGATCCGGCGCTCGATGCGTCCGTCCGCCGGACTGACGACCTCGACCGTGTCGGTCCCCATGTTGGCGACCAGCAGGCGGCCGTCATGCCACATGACGCCGGCCGGCGTCCGCCCGACCGGGACGTCCCAGAGCACGGCCATGCGGTCGAGGTCGATCGCGGCCAGCCGGTTGGTGCCCTGCAGGCTGACATAGACCTTCGAGGAATCCGGCGCGTAGGCGAGATGGCTCGGCATCGAGGCGAGCGGGAAGCGCTTGGCAAGGCGCATCGTCGCCGCGTCGTAGACATCGACCTGATTGCGCGCGAGGCCGTTGACCGTGAGCCACTTGCCGTTGGGGCTGAAGCCGAGCTGGTAGGGGTCGGCGACCGGCACCCGGCGGCGCACGTCGCCGGTCGCCGGATCGAGGAACAGCATTTCGTTGCCGACGGTGTCGCCCACCAGCAGGTCGCGCCCGTCCGGGCTCAGGGCGAGGTGGTGCGGCTCGCGCAGCACCGGCACCCGCCGGATCTCCACGCCCTTGCTCATATCGACGACGCTGATCCCGGCGGCGGCCGAGTCGAGGACGAAGGCGAGGCCGTGCGCCTGCGCGGCGCCGGCGCAAGCGACCCCGCCAGCCAGGGTGAGCGCGAGGAGAGAGAGGGAGCGGGCGCGGCGCATGCTGGGATCCTGGCTGCGGAAACCCCGCCGTTATGCGGAGATCGCCTCGCGCCGCGCAACATTCATCTCGTGTTCGCCGCGCGCGAACGCCGCCGTGATCCAGGCGAACAGGACGTCGGCGGTGGTCGAGATCAGCAGGTTGTCGGTCGCGGCGTGCACCAGGATCCCGAGCATCACCAGCCGCAGCACGCGCCGGTCCACGGCGGCGATGCGGCGCGTGCGGGTGACGGTCCAGGCGGCGAACAACAGCACCAGCAGGCCGAGGCCGAGCGCTCCGCCCTCCACCCCGAGGCGGAGATATTCGTTATGCGGCGCGGTCGTGCCGGTGAGATGCGCGACGGCCGAATCCGGCGGGATCACGACCTTGGCCGCGCCCAGTCCCTGGCCGAGCAGCGGCCGCTCCTGCCATGCGTCCAGAAACAGCGGCCAAAGCAGATCGCGCCCGCTCATGCCGCCTGCCTCGCCCGACAGCACGTTGAACAGGCGGATGTCGGTGAGCTGGCTCGCGACGGCGGCGAGAAGCGGCAGCGCGGTCGCGAGCGCGAGCGCGAGCGGCAGGCGGTGATGGACGCGAAGCGCGGGCGACGGCACGAAGGCGAGCGCGAGCAAGGCGACCGTCATCGTCACCGCGAGCGGCGCGCGCGCGCCGGACAGGACGAGCACGACGGCGTTGACGCCGAGCAGCAGCATGTCGGCGGCGCGGCCGAGGCGCATCGTTTCGAGCAGGGACGCATAGACGGCCGCCTCGGAAAAGCCGCCCAGGAACGCCGGAATGCCGGTCGCCTGCAGCCGCAGCCCCGACTGATCGACGACCATCGGATGCATGCCCGTGGCGGCCAGCGCCGCGCCGGCGGCGAGGAGGAGGAGCGGCAGCAGGCAGACCGAGCGGATCACGGCGCGCGCCCAAGCGGCGGGCACGCGGCAGAAGCAGAACGCGAACGGCGCGACCGATCCGGCGAGCGATCGCAGGCTCTCCATCGGGTCGAGCATCGGATGCAGGCCATGCGCGAGACCGGACGCGTAGATCGCGAGGAAGCCGAAGGCGGGGTTGCAGCGATCGAGCCTGATGCCGTACCGGCCGATGCACAGCAGCGCGAGCCCGAGCGCCGCGAACTTCTCGGCCGCGACCAGCAGCGACGCGCCGCCGCCGAGATCGCCGAGCCAGTATTCCGGGGTGCTGCCGGTGAGCACGAGCCAGGCCACCGTGGCGGCAACCGGGAAGTCGTAGGCCAGCAGTCCGGCGACGCACGCGGCGAGCGCGGCCAGCGCCCACCAGAACGCCATCGGAGCCGCGACCGCGAGCAGCAGCGCAGCCCCCAGCATCAGCGCGGCCGCGCCGTGGACGACATGCGGTCCGAGCGCCTCCGCACGGGCGATTCCCGCCGCCATCGCCATCCCCGTGCCGTTTTCTCGCGATGCAAACCAGCGATGCGCGGTAAAGCTTAAGGGAGAATGAACCGGCCCGCGCAACCATCCGTCGGCCCGACGTTCTGTCCCTGAACAGGGGAGAACTACCGATGCCGAACTTCCGTCTCGGACTTCTGGTGCTGGCGCCCATCGCCTTTTCGGCCGCTGGAGCCAGCGCCGCCAATCAGCTTTCTTCGTCCGACCGCACCTTCGCCCACGAGGCGGCGCAGGCCAACATGGCGGAGATCGCCGAGGCCAAGGTCGCGGAGAACAAGGCAACAGAGGAGAGCGTGAAGCAGTTCGCGGCCACGATGATCAGCGATCACGGTCAGGCGAACGACGAGTTGAAGAGCATCGCCAGCAGCGAAGGGATCACGCTGCCGAGCAGCCCCAACAAGATGCAGGAGAGAGAAGATTCACGCTTGAAGTCGGGATCGTCCTCGTCGTTCGACAAGGACTACATCACCCACCAGATTACGGACCACGAGAAGACGATCGCTCTGTTCCAGAAGGAAGCCTCGAACGGCGAGAACCCGGCTCTCAAGAGCTACGCGCAGAAGACGCTGCCGACATTGCAGCACCACCTTCAGATGGCGCAGTCGCTCAAGAAGGGCTGACACACCTGATTTTCGGTGAACTCCGCCATCGCAAGCGCCCTTGCGATGGCGGCTCTCGCCAGGGCTGGGCGCGTCAGACGTGCTGGCCGCCGTTGATGTGGATTTCGGCGCCGTTGATGTAGGACGATCGCTCCGTGCAGAGGAAGAAGATCGTCTCGGCGACCTCGGCCGGCTTGCCGAGCCTGCGCATCGGGATGTCGTTCTCCACGATCTCCCCGGTGCCGGGGGACAGGATCGAGGTGTCGATTTCGCCCGGCGCGATGGCGTTGACCCGCACCCCGAGCGGGCCGAAATCATGCGCCATCTCGCGCGTGAGCGCCGCCGCGGCGGCCTTGGACGTGGCGTAGGCGACCCCCGCGAACGGATGCACGCGCGACCCGGCGATGGATGTCACGTTCACGACCGATCCGCCCGCCCGCTGCAACTCCTCGATCAGCCCGGTCGCCAGCAGCGCGATCGAGAACAGGTTGACGCGGAACACCTGCCGCCACAACGCGGCGTCCGTCTGCAACACGCCGAGCCGGCTGCCGCCCTCGCCCTTGGGCGAAATCGCGGCGTTGTTCACAAGCGCCTCCAGGCGGCCGTTGCCGAGCCGGTTGCGGATCATGCGGATTCCGTCGGGCAGCGACTCCATTTCGGCAAGATCGAGCTGGACGTGGTTGCGTTCGCCGCCCTCCCACGGGCATTGCTCGGGGAAGGCATGACGCGAGACGGTAAGCACCCGCCACCCCGCCATGGCGAACCGCTTGACGGTCGCGTGGCCGATGCCGCGGCTCGCTCCCGTCAGCAGCAGCGTCTTGCGGTCGTCGGTCATCGCGGTCGTTCCCGTAAGATGGCGGCTTCGAGCCATCATACGGAAACAAGGCCTGTTAGACGAGAACGGAGGTTCCGCGCCTCTCTGGCGTCGCAGACCGCGCCGGTATCCCTGCCCAGCAGAAAGTACCCTGCCCAAACTCCTTTCGCTGTCAGAGAAGCGGAGCCGCGCCTGAACTCAGGAGAGGTCGTGTAGCTCCTTTCCAAGCGCCGGCCCGACCTCGAAGTCAGAGAACTCCACGGCAAGCCCGGCACGTTCTGGCGTGCAGCACATCGGTCCAACGAGGTAGGCCGCGGCCTCCGGGAAGGGCGCGAGGCGGAGTAGCGGCCATCGTATCCCGTCATGCGATACCTGGACGCGGATCACTCCGCCGGCGATCGTCGCGCGGAGCCAAAATTCGGCAGGGTCGCCGTCGAAAGGACCAGTCGCCCAGTCCGAGCGGCCGAGCGTCAGGACGCTACCCAGGCGCGGCGCATCGTCGGACCACTCTATCCCCGCCTTGACCCAGCGCGCCTCGTCGAGGCGGACCATCATTCCCGCCTGATCGTAGAGCGCCTCGCAGCGAGCCCGCACTCGGAGCTGTGCCGTGAAGGGGCTAGTCACCTCGCGCGAAAAAAAGTGCCCGCTGTCGCGGGTAAAGCCGTAATGCGTCTCGCGCCAAAAATCCGTTCGGAGATCGGTTACGGCTCGAAGTCGCCCGTGCTCCAGAGCCCAACGCGCCGGTGTATTGAGCCAGACGCCGCCTGCGAAGCTCATCGGCCCGTTGCCTCCGGCACCTCGTCGGGCCTCCAGAACACCGGACGTGCTCGGACCTCGAAGCGCGCCACCCCGGCGTCGGCGCCCCTCGGTGGCGCGCCGATCCGGAGGCAACCGTCGCAACGCCGGGCGAGGGCAGCTATGTCCGCCAACCTCCACTCACTGACCACCGGCAGCGTAGCCGTCACCCCGTCCTGTCCCAATTGCATTGGCCCGGCCCAGCGAATTGTAAGTCGCATCGTTCCCCGGTTCCTGTCGCGAGCCGTGCCATCCTGCCCTTTCCATGTCGTGACCCCTACATAGGCAGAACGCCAGCGGCTGCTCGCCGGCGCGCGGCTATCCTGCGTGCCGCCGACGCTCAGGCTGTCACACAGTCCGGCGCGGCACCATCAGCGTCGGCATCATGGTCTGCACCACCGCGTCCTCCTGATTGCGCGTCTCGACCCGCACGCGCAGCCAGCCCCGATCGGGCCGCGAGCCTGAGGGCCGGCATTCCAGGATCTCGGCGTCGAGATGCAGCACGTCGCCCGGCCGGACGGGGCGCGGCCAGCGCAGTTCCTCCACCCCCGCCCCGATCAGCCCGCCCGCGATCGGCAGCCCGCCCTGCACGAGCAGGCGCATGGTCAGCGCCGCCGTGTGCCAGCCGCTCGCGGCGAGGCCCCGGAAGAAGCTCGCGGCGGCCCGGTCCTCGTCCATGTGGAACGGCTGCGGATCGAAGGCGGCCGCGAAGGCGCGGATGTCGTCCGCCGTCACGGTCGTCGTGTCGGAGCGAAACCGCTGACCGGCGGCGAAATCCTCGAAATACAGCAGATTCATCTTCCCGCTCCGGCGACCTCGAGCAGCGCGTCCGCCATCCGGCCCGGCGCCTCGCGCGGCAGGAAATGGCCCGCGCCGGGAACGATCTCGCGCCGATACGGGCCGCTGAAATGCCTCTCGTCGCCGGCGCTGGTTTCAGGCGGTATCACCCCGTCCGTCGCCCCATGCAGGACGACGGCCGGCACCGTGATCGGCGGCCGCGCCCGCAGACGTTGCTCGATCGGCTCGAGGGCGGGATCTCCGGGCGCGTTCCCGTACCGATGCCGGTACGACTGCACCACCACCTCGACGAAGTCCGGGTTGTCGAAACTCGCGGCGGTCGCCTCGAAGGCCGCTTCATCGACATGCAGGCGCGGCGACCACAGGCTCCACATCAGGCGGCACAGGCCGCGCCTGTTCCGTTCCAGGCCCAGGCGGCCCCGGTCCGTGTGCAGATACCACTGATACCAGAAGCGGAATTCCTGGATCGGCTCGGCGGGTTCGCGTGCCGCCGCGATATCCTGAATGTTGTAGCCGGCGACGCTGACGAGGCCGCGCACCCGCTCGGGCCAAAGCGCCGCCACGATGCAGGCCGCGCGCCCGCCCCAGTCGTAGCCGCCGAGCACGGCGCGCCCCAAGCCGAGCGCATCGATGAACGCGAGCAAATCCGCGCCGAGCGCGGCCTGCTGCCCCGACCGGGGCGTGCGCGGGTCGAGGAACCGGGTCGGCCCGTAGCCGCGCAGCCAGGGCACCAACACCCGATGACCCCGGGCCACGAGAAGCGGAACGACGCCGTCCCACGCGCGCACGTCGTCGGGGAAGCCGTGCAGCAGGATCACCAGCGGACCATCGCCCGGGCCGTGCGCCTCGTAGGCGATGGCGAGCGATCCGGCGCGAACGGTCCTGTATGGCACCGGCTCAGCCCCCCGCGCCGGCGGGGGCTGGCGGTGACCCCCGGGGCGTGTCGAGGAGTTCGCGCAGGCGGCTGGCGAGCGCGGAACTGGTGTACGGCTTGACCAGCACGAGGGCGGTTTCCCCGTCCGGGAGCCTCGTCGTCAGCAGGACGGGGAGGCCCGGACGGATCGCCCGCGCCCGCTCGATCAGATCGGGTCCGGTCATGCCGGGCATCGCCACGTCCGTGATCATGGCATGGACGTCCGGATGCTCGGAGAGCGCCTGCAAGGCGGTCGCGGGACTGGCGGCGGTCAGAACCCCGTAGCCGAGGCCGCGCAGGATCGCGGCCGCGTCCTCGCGCAGCCCGAAATCGTCATCGACGATCAGCACCTTCTCGCCTGGCTTGGCGGCCGGCAGACCGCCCTTCGCCCCGTCCGGTCGCGGGAAGATCATCCGGACCGTCGTGCCCTCGCCCGGATGGGAATCGAGTTCGATGCGGCCGCCGGTCTGGCGCATGAAACCGTACGCCATCGACAGCCCCAGGCCCGTCCCGGCGCCGGCCGGCTTGGTCGTGAAGAATGGGTCCATTGCCCGGCGCGCGACGGCCGGCGACATGCCGCACCCTTCGTCACGGATCATCAGGGCAATCTCGGTCGGCTGCCCGAGCTGGTTTCGCCGCGTCGACGTCTCGATGGTCACGGTGCCGCCTTGCGGCATCGCCTCGCGCGCGTTGAGCACGATGTTCAGCAGCGCGGTCCGCAGCTGCTCGGGATCGGCCCGTATCTCCGCCCGTTCCGGTTCGCGATCGAGAACAAGCCTGTTCTCCGGCCCGGCCACCTGCTCCAGCACGGGGCCGAGGTCAATGAGGGCGCGTCCGAGATCGATTGGCTGATCCTGCAGCCGTTGCCGGCGGGCAAAGGAAATCATGGACCGGGTGAGCACGGTCGCGCGCTCGGCCGCGTCCCGCAGACGTTCCAGGCGACGAGCCGTCCTTGGGGTCGCCGCGTCGCGGAGCAGTGGCTCGAGATTGCCCTGGATCACGGTCAGCAGGTTGTTGAACTCGTGTGCGACGCCTCCAGCCAGGCTGCCGAGGCCTTCGAGCCGCTGCGCCTGTTCGAGCGCCCGCTCCGCGTCCCGCCGGGCGGTCACGTCGATTTGGGAGGCGAAGAAGTAGCGCAGGCGGCCGTCCGGCGCGAACACGGGGCTTATGAACACCGCGTTCCAGAACGGCGTCCCGTCCTTGCGGTAATTCAGCAACTCCACGGAGATGTTGGCGCGCCGCTCGAGTGCGTCGCGGACGATGGCGACCGTCGCCCGGTCGGTGTCGCGCCCTTGCAGGAAGCGGCAGTTGCGCCCGACCAGCTCCCCGGGCGGATAGCCGGTCAGCTCGCAGAACGCCTCGTTTGCGAACACGATCGGATTGTCGGGCAGGTTCGGGTCGGTCACCAGCATCGGCATGCGCGTGGCCGAGACGGCCACGAAGAATATGTCGCTGTCTCCGGCGCTGCCGGCGGTCTCTGGCGCGGGAGAGGCAGTCTGCGGCATGGAACTCAACAGACACGGTTGCGCCCGGAGCACGTTTCTCCAGGCAATCCGATGGAACGCGGGCCGGGATCGACAGGTTGCAGAGGGAGCTTGGCCGTAGGACACTGGCTTATGTCCGCCGAACACGACAAGCCGACCATCCTTCTCGTGGAAGACGAGTTCCTGATCCGGCTGTCGCTGTCGGAATCGCTCATTGACGACGGCTTCGAGGTGATCGAGGCGGAGACGGTGGCGGAGGCGGTTGCTCAGTTGCGGTCGGACGCGCCGATCGCGATCCTGCTGACCGACATCCAGCTCGGCGGCGAGCAGGACGGGCTGCAACTCGCCCGGATCGCGCGCGAAATGCGCCCGGAGCTTCCCGTCCTCTACATGACCGGCCGCCCGCGGCCCGAGGAGCCGGGACGGTACCTGCCGCGAGAGGCCTTCATCGCGAAGCCATTCCTTCCGTCCGAGCTTGCCGCGCTCGCCCGACGGATGATCGGGGGCGGCTGAGGCCGGCGGCGGCGCATCAATGCCCGCAGGTCCGGTTTGAGCATGATGGCCGAGGCTCCCGTCCACGTCTTCGAACTGGTGCTGCTGCTGATGGCGAGCGCCGTCGTCCTCGCCCTGATCGCGCGGCGGCTCGCCATCCCGCCGGCGGCGGCCTTCGTCCTCGGCGGCATGGCGCTGGCGCTCACGCCGGAGCGGCTCACCTTTACGCTCGACCCGGATCTCGCAATGGCGCTGTTCCTGCCGCCGCTACTCCAGTCGAGCGCGTTCTTCACGGTTTGGCAGGATTTCAGGGCCAATCTGCGGCCGATCCTGCTGCTCGCGATCGGCGCGGTCGCGTTCACGACGCTCGCCGTCGGCTGGATTTTGAAGGCGCTGCTGCCGGACCTGCCCTGGGCCGCCTGCTTCGCCTTCGGCGCGATTATCTCCCCGCCCGACGCCGTGACGGCCGGCTCCGTCCTGGAACGGCTGAGCATCCCGCGCCGCCTGACCACGGTGCTGATGGGCGAGAGCCTGGTCAACGATGCGTCTGGCATTGTCCTCTACCGCTTCGCCGTGGCCGCTGTCCTGACCGGCATGTTCGACCCTGGTCTCGCCGCGATCCAGTTCGCGTATGTGGCGTTGGCCGGGATCGCGGTCGGAGTCGCGTGCGGGTTTGTCATCGTCTGGCTGCTCCAGCGCCTGCACGATACGCATCTGGAAATCGCCATCAGCTTCCTCGCGGCGTGGGTATGCTATCTCGCGGCGGAGAAGATCGGCGCCTCGGGCGTGCTCGCGACCGTCGCCTCCGGCCTCTGGATGGGCCGGCGTCAGCACACGGTGTTCTCCGCCCAGACCCGCCTCGAGGCGCGGGCGACCTGGTCCTTCGTCGTCTTCGTGCTCGAGGCGATGGTGTTCATCCTGATCGGGCTGTCGCTGCGCGGCGTGCTGGACCGGCTCGGCACCGGGACTGCGCTCGGCCTGCTGCCGCTCGCGGCCGAAATCACCCTTGCGGTCATCCTCGTCCGGTTCGTGTGGGTCTTGTTCGGCAGCTACGTTCCGGGCTGGATCATTCCGGGCCTGGGCGCGCGCGATCCCGCTCCCAGCCTCGCCGTCCCGTGCGTCGTCGCCTGGGCCGGGATGCGGGGCGTCGTTAGCCTGGCGGTCGCGCTCGCTCTGCCGGAGGGGTTTCCTGGCCGCGACCTCATCCTGTTCCTCACCTTCGTTCTGATCCTGACGACCGTGCTGATCCAGGGAACCACCCTCGGGCCGCTCATTCAGGCGCTCGGACTGGCGAGCGACGACGATAGCGGCGAACGGGAGGCCGAAGCCCGGGCGCGGGCGTCCATGCGGCAAGCCGAGCTCGCCGCGATGGAGGAGCAGAGCCGAGACGTGCTGAACGGCGCGATCGCCCAGGACATGATGCCGGAATATCGCGATCGCGCGCAGGAGGCGGCGCTCAACCGCAAGCTCTCGGGGGCGGCGCGCGCCGAGACAATGGCCCGGATCAATCTCCGTCTCGTGGCGCTCGAAGCGGCGCGGACCAGCGCTCTGCGACAGAACAGGACGGGCGAGCTTCAGGACGACATCCTCCTGCGCCTCGAACGCGAACTCGACATGGACGAGCTACGGTTGCGCCAGGAGCTGCGCGCCCTCGGCTGACGCGGCCAGGATCAGGCGGCCCGCGTCTCGGTGCGAAAGCGCGCGGGATCGATACGCGGCACGATGCGCCCGGCCGGTCCCGGATCGCGCCCGGTAACGAGCGCCGCCACGAGTTGCCCGGCGGCCGCCGATGTCTGGATGCCGTAACCGCCCTGCCCCACGCACCACATGAAGCCTGGCGCATCGGCGTCCCAGCCGAAGGCGAGATTGCGGTCCGGAGTGAAGGTGCGTAGGCCCGCCCAGGCGCGTTCCACCCGCCGCACCTCGATCGCGAGCGCACGCTGCATGCGGTCGATCGCGAGCGCCACGTCCAGCTCCTCGGGCTGCACGTCGTGCGGATGCATGGGTGTCTCGTCGCACGGCGTCGCCATCAGGCGCGTGCGCGCCTCGGGGCGGATGTACCAAGTATGGCCGACATCGCCGAGCAGCGGCCAATCCCGCACCGCCCAGGGCGCCGGGTCGATGATGACGCCGGTGCGCCGGCACGCCGCCAGCCCGAGCGGCGCGACCCCGGCCTGGGCGGCCACCTCGTCGCCCCAGGCGCCGGCCGCGTTCACGACCACAGCCGCTTGCAGCGTGCCGGAAGCGGCGGTCTCCACCTCCCAGGCCCCGCCCCGCCGCTCGATGCGCCGCGTCCGGCTGCTCAGAACGAGAACGCCGCCGCGCGCCCGCATTTGCCGCAGATAGCCCTGATGGATCGCCGCGACGTCCAGGTCGAACGCGTCCTCCTCGATCGCGGCGGCGCGCGCGTAGTCCGGCCTGAGCGCCGGAACCATGCCGCGCAGCTCGGTCAGCGGCAGCTTGCGGACACCCTGCCCGGTTGCGACCAGCGCATCGAGCGCCGCCGCCTGTTCTGGCGGGCCAAGATAGACCATCGGCCGCCGGCGCAGCAGCGGCACGTCCGCGAACCCCGGCGGCGGATGCTCGAAGAACGGGCGCGACAGGCCGGTCAGCACCTGAACGTCGGGCGGCCCGTAGTTCAGGATCCACATCGCCGCCGACCGGCCGGTGGTGTGAAAGCCGGCCGCCTCCTCGGCCTCCATCAGCGCGACCCGGTGCGTCGGCGCCAGGGCGGCGGCGGTCGTCGCGCCGGCGATGCCGGCCCCGATTACGATCACGTCGAAGCGGGCCACGTCCATCGGGTACAGGATGGTGGCGGCACACGCGCGCCGCAAGGCGGTGCCACGCCGGTCGCCCCTGCCCGGCCGACGCGGGGGTTTCGTAACGGTTCGCCGTCGGTCTAGATTGAGCCGGCGCCGGCGGGTCGGTCTCGGCGGAGCGCGGCATGCGAGACGGACCGGAAAGGGAGACGCGTACCGGCATCGTCCGTGCCACATCAAGAAGCAACGACGAGGAGCGTTCGATGAAAAGTCTGAATGCGTGGCGCCTGCTGGCGTCGGCGGCCGTGATCGCCTCCGCGAGCGGGGTGGGGTCGCAGGCCATGGCTCAAAACGGGGCGGCGCAGAAGATCGAGACGACGTCCGCCCAGACCTGCACCAACCCCAATCCGAACCACGCCAAGCTTGCCGGGATGGTGGTGGGCTTCTCGCAGTCCGAAAACGAGCAGAACCCGTTCCGGGCGGCCGAGACGAAATCGGTCCAGGATGCCGCGAAAACCGCGAACGTGAAGAGGCTGCTCTACACCAACGCCAATGACAACCAGGCGAAGCAGGTCGCCGACGTCGAGAACATGATCTCGCAGGGAGCGCAGGCGCTGGTGATCGCGCCGATCAACGCGACGGGCTTGCAGCCGGCGCTGGCCCAGGCGGCGTCGAAGAACATTCCGGTGGTGACCATCGACCGCCAGACCGCCGGGACGTTCTGCAAGGATTTTATCACCTTCATGGGGTCCGACTTCTATACGCAGGGCGTGCGGGCGGCGGACGCGCTGGCCAAGGCGACCGGCGGCAAGGCCGAGATCGTGGAGATCCAGGGCGCTTACGGCAACTCCGTGGAAACGCAGCGCACCGAGGGCTTCGCCAACGAACTGAAGAAGCACCCGAACATGCACCTGCTCGCCGCCCAGACGGGAAACTGGTCGACCACGGACAGCCAGCGCGTCATGGGCCAGCTCCTGCTCGCGCACCCGGACATCAACGCCCTGTATGCGCAGGCGGATGTGATGGCGCTCGGAGCGATGACGGCGATCCGACACGCCGGCAAGAAGCCCGGCAAGGACGTGGCGATCGTCTCGATCGACGGCACCAAGGATCTGGTGCGCGCGATCGCCGAGGGCGAGGCGCAGGCGGATGTGGAGACCAACCCGCGCTTCGGCCCGCAGGCTTTCGACGCCTTGCAGAAATGGTTCGACGGCCAGCCGGTGCCGCAGAAGATCATCATGAAGGACGCGCTCTACACCCGCGAGAACGCCGAGCAGGCCATGAAGAGCGGCGCACCCTACTGAGGGCGGAGATCCCCGTCGCATGACCAGCGCCGGATCGCCCGGCGCCGCCGCCGCCACCTCCCGCGTCGTGATCGAGGCGCGGGAGGTGCGCAAGACGTTCGGAACGATCCAGGCCCTGCGGGGCGTCTCGTTCGCCTTGCGCGCGGGTGAGGTGCATGGGTTGGTTGGCGAGAACGGCGCCGGCAAGTCCACCTTGATCAAGGTGCTGACCGGGTTCTACCAGCCGGACGGCGGCAGCCTGCTGATGGACGGCAAGGCGGTCCGCTTCGAAGATCCGCGTGGCGCCCAGAACGCGGGGGTTTCGGCGGTCTATCAGGAAATCAACCTGATCCCGGAGCGCAGCGTCGCCGAGAATATCTACCTCGGACGCGAGCCGAAGCACGCGGGACGCCTGTTGATCGACCGTCGCCGGATGCTGCTTGACGCAGGCTCCGTGCTGCAACGCTACGGGCTGGCGATCGATCCGGCGCGCAAGCTGCGCTCTCTCGGGCTCGGCCTGCAGCAGATGGTCTCGATCGCCCGGGTGGTTTCGTTCGGGGCGCGGGTCGTGGTCCTCGACGAGCCGACTTCGGCGCTGAGCAGCGCCGAGGTCGAGGTGCTATTCGGCGTGGTCGAGCGGCTGCGCGCCGACGGGATCGCGCTTCTGTTCGTCAGTCACCGCCTCTCCGAGTGCTACCGGCTGTGCGACCGGCTGACGGTGCTGCGCGACGGCGCTCTCGTCCGCAGTGGCACGCCGCAGGAATTGCCGCGCCCGGCGCTGGTGGCCGCCATGCTCGGGCGCGAGGCGGCGAGCGGAGCGGAACCCGGCGCCGGGCGGACCGGGCGCGCCGCCGCCCCCGGCAAAGCGGCGCTGTCGGTGCGCCATCTCCGCTGGACGACGCGCGTCCGCGACGTGGGGTTCGATGTGCATCGGCGGGAGATCGTGGCGCTTGCCGGACTGCTCGGGGCCGGGCGCACGGAGACGCTCAAGGCCGTGTTCGGCGCCGAGCAGCCGGAAGCGGGCACGGTGGAGATCGCGGGCCAGCTTCTCGGCCGGTTGACCCCAGCCAACGCCATCCGCCACGGCCTCGGCTTCCTGTCCGAGGACCGCCGCGCCGAAGGCATCTTTCCGGGGCTCTCCGTGCAGGAGAACCTGACCGCGTCCGTGCTGACCCGGATCAGCCGCTTCGGCGTCGTCTCGCGCCGCAGGCAGCGGGAGCTGGTCGGCCGCTTCATTCGCGAACTCGGCATCCGCACGGCCGGGCCGCTTCAGCCCATCTCCGGCCTGTCGGGCGGCAATCAGCAGAAAGTCCTGCTGGCGCGCTGTCTCTGCGCCAGCCCGCAAGCCCTGATGCTGGACGACCCGACGCGCGGGATCGACGTCGGCGCCAAGGAGGAGGTGCATCGCGCCATCCGGGAACTGGCCGCCGAGGGTCTGGGCGTGCTGGTGACGTCGTCCGAGATCGAGGAGCTGCTGGCGCTGTCGCATCGGCTCGTCGTGCTGGACGAGGGCGCGGTATCCGGCGAGATGACCACGGGAGCCGCCAGCGCGGACGATGTGCTCGCCCTGCTGGCGACGCATCCGGCGGCTCGCCCGGAGTAGCCGGTGAGCCCCGCGACCCAGGACGGGCCGGGTGGCGGCGTCGCCGGCACGCAGCGGCTTCGGTCCGGCGCCTTGCCCTGGCTGCGCGGCTACAGCGTCTACGTCGCCTTCGTCCTGCTGATCGCGATCGACCTAGCGGTCACGCCCGGGTTTCGCAATCCGTTCGTCGTCCGCAATCTGTTGTTCGAGGCGGCCCCGGTGATCCTCATCACGCTGGGCCAGAGTCTCGCGATCGGCACGCGCGGCATCGACCTGTCGGTCGGCTCCGTGATGGCGCTCGCATCCGCCGCAATCGGCGTCTCGATCGGCCTCGGGCAGGCCACATCGGCCGGGGTCGGCATCGTCGCGGGCCTGAGCGCGGGCATCTGCAATGGCTGCCTGATCGCCTTTTTGCGCGTCGATCCGCTGATCTCCTCGCTCGCGCTGCTGGTGGCGGCGCGCGGATTGGCGCAGGCGCTGCTGAGCGGGTCGCGGCTCACCCTGCCGGACGAGGGGGTCTATGGCTGGCTCGGCTCGGCCAGCCTCTCGGTACTGCCGGTCGTGGCGCTGGTCGCGTTCCTCGCCGCCGTCCTGGCGGGCTGGGTCACGCGGCGGACCACTTTCGGCCGCTACGCGATCTTCGTCGGCTCGAGCCGCACCGCCGCCTTTCTGGCCGGGATGCCGGTGCGGACCACGCTCGCGCTCGTCTATGCCGCGAGTGGCTTGCTGGCGGGGCTTGCGGGCGTGTTCGCGTCCGCGCGGCTCGGGGCCGCGGACCCGAACTACATCGGGGTCAGCTTTGAGCTGGATTTCGATCGCCGCCGCGGTGATCGGCGGCACGCCGCTCTCTGGCGGACGCATCTCGATCGTCGGCGGGGTCGCCGGCGTGCTGCTGCTCCAGGTTCTGAGCGCGAGCTTCATCATGAACGACATCGACGCCACCTACGCCGAAATCCTGAAGGCCGCCTTCATCGTCGCCGCGCTCTATCTGCAGCGCAGCGGAGGCTGAGGCGATGGCGGCGGTCGTGGCGGCGCAGGGAGGCGGAGAGCGGCGGCGGCGGCTCATCGAACTGGTCCAGTCCCGTGGCGCGGTGGGGGTGCTGGCATTGGCGGTAATCGCGGCGGGAATGGCGTTCCCGGACTTCCTGCAGCCGGGCAATCTCGGCGACATCGTGACGGCGGCGAGTTTCGTCGGACTGGTCACGATCGGCCAGACCTTCGTGATCATCCTGGGCGGGTTCGATCTCGCCGTCGGCTCCATCGTCGGGCTGGGCACCGTGCTCGCCGCCTATGCCGTGCCGTATGGCTGGGGTGCCGCGCTGGCCTGTCCGGTGCTGATGGGTCTGCTGGTCGGGCTGATCGACGGCTACCTGATCGCGCGGGCGAGGATGGCGCCGTTCATCGTCACGTTGGCGGCGCTGCTCGCGATCAAGGGGGCGGCGGTCGCGCTCGCCGGGGAGAGCCTGGTGATCGGACAGCCCGGCTTCTTCGCCGTGATCGCCAACGGCTCGGTGCTCGGCGTCAACAACCTGATCTGGATTCTCGTGCTCGCCTATGCCGCTGCCGCGCTCGTGCTGAACCGCACCGCTTTCGGCGCCGCCGTCTTCGCCGTGGGCGG
Organism: uncultured Alphaproteobacteria bacterium; assembly: GCA_963777325.1. GTDB lineage: Bacteria > Pseudomonadota > Alphaproteobacteria > Acetobacterales > Acetobacteraceae > JAFAXA01. Next base: position 742,247 of record CAVZQE010000022.1, on the reverse strand, counting down.
CAACGAGGAGGCGGCCCGCATGCTCGGTGTGCGGGTGGAACGGACCAAGATCCAGACATACTGCCTGAGCGGCGGCCTTGCAGGACTGTCGGGTGCGCTGCTGGCCGCGCATCTCTATTCCGGACTATCGGCCGCCGGCACCGGCTACGAGTTGCAGTCGATCGCCGCCGCGGTGATCGGCGGCGTGCTGCTGACCGGCGGCGTCGGCACCCTGCTCGGCGCGCTCTCGGGCGCGTTGCTGCTCGGGCTGATCCAGAACGTGATCAACCAGATCGGCACCTTGAGCGCCGCCTATCAGGGTCTCGCCAGCGGCGCCTTCCTGCTGATCGCCGTGGTCATCCAGGCCGGGCTGACCCGCCGCCGCGCCGCGTAGCATCCCCGGCGGGTGGGGACGAGGCGTCCCCCGTCAAGTGCTCCGGAGCCATGACACGCTTATTTGAACCAGAGACCAGCGGCCCCGAAGCCAATTCGTTTGCAATGAACCGGCCGCGTCTCCGGACCCACCTTAAATTTGTGTTCAGAACCCTCGACCGAGACAAAAGGCGGCACACTTTCGATACGTCATCGACTACTTTGGCGCGAGAGGTGGGACAACCCGGCCCGGTGATTGGCTCCGGAAGGGAGAGAAACGGTTCTCTCTGAAATAAGCAGCACTATTTCGAAAGTCATCCAAAATTGCACAGCTTGTTCTTTGAGCGCTTCGGATTGCGCCTGACGCGCCATCAGACATCACGTACACCGACACTGGCCCAATGGATCGTCGGAAACCCCGCCCGCCTCTGGCTCCTCTGGCTGGTCGGAACGGCACTTGCCTCCGTTCCGGTTCTCCTGGTCGGCCTGCCGCCGCTGTCACAGCACTTCTTCAATGTCGTCCGGCTTGAGATACTGACCGACCCCGCCGCCTACGCGCGCGATTTCGCCGTTCACTGGGATGCCGTCCCCGATCTCGCCCTGGATGTGATCGTTCCGGGACTGGCCAGGCTCATGACGGTCGAGCAGGCCACGCTCCTTGTCGTGCTGGCGACGCTGGCCCTCATGACGTCGGGCACGATCATTCTTAGTCGTGCCGCCAACGGTCGCTGGTCGCCGTTGCCGCTGCTGAGCTTCCTTTTCCTGTACAACTGGATCCTGCTGCGCGGCTACGAGAACAATCTGCTCGGGCTCGGCCTCAGCCTGTGGGCGCTGGCGCTGCACGTCGCGCTCCGCCGCTCGATCGTGGCCCGAACCTTCGCCGCTTGCGGGAGTGCTCTGGTCCTCTATTTCTGCCACCTCTTCCCGCTGGCGGTGTTCGCGGAGGTGGTCGGCTTCTGGGAACTCGGCTGTCTGCTCGAAGAGGGGGTGTCGCCGCGCCGCACCCTGGCGCATTTGGCGGCCGTGGTCGTGCCGCTCGTCTTGCCGGCGCTGCTTCTGCTGCAAAGCAGCACTGGCGAGCTGGGCGGCGCCATCAATTTCGATCTCCTGCAAATCGGCACCAAGATCATCATGTTCGTCGAGGCGCTTACGTTCGGCAACCGCCTCGGCGATGCGGCCCTGCTCGCGAGCCTCGGCATCGTGTCGGTCGTGGCGATCGGCAGAGGGTGGCTGCGCTGCGAGCCGCGAAACCTCCTCGTAGTCCTCATGCTTCCCGCGATCGCTCTCGTCGCGCCGCTCTACGTGTTCGCGTCCGGCGGTGTGCCCGTGCGGTATGGTCTGGCGGTCGCGTTCGTGCTCGCGGGATTCCTCGATCTACGCGCGGTCGACCCGCGCCTGCAGCGAGTCGCGGCGCTGGCGCTGGCGCTGGCGTTCCTGTTCCGGATCGGGACGGTCGCCGCGGACTGGCGCGCTTCCGACGGCATCATCGAAACCTATCGGACGGCCTTTGCCTCGCTGAAGCCCGGGTCGGTCTTGTTCCAGTTCGACCAGAACACCGCCTACGCCTCACCGCTGCGTGACCCTGGCCGCTGGAATCCGCCCCTGGACAAGATCGTTGCGCTGGCGACGCACGACGGCGTTCTGGTCCCCGAACTTTACCTGAAACGCGGTCAGCAGCCGGTGCTCTACCGGAACGCCGATGTCCCGCTGCGAGCGTTCCAGGTGGAGAGCGACAGTCGTCCGCTCGCGCTGGCCGACGATGCGACCCTGCGGGCCTGGCTGAGCGAGCTGCGGAACCGTTTTCCGGACCTGTTCGACCGGTTTAGCGCGGTGTACGTCGCCGTCTATGACCGCCACAGGCGATTGTCCGGAAGCTTGCCGGATGCGCACCTTATACGGACGCTCCCCGAACATCGGCTCTATCAGCTCGATCCGGCTCCCGGCTGAGATGGCGCGCCCTGGTGGACTCGAACCACCGACCCACAGCTTAGAAGGCTGTTGCTCTATCCAACTGAGCTAAGGGCGCGCAACTCACGGCAGGCAACATCCGCAGCCGCCGTCGCGAGAGCGCAGCGGCAACTCAACCTCAGTTCGCACGCCTCGCCGGATTGCTTCGGTTTCGGCTCGCAACCACGCGGTATGGCGCGAGGCGTCAGTCAATGCGTCCAATTTTCCTTACGGCCGAACCGGAAATTGTCGGCATAGGCCTTCGGCTTGATGTGCCGCTTCGGCTGCAATTCGAGATCATAAGGGAGCGCCCGCTTCTCGGCGTAGGCGACCGCCTCCTCCTGCGTCGGGAAAAACAGCGTCACCTGCGCAAGCGTGTCAGCGCTGCCGATCCAGCCCATCAGCGGATCGGGCTTGCGCGGCTCCGCCTGCTCGAACTCCAGCACCCATTCCTGCGTCCCGGCCCAGCCGGACTGCATCGCGCTCTTCGGCCGCTGATAGATCCGTGCGCGCACGCCCCTAGCTCCTCCTCTGCACCCATCCACGATCGGGGCGGCCGGATTCGAACCGGCGGCCTCGTGTACCCAAAACACGCGCGCTAACCAGGCTGCGCCACGCCCCGATAACGGCCGGACCCTATGGGCCGCGACGCGGCCGCGCAAGTCACCCTCACTGGGACAGCCCTTGGGACCGCAGGCCCGAGCGGCAGCCGCCCTCCCAATCGGGCACGCTCGCAACGCCAGCAGGCGCCGCGCCGCAGCGCGCTGCCCCGCCCGGACCGGGCGGCGACCGCCGTCCCGCATCGAACCCGCGCTCCCAGTCTGTCTCCCCTTCCCCGCCGGCCGCCGTCCCGGCAATGGCCGCCTGTCCGCTCTTCTGCCCGGACCGGCAGCCGGACACCCAGTCCGTCTGCTCGGCGAGGCCCGGGGGCGGCGCGCACGCCGCCGTCGCACCAAGCCGCCGCCCGGCCTCGAAGCCCTGTGTCCAGTCGGACGGGGCGTTGCCCGAAGACCCCGGTGCGACCGGCGTGCCCGAACCGCCGGTTGGCGCCGTCACCTGCGCGCCCATCGTTTCCAGCTCGGTCCGGTCGAGCCACGCCATCTGCCCCGGCTGCGTCGTCACCATGCGGCCGGTGATCGACGCGGGCACGCCATACGCGGCCGCCTCGCGCGCCATCAGGGTCGTCGTGCCGAGCGTGCTCGTGTTCTCGCCGCCGCCCGACACGGAGGCGCTGTGCACGCCGATCATCGCCCCGGGCTCGGCGTATTTGTGCCGCCCGGCGGCGAACAGCAGGAAGCAGGCGGAGGCGCAGACGGCGCGCGCGGGCACGAGCGTCGAGCCGCCGCGGGCGCGGATCATGCGCGCGATGTCCCGCCCGTCGAGCACGGCGCCGCCCGGACTGTTCAGCACGAACAGCGACACCGGCCCGGAGCGCGCGAGGACGGCCCGGAAGCGGGACGCGTCGCCGGGCAGGATGCGGCCTTGCAGCGCGAGCGTCGGCCTGCCGTCGCCGGTGCGGCCCGGCTCGAAGCTCAGCGCATGCGCCGGACCCGAGGCGAGCAGTGCCACGGCGCAGGCGAGCACGAGCGCGCGCATGTCAGGGCGCGTTGCCGAACATCTTCTGCTCCACCTTGTCGCCGACCCTGATGTCGAGCCGCTGCGTCGTCCCGGCCGCGAGTTCGAGCGTCGCGCGCACCGGACCGCGGCTGTCGATAATGGCGAGGCTCTCCGGCACCGTGTTCTCGGCGATCGAGCGAATGGTGCCGTCCTCGTTGATGAAGATCATGTCGAGCGGGGCGACCGTATTGCGCATCCACATCTCGGAGGAGCGCGGCGCGCCCCAGTCGAACAGCATGCCGCCATCCTCCGGCACGGATTTGCGGAACATCAGCCCCGTCCTCTGCTCGGCGGGCTTGGTCGCCATCTCGACGTTGAAATCGTGCCGCTTGCCGTCCTGCGTGACGATGACGAGCGTCTCGCGCGGCAATTCCGCCTGCGCCTGGGTCGGCTCGTCGCCCTGGGCGCGGGCGGGGCCGGTGGCCAGGGGACCGGCCAGGGTCGCGGCCAGCAGCGCGGCCGAAAGTAGAAATCGAATCATGCGGCAAGCGTCTCCTCGAGTGCGGTGTCGGCGAGCCGCCGCACCTCGTCGCGCACCTTCCCCTCCCTCGGCGCGTCCCGAAGCGTGGTGAACCAATGCTCCGGCGGCGTGCGGCCAGCGGCACGGTTATACTGCAGACCACGGAGCACGGCTTCCGCCTCCGGTGTCGTGCGCTCCGGGATGGCGAGGCCGTTGAGCGTGGCCCAGTTCCCGGCCCAGGCGCGGCCGACCGTGTACGGATTGTAGCCGCCGCCGCCGACCACGACCAGCCTCGGCGCCAGATCTCGGATTGCGGCCACGGCCGCCCAGAGCGCGTTGTTCGACAGCGAGAGGCGCGCCAGCGGATCTTCCTCAAGCGCGTCCGCCCCCGATTGCAGCATGATCGCCTGCGGCGCCCGGACGCGGATCAGCGGCAGCACCGAATGCTGCATGATCCAGCGCATTTCGGTGTCGTTGAAGCCGCGCGGCACCGGGTAGTTGCGGGCCGCGCCCCCGGCCCGATCCTCGGCGAGCCCGGTGAACGGCCATCTTCCGGCCTCGTGGATCGAGATCGTCAGCACCCGCCCGTCGTCATGGAAGGCGTCCTGCACCCCGTCGCCATGATGCGCGTCGATATCGAGATAGACGACGCTGTCGAGCCCCGCATCCAGCCAGGTCAGCAGGCCGAGCACCGGATCGTTCAGATAGCAGAAGCCGGAGGCGCGAGCCGGCCGCCCGTGATGGGTGCCGCCGCCGGGGCAATGCACGATGCCGCCCGCGAGGGTCAGCTCGGCCCCGAGCATGACGCCGCCGGCGGAGGTCGCGGGGCGGCGGAAGATCTCGGGATAGACCGGATTGCCGTCCGCGCCGATGCGAAAGCGCGCTTTATCCTCGGGGCTGACCGATTGCGTTGCTTCCGCGCGCCTGAGCGCCGCGATGTAGTCCGGGTCGTGGAAGCGCGCGATCGCCGCGTCGGAGGCCATCGGCGCGGTCACGAACACCGCGTCCGGCAGCCAGCCCATCGCACGGCAGATGTCGGTGCAGGTCGAGACGCGCGGGATCGCCAGCGGGTGCTTCGGCCCGTAGGTCGAATGTCGGTAGATTTCGCTGCCGATATAGACGGGACGATCGCGCGGGTCGGGAAGCATGGGCGGAGATATGCGTGCGTCCTCGGCCGGCGCAACTAGCGCTGCCTGACGTCCGCGACCAGGCCGCCGCTGAGGCGCACCAGGTTGGCGGCGGTCGTCTGGAACACATGCGAGGCCGATCCCGCCGCCGCCCAGACGGGATCCAGTGCGAGCAGATCCCGGTCCACCAGCACGCGCGGCGGCGTCAGATGGCCGACCGGCGCGACGCCGCCGACCGCGAAGCCGGTCGTCTCGCGCACCCAGTCCGCATCCGCCTTTCCGACCGCCGCGCCAAGTGCCTCCGAAACGAGAGCCGGATCGATCCGGTTGGCGCCGGAGGCGATCACCAGCACCGGCGTATCGCCCGCGCGGAACACGATTGACTTTGCGATCTGCGCGACGGCGCAGCCGATCGCCGTCGCCGCGTCCGCCGCCGTGCGGGTGCCAGCCGAAAAGGCGCGGATCGTGTCCGGATGGCCAGACGCCGCCAGCGCCGCGCGCACCCGGTCGACAGCCCCCTCCATCAGATCACATAGAGATCGACGTAGTCCTGCACCGGCATCGCTTCCAGCGCCGCCTGATCGAGCGACACGCCGAGGATGCGCTCCTGCTGCTTGGCCGGGAAGCGGCGCGCGAGGTTGGTGCGGAACTTCGCTTCCAGCAGCGGAATGCCGTCGGCGCGGCGGCGCTTGTGGCCGATCGGGTATTCGACCGCGATTTCGGGCAAGATCGTGCCGTCGTGCAGTTCCACCGTCAGCGCATTGGCGATCGAGCGCTTCTCGGGGGCGTGATAGTCGCGCGTATAGGCGGGGTCTTCGACGCAGGTGATCTTCGCCCTGAGCGCGTCGATCCGCGGGTCAGCGGCGACGCTGTCCTCGTAGTCGGCCGCCGTCAGCCGCCCGAAGATCAGCGGCACGGCGACCATGTACTGGATGCAGTGGTCGCGGTCGGCGGGGTTCGCGAGCGGTCCCTGCTTGTCGATAATGCGGATGCAGGCCTCGTGCGTGCGAATGGTGATGCGGGCAATGTCGTCCGCGCTCTTGCCTTCCGCCCGCAGCGTGTCGTGCAAGGTCATCGCCGCTTCCACCGCCGTCTGCGAATGGAACTCGGCCGGGAAGGAAATCTTGAACAGCACGTTCTCCATGACGTACGAGCCGTACGGGCGCTGGAACGCGAACGGGCGGCCTTTGAACAGCACGTCGTAGAAGCCCCAGGTCTTGGCCGTCAGAACGGACGGATAGCCCATCTCGCCCGTTCTCGCGATCAGCGCGAGGCGCACCGCGCGGCTGGTCGCATCGCCCGCCGCCCAGGATTTGCGGCTGCCGGTGTTCGGCGCGTGGCGGTAGGTGCGGAGACTCTGGCCATCGACCCAGGCGAGCGACACGGCGTTGACGATCTCGTCCCGCGTCAGGCCGAGCATCCGCCCGACGATTGCGGTGGAGGCGACCTTGACCAGCACCACATGATCGAGCCCGACCTTGTTGAACGAGTTCTCGAGCGCGAGGCAGCCCTGGATTTCGTGCGCCTTGATCATGCCGGTCAGCACGTCGCGCATCGAGAGCGGCTTCTTGCCGGCGGCGATTGCGGTTCGCGACAGCCAGTCGGCAACGGCGAGGATGCCGCCGAGATTGTCGGACGGATGACCCCATTCGGCGGCGAGCCAGGTGTCATTGAAGTCGAGCCAGCGGATCATCGCGCCGATGTTGAACGCGGCCTGCACGGGATCGAGCTGAAATTGCGTGCCCGGCACTTTCGCGCCGTTTGGAACGACCGTGCCCGGCACGATGGGGCCGAGCAGCTTGCAGCAGGCCGGGTATTCCAGCGCTTCGAGGCCGCAGCCGAGCGTGTCGATCAAACAGTTGCGCGCCGTCGCGTAGGCGAGATCGCTCGCGATCTCGTAGCCGGTCACGTAGTCGGCGATGTCGGTCAGAACCTGGTCCGGCTCCGGCCGGATGTTGCTGATGTGAGACGCCAAGTCGTTTCCTCCGTCCGGACGGCGCGCTTGCGCCTCAGTAGTAGAACAGCAGCGTGAGCAGCGCGAAGACCGGCAAGGTCAGGCCGCAGGACCAGCCCATGTAGCCGAAGAAGCCCGGCATGCGAACGCCGCGATGCGCCGCGATCGAACGCACCATCAGATTAGGGGCATTGCCGATATAGGTCAGCGCGCCGAAGAACACGGCGCCCGCCGAGATCGCTTCGAGGATCAGGGTCAGGTCGGTCGTGAGATGCCCGGCATCGCCGCCGGCCAGCTCGAAGAACACGAGATAGGTCGGCGCGTTGTCGAGAAAGGCCGACAGAATGCCGGTGAGCCAGAAATACGCGACGGGAAGCGGCTGTCCGTGCGCGTCGAAGGTGAGGCGCAGCAGCGGCGCGAGCGGCCCGTCGAACCCGGCTTGGAGCATCGCAAGCACCGGGCCGATGGTGATGAAGATGGCCGCGAACAGCTTGGCCACTTCTTCGATCGGCCCCCAGCTGTACATATTGCCCTGCCGCACCGCGCGCGCCGTCGTCGAGGCCGAGAGCAGCGTGACGCCGGCGAACACCGCGATTCCGGCCAGCCGCTCGACGCCGATGGGCTGGCCGAACAGCACGATGTCGCCGGGATGCCAGACGCTCTGCCCCAGCACGGCCGCGACCACCACCCCGATCAGCGCGAGGTTCGTCCAGCCGCGCACGTGGAAACGCTCGGCCGGCGGCGGCATCGGGTCGATTTTGGCCGACCGGCGATCCACGAGATAGAACAGCGCGAGCAGCAACACCGCCGCGAGCAGCAATTGCGGCCAGAGCCGGGTCAGCGGCCAGAAGAACGGGACGCCATGCAGGAAGCCGATATAGAGCGGCGGATCGCCCAGCGGCGACGTCGCGCCGCCCACATTGCCGACGATGATGATGAAGAACACGACCTGATGCACCTTGCGCGTGCGGTGGGCGTTGGCGCGCAGCAGCGGATGGATCAGCACCATGGACGCGCCGGTCGTGCCCATCACCCCGGCGATCGCGGCGCCGATTGCCAGCAGCATGGTGTTGGCAGCCGGGCTGCCGAGCCTGCCGCCGCGCACGAGAATGCCGCCCGCCGCCGTGTACAGGGCGAGCAGCAGCGTCACGAATGGCAAGTACTCGATCAGAATGGCGTGCCACGCGCCGCCGGCCGCCGCTTGCGGACCTTGCAGCACCGCCTGCGGCACGAGCAGCGCCAGCACCCAGAGCGCGGCGATCGTGCCCATGCGGCGGTGCCAGAGCCGCTCGGCCAGCATCGGCAGCAGCGCGATCGACAGCAGCACGCCGATGAAGGGGATGCCCCAGACAAGGCCGGGGACCGGCCCGGCATGCGGCGCGGCGAAGGCGGGCATCGGAGCAAGCGCGGCGAAGCCGCCGCCCGCCGCAACACGGGCGCGGCGGCAGGAACGAAGGAGCGTCGGTTGCATGGGCGCGACCCTGCCCTTAACGTCCGGGCCGCGCAACGCAGCGAGGGACTCCATGGACATGACGGGCGAACGGCGAATCCCGGCGCCGCGCGAGAGGGTCTGGACCGCGCTGAACGACCCCGAGGTGCTGCGGTCGAGCATCCCCGGCTGCGAGAGCCTGGAGAAGCTTTCGGATACGGAGATGAAGGCGCTGGTCGGCGTGAAGATCGGCCCCATCGCGGCCCGCTTCAGCGGGCGCGTGCAGCTCGCCGACCTCGACCCGCCGCGCGCCTACACGATCAGCGGCGACGGCCAGGGGGGCGCGGCCGGGTTCGCGAAGGGCGGCGCCAAGATCGCGCTGGACGAGGATGAGGGCGCGACGCTGCTGCACTACGCCGTCCAGGCGCAGGTCGGCGGCAAGCTCGCCCAGCTCGGCGCGCGGCTGATCGACGCCAGCGCCAAGCAGCTGGCCGATCAGTTCTTCGACAATTTCACCCGCCATCTCACACTCGCGGAAGGGGAGGCGAGCCCGCCCGTCGCCCCCCTCGCCGCCGACGTCGCCCCGGCCCAGGAGAGACGGGCGCCGCCCGCCGCCATCAGCGTGGTGTCGCTCGTTCCGGCGCAGTTCTACGGCCTGCCGCTCATCGCCTGGATCGGCGGCTTCCTGTGGCTCTGCGTGCTGGTGCTGATCGCGGGGCTCATCTAATCCGACCGCCGGCGTGACCGGCCTGCCCGGCTCCGTGGACGACACCTCGGCGCTGCTGCGGGCGCAGGGCTACATCGCCGACCGCGAGCTCGCGACGACGGTCCATCTCGGCCTCGGGCTGCAAAGGCCGATCTTCCTCGAAGGCGAGCCCGGCACCGGCAAGACCGAGATCGCCCGGGTGCTGGCGGCGGCGCTCGGGCGGCGGCTCGTGCGGCTGCAATGCTATGACGGCATGGATTTCTCGGCCGCCGCGTATGAGTGGGACCACGCGCGCCAGCTGATGGCGATCCGGCTGGCCGAGGCGGCGGGCGAGACCGACCGCAACCGGCTCGCGCACGACATTTACAGCCGCGCCTTCCTGCTCGCGCGCCCCCTGCTCGCCGCCATCGATCCGGACCAGCCCCCCGCGGTGCTGCTGATCGACGAGCTCGACCGCGCCGACGAGCCGTTCGAGGCGTTCCTGCTCGAATTGCTGGCCGACTTCCAGATCACCGTGCCGGAGTTCGGCACCATTCGCGCCGGCGTGAGGCCGGTGGTGATCCTCACTTCAAACCGCACCCGGGAGGTGCATGACGCGATCCGCCGCCGTTGCCTCTACCACTGGGTGGACTACCCGGACGCGGCGCGCGAGCGCGAGATCCTCGCCGCCCGCGCGCCGGATCTCCCCGCTCGGCTCGCGGCGCAGGTGGTCGCCTTCGTGCAGCGCCTCCGGCGCGAGGAGCTGTTCAAGCTGCCCGGCGTCGCCGAGACGATCGACTGGGCGACGGCGCTCGCGCATCTCAACGAAACCGAGCTGACGCCCGGCAATGTGGACGAGACGCTCGGGGTGCTGCTGAAATACCAGGACGACCTCGCGCGCGTCCGGGGCGCCGAAGCCGCGCGACTGATCGCCGGGACGGCTGAGGCGTGAGCGGCGCGCTCGGCGCCAACGTCATGCGGTTCGCGCATGTGCTGCGCCGCGCCGGCCTGCCGGTCGGCCCCGCCGAGACGATCGCGGCGCAACGGGCGCTGGCGCTGGTCGATCTCGGCGACCAGCGCCAGGCGCGCGCGGCGCTCCGCTGTACGATGGTGCATCGGCACGAGCACGCGGAGGTGTTCGACCACGCCTTCGCGCTGTTCTGGCGCGATCCGGCCGCCGGCCGGCACGCGGCAGCGATGGCGGCGCTGGAAGGCTTACGCAAGCCGGAACCGCGGAAACCCGCCCCCGCCTCGCGACGGGTGGCCGAGGCGCTCTCCGCTCCGCGCACGCGCGCGGCGCACCCCGATGAGAGGCCGCCCAGGCTCGATGCAACCTTCACGGTCAGCGAGCGCGAGCGCCTGCAAAGCATGGATTTCGAAGCGATGAGCGCGGCCGAGATCGCGGCCGCCAAGTCCGAGATCCGCCGCCTCGTGCTGCCGCTCGACCGCCGCCCGACCCGCAGGCTGCGGCCCGCCCCGCTCGGCCGCGCGATCGACCTCCGCCGCACGATCCGCGCCAGCTTGCGGCAAGGCGGAGAGATCCTGAGCCTCGCCCGCTCCCGCCGCGTCCGACGGACGCCGCCGCTCGTGATCCTCGGCGACATCAGCGGCAGCATGGCCCGCTACGCGCCGATCCTGCTGCACTTCCTGCACGCGGTCAGCAACGACCGCGCGCGCGTGCATGTATTCCTGTTCGGGACAAGGCTCTCCAACATCACCCGGCAACTCCGCCACCGCGACCCGGAGATTGCGTTCCAGCTGGTCGCGGCGAGCGTGCCGGACTGGTCGGGCGGCACCCGCATTGGCGACGCGCTCACTTTGTTCAACCGGCGCTGGGGCAAGCGCGTGCTGGCGCAAGGGGCGACGACCCTGCTCATCACCGACGGCCTCGACCGCCCGCGCCCGGACGACGCGCCCGACACGCTGGCCGCTGCGATGGAGCGGCTGCACCGGTCGAGCCGCCGCCTGATCTGGCTCAACCCGCTGCTGCGCTGGAGCGGGTTCGAGGCCAAGGCGCAGAGCATCCGCGCGATGCTGCCGCATGTGGACGAGTTCCGGCCGGTGCATAATCTGGACAGCCTGCGCGCGCTGGTGCGGAGCCTGTCGCTTCCGCCTCCGCCGCGCGGGAGAGAGTAAGGATGGCCTGGGATCCGGCGCAGTACCTGCGCTTCTCCGGCGAGCGGCTGCGCCCGGCGCTCGATCTGCTGGCGCAGGTGCCTCTCACGTCCCCGGCGCGCGTCGCCGATCTCGGCTGCGGACCGGGCAACGTGACGGCGCTGATCCGGGCGCGATTTCCGGATGCCGACATAATCGGCCTCGACAGTTCGGACGCCATGCTGGAACGCGCGCGCGCCGATGTTCCGGACTGCCGGTTCGAGCACGCGGACGCCGCGTGCTGGACGCCGGCCGAGCCGCCGGACCTGATCTACTCCAACGCCGCGCTGCACTGGCTCGGCGATCACGCGACGCTGTTCCCGCGCCTCGTGTCGCTGCTCGCGCCGGGCGGCTGCCTCGCCGTGCAGATGCCTGCGATGCACGACGCGCCGTTCCGCGCCCTGCAATACGAGATCGCGGCACGTGGGCGATGGGCTTCGCTGCTGGCCGGCGTCGGTTCCGCGCCGCCGATCCTCGATCCGGGCGCGTATTGGGATCTGCTGCGGCCGGTCACGGCCTCGCTCGATCTCTGGGACACGACCTACATGCACGCGCTCCAGGGCGAGGACGCGGTCGTGCAATGGGCGATGGGCACGAGCCTGCGCCCGTTTCTCTCGCCCCTGGACGCGGCGATGCGGGCGGAGTTCCTGGCGGCGTACGCCGAGACGATCCGGCCGCACTACAAGAAGCGCGCGGACGGCACCACGTTGCTGCCGTTCCGGCGGCGGTTTATCGTTGCGACAAAGGCGGGGTGAGCGCTGCGCGTCTGTTGCTTGCTGGGGAGAACGCTCATGCGTCGCTTATGCCGAAGCTTCATGCACGAATCCGCTGCGCCGTTATTCGTGCTGCTCGCGGTCGCGCTTGCATCCTGCGCCCCGTCCGTGCCGCCGCCCTCGGAGGCGGTCGCGCGCGCCCGCATGACCGGCATGACGCCGCGGCAGGTGGCCTCGTGCATGGGCAAGCCCGGCACCCGCTTCACCGAGCACGGCGTCACCGCCTGGAGCTACGACACGCCGGGCGCAGGCGGCCGCTATTACGCGCCGATGCGAGGCGACCTTACAAACGGGAAGTTCGGCTACACGCCGTTCGACGGCTCGCCCGGCTTCGCCGAGTTCGACCCGGAGCCGGGCGCGTTCCGGCAGGATCTGTCCTCGCCGCCGCAAGCGGCCTGCACGGTGGAGGTGGATTTCGACCCCGGCCGCGTCGGCGCGGTGAGCTACCGCGCGCGCAAGCACGAGGGCAAGCTCTACGCGGAAAAGTGCGAGGAGATCACGGCGGGGTGTGTGCGGTAATTTTGACTCGAGTAGGGAGGAGTGAGCGTCTGACTCGACGTGTAGCCTGGAACGAATTGTCGATCATGTTACCTTCCAGGCCATGTCAAGGCGGCGTATCTCCGTCACCTTTGGATGCGCATCGATTGCCTTTAATGTTTGCCGAAGCTTCGCTTGCACGCTCGCCGGGTCGATGGCTCGAGGACGCAACTTTGAATGCTTTCGCGGTTGCTCCAGGTGCAATATAACTCTTATCTTCGATACTCCGAGTGCGAGCCTAGCGATTTCGGTTTCTGTCGCGTCTGTTGCGTTGAGTTTTGCCGGGAAGGAGGCAGGCCAAGGTGTGGAGCACCTTGTCGCCCACCTCAGCGTTCAGGCTGGAAGGTTTGCTGCGGGCGTGAGCTCTGTAATCCTTGACTTCGATGAGGAACAATTCCGAATTGGGCGAGATCGCAATGACGTCGATGGCTTTTACACCATCTACGATTTGTTGCATGCGTTTACAATAAAAGTTCCATTCGTCGAATTTGCTCACCCTCCAGCCCGCCGGAAAATGGAACTTGAGGCCATCAACAATTTGCAAACTCAAAACTACAACCCTAGAATACGGTCTGACTGTTCAAGATCTTCATCCAAGGAAGCAATTGCACCAACATCGGTAATGTTTTTGCCTTGACTGACGCGGACGCCCTCGTCTGAGGGATGCAGACCAAAAAAGCGGGGATCTAAGGTGTTGTGACCTGGGTCCGCGAGCAAAATCTCGAATTCACGCATCAGAAACAAGCTGTGGGTCGCGACAAAGACCTGAATCCCATTCGAAGCGAGATCTATAATAGTTCGTGCGGCAATGTTACACTTGACATACCCGCCCCCTAGGGGTAGTTTGACGGCCTAGGAGCAAGCCGTCATGCAGTCCGTTCTTTCCGCCGAGCATTTCCACAACGAACGCGCCGCCTTTGAATATGTCGAAGCGCGCCTTTGGCCGAGCGGACCTATTTGCCCTAATTGCGGCACGATCGGAAAAGCCGGACGCCTCCAAGGCAAGAGCACCCGGCCGGGTCTGTGGAAATGCTACACCTGCCGCAAGCCCTTCACCGTCCGTATGCGCACCGTGTTCGAGTCCAGTCACGTCCCGTTGCGGATTTGGTTGCAAGCAATCTACCTGATGTGCAGCAGCAAAAAGGGTATCAGCACCCGCCAGCTTCAGCGCACCTTCGGCGGCAGCATGAAAACCGCTTGGTTCTTGGGGCACCGCATTCGCGAAGCTATGATTGTGCTCGGCATGGAAGGGTCCGGACCGCTCGGCGGGCAAAACCAAGTCGTCGAAATCGACGAAACTTTCGTGGGAGGCAAAGCCAAAAACCGCAAGGGCAAAATCCCGCCGAAAGCTGCCGTGCTCGCCTTGGTGGAGCGTGACGGGAAGGTGCGTAGCTTCCACGTTCCGAACGTCACCGCCGCGACTCTCAGCCCGGTCATAACCGCTCACGTCAACAGCGCTACTTACTTGATGACCGATGAAAGCCCAGTCTATCCGAAGATTGGCGAAAAGTTTGCCGGGCATGGCTCTGTCAGCCACAGCGCCGAGGAATACGTTCGCGCCTATTTCTGGCATACCAACACCGTCGAGAACTATTTCTCTATCTTCAAACGGGGTGTGTTCGGTTGCTATTTCCACGTCAGCCAAACCCACCTGCACCGCTACGCCGCAGAGTTTGACCTCCGGCATAATCATCGCGAACGGCTCGGATTTGATGACGTGCAGCGCGCGGACCGAGCGCTAGTTGGCGCGAAAGGCAAGCGTCTGACCTATCGAACGGTTGGCTCGCAAATAGACACGTTACATGCCTAGATACGAAGTTAGGACGGTGTTGGCCGCTATCAACCGCAACGGCATCGGTGGTCTTTATCAGTGCGATCTCGTGTTCGTAAACGGCGATCCGGTGCTGGTTATCCAGTGGAGTGGAGAGCGGGGACGGTCTCGTCCTTCACATTCCGTAAAGCTTGATCGACAAGCCCTACAAGCTCCGCTTCCAGGTCAATCAGACTATGTCTATCAGTTGCCGCTAGAAGATCCGCGCAAATTGCAATGAATCGGCGGACAACGACAGGATCGTCATCGATGAGTCGCAAAGCAGACCCTCCCCCTAAATCCGACAATCCCGAACAGTCTCGCCGGTTCATCGATATGGCGCGAGAAGTGGAAGCGGATGAAGCGCCCGGCGCAATGGACCGGGCGTTTGAAAAGGTCGATGCGCATCACACCTTCGCCAAGGCGAGTAAGCGACCAGACAAAGCTTCTTCTAAGAGATCGGCAAATGCTCCAGTGTCCAAAAAATAGTTAGGATATGCGCGTCTCAGGGAAGAAATGGAATCGACAGAAACTAAGACCGCATCGCTTCTCTCATCCCCGGCAATCCGCCTTTCAACGTCGGTATATCGAGACTGGGCTTCTTGGCTCTGGCTCGCCATGAATCCCGTAATTTTTATCGTGTCCGTGTCTGGAGTGAGTTCCAGTAGAAAGTATTTGGAGTTAGGAACGTCAGTGACGTTCTCCTCTAGCTGTTGAAGAGCTGCCCCGATGGTCCTTAGCCTAGATGAAGCATAAATGCGTTCAGCATAGACGCGCAACTCAGATAGCAGTTCAGCGTCATCGACGGGGGTATTTGGAACAAGCGGCGCACCCTCCATGAGGGCTAGGCCGTGTGGACGGATTTGATCAAGATGAGCCCGCAGGCGAAGCCGACGAGACCGGCATAGCTCTCGGCGGTTTTTTCGCAGCGTAGGGCGATGCGCTTGAACCGTTTTAGCTTGCCGACGGCTTGCTCGATCCGAGCGCGGGTCTTGTAGAGCAACTTCGGAAAGAAACGGGGCTTGTTCTTGGCGTTCTCGCGATGCGGGATCACCGGAATGATGCCGCGCCTGCGGCAGGCAGCGCGGTTCGCCGCCGAGTCATAGCCCTTGTCGGTGATCGCCGCGCGCGGCCTGATGTCGGGACCGATGTCGAGAGAGGTCTCCAGCTGAGTGCAATCGCTGGCCTCCCCGCCGGTCAGGTGGAATGCGATGGGCAGGCCGTCGAAGTCCGTCTTGAGGTGGATCTTGCACAAAAACCCGCCTCGCGAACGGCCGAGCGCTTGATTTTCCCGCCCCCTTTTGCGCCGGCAGCCGAGACATGCGCCCGCACCACGGTGCTGTCGAACATCTGCACCAAGTGCGCCGTTTTGCTGGTTTCCGCCAGGATTTGAAAGAAGGCCTCGAACACACCCGAACGGCTGAGCCGCCAAAACCGTTTCCAGACGCTGTTCCAGTTGCCGTATTCCGCCGGAAGCGCCCGCCACGTGATGTTGTGAACCGTGAAGAAGTGCAGCGCTTCCAAAAACGTCCGGTCGTCATGCCCAGGCTCGCCTCGCCGCGATTGCGCCGCGTCGAACACCCGCAGCACGATGTCCCAGTCCTCCTCGGTCATTCCCGTCAGCATGGCCCGGCTCCCAGTTGCCGGTCACCCATTGATTCGGCAAAACACCGATTCGGGAATCCCTCACCACATACTTTCTGCTATCCGTCCACACGGCCTAGTAGAAGCCTTGGTCGAAAATGCCGAATCAATCGGGAATACCGGGGGTGGAGCGGGAGGAGGTGAGACGTCCTCCGCTCCACGGTTGAATGAGACATCCCGTAAGCGGACGGTATCCGCGAGAGGGATGGACGATGACGACACAGCAGACGGATGCCCTGACGGACACCTTTTGCATGCTGGTCCAGGCTCACCAGCCTCGGGCGGGCCAGGCCATCGACGACTACCCCCAATCAGAACGAAAAGGGTTATTGCTTCTACTCGCGATTGCTACGTTGCCCGACGCGCCCGACGCGCCCGACGCGATCGAGAAGGGGGCCATCCTCCCATTCCTTCGTGAGGCCGTTAAAGGCGCCGAACAGTATGCAATCTTGATCCCGGGAGAGTGGTTCGAGATGGTCGGCGACGGCGAGGCCGACGATCGTGAGGCGGCGAAGTTCTACGGATGTGGCATGCGTCTGCAGCCCCGGTATGGCCAGAACTGGGTGAAGCTCCTTGGCTGCGACGTTGAGCACAGCGGAGACTCGGCAAGCGAGACGGAGGAGATTGTGGCGCAGCTCCGCCATCGGTTATTGGCCGGAGATCCGGAGGAGCGAGGGTTTCGCAGCTTCTTTGAACGCCTTCGCACGCAACATGAGAGTGGCCCCGCTACAAGGTGGGGGAAGGGTGTGGCGCGCCTGAGGGCAGTCTCTTAGAGCCGACATCCGGGTCCGGCGAAGCACGGCAAATCACCTCTTCGGCCTCCGTCTAACTGCTGCGGGCCCAACGGCCCGCGCAGCGATGGAGGGTTTCTTGTCCTTCGTAGGAACCATAACCTTCGGCGTCTCCAAGCATGCTGCGGCGCGCGCACAGCAGCGCGGGCTTGGGGCGGCGACGATGAACAGCATCTCCTTGCATGCCGATCGCGAGACATGGGTTGGGCGCGGCTGCCGCCTAGTCCACGTCACAAGAGGGCGGCTGAAAGAACTGGTGGAGCGCGACGTGCTCACGCCCACTTCCGCCGAGCGGTTAGCCGGCGCTGCCCTGATCTTCGGAGAAGACGAAGGCGTCGTCACCGCGATGCACCTGACGCGCCGCTGGCACGGGCCTAAGGGGCTGCGGCGCCACCGACCTCGGCCCAGGAGAAGCTAATTTAAAGGGCAGGGCGGTTGTAGCCAATGCGCGATCCCCTTCGAGCTTGCCATGGGCAGGCCAACGGCGACCGCCGTCTTGGCGACGGATGGACCAGCATGAACGATGCGCTTGATGATGCGACCTTCCGCGTGTTGGAGGCCTCTCACAGGACCTTCGCCGACTTCTGGATTCGCGCGAGGTTGCTCACCCCGAATGAAAGGGCAGCCGCGTTCAGCGCATGCGTTTCCAGCTTTGTCCGCACCAACAACATGACGGAGGCACAAGGTCGTGGGCCGGGCAGAATCGGTCAGCCCGTGGTCTAGAATGGGCGTGTTTGGGCCGGCCGAACCAGTTTAGTCCTCGGTATCCTCCCTCACTTGGACATCTTGCGAATGATAACGTGCTTTATCATACGGACCAGATTGCGCCGGGGCAGGGGGCCGGAGTAGGCTCCGGCGATGAACGTGACCATCGCCATCCCCGACGACGTGGCCGCCGGGCTCGGCTCCGAAGCCGAGCTGGAACGCCGCGCGCTCGAAGCGCTCGCTCTGCAAGAGTACCGCGCCGGGCGCCTGACCCGGCCGGGCCTGCGGCGCATGCTCGGCTATGGGACCCGGGCCGAACTCGACGGCTTCCTCAAGCAGCACGGCGTCAACGACGGCATCACCGCCGAGGAGTTCGATCGCCAGATGCGGGATGTCGACCGTTCCGACCGCGCGATCGAGGACGAGCGCGAGGCGGCCGACGAGCTGGTTGAGCGGTTCAGGGCCTTTCGGGCCGGGAAAACGCTCGGCGGGCTCAGCATCAAAGAACTGATCGCAGAGGGCCGCCGGTAGCCGAGGTGAGCACGTGCGTGCTGGACTCCTCGTTCGCCTGCCAATGGCTGTTCGAGGACGAAGCCACGGCCGAGGGAGACGCGGCGCTGGCCGCCATTCGCGTAGGCGGCGCGACGGTGCCGGCGCTGTGGCCGTTCGAGATCACGAACGTGCTCGGCATTGCCGAGCGGCGGAGACGTCTGACCCAGGACGGCGTCGCCGGCGCGCTGGGGCTGTTGCGGCCATTGCCGCTCCAGGTCGTCGATCCACCGACGCTGGACGAGGCTGAGACCGTGCTCGACCTGATGCGGCGGTATCGCCTGAGCAGCTACGATGCGAGCTACCTGGAGCTGGCCATGCGTTTGCGGCTGCCGCTCGCGACGAAGGACGGCGATCTGCTCGTCGCCGCTCCAGCGGCCGGGGTCGCCCTGTTCGGGGCCGCCTCTTGAACGACGGCTCCGAAGTCACGGGCCAGGTCGTCGCGCTCCGCACGGGCAATCTTCCGCCCGTCCCGCTCAGCACGCCTGTCGTGCCGGCCCTGGTCGCCGACCTCGGTCATACCGCGAGCTGGCGGTTCATCGAATTCTTCACGGCCAACATCCGCAACCCGCACACGCGCCGCGCCTATGCAAGGGCCTGCAGCCGGTTCTTCCGGTGGTGCGACACGCGTGGCCTCACCCTAGCAGGAATCCGGCCGTTCGACGTTGCCGCCTGGGTCGAGGCGTTGCAGCAGGACCACAGCCCGCCCGGCGTGAAGCAGCAGCTCGCCGCCGTCCGCATGCTGTTCGACTGGCTGGTCACCGGCCAGGTCGTGCCGATGAACCCGGCCGCGGCCGTGCGCGGCCCGAAGCACGTCGTGAAGACGGGCAAGACCCCGGTGCTCGAGGCCGAGGAGTGGCGTCGGCTGATGGACTCGATCCCGACCGAGACCGTGCGCGACCTGCGCGACCGGGCGCTAATCGCCACCCTCACCTACTCTTTCGCGCGGATCACGGCGGCGCTGCGAATGAAGGTGGAGGACCTACGGCCCAAGGGCGCCGGATGGCAGGTCCGGCTGCATGAGAAAGGTGGCAAGCATCACGCCATGCCTTGTCATCACGCGCTTGCCGAGGTGCTACACGCCTACATCGCGGCGGCTGGCATCAGCCAAGACCGGAAAGGTTGGCTGTTTCGGACCAGCCCGCGGCGGAACCCGGCAGTGTTGACTGAGCAGCCAATGAGCCAGGCTGATGCCTGGCGCATGATCCGCCGGCGGGCGATTGCCGTGGGTATCATGGCGCCGATCGGCAACCACTCGTTCCGAGCAACCGGGATCACCGCCTACCTCGGCAATGGCGGGGCGCTCGAGCATGCGCAATCCATGGCGGCTCATGAAAGTCCCCGCACGACGAAGCTGTATGATCGCACGAAGGACCGTCTGACACAGGACGAGGTGGAACGAATAAGACTGTAGCTCCGGAGCTCGGGAGCAAGTGAGGCAGCCTGCCTGGGCACGTGACCTATTGGCCATGTGGCTGGAACGAAGAGGCAAACCCGTGTAAGTTGCCGCATTTATTGAGGAGGCACCCATCTCGGTTTTTGGCGCACTCAAGCCCGGTGCTCGCATTCCGGGAACTGCCTTGGGCACCCCCACCAGAATGATTCCGAGTTCCGATCCTTTGATCGAAACGACGTGTGCCAAAAGCGAACTCGCCCTTACTCGGGCCCTTTTGAGCAAACGGTTAGGTGACCCCCTCTACAAGATCCAGAAATCCCCTGATCTACGAGAGGCGCAGCGCGGTAAACGCAGCCGACCGTAAGCACCAGCTCGAGCTTGAGGAAAGTCTGTGCCGATCGCTGAATTTGTCATCGTGGAAGCCGTCGCTCGATACGACCGTGAGCGAGACCGCTACATAAAGCTTGCCAGCCGAGTAGCGGACGTATGTCGCATTGCAATTGAGGACAACGCGATCCGCGCTCAGATTACGTCCCGCACCAAGACAGTCCGAAGCTTCGGCGAGAAGCTCCGCCGCTTCTCACGGCGTCACGACAAGAACTTTGCCACTGTCGACGAAATTTTTGCGAAGATCGGAGACTTCTCGGGCGTTCGGGTCGCCACGTATCGACCTGAGGACGAGCCGCGAGTTCTCGGAGCTCATCGGGGCACTGTTCTGCGGACCCGACGGTGGGCTGATGGAGGTCGACCGTAAGGACAAGCTCAATCCGGCGAGCGCCCAGTTCTACCGCTCGAACTCACTGCCAAGTCTTCCTCCGTAAGGAGGAGCTCGTCGGCGACTACGCCAACCTGCGCGGTGCGAGCTGCGAGATTCAGATCTGCTCGATGATGGCTCATGTCTGGAACGAGATCGAGCATGACATTGGCTATAAGCCGGAGGGAGAAGGCCCCGACGAGGCCGAGCGCGGCCTATTGGAGATCCTCGGTCACCTGACCCGGTCAGGTGACGTCACCATCACGCGACTTCTGGCGGCCAACACGGCGCGTATGACGATCCAAACCGGTGACTTCGAGGACGTGCATGACTTCGTCGCGAGGCTCCACCCGCGGTTCCCCGACGCCGATCTGTCGGTAAATGCCGGACCCGCGTTCGATGCGGCGATGCTGCTAGGGCTTTCGTCGGTCGAGAAAATCGATGCGGCCTCTCACGGCGAGGCGCTGGACGTCGCCACCGCCCGCCTACGGATTAAAACTTTCAACGCCTACCTTGAGGAGCAGGGCCGGCCCGACTTGGCGCTCAATATAGGATCGGCGGACCTGATCCTGATCGGCCTGCTAAAGCTCGGCGCTGCGGTGTTTGCGGCATCCAAGTCCGAGGAGACCGGGCAGCCGCGTCAGGGACGCCTCGTTTCCACGGCCCGCTCATACCTCCAGTTTGCCACCGAGGCCGCCGACTGAGCATGGCTTCCATCATCTTTTCCGCATCCGGTGCGGCGGGCTCGCACGTTGGCGGTATCCGGGCGTACCCGCTGGACGCGCTCGTGAAGGAGCAAAACGCGTCCGTGCGCCTGTTTAATTCGGTCACCGCGGCGGCGAAGGCCGGGGAGCTCCCGCTACGGACGGTCGGTGAGTACCCTGGACGCAGGGGCTCATGCTGAAGCCGTGATGCTCCGCGAGGTACGCAACTTTGGGCGTAAGACGGCGCGCGAGTTGAGCGCGCTCGTGCAGGACGTGCTGTCGCAGGCGGGCGTCACATGGAAGGACCTTGCGCTGGGCTCGGCAGACGAGCGGAACGGCCTTCTCGCGCTGCTCGCCAACGACAAGATCGGCGTCCTCGCGGCCGAGGAAGATCTCTCGGTGCGCCTGACGAAGCTCCTCGCGCGTCCCGACTTCGCCGAAAGGAGCCTCGCCGAGGTCATTGACGACTTTGCGCTGACCACTGCGGAACTGCTCCGCATGCCGAACTGCGGCCGTAAGTCGGTCAGTGAATTCCACCGCTTCTGTGAACGGCACGCGGTGCGACGTTTCCGTGCCGCGGGCCACGCCGACGGCGACGCGATCTTTGCCATGCTGCTGGACAGCCGCCCCATTGTCGAGGGTGTCTCACCGGCCACGAGCGTCGCGGGCCAGCCCGACCTCCCGCTGACCACTCCCGAACACTCGTCTCTGGCCGAGCGGCTCGAATGGCTAATGTCGGACCTGCCCCCGCGCGCCCAGGTTATCCTGCGCCGGCGCAATGGTATCGCGCAGTTGGAACGCGAGACGCTTGAGGAGATCGCCGTCGACTTTGGCGTGACCCGCGAGCGCATTCGGCAGGTCGAGGCGAAATCGCTGAAGCGGCTGGGGGTCAAGGCCCGGCGCGCGCCGCTGCGTGGCTTTATCCTTGCCGAAGCTGAGGCACATTGGGATCGGATCGCTGGCGCGGCCCCAAGCTTGCGTAGGGTCGAGCTGCCTGACGCCCGGCGGCGGCTCGATCCACATCTTCGCCTCGCCTGCGAGATTGAGGAGATGTCCGTTGAGGCCTGGCTAGACTTGGTCGCGCAACCCTTCCCGTTCGGCTGGCTATCGCCGCGCGAGGACCGCGCGAAGGTGGAGGAGGCGGCCGAAAGGATCGGAGACCTTGCGGGCATACCTATCCCGCTACCCCTCGCGGGTCTGGCGGAGCCCGAAGAGGTGGTCGCGACGCGAACTCGCGGCCGAACTCGTCAGGAACATCAACGTCCTCCGCGGATACCTCATGCCGCGGAGGGTCGGCGCCCGCTCGACCCGCCTGGTCCGTCTTCATGCGATCTTGGCCAGCGCGGACGCGATCTTACCGATCGAGCGACTGCTTGACCGCTATCGCCAGCTCCATAATGACGACCCCTGCCACGAGCGGGACGCTGAGATCGTGATGGACGCGGCGCCGCACCTCTTCCTCGAGATGGAGGACGGCTCCTGGGCGGCCATCAATCGGCCCGGCGTCTACGTTGAGCCGGCCGATGCCACCGTGACAGCCCGGGCGCGCGTCGAGGAGGCTGGCACCATCGCCCATGCACTGCAGTTGACGCTCGAGCGCCGAGGTCCGACCCGGTTATCGGAGCTCCTGGACGAGGCGGAATTGATCCTGCCCGACGGCCGATCCGTCAACAGCATCGGGCCGGTCCTCCTGACGCGCCGCGACCTGTTCGTCCGCGCCCTGCCCGGCGTCTACGCGCTCCACGGCCAGATCGCCCCGTTGGTGGCAAGTGTCCCTGAGGAGTGGCCCGTCCTCTTCAATGACGTGCAGGCGCGCCACTACGCGCTCGCCCGCTACGCCGGGGAGCCGCGCGAGATCTTCCCGCTGTGGTCCGCCGTTACCGAACGTGCGCTGTGCCGTTGGGCGCGCCACTCGGGTGGCCCTGGCGTCCTCGGGTCCCTGCTCTCGGTCGCACTCGTCGAGGACTGGCCGTCCGATGGGCGCGAGCGTGACGAATGGCGTCGTCTAAAATCGCAGCAGGGAAGATTCGAATTGGGCTCTAGCCTTCGCCACGGCAGCGCGTACGAGCTTCCCGATCTCGACCGCGTCTTCGCGGCATGCCGGTCCGTCGCCGTCCACGGCACCTTCAACTACTGCGCGGCGAACCGCCTAATAGGCCGGAAGCTGGATTCGCACGTCGGAGCGGGTCTGGTCGCGGTGCTACTCCGTCTGGGCGCGCTGGTGGAGATCTCTCTCGACGGCTTTCGCTGGCAGCGGCCACATCGCGCGGCCGGAGCTGTCGAGATACTGTTGCGTCGCTTCGAGCAGGCGTTCGCGAGCGCCGTCGAGGTCCCGGACTGGTCGAGCGCCCTCGGTCGCGCGCTGTCCGATGAGATCTGTGCTGAATGGGAGAATCCCACCTGGGTGGACGCAGAGGCGTTGTCCGGCATGTTTGACGGGACACCGTCGGCGACTTTCGACGACTCCGACGACGACCCGCTCGCGCTGCTCATGGCGGAGCAGCGCCGGGCTCGTGAAGCCAAGCGGCGCGAGGCGACGCTAGACTGGCTGCTGACGCGATGAGCGGGTCCACCGGCTCCGGCTCAGGTCATCCTGCACTCAACGCCCACTACCGCAGCGGGCGGGACGACCTCGCCCGCGACTTCTTCCTGCCCTGTATGCGGCGCGCGGTGCGCTACCGGCGTGCGGTCGGCTACTTCTCGACGTCGTCGCTCCTGACCTGGACGGACGCGCTCTTTCGGCTGGTGCAAGAGGGCGGGCTCGCGATCGAGCTCATCACCTCGCCTGAGCTGTCGCGGGCGGATGCGGCGACGCTGCGGTCACTGCACGATCTCGACCGAATCGCGGCCTACCGCTCCACGATCGTAGAGCGGGTGCTGGACGAGATTGTCGCCTTGCTCGAGGCTCCCGATGACCGCGCGCTCCGGGCGAGCGTCTTCGCTTGGCTGGTCGCCAACGACCGGCTGAGGATCAGGTTCGCGTTCCCCGAGCATGTCGACGACGCCGGCATCTTCCACGAGAAAATCGGCATTTTCGACTTCGACGACGGGGCGCGCGCCGCGTTCACCGGCTCCGCGAACGAGACCGAATCCGGCCACCGGCGCAACTACGAGTTGGTCGACGTCTACCGCGACTGGGTCGCCGGGGAGGACGAGCGGGTGGCGGTCAAGGCGGAGCAGTTCGAAGAGGCCTGGCTCGGCGAGGCGGTCGGCCTCGCGGTGCTTCCTCCGACCAGGGACGTCATCGAGCGATTGCGCGAGCGCGCCCCACGCGTGCGGCCGGAACTCGGGACCAGGCAGGGCGACGCTGCGCCCGATCCGCGCTGGGCGCACCAGGAGGAAGCCGTTGCCGCCTTCCTGGAGGCGGGCGCCGGTATCCTTGAGATGGCGACGGGCACCGGCAAGACCCGGACAGCCCTCAAGATTCTCGACCGGCTGATCGCCAAGGGTGCGATCGACGCGGCCGTGGTGACCATGGAGGGCACCGACCTGCTCGACCAGTGGGCCGGCGAACTGGAGACGTGGAGCAGGGAGGGGCCGCGCTGGCTGCTCTACCGCCAATACGAGCGCTACCACGAGGCAGGCGAGTTCGCGCTCGACCCGGATCGCGCGCTGATCGTCATCTCGCGCGGGCAGCTGCGGAAGTTGCTCGTACGCCTGCCCGAGGCCGTGAGGAGGCGCATGGCGATCATCCACGACGAGGTGCACGGATTAGGCACGCCCAGCCTCGTCCAGGCGCTCCAGGGACAGCACCAGGCGTTCGCCTACAGACTCGGTCTTAGCGCGACGCCGGAGCGTGCCTACGACCAGGACGGCAACGCCTTTGTCGCGAGCGAGCTTGGGCCCGTCCTCTACGAGTTCCCGTTAGAGGAGGCGATCAGGCGCGGCGTCCTGGCCGAGTTCGACTACCTCCCGCTAACGTACGACCTGACGCAGGGCGATCGGGACCGGCTCCAGGCGGTCTACGCCAAGAAGG
This sequence comes from uncultured Alphaproteobacteria bacterium, assembly GCA_963777325.1. Lineage (GTDB taxonomy): Bacteria > Pseudomonadota > Alphaproteobacteria > Acetobacterales > Acetobacteraceae > JAFAXA01. The sequence continues at coordinate 716,884 of CAVZQE010000022.1, read as the reverse complement.
GCGCGCGCGAGCGGGAGGGCCGGCCCATGAGCAACGAGGAGCTGTGGACCGAGATTTCCAAGGTCTACAAAACAGCGGAGATGAAGCCGCAGGTCTTCGCAGACTACTTGGCCGGCAACCCCGGCGTCCTCAAGCGGTGCATTCTATTCATCGAGACTACGGCGTATGGCGAGCCGATCCTTGAGACGCTGCACAGGTACACGCACCTCTACCGGACCTACTACGCGGACGACGACCGCGACCATCTAATACAGTTCGCCGATGGCGAAATTGACTGCCTAATCACCTGCCACCGGATCTCGCAGGGCATTGACATCCGCTCCCTCAACACCGTCGTCCTATTCGCCTCGGCTAGGGCGAGGCTGGAGACCATTCAGCGGATCGGCCGGTGCTTGCGCACGGATCCTTTGCGCCCTGACAAGCGGGCCCTGGTCATCGACTTCGTCCGACCGGCCAGTCCGGCCGACCCGGTGCTGAACGCTGACCAGGATCGCTGCCGATGGCTGACCGCGCTGGCGGAGGTAAGGAGAGAGGTTGCGGATTCCGTTGATCCTGATCAGCCATTCCGGCCGATCGTGATCACCTGTCACGGTGATCAAAACCATGCTGTTCACCATGCCCGAGGAGTGCACGGCGGACGGCTTTGGATGGCGGCTGGTCGCTGCCACTGACGGTTGAATGGGTCTCACTTCTCCTTGGCGTTCGTCAAGCCTTCGGTAGTCGCGATCGCGTTGCGCTTGCGCAGGCTCTCGCCCTTGAGCTCGATGCGATGCGCGCGGTGAACGACGCGGTCCAGGATCGCGTCGCCCAGGGTCGGATCGCCGATGATCTCGTGCCATTGGGCAACCGGAACCTGGCTGGTGATCAGCAACGAGCCCTTCTGGTCGCGGTCGTCGATGACCTCCAGCAGGTCGCGCCGCTGCTCCGCGTTCAACGGCTCGGGGCCCCAGTCGTCGATGATGAGCAGGCGCGTGCGCTCGAGCGTCGTCATCAGCCTTGTCAGCCGTCCCTCGCCGCGCGCGGTCGCGAGATCGGCGAACAGGCGCGGTGCCCGGCGATACATCACTGAAAAGCCGTCCCGGCAGGCTTTGTGGCCCAGCGCACAGGCTAGCCACGATTTCCCGACCCCGGTCGGGCCGACGATCAGGAGATGCTGGCTGTCGCGGATCCAGCCGCAGGCGGCGAGCTTCTGGAACAGGCCACGATCGAGCCCACGCGGCGTGCGCAGATCGGCGTCCTCGATCACGGCGCTCTGGCGCAGCCGGGCTTGGCTCAGCCTGCGTTGGAGACGCTTGCTCTCCCGCGCAGTCGCCTCTCGATCGATCAGCAGACCGAGCCAGTCCTCGCGCGACAGGTCGTCGGCGGCCGGACTGCGCTGCATTTCGGTGAACGCGTCGGCCATGGCGGCCAGGCCGAGGCCGCGCAGGCGCTCGACCATGGGGTGGATCAGCATGGGATCTCCTCTCAATGATAGTAGCCGGGGCCGCGGATGTTTTCGTGCAGCAGCCCGGGCGGACCGCCGGGACCAGTCTTCTTCTCCTGAGCATTCTTCAGGATTGCCGACACCGAGCCGTAGGAGCGGGTGCCGAGCGCCAGGGCCCGGGCGCACGCGCCGTCCAGCCGCTCGGCGCCGTATCGCTTGCCGAGCCCGAGGATGCCGATGCAGGACCGGAACCCCTGCTCGGGATGCGGGCGCGAGCGCAGGATCACCTCGAGCAGTGCGGCCGTGTCGTCGCCGACGGCGGCGGCCTCGCGCAGGATCCGCTCGTGCGTCCAATCCCGGTAGCGCCGGTGCGAGCTCGGCATGTGCTCGGCCAGCGTCGTCGGTCGATGCGGCCGCAGGCTGCGGATATGCGCCGCGACCAGCTTGCCGCGGTGGAAGATTTCCACGGTCTTGGCAGTGATCCGCGCCTCGACCTCGGCGCGCAGCAGTTGGAACGGTACCGAGTAGAAGTGCCTGGCGATCTCGACGTGGTAGTCGAGGCTGACCCGGCAGCGCTTCCAGTCGGCGTATTCATAGGCCGTCGGCGGCAGCGGCAGCAGGGCGGGACGGTCGAACTGCTCGAACAACGCCCGCCGGGTTGTGTCCCATCCGCGCATCGGCCGGTCGTTGAGGTCGGCGACCAGCTCGTGGATTGCGCCGTTCAGCTCCGCCAACGAGAAGAACCGACGATTGCGCAAACGGGCCAGAATCCAGCGCTGCACGACCTGGACGCCGACCTCGACTTTTGCCTTGTCGCGCGGCTTGTAAGGGCGTGCCGGGACGATCGCCGTGCCGTAATGCGTCGCCATCTCGGCGTAGGTGCGGTTCACCGTCGGCTCGTAGAAGCAGGCCTTGCTGATACCCGACTTGAGATTGTCGCTGACGATCTGCCGCGGCACGCCTCCGATCGCGGCCAGCGCGTTGACGTGGGCCGCGATCCAGTCCGGCAGCGCTTGGCTCCAGGTCGCCTCGGCATAGATGAAGCTGGACGCGCCGAGCGCGGCGACGAAGATCTGCGCCGTCTGGATCTCGCCGGTAGCCCCGTCCACCACCTCCATCGTGTGACCGGCGAAGTCGACGAACAGCTTTTCGCCGGCCGTGTGCACCTGCCGCAGCGTCGGCTTCAGTTGCCCCACCCAGGCGCGATACAGGTCGCAGAACCACGAGTAACCGAACCCGTCGGCAGTCTCGTCGCGGTATTCCTCCCATAGCAGCGCCAGCGTGACGTTCGGCCGACGCAGCTCGCGGTGGATCGCCGACCAGTCCGGAACAGGGCGTTGATCCGTGGGTACGTCGGGCGGTGGCGGGAACAGCAGCGCCTCGAGCCCGGTGTCGTCGAGATCGTCCGGCAATGGCCAGGCCAGACCGGCTCGTTGGGCACGCTTGAGGTACTCACTGACCGCGCCCTGGCTCAACCGCAGACTTTGGCCGATCGTCCGTTGCGGCAGCCGGTGACCAAATCGCAGCCGCAGAACATCTCGTATTTTCCGCATCGACACTCTCTCACCCGGCATGTCGGCCCCTTGCTCCTCGGCAAAGGACCGAAACTACCGTCGGTTGAAGACTGTCAGCGGAAGCGGCCCGGCGCCGCCGTCTCCAGCGTGATCATGATCACCGGAACCGGCGATCACGATACTCCGGAATGCATGATCACGATCCACCGGATCGGATGATCACGATCAAACGGAATCCGTGATCACGATCGACCGGAACGCGCAGAGAGGTATCGCATGGCGCTTGACCCCGCGCTGGAGATGGCCGTGTTCGAGGCGACCGAGAAAGCGGGTCAGCCGCGATCGGTCGCGCAGCGACTCGTCGCATGGCTGCGCGCCCAGAGCGAGGGCGAGAGCAGCGAGGAGCAGGACCTCAGCTTTTACGAGAACGTGATGGCCGCTGTCAGGCTCAAGGGGAACAACGATGAGGATTAGCGTGGCGGGCTGGTCGAGCCGCGGGCTTAGGTGTCCGGACGTCAGCATCGACCTGACCGGCAGGAATGGCGAGCCCGCGCGCGTCGCTCTCATCCAAATGCCGAACGGGACGGGCAAGACGACTACGCTTAATCTGTTGCGGGCCTCCCTGACCAACGCCGCCAGTAGATGGAGCCCAGCACAGATCCGAGAACTACGGCGGCCTGGCGCGACCAATGATTTGGGTGAGTTCCGCGTCAACCTGCTGATGGATGGGAAACCGCTGACATTCGAACTACTGCTTGATTTCGAAGCCGGGACGGCGGGCTACCGCACCACCTTGCCAAGCAGCGGTGGCGTCGTGCGACGGTGGGATCCCCCGACCGCCATGCAGCGGTTCCTGACGCGCGATTTCCTCGACCTTTTCATCTTTGATGGCGAGTTCGCCGACGAGCTGCTGAAGCCCGCCACTGATCGCGCCGACCAGGCGATCGGTGCCTTGTGCCAGCTCGATCTGATCGGCAACGTCGATAGGACGATAGAAGAGCAGTGGAAAAAGGCGACCAGCCAGGGCGGCCCCAAAAGTGCCGCCGCGCTCGAGAAGCTCAATAAGGAACTCGCTGACCTTGTGACGCACCAGGCGAGACTCACGGAGGCGCGCGAAGTGGCGCAGCGCCGGATAGCAGAAGGCACCGTCAAGGCCGAGGCCCTGCAGAAGAGGATCGATGACAAGGTTGGCAGCGTCGAGACGACCAAGGCGCAGCATAGCGAAGCACACCTTGCGCTTGGGAACGCCAACGCGGCAGTGAAGAGCGCGTCCGCCGAGGTGATGTCGCTGATGCGGATGCCGCTCGCGCTTCATCCCAGGTTCGTCGATTGGCTTGTAGCGCTCCGCGACAACTTGGAGAAGCTGCGGCTTCCCGAGACCAGCACGGCGCAGTTCTTCGACGACCTCATTAAGGAGGAGGAGTGCATCTGCGGTCGCACGATGACCGAGGCCGCGAGGATCGAGATCAAGAAGCGAGCCAAGGGCTTCATGGACTACGAGGAAGCGGGGACGATCAATGCGCTCAAGCGGGACATCTCGCTGTTTACCGCCCCCACCGACGAGCCGAGCCGCCATGCCCAGCTCCAGTCGGCGCTCGGCGACCTGACCAGGGCGAAGCGTCAGCAACGAGATGCAACCCAGACGCTCGGGGTCCTGACGAAGAAGCTCATTGAGGCGGGCGATCCGGACCTGGAGGCGTGGACGAAGGAGCTCGACGCGCTCAAGGACGAGTTGAGGCGCCTCCATGCTGCGCTGCTCGACCTCGACGCCCCGAGCGAGGAGGAGACGGGCGGTCCGATCCTGTCTTTAAAGCTAGTCCAGAAGAAAATCGCCGACGCGCGTGGCGAGATCGCAAAGCTGAGCAGGACGGTCAAACTTAAGGCGCGGACGGACGTCGTCCGCAATATTCTCGCGGACGCCGAGACCATCGCGCGGACGACGCTCCGCGCGGACCTGCTACGCGACACTAATCAGCGACTGGGCGTCGTTCTCGCCAATGACCCGCTGCGCCTCGAGAAGATCGATCGGCGCCTACATTTGGTCAACCAGCGCGATGCAAGCGCCGGCCAGAAGCTGTCCATCGGCTACACCTTTCTGATGAGCGCGCTCTCGCGCGGCAACAACGACTTCCCGCTGGTCGTGGACAGCCCCGCGGGTTCGATCGACGAGGGCGTGCGGCGTAACATCGGCAGGCTCATCCCCGACCTCTGCAGCCAATTCATCGGCTTCACTATCAATACCGAGCGGCCCGGCTTCGTGCAGGCGCTCGAACAGGCATCCGACGATATCCTATTCTTGACCCTGTTCCGCCGGACTGCGGGCACGAAGCGGCTCGAGCAGAATCTGCCGCCCACCGGTGTGATCCAAACTGACAACGCGACGCTCGTGAAGGACCGAGACTACTTCATGCGCTTCGACGTGACCGACGAGGGGATGCTCTGATGGCGCGCTTCCGTATCCGCAACGACGCCCGCCTCTGGTTTAAGCAGATCGCCGGGGAGTTTAATACGGAGTTCGACCAATACTACTTCTGCCTGATGGCAGGGTTCGCGTCGGGCAAGTCGAACGAAACGGGCGGCACCACCGAAATCGTCGAGAACTTCGTCGACGACTACAAAGAGGCCAGCCGCTTCCTCATCGGCTTGCTCGTCATGGCCGAGCTGAAGAAGGCCGGAATTGATATCCTTGAGCGCGACGCGGTGCGCGACATGTTCCGGCGGTTGATTGACCCGCACAGCCCGAACCAGCTGACGGACGACGGTATGCGGCGCATGAACGCCTACGCCAGCGGTGGATACGACTTCCTCGCCGAGAACCGCGAGGACAGGCCGTTCACCAGCGGAGAGTTCTTGCGCGACTACGCGCAACTGATCAATGGAGCGGTCACTTAGATTAGGCCGGTCCCTCGATCTGCCACGCGTACGCACAATCTCGAAAGGCGAACTCGCTTATTCGGACAACAGCGCCTCTGAAATTTTGAATTGTAGCCTTGTAAGAGTCTCGCGCGGGATTGGCTCATCGTCGGCTGTCTCATACCGAAGCAGCTTTTCCTCACCATCGTGAGTGATCCACGCCATCGCCTGCATTAAGTAGAGGAGTAGTCGCGAGAGTGAGTAGAAGCGACAAATCCGGCATCGAGACGTACGAATGTCTCCCCAATCCTCGTGGGTCGGGGCCTCGTCGCCACCATGAAATAGGAAATTCCTGAACTCTCGGACGAGCTCAGCCGCGGTCGTGAGATCATTATTGCCGAACTTTTGCTGAACCCGGTCGCAGCGCTCTGTCATCCGACCACCGCCCCTGCAATGCAGCAGGGCCACTTTGACAATATCGCTCGTTCCCGGAAAGCGACTGGTCAAATCCTCTCTTGCTTCAAGCAGCCGCCGTCCGCGCTCACCGAGCCGTTGCTCTTTAGCCAACCTGCGCAGCTCAGTCGGGGCAGTAAGGAAAACTATGGCTTCGTATGCCTGCCACAGAAAGTTGAATATGGTGGCTGCCGCCACGTACTTTGATGCCATCTCACTTTGCGCATTTTCGTAGTCGATGGTCGGTTCACAGAGCGCAAACACCATGGGATCTTCCACATAGCCCGTATTGGCTTCGACGTCCTCGATGCTAGCCGCCATTCTCAGGCCGTAGAGCACGCTGGCCCACCCGGACTGATCGTCGATGGCGGCTTCCTGCTCGTTCAGCCTCAGTAGGACACGATAGAGCTCCGCTATGTGTTCCCGAAAGTCCAGCAGTTGTGCACGATGGCACCCTTTCCGTCCGCAGGTGCATACTATTGCAACGTCCGCAGGATCGATGGCGGTGTAGCGTTTCTCGAGAACTCCCCGCGAGCCGCGAACCCACTTCGCGTAACTCTGCTCCTCCAGAGAGCGGTTTTGTGGCTCCTGATCAGTCATTGCGATCGCTCGTGAGGCAGTGCGGCACGCGGTGTTCTGGATGGAAAGTGTCAAAGTGCCCCGTAACGGCAGAGTCCACCTTGGACTTAGACAAGGCCGTGCTTACGCAGCAGATCGTCTTTATACGCAGCAGCGACTAAATCGCATGCAAGGTTGTAGGCCCCGCCCGACTTGCCGACCTTGGCCGGATCGAACTGCACGCCGGCGATCATCGCGTAGAACGATTTCATAATGGTCGTCATGTTCTTCTTGATGAACTCGTCTGGATCCGTGATCCACGACACGCCCTCGTCGGTGACCTTCATGAGCGAGGTCAGGCCGTAGACGAGCGGGTACATGTAGCCGTCGCCGTAGGAGTAGCTTACCGGCTCGCGGTAGTAGTGCGAGCGGAGCACCTTGCCGTCCGACGCCATGCGTACGCCGTCGATCTTGCCGAACTTGCCACCGGCCTTGTTGTAGCTGTCGGGAAGCAGCTTGTAGATGAGGTCGAACAGCCGCGGCATGTCCTTCATCATCGCCAGCGCGCTCTTCACCTTGGGGTCAACGATTTCGACGATGTTGCCCTTGGTCTCCGAGGCGACGCCCTCCTCGGACATCAGACTGTCGTAGAGCGCGACGCACTGGCCCTTCGACGAGAAGATCACGGTCGGCGACCGCTTCACCTGCTCCGTTTGCTTGTACTCGAGGCGGGACAGCGGGACTAGCGCGAGCGCCACGAGGTCGCGCACCTTGATGCGCCCGCCGTCGTTGGTCTTCCATTCGACCTGGTCGACCAGCGTGCTGTCGAGCGTAGCCTTGATCTCGTCGATTTTAAGGGTGTTTCAGGCCGCAAACCGCCGGAGTTCGGTTACAGCTTCCATCATCGCGTCGGCGACCGTCGAGAGCTCGCCCTCAGTGGTGGATCGCCCGGAGGAGACCCGGAAGGCTTGCCTCGCCCGCGCCGTATCGCCGAACATCGCAATAAGCACATGGCTTGTTTGCACCTTATCGGTCGCGCAGGCGCTGGACGCGGAGAAGCTGGCGACATGGTTGAGCCGGTGGATAAGGGCGAGTGGCTCGATGCCGGCAATGGACAATGAGACGTTTCCCGGAACGCGCTCCGTAGGATGGCCATTCAGGAACACGCCGTCGATCGACTTCGTCACTCGCGCGACGAAATCGGCACATATGGCACGAAGCCGCTCGCCCTCTCGGCGTCCCTCGCGCCCCGCGATCTCGAGCGCCTCGCCTAGCCCGACGATGAGCGGAACGGCGAGCGTTCCGGACCGACGACCATTCTCCTGGCCGCCACCCCAAATCGTCTGCTCGAGCCTAGCCCGGGGTGATCGGGACCGGGCGTAGAGAGCGCCGATCCCCTTTGGCCCATATGCCTTGTGGCCGGAAACGGAGGCGAGGTGTATGTGCTCAGCCGTTACGTCCACCCTGCGGTGAGCCAGGAGCTGGGCAAGGTCCGTGTGGAAGAGCGCACCGCGTCGTTCTACGATCGCGCCGAGTTCAGACAATGCTTGCGTGGTGCCGACCTCGTTGTTTGCGGCCATGATTGAGACGAGACCGGTGTCATCCCGCATGGCCTCTTCGAGCACGGCCGGGTTGACGCGGGCGTATTCGTCAACCGGCAACACGGTGAGATCAAAGCCCTCGCGCTTGAGCCGCCGAAACGGCTCGAGGACGGCCGGGTGCTCGATTGCGGTGGTTATCAGGTGCCGCCGCTCTGGCCGCGCCCGGGCTGCGCCGAGAATCGCAATGTTGCTCGCCTCGGTGCAGCTACCAGTGAACACAATCTCGCTTTCGCGCGAGCCGAGCGCCGCGGCCACCTGCGCACGCGCCCGAGCGACTGCCTGCTGTGCCCGGTTGCCGTGAACGTGCTCGACGCTCGACGGATTACCGAATACGTCGCTGAAGTATGGCAACATGGCGTTCAGAACCCGACGATCGACCGGGGTCGTGGCATTGTGGTCGAGGTAGATCGGCTCTGCGAGTTTGGTGATCATGCAGCCATCGCCAGACGCGCGACGTCCGCCGGTCCTTTGGCACGGACCGACAGCGTCGCAACGCCACGCTGGATGTGGGCGCGCAGCCTGAGTAGTAGCTCGTCATTATCGAGCCGGTCGCCCTCGCCTTCCTCGACGAAGCGCAGCATGGCCGCGATCAGACCGTTGTAATCGCCAGTGAGCGTGTATGCGTTGAACTCCTGTCCGCCGTCGTCGACCGCCGAGGGATGTCCGATCGCACCCTCTTCAAGGCTGAGCATGATCGCGATGCGACAGAGCAGATTGGGTGTGAGCCCAGTTCGTTGACGCAGTGATCGAAGGCGACTGGATGCGTCGGCTGAAATCTTCAGCTTGTTAAAGCGCATGCGATGCCTGCTCCTCACCGAAATAGCCCGGCCGGACCGTCGTCGATCGCGTCTTCGGATCGTAATCCAACTGATACATGTGGCTGACAGCTGGGGTTAGCCGCCGCAGCAGCCCATTGTCCACCTCGGTATCGGTTGAGAGGACAATGACCTGATGGCTTGCCTCTGGAAAGTAGCGCTCCACGAGTGCAGCTCGGTGCTCAGAGTCCAGGCGTGCGAGCGGCGTGTCGATGATCATGGGCAAGGCCCTGCCACTGGTGCGCGCGAGCGCCCAGAGCATGGCTATGGCGTACACCTGTTTTTCGCCCGCGGACAGCTCCGCCTTGGGGATTTCACGACCATTTCTGTCAATGAGCGTAGTCGCAAAGGTCACGCGGTCGATTCGTGCATCAGCCACAAATCCCTCCTTGCGGGCGAGATGATTGAACCGATGCACGAACTCACGTTGGAGCTGGGCGAGTTTGGTCTCGAGTAGCCGCTCTTCATATTGCTGGAGAACGCGGCCGATCCGCCCGGCGAGCGCCGCCCGCCCCTCGGCCGCCTCGGACTCCTCTTGAGTTCGGAGCAGCCGCTCCCGTTCCCGCTTAGTCGCTGCACGCTGGAACTCCAGGCCACGCAGCTCCTCCTCACGCGCACGCAGCTCGGCTTCCATTGCACCGACTTGCTGCTCGGCCAGAATCAGCTCATCCAGGATGACACCCGAACCTTTGCCCGAGGCCCGAACGAGTTCGGCCTCCACCGTTTGGAGTCGTCGACCGACCTGATCGAGTTCCGAGGCGATAAGCCCCGCACGAGCCCTGATGGACTCCTGAACCTGCCGCAGGCGGTCCAGGAACGCGCTGCGTTCTCCCAATTCCAAATCGCCGAGCGGCTGACCCTGCATTCCCTCGGTCTCGCAAGCGGCCAGGAATGCGTCGAGATCGCGCCAGTGGGTCTCTTTCCAGCTCGCTTGCCGTGGCGGGTTTCCATCGGCGCGCCAGGCCAGGATGCGTTCACGGAGAGAAGCAGCCTCGCGCCCACCGGGCGGCGTGGGTCGCGAGAGAGCCTCGATGAGGTTCGACACGAGCTTGGGTGCCACCGCAAACGGAAGGAGCCCTCCCGCCAGATCACGCAGCTCGGTTTCACGGCGAACGATCTGCTGACGTAGCTCGTCCCTAGTTGCTTCGAGGGAGGCGCGCTTGCTCGCGGCATCGCCGCCCTCGGCGGAAAACCGTTGTCGGAGGTTTGCGGCAACACGCGCTTGGCCGGCTCGTCGAGACGTCAGTTCGGCGACGTGCTCTGTCATCTCGGCAATGCGCCCGTCGAGCTCGGTCTCTAACCGCACAGCCTGTTCCAGCCGGGTGGCAGTGTCGCCGTCCTCGCGATTGCTGCGACGGGCGAGAAACAGACCGAGATCCGTCCGCAAGCGGCCAACGAGCTCGATCCCAAGCAGGCCGCGCACAGCGTCTGCGAGCCCTTCGTCGATGTCGTCCCGGGCGATCTCGGCAATCTTCTCACCGTCGAAGAAGAACAGCTGCGACACGCCTGGCGGGATGAGCTCCTGAAGAAAGTGATGCCACTCGTCCTGAGGCACCGACGCGATTGGTTTGCCGTCCTTCTCCAGGGCGAGCGTCTCAATTGCCTTGGACCCCTTGCGGACCCAGCGGCGCGTTACGTGGTAGCGATGTATCTGTCCGGCTTCGGCGTAATCGAATTCGAGTCCGACCGCCGAGGCCCCAGCGGGACGGCTGTCAGGGCCGACATGCATTCGAGACAGCAGGTAGTCCTCGGTACTCCCCTTGTCCAACGCGATGCCCAAGAGCACGCCGGCCATAGAGAGCGAGGCGAACAGCCTCGAGCAGAGTCGTCTTCCCGGCGCCGTTGTTGCCGCCGAACAAAATGACTGGGGCTTCGCGTCCAGGAACCCGCCGTGGGATGAGGTCGAGTAGCTGCCGGCCGTGATAAAGACCGAAGCTTTCGATTTCGATGGATCGGAGGATCATCGCTCATCCTCCTCTGCGTCGAACGGTAGCTCAGGTTCCTCCTCAAGGTGGTGGACCGCACGCACCGGCCCGGCGTCGACCAAGAGTTTGGCGCGGCGCTCCCCGACCACCGTGTCCAGGTCGCGCCACTCGAGCCGGAATGCTTCTTCGATGCGCGTGTGAACGGCGTGCCGGCGCTTCAATCCGTGCGACGCTCGCTCGATGTCGAGCAGACGCATGACGAGTTCGGTAGGAACGTCGTTCTCGGCGCAGATCGCGTCGAGCAACTCGCCGTCCGCCGCCGTGAAGGCGACAGTGTCCTCTGAGACCCACGCGGGCTTTACCCAGCCCTTTTGCGTCCCGAGCGTCTCTCGGGCGATGCGTGGTACTCGAGTTCGGGCCAATCGCCGCGCTCGGTCCGCCACAGGCGCCGAATCTCGTGCAGCTCGGCCTCGTGAATGAGGATGGGCACCTCACCAGGTGGGGCTTGGTTAGCGACCTGGCGCTGTGTCTCAAGAAGCTGGCGCAGTAGCTTGCGGCAGAAATCCAGTGTGTATGGCCCAGGCGCAGGGCGATCGGTGTCGCCGATAAAGGACACTTTCCCCTTCCGGCGGCGATGATCACGGAATTCAAGCTTGCGGGCGGGGTCCTGGGTCTCGGCCAGCATGTCTCGATACTCGAGCAGGGGTGTCAGCCACTCCTCACCAGCGTCGATCATCGCTTCCATCGCCTTATCTCGGTCGACGACGGTGCAGACCCAGCATCCAAATCGGGAGTTGCCGCACGACGGCGTGGTCGTGTCCACCACCAACGGGCATTCGCCTGAGGCCGCGTTGCGATACATCGCAACAAGGTCGCGGTTGTTGTTGCCCCAGGGGGATGGGTTCTGAAGGAGGTAGGTCCAGACGTCGTCAGTCGAGAAGTCTGAGATCGGCGCGTAGACGAATGCGTTGAGCAGAGAGGAATGACGGGAGAGACGCGAGCCTTCGATCCGGTGCAGCGACATCACCTGCGCTCGTGTCGCGGACTCCTGCGAGCGAACGCCGAGCACCATCACCACCTCGCCGAACTCGGCGACCCGGCTCTTGATGAAGTCATTCGCGGGCTCGATCTTCAAACGCTCTGTGCACCAGCGGAAGCGGCGCGATGGCGCTGGGTAACCTCGCCCAATCAGATTGACCCAGAAGCTCCGGTCCACCTCTGGCACGACCTTGTGCGTCACGATCGGCAATCCCTGTTGCTCGGCAGCACGTCCGATGCGTTCGAGGGAGACGTCGATGTAGCGGGACACCACCGGGGTTTCGACCAGGGTATCTGAGCTGATGACGTAAAGCGTCTTAGTGCGCTGCTCGGCGGGCAACCCCGCGAGGGCCGTCCAGATCAACTGGAGCGCGGTGGTCGAGTCCTTGCCGCCGGAGTAGCCAACCACCCAGGGCCGCGAATTGGCAAGGTAGATCTCCTGGATCTCCCGATATACACGGGCGAGGCGTGCCCCGCTGCTCTCGTCGAGCTTAAACATGATCACCCCCTGCGACTCGGGATTCTAGTGGACGCCTTGGGCGCCGTCAGCCGCGTGGGGCAGCAGCCAGCGAGAGAGTAGCTCGGCAGTGAGCAAGATGCTCGTTCGAGAGCGGTTCACGCGTCCGCCCATCAGAGCCCGTCCCTCCCATAGGTTGCTATTCGTCCGGGACCAATCGATCCGCTGCAGTCCACGGAGCACCTCGCGCCAGGTGAACGGGGCTTCGTTGATGGCGCGCGCGCCCGCGATCGCGATCGCCTCCAGAGCGATTCCGTGCGCATGAACCATCTCGCGCCGGAGCTGGGACGGGCACACCTCACCGCGGGCGGCGGCCAACCAGTCAGGCATGTTGGCGACGACTTGCTCCCAGAACTCGACAATCACCGTCGGGTTTTCCGGCGTCGCCGGGATGCCAGTGGCGTTTACGAGCGTTACCGTGGCGGTGTGCACATTGCTGAATGCGAACAGTTTGGGTGACTTTGCCGAGATGCTGGACCGGGTGAAGTCGACGAGATCTAGAAGGAGAGGAATTGCCCGGACAACCGCTCGACTCAGCCCGGCGCCGTCGTTCCGGCGGTCATAGAAGAGGCGCAGGGATCGCGCAGGCTTCACCCCGTGCTGGTTGAGATCGACAAACATCTGCTGGCTGCGCTCGAGACCCTCGTCCGGGAAGAGAGTGACCGCGATTGTATCGCGCCCGAGGTGAGGGCGCTGGCGGAGGCCCTCTACGATGCCCGCCCGACGGTGTTGGCCATCGTTCAGGAGCAATGTGGCACCCATATCAATCGCTAGCGTGCCAACTGAGCGCTCGCCCGCGACCGGTTCAAAGCTAAACGCGCCATCGATCGACGCTGACAGCGGTGACAGAACATAGTCGTTCGCGTTCTCGGTGATGTATCGCGCGATTGAAGGTATGCGAGTTTTGTTCAGGTCGCGCTGCACGCGATGCTCTGGAGCCAGACCTCTGCCTTCATATCTAAACAAACGCTCCACCATAGCGAGCGGGATCATCGCCACGTAGAAAGCTCGTCCGGCCTGCATCCCACGAATGGCCGCAAACTTGTACTGATTATCCATTCTGGCCTTCTTTCAAGTGGAACGATCTTACTCGCACCGTCTCGCAGAGTTTGTGCCGAGCAAAAGCAGCGCGAGGCCCTCGTCCGGCTGTCGAAAAACAGCCTAGTCACCGATTTTCGGTAGGTCAAGGAAAACGTTGGCCCTGTCGGAAAACAACGTAGTATGCCGACATGGCATCGCTTCTCACTCCGGCCACGTGTCGGGCCGCACGCGCACTGTTGGATTGGTCTCAAAAACGCTTGGCCACAGAAGCTACAGTTGGCGAAAGCACTATTCGGAATTTTGAAAGGGGCTTTAGCAAGCCAACGACACAAAACCTAGCCGGACTTAAGCGAACGCTTGAGGCTGGCGGTGTCGTGTTTATTTCTGATGGTGAAGGCGCTGTTTGCGTGCGGCTTCGCCAGTCTGACGAGAGATAGTCGGGAAGACGGCGACCGGCCGTTCAATGATTCTCCGGCTTCCGCCTCGGATCCCCATCCGCCCAAGGCGACTGCGCCGGCGCCAGCCGCCCGGCTCTTGCCTGAGCGCCCAGCGCACCCGGCCCGAGCAGCTCGACCCGGCGGCCACACCAGCGATCGAACGCGACGGCCGTGGCGGGAGGTGACCCGCAGCGCGGCACCGAGCAGCGGAGCCGGTCCAGCAACTCGCGGAGCTTCATCGAACCGCGCTCGGCGGCGAGTTCGTGCAGACGCAGCTCTCGCCTGATCCTTGCAGCGCGGGCAGCCGACCCAGAGCCAGAGGTCGCGGACCGCGAGGTCGGCAAGGGTGCTGCCGAGGAGGTTACGTCGTAGTTCGCGATGGCTGGGGTTCGCCGACATAGGGGCCGAACGTAGCCCTCCCAAGCGTGGAGAACATTTGAAGAACTTGCGAGCGGGCCCGAGCTCGGCGGTGCTGGACACGGGACCCGCCACGATTCAGAATCCCAAGAAGCTCTGTCCTGCCTTGGTGCCGCGTCCTGACCCCTCGCCCGCTCCGCTCCCATCAACGACAGCTTGCGGGCGTGGTCGAGGCCATCGTGGCCGGCGAGACGGATGCACGCGACATCCTGGCCGCGGTGACCCCGGGCGGGGGCAAATCGCTGCTGCCGGTCATCGCGGCCGCGCGGCTGGTAGCGGCCGGGATCGTCGAGCGGGTTTGCTGGGTGGTGCCGCGGGACAGCTTGCGGCTGCAAGCGGAGGAGGCCTTCGCCGACCCGGCCTGGCGTGCGGCATTGGGGCACTCGCTGTCGCTCCGCGCGGCAGACAATGCGCCGAACCCGAGCCGGGGCCTCGCGGGTTACATCACCACCTACCAGGGCATCACCGCCGGGCCGGACCTGCATCTCCGCGAACTTCGACGTCATCGCACGCTGCTGGTCGTCGACGAGGTGCACCACCTGCCCGCGCTGGCCGACACCGACCCGGCCGCCGCGGCGGAGGCCGCTAAAGCCGGCGAGGACCAAGCGAGCGCTTGGTCGCGGGCGATCCTGCCCTTGCTGGAATGCGCCAGTGTGCGCCTCCTGCTCTCCGGCACGCTGGAGCGGGCGGACGGGCGAGGCATCCTGTGGCTGCCCTATCGCAAGGGCGCCAAGGCGCGCACGCGCGAGGTCGAGCTCGATTGTTGCGCGACGATCTGGATGAGAGGTCAGCGTCAATCAGGATGAGAACTGATTGTCGCGGCGGGTGGAGAGTTGCCGTTCTGATTGAGACTGGCAAGGGTCAAGCGCTGGTCTGATTGTCGCTGGGCGACAATCGCTCGACGGTTTTGATTGTCGCGCGTGTCGGCGGACGGCCGGGTGTGGTTCTGCGCTGGACGGCAGCGCGCCTCCGGTAGCTCTCGACATTCATCTCGAAGATCGTCGCGTGATGCACGAGGCGGTCGACGGCGGCGAGCGTCATGGCGGGATCGGGGAAGATCTTGCCCCACTCTCCGAAGGGCTGGTTGGCGGTGATCAGGATCGACCGCCTCTCGTATCGGGTGCTGATCAGCTCGAACAGGACGGAAGTTTCGGACTGATCCTTGGTGACGTAGGCGATGTCGTCGAGGATCAGCAGGTGATACTTGTCGAGCTTGGCGATGGCGGCCTCGAGTGCCAAGTCGCGGCGGGCGAGCTGGAGTTTTTGCACGATGTCGGAGGTGCGGGTGAACAGCACGCGCCAGCCGTTCTCGACCAGGGCGAGACCGATCGCTGCCGCCAGATGACTTTTGCCCCCGCCGGGCGGCCCGAACAGGATCAGGTTGGCACCCTTCTCGAGCCAGGCGTCCCCGGAGCACATCGCCATGATGTGCGCCTTGGAGACCATCGGCACGGCATCGAAGGCGAAGCTTTCTATGCTCTTGCCGGGCGGCAGCCTCGCCTCGGCGAGGTGACGCTCAATGCGTCGGCGGTCGCGCTCGGCTATCTCGTGCTCGGCGAGGCTGGCGAGGAAGCGTGCGGCGGGCCAGCCTTCGCGGTCGGCACGCGTGGCGATGTCCGGCCAGTTCTGCTTGATGGCGGGCAGGCGCAGGTCGTGCAGGATGAGGGTCAGACGCTGCGCATCGATCGGCTGGGTGGATCCGGTCATGCCGCCGCTCCCGCGAGGAGGGTGTCATAAGCGGCGAGCGGCGCGAGGCTGACGGTCACCTCCGGCAGACAGGCGGGATCAGGCGCAAAGCAGGCGCGCAACGCTTCGAGGTCGGGCAGACGGCAAGCTGCCAGATCGGCGGCAAGACGGTCGGCCAGTTCGGCCTCGCAGGCGCGCTCATGCGCCAGCGCGAGGAGGGCGACCATGGTCCGGCAGGCGTCTCGTTCGCCGGCCCGCTCGACCAGGCGCTCGAAGGTGCGCCGGTAGGCCTCGCGCGGGAAGAGCTGGTCGCGATAGGCGAGGTTGAGCAGCGCCATCGGCTTGCGGCGCAGGGCATGGATCACATGCCGGTAGTCGACCACGTGTCCGTGCCGGCCTTTGCCGACGGCTCTCCCACGCAGCAGCGTCATCAGCGGGGTGCCGCCGACGAACAGCTCGAGCCGATCGTCATGCAGCCGCACGCGCAGGCGATGGCCGATCAGCCGCGAGGGCACGGTGTAGAAGACCTTGCGTAGGGTGAAGCCGCTGCTGGAGGTGACGGCGACGACGGTCTCCTCGTAATCGCAGCTGCGCCGCTCGGGCAGCCTCTGCAGATGCGGCCGTTCGGCGTCGATGCGGGCGCCATTGCGGCGGTTCTTGCGACTGACAAGTTCGCCGACGAAGCGGCGGTAGGCGGCGAGATCGTCGAACCTGGCCGAGCCGCGCAGCAGCAGCGCGTCGCGCAAGGCGCCCTTGATGTGGCCGTGTGCGCTCTCGATCGCGCCGTTCTCGTGGGCGATGCCGCGATTGTTGCGACTGGGCGTCATGCCGTAATGCGCGCACAGAGCCTCGTAGCGCCGGGTCAGATCGGTGCGGGCATCGGCGTCGAGGTTGCGGAAGGCGGCCGAGAGGCTGTCGCTGCGATGCTCGCGCGGGCTGCCGCCGAGCGACCACAGGGCATCCTGCAGGCCGGCGGCCAGAGCCACGAAACTCTCGCCGCCGAGGATGACATGGACATGCTCGAAGCCCGACCAGGGCAGGCGAAAATGATAGAGAAGATGGTCCAGCGGGGCGCCGGCGACGGTCACGCCGAGATCGGCCATGTCGGTGAAGTCCGACAGTCCAATCCGGCCCGGTTCATGGCTCTGTCGGAAGATCACCTCCTGGTCGGGGCCGTGGACGGCACGCCAGGCGCGGATGCGGCGCTCCATCGTGCGGCGCACGCCAGCATCCAGGTCGGGGTACCGGCGCTGCATCTCCTCAAAGATTGCGATCGCCCGCAATCCGGGCGAGGCGGCAAGCATCGGCACGATCTCAGCCTCGAAGATCGCGGCGAGCGGATCGGGCCGGCGCCGTCCGCGCGGCGCCTGCCTGCGCGAGGGCAACCGGGGATCGGCGGCGATCCGGTAGCCGGTCGGGGCACTGAACCCCGCCTTGGCCGCGGCAACCGACACGGAGTTGTTCTGTCGGAACTTCATGAAAAGCCTCATCTGACAATCGGTGACGTGGCGGCCGGGCAAGCGCGGCATCCTCTGCAAGCAAGGAAGCCACCGTCATTACCCGTCCGGCTGCGATCATCAGCGGCTCCACCCAAGCAGAGCGCGCCACCAGCTTGGTGTGTACCCGGCTGCGGGCTACGCCCTTCGCCAGGTACACACCAACCTGGCTCTCATCCTGATTGACGGCTTGTTCTCATCCTGATTGTCGCGCGGCACTCGATGCCCCGGGCTGGGCGGTGATCGGCTATTCGCGGATGCAGGCGCTGCAGGAACGGGCGGTGCTGCCGGTCACCTTCGGCGCGCTGGACGGTGAGGCCAGGTGGCAGGTGGAGGAGGATGGACCGGAGGTCGGGCCGCATCGGCTCGCCTCCCCCTACCCAACCGAGACCACTCGCCCGGCCCTGTTTACGGCGCTGCGCACCGGATTCGCGGAGGCGCTGCTGCGCGAGGCGTTCGTCGCGGTCCGCGAGTTGCGCGCCCGGCGACGGCAGGAGCGCGGCTTGGCGTCGGGCGAGGCCGCCCTTGGGTTGGGCAAGCTGCTGGTGGTGGCGCCGGACCAGGAGCGCGCGCGGCACTACGTCGAGGTCGTTCGGCGCTGGATTCCCCGGGGCCAGGCCCGGCTCGTGGCGCAACTCGCCACCTCGGACACGCCGCGCGCACATGAGGCCGTGGCCGCATTCCGCTTGCACCCGGAGCCCTCGATCTTGGTCACGGTGGCGATGGCCTATGAGGGGCTGGACGTGCCGGAGGTCGCCGTGGTGGCGGCGTTGACCCACATCCGGTCCCGGCCCTGGCTCGAACAGATGGTGGCACGGGCAACGCGAGTGGACCCGAACGCCGGGCCCTATGAGAACCAGCGTGCGCTCGTATTCCATCCCGATGATCCGCTGTTTCGCCAGTTCCGGGTCCGCATGGAGACTGAACAGGGCACGCTCGCGCGTCGGCGGGAGCCGATTGGCCGAAGGCAAACCCCCCTACCCTTCTGGATTCTGGAGCAGCTGCCGCGCGAGCGCGACGGCATCATCCCACTCGAATCGAACGCGCTGGCGCTGCGGTTCAGCACGCTGCGGCCCCAAGGCGCGACTGGCGGTTACAAGGTGGACGTGACCCGGGGCGAGCGGATCGGGCGAGTGTCGTCGGAGTGGTTCTCGCGGCCGGCGGATGAGCGCTTCCTGTCCCTCTCGGAGCTGTTCGCGTCGGTGAACAGCCGGGCCGAGCGTAGCCGCACCCGGACGGTCGAGAGTGCCTCCGTGCGGGTGGAGGCGAGCCGGGCGGATATCGAGCGGCTCGCGCTGGTGCTGCCTGGCGCGGACGCGCCGATCGCGCCGACGCATTGGAGCTTCGGGCAGCTCGCGTCGCTGGTCGGCGCGCCCTCGACCTACCTGCGTCAGCTGCCAGCGGCGCTCGCCGCCATCAATCTGCAATACGGGCTAACCGCGCACCGGGCCGAGCAGGTCAAGACACTCGAGACAGAGGATGGCCGGGCTGAGCTGCGGGCCGTCACCGGGCCGGATTACGGCCGCATTTATGACCGCGAATTGGTCGCGGCCGTGCAGCGGATCGCGGGAAACGGCACCGGCGATACGCGCTGGAAGGTGCCGGGCGCGCTCGACTGGCGGACCGGGATTTACAACCCGCGCGTCGACATCACAGCGGACACGACGACCCTCTACGCCAGCGACCGGGACGTCTTCCTGTTTCTGGTCGATGACCTCAATCCGATCGAGGCCGGGCGGCTGCCGGACGGATCGCCCGACCTCTACTTCCGTGGCTTCTACTGCTGGAACTCGGAGGTCGGGGCCAAGACGCTCGGCATCGCCTCGTTCTTCCTTCGGGCGGTGTGCCAGAACCGCAATCTCTGGGGTGTGGAGGATTTCGAGGAGATCACGATCCGGCACAGCAAGTTCGCCGCATCCCGCTTCGCGCGCGAGGCAGCACCCGCGCTGACCCGCTTTGCCGAGAGCTCGCCGGCGCCGTTCGTCGCCGGCATCCGGGCGGCGCGGGCACAGGTCGTAGCGCGCAGCGACGAGGACCGCACCGAGTTCCTGCGACGCCAGGGGCTCGGCAAGACCGATACCGCTAAGGTCATCGAGACCGTGCTGGCCGAAGAGGGCCGCAAGCCCGAGACCGTGTTCGACTTCGTCCAGGGCATCACCGCCCTGGCGCGCGGTAAGCCGCATCAGGATGCCCGCCTCGAACTGGAGACCCGCGCCAAGCGGCTGCTCGACCGGGTGGCGTAGCGCCGCTCCTTCCCTGTCTGCGGTCCGTCGTTCCCCTTAGAGTCGGTCCAAGATCATCTTTAACGTTGGCAAAGCCGTCGCAGCATCAGTCGAACTGATGCCCAGCGGAGGAATGCCAGCGCGTTTCGGTTGAGGCTCTCCCAGTCCTTGCTCAGCCGCCGGCAGCGGTTCAACCAGGCGATGGTGCGTTCCACAATCCAGCGCTTGGGCAACACCACGAACTTGCCTGTGTCGCACCGGCGCACGATCTGGACGTTCACCTCGCGGCAGACCCTGGCCAAGCCCCGCTGAAACTTTGGCCCCTGGTAGCCCGCGTCGGCGTAGAGCTTCAGAAGGAACGGATACATCCCGAATAACGTCGCCATCAGCAGCACGCCGCCATCGCGGTCCTGCATGTCGGCTGCATGCACGATGGCGTCCATCAGCAAGCCTTGCGTATCGACGAGGATGTGCCGCTTCTTGCCCTTGATCTTCTTGCCGCCATCGAAGCCCGGCGGATCGATCCGGCCCCCCCTTTTTCAGCGCTCCTGACGCTCTGGCTATCAATGATGGCCGCTGTTGGACTGGCCTCGCGATCCGCCTGCTCGCGGCAGCGCACGTAAAGCGCGTGGTGCAACCGGTCGAGCGTGCCGTCGTGCTGCCAGCGGCAGAAGTAGTGGTTGACCGTGCTGCGTGGCGGCAAGTCCTTCGGGATCGCGCGCCACTGACAGCCCGTGCTCAGCACATACATCAAGCCGTTCATCACCTCGCGCACGTCCACCGTGCGCTTGTTGCCGCCTCGCTTGGCGCGCGGAACCTCCGCCTTGGCCAGCGCCCATTCATCATCGGTCAGGTCGCTGGGATAGCGCAGCTTGCTGCGGTCGTAGCGGGCACGGTTCTCGACAGTCCACATCGGGCGCTCCTGCGAATCGGGCGACCACCATGGAACGTATGGCCCGCCCCGTCTGCAAGCTGAGTTGACCTGTTTGGCGCTGAGCAGTTTGCGTGAACGTATCCGGCTTCGGAGCAAGCTCCCTGCCAAGATGGAGATCCGCGCAGCCCGGTCCTTCAAATCACAGCGGCCTCTATAGGCCGTTCGATAGCTCCAGGTTTCCGTGCTGCCGGTCAACTGTCAGGCCATCTCTGTCACCACCTCCCGCAGACCTCGTGAACCCGAACGCCCGTCTTCCGGTCGCCCTGGCCAATTCGTTCGTCAGCCCGTTGCTGCCGTCTGATAACAATCGCCCCGGGCCAGCACCGCCCAGACGATCCGGGCAAGCTTATTGGCCAAGGCGACGACGACAGTGTTCTTGTGCGCCCGAGCGAGCAGTGCTCGCAGCCAGCATCCCAGCCGCGTATCCGTCGCGGCGAGCCTCGGCATCACAGCCCGCGCCCCATGGATCAGGTTCTTGCGCAAGTACCGGCTGCCGCGTTTGGTGATGCCGAGCAGCTTCGGCTTGCCGCCCGTGGTCGCCTGCTTCGGCACGAGACCAAGCCATGCGGCCAGGTCGCGCGCGCGCGCAAACGCGCTCGCATTGCCGATCGCCGCGACCAGCGCGGTCGCATTGACCGGACCGATGCCGGGGATCGTCGCCACTCGCCGTGCAGCCTCGTCAGCCCGGGCACTGGCGGCGAACTCGTCATCGAACACGCCGATGCGCCGGTCCAACTCGGCCCACTCGGCGCGCATGTCGGCGACGAGCAAGCGCAGCCGTGGGCTGAGCGGATCAGGTTCTCCGGCGGCGACCGGCGCGTCCAGCCAGGTCAGCAACGCGCGCCGGCGCTGTGCCAGCACGACGCCGCGCTCGAGCAACAACGCCCGCAGTTGGTTGATCAGCGCCGTCCGTTCCGCCACCAGCCGGTCGCGCGCCCGATGCAGGGCCTGCATGTCGAGCTGCCCCTCGGCTTTCAGTGGCACGAAGCGCATCGTCGGCCGTGTGGCAGCCTCGGCGATCGCCTCGGCATCCCGATCGTCGTTCTTCTGCGCCTTCACATACGGCCGCACATACTCAGGCGGCATCAGCCGAACCTGGTGCCCGTGCGCCCGCGCCGCTCGCCCGACGAAGTGGGCACCACAGCACGCCTCCATCGCCACGTTACAAGTTGGCAGCTTGGCCAGAAGCGCCGCCAAACCGTCGCGCGGAACCCGTCGCCGCAGCACCACCCGGCCGGCGCTGTCCAACCCCACAACGCTGCAGCTGTTCTTGCCCAGGTCGATCCCAAGCACCGATATCGCCGTCATTCCCGCCCTCCTGTGCAAAGAGGCAACCCTACCGAGGATCACCTCAGGGAGGGGCGGGCCATCCCATAATCATAACTGATTCCCGGGACTCAACATGATCCTGGACCGACACTTAGATAGAATCGTCCGTTCTTGTCGGATTCCATGTTGCCGCCCATAGCCCGTTCAAGAGGTTCTAGCAACTCGCGGATTCTCTGCTCCTTCGGGCCTCGTTGCAGAGGCAAACCGAGCAGTAGGCAGGTATCGCGCCAAGTCTCCTCGAACTCTAGGCCGTGTGGACGGATAGCAGAAACGTATGTGGTGAGGGATTCCCGAATTGGCGTTTTGTCGAATCGATGGGTGACCGGCAACTGGGAGCCGGGCCATGCTGACGGGAATGACCGAGGAGGACTGGGACATCGTGCTGCGGGTGTTCGACGCGGCGCAATCGCGGCGAGGCGAGCCTGGGCATGACGACCGGACGTTTTTGGAAGCGCTGCACTTCTTCACGGTTCACAACATCACGTGGCGGGCGCTTCCGGCGGAATACGGCAACTGG
Source organism: uncultured Alphaproteobacteria bacterium (assembly GCA_963777325.1). Classification (GTDB taxonomy): domain Bacteria; phylum Pseudomonadota; class Alphaproteobacteria; order Acetobacterales; family Acetobacteraceae; genus JAFAXA01. Next base: position 694,108 of record CAVZQE010000022.1, on the reverse strand, counting down.
AACAGCGTCTGGAAACGGTTTTGGCGGCTCAGCCGTTCGGGTGTGTTCGAGGCCTTCTTTCAAATCCTGGCGGAAACCAGCAAAACGGCGCACTTGGTGCAGATGTTCGACAGCACCGTGGTGCGGGCGCATGTCTCGGCTGCCGGCGCAAAAGGGGGCGGGAAAATCAAGCGCTCGGCCGTTCGCGAGGCGGGTTTTCGTGCAAGATCCACCTCAAGACGGACTTCGACGGCCTGCCCATCGCATTCCACCTGACCGGCGGGGAGGCCAGCGATTGCACTCAGCTGGAGACCTCTCTCGACATCGGTCCCGACATCAGGCCGCGCGCGGCGATCACCGACAAGGGCTATGACTCGGCGGCGAACCGCGCTGCCTGCCGCAGGCGCGGCATCATTCCGGTGATCCCGCATCGCGAGAACGCCAAGAACAAGCCCCGTTTCTTTCCGAAGTTGCTCTACAAGACCCGCGCTCGGATCGAGCAAGCCGTCGGCAAGCTAAAACGGTTCAAGCGCATCGCCCTACGCTGCGAAAAAACCGCCGAGAGCTATGCCGGTCTCGTCGGCTTCGCCTGCGGGCTCATCTTGATCAAATCCGTCCACACGGCCTAGTAGATGACTCTCGTATATCGACACAAAGTTTGGATAAATCGTGAGTAACTCACGAGTGGGCAAATAAGCGGGGGAGGATCTTAGCCATTGTGCGGGCACGTGCTCCATCGCTACTTCAGACTTGCTATTTGTCGCAAAGCTAAACGAAGTCGTCATGTCTCGCTGCGAAAACGAGATCGTAACGTCGCAGCGCTGTCTTCCGGGCTGCCTCCTTGCAAGTCGCCCGAGTGACTCTGGCCGGAAAACATTTGTGAGTTTATCGGCCATGCGGGCCTGCAAAACGGCCTTCGTCGGAACGGAGGAACTTGGCCTCGGACGGGCCTCGAAGATCACATCTAGAACACTGTACGCGATTTTCAGAAGATGAGTTCTTGCCCGAGGCGTTCTCTCCGACAATTACGTTAAAGTTCAGCCTCGCTTCGGGGAACACAGTGAGATTCCTCACCATGAGGGACTTAACGGCAACGGTGTCGTCCGACGAGCCTCCTCGCGGCGATCGCAAATTCATCCCCGGTCTCGCTCCTCTTGCGCCTTGGCGTGAAGCTTGCGCGGCAGATGTCGCAATACTTCCCGCTCGCTCAAAGTCAATCAATTTACCGATTGGGCAAGGCGTTTCGAACATCAGGCCCGCCTGTCTCCTCCCCTCCCTCGGCTGCCCGAGCCAGATCCGAATGCTACCCGCCCGGCGCCAGCGGCGATTCGTCATACTGCCGCAGCAGATCCGCCGGATCGGCGTAGATCGCGACGCAGCCCGCGCGGCGCAGCTGCTCCTCGGGGAAGCCGCCGCACAGCACGCCAACGGTGCGGATGCCCGCCCGCGAGGCCGCCTCCGCGTCGTGCGGCGAATCGCCGACGACGATTGCGTGCGCCGGATCGAGATCGCCGAGCTTGGCGAGCGCCGCCTCGAAGATGTCCGGGTGCGGCTTCGATTTCTCGGTATCGTCGGACGAAGTCTCGGCGTCGGTCAGCCCGTCGATCCCGGCGACGCGCTTGTAGTGGCCGAGTTCGTCCTCCTTGGCCGAGGAGGCGAGCGCGATGCGGATTCCGTCCGCCCGCAGCCGCTTGAACAACGCCGGAACGTCCGGGAAGCCGCGCACCTGATCCATGTAGCGCGCCTTGAACAGATCGGCCCGATGCTGCTCCAGCGCCTCGCCCTTCTCCGCCAACTCCTCCTTGGAGAGAAACACCGGCATCAACTGGTCGCCGCCCTTGCCGATCTGGCCGCGCAGTCCCTCGAACGGAATGTCGTGGCCAAAATCACGGAACGCCTCCTGCCAGGCGCGCGCGTGCAGATCGACCGAGTCGACCAGCGTTCCGTCCACGTCGAAGATCACGGCTTTGGGCATAGGTCCACTCCCGGCTGCGGGGCCTGAACGGCGGTGAAGGCGCGCGGTTCACCTACAGAAACGAGACCGGGTCCACGTCCACGTCCACCCGCGTCCCGCGCGGCACAGCGACGGAGGCGAGCCAGGCGCGCAGGATCGGCTGCACCGCGATGTCGCGCCGCGTCTTGAGCAGCAGACGCCGCCGGTGCCTTCCGCGCAGGATGGCGAGCGGCGCCGGAGCCGGGCCGAGCACCCACACCCCCTCCCCAGAAGGCGCGGCCCGGCCGAGCGCGCGCGCCACCGTGTCAGCCTGCTCGCTGCTGTCGGCGCTGACAATGAGCGCGGCGAGGCGTCCGTAGGGCGGCCAATGGCCGGGCCTGCGCTCCGCCGCCTCGCGCGCCATGAAGGACGCGATGTCGCCGCCGATCAGCGCCTGCATGACCGGGTGCTCCGGGCTGAACGTCTGCAGCAGCACCGTGCCCGGCGCTTCCGCACGGCCGGCGCGGCCGCCGACCTGATGCAGCAGCTGCACGGTCCGTTCGGCCGCGCGCAGATCGCCGCCCGCGAGGCCGAGATCGGCATCGACCACCCCCACCAGGGTCAGATGCGGGAAGTGCCAGCCCTTGGCGACGATCTGGGTGCCGATCACGAGATCGACCTCGCGCGCGGCGATGGCGCGCGCCGCCGCCGCAGCCGCCTGCGGGCCGGGCAGCGTGTCGGAGGCCATCACCAGAACTCGCGCATCGGGGAACAGCGCCACCGCCTCCTCGGTGATCCGCTCGACCCCCGGACCGACCGGGGCCAGGCTGTGCGCCGCGCCGCAGGCCGGGCAGAGGTCGGGCGTGGGCGCGGTGTGGCCGCAATGGTGGCATTGCAGCTGTCGCCGCGCCCGGTGCTCGACCAGCCAGGCGGTGCAGTTCGGGCATTGCATGCGGTGGCCGCAGGCGCGGCAGAGCGTGAGCGGCGCGTAGCCCCGGCGGTTGAGGAACAGCATCGCCTGCTCCCCGCGCGCCATCGTCGCCGCTACCGCCTCGACGAGCGTGGGCGACAGGAACCGCCCGCGCGGCGGCGGCGCCTCCCGCATGTCGATCGCGCGCACCTCGGGCAGCACGGCGCCGGCGTGCCGGCTCGTGAGCGTGATCCGCCCGTAGCGCCCGGCCTCGACATTGGCGAGCGTCTCCAGGCTCGGCGTCGCCGAAACCAGGATCGCGGGGGCCGACGAGAGCCGCGCCCGGACCACCGCCATGTCGCGCGCGTGGTAGACGACGCCCTCCTCCTGCTTGAAGGCGGTCTCGTGCTCCTCGTCCGCGACGATCAGGCCCAGATCGGGGAATGGCAGGAACAGCGCCGAGCGCGCGCCGACCACGACCCGCGCCTCCCCGAGCGCGATCGACCGCCAGGTGAGGCGGCGGCTGCGCGCGCCGAGATCGGAATGCCAGACGGCGGGCGCGACGCCGAATCGCTGCTCGAACCGCTCCAGCCACTGCGAGGACAGCGCGATCTCGGGCAGCAGCACCAGCGCCTGCCGCCTTTGCCGCAGCGCCTCCGCGACCGCGTCGAAATAGACTTCCGTTTTGCCCGAGCCGGTCACGCCGTCGAGCAGCGTCACCGCGAACCGCCTCGCCGCGACCGATGCGACGAGCCGCTCCGCCGCCTCCGCCTGCTCCGGCGAGAGCGCAGGCCCGGCATGGTCCGGATCGGGCGCGGCAAAGGCCGGGCGTACGCACAGAGGCTCGGCCACGATCAGCCGGGCCTCCGCCATGCCGCGCAGCACGCCTGGCGTCACCCCGGCCGCCCGCGCCAGCGCCGGTCCCGCCTGCGGCGACGCCTCCGCGAGCGCATCCAGCACACGTTGCCGCGCCGAAGTGATCCGCGTCGCCGGGGCAACGCCGTCCGCCAGCCGCCAGCCCGAAGCCGGCGGAAGCGGCGCGCGGTCGATCACCCGCAGCGCCATCGCCAGCACCTCTCCGGGCGCCGCGAGCGTATACTGGGCGACCCAGTCGACGAACCGCCGCAGCGCCTCGGGCAGAGGCGGCTGATCCAGCACGGCGGATACGGGTTTCAAGCGCGCGTCCGGGATCGCCGCGTCCGGCTCGCCGTGCCAGGCGACGCCGACCGTCTCGCGACCGTTCAGCGGCACGATCACGGCGGAACCGGGCTGGATTTTGAGATCGTCGGGTACGACGTAGTCAAAGGGGCGATCGAATGGATAGGGCAGCAGCACCGGAAGGCGGCGCATTCGCTTTCTCGTTGTGTTATCCATCGGATATGCTCAGATTCGTAGAGAGCAGCAACCGGGGCTCGCGCGCCGTGACCGTTTCATGACCTCCCCTATCCGCAGGCCCGCCGAGCCCGACGACGCGTTTGTCGAGGCCTTCCTGCGCGCCGATCCCGGCTGGCTCGCCGAGCGGCCCCATCTCTATCGCGTACTCACGCCGCCGGCGCGCGTGCATGGCGAGCATATCGCGGACCACATGGCGGCGATGATCCGCGCCGAGCGGGCGCATGCCGCCGCGATGGCGGCACGCGCCGACGGCGTGCTGGCGGCGGGACGGGCGGCGGCCGGCTTGCAGACCCGCGTGCAGGCCGCCGCGATCGCCCTCATCCGGACCGCCGACCCATACGATTGCGTGTCTTCCGAACTGCCGGGCATTCTCGCGGTCGATGCCGCCGCGCTGTGCGTCGAGGGTCACCAGGCCGGTGCGCGCAGCCTGCCGCCGGGCGCGGTCGCGAAGCTGCTGGGCGGCCGCGACGTCGTGTTCCGCACCGCCCCGTGCGACGCCCCGATCCTGCACGGGGAAGCGGCGGAACTGGCCCGGTTCGACGCCCTGGTCCGGGTGCCGGGCACGCCCGCCGCGCTGATCGCCCTGGTGGCGCGCGACGCCGTCGCGCTCGATCCCGCGCAAGGCGCGGGCGCGCTCGCTTTCCTCGGCCGCGCGGTCGCCGCCGCTATCGGCCGCTGACCGCCGCCGCCGCCCTCGCCGCATTCCTGGCCTGGCTCGCGGACGAGCGGCGGGCGGCGAGACTGACGGTCGAGGCCTATGGCCGCGACGTCGGCGCGTTCCTCGACTTCCTCCGCCTGCACGAAGGCAGGGAAGCCGACCTCGGCAGCCTCGCCGCGCTCACGGCCGGCGATTTCCGGGCGTGGCTTGCGCATCTCGCGGCGGAGGGGCGGGTGAACGCGACGCGCGCCCGGCACCTCGCCGCCGTGCGCACCTTCTTCCGCTACCTCGCCCGCCGCCACGGCACGCGCAACCCGGCGGTCGGCCTGCTCGCCACGCCCCGCAGCAAGCGCCCGCTGCCCCGGCCGCTGCCGCCCAGCCAGGCGCTCGCGGTCGCGCATGAGATCGGCGAGGTCGCCGACGCGGCCGCGATCGCCGCGCGCGACGCGGCCCTCTTCACCTTGCTGTACGGGTGCGGGCTGCGCATCGCCGAGGCGCTGGCGCTCGATGTGCGGGACGCGCCCCGGCCCGACCAGGCCGGGGCGCTCCGCGTCACCGGCAAGGGGGCGAAGGAGCGGATCGTTCCGGTGCTGCCCGCTGTGCGGCAGGCCATCGGCGGGTGGCTGCGACTGCATCCCGATCCGCGTGCCGACGCGCCGCTGTTCGTCGGCGCGCGCGGCGGCCGCCTGAACGCAGGGGTTGCTCAGCGGACCATGCGCGCCTTTCGGCGGCTGAACGGGCTGCCCGAGCACGCGACGCCGCACGCGCTGCGCCACTCCTTCGCGACCCATCTGCTCGCGGGCGGCGCCGATCTGCGCTCGATCCAGGATCTGCTCGGCCACGCCAGCCTTTCGACGACCCAGCGCTACACGCAGGTCGAGAACGCACAGCTGCTGGAAGTCTGGCGGCGCGCCCATCCGCGCGGGGACCGCTCCCAAGGGCGTTGAGAGGGCAATACCGACGAGCATGCCTTCTCCCGACTCCTCGTCATCGCGAGCCGCCATTTGGCGGCGTGGCGATCCATGCACGGCACGGCCTGGCTCGCCTGTATCGCTTGGTCGCAAGCGCTCCTCGCAATGACGGCCGGAGTCAGTGTTCAGGCTTGTTGGTATAAGCTCGGCGCATGCAGGAATCGCCGAAGACCGCCTCATTTCTGGGTGCGCTGTTCACCGACCGCCGCATCGCTCCGATGCTGGGCCTCGGCTTCAGCTCGGGCATTCCGTTCCTGCTCGTCTATGTGACGCAATCGGCTTGGCTGTCGGAGGCCCGCGTGCCCATCGGCATCCTCGGCCTGATGAGCGAGATGACGCTCGCCTACAAGTTCAAGTTCGTCTGGGCGCCGTTTCTCGACCGCTACGACGCGCCGCTGTTCAGCCGCCTGCTCGGGCGGCGGCGCGGCTGGATCATCGTCTCGCAGATCGGGGTGATGCTGACGCTCGCCGGCGTCGCCTTCGGCGACCCCGCGCACTGGCTCGCCTGGACGATCGGCTTCTCTCTCGCCCTCGGCTTCGCTGGCGCGACGCAGGACGTGGTGATCGACGGCTGGCGCATCACGGTGGCACCGCCCGAGCGGCAGGCGCTGATGTCGTCCTGGGCCGAGATCGGCTGGAGGGTGGGCACGCTCGCCGCCGGCGCCGGCGCGCTCTATCTCGCGGACGCGTTCGGCTGGCGCGCCGCCTATCTGTGCATGGCCGCGCTGATGACGCCCGGCATGATCGCCTCCCTGCTCGCGCCCGAGCCGCGGTCAGATCTCAGCCCGCGTCCGGAACCGCCGGGCTTTGTCGCGACCGTCTCCGCGCCGATGGTCGAGCTGATCACCCGTCTCGGACCGCTCGCCATCCCGGTGCTCGTCATGGTGGCCGGATTCCGCATGCCCGGTTACGTGTCGAGCGCGATGGCGATGCCACTGTTCAAGAGCCTGCACCACTCCAATTCGGACATCGCGACCGTCACCAAGCTGTTCGGCTTCTGGGTCGCGCTCGCGAGCACGTTCCTCGCGGGCTCCATCGTGCCAAGGATCGGCATGATGGCGAGCCTGCTCGCCGGAACCGTGTTCGGGTCCGCCTCGCATCTCAGTCTCGCCTATCTCGCGGCGCACGGCGACAATGGCGGCGGCGAGTTCTGGATTTTCGCCGCCGCCGTCAGCATCGACAGTTTCGCTTACGCCTTCGCCTCAATCGTCCTCATCACCTACATGTCCTCGCTCGTGTCGACGGAGCACGCGGCCAGCCAATACGCGCTGCTCACCTCCCTGTGTGCCCTGCCGGGCAGCCTGCTCGCGGGGGCTTCCGGCTTCGTCATCGAGCGCCTGGGCTTCGAGTGGTTCTTCATCGCGACCTCGCTGATCGGCGCGCCGGTTGCGCTTCTGTGCTGGTACGTCCGGCACTTGCAGGAACGGACGCAGCCACAGGCCGCGGTCTGAGGACAAGCCGCGATCAGGCTCGGGTGATGACCGGCACGGGCGTCGCCTTCGCGCTCGCGACCATGGCGGCTGGCTTCTGCAGCTCGAACTGGCCGTTCTGCAGCGATCTTCGGGTGGGAATCGGCGTGGCGGTCCAGATCCCCGCGCAGCGTGTACGCGAGATCGAGGGTGAACACCGGGTCGCCGATATACCAGGAGTGGGACGGACTGCCGATGATCGTGGCCGGGTCGCGATCACGGATCATCGCCTGATAGTACTCGCCGCAACCGACGTTCACGCCCTTTTCCGGCGCGTCGCCCGGCAGCCCGACCCGTCCCACGCGCGGCGCGAGCCCGAGGCGCTTCACGTTGGAAAGCTGCAGCATGGCGTCGAACGGGTTCGAGTAGTTGGTCAGCCGGACGCAGTGCCGATAGAGCGACGCCGTGGTCGGATTGCCGGCCGACAGCGAGGCTGCGGAGACATCGCCGGCCGCGAAGGCGATCTGGCTGACCATCCAGTTGATGCTGGCGATGGCCCGGCGATCGTCGGCGTCGTCGAACGCCTCGCGGACGACGTAGGCGCCCGTCGAATGCGCCAGCAGGTGCACGTTCACATCGCAATCGGCGCGCGCCTGCGTGCGCGCGAACAGTTCGATGCAGTCGCGCACGAGCGCGAATGCGGTCTGCTTCGCCTTCTCCCGGTCGGCCAGATAGGCCAGAGCCGTGTCGCCCGAGGGCCAGTCGAAGCTGACCACGCCGCCTTGATAGTTCGCGGTCCGCAAATCAGCCCGCAAGCGACGATGGCGGAGCAAGACGGTCGGCGGCGTGTTGTCGTAGCCGTGGATGAAAACCAGCAGATCGCGGCGGACCAGCCCGGTCGGGTCCCGCACGGCCGGGATCTGCGCCAGAACGGTCTTGACCCACTCCGCCTTCCCCATTCTTTGGTTTGCCGCGAAGTCGTCCTTGCCGTGCGGCACAGCGAGGAACGCCGCCCTCCCCGGCTTGTCGCCAAAGGCGTTCCCGACCGGCGCGCGCGTCGTAATGCAGTAATCCACCTGCTGTCCTCCAATCCAGTCGGGAAGTCGGCGTCGGAATGAGTTGGCACGAAGAGTACAAGCAGCACGCGCTCTGGGGAGGAAAGATATGATACGAACCGACGTGCTGATCGTGGGCGCCGGCCCGACCGGGCTCGTGCTTGCCCTATGGCTGACCAGGCTCGGCGTCAAGGTCCGGGTTGTCGATAAGACCGCCGGACCCGGAACGACCTCGCGCGCCCTCGCCGTCCAGGCGCGCACGCTCGAACTCTACCGCCAGCTCGATCTGACCGACGCGGTCGTCGAAAAGGGACACAAGGTTCCCGCCGTCAATCTCTGGGCCGAAGGCGAGCGGAAGGCCCGCTTGGATTTCACCCATATCGGCGCGGACCTGACACCCTACTCCTTCCTCGAAATATTTCCGCAGGACGAGCATGAAAGGCTGCTGATCGAGCGGCTGGAAAATGCGGGCGTCCGGATCGAGCGGCGGACGGAACTGGTCGGCTTAAGCGAAGATGATCAACATGTCGTTGCTCGCCTACGCGGTCCGGACGGCGGCGAAGAGCGTTGTGAGGCGGCCTACGTCGCCGGGTGTGATGGCGCGAGATCGCTGGTCCGTCGGGCGATCGGGATAGGATTCCCAGGCGGCACATACCAGCAGCTCTTCTATGTGGCCGACGTGGATGCATCCGGCCCCGCCGTCGACGGCGAGTTGCACGTCGATCTCGATGAGGCCGATTTCGTGGCGGTGTTTCCGCTTGCGCCACGGGTGCGGGTCCGCCTCATCGGCATCGTTCGCGGCGAGCGCGCCGAGCACTCCGATACGCTCAAGTTCGAGGATGTCAGCGACCGCGCGATCACCAACCTGAAGGTCAGGGTCGAGAAGGTGAACTGGTTCTCGACCTATCGCGTGCATCACCGCGTCGCGGATCGCTTCCGCAAGGGCCGCGCCTTTCTCCTCGGCGATGCGGCGCATATCCATAGCCCGGCTGGCGGGCAGGGTATGAACACCGGCATCGGCGACGCCATCAATCTCGCCTGGAAGTTGGCGGCCGTGCTTGCCGACCGCGCGCCGGAGCGTCTGCTCGACAGCTATGAAGCCGAGCGGATCGGGTTCGCGCGGAAGCTGGTCGCCTCCACGGATCGCGCCTTCACCCGGGTGACCGCCGAGGGGCGGATCGCCGATCTGGTGCGGACACGGATCGCGCCGTTCGTGCTCTCGAAACTGGTCAGGTTCGCGTTCGCCCGCGACTTCCTGTTTCGGACCGTCTCGCAGATTACGGTCAACTATCGCGGCGGACCATTGAGCGAGGGCCATGCGGGCGAGGTCCACGGCGGGGACCGCCTCCCCTGGGCCGAAGGCTCCGGCAATTTCGCGCCGCTCGCCGACATGGTTTGGCAAATCCACGTCTATGGCTCCCCCGCTCCGGCGCTCGTCGCGTGGTGTCACGACCATCGGTTCCCGTCGCACCGGTTCGCCTGGCGAGACGAGTTCGCGGCGGCGGGACTGGCCCGCGACGCGCTCTATCTCGTTCGGCCGGACACCTATGTCGCGCTGGCGGATGCCTCCGGCGACCCGGCCGCCGTCGAGCGGTATTTCACTCGACACGGGCTTCGGCCAAGCGGCTAGGCACCGGCCTGTCCGGTCCGGGCCTCCGCGACCGCCGCCTTCATCCGCCGCACGACCGCGTCCAGCCCATCGAACACCGCCTGCCCGATCAGGAAGTGGCCGATGTTCAGCTCCCGCACCTGCGGCAGCGCCGCGACCGCGCGCACGTTGTCATAGGTCAGCCCGTGCCCGGCGTGGCATTCGAGGCCGAGTTCGGCCGTCAGCGCCGCCGCCGCGCGCAGGCGGTCCAGCTCCCCCTTCCGTCCCTCGGCATAGGCCCCGGTGTGCAACTCGACGACCGGCGCGCCGAGCGCCACGGCCGCGCGCAGCTGGTCCGGGTCCGGATCGATGAACAGCGAGACGCGGATGCCCGCCTCGTTCAGCGCCGCCACGGCCGGACGCAGCGTGTCGATCTGTCCGGCGGCATCGAGGCCGCCCTCCGTCGTCACTTCGGTGCGCTTCTCCGGCACGAGACAACACGCATGCGGTCCGGTCATGCGGGCGATCGCGACCATTTCCGCCGTCGCCGCCATCTCCAGATTGAGCGGCGCGCTCAACTTGTCCCGGATCAGCCGCACATCCTCATCCCGAATGTGCCGCCGGTCCTCGCGCAGATGGATCGTGATGCCGTCCGCTCCCGCCGCGACCGCTGCCCGCGCCGCCGTGAGCGGATCGGGATGCGCGCCGCCGCGCGCGTTGCGGAGCGTCGCCACGTGGTCGACATTGACGCCCAGCCGGACTGTGCTCATGGCGCGGTCTCCGAGCGATTGCGGGCGATCGCGGCGGCCAGCCGGAGCGCCGCGAGCAGGCTCGATGGATCGGCAACGCCCCTGCCCGCGATGTCGAACGCGGTGCCGTGGTCGGGCGAGGTGCGCACGACCGGCAGTCCGAGCGTCACGTTGACGCTGTGGCGTATGTCAAGCGTCTTCAGCGGAATCAGCGCCTGGTCGTGATACATGCAGATCGCCGCGTCGTAGGTCGCACGCGCGCTTTCGGTGAACATCGTATCCGGCGGATACGGCCCGGCCGCATCGATGCCCTCCGCGCGCAACGTCCGGATCGCGGGCTCGATTAGCGTGCGTTCCTCGGTGCCGAGCGCCCCGCCCTCGCCCGCATGCGGGTTCAGCCCGGCGATGGCGAGGCGCGGCGAGACGATGCCGAAATCCCGGCGCAGAGCTTCGGCCGTGGTCCGGGCAGCGGCGGCGATTGCCGCCGTGGTCAACGCGTCGAGCGCGCGGCGGAGCGAGAGATGCACCGTCACCGGCACGACCCGCAGCTTCGGCGAGGCCAGCATCATCACCTCGCGGCCGGCATGGCCCGTGAGCGCGCCCAGGAACTCCGTGTGTCCCGGATGCGGGAATCCCGCCTCGTACAGCACGGCCTTGCTGATCGGATTCGTGACCACGGCGGCCGCCTGGCCCGCTTGCACGAGCCGCACGGCGCGCTCGATCGCGCTGACCACCGCCGGGCCGTTCGCCGCATCCGGCCGGCCGGCGATCACCGGCGCGGGCAGCGCAACCGGCAGCACGGGCAACGCCTCGGAAAACACGGACGCCGCCTCGGCCGGGTCGCGAACCGGACGGACGGGAACACCCGGCGCGATCGCCCGCAGCCGCGCCGGATCGTCCAGCGCCACGAAGGCCGGGCCGCCGCCGCGCAGCGCCGTCCAGGCCCGCACCGTCAGTTCCCCCCGATCCCGGCCGGATCGCCCATCGTTAGCGCCAGCGGCGGGAGGGAGTGGGGCATGAATCAGATATGGATGGCGCGGCCCTCGACGGCGAGCGCCGCTTCCTTCACGGCTTCGCTCAGGGTCGGATGCGCGTGACAGGTGCGCGCCACATCCTCGGCGCTGGCGCCGAACTCGATTGCGGTCACCAGTTCCGCGATCAGCGTGCCGGCGTCGGGGCCGATGATGTGCGCGCCGAGCACGGCGTCGGTCGTCTTGTCGGCGAGGATCTTCACGAATCCGTCCGTGTCGCCCATCGCGCGGGCGCGGCCGTTGGCGGTGAACGGGAACTTGCCGACCGCGTAGGCGACGCCCTCCGCGCGCAGTTCCTCCTCGGTGCGGCCGACCGTGGCGACCTCCGGCCACGTATACACGACGCCCGGAATCGCGCCGTAATTGACGTGTCCCGCCTGCCCCGCCAGCATCTCGGCGACCGCCACGCCCTCGTCCTCGGCCTTGTGCGCGAGCATCGGTCCGGCGATCACGTCGCCGATCGCGTAGATGCCCGCGACATTGGTCGCGAAATGCCCGTCCGTGACGACACGGCCGCGCTCGTCGAACGCGACTCCCGCCTCGGCCGCGCCGAGACCGTCCGTGAAAGCGCGGCGGCCGATCGCGACCAGCACGGTATCCGCCTGGATCTCCTGCGCCTCGCCGCCATTCGCGGGTTCGAGCGTCAGCGTCACGCCGTCATTGCCGACGCGCGCGCCCGTCACTTTGGTGCCGAGCCGGAACGTCATGCCCTGCTTCTCCAGGATGCGCTGGAAGGCGCGGGCGACCTCGCCATCCATCGCCGGCACGATGCGGTCGAGAAACTCGACGACCGTCACCTCGGCGCCGAGCCGCCGCCAGACGCTGCCGATTTCGAGGCCGATGTAGCCGCCGCCGATCACCACCAGTCGTTTCGGTACGGCACCGAGCTTGAGCGCGCCGGTGGAGGTGACGACATGCTCCTCGTCGATCTCCAGGCCGGGCAGCTTCACGCTCTCGCTGCCGGTCGCGATCACGATGTTCCTGGTTTCGTACGTCGTACCGTCCACGTCCACCCGGCCGGCCGCCACGATCCGGCCCGTGCCCTTCAGCCATTTCACCTTGTTCTTGCGGAACAGATATTCGACGCCCTTGACGTTCGCGCTCACGACCTCGTCCTTGCGCGCCACCATGCGCGGAAGGTCCAGCGTCACCGCGCCCGAAGCGACCTCGATGCCGTGGTCCTTCAGGTGCCCGACCGTATCGGCGTATTTCTCCGACGATTGCAGCAGCGCCTTCGACGGAATGCAGCCGACATTGAGGCAGGTGCCGCCGAGCGTTTCGCGCTTCTCGACGCACGCGACCTTCATGCCGAGCTGCGCCGCGCGGATCGCGCACACGTAGCCGCCCGGCCCGGAGCCGATGACGATCAGGTCGAATGTGTCGCTCATCTCAAACGTCCAGCAGCAGGCGGCGCGGGTCTTCGACGCCGTCCTTCACGCGCACGAGAAACGAGACCGCCTCGCGCCCGTCCACGATGCGGTGGTCGTAGGAAAGCGCCAGATACATCATTGGCCGGATCTCCACCTTCCCCCCGATGGCGACGGGACGTTCCTGCACCTTGTGCATGCCGAGAATGCCCGATTGTGGCGCGTTCAGGATCGGCGTCGACATCAGCGAGCCGTACACGCCGCCATTGGTGATGCTGAAGGTGCCGCCGGTCAGCTCGTCGAGCTTCAATGCGCCCGTTTTCGCGCGCTTGCCGAAGTCGCCGATCGTGCGCTCGATCTCGGCGAAGCTCATGCGGTCGGCGTCGCGGATCACCGGCACCACGAGACCGTTCGCGCCGCCGACCGCGATGCCCATATGGACGAAGTTCTTATAGACGATCTCGTCGCCGTCGATCTCGGCGTTGACCGCGGGGAACTCCTTCAGCGCCAGCACGCAGGCCTTCACGAACAGCGACATGAAGCCGAGCCGCGCGCCCTCGTGCTTCTTCTCGAACAGGTCGCGGTACTGCGCGCGCAGCGACATCGCGGACGACATGTCCACCTCGTTGAAGGTGGTCAGCATCGCCGCCGTGTTCTGCGCCTCCTTCAGCCGCTGCGCGATCGTGCGGCGGAGGCGCGTCATCCTGACCCGCTCCTCCCGCGCGGCCTCGGCGCGCGGAGCCTGAGGCGCGGGCGAAGGGGCGGCCGGAGCGGAGGGCGCGGCCGGAGCCGGGCGGTTGAGGAACGCGAGCACGTCGCCCTTGGTGATGCGGCCGTCCTTGCCGGTCCCCTCGCCGAGATCGGACACCGGCACTTGCCGCTCCTGCAGCATCTTGGCGGCGGCCGGAAGCGGCGCGGGCGGCTCCCGCCTTGCCTGGCCCGTGTCCCGATCCGCGATCTGGGCCGTGCCGTGCGCCCGCACGTCGGAGGGCGGCGTCGCGGGGCGCGACACCGGGCCTGGCGGAGTGGGCGGAGGATGCACGCCGGACACCGTGGAGGTGCGCTTCAAGTCCGGCGCGGCTGCGGCTGCCGCCCCGGACGCGGCCGCAACAGGCTCTCCCCCCTCCTCGATTGTGCCGAGCACGGCGCCGACCTCCACCTCGCCGCCTTCCGGCACGACCGGCCGGCCGAGCACACCGGAAGAGGGCGCGTTGACCTCGACCGTGACCTTGTCGGTTTCCAGTTCGACGACCGGCTCGTCGGCGGAAACGGCCTCGCCCGCCTGCTTGATCCATCGCGCGACGGTGGCCGATGTCACGCTTTCGCCGAGGGTGGGCACCTTGATGTCGGTCGCCATGCGGCCTTTCCTTGAATGTCGTCGGTTATATCTCCGGCGATTGCTCAACCGGCGGTCAAGGCCTCGCGGACGAGCCTCGCCTGCTGTTCGGCATGCGCCTTGGCGAGACCCGTCGCCGGGCTGGCCGCCGCCGCCCGGCCGACATAGCGCGGGCGCTTGACCGGCAGATCGAGCCCGGCCAATACCGCCTCGATCCGCCGGTCCACGAAGGTCCAGGCGCCATTATTCTCCGGCTCCTCCTGGCACCACACGACATCGGCGCCTGTGTAAGGCGCGAGCAATCCGCCCAGCGTGCGCTCCGGGAAGGGAAAGAGTTGCTCGATGCGCAGGATCGCCACGTCTTCGATCCTCTGCTCGCGCCTGGCCGCGAGCAGGTCATGGTACACCTTGCCGCTGCAAAGCACGACGCGCTTCACCTCGGGGGCCGCGGCGATGGGGTCGATCTCGGGGATGACAAACTGGAACGCGCTGTCCTCGGCCATGTCATCGAGCCGCGAGACGGCGAGCTTGTGCCGTAGAAGCGATTTCGGCGTCATCAGGACCAGCGGCTTGCGGAAGTTCCGCTTCAGCTGACGGCGCAGCTTGTGGAAGTAGTTGGCGGGCGTCGTCAGGTTGCAGACCGCCATGTTGCGTTCGGCGCAGAGCTGGAGGTAGCGCTCAAGCCGTGCCGAGGAGTGCTCCGGTCCCTGCCCCTCATGCCCGTGCGGCAGCAGCATCACGAGGCCGGACATGCGCAGCCACTTGGTCTCGCCGCTCGCCACGAACTGGTCGATGATGACCTGCGCGCCGTTCGCGAAATCGCCGAACTGCCCCTCCCACAGCACGAGCGGCTGCGGATCCGCGAGCGTGTAGCCGTATTCAAAGCCGAGCACGCCCGCCTCCGACAGCAGCGAGTTGTACAACTCGATCTTCGCCTGGCCGGGAGCGATGTTGTTCAGGGGCACGTATTCGTTCTGGTTCGTCTGATCGATCAGCACCGCGTGCCGCTGGCTGAACGTGCCGCGCTGGACGTCCTCGCCCGACAGGCGGACACGATGGCCTTCGAGCAGCAGCGAGCCGAACGCCAGCGCCTCTCCCGTCGCCCAATCGATTCCTTCCCCGCTCTCGATCATGGCCTTCTTGGCCTCGAGCTGACGCAGGATTTTCGGATTGACGTCGAAATTGGCGGGAGGCCGGGAAAGCGCCTGGCCGACCTTGACCAAGGTGTCGCGCGCAACCGCCGTCGGCTCCTCGTGGCTTTCGATGCCCTGCTTCGGCGAGTTCAGCCCGGCCCAGAGTCCCTCGAGCCAATCGGCCTTATTCGGCTTGTACGCCTGCGCGGCCTGAAACGCCGCCTCCAGCGCCGCGTTCACGTCGTCCGCCATCGCCTTCGCCTGTTCGGCCGACACGACGCCCTCGCGCGCCAGCCTCTCGGCGTAGAGCGTGCGCGTGGTCTTGGTATTGCGGATGGCGCGATACATGATCGGCTGCGTAAAGGCCGGCTCGTCCAACTCGTTGTGCCCGTGCCGGCGATAGCAGACGATGTCGAGCACCACATCGGTCGCGAACTGCATGCGGAACTCGGCCGCGACCCGGGCGCAGAACACGACCGATTCCACGTCGTCGCCGTTGACGTGGATGATCGGCGCCTGAATCGATTTCGCGACATCGGTGCAGTAAAGGCCCGAGAAGGCGTGCGCCGGGACGGTCGTGAAGCCGATCTGGTTGTTGACGATGACGTGGATCGTGCCGCCGGTCCGGTAGCCGATGAGCTGGCTCATGGCCAGCGTCTCATAGACCAGGCCCTGACCCGCGAAGGCCGCGTCGCCGTGCATCAGGATGCCCATGACCGACCGCCGGCCACCCATATCGCCCGCCCGGTCCTGCCGCGCCCGCACCTTCCCGATGACAACGGGATCGACCGCTTCGAGATGCGATGGGTTCGGCTGCAGCGAGACATGCACCGAGTGGCCCGCGATATCGAGGTCGGTCGAGGTGCCGAGGTGATACTTCACGTCGCCCGAGCCCTGCACGTCCTCGGGCTTGAAGCTCGCCCCGCCGAACTCGCTGAACACGGCGGTCAGGGGCTTCTTGACGATGTTGACGAGCGTGTTCAGCCGGCCTCGATGCGGCATGCCGATCACCACCTCGTTCACGCCGCCCTCGGCGGCCGTCCGGATGATCGTGTGCAGGGCCGGGATCGAGGATTCGCCGCCCTCGAGGCCGAACCGCTTGGTGCCGACATAGCGGCGCTGGCAGAAGGTCTCGAACGATTCCGCCTCGGTCAGCCGCCGCAGGATGCGCTCCCGTCCCGACGCCGAGAAGTCGTGCCGCCAGCCGGTATTCTCGAACCGGCGCTGGATCCAGGATTTCTGCTCCGGATCCTGGATGTGCATGAACTCGACGCCGATGGTGCCGCAATAGGCCTCCCGCAGCACGCGAACGATCTCGCGCATGGTCGCGCTCTCGCGGCCCAGCACGTTGTCGATGAAGATCGGCCGGTCCATGTCGGCGTCGCCGAAACCGTGATTGCGCGGGTCAAGTTCGGGGTGCGGCCGCGGCTTCTGCAATCCGAGCGGGTCGAGATTGGCTTCGAGATGGCCGCGCACGCGGTAGATGCGGATCAGCATCAACGCGCGGATCGAATCGAGCACCGCCGGTCGGCCGCGATCGGCCGTCCGCCGCTCCAGCGCGACCGGCGCATCCTCGGCCGTCTGGTCCATTTCCCCGAAGACCGAGGGCCTCGGCGCCCAGGACGCGCCGCTGGCGTCGGTCAGAACGGAGCGCTGCTCGTCGTCGAGAGCCTCGAACACCTCGGCGAAGCTCGGATCGACCGAGCGTGGGTTCTCAACCCATCGGGCATACATATCCGCGATAAAGGGCGCGTTCGCGCCGCTGAAGGCGGTTGCCAGAACGTCGACGCCTGCCATGATCCCGGTCTCCCCCCCGCCGTCCAGTTGCCGGACAGCTCGTCAGTTGTCTAACCCGCCCATTCTCGGTCGCGTTCCCTGACGGGCGGTAATGGGAGATATTCACCCTCCAATGGTCGCCCCAGGGACGGACCGGGAACCTGACCCGGAGTTTCTGATGCAGCTAGGCCCTGAGCGCCTGCACCATCGTGCTGCCGAGGGCGGAAGGGCTTTCCGCGACGTGGATGCCGGCCTGACGCATCGCCGCCATCTTCGCCTCCGCCGTGTCGCGCCCGCCCGAGATCACCGCGCCCGCATGGCCCATGCGGCGGCCCGGCGGCGCGGTCGCGCCGGCGATGAACCCGACCACCGGCTTGCCCTTGTTGTTGCGCGCCAGGAACTCGGCCGCCTCGATCTCGCTTTGGCCGCCGATCTCGCCGATCATCACGATCTGCTTCGTCTCGGGATCGGCCAGGAACAGCTCCAGCACCTCGACGAAATCCGTGCCCTTCACCGGGTCGCCGCCGATGCCGACGCAGGTGCTCTGCCCGAGACCCGCCGCCGTCGTCTGCGCCACCGCCTCATAGGTCAGCGTGCCCGAGCGCGACACGATGCCGACCGAGCCGCGCCTGTGAATGTGGCCCGGCATGATGCCGATCTTGCACGCGTCCGGCGTGATCACGCCCGGGCAGTTCGGCCCGATCAGCCGCGACCCAGACCCCTCCAGCGCCCGCTTCACCCGCACCATGTCGAGCACCGGAATGCCCTCGGTGATGCAGACGATCAGCGCAATCCCGGCGTCGATCGCCTCCAGGATGGCGTCGGCCGCGAACGGCGGCGGCACGTAGATCGCGCTCGCCTCCGCCCCGGTCGCCTCCCGCGCCTCGGCCACCGTGTCGAACACCGGCAGGTCGAGATGCCGCGAGCCGCCCTTGCCTGGCGTGACGCCGCCCACGACCTTGGTGCCGTAGGCGATCGCCTGCTCGGAGTGGAACGTGCCTTGGGCGCCGGTGAAGCCCTGGGTGATGACGCGCGTCCCCGCGTCCACGAGAATGGCCATGTCAGGCGGCCTCCTTGACGGCGGTGACGACCTTCTGCGCGGCGTCGGCGAGGTTGTCGGCGGCGATGATCGGCAGGCCGGATCTGGCCAGGATGTCCTTGCCGAGCTGCACGTTCGTGCCTTCCAGCCGCACCACGAGCGGCACCGACAGCGACACCTCGCGCGCCGCCGCGACCACGCCTTCCGCGATCACGTCGCAGCGCATGATGCCGCCGAAGATGTTGACCAGAATGCCTTCCACGTTGGGGTCGGACAGGATGATCTTGAACGCCGCCGTCACCTTCTCCTTCGTCGCCCCGCCGCCGACATCGAGGAAGTTGGCCGGGGCCGCGCCGTAGAGCTGGATGATGTCCATCGTCGCCATCGCGAGGCCGGCGCCGTTCACCATGCAGCCGATCGAGCCGTCGAGCGTGATGTAGTTCAGGTCGTATTTGGCGGCTTCCAGCTCCTTCGGGTCTTCTTCCAATTCGTCGCGCAGCTTCTCGATCTCGGAATGGCGGAACAGCGCGTTGTCGTCGAAGGAGACCTTGGCGTCGAGCGCCACCACCGCGCCCGCCCCGGTCACGACCAGCGGGTTGATCTCGACGATCGCGCAGTCGAGCGCCACGAACGCCTTGTACATCGCGCTCACGAACCTGCCGAACGCCGCCACCTGCTTGCCCTCGAGCCCAAGCCCGTAGGCGAGCTTGCGGCCGTGATAGCCGGAAACGCCGGTCGCTGGATCGACCGCGACCCGCAGGATCTTCTCCGGGTGGGTCGCCGCCACCTCCTCGATCTCCATGCCGCCCTCGGTCGAGGCCATGATGGTGACGCGCGACGCCGCCCGGTCGATCAGCAGCGACAGATAAAGCTCGCGCGCGATGTCGCAGCCGGCCTCGACATAGACCCGGCTGACCCGCCGGCCGGCCTTGCCCGTCTGCTTCGTCACCAGCACGTGCCCGAGCATCGCCTCGGCCGCGCGCGCCGCCTCCTCGGGCGACCGGGCGAGCCGGACGCCGCCGCCGCCGTCCGGATCGCCCTCGAACCGGCCCGCGCCGCGGCCGCCGGCGTGGATCTGCGACTTCACGACATAGACCGGGCCGGGGAGCTTGCGCGCGACCGCCGCCGCCTCCTCGGGAGTCCAGGCAATGCCGCCATCCAGCACGGCCACGCCATACCCGCGCAGCAGTTCCTTCGCCTGATACTCGTGGATGTTCATCGGATCAGCCGACGATCTTCTTGGAAGCCTCGATGAGTTCCTTCACGGCCCCGCATGACTTGTCGAAGGCGGCCTTCTCGGTCTCGTTCAGCTCGATCTCGACGATCCGCTCGACGCCGCCCGCGCCGATCACCACCGGCACGCCGACATAGAGACCGGACAGGCCATACTGCCCCGACAAATGCGCCGCCGCCGGCAGCACGCGCTTCTTGTCCTTGAGGTAGCTTTCCGCCATGGCGATCGCCGAGGCGGCCGGGGCGTAGAAGGCGCTGCCCTTCTCCAACAGCTTGACGATCTCGCCGCCGCCATTGGCGGTGCGCTTGACGATCGCGTCGATCTTCTCCTGCGTCGTCCAGCCCATCTTGATGAGGTCGGGGACGGGAATGCCGGCGACCGTCGAGTAGCGGATCAGCGGCACCATGGTGTCGCCGTGGCCGCCGAGCACGAAAGCCGTCACATCCTCCACGGAGACGTTGAACTCGTGGGCGAGGAACAGGCGGAAGCGGGAGCTGTCCAGCACGCCCGCCATGCCGACGACCTTTTGCGGCGGCAGCCCGGATTTCTGCTGCATCACCCAGACCATCGCGTCGAGCGGGTTGGTGATGACGATGACGAACGCCTCCGGGCAATGCGTCTTGATGCCCTCCGCCACCTGCGCGATCACGCCCGCGTTCTTGCCGATCAGGTCGTCGCGCGACATGCCGGGCGTGCGCGGGAAGCCCGCCGTCACGATCACCACGTCCGAACCCGCGATCGCCGCGTAATCGGAGCCGCCGGACATTTCGGCATCGAAGCCGTCCACCGGACCGGACTGCATGATGTCGAGCGCCTTGCCGGCCGCGACCCCCCCGAACACGTCGAACAGGACGACATCGCCCAGTTCCTTGAGGCCGATGAGATGCGCGAGCGTGCCGCCGATCATGCCGGCGCCGATGAGGGCGATCTTCTTGCGTGCCATGGCAATATCCTTCGGGCGGAAACCTCGGGAGGCGCGGAACGGCCGTCAGGCGCACGAAATAGCGGACATTCCGGCGAACTTGTGATGGTTCACAGGTAAACCATCAAGGAAAGGCGGGCAAGACGACGTGGATGCGTGCTTGAAAGCCCTCCCGATCCGAGCCACAAACTCCAGGACTCGTTGGAGGCTGGCGCTCATGAGAAGATTGCTCCTGGCCGGCGTGTTGATCTCCGTCGCGAGCGCCAGCGCCGCCGAAACGACCAAGGTGACGCCTCTCCTCTCGCGCGACCTGACCGGGATTCCCGGCAAGGAGGGCGCGATGGTCATGGTGGAGTACGCGCCCGGAGCGGCGGACCCCGTGCACCGCCACAACGCCTCCGTCTTCGTCTACGTGCTCGAAGGCTCGGTCCTCATGCAGGTGAAGGGCGGGGCGCCGGTCACCCTGCATCCCGGCCAGACCTTCTACGAGGGACCGAACGACGTCCACCTGGTCGGCCGCAATGCGAGCCAGACCAGGCCGGCCAAGTTTCTTGCGTTCTTCGTCAAGAACAAGGGCGCGCCGTTCGTCCTGCCGGCCGAGTAGGCCGCGGCGGCCGGCACGATCAAAAGCACGGAGAAGCGGGCATGAAGGTCTTTGTCGCAGGTGCGAGCGGCGCGATCGGGCGTCCCCTGATCGAGCGCCTGGTCCGCGACGGTCACGAGGTCACCGGCATGATTCGTCGCCCAGAAGGCGCCGAGCGGATGCGCCGGCTCGGCGCCGTACCCGTGCAAGTGGATGCCTTCGACGGCGAGGCGGTCCGGGCGGCTCTGCAACGGGCGAAGCCCGAAGCCGTCATCGACGAACTGACATCGCTGCCGGGTAGCCCGGCCGACCTGCCCGAAGCCCTCCCCGCCGACCGCAGGCTCCGCATCGAGGGCGGCGGCAATCTGTTCGCGGCGGCCGAGGAGGCCGGCGTGCGACGCTATGTCCAGCAGTCAAGCGGGTTCTATCTGGCGGCCCAGGGCGGGCTTGCCGACGAGCAGGCTCCCCTGCGCATCGACGCACCCGGCGGCATCGGCGCCAGCTCGGCCATGTACGCGGCGCTGGAGCAGCGCGTGCTCGGCTCCTACCGGCTTGCCGGCACCGCGCTGCGCTACGGCTTCTTCTACGGTCCGGGAACCTGGTACTGGACCGACGGCGCCTTTGCCGGTCAGGTCAGGCGACGCGAGGCGCCGATCATCGAGGGCGGCCCCGCCGTCTTCTCCTTCGTCCATATCGACGACGCCGCCGCCGCGACCGTGGCCGCTCTCGACGCGGCTCCCGGCGTGTACAACGTGGTGGACGACGATCCCGAGGCGGTCGCGCGGTGGCTCCCGGCCTTTGCCCGTTGGGTCGGCGCGCCCGAGCCTGCCCGGATCAACGCCGAAGACATTCCCGAGCAGGCGCGCGCCGAGGCGGTCTACTACCACACGGCGCTGACCGGCGCGTCCAACGCTCACGCGAAGGCCGTGCTCTCCTTCAAGCCGCGTTCCCTGGCCTGGATGGATGCCCGAAAGGCCTAAGCCGCGGCCCCGCCGCCCCGCTATTGCAGATGCGGCAGCGCCAGCCAGTCCTGGCTCTGCATCTCCTCGAGCCGGGACGCGGTGCGCTCGAACGCCTTAGCGCCCTCGCCGCGCTCGTACAGCTCGTCCGGCGGCGCGTCGGCCGAGGCGATCAGCTTCACCCGGTGGTCGTAGAGCGCATCGATCAGGATGATGAACCGCCGCGCGCGGTCGTAGTTCTCGGGCGACAGGCGCGGGATGCGGTCCAGCACGAGCGTCTCGAAATGCGTCGCCAGCGCGAGGTAGTCGCCGGGGCCGAGCGGCCTGCCGCACAGCGCCTCGAAGTCGAAACGCGCGGCGCATCCGGCCGCGAGCGGCACCTCCAGGGTGCGCCCGACCACCCGCAGCCGGGCCGGACGGGGCGTGGCGTCGCCGGCCAGGGCGGCGAACGCCGCGTCGAGCGCCGCGTCGGCGCGGGCATCGGCCGGAACGTGCCAGGTGTTCAAGCCCCGCAGCCGCGCCCGCCGGAAATCGCGCCCGTTTTCCATCACCAGCACGTCGACCCGCTGCTTGATGAGCGCGATGAACGGCAGGAACGCGTCCCGTCCGGGCTTGCCCGCGAACAGATCGTCGGGCGCCGTGTTCGAGGTCGCGACCATGACGACGTGGCGCTCGAACAGCGCCTCGAACAGCCGCCCGAGGATCATCGCGTCGGCGATGTCGTTGACCTGAAACTCGTCGAAGCAGAGCAGCGCCGCCTCCGCCGCGATCGTGTCGGCGAGCGGCGGGATGGGATCGTCGCCCTCCGGATGGGCGCGCTTCCAAGCGAAGATCCGGGCGTGGACCTCCTGCATGAACCGGTGGAAATGGATGCGGCGCTTGCGCCCGACGTGGGCCTCGGCGAAGAACAGGTCCATCAGCATCGACTTGCCGCGCCCGACCTCGCCGACGAGATAGAGCCCGTTCGGCCGGTCCTCGCCCGCCTCCTCGGTCGGCTTGCGGCGCAGCAGCCGGGAGAAGAACCCGGCCTGCGGCGCGACCGGCGGGGGATCGTAGCCGCGCAGCTTGATCCAGAGATCCTGCAGCCGCGCCGCCGCCAGCCGCTGGGCCGGATCGGGCGCGAGTCCGCCCTCGGCGACGAGGCGCCGGTAGGCGGGCAGCGGCCCATTGGAAGCGCCGAGCGTCGGGGAAAGCATGTCCATGGCGGCACTTGGCATAGGGCGCGCCCCCGTTTCGATCAACCGCTGCCGTCGCGCGACCAAGGCTCACTCCTCCAGATGGGGCAAGTCTGGTGCCCGCTGCCCGGCGCGCGGAGGATGCGCGGATATGATAAAGGAATGCCTCGTTCAGCCACCGAGGAACCGACATGAACGTGATCGACATCGCGGCGCTCCGAGAGACCCCGGCTGCGGCGGACCCGTTTCCGCACGTCGTCGTCCAGAATTTCGTGCCGCCCGATGTGCTGCCGAAGATCGTCGCGGGCCTGCCGCCGATGAGCAAGGGTGGCTCCTTCCCGCCGGAATCCGTGAAGCTCGGGGCCGAGGCGCGCTCGCTGATGGCGGCGCTCGAAGGCGACGAGCTGCGGCAGGCGATCGCCGACAAGTTCGGGCTCGACCTCGAGGGCGCCCCGACGATGGTGACGGTGCGCGGCTGGACGCGGGAGAAGGACGGCCGCATCCACTGCGATTCGACCGCCAAGCGCGTCACCGTGCTGCTCTACCTCAACCCGGATGCGGGCGCGTTCAGCGGCCATGAGGGATGCCTCAGGCTGCTGCGCGGCCCGGACGACCTTGAGGATTTCGCGGTCGAGGTGCCGCCCGCCAACGGCACGCTGCTCGTGTTCCCGAACGGCCCGACCACCTGGCACGGCCACAAGCAGTTCGTCGGCCAGCGCTACAGCGTGCAGCTCAACTACATGACGACGGATCAGCACGCCCGCTCCGAATTGCGGCGGCACCGCATCTCCGCCGTCGTCAAGCGCCTGACCAGCGCCGCCTGACCGGTCCGGGATTGGCCGGGGCGGCGCGACGGTCTAGGCTCGGCCGCCACCGGAGAGAGCGCGCCGCAGCGTATGCACGCCCCTAAGCGAGTGAAACCCGCGCGTCCTCTCCCGAGCCGGGACGAGATCCGTCGCTTCATCCGCGAGAGTCCGGGTCGCGTCGGCAAGCGCGAGATCGCCCGCGCTTTCTCCCTCGGCCCGGACGAGAAGGCGGAACTCCGGGACATTCTGCGCGCGCTCAAGGCCGAAGGCGCGAGCGAGCGCGCGGGCAACCGGCGGGTGCGCGCCAGCGGCCGGCTGCCAGAGGCGACGGTCGTGCAGATCACCGGCACCGACCCGGACGGCGACGCCATCGGCCGCCCGGCCGGCTGGGAGGGGGACGGGCCGCCGCCGCTCATCCTGATGGCGGCCGAGCCGCGCGGCCGGGCCGCCCTCGCTCCCGGCCAGCGCGTGCTGGCGCGGCTCAAGCCAATCGGGCCCGGCCGTTACGAGGGCCGCACGCTCAAGCGGCTGGAGGACACGCCCGGCCGAGTGCTCGGACTGTTCCGGGCCGGCCCACAAGGCAACCGGCTGGTGCCGACCGACCGCCGCGCCAAAGCGGAATGGATCGTCCCGCCCGGCGAGGAGGGCGGCGCGGAGTCGGGCGAGATCGTGCTCGCGGAACCGCTGCCCGCGCGGCACACGTACGGCCTCAAGCCGGCGCGGGTCGTCGAGCGGCTGGGCGGCATGGGGGATGCCCGCGCCGTCAGCCTCATCTGTATCCACACGCATCAGATCCCGGATGCGTTTCCGGAAGCGGCCGTGGCGGAGGCCGGGGGAGCGCGGGCGGTGCCGCTCGGCACGCGCACCGACTTGCGCGAGATGCCGCTGGTCACAATCGACGGCGAGGACGCGCGCGATTTCGACGACGCCGTCTATGCCGAGCCGGACGGCGCGGGATTCCGTCTGATCGTCGCCATCGCCGACGTCGCGCACTACGTGCGAGCGGGATCGGCGCTCGACCGCTCGGCTTTTGAGCGCGGCAACAGCGTCTATTTCCCGGACCGCGTCGTGCCGATGCTGCCCGAGGCGCTGTCGAACGGCTGGTGCAGTCTGCGTCCCGGCGAGGATCGCGGTTGCCTGTTCGCCGAAATGCGGATCACGGCCGCGGGCCGCAAGGTCGCGCACCGCTTCGGGCGTGGCCTGATGCGGAGCGCCGCCCGCCTCACCTACGAGCAGGTGCAGGAGGCGGCGGAAGCGGGCGCCTCGCTCGGCCTGCCGGAAGGCCTGATCGGGACGCTCTACGCCGCCTTCCGCGCCCTGCTCGGCGCCCGCGAGGCGCGCGGAACGCTCGATCTCGACCTGCCGGAGCGGCGGGTCGCGCTGAACGAGCACGGCCACGTCACCTCGGTCGCGCCCCGCCCGCGTCTCGACAGCCACCGGCTGATCGAGGAGTTCATGGTGCTCGCGAACGTCGCCGCGGCGGAGGAGCTGGAGCGGCTGCGCGAGCCCGCCATGTACCGCGTCCACGCTCCGCCCTCCGCCGAGAAACTGGAGGCGCTGCGGAGCTTCCTGCACGGGTTTGGCATCAGCCTGCCGCCGGGCGATCAGGTGCATCCGCGCGACCTCGACGGCGTGCTGAAGCGAGTCGCGGGCAGCGAGGAGGCCACGCTCGTCAACGAGGTCATGCTGCGCAGCCAGTCGCAGGCGGCGTACGCGGCCGACAATATCGGCCATTTCGGGCTGGCGCTCGGCCGGTACGCGCATTTCACGAGCCCCATCCGGCGCTATGCCGATCTGCTGGTGCATCGGGCGCTGATACGCGGACTGAAATTGGGCGAGGGCGCGCTGAGCGAGCAGGAAGCGGCGCGCCTGCCGGACATCGCCGAGCACATCACCGCGACGGAACGCCGGGCCGCTCTGGCCGAACGAGAGGCGGTGGACCGCTACCTCGCCGCATATATGGTGGACAAGGTCGGCGCGACCTTCGAGGCGCGCATTTCGGGCGTGACCCGGTTCGGCCTATTCGTTACGGTGCCGGCGAACGGCGCGAGCGGGCTGCTGCCGCTTTCCTCGCTGCCGGACGATTTCTGGATGCATGACGAACGAACTCACACCCTGACCGGCCGGCGCACCCGCCTCACGTTCCGGCTGACGCAGGAGTTGACGGTGCGGCTCGCGGAGGCCAGTCCCGTCACCGGGGGTCTCGTCTTTCACCTCCAGCAGCAGGCCGGACGAAGCAGCCAGGGAAGCAGCCAGGGAAGCAGCCAGGGAAGCAGGCGGTCCCGCGCGCGGTGATGCGGGCGGGCTTTCTCCTCCTCGTCCTGCTCGTCTTCAGTCACGCCAGGGCCGAGGAGCCTGCCGGCCCCGGCCCGGGTTTCGACGTGACGCTTGCGAGCGAAGTCTATGGCACCGCGCTCGCCTTCATGCAGCCCCGCACCCTCGATCCGGTCTCGCCCGGACAGCTGGCGCTCTGGGGCCTGCGCGGCATCACGGCGCTCGATCCCTCCATGGTCACCGGCATCCGGGAAACGACGCTGGTGCTGGCGATGGGAAACCGGGTGTTGTTCGCGCGCCCGATGCCCGCCTCCCAGGACGCGACGACCTGGGGCGAAGCCGCGGCGCAGCTCAGCGCGACCGCCTGGGCGACCTCGGACGCGATCCGGCGGGCCGGCGCGAACGGCGTCGTCCGCGCATTTTTCGACGAGCTGTTCAGTCACCTCGATCCCTATTCGCGCTATGTCGGCCCCGAGCAGGCGGAAAAGGATCGCGAGCAGCGCTCGGGCGTCAGCGGCGCGGGCCTCGTGATTGCTCCCGCCGACGGCGCGATCGTGGTGCAGGAAGCGGTCGCGGATGGACCGGCCGCGCGCGCCGGCATCCGGCCCGGGGACAAGGTGATCGCCGTCAACGGCCAGCCCACTTTCGCCCGCAGCGCGGTGACGGTCGCGGGATGGATCGCGGGGGCGGCGGAGTCCAATCTCTCGATTACCTGGCGGGACCAGGCCGGGCGGACGCATTCCGCCACCCTGATCCGCGCGCTGGTTCCGCCCGAAACCGTCTACGAGCAGCGGCTCGGACGGGCAATCCTGCTGCGGGTCACCCGGTTCGACGCGAGCACGGCCGCGCATTTGGCGGCACTCGTGCGGGACACGCTGCGCGATCCGGCGCGACGGCCGGCCGGCCTCGTGCTCGACCTGCGGGGCAACCGGGGCGGCCTCGTGCGCCAGGCGGTCGAAGCCGCGGCCGTGTTCCTCGACGTCGGCGTGGTCGCGACGACTTCGGGCCGCGATCCGCAATCCGACCGGGTCTGGCGATCAGGCGCCAGCGCGCACGCCGACGACGTGCCGATCGTCGTGCTGGTGGATGGCGACACGGCGAGCGCGGCCGAGATCCTGGCCGCAGCCCTGTCCGATCGCGGCCGGGCCGTCGTGGTCGGCAGCTCGACCTTGGGCAAGGGTCTCGTGCAGACGATCGCACCCCTGCCGAACGGCGGCGAGGTGTTCGTGACCTGGAGCCGCGTCCTGGCTCCGCTCGGGTGGCCGCTGCAAAATCTCGGCGTCTTGCCGCAGGTCTGCACGAGCCTCGGCCGGGAGATGACGGACCGCCAGCTCACGCTGTTGCAGGCGGGCGAGAACCCGATGCGGGACGCGCTCGCCCGCCATCGCGCGGCGCGCGCGCCCGTGCCACTGGCCGCGATCCTGGCCATCCGCAGCGCCTGCCCGGCGGCGGAGGGAAGCGGCGACGACATGGCGGCCGCCCGGTTCCTGATCGACCGCCCGGCCGCCTACGCGACCGCGCTGCTGCCGCCTGCCGCCGCCCCTTGAGACAAGTGCCGGGGAAAGCTCTTGACCTCGGAGGGGCGGATACGCATGTTCCGGCCCCGCCCGGCCTGACCTGGGCGCGGCTGGCGTAATCGGGAACCGAGTTATGGCGAAGAGCAACACCGTTCAGATCAAGCTCGTGTCCACGGCGGACACGGGATATTTCTACGTCACGAAGAAGAACGCCCGGGCGCAGACCAATAAGCTCGAGATGAAGAAATATGATCCGGTCGTGCGCAAGCACGTTCCGTTCAAGGAAGCCAAGATCAAATAACGGCGACGTTCATGCTTTACCGCGCAATTTCGATTCTGTTTCGGCCCTTACGCTTCGCCTCGTAGAGCGCCAGATCGGAGGCCTGCATCAGCGCCTCCGCCGTCGTCCCTTTTCCGCCCGTACACGCCACACCGACGCTGACCGTCAGTTTATGAGAAGCGCGGTTTTCACACCGGAACGGTAGCGCTTCGATCGCTTCGCGCAGCCGTTCGGCCGTCGCCAGCGCCTCGTTCTCGTCGGTGCCGGGCAGCACGGCCACGAACTCCTCCCCGCCGTAGCGGGCAAGCGAATCGAACACCCGCGTCTTGCCGCGAAGCGTGTCGGCGATCGCTTGCAAGGCGCGATCACCCTCGGCGTGGCCGTGCTCGTCGTTTACGCATTTGAAGTGGTCGACGTCGACCATCAGAACGCTCAGGGAAGCGGGGGGCTGCCCGTCCAGCAGTCCTCGCAGATGCCGCATCAGATAACGCTGATTGTAGAGGCCGGTCAGGGGATCGGTCAGCGCCATCTCGAGCGCATGGCCGAGATCGGAACGCAGACGGTCCTGGTAGAACTTCCGCCGGATCTGGTTGCGCGCCCGCGCGCGGAGCTCCTGCTCGTCCACCGGGCGCATCAGCCAGTCATTGGCCCCGAGATCGAGGCCGCGCAGCATCCGGACGCGCTGCTCCGCTTCGGCGACCAGCAGCATCGGAACGTCGTGGGTCGCGTTCCCCGCGCGCAGACGGGATGCGACCTTGAGCGGGTCTTCCGTCAGCAGCGACAAGCTGAGCACGATCAGGTCGAACGGAATGGCGGCGGTGAGCGCGAGCGCCTCCGTCACGCTGCGGGCACGGCCGGGAACGATGCCCTCGCGCGCCAGCCCGTCCTGGATGGTCTGGGCGCCGAGTTCCCAGTCGTCCACCACGAGCGCCCGGGCCCCCGAAACCGACGGCATGGCCAGGCGCTCCCCGGACAGGCCCAGCGCCCTGGCCGTCTCGCCGCGCGCGCGCCACTCGTCGAGCAGCCGCTTCAGCCGCACCAGGCTGCGCACCCGGGCGAGCAGCACGTCGAACTCGACGGGCTTGGTTAGGAAGTCATCCGCGCCCACTTCCAGGCCGCGAACACGCTCGGAAGGCTCGCCCAGGGCGGTGACCATGACCACCGGGATGTGCAGCGTCGTCGAGTCGTCCTTCAGCCGCCTGCAGGTCTCGTAGCCGTCCATGCGCGGCATCATCACATCGAGCAGGATGAGATCCGGCTGCCAGGACAGCGCCAGCTTGATGGCCTCGAAGCCGTCCTGGGCGGTTGCCGTTTGGTAGTATTCCGCCGACAGCTTCGCCTCGAGCAGGCGGGCGTTGGCCGGCATGTCGTCGACGATCAGAATACGCGCGGTCATCGGATAGGCTTCGGCCCTCGGAACGGCCGGGAAAGGTCAGGGCGCGCCCTGTCCTCTCCCGTCCGGCGAGTATAGAGGCCGAGTAAGACACCCGCCACAAGTGTCAGCGTCGGTCGAACTGCTTGGCCCCGAACAGGACTTCCTTCTCCGCATCCGAAAACGGGGTCGTGCGCTGGTTGGCCGCCAGCACCTCAAGCCCGCGCTTCACCCCGGGTCTTTCCGCAATCAGGCCGTACCAGCGCTCAATGGCAGGATAGTCGGAGAGAACGATCCCGCGCCGGTCGGGGTTCCGGACCCAGGGGAACGTGGCGATGTCGGCCATGCTGTATTCGTTGCCCGCCAGATACTCGGCTTCCGCCAGCCGCTTCTCGAGCACCCCGTGCAGGCGCTTCACCTCGTTGCCGTAGCGGGTGACCGCGTACTCGATCTTCTCCGGCGCGTAGGCGGCGAAGTGATTGTACTGGCCGAACATCGGGCCGATGCCGCCCATCTGGAACATCAGCCATTGCAGGCACGTGTAGCGGCCAACGCCGTCAGTCGGGATCAGCCGTCCGCCGGTCTTCTCGGAAAGATAGATCAGGATCGCGCCGGACTCGAACAGCCGGATCGGGTTGCCGCCCGGCCCGTCCGGATCAACGATCGCGGGAATGCGGTGATTGGGCGTGATCGCGAGGAACTCGGGTCTGAACTGGTCTCCGGCGCCGATGTCCACCGCCACAACCTTATACGGCAGCCCCAGCTCCTCCAGGGCGATATGCACCTTTTGACCGTTCGGGGTTGGCCACGTCCAGACTTCGATCATGCACCCTCCTGCACTGGCAAAGATGCGCCAGCCGATGCAGGATAGCACTCCCGCCCGCGCTTCGTCCCGCCGGGGATCTCCCGGCGGGACGTCGCGTCCCTCGAATCAGAGAGAGCGGAGGCCGTATTGCTGGCCGTAGTTGTGGCCGCGCACATAGGCCTTCGCAACCGAGCCAATCGCCCGGCGCAAGCGGGAGGCGAGCCTGCCTACCGCCTCGCTCCGCAGACCGCGGGCTTGAGCGTCGATACTGATATCCTCACCGTAGATGTCGCGCACCGTCCGAAAGTTGCCGCGGGGCGCGTGATCAAAATGACCGTAAGACATTAAAATCTCCTACTCCTGCACGGCGGCTCAAACACCGCTTTGTGCACCGCAACATAAGGGGTGGATCGCCCGATCTGGCTAGACACAAGCGCGCGAGCCTGCGTTGCGCGAGCGTTAGGGTGGCCGACTTACCTCAGCGCCCGCAGTCGGGGCAGCCACGAGCCTAGGCGCCCGCCCTTGCGCGAAGCCGTCGCGTGTCCCCGAGCCGGGAGAATCGAATGTCAGAGCGGAGCCAATCCGTCGCGCGTCGCCCGGACGAGACCCGGTCATTGCGCGCCCTCGACTGGCTCAACTTCTTCCTGGCGGACGTGCAGTCGGGCCTCGGACCGTTTCTCGCGATCTTCCTCATCACGAGCCAGCACTGGAACGCCGCCGACATCGGCATCGTCATGACGATCGCCGGCGTCGCCACCCTGGTCGCGCAGACGCCGGCCGGAGCGTTCATCGATGCGACCCGCTGGAAGCGGCTGGCGATCATGGTCGCCGCCGGGGTCATCTCGGCGGCTGCCTTTTCGTCACTCTGGCGCCCAGTTTCGGGATCGTCGCCGGAGCGCAGGTTCTGCTCGGTGCCTCGGCTGCGATCTTCCCGCCCGCGACCGCCGCCATCGCGCTGGGTCTCGTCGGACCGAAGCTCTTCACCCATCGCATGGGGCGGATGCAGGGATTCAATCACGCCGGCAACGTGGTGGCCGCTATCCTGGCCGGCGCGCTCGGCCATCTGATCGCCACCGCCGCCGTGTTCTGGGTGGTGACCCTCCTCGGCATCCTGGCGATCGTCGCGACCGTCTTCATCGATCCGCGCGCGATCAATCATCAGCTCGCTCGCGGGTTCAAGCCCGGAAAGGATGCCACGGACGGCGATCAGCCCTCCGGATTCAAGACGCTGCTCACCTGCCGGCCGCTGCTGATCTTCGTTAGCGCGATCACCCTATGGCAGCTTGGCAACGCGGCGATGCTGCCGATCGTCGGCCAGAAGCTCGCGCTCAACAACACCGGCGAGGGCACGCTTTCATGTCCGCTCTGATCGTCGTCGCGCAGGCGGTGATGGTGCCGATGTCGCTGCTCGTCGGGCATCGCGCCGACCGCTGGGGGCGCAAGGCGATCTTTCTCGCGGGCTTCGCCGCGCTGCCGATCCGGGGCGTCCTGTTCAGCCTCGCGACGTCTCCCTACCATGTGGTGGCGATCCAGGTTCTCGACGGCGTCGGCGCCGGCATCTTCGGCGCGCTGTTCCCGCTCGTCATCGCCGACCTGACGCGCGGCACGGGCCGGTACAACGTGACCCTCGGCGCCGCGACCACGGTGCAGGGCATCGGCGCCGCGTTCAGCACGACCCTCGCCGGCTTCATCATCGTCGGCGGCGGCTACGGCATGGCCTTCCTCGCGCTCGCCGCGATCGCGCTGGCGGCCTTGCTGATCTTCCTGTTCTTCATGCCTGAGACGAAACCCGCCGAGGAGGGAAAGCCACGGAGCGCCGGGACCGAACGCGCCGAGGGGGCGGCGGCTCCCCCCGTGCTCTCCCAACCTTGACCGCCAAAACGGCGCGCTTCCGGGATTCGGGTAAGCTCACCCTGCCCCGAGCGCGCCGCTCACGGCCGCGAGAAACACTCCGAGCCCGAGATCGACCGCGACCAGTCCGGCCGCGGCGAGGGGAGGCGCATCGAGCGCGATCCGGGCCGCGAACCATTCGAGCCAGAGCGCCCAGCCGAGCGCGGTGAGTTGCAGCGCCTGATCGGCCCACGCCGGCGCTCCGAGCAGCCCCGGCACGCAGGCGAGCACGAGCAGCACGTATTGCGCGACGTTGCACCAGTTCCAGACGGCGACGTAGCGCAGCCACTTTCCTCCCCGGCCGAGCGCTGCGGCGAGCGGACGCGAAACAATCACGTACGCAGCCCAGCCGATGACATAGGACAGCAGATCGAGAGCGAAGGCGTGCGCCGGATGCGCGGGCAGGCCCGCCTCGCTCCAGGCCAGCAGCCGCAGGCAGACAAAGGCGGGAAGGCAGACGATCGCCGCCCAGAAGCTGCGGACCGCCCCCTCCCGCTCGGATTGCACGAGCAGCAAGCCTTCCCGCCGCCCTGTCGCAAGCAGGAGCGCCGCCTGCAGCCCGTTTCCGATGGCGCTGGCGAGGCTCACCGCCCGGCTCCGTCGCCCGAGAGCAGCAGCCGGATCAGGCCGGGGGCGACGAACAGCAGCCCGGTGCCGAAATTGACC
Organism: uncultured Alphaproteobacteria bacterium; assembly: GCA_963777325.1. Classification (GTDB taxonomy): domain Bacteria; phylum Pseudomonadota; class Alphaproteobacteria; order Acetobacterales; family Acetobacteraceae; genus JAFAXA01. Next base: position 661,296 of record CAVZQE010000022.1, on the reverse strand, counting down.
AGCACGGCGGCAAGCAGTGCGCGGAGGCCGGACAGGTGCAAACCATGCCGCATGAGGAACCAATGCAGCCAAAGCGCATATGCCGTCAGGCCGTACGGGATCAGCAGGCCGGCCGCCGGTCGCGGCAGGCCGAGCGCCATCAGCGCATCCACCGCCAGGAACAGGAGCGAGGCGGCGACCGGGATCGCCCACTGGCACCAGTTGAAGGCGGTTGCGAAGTGCAGCCAGAACGGCTCGCGCCTCCAAAACCGCGCCAGCGCATGCGACAGCACGGGAGGCGCAAGCAGCACGCATGCGGTCGCGAGCAGCCGATACAGCGCGCCCGCGCCCTGCCCTTGCGCCGCGATCAGCCCGGCGGCGACGAGCGGAAAGGCGAGCAGGGGCGCGAGGCTTGCGAGGAAAGCCTGCGGCGTGTGGCCGAACTGGCTGAGGCCGTCGGCCCGGCCGCTCGCCAGCCGCCAGACGCCCCGGAAGATGCTGGCCGGCGTGATCTGGACCGGGCCGCGGCCGCTCATGACAGGAAGGCGGCGATCACCGCTTCGTAGATGTCCGTGAGCACCGCCAGATCGGCGACCGGCACGCGCTCGTCGGTCTGGTGCATGGTCGCGCCGACCAGGCCGAACTCCGCGACCGGGCAATGGCGGGCGATGAACCGGGCGTCCGACGTGCCGCCGCCCGTATCCAGCCGGGGCGCGATCCCGGTCACCCGCTCGACCGCGGCCGAGAGCATCGCAACCTGCTTTCCCGCATCGGTCAGAAACGATTCGCCGCTGACGGCGGGCGCGAGTTCGGCATCGGGGGCGTGCCGCGCCAGCACCTGCCGCAGCCCGGCGATCAGGGATGCCGAACTGTGGCGGTCGTTGAAGCGGATGTTGAGCGCGGCGCGCGCCTCGGCCGGGATGACGTTGCTCGCCGGATTGCCGACGTCGATGCTCGTCACCTGCAGCGAGGACGGCTCGAACCACTCCGACCCCTGATCGAGCGGCGAGGCCATCAGTTCCCCGAGCGCCGCAATCAGCCGATGCACCGGGTTGTCGGCGCGATCCGGATAGGCAACGTGGCCCTGCCGGCCGCGCACGGTGATGCGCGCGTTGAGGCTGCCGCGCCGGCCGATTTTCACCACCTCGCCGACATGGCAGGGATTGGTCGGCTCGCCGACAAGGCAGAAATCCGGCATGTGGCCCTGCGCCGCCATCCAGTCCAGCACCCGCACGGTGCCGTCCGTCGCGGCCCCCTCCTCGTCGCCGGTGATGAGCAGGCTGATGGAGCCGCGCGGCCGCCCATGCGCCAGATGCCGCGCAGCGGCGGCGGCGAAGGCCGCGATCGCGCCCTTCATGTCGCACGCGCCCCGGCCGTAGAGCACACCCTCCCTCACCGTGCCCGCGAACGGGCCTTCGCTCCAGGCCGCCGCGTCGCCCGGTGGCACCACGTCGGTATGGCCGGCGAAGCACAGATGCGGGGGCGTCGATCCGATGCGGGCGAACAGGTTCCGGACGCTGCCGAAGGGCAGCCGCGTCACGGCGAAGCCGAGCGCCTCGATGTGCTCCGCCAGCACATCCTGGGCGCCGCCATCCTCGGGCGTCACCGATGCGCGGCGGATCAGCGCCTGCGCGAGCGCAAGCGTGTCGCCGGGCGCGCTCAATCGCGCAGCAGGTCGTTGATGGACGTTTTCGCGCGCGTCTGCGCATCCACCCGCTTGACGATGACGACGCAGGCGAGCGAGGGGCCGGGACTGCCGTCCGGCAGCGCGCGGCCGGGCAGCGCACCCGGGATCACGACCGAGTAGGCGGGCACCCGGCCGTACATGATCTCGCCGGTTTCGCGGTCGACGATCTTGGTCGAGGCGCCGATGAAGCAGCCCATGGACAGCACGCTGCCGCGCTCCACGATCACGCCCTCGACCACCTCCGAGCGGGCGCCGACGAAGCAGTCGTCCTCGATCACCACGGGATTGGCCTGCAGCGGCTCGAGCACGCCGCCGAGGCCGACGCCGCCGCTGATGTGACAGTCGCGGCCGACCTGGGCGCAGCTGCCGACCGTGACCCAGGTGTCGATCATGGTGCCCGCCCCGACCCGCGCGCCGACATTGACGAAGCTCGGCATCAGGATCACGCCCGGCGCGATATAGGCCGAGCGCCGCACGATCGCGCCCGGCACCATGCGGAACCCGGCCCGGCCGTAGCTTCCGTCGTTCCACAGCGCCGTCTTGAGCGGCACCTTGTCGTAGGCGCCCGTCGGCACGTCCATCACGGCCGAATCCTGGAGCCTGAACGACAGCAGCACCGCTTTCTTCAGCCATTGATGGACGATCCAGCCGCCCGGCCGCCCGTCCGGCTCCGCGACCCTCGCCTCGCCCCGGTCGAGCGCATCGAGCGCGGCTTCAACCGCCTCCCGGTCCGCCCCCGTGGTCGCGGCGGAGAGAGTGTCGCGCCGCTCCCATATCGCCTCGATCGGCTGTTCGAGTGTGCGAAAACTCATGCGGGGCAGACCCTTCCGTCTCTCATGCGGTGCAAGCGCGGCGGACCATGCGCAGCGGCCCCCCGCGTGTCAACGCGCGGCCCGAGCGAACAAAAACGGATCGGCCTTCGCTGCATGAGACGGTCATAACCGGGTGTTTACGGTCTGTGCTCACACTCGCTCCATACAGCATCCCGGAACGGTCATGATCCCCCTGTCTGCCGCGCGCTCGCTTCGCAACGCCGTCACCAGCAGCATCCTGCCGGTCCCCGCGCCGGCCGATGCGCTCAGGGAGGCCCTGATCGAGAGCCGCCAGCGCTGGCGCGACCTCGTGACCATGGCCGCCGACATCGTGTTCGAGACCGATGCGACGGGACGCTTCACCTTCCTCGCGCCGGACCAGGTGCTCGGCTGGTCGGCTGAGACCCTGCTCGGCCAGCCGGCGGAGTTGCTGCTCGCGAACATCGCGGACGGCGTGAACCCGTTCCGGCCGGAGACCGTGCAGCGCCGCCGCCGCGCCTGGTTGAAGCGGCTGGACGGCAAGACGGCCTGCCTCTCCTTCGCCGCCGCCCCGCTCATCGCGAATGACGGCACGATCATGGGCGCGCGCGGCATCGGGCACGACACGACCGAGCAGGAGGACCACCATACGGAGGTCGCGGCCGCGCTCCGAAGGGGCGAGGTCATCGACCACATCCTGTGGCGCATGCGCCAGGAGGTGCTCGCGCCGCGCATGATGAGCGCCGTCCTGGAAGCGCTGCTGAACGCGCTCGGCGCCGAGGGCGCCGCCGTCATCGACGTCGTGGGCGCCGGGACCGGGCCGATCCTGATGCATCAGGCGGGCGGCAGCGCGGGCGCGGTGATGACGACGGCGACCGGTCTGCTGCAGGCGAGCCCGGACGCCGCCGCGCAGGGCAGCAGCGACAACGGCCGCCCGGTCCTCGCGTGCCCCTGCCAGACCCGGTTCGGCGAGCATGTCGGGGTCGCGCTCTGGCGCACGCCGGGTTCCCGCCCCTGGGATTTGGAGGATCGCGTCCTCGCCTCCTCGGTCGCGAGCCTCGTGCGCATGGTGCTGGAGCACGAGGCGATCCAGCGGGAGATGGCGAAGCAGGCCCGGACCGATCCCCTCACCGGCCTGATGAACCGGCGCGCGTTCCTGGAAGAGTTGACCCGCCATATCGACCGGCTCGACCGCGAGGGCGCGCCGGGAACGCTGATGTTCGCCGATCTCGACAATTTCAAGCCGCTCAACGACAGCCTCGGTCACGAGGCCGGGGACGAGGCGCTGCGCCAGGTCGCCCGGCTGCTCAGGGACACGGTGCGCCCGACCGACCTCGTCGCCCGGCTCGGCGGCGACGAGTTCGCGGTCTGGCTGAACGGCGCGGATCACCTCACCACGGCCGAGCGCGCCGAGCGGCTGCGGGTGGAGGCGCCCCGCGTCCTCGACGCGGTGACAGGCGGCAAGGGGCCGCGCCTCGGCATGTCGATCGGCATCGCGACCCGCCCGGCTGGCGGCGCGGAAGAGATCAACTCGCTCATGCGGCGGGCCGATCAGGCCATGTACGAGGTGAAGCGCAACGGCCGCGGCCACTGGCGGGTTTCGCATGGCGACGCCCAAGGGGATGGCAAGTGACGATCGTCCTCGCAGACCAGTTCGACGAGGCGAGCCGGGTCAAGCTCGGCGCGAGCCCCGAGGCGACGCCCGCGATGCTCGCCCTGCTCGCGTCCGATCCGGCGGTGACGGTGCGCGCCGCCGTCGCCCTGAACGAGGCGACGCCCGCCGGCGTGCAGCGGTCGCTGGCCGCCGACGAGGACGAGCGGGTGCGCACGCTGCTCGCCCGCAAGCTGGCCGGTTTTGCGTTCAGCGGCGCCGAGGAGGAGCACCTCCGGTCCCAGGCCGCCCGCCTGCTCGAAAATCTGGTGCGCGACGAGGCGGTCCGGGTCCGGGCCGCGATCGCGGGCGTGCTGAAGGAGATGCCGGGCGCGCCCAAAAACCTCGTGCTCCAGCTCGCTCAAGACAAGGACATCGCGGTCAGCGAGCCCATCATCCGGCTGTCGCCCCTGCTCGCCCCGGAGGATCTCCTGGCCCTGCTTGCGGCCCCGCCGGCGCCCGAGACCGTGACCGCGATCGCCCGGCGGCCGCATCTGTCGGAGCAAGTATCCGATGCGATCGCCGCCTCCGCGCACAGCGCCGCGATCGGCGCGCTGCTCGCCAACCGCTCGGCGGCGATCCGCGAGGCGACGCTCGACAGTCTCGTCGCGCAATCCGTTCACCATTGCGAGTGGCACGAGCCGCTGGTGCAGCGGCCCGCCCTGCCGCCCAGGGCGGCACGTGCCCTCGCGGACGTGATCGCGACCCACTACCTCGAAATGCTGGCGGCCCGCGCCGACCTTGCTTCCGAGCTTACGAACGAGTTGCAGGACAAGCTTGCCCGGCGGTTGAAAGCCGATGGCGGTCAGGACGACATGCCGGAACGGCTCACCAAGGAGGAAGCGACCGCCCGCGCGCGCGCGATCCAGCTCTCCGGCAAGCTGACCGAGGAGACGCTGCTGCGCGCCGCCCAGCGGGGCGAGGCGCGGCTGGCCTCGGCGCTGCTCGCGCTCGCGGCCGACATGCCGTTCTCGGCGGTGGACCGCGCGGCCTCGCTCCGCAGCGCCAAGGGCCTCATCAGCCTGTGCTGGAAGGCGGGGTTCAGCATGCGGGTGGCCGGACCGCTGCAGTCCCTGCTCTGCCGCATTCCGCCGAACGAGGTGCTGGGCGCGGGCATCGGCGGCAACTACCTGCTGGCGCCGTCCGAAATGCGCTGGCAGCTCGAATTCCTCGGCCGGACCGGGCGGTAACGACCTTGCCCGGTCAGTCGGAAGGTGAAGCATCCGATGGAGCTGCGTCGGCTCGGAGAAACGATGGTATCGTCGTTCGCGCAGCTGGTCACGCGGCCAGCTGAGGATATTGATCCGAAGCGCCGGGCAGGCACACGCCAGAAACCACGATGATCACCGAAGTCTACGACGCGCTCAGAAGCGCCAATGCCGATGAGGCGATGGCGCGGCGCGCTGCCGAGGTGCTGGCGAACCACGACGACCGCTTTGTGGAAATCGGGCTTCGCTTGCAGAAGATCGAAAGCCGGCTCGGCTTTCAGCAGTGGCAAATCGGCCTGCAAGCGGCGATCTTGCTTGCAATCGGCCTGCCTTCTCTTTGGCTGCTCGTCCGGGTCGCCGCGAAAGTCGGCGCACTCGGCGGCTGACCCAGGCTGTCCCCCTCCAAAGAACCGGTCTCAACTTACCTCCCGCAGCGCGCGGCGAAAACCCTCCCGGTCCACGGTCTCGTTCACCGCGCGCCCGAGCACCTCGCGCGCGACGCCGCTCAGCGCGGCCGGGGAGCCGAGCAGCAGATTGTCGTAGGCGAGGTAATTGTCCCCGCGATGCTCGGTGTAGGTCCGGGCGCTGTAGGCCTCCCGGCCGGTCGTGCGGTCGATCAGCCGCACGACCATGTCCGCCTCGCCCTGCCGGTCGGCGTTCTGCTCGGCATTGAGCTGCAGCAGGGTGACCGTCAGCACATAGGACGCGTCGCGAGCCGTCGTCCCCGGGGGCGCGAGCTCGCCCCGCGCCGCCAGCGCACTCCGGAACGCATTCCGGACGGCCTCCGCGACCGGCTCGCTGGAGTGCAGGCGCTTGAGCGGCTTGCCGTCGAAGCCCATCACCGCCCCGACATACGAGGGCGGCACATCCCGCTCGTCCACGACCACGACATCGGCGATGAACGGAACAGCAGCCGCGGGCCATACGCCGGCGGGGGCGCGGTACCAGAGATCGGCCGGGCGGGTGCAGGCCGCGCCCGAGAGCAGAAGGCCCGCCATCGCGAGCGCGCGCGCCGTCGCATTCAAGGCATCAGGTCGCATCGGCGTCTCCTCGGCTCCCGCCATGCTAACGCCCGATGCCGCCGATCCGGCAAGCGGCGTCAGCCCTCCTTGCGCGCGCGCGACGCCGCCGGCGGCAGGTCGGGCTTGAGGGACAGTTCCTTCCAGCGCGCGGCCGGCACCTCGGCGGGCGCGCCCATCATCAGATCCTCGCCCTGCTGGTTCAGCGGGAACAGGATGACCTCGCGGATGTTCGGCTCGTCCGCGAGCAGCATGACGATGCGATCGACGCCGGGAGCCGACCCGCCATGCGGCGGCGCGCCGTAGCGGAAGGCGTGCAGCAGGCCGCCGAACCGAGCCTCCACCTCCTCCGGCCCGTAGCCCGCGATGCCGAAGGCGCGGATCATGATGTCCGGGCGGTGATTGCGGATCGCGCCCGAGGACAGCTCGATGCCGTTGCAGACGATATCGTACTGGAACGCCTTGATCGTGAGCGGGTCTTGCGTCTCCAACGCCTCCATCCCGCCTTGCGGCATGCTGAACGGGTTGTGGCTGAAATCGATCTGGCCGGTCTCCTCGTTCAGCTCATACATCGGAAAATCCGTGATCCAGCAGAACCGGAACGCGCCGGTCTCGGAGAGGCCGAGATCGGCGCCGAGCCGGGTCCGCACCGCGCCCGCGAATTTCGCCGCCTCGTCGCGCTTGCCGGCCGCGAAGAACACGGCATCCCCGGCCCCGAGACCACAGGCGACGCGGATCGCATCCGCCCGGTCGGGCTCCAGATTTCGGGCGATGGTCCGCGCGCGCCGTCCACGTCGTAGATGATGTAGCCCAACCCGCCCGCGCCTTCCTCCCGCGCCCAGGCGTTCAGCTTGTCGAAGAAGCTGCGCGGCTGGCCGCCCGCGCCCGGGGCCGGGATCGCGCGCACCACGCCGCCCGCCGCCGCGATGCGCGCGAACAGGCCGAACCCCGAGCCGGCGAAATGCTCCGTCACGTCGGCGATGCGCAAAGGATTGCGCAGGTCGGGCTTGTCGCTGCCGAACTCGAGCAGCGCCGTCTCGTACGGAATGCGAACGAACGGCGGCCGATCGACCGCGCGGCCGGCCGCGAACTCCTCGAACACGCCCGCGATCACCGGCTCGATCGTCTCGAACACGTCCTCCTGCGTCACGTAGCTCATTTCGAAGTCGAGCTGGTAGAACTCGCCGGGCGAACGGTCCGCGCGGCTCGCCTCGTCGCGGAAGCAGGGCGCGATCTGGAAGTAGCGGTCGAACCCCGCGACCATCAGCAGTTGCTTGAACTGCTGCGGCGCCTGCGGCAGCGCGTAGAACTTGCCCGGATGCAGCCGCGCGGGCACCAGGAAGTCGCGCGCGCCCTCGGGGCTGGAGGCGGTCAGGATCGGCGTCTGGAATTCGGTGAACCCGGCCGCGATCATGCGGCGGCGAAGCGAGGCGATGACACCGGCGCGCAGCATCGTGTTCCGGTGCAGCTTGTCGCGCCTGAGGTCAAGGAAGCGGTATTTGAGCCGCGTCTCTTCCGCGAACTTTTCATCGCCCGCGACCTGCATCGGCAGCATTTCGGCCGCCGACTGCACGACGAGATCGGCGACCCGCAGCTCGACCTCGCCGGTCGGCAGCTTCGGGTTGACCGTGTTGCCCTCGCGGCGGACGACCTCGCCCGTGACGGTGATGACGCTCTCGACCCGGAGCGCATCCGCCTGAGCGAACGCCGGGCTGGAGGACGCGAACACGCATTGCGTGATGCCGTAATGGTCGCGCAGGTCGATGAACAACAGGCCGCCATGGTCGCGCTTGCTGTGGACCCAGCCCGACAAGCGCGCGGTCGTTCCGGCGTCGCTGGCGCGGAGCGCGCCACAAGTATGGGTGCGGTAGGCGTGCATGGGCGGACTTTCGCTGGTGCCGGGAGAGGCGGCAAACAAGCGGCGGCTCCCGCGCAAGTCAACCTAAGTTGGCGCAACCCCGAGGCCGCTTGGCCGCTGTGGCATCGCGTACATGACAGGGGCTTCAGCCATGACCGTCGATCCCAAGACCGCCCACCCGACCCCGCCCTTCGACCAGGACAAGATCCCGCCTTCCGGCAAGACCTCCGAAATGGACCCGAAGCCGGATCACGGCGAGGAGAGCTACAAGGGCTGCGGCAAGCTTCAGGGCCGCGCCGCGATCATCACAGGCGGCGACAGCGGCATCGGCCGCGCGGTCGCGATCGCCTTCGCCCGCGAGGGGGCGGACGTGCTCATCTCGTATCTGGAGCAGCACGAGGACGCCAAGGAAACCGCGCGCTGGGTCGAGAAGGCGGGCCGCCGCGCCGTCGTCGTCGCGGGCGACGTGTCCGAGCAGGCGCATTGCCGCTCGCTGGTCGAGCGCGCGGTCAGCGAGTTCGGCAAGCTCGACATCCTGGTGAACAACGCCGCCATGCAGCGCACCCACGAGAGCCTCGACGAGATCAGCGCCGAGGAATGGGACAAGACCTTCCGCACCAACATCTACAGCCAATTCTATCTGTGCCAAGCGGCGGTGCCGCATATGAAGCCGGGCTCGACGATCGTGAACACCTCCTCGATCAACGCCAAGAACCCGTCTCCGCAGCTGCTCGCCTACGCCACCACGAAGGGCGCGATCGCCAATTTCACGGCCGGTCTGGCGCAACTCCTGGCCGAGAAGGGCATCCGCGTGAACGCGGTCGCGCCCGGGCCGATCTGGACGCCGCTCATTCCCTCGACGATGCCAGAGGAGAAAGTCAAGGAGTTCGGGAAGCAGACGCCGCTCAAGCGCCCCGGCCAGCCGGCCGAACTCGCGCCCGCTTACGTGCTGCTGGCCTCGGGCGAGTTCGAGCTACATCACCGGCGCGCTGATCCCGGTTACGGGCGGGCGGCCGATGCTGTAGGGACCCCGTCCCGTTCGTCCCCCGGAGCGCGTGTCGGTGACGCGTAAAGGTGTCCGGTTTTCGTAGCTCGTGATCTGTCCGCTCCGTTCTTGTTCCGTGCCGGGGCATGCATGCCCCCGGCACGGAACGCCGCGATGGGAGCATGTCATGCGGCCTGACGCTCGGTTGGCAGCAGGGCGCCGGTTGGGTCGTAGTCTGCCAGCCGGTGCGGCCCGAGGAACACTGCGAGCGTGCCGTCGGGGTATTCATTCACCCGCACCCTTGCGCGCACGAAGTGCGGTCGCAGCCGGCTCGGCGGCAGTTGCAAGCTAAGCCCCTGCCATCGCACGGTGTTGTCATTGCCCACCGTCCGCTCCTCCTGGACGCACAGGATCTCGCGCCAGGCGCCGGCCGCGTCGGCCACGAACGCCGACCCTTCCTGCTCGGGCGCCACCGCGAACGCCTTGTTGTGCTCGGCCACGTAGCTCTCCGCCAACCAGCGGTTCGCCGTTTCGGCTGTCGTGATCCCGGCCAGCGCCAACTCCTTCGGCAGCCGGTCCTGCAACGTCCGGAACGCCCGTTCCGACCGGCCCCGTGCTTCCGGCGAGTAGGCCGCGATGTGCTCGATGCCGAGCTGCGCGAGCGCACGGCCGACCTGGGTCAGAGCCGTCCGCGAGACCGGCCCGCCAGCCTCCGGCGTCAGGAAGTAGTGGCTGCCCCGGTCGGTGTAGAGCGCGCAGAACAGGCCCTGCCGCTCCACCCCTTCGCGCAGGCCTCGCAGGCTCGACGCCGTCCCCTCCTGATCCACCAGAAACGCCGAGAGGATCGCGCTCGTCGCGTCATCCAGCGTGACGACGAGGTCGTGCAGGCGCCCACTCCCGGGCAGCCAGGCATGCGTCGAGGCGTCCTGGTGCAGCAGCATGCCCGCCAACGGACGGCGCGGGCGCTTCTTGCGATGCGCCGAGCGCTTCACCGCAGGCAGTACCAACCCCGCACGGTGCAGAGCCAGCTTGGTCACCGTGTAGCCCAGCCTGTAGCCGTGCCGCTTCCCCAGCTGCTCGTGAAAGTGCTCGACCGTGAAGCCGCGATAGAGGTCGCGATACAGGCCAAGCATCCGCTCGAGCTCCGCCACAGGCGCGCGTCGCCCAGAGGGCAGCAGCCGGCGATCCTCAAGACCAGCCAGCCCCTGCTCGCGATGCCGGTCACGCCAGCGCCGGAACGTACGCTCGCTCACTCCCAGCAACTCCGCCGCCTCCAGCTGGCTCAACTCCGACCGCTCCGATCGGCCAAGAACATCCTCGAACCGCATCCGTCGTATCCCCTCGTGAATGCGTGCCCGATCCATCCCAACCCCCAACACAAGGGACCGGAATGACCGGACACTTCACGAGCTACAAACTCCGGACAACTCATGAGCTAGCCACATCGTCCCCCGGATCGCGTTGACGGCGGAGGTGGCGAGGCCCTAGCCTCGCTCACCCCCGTTCCGGACACGCTCCATGGCCAATCGTCTCAAGCAGCGGCTGCAATCGGGCAAGGCGTGCGTGAACGGCTGGCTCGCGATCCCGTCCGGTTTCTCGGCGGAGGTGATGGCGCAGTGCGGCTGGGACAGCGTCTGCGTCGATCTCCAGCACGGCGTGCAAGACTATCTCTCCATGGTGCAGTGCTTCCAGGCGATGCAGGCGCATCCGGTCACGCCGCTCGTGCGGGTGCCCTGGAACGAGCCCGGCATCGTCGGCAAGGTGCTCGACGCCGGGGCGATGGGGGTAATCTGCCCGATGGTGAACTCACGCGCCGAGGCCGAGAGGTTCGTCGCTTCCTGCCGCTATCCTCCGGCGGGCAGCCGCAGCAACGGCCCGATCCGCGCGGCCATGTACGGCCAGGCGAGCTCCTACCAGCGCACCGCGAATGACGAGATCCTGACGATCCCGATGATCGAAACGCGCGAGGCGGTCGATAACCTCGAGGAGATCCTGAGCGTGCCGGGGATCGACATGGTCTATATCGGCCCGAGCGACCTCAGCCTGTCGCTGGGGGGCGCCCCCGTGTTCGACAACGAAGACCCGGCGACGCTCGCGATCTACGACCGGCTCATCGAGCAGGCGAACAAGCGGGGCATCTTCCCGGCGATGCACAGCGGGCACCCGGGCCATGCCTCGCGCATGCTCCAGCGCGGCTTCCGGCTGGTCACGGTATCGAACGACTCCTCGCTGATGGCCAGGGCGGCGATCGACGTCGTGCAGGCAACGCGCAAGGCCGCCGGACCGATCGCGCGCTAGCGCATGCAGGCGACGACGCCCCGCCTTGTCCTCGCCAGCGCCTCGCGCGCCCGCGCCGCCCTGCTTTCCTCCACCGGGCTTCGCTTCGAGGCGAAGCCCGCGCGCATCGACGAGGAGGCGGTCAAACAGTCCGCGCAAGCCGAAGGCGCCCCGGCATCGGAGACCGCCATCCTGCTCGCCGGGATGAAGGCGCGGCGCGTCGCCTTGGCCGCGCCGGACGCGGTCGTCATCGGCGCCGACCAGATCCTGGTCTGCGACGGACGGTGGTTCAACAAGCCGGAGACGGAGGCGGCGGCACGGGCGCAGCTTGCGGCGCTGCGCGGCCGCGCCCATGACCTCGTGACCGCCCTTGTCTGCCAGCGTGGCGATCGCCGGATCTGGCATCACGTCGCGACGCCGCGCCTGACCATGCGCCCCTTCTCCGACGCCTTTCTCGACGACTACCTTGCGGCGGAGGGCGCAACGGTGACAGAGAGTGTCGGCGCCTACCGGCTCGAAGGCGCGGGCATTCAGCTGTTCGATCGCGTGGACGGCGATTTCTTCTCGGTGCTCGGGCTGCCTCTGCTGCCACTGCTCGGGTTTCTTCGGCAGCACGGCGTCCTGAACGCTTAGCCGGCGTTTAGTCTCCGACCGGAATCGACGAAGATCCTTCCATGAACGCGGCCTATCTCAATCCCCGCTCGGGCGAGACCTATTCCCTGGACGCGCCGCGCTGGCGCGCACCGGACGGCACGCCGCTGCTGCTGACGCGGCTGCCCGGCCTCGACCGCGGCGACATCGAGACCGCGACCCGCAGTCTCTGGCGCTACGCCGCCGCCCTGCCCTTCCGGCCGGAGACGCCGATCTCGCTCGGCGAGGGCTGCACGCCCTTGCTGGACATGACGCTGCGCCTGCCCCGGACGTTCGGCGGCGAGGAGAGGCGGGCGTTCCTGAAATGCGAGTGGTTCATGCCGACCGGCAGCTTCAAGGACCGGGGCGCGAGCGTCATGCTGTCGCTGCTGCGCGCCCAGGGCGTCCGATCCGTGCTGGAGGACAGCTCGGGCAATGGCGGCGCGGCCATCGCCGCCTACGCGGCGGCCGGCGGGATGGAAGCGACCATCCTCGTGCCAGGCGCGACCAGCCCCGCGAAGACGGTGCAAATGCGGGCGTATGGGGCGACGGTCGAGCGCATCGAGGGCACGCGCGATGACACCGCCGCCGCCGCCGCCGCCGCCGCCGCCGCGCGGGCGGACCGCCTCTTCTACGCCAGCCATAACTGGCACCCGTTTTTCCTTCAGGGCACCAAGACGCTCGCCTACGAACTCTGGGAGGATTTCGGCTTTCGGGCGCCGGACAACGTCGTCGTGCCCTGCGGCGCGGGCTCCAACGTGCTCGGCTGCGAGATCGGCTTCGCCGAGCTGTTCCGCGCCGGCGCCATCGCCGACATGCCCCGGCTGTTCGCGGTCCAGCCGGCCAACTGCGCGCCGATCGCCCGCGCCTACATCGCCGGGCCGGGCGAGCCGGAGGAGGAAGCGGAGATCCGGCCGACCCTCGCCGAAGGCACCGCGATCGCGCACCCGATCCGCACGCGTGAGGTGTTGGGCGCGCTGCGCGAGACCGGCGGCGGCGCGGTGATGATCGAGGAGGACGAGATCAGGACGGCGACCCTGGACCTTGCCCGGACCGGCCTCTACGTCGAGCCGACCTCGGCACAGGTGGCGGCGGCGTTCGGCAAGCTCCTCGCCTCGGGCGCGATCGCCCCCGAACAGACGACGGTCCTGGTGCTGACGGGCACCGGCCTGAAGACGACGCCGCGCATCGCCGACCTGCTGGCCTGAGCGGCATGACGCTGGACGATCTGCCGACGCCCTGCCTCCTGCTCGACCGGTCGATCCTCACCCGCAACATCGCCCGCATGGCCCGGATCGCCGGACGGCAGGGCGTGCCGCTGCGGCCGCACATGAAGACCGCGAAGTCGGCCGAGATCGCCCGGCTCGCGCTCGAGGGCCAGCCCGGCGGCATCACCGTTTCGACGCTCGCGGAGGCCGAGTATTTCACCGCGCACGGCATCACCGACATCCTCTACGCGGTCGCGATCGCCCCCGCGAAGCTCGCCACTGTCGGCCGCCTCGCCGCGGCCGGGGCCGCGATCACGCTGGTCACGGACGACCCCGAGACGGCGTCGCTGCTCGGCGCCCACCCGGCGGCGCGACGGGTGCTCATCGAAATCGACAGCGGCGAGGGGCGGAGCGGCGTCGCGCCGGACGATGGAATGCTGCTCGACCTGGCCGCGCGTCTGGGAGACCGGCTCGCCGGCGTGCTGACCCACGCGGGCCACAGCTACGGCGCCCGGGACGCAGCGGAGTTGACCCGGTTCGCGAGCCAGGAGCGGGATGCCGCCGTCGCCGCCGCGCTCCGTCTGCGGCAGGCCGGCCATGCCGCTCCCATCGTTTCGGTCGGCAGTTCGCCGACGGCGACGCACGCCGACCATCTCGCGGGCGTGACCGAACTCCGCGCCGGCGTCTATATGTTTGGCGACCTGTTCCAGGCCGAGATCGGCACTCACGCGGCCGGGGATATCGCGATGACCGTGCTCACGACGGTCATCGGCCGCCGCCCGGGACGGCTGGTGATCGACGCGGGCGCGCTCGCGCTGTCGAAGGACCGCAGCACCGCCTCGACGCCCAACGACTATGGCTTCGGCCTCGTGCTCGACCGCCAGGGCCGGCGCGCCTACGGGCCGGCGACCGTCGGCCACGCCTATCAGGAGCACGGCGTCATCGTGCGCGACGAGGCGGGCGAGCCTGATCTCGCGGTCGGCACGCGGCTGCGGATCGCGCCGAACCATGCCTGCCTGACGGCCGCGGCGCATGACCGCTACTACGTGATCGACGGTACGGAGGCGGTGGTCGCGACCTGGAGGCGCGTAAACGGGTGGTGAGGCTCAGCGCAGCCGCTCGATCCGCCTTCCTTGGGTAGCGTTCAGCGAGGCTTCCATTCGAGCCTCCTCACCCCGTCCCTGGCCGCGAGCGACGGCAGGAAATCCGGCGGCCCGGTCTCCTGCAGCCTGGCGCGCCAGCGCAGATCCAGCTTTACCTCGTATCCCCCTCCCCGCTCGCCACAGATGATGGACTGCCCTGTAACCGAGAAGCCGGCGCTCTCGACGAGGCCGATGAGGCTCTCCCGCGTCGGGCCGTCTTGCCCGGCCGATAGCAGCAGGGTCGCGCGCCGGTCGCGCGGGAGGTAGCGCTCGAACCATTTCAGCAGATAGAGGGCGGCGAGCGTCAGCGCCGTGCCGATACCGCCGAGCGCGAGTTGGTCCGCGCCGAAGCAGAGCCCGATGACGGTGACGACCCACATCGTCGCCGCCGTGGTCACGCCGTGCACAAGGTTCGTGCGCCGGACGATCGCCCCGCCGCCCAGAAAGCCCATGCCGGATAGGATGCCGAGCGGGAGGCGCATCACATCCATGCTGGAAAACCCGTCGCTCGCCCTGCCCGCTTGCGGCAGGAGCAAATTGGCGAGGATCATCGCGAAGCAGGCGGCCAGCCCGACGAGCAGCACGGTCCGCAGGCCCGCCGGGCGGCCATGCTCGTCGCGATTGAGACCAATGAGCGATCCGGCCAAGACCGTGAGCCCGATGCGGACGGCCAGGTCGCTCCAGTCCGGATGCAGCGGCATCATCGGCTCGGAGTCCTCAAGCCGCCCTTCCGAATCCGGACCTGCGACCGCATGTTCGCCCCATGCTGCATGTGATGAAGCTCGCCGTCGGAATCCGCGACAAGGCCCATCTCGCCGCCTTCCAGGCCGAGCGTGCCGGTGCGAACCCGCCGCTGCGGCACCGGACACGGAACATGCCCCGCCGGGCTGCCGAGATCGTCGAGGGCGGGTCGATCTACTGGGTGGTTGCGGGGGCGCTCGTCATCCGGCAGCGGATCATCGACATCGCGGAGGATTGCTGGGAGGACGGAACCGCCTGCGCCGGGCTGTTCCTCGACCCGTCGCTCGTCCCCGTCGCGGGCCGGACCGTCAAGCCGTTCCAGGGCTGGCGATACCTCGCGGCCGAAGACGCTCCGCCCGATCTGCGAGCCGGGGAGAGGGCCGCCGGCGACGACGCCCTGCCGCCCGCGCTGCGGCGCGAACTGCGCCATTTGTGCCTTCTCTGACCGCGAAAGTGACTCTGTCGAAACAAAATCCTTGCGGGACTCCGAGCCGGACTCGATAAGGGAAAGCGGCCGGTTAGAGGACGTATCTCCTCTTCCGTCTGAACCCGCTCCCATCAATGCCGCGTCCTCCCTGGAGTTTCCCGTGAGCCTCTCCCGCCGCGACCTGCTCGCCAAGTTCAGCCTTTCCCTCCCTGCCGCCGCCGTTCTCGCCCTGGCCGCCAACGCCGAGGCGGAAACGACCGGGGCCGGCGCCCACCACCCCAAGCGCAAGCATCATGGCCGCGCTGCATCGCGCAAGCACGGCCATAAGACGGCCGCCCGGAGCCGCACCGCCGGCGAAGGCTGACCCCTAGCTGCGCGCGTTCGCTTCCACGAGCGCGCGCAGACCCTCGATGATCCGCCCCGGATCGGGCGGGCATCCCCGGACCGAGAGGGCGACGGGCACGGCCGTTCCGGCGCCGTCGGCCACCGCGTAGCTGCCCCTGAACACGCCGCCATCCACCGCGCAGTCGCCGACCGCGACCACCCATTTCGGCTCGGGCATCGCGTCCCAGGTGCGTTCGAGCGCCTCGCGCAGATTGCGCGTTAGCGGCCCGGTCACGAGCAGGATGTCGGCGTGGCGGGGGCTCGGGACGAAGCGCAGGCCGAACCGCTCCAGGTCGTAGATGACGTTTTCGGTCGCGTGGATCTCAAGCTCGCAGCCGTTGCAGCTGCCCGCATCGACATGCCGGATCGCGAGACTGCGGCCGAGCCGCGCCCGCGCCACGGTATCGAGTTGCGCGGCGAGCGCGCGCACTCTCGCTGGATCGAGCGGCGGCGCGGGCTCCGTCGCCGGGCCTTGCCGCAAGATGCCTGGAACGCGGCGCCACATGGTCAGAGATCCACCCCGGAATAGGACGGGTTGAAGCTTTTATTGCACAGCGGAAAGTCGGCGACGATATCGTGGGCGACCGCGTGTTCCAGCAGGGGCCAGTGCGCCCAGCTCGGGTCGCGCGGGAACGAGGCGGCGATCAGCCCGGCGTCCAGCCGCACCCAATGCCAGACATCGCCCCGGAACCCTTCCGCGACGCCGATCCCCTCCCCGGTCCCGAGCGGCAACGGCGTTGAAACGCCACCCTCCACCGGCAAGGTCGCGAGCGTCGCTTCGATTAGCCGGACGCTGTCGGCGATCTCCGCGAACCGCACGCGCACGCGGGCGTCGACGTCGCCCGTCTGCCGGACTTGGAGCGCGAGCGGCACCGCGCCGTAGGGCGGATAGCCGGGCCAGACCCTCGCATCGAACGCACGCCCCGACGCGCGTCCCACCACTCCGCCGGGCGCGAACGAAGCCGCCACGGCCGAATCGATACGGCCGGCGCCGGTCACCCGGTCCGCCAGACTCGGCCGCTCGGCATAGTCCTCCAGAAGTCGCGGAATCGCCCCGCCGATCCCGGCGAGCGCGCCCGACAGCTGCGCCGGGCCGTCCGGCGACATGTCCGCAGCCAGACCGCCCGGCATTACGCAATCCATCATCAGGCGGTGCCCGAACGCGATCGCGGATGCCCGCAGCAAGCGCTCACGCAGCGCGCCGCATCCGGCAAGCATGGCGGCGTAGCCCGCGTCGTTGCAGATGCCGCCGATGTCGCCGACGTGATTGGCGATCCGCTCGATCTCGGCCATGACGCAGCGAAGCGCCTGGGCGCGCGGCGGGGCCTCCGTCTCCGCCGCCGCCTCGACCGCTTGGGCGAAGGCGATGGAATGCGCGACCGTCGAATCGCCGGACAGGCGCGCGACGAAGCGCGACGCGACGCGCGGCGGCTTGCCGCGCATCAGCGCGAGATGGCCCTTATGCGTGTAGCCGAGCCGCGCTTCCAGCCGCACAACGGTCTCGCCCCGGGCCGCGAAGCGGAAATGCCCGGGCTCAATCACGCCGGCATGGATCGGTCCGACGCCGACCTCGTGCAGCCCGTTGCCCTCCGCCGGCAGGAACTCGGGCGGCTCCGGCCGGCCGCTCGCGGGCGGGGGGACCGGGCTCATCGGCCGGGTGCAGCCCCAGCGCCCGTGATCGAGCCAGGGCCGCCCGTCCAGGCCGCCGGTCGCCTCGTATCCCCAGAGATCCCGCACCGCCCGCTCGAACCACGCGGCGAGCGGACGGCCGGGGGACAGCGCCGGATAGCTCCCCGCCGCGACCTCGGTCGTCACCGGCAGGACTTCGCGGGCGGACTCGTGAACGAAGAGCGCATGCACCCGGCCCGGCTCGGCCCATAGCCCGATCAGCGCGAGCGTGGGATCGTCGGCCAGCGCATTGGCGAGCGCGGACCAGTCGGCATGCGTCAGCAGGAAGCGGGGCCAGGGGCGGCAGACCTCCGCCTCCCCCGCGCGGATGACGTCGGCGGCCGCGCTCACGATGCCCCGAGCGCGATGCCGCGCAGCCAGGCGACCAGGTCTTGCGGCAGGTAGAGGCCGAACGCGATCACGACCGCCAGATGCGCCCAGGCGGGCACGAGATCGAGCGTGGTCGGCGCCGGTCCTTGATCGGCGGAGGCTGGGCCGAGACACAGCGTCTGCAATCGCGCGATCAGCGCCCACGCGCCGGTCACGAGGCCGAGGCCGAGCGGCAGCGACAGCCAGGGCGCGCGCCGCAGCGTCTCGGTCGCGATCAGGAACTCGCTCGTAAACAGGCCGGAGGGCGGCAGGGCGGCGACGGCGACGATGCCCGCCGCGAGCGTCAGCCCGAGCAAACGATGCGAGGCCAGCAGGCCGCCAATATCGCCGAACAGCTGCCCTCCCTTGAGCTGCGCCGCGCGGCCGACCGACTGGAAGATCGCCGCCTTGGCCAAGGTGTGCAGCGTCATGTGCAGCAGACCGCCGAACACCGCCGCCTCGCCGCCCAGCCCGAAGGCGAAGGCGGTGACGCCGGTCTGCTCGATGCTGGAAAAGGCGAAGAAGCGCTTCACGTCCCGCCGGCGCCACAGGCTGAACGCCGCGAGCAGCAGCGACAGCAGCCCAAGCGCCATGATCGGCGGCCCGGGCGGCATCGCGGCCGGATTGACCGCCAGCACCGTGCGCAGCCGCAGGATGACGATCAGCGCGACATTCATCACCGAGCCCGCCAGCACCGCCGACATCGGCGTCGGGCCCTCGGCGTGCGCGTCCGGCATCCAGCCGTGCAGCGGCGCGAGCGCGGCCTTGGTGCCGTAGCCGATCAGCATGAACACGAAGGCGAGATCGAGGATCGCGCCGTCGCAGCGCGGCGCGGCGCGGGCGAGCGCGGTCCAGCTCATCGCGTCCAGGCCCGGGCCGAGCACCGGCACCGCCGCCAGATAGAGCAGCACGGTGCCGAACAAGGCGAGCGCGATGCCGACGCCGCAGACGATGAACAGCTTCCACGACGCGCGCACGGCCTCCGCCGTGCGCGGCAGCGCAACGACGACGACGGAGGCGATGGTCGCCGTTTCCAGGCCGACCCAGGTGAGGCCGAGATTGTTCGCAAGCAGCGTGAGCATCAGGCCGCCGAGAAAGCATTGATACGCCACGTGATAGATGCGCGCCCGCCCGCGATCGAGCCGCCGCCGGGCGATGTCGCGCGGGACATAGGTCAGGCTGTACCAGGCCGTTGTCATGGCGACGAACGCCGTCAGCAACACGAGGTGCACGGCGAGCGGATCGGTCAGCAGGATCGCGTTCGGCGCGCCGCCCTGCCACGGCAAGGCGCAGGCGAGCGCGAATGTCAGCATCGACGCGCCCGCGTTGATGCGCGTGCCGGTCCGCCACGACGGAACCGAAGCGAGGATCGCGGCCCCGGCGAACGGGATGGCGAGGATGAGGGCGGGCAGCATCATCCTGGCGGGCCGACGATCGCGTCGGAATGGTGCGCGTCCAGATGGTGCGCGTCCAGACTGTCGAACCGCTCGCGGATGCGGAAGAAGAACAGGCCGAACACGATGAACGCGACCATGATCAGGAAGGCGACGGACAGCTCCACCAGCAGCGGCAGCCCGACGACGCCGATCGCGGCCAGGATCAGCCCGTTCTCGAGCGACATGAACCCGACCACCTGCGTCAGCGCGTTGCGGCGGGTGATCATCATGAGGAAGCCCAGCAGCACGACCGACAGCGCGAGCGCCAGATCCTCGCGCGTCAGCGCGGCTTGCCGCGGCGTGGTCGGCAACACGACCAGAATAGCCAGCACGACCAGCCCGCCGCCGAGCACCATCGTCGGGAACACGCCGAGCGCCGTCTCGATGCCGCGATGGATGTCGAGCCGCCTCACGATCACCCGCAATCCCGCCGGAATGATGATCGCCTTGGCCGCGAGCGCGATCGCGCCCGACACGTAGAGATGCGGCGCGCCCTGCACCCAGCCCTGCCAGAACGCGGCGAGCGCCAGCACGAAGCCTTGCAGCGCGAAGGTGTCGATCACCGCCATGACGCGCCGCTGGTATAGCAGCGCGAAGGACAGCACGAGCACCGCGCCCCCGAGCAGATGCGCGACGTCGTAGGAGAGCACCCCGAACGCCGGATGCGCGCCCTCGCCTTGCATCAGACGAACCCCGTGCTGACGAACAGGAACATCGCGGCCAGCAGGCCGAGCAGGATGGCGACGCCCAGAAACTCGGGCACTCGGAACAGCCGCATTTTCGCGATGCCGGTTTCGAGCATCGCCAGCGCGACCGCGAGCGGCACGATCTTCGCGAGCCAGAACGCGAGCCCGGGGACCCAGGACACCGGCCCCGCCGCCGCCGCCGCGCCGAACGGCACGAAGATGGAGAGGATCAGATCGAACCAGACGAGCAGCTTGAGGGCGGCGGTGTAGTCGATCAGCGCCAGATCCGGGCCGCTATATTCCAGCACCCGCAACTCGTGGATCATGGTCACCTCGAGATGCGTTGCCGGGTTATCGACCGGCATGCGCCCGTTCTCCGCGAGGGCGACGCAGAGCATGGCGACGAGCACGAGCCCGAGCGAGACTCGCAGGCCGAGCGCGCCGTCGCGCATCAGGGTTGCCGCGACATCGAGATTGGTCGTCCCCGAAAGCCACGCTAGCGTGAACACGACGAGCAGCAGCGCCGGCTCCGCGAACACCGCGAGCATCATGTCGCGCGACGCGCCCATGCCTCCGAACGCCGTGCCGACGTCCATCGCCGCGAGCGCGGTGCTGACGCGCGCGCCACCGAGCAGCCCGGCGATGACGATCAGATCCGAGGCCGGCGCGGAAAGCATGCCGAACGAGAAGGAGGGGACGAGACAGGCGGCGGTCGCGACCGATGCGAACGCGACCAGCGGAGCAAAGCGGAACACGAGGCTCGCGTTCTCGGCAATCACCCGCTGCTTCCGCGTCAGGCGCAGGAGGTCGCGCCAAGGCTGCAACAATGGCGGCCCGATGCGTCCCAGCATGCGTGCCTTCAGCTTGCGGATCAGACCCGCGAGCAGAGGCGCGCAGGCGAGCATCAAGGCGAGATGCAGCACCTGCGCAACCGCCGCGAAGAGCGCCGTCACGCGGCCCGCATCCAGGCGATCAGGACGAGCAACAGCACCAGCATCACGAACGTCAGCCCGAGCGTGCGGCGGATCGTCAGCGCCTGCAGCCGGTCCACGGCGCGCGCGATCGCGTCCCTCGTCCGCTGCAACGGCAGGAAAAGCCAGGTCACGGCCGGGTCTTGCCAGGAGGCGAGCAGGCGCGCGGGCGTCGCCTCGCCCGGGAAGGCGGGGCGCGTCTCCGTTCTTGCCGCCAGCAGCGCCCTTCCCATCGTTCGTTGCAGCGGCTCCGCGAAGGATGCGTCGGTGTACTGTGTCGCCGGATCGCCGAACGGCAGCCAGGGCGGCGGCGCCGCGAAGCCGCAGTCCCAGGCCGGGCCGCGCCGGACGCCGCTCGCGCCCCAACGCCGCAGGAAGAGCGATGCTCCGCCGGCGAAGGAAGCGAGCAACGCCACGGTCCCGGCGACCGCGTAGCCGGATGCGCCGGTCGCGGCCGCGATCCCGAGCGGTCCCGCGCGGCCCGCCAGATCAGCGCCGGTGAGACCGCGCAGCGCCGGGTCGGCCACACGCAGAACGAAACCCGGCAGCAATCCGGCCGCGAGCACCGCCAAGGCGAGAGCGATCATCGCGGCAAGCGCGTACCGTCCTGGTTCGGTCGCGGCGGCAACGCGCGGCGTGCGCGGCCGTCCCAGGAACGCGACGCCGACCAGCCGGACCGCGGCCGACGCGGCCAGCGCGGCCGCCATTGCGACCCCCGCCGTCGCAACCACGACCACTGTCTGCATCGCGACGCCGCCGGTGCGCGGCGCGGCCAGCAGCGATTGCAACAGCAGCCATTCGCTGGCGAAGCCCGGCCCGGGCGGCAAGGCCGCGAGCCCGAGGCAGCCGGTCAGCACGCAGGCGGTGGTGATGGGCATGGCATGAACCAGCCCGCCGAGACGGCCGAGCAGGCGGCTGCCCGCGCCGTGCTGGGCCGCGCCCGCGCACAGAAACAGCAGCGTCTTGTAGAGACCGTGGTTGAACGCGTGCAGCAGCGCGGCTCCGAGCGCCAGCGCGGCAAGCCCGGGCAGATCCGAGGCCCGCGCGAGCAGCGCGACGCCGATGCCGGTCGCGATCAGGCCGACATTCTCGATCGTGCTCGCGGCCAATACCGCCTTGAGATCGGCCTCGACATTGGCGCGCAAGCCGCCGAGCACCGCCGAGACGACGCCGACGGCGATCACCGGCACGCTCCACCACAGCGGCTGCGCCGGCCCCGCGAGATCGAGCACGAGCCGGATCAGCACGTAAAGCGCGACCTTGGTCATCGCGCCCGACATCAGCGCCGAGACGTGGCTGGTCGCGGCCGAATGCGCGGGCGGCAGCCAGACATGCAGCGGCGCGAGCCCGGCCTTGGCGCCCGCGCCGATCAGCACCAGCAGGAAGATAGCCGTCGCCCGCCAGCCCTCGGGCGGCATCGCGGCCCGGATCGCGGCGAAACGCAGGTCGAAGCCCGCGGGCGTGGACGCGAGCAAAGCGAGAGCGGGCAGCAGGCAGGCGGCGCTGAATACGGCGATGCCGAGATAGAGCTGCGCGGCCTCGCGCGAGGCGGCATCCTCCGGCCGCGCCAGCACCATCGCCCAGGAGACAAGCGACATCAGCTCGAAGCCGAACAGCAGCAAGTAGCCGTCGCCGGCGAGCAAGGTCAGCGCCATCCCGGCGACGAACGGCGGCAGCAACGGCAGGCTGCGTGCGTCCTCGGCCTCGCGCGCGTCGAGCGCATAGACGACGGCGGCGGTCGCGCAGGCGAACAGCAGCAGCAGAAACAGGCCGGAGAGCGGATCGAGCGCCAATACGACCGAGCCGCCGGGCAATCCGAGCGGCAATGCGAGCGTGGCTGGGCCGTCGCCCGCGAGCAGGCTGGCGAGCGAACCGGCGGCGCCCGCGCCGCAGAGCGCGGCGGCGGCGATCAGGATCGGGCTTCTGTTGCCGGGGCGGAGCGCCGCCGCGATGCCGAGCGCGAGCAGCCCCACTATCACGAGCGCGAGCAGCACGATCATCGCCTCGTTCAGCAGGGCGGCACCGGCGGTTCAGGGCGACTCGTGCGGGCAAGGATCACGTGCCGACGATAGCAAATGCCGCCTCGGCGTCACTCCATAGCTGGAAGACAGTGAATCCTCTCGGTTGTTGTTACGAGCGTCGTATATACACGGGGTACGTGCCGCCTGCGGGTGCGCCCCGCCATGACGCGAACGCCCCTGTTTCGAACCACCGGTCGCAAGCGCGCCCGGCCGCCTGGCCCCCTGCGCCCCCTGCTTTCTTCGCCCGGTGGTCCGAACTCCCGACGCGAGGAGGCAAAATAGAAGCTGCGGCTCCGGCCATGGTTGCGAGATGCGCTACCCGCGGCCATCCACAGGTGCTTATCGGACCGCAGCTATATGCCGCAGTGCGAATAATACTTTCGCAGGGGCGATAGAGGACGCATGTTATCCCCACCCCACATCACGAGGTCACGATGTCCGAACCCGCCCGCACGCCACCGGAGAAACCGGCCGATGCTCAACCGGTCGTGGTCAAGAAATATGCAAACCGGCGTCTCTACAATACGGAAAGCTCAAGCTACATCACTCTCGACAACCTGGCGGAGATGATCCGGAAAGGCCGCGACTTCGTCGTGTACGACGCCAAGAGCGGCGAGGACATCACGCGCGGGGTTCTGACGCAGATCATCGTGGAGGAGGAAGGCAAGGGGCGCGCCATGCTGCCCACAAGCTTCCTGCGCCACCTCATCGGCTTTTACGGTGACAGCGTGCAGAACCTGGTCCCGCGCTATCTCGAGCAGAGCATGGCGGCCTTCGCCCATCAGCAGCAGCAGGTCCGGGCCGCGATGCAGCAGACCATGGGAAGCTTTTTCCCGTTCGGCAACATCGAGGAGATCAACCGCCAGAACATGGCGATGATGGAGCGAGCGATGACCCTGTTCACGCCGTTCCCGCGCCAGGGCGAGGGAAATCAGACCGACGAGTCCGGCGCCGTCCGGGCGCCGACCGCGACCGAGCAGGAGATCAAGCGCCTGCATGGCGAGCTCGAGACGCTGCACCGGCAACTCGCTCAGGCGCTCGCGACACGTAGCGGGGAGGCGCAGGAGGAAGCGGCCAGGGCGAGCGAGGCCGGATCGGCCTCCGTGACCCCGCTCCGGCCGGTCACGCCGGAGTGACGGGGCGGCGCACGGGCTTTCGCGTTTGGGGACGGCTCGAAACACTACTGCGTGAAGCGGGCCGGTTGTTGCGAAGGCCGCAGGGGAACCGGCCGGCTCACCTCCCATGTCACGCTAGCTATGAGAAGAACTGACCGGAGGCGGCGATGTCCGGAACCAGAGTCGTTTCCAAGCCGTTAGCGGAATGTCCCCTGGTCGCGGACCAGGGAGCCGGTGTGCGGGGCGAGGAGGCGGTTTCGCACTCCAGCGGGCGAGCCAGCTTGGCCGACCGGCACGTGGGCGGCCGCATCCGCGAGCGCCGCATCATGCTGGGTCTCTCGCAGCAGCAGCTGGCGCAGATGATCGGCGTGACCTACCAGCAGGCGCACAAATACGAACGGGGCCTCAATCGCATTTCCGCGGGGAGGCTCTACGGCATCGCCCAGGTTCTGAGCGTGCCGGTCTCCTGGTTCTTCGAGGGACTGGCGGCCGAATCTCAGCTTTCGGAAATGACCCATCGCCAGCGTATGTGCCTTGAACTCGCCCGCAACTTCGCGGCGATCGAGAACGAGAAGCACCAGGAGGCGCTGAGCCAGATGGCGCGCGCCTTGGCCGCTCAGGCCGACCCGGAGAGGGTGGCCTAAATCCGGCCGCCGGGCGATTGTGCAACCCGACCCACGTTCCGCCCGGAGACACGCCCTTGCGCCGCCTGATCTCGATGATCGCCCTCGCCGCCAGCCTGACGCCGTTGGCCGCCGTCGCCGCTGACGAGCCGGACCGGATCGGCGCGGTCGGTACCACCTTTCGCCTGCTCGGCCGCAACGACCGGATCGTGGTCGAGCGCTACGACGATCCGCGCGTGGACGGGGTGAGCTGCTACGTCTCGCGCGCCGAGACGGGCGGCGTGAAGGGCTCGCTCGGGGTGGCGGTCGACCCGAACCGCTTTTCGATCGCCTGCCGGGCGACGGGGCATGTCTCCATCAAGGGCCAGCTGCCCGAGCAGGAAAACGTGTTCGGCGCGTCGGCGAGTTGGCTCTCCAAGGAGATCCGGGTCACGCGCATGATGGACAAGGACAAGCACGTGCTCGTCTATGTCGTCTGGTCCACGCAGACGCTGAGCACCGGCGGCAGCGCGTTCAACAGCGTCACCGCCGTTCCGCTCGACCGCTGACCGGGCGGATCAGGCGGCTTCCGCGAGAACCAGCCGTCGCCGCACCGCTTGCAGCGGCACCGCCGCGTAGGCGTCCTTCACCGCCTCGGTGATCGTGACGCCCGCCAGATGCGGGACGAGGGACCGCCCCGCGCGCTCCAGCAACGGCGCGCTCCGCAGCACGAGCCGCAGCCGCGTCGGCGGCAAATAGAGCGCGGTATCCCGCCGCTCGACCCGGAATAGCGATGCGCTCAGGATCTGGCCGATCTGGCCCGCCGAGTAGGGTTGGCCATGGCCGAACGGCGTCGCCTCGACATGCGCCCACCAGCCGCGGCGGTTCGGCGCCACCACGAGCAGCCGCCCGTCATCCTTCAGCACCCGCCACACCTCGCGCAGCAGGCGGCGCGCATTGTCCGCCGCCTCCAGCCCATGCACGAGGAGGATGCGGTCGAAGCAGAGATCGGCGAACGGCAGGCTGTCCTCCTCCGCCGTGCATGAAAGGTTGGCCTTGCCCGCGGGCCAGCGCGCGACGCCCACCTGAGCCGGAGTCAGCGCGACGCAGCGCCCGGCCTGCTCGCGCCACAGGCGCAAATACGGCGCGGCATAGCCGATCCCGAGCAGGGCCTCCCCCCGCGCCTCGGGCCAGAGCGCGCCGAGCCGGGCGCGCAGCAGCCTGGCCGCCACGCCGCCGCGTGCCGTGCCGTAGAAATCCGCAGCCGCGTGGACATCCGCAACCATTCCACCCCTATACCACATCGGCCCGGTTTCCGGATGCCCGGGGCCGGTGCTAGGCTCACAGCCATGAGCGTCCAAGCCCAGCCCGTCCCGATCCTGTCCGACAACTACGCCTGGCTGCTGACGGAAACTGCCTCCGGCGCGGTCGCGATGGTCGATCCGGCCGACGCCGGCGCCTGCATAGCGGCGGTCGAGCGCGCGGGCGGGCGGCTCGATCTCATCCTTCTCACGCACCACCATGCCGATCACGTGGCCGGAACGGACGCGATGCGGGCGCGGTTCGGGTGCAAGGTCGCCGGTGCGGCGGCCGATGCCCGCCGACTGCCCAGGCTCGACGTTGCCGTGCGGGAAGGAGATACGGTCCCGTTCGGGGCGGCCAGCGCCGAGGTGATGGAGACGCCGGGCCACACGGTCGGGCATATCGCCTACTATTTCGCCGAGGGCGGCGTCCTCGTCTGCGGCGACACGCTGTTTAGTCTGGGCTGCGGCCGGCTGCTGGAAGGCACCCCCGCCGACATGTTCGCGAGCCTCCGCAAATTCGCGGCGCTGCCGGAGGAGACGCTGATCTGCTGTGGCCATGAATACACGGCGGCCAACGCGCGCTTCGCCCTCTCCGTCGATCCGGACAACGCCGCTCTGCAAAAGCGTGCGTCCGAGGTCGCGGCGGCGCGTGCGGCCGGCCGTCCCACCGTGCCGTCCACGCTCGACAGCGAAAAGGCGGCCAATCCGTTCATGCGGGCGCGGGACGCGAGCAGCCTCGGCGATCTGCGCGCCCGCAAGGACCGGTTCTGAGGCCGTCCCGTGGATTTGTTCTATCCCCTGGCCGGCCGCTGCCCGGCGTGATCGACCTTCGCGCGGAAGGGGTTGCGGCGGCGGCGGTGATCGAGGCGCTCGGGTTGGTCCCGCATCCCGAAGGCGGACACTATCGCGAGACGTGGCGCGATCATCCAGCCGGAGCGGGGCGGGGCGTCGCATCGGCCATCCTGTTCCTGCTCGCGCGGGGAGAGGCGAGCCGCTGGCACCGGGTCGATGCCGCCGAAGTCTGGCTCTGGCACGCGGGAGCGCCGCTCGCCCTCAGCCTGTCCGAAACGGGCGAGGGAGCCGACCTCATCCCGCTCGGCCCCGATCTCGGCCGCGAGCAGCGTCCGCAGGCGGCCGTGCCGGCGGGCTGGTGGCAAGCGGCCCGGAGCCTCGGCGCCTGGACGCTTGTCTCGTGTGTCGTCGCGCCCGCATTCACTTTCACCGGTTTCGAGCTCGCCCCGGCGGGCTGGAACCCGACGGCTTTCGCCTAGGAGAGTTGCAGTTCAGCACTTCTCGCGCCGCGGAAGATCGGCGTAGAACTGGATTCAGGAACAACCGTTCCGCGATTTGTTGCCTAGTGTTCCTGCAACAAGCACCCCGAGTAGGAGACTACGATGAAGCCGATACTCGCCGCGACCGCGGCGTTGCTCTTTGTGTCGGGCGCCGCTCTGGCCCAAAACACGAATATTGAAGCCGCGCCTCCGGCAGCGGACACCGGCTCTCAGGGATATCCCGCCCAGGGTACGGCCTCGCCGAGCACGCCGACGCCGGCGCGGACGCATCACCATCATACGACCCACCACGCCACGAAGCATCACGCCACGAAGCACCACGCCACCAAGCATCACGCGACGGCGGCTCCCTCCGGCGAGGCGCCCGGGGAGGCGCCGGGCGGGTCGTCCACCTATACGCCGCCACCCGCATCCGGCGCTTCGCCCATGAACGGGGCTCCCGGCAACCCGACCGGAGCGCCGTCGCCGCAGTAGCCGAAAGGAAGTGAGCGCCGAGGGGAGGCCGGGATCGTATCCCGGCCCTCCCCGTTGGCGCGGCGCGATCAGGCCCGGACCGGATCGGTGGTCCCGAGCCGGCTGACAGCCTCGTCCGGGTCCATGTCCAGCGCCCGGCGCGCGACGTCGTGGCGGAAGCCCGCGCGAGCGAAAGCGGCGAGCGCGCGATCCCGCGACGATCCGCCGCTTCC
This sequence comes from uncultured Alphaproteobacteria bacterium, assembly GCA_963777325.1. Classification (GTDB taxonomy): domain Bacteria; phylum Pseudomonadota; class Alphaproteobacteria; order Acetobacterales; family Acetobacteraceae; genus JAFAXA01. The sequence continues at coordinate 633,159 of CAVZQE010000022.1, read as the reverse complement.
GTGCTCGTCCGCCGTCCCGAACGGGCCGCACCGGCGGCGGCGGGCAAAGGCGAGGGCCGCGACAAGCTCGGTGCTTTCGTCGGGCGGCAGGATCTCCTCGGCGATCGCACGGTCGACGCCCTTGGCGGCCAGATGGCCGAGAATGGCCGAGCGCGACCGTCCGGCGCGGACCAGCCGGCGCGTGCGTCCCTCGGCGAAGGCGCGATCGTCGACCAGCCCGGAGTCCGCCAGCCGCGTCACCAGCGCACGCGCGATGTCTCGCAACGACGCGGCCTTGGCGGCGACTTGCTCCGGGTCGTCGCCCGAGGCGCGGTTCGCCCAGCGCCGGATGCGCCTATCCAGCACGGCGGTCAGGGAGGCGCGGGTCGTCGCGTAGCGCGCGAGATGCGCAAGCGCCGCTTCATGGAGGGAAGAGGCGTCCGGCGCCACAGGGCGGGTCTCGTTGGGTCTCGGCCGCATTCGTTGACTTCTGTTATCCTGAACGCGAACATGGAGACTTATCCCATGTTCCGCGCGTGTGCGTCACTGTCGGGCGTTCAGGCTCCGGACTTCCCAAACGAGAATGCGCGCCGCGTCATGATCCCCGCCTTGATGCCGACCTATAACCGTGCCGATCTCGCCTTCGAGCGGGGCGAAGGCGCATGGCTGTGGACGACGGACGGGCGACGACTCCTCGACTTCGGCGCCGGCATCGCGACCTCCTCGATCGGGCACAACAATCCGCATCTCGTGCGGGCGATCGCGTCGCAGGCGGCCCGGGTGATGCACGTCTCCAATCTCTACCGCGTGCCGGAGGCCGAACGGCTGGCGGCGCGTCTGGTGCAGGCGACGTTCGCCGACAGCGTATTCTTCTGCAACTCGGGCGCCGAGGCGAACGAGGGCATGACGAAGATGATGCGCCGGGCGATGCATCAATCCGGCAAGGCCGAGCGTAGCCGGATCATCTGCTTCGAGGGCGCGTTCCATGGCCGGACGCTCGCCATGCTGGCCGCGACGGGCAATCCAAAATACCTCGAAGGTTTCGGCACGCCGGTGGACGGGTTCGACCACGTCCCGTTCGGCAACATGAATGCGGTGCGCGACGCGATCGGCCCCGAGACCGCCGGCATCATCGTCGAGCCGATCCAGGGCGAGGGCGGCGTGCGCCCGGCGCCGCCTTCCTTCCTGCGCGATCTGCGGACCGCCTGCGACGAGTTCGGCATCCTGCTCGGCATGGACGAGGTCCAGACCGGCATGGGCCGCACGGGAAGGCTGTTCGCGCATGAGTGGGCCGGCATCGAGCCCGATGTCATGTCGGCCGCCAAGGGCATCGCGGGCGGCTTCCCGATGGGCGCGGTCCTCGCGCGCGAGCGCGTGGCCCGGCATCTCACGGCCGGCACGCACGGCACGACGTTCGGCGGCAATCCGCTGGCCTGCGCCGCCGCCAACGCCGTGCTCGACGTCGTGCTCGCGCCGGGGTTCCTCGATGCGGTGGAGCGCAAGGGCCGGCGTCTCTGGGAGGGTCTGACGGGTCTCGTCCGCGACTTCCCGTCGGTGTTTCAGGATGTGCGCGGGTCCGGCCTGCTGCTCGGACTGAAATGCGCCATTCCGCAAGCCGAGATCCAGGCGGCCTGCCGCGATGAGGGAATGCTCGCGCTCACGGCCGGCGAGAACGTGCTGCGCCTGACGCCGCCGCTCGTGATCACGGAAGCGGAGTGCGATGAGGCGATCCAGATCCTGCGCCGGGCCGCAGGGCGCTGCGTCCGGCCCGCAGCCGCATGAGTGCATCGTCCGCTCGCGCGGGCGACGCCGGGCCGGCCGCCCGCGGCGCTCCGCCACTCAGGCATTTTCTCGATCTCAGGAACTTCGACGCGGCAACCCTGCGCGGCATGGTGCAGCTGGCGAGCGACCTGAAGCGCAACCGCGCGGCGGCAAACCGCCCGCTCGCCGGCAAGACTCTCGCGCTCATTTTCGAAAAGCCGAGCACGCGGACACGGGTGAGCTTCGAGGTCGCCATGCGCCAGCTCGGCGGCGACGTCGTCGTGCTGTCGAGCCGCGACATGCAGATCGGGCGCGGCGAGACGGTGGCGGACACGGCGAAGGTGCTGTCGCGCTACGTGGATGGGATGGTGCTGCGCACCGACCGGGCCAGCAAGCTGCACGATCTCGCGAGTCACGCGACGGTGCCGGTCATCAACGGGCTGACCGAGTCCTCGCACCCGTGCCAGCTCATGGCCGACATCCTGACCTTCGAGGAGCATCGCGGCCCGATCGCCGGGCAGGTGGTCGCGTGGTGCGGCGACGGCAACAACGTCGCCCGCAGCTGGATCGAGGCGGCCGTTCGTTTTGGCTTCACGCTCCGCTTGGCGACGCCGAAGCCGCTACGGCCGCCGCAGCCGGTCCTCGACTGGGCGCGGGAGCAAGGCGGATCGATCGAGTTATTGGACGATCCGGCGCAGGCCGTCGCCGGCGCGCGCTGCGTTGTCACGGATACGTGGGTGAGCATGTCCGACGACCCGGACGAGAGCCGGCGCAATCTTCTTGCCTCCTTCGGCGTTACCTCCGCGTTGATGGCAAGGGCGGCGCCGGATGCGATCTTCATGCACTGCCTCCCGGCGCATCGGGGCGAGGAGGTCGAGGCCGCCGTGATCGACGGGCGCAAGTCGGTCGTTTTCGACGAGGCCGAAAACCGGCTGCACGCGCAAAAGGCGGTGCTGTGCTGGGCGCTCGGCGAAGCGTAGCAGGTGGACCATGGCTGAAGAGATCCCCGCGACTTCGGGCTGGGTCGAAGAGCGGCTGGACGAGATCTGGGCCTCTTGCGGCATCGATGGCAGCTCCGGGGTCGCTTCCGCGCGCAACACCTATCTCGGCTGCCTCGCGACCTGCGGCACCGGCGCGGACGATCCCGAACGGTGTCAGGATCTGTGCCGGGAGGCTTTTATCGGGAGCCTGCGGGGCGCCCGCATTCCGGTCAGCCAGATCGCCGCCCTGGAGTCACAGCTCGAGCGGCTGGAAGCCGAGATCACCGAGGACACATCCCCGGGGCCGAGCAAGTAGAAACCTCCCGCGAACGGGAGGAGGCTGGTGCAGGCGCTCCAGGGGATGAGAAAGAGCGCCGTCGACACGTAGTCTCGGTCGTGCCAGGGGGCATATCGCGGTGTCGTCGCCGAGCAGATCGTCGGCCCGCAAGCCCCGCTGGTGTGGGCATTCCGGCGGGTCGCGGGTCGGGCCATCGATGCTGCGCTCCAGACGACGAACCGGCCCAAGGTTCACAGAGGCTGGCACTCGGTCCTGGGCGGGCGAACGCTCCCGTCGACCAGAGCAGCAACGGCGAGCAAGCATGGCTCCCCTGGACCAGCGTTCGCCCGCCAGACTAGAGTGACGGACCCGGGACGGCGTCGGGCGATACTTGCGCGCGAAACGCCGTCCCGCCTCCGTCCGCTTGCGTCAGACCGGCCCGAGAAGGGCACCGTCAGTTGGAAAGAGACTTGGCATGCAAATCGGTATGATCGGCCTCGGACGAATGGGCGGCAACATGGTGGTGCGGCTCGCGAACGGCGGCCACGACTGCCTCGTCTTCGACACCCATCCGGCGGTGGTCCAGGGCCTGGTCGACAAGGGCGCGACGGGCGCGGCAAGCCTCGGGGAGTTCGTGCAAAAGCTGTCAAAGCCGCGCGCGGTCTGGCTGATGGTGCCGGCGGCGGTCGTCGATCCCGTCCTGAACGATCTGAAGCCGCTGCTGGAGTCCGGGGACATCGTGGTCGATGGCGGCAACTCCTACTATCACGACGACATCCGCCGCGCCCGCGAGCTGAAGGAGAGCGGCATTCACTACGTGGATGTCGGCGTCAGCGGCGGCGTCTGGGGACTGGAACGCGGCTACTGCCAGATGATCGGCGGCGAGAAGGAAATCGTCTCGCATCTCGATCCGATCTTCAGGACGCTGGCGCCCGGCACCGGCACGGCTGACCGCACGCCAGGCCTAAGCGGCGAGCCGAGCCGGGCGGAGCAGGGCTATCTGCATTGCGGACCCAACGGCGCCGGGCATTTCGTGAAGATGGTCCATAACGGTATCGAATACGGCCTGATGGCGGCCTACGCCGAGGGTCTGAACATCATCCGCAACGCCGATGTCGGCCTCAAGCCGCAGGAAACCGACGCCGAGACGACACCGCTGCGCGATCCCGATTTCTACAAATACGACATCGACATCGCCGAGGTCGCTGAAGTGTGGCGGCGCGGCAGCGTCGTCGGATCGTGGCTGCTCGACCTCGCCGCGAGCGCGCTGCGCAAGAGCCCGGATCTCGCGAATTTCTCGGGCCGGGTCTCGGATTCCGGCGAGGGTCGCTGGACCGTGCTGGCGGCAATCGACGAGGGGGTGCCCGCGCCGGTCATCAGCGCCGCCCTGTTCACGCGCTTCACATCGCGGGGGGCCGAGGACTTCGCCGACAAGATTCTCTCGGCGTTGCGGTTTGAGTTCGGCGGTCACGAGGAGAAGAAGGCCTAGCGTCGCGCGGCGGGGCGGTCGTGGACGATCTGACGATCTTGTTCGACGTGGACAACACGTTGATCGACAACGACCGCGTTCAGGCCGATCTGCGGTCGCACATGGCGGAGGAATACGGCCACAAGGCGAGCGAACGCTATTGGACGATCCTCGAGGAGCTGCGCGCAGCGCAGGGCTATGTCGACTATCTCGGCGCGTTGCAGCTCTATCGCCTGGAGGCGATGCATAATCCGCGCGTGCTGCGGATGGCGGCCTGGCTCGCCGACTATCCCTTTGCCGACCGCCTCTATGCGGGCGCCGTCTCGGCCGTGCGGCATGCGCAGTCGTTCGGCACGGCCGCCATCCTGTCGGACGGCGATGCCGCCTTCCAGCCGCGCAAGGTCGAGCGGTCGGGGTTGTGGTCGGTGTTCGGCGAGCACGTGCTGATCTACGTGCACAAGGAAGAAGAGCTGGACGACGTGGCGCGCTGGTACCCGGCCCGTCGGTATGTGCTGATCGACGACAAGCTGCGCATCCTCGATGCGGTCAAGAAGCTTTGGGGCCCGCGCGTGACGACCGTCTTCGTGCAGCAGGGCCACTACGCCGAGGAGCCCGGCCTGCTCGAACGCTACGCGGAGGCCGATCTGACCATCGCCCGGATCGGCGATCTCATCCACATCGGGCGAGATACTTTTCTCCCGTGAGCGTGTTGCAGGGATGCGGCCGCGCTCCGGCGATCGGGGACCGGCACTACGCGGTCGTGGACATCGGCTCGAACTCGGTCCGCCTCGTCGTCTACGACCAACTCAGCCGCGCGCCGCTGCCCCGGTTCAACGAAAAGTCGCTCTGCCGTCTCGGAGAGGGCCTGGATCAGACCGGCAGGATCGCGTCGGACGCGTTCGGGCGGACGGTGGAGGCGATGCGGCGGTTTCGCGCCGTCGCCGACGCGATGGATGTCGGCTGCATCGACGTGCTGGCGACGGAGGCGATCCGGCGGGCATCGAACGGGGGCGATCTCGTCGATGCGATCCGGCAAGAGTCCGGGCTGGAGGTGCGCGTGCTCAGCGGCGACGAGGAGGCCCGTTTCGCATCGCTCGGGGTCGTCGCCGGCTCGCACCGGCCGGAGGGCATTGTCGGCGACATGGGCGGCGGCAGCCTGGAGATGGCGCGCATCGCCGACGGAAACGTCCGACCGGAGACCGTGAGCCTGCCGCTCGGCGCACTCCCCGTGCAGGCGCTGCTGGCGCGAGAGGGGGCGGAGGCCAAGCGCGACATCGACCAGCGGCTCAAACAGGCGTTGCCGGAGGGTTGGGCCGCGCCGGTCTTCTATGCCGTCGGCGGCGGCTGGCGGGCGTTGGCGCGTGTGCATATGGCATCCGCCGATGCGCCGGTGCGGGTCGCGCATGGCTACACGGTCGACGCCCGCGCGCTGCGCCTGTTCGCGAAAACCATCGTGCGCATGCCGGAGCAGAAGATCGCGAACCTGCCGGGCCTGCCGAGCCGGCGTGGCCGCACGCTGGCTGCGTCGGCGCTGGTGCTCGACCGCGTCATAAAGCGCGTCTCGCCCGAATCCGTGGTGTTTTCGGCGCTCGGATTGCGCGAGGGATGGCTCTACCACCGGCTGAGCGAGGCCGACCAGGCGCTGGACCCGCTGATCGTGGGCGCGCAAGCCTTCGGCCAGCCCTTCGCGCGCGTGCCGCATTTCGCCGAGGCGCTCGTGCGCTGGACGGACGATGTGCTGCCCGAAGAAACGCTTAAGGAGCGCCGGCTGCGGGTCGCGGCTTGCGCCCTGTCCGACATCGGCTGGCGCGACGATGCGAGCATCCGCGCGGCCGAGAGCTTCCGGCGGCTGCTCGAGGGGCCGTTCATCGGGGTCGATCACGCCGAGCGTGTCTATGTCGCGGCCGTCGTGCACGCGCGCTATGCGGGCAGTCTGGCCGACGCCGCCCTCCAGCCCGCAATGGGCCTGCTGTCCCCGGACGAGCATCGGCGCGCGCTCATTCTGGGCCGCGTGCTGCTGCTGGGCTACCGTTTGTCCGGAAGCGTGCCCGAGATCCTGGAGAGCGCGCGGCTGCGGATCGGCAGTTCCGTTGTCCGGCTCGAAGTCGGCAAGGCGGCCCGCGTGCCGGACAGCGAGGTTGTCACCAGTCGCCTCGCCCTGGTCGCCAGCGCCGCCGGGGTGCGCCGCACGGAAATCGTCGAGACCGCCTGAGTGTCCCTCGGGCCGGACCGATCTCCCGACGCGAGCGCCCGCGCGGCGATCCTGACGGCGATCACCGGCCGGCGCAGCGTACGCGGCTTCCTCCCCGACCCCGTGGCGCGCGAAACGGTCGAGGCGATCCTCGCGGCGGCGAGCCGCGCGCCCAGCGGCACCAACATTCAGCCCTGGCGCGTGCATGTGCTGACCGGCTCGGCGCGGCAGGAACTGACGGAAGCCATCATCGAGCAGCGGCGTCACCGTCCCGAACCGGCAGGAGAGTATGCCTACTACCCGCCGGTCTGGCGCGAACCCTATCTGGGACGCCGCCGCAAGATCGGCTGGGATCTGTACGGGCTGCTCGGCATCGGCAGGTCGGACCGGGCGGCGATGCGCGCGCAACACGATCGCAATTTCGGCTTTTTCGGTGCGCCGATCGGAATGATCTTCACGCTCGATCGCGACATGGGCCAGGGCGCGTTTATCGACCTCGGGATGTTCATGCAGAACGTCATGATCGCGGCCAGGGCATTCGGGCTCGACACATGTCCGCAGGCGGCGTTCATGAGCTATCACGCGACAATCCGGGAACGGCTCGGCTTGCCTTTGTCGGCCTTGGTCGTCTGCGGCATGGCCCTCGGCCGCGCCGATCCCGAAGCGACGGCGAACAAGCTCAGGACCGAACGCGAGCCCCTGGATCGTTTCGTCACGTTCGTAGGTTACGGTTTGTGAGGCGTTTCGCGGCAATTGCTTCGCTACGAAAGCGTTGTGTATCGTGACAGCCGTTCAACCGAGAGGGGATCGCGGATGGAAAACGACATGACGAGGCGGCTTGCGGCTGAGTTCTTCGGGACGTTCTGGCTGGTTTTCGCGGGCTGCGGCAGCGCCGTCCTGGCAGCGGCGTTTCCGTCGCTTGGCATCGGCTTCACGGGGGTCGCCTTCGCTTTCGGGCTGACGGTGCTGACCATGGCCTACGCGGTGGGGCATATCTCCGGCGGCCACTTCAATCCCGCCGTGACGATCGGGCTCTGGACGGCGGGACGATGCGCCAACAAGCATGTCATCCCCTACGTCATCGTGCAGGTCGTCGCGGCGATCGCGGCGGCGGGCGTGCTCTGGGTCATCGCTTCCGGCAAGGCCGGTTGGATGCCGGCTGGCTTCGCGTCGAACGGCTATGGCGATCTCAGCCCCGGCAAATACGCACTCGGCTCCTGCTTCCTGATCGAAGTCGTCATGACATTCTTCTTCCTGTTCATCATCATCGGCACGACGTCGAAAGGGGCGGCGACCGGGTTTGCGGGCATCCCGATCGGCCTCGGTCTGACGCTCATCCATCTCGTCTCGATTCCGGTCACGAATACCTCGGTCAATCCGGCCCGCAGCACCGGCCCCGCGCTGTTCGCGGGCGGCCCCCATATCGGCCAGCTCTGGCTGTTTTGGGTCGCGCCGATTGTTGGCGCCGTCCTTGCCGGCCTGGTGGGCCGCTGGCTGCACAGCGACACGGTCTACGACACCATCGTCGTCGAGAGTCCGGCCACACCGGCGCCGTAGGAGCATCCGGCGCGGGCTTTCGTCGAACATGCGGAGGGTCGCCTATGCGCATGGGCGGGCGCTTGCGCCGGTTGTTGCGCTCTGCGCGGGCGGCCGCTCCTCCGGTTGCGGCACGGGACGGCAGCCCGCCCCTGGTTCCCATCTCCGATGCGTTCGAGAGTTACGATTAGGCTCGCACGAAACTGTTCGATCGGGCGCAGTTCACCGGATCACTCACCGGCGGCAACGCGGTCGGGATGCGGGTCGCGCAGGATGTCTTCCTGACGCCCTACGCACAGACGAGCGCGGCAGGTCGGCAGAAATTTCCGATAAAGTAGCCCCGGCGGTTGTTGCGAGGAGCGCTTGCGACGAAGCAATCCAGGCGAGCCAGGCCGTGCCGCGCGTCGATCGCCACGCCGCCGAGTGGTGGCTCGCGATGACGAGGAGGCGGAAGGCATGTTCCTCGGTATCAGCTGCCGAGCCGCGCCAACTGATCCAGCACCATCGCCTGCGTCAGCACCTGCGGCAGGATGGTGGGCGCGCCGTCCGGCGGATAGAGTACGTAGAGCGGCACGCCGTCGCGGCCATGCTCACGCAGGAACGCGGTGATGTCGGGGTCTTGCCGGGTCCAGTCGCCCTTCATGTAGACGACGCCGCGCGCGGCGAAGGCGTCCTGCACGGGTTTTTGCGCGAGCGCGACCTCCTCGTTCACGAGGCAGGTGACGCACCACGCGGCCGTCATGTCCACGAACACCGGGCGGCGCTCGGCGCGGAGGGAGGCGAGCTTCGCCGCCGAGAAGCGCTCGCCCGCCAGGCCCGTCGCGGCTCCGGCGGTGGGAGGCGAAATCGCTGCGAGTCGCGGCAGCACCGCGACGGCCGCGCACGCCGCGATGGCCGCGATCGCGAACCCGGACAGCCGCCCGGCCCCCCGCACGATTTGCGCGCGCCCGAACGCCCACGCCGCCAAGCCGAGCAGCACGAACCCGGACCCGACCGCGAGCACGCCGAGATCGCCCGCCTGCTGGCTCACGACCCACAGCAGCCAGACGCAGGCCGCGTAGAGCGGGAATGCGAGCGCTTGGCGCAGCACCACCATCCAGCCGCCGGGCTTGGGCAATAGCCGAGCAAGGCGCGGCGCGGCGGCGAGCAACCCATACGGCGCGGCAAGCCCAAGCCCGAGCACCCCGAACACGCCGAGCGTCGCCGGCGCGGACGCGGCCAGTGCCGCCGCGATCGCCGTGCCCATGAAAGGGGCCGTACAGGGCGTCGCGACCACCACCGCCAGAACGCCCGTGAAAAAGCTGCCCGTATGGCCCGGCCGCGCGGCCATCCCCTGCCCCGCCCCGGCGAGCCGCCCCGCGCCCAGCTCGAACACGCCCGAGAGGTTTAGCCCCAACAGGAACAGCAGCCAGGCGATGGCGGCGACGAACACCGGCGACTGGAACTGAAACCCCCAGCCGAACGCCGACCCGGCGCCGCGCAAGCCGAGCAGCGCCAGCCCGAGCGCCACGAAGGAGAGCACCACCCCGCCCGTGTAGGAGAGCGCCTGCGCCCGCACCTCGCCGAGATCGCGCCCCGACAACCGGGCGATGCCGAGCGCCTTCATCGCCAGCACCGGGAAGACGCACGGCATCAGGTTCAGCAGCAGGCCACCAAGGAACGCGAAGCCCAGCGCGCGGCTGAGCGGCACCGTGTTGGCGGACGCGGGCAGCGGTCCGGGCGTTGCGGCGACGTCGAGGAAGGTCTCGCCGCCGCCCGGATCGCGCAGCACCAGGACGCCATGCAGCGTGTCGGCGGCATGGAACAGCCGTCCGGGCTTGAGCGCCAGGGACACGCGCCCCTGCCCGACGCGGACGGCCTGGGCGGCGTTCTGGTCGATCGTGCCCTGGGTCGCGGGGAAGAACGTCGCGCCCGCGACCGTCGCCGGGGACAGGCGCGCGCCCTCGACCGACAGCGTGCCGTCCGGCGCGATGCGGGGGGCGAAGGGCGACGGCCGCGGCATGCGCGCGTCGGCGGCGGCGAACAGCTTCGCATCGGGCGAGGGCGTCGCCTTGCCGGGCGGGATCGAGAGGTGGAAGTTCCCCTCCTCGGGAACGCAGAATCTGGTCGCAGATCAGCCATGACGCGCTCAGCCCGGCCGTCACCGGCGCGTCGCCGGGGGGCGGCGTGATCGTCACCGGCAGCAGCAGGTCGCCGGTGTAGCCGTACGCCGTCACCGGACCCTCCCGCATGCGCTCGGGCGCGGGATAGGAGATGCCGGATGCATGGGCGCCTTGGGGCAAGGTCCAGTCGAGCTCTGGCGGCGTGCCCGCCTCGCCCGGGTTTGTCCAGTAGACGTGCCAGCCGGGCGCGAGCCGGAAGCGCAGGCCCAGCCGAAAGGGCTGGCCCGGCGCGTAGCCGTCCGTCTCCGAGACGAGCGCGACCGAACTGCGCTTCGTCGTCACATCGGCGCTTTCCAGCGCCGCTGCCGGGCGGGCCAGCAGCAGCAGCGCGAGCGCAAGCAGGATGAACGGCATCGCCCGCCGGCCCGAAGGATGGTAGCTCGCGCTCCGCATGACTCCGCTTCCCGACCTTCCGATCACCGATACGCTGCCCGCGCTCCGCACGGTGCTCGATGCGGGCGGCAATGCCGTTGTGGTCGCCCCGCCCGGCGCAGGCAAGACCACCCTTGTGCCGCTCGCGCTTCTGGATGCGCCCTGGCGCGCGGATCAGCGGATCGTCATGCTCGAACCGCGCCGGCTCGCGACCCGCGCCGCCGCCTGCCGCATGGCCGCGCTGCTCGGCGAGGCGCCGGGCGGACGCGTCGGCTACCGCACCCGCCTGGACGCGGCGGTTTCGGACGCGACGAGGATCGAGGTCGTGACCGAGGGCCTGCTTGTCCGCCGCTTGCAGAGCGATCCGGGCCTCGACGGCATCGCCTGCGTCATCCTGGACGAGATCCACGAGCGCTCGGTCGAGGCCGATCTGGCACTCGCCTTCTGCCTCGACCTGCAACGGGCGCTCCGCCCCGAACTGCGCCTGATCGCCATGTCCGCGACCGCCGACGGCGCGCGCCTCGCGCCGCTGATGGGAGCGAGGGTCGTGGAGAGCGCGGGCAAGCTCTTTCCGGTCGCGGTCCGTCACGCCAGGCGCGACCTCGCTTCCGTGCGCGACCTGCCGGATGCCATGGCGCGCGCGATCCGGGCGGCGCTAGCCGAGCATCAGGGCGACATCCTCGCCTTCCTGCCGGGATTGGGCGAGATCCGCCGCACCGAGGCGGCGCTCGCCGAGTGCGGCGCGGCCGTGCTGCCGCTGCACGGCGACCTGCCGCCGGACACGCAGGATCGCGCGCTGCGCCCTGCCGCCGAGGGCCGCCGGGTGATCCTCGCGACCTCGATCGCGGAGACCTCGCTCACCGTGCCCGGCGTCCGCATCGTCATCGACGGCGGCTGGCGGCGCGCGCCGCGCCTCGATCCGGCGAGCGGCCTCGCGCGCCTCGCCACGCTCCGGATCAGCCGCGCCGCCGCCGAGCAGCGCGCCGGACGCGCCGGACGCGAGGGGCCGGGAATCGCGATCCGGCTCTGGTCGGAGGCGCTGCATCGCGGCCTGCCGCCGCATGACCGGCCGGAGATCCTGGAAGCGGATCTCGCCCCCGCGCTGCTCGACTGCGCCGCCTGGGGCGCGCGTCCGGCCGATCTGCCGTTCCAGGACCAGCCGCCTCCCGGCGCGCTCGCCGCCGCCGCCGAGTTGCTGAGCGAGCTCGGGGCGCTCGACGCGGCGGGCCGCATCACCGGAACGGGACGCCGGATGGCGGCCTTGAGCGCGCATCCGCGCCTCGCCGCCATGATGCTGGCGGCCGGAGATGCGGCCGAGGCGGCGCTCGCGGCCGATCTCGCGGCGCTGCTCGAGGAGCGCGATCCCTTGCGCGCGAGCGATGCGCCCGCCGATCTGGGGCTTCGGCTCGCGGCGATCGCGGACGGTCATCCGGCGGCCGATCGCGGCGCGCTGTCCCGTATCCGCCGCGCCGCCGCCCAGTACCGCCGCCGCCTGCGTCTGCCCTCCGGGACGCGGGCGGCGGGCGATCCCGGCAAGCTGGTTGCCGCGGCGTTCCCCGACCGCATCGCCCAGCGCCGGGGCGAGCCGGGCGCGTTCCGGCTTTTGGGCGGCGGCGGCGCGCGGCTGCCGGCCACGGACCCGCTCGCCCGCGCCGGGCTGCTGGCGGTCGCGTCGCTGGAGCTGAAGGCGTCCGCCCGGATCCGGCTCGCATCGGCGCTCGATCCGGACGCGCTGCCAGCCGCCCTGGCCGCGCAGGTGACGGAGACGGCGGAGACAAGCTTCGACCGCGCCACCGGCAGCGTGCTCGCCCGACGCCGCCGGAGGCTCGGTGCCCTGGTGTTGCAGGACCGGACAGGCCCGGCCGACCCGTCGGAAGCCGCCGCCGAGCTGCTGCGGGTGATCGTCGCCGACGGACTCGCGCCGCTGGCCTGGACCGATGCCGCCCGCCAGTTCCAGGCGCGGGTCGCCTGGATGCGCGACGTCGCGCCCAAGGAATGGCCCGATCTTTCGGACGCGGCGCTGGCGGCGACCGCTGCGGACTGGCTGTTGCCGCATGTGCTCGGTGCGTCGCGGCTCGCCGACGTCGCCGCGCTCGACGTCGCTGCAATGCTGCGTGGATTGCTGCCCTGGCCGCTGCCGGCGACGCTCGACGAGGCGCTGCCCGCGCAGCTTTCGCTACCGAACGGGCGGGCCGCGATCGACTACATTCAGCCGGTGCCGGTCGCCTCCGCCCGCGCGCAGGCCTTCTTCGGCTTGCGCGAGACGCCGCGCCTCGCAGGCGGACGGATACCGTTGCGGCTGGCGCTGCTCTCGCCCGCGGGGCGGCCGGTCGCGATCACCTCCGATCTCGCGCAGTTCTGGCGCGGCGCCTGGGCCGACGTGCGCCGCGACATGCGCGGGCGCTATCCGAAGCACGCCTGGCCCGAGGATGGCGGCGTGTCCTGAGATCCACGCCGAAGCCCGGCGTGCAAGCACGATGCTTGTTGCATCGAAGCATGGATGCCATGTGTCGTTGCAATCACGCCTTGCTCTTGGAGCCCGCTTCATGACCGCCTCCGGACTAGCCTGGCGCCACGTACGGCTCCTGATCGCCGCCGCTTGCCTGCTCGTGTCCGCCTGCGCGGCGGCGCCCGACTCCGCCTCCGCCCGCGTCGCGCCCTACACGTTCGCACCGCTCGTGAAGAAGGTGCTGCCGGCCGTCGTGAACATCGCGGTGACGGAGACCGTCACCGGCAACGACTTCCTGGCCGACCTGCCGCCGCAACTGCGCGGCACGCCGTTCGAGAGGCAGTTTCGCGAGCGCTTCCGCAATCGGCGCGAGCAGATGATGGGCGCGGGGTCGGGCTTCATCATCGATCCCTCCGGCATCATCGTGACCAACAATCACGTCGTCGGCCACGCGGAAAAGATCGTCGTATCCCTCTCCGATGGCAAAGAGCTTCCGGCGCGCGTCATCGGCACCGACGAGCTGACCGACATCGCGGTCATCAAGGTCTTTTCCAACCACCCGCTTCCCTTCGTCACCTGGGGCGACAGCCATCTGGTCGAGGTGGGCGACTGGATTCTGGCCTGCGGCAACCCGTTCGGCCTCGGGGGATCGGTGACGGCCGGCATCGTCTCCGCCCGCGGCCGCGACATCGGCGCCGGTCCGTTCGACGATTTCCTGCAACTCGACGCACCGATCAATCCGGGAAATTCGGGTGGCCCGACGTTTAACCTGCAAGGCGAGGTGGTCGCGATCAACACCGCGATCGTTTCGCCGACCGGCGGCTCCGTCGGCATCGGGTTTGCGATCCCGAGCGAAATCGTCCAAAGGATCGTGGCCGACCTCCGCAGCAAGGGGCACATCGATCGCGGCTGGCTCGGCGTCTCGGTGCAGGACGCTCCGGGCGAGGCGGGCGGGGTTGCCATCGCGGGCGTGGAGCGGAACGGTCCGGCGGCGCGGTCCGGGGTGCGGCCGGGAGACGTGGTCACGGCGGTCGATGGCGAGAAGGTCGATACGGCGCGAGGGCTGATCCGCGCGGTCGCGGCGGTCCCGCCGGGCAACAGCGTGCGGCTGTCTGTCCGGCGTCAGGGGCGGGTGACGGAGATGACGGTGACGGTCGGCAGGCGACCGGATGCGGCCAACGGCTGAGGCGAGAGGACATGCGCCATGCGCATCCTGGTGGTCGAGGACGATAAGGACGTCGCGGGCTTCATCGTCCGCGGGCTGAAGGAAGCGGGGCACGTGGTCGAGCATGCCGATAACGGCCGCGACGGCCTCTTCATGGCCGCCAGCGAGGCGTTCGACGCCGTGATCCTGGATCGCATGCTGCCGGGCGGCGTCGATGGCCTGCGCCTGCTCGAGACCCTCCGCGCCCAGAAAAACGCGGTGCCCGTGCTGTTCCTCTCGGCGCTCGCGGAGGTGGACGAGCGCGTGCGCGGCCTCAAGGCCGGCGGCGACGACTACATGACGAAGCCTTTCGCCTTCGCCGAGCTGCTGGCGCGGGTCGAGGCGCTGGCGCGGCGCGGCAAGGGCGAGGGGCCGGTCACGAAGCTCACCGTGAGCGATCTCGAACTCGATCTGTTGTCGCGGCAGGTGAAGCGCGCCGGTCAGAAGATCGACCTGCAACCGCGCGAGTTCCGGCTGCTCGAATACCTGATGCGGCATGCGGGCCAGGTGGTGACGCGCACGATGCTGCTCGAAGGCGTCTGGGATTATCATTTCGATCCTCAGACGAACGTGATCGACGTGCACGTGTCGCGGTTGCGGCAGAAGGTGGACAAGCCCTTCCCGACGCCGCTGATCCACACTGTGCGCAACGCCGGCTACATGCTTCGGGCCGAAGCGCCGTGACACCCCGCTCCGGGTGCATCTGACCAAGCCTCCGGCGGCGGAGCCGCCTGCGAGGCCCGTGCCGCGCCCGCGCAGCCCGCCCCTGCTCCGATCGGCCGGCGTGCGGTTCGCGGTGATCTACGCGGTCCTGCTGGTCCTGAGCGCGGCCGGGCTTGCCATCGTGCTGTGGTGGGAGACGGCGGGACTGCTCGACCGGCAGACCGAGGCCGCGATCCGCGCCGACGCCCAGTCGCTGGCGGATCGTTGGACGATGGGCGGCCTGCCCGCGATGATCCTGACGATCGAGGAGCGCCTCGCCCAGAACGTCGAGGACGACGAAATCTATCTGCTCGCGGATCAGCAGTTCCGCAGGCTGGCGGGCAATGTCCGCCACTGGCCGGAGGGCGTGACGGAAAGCGGCGTGCCCTATTCGCTCGTGGTCGAGAGGGCTGGCATCCGCTCCCTCGCCCAGGTGCAGAGATTCGACCTGCCGGGCGGCTTCCATCTGCTAGACGGGCGCGACGTGCGGGAACGGGCGCAGCTGCGGACCTTGCTGACCGACGCCCTGCTCTGGGCCGTCGCCGTCGTCGTGGTGCTGGCGACGATCGGCGCGCTGATCGTCCGACACCTGTTCCGCCGCACGCTCGCCAACATCTCGGAAACCACGGCCGCCGTCTCGGCCGGGGATCTGACCCAGCGCGTCCGGCTCGCGGGCACGGGCGACGAATTCGATCTGCTGGCGGAAACCATCAACGACATGCTCGACCGCATCGGGCGGCTGATGGACGGAGTGCGCCAGGTCTCCAACGCGATCGCGCACGATCTGCGCACGCCGATCACCCGCGCCCGGGCAAGGCTGGAGGACGCCGCCCTGCACGCGAGGAGCGAAGCCGAGCTGCGCGCCGCCGTCGAGCGGGCCACGGCCGAGTTGGACGGCGTGGTCGGCGTATTCAAGGCGCTGCTCCGGATCGCGGAGATCGAGGCGGGCGCGCGGCGCTCCGCCTTCGCGCGGTTCGATCTGACGCCGCTCATCGAGGGTCTCGCAGAGCTGTACGGCGCCGTTGCCGACGAACGCGGAATGCGGCTCGATGCGACGATTGCGCCCGGCCTCTCCGTCTATGGCGACCGGGCGCTGATCCAGCAGGCGGTCGCGAACCTCCTCGACAATGCCCTGAAGTTCGCTCGATCCGCCAGCCTGATCCGGCTGGAGGCGCAGCCGGACGGCGGGGGCATCGGCATCGCGGTGACCGACCAGGGGCCGGGCATTCCCGCCGCCGAGCGGGCGCATGCGACCGAACGCTTTTTCCGGGGAGAGGCGGCGCGGCACACGCCCGGCTCCGGCCTCGGCTTAGCGCTGGTGCAGGCCGTCGCGCAGCTGCACGGCGGGTCGGTGCGCCTCATGGATGCCGAGCCCGGGTTGCGGGCCGTCTTGTTCCTGCCGGGAACGGCCAACGACACCCATCACGTAAACGCGACGTAATGCGATGCTCACGGGCGCGTCAGGATGGAACTCCGATTCTGCGGGCCATGATTTCGCGCGCGCGCGCCGCCGCCTGCCTGTGCCTGCTGGCAGGCGCAATGCTCGTTTCGGTCCGGACGGCTCCGGTCTCCGGCCAGCCCACCGATGCGGACCCGGCGGCCCCGGTGCGCGTGACCACGGACACGATGGAGGTACTGCCTGCATCTCTCGGACCTGATCGGCACGATGCGGCGCGAGGCCACCGGGCAGCCGCCGGCCGAGGTCGGCGATCTCTCCCTGGAGGGACAGCGCATGTGCGACGAGGGCCAGGTACGCGGCGGCATCATGCGCCTTCGCCGGGCCGTCGCGATCATGCGACAGCACTCGGATCAGCGGTAATGCATCAGCACGGGAGTTGCATAATCCCGCAACCCTGCACATGCGCGGCGCCGGGAGGTATTACAAAGAATCAACTCTTCCCTGCCTCAGATTGCGGCTTTCCCTCTTGTGCGGCGCAGCGATTGCGGCGCACAACCCCGTTCGCCGAAACCAATGGGAGCCACCATGGCCGATACCAACCCACAGAACAGCAAGCAACAGAATGACCAGGCGGCCATCGGCCGCCAGGGCGCCGAGGCCGTGCGCCAGGGCGCAGCCGCCATCCAGCAGAGCGGACAGGCCACCGGCGAGGCGATCCGCCGGAGCGGTGACGCGACCGCCGAGGCGACCCGCCGGGGCGGCGAAGCCGGGGCTGACGCGGCGCAGCGGTTCAGCGACGCCGCGGGCGAGACCATGCGGCGGGGCGCCGCGGACTTTGCCGAAACCCAGCGCGAGTTCCTTCAGAACGCGGCCGAGCGGTTTCAGCACGTGAGCCAGAAGATCGCCGAGACCGCCCAGGGCAACGCCGAGGACCTGCGCGCGCTGATGACGCTGCCCAACGCCGCCCAGGGCGGGTTGCAGGACGTGCAGCGCAGCGTGACGGGCCTCGTGGAGGGCGTGGTGCGCACCAACTTGCGCGCAGCTCAGGAGCTGTTTCAGCTGGCCAACCCCGGCGTGTTCGTCGAACTGCAGCAGCGCTTCGCGCGTGAGTATTTCGATGCGGTGATGCAGGGTACGGCCACCCTGGTGCGCGCCACCCGGCGCACCGCCGACGAGACGCTGCGCCCGATCGAGCAGCAGATCGAGCAGCGCCGCCAGGCCAACCAGAACCAGCAGGCGCGTCACCAGTACGCGGCGGAGTAGCCCCGGATCGAGCCCAGGCTCGACCCGAGAGAGAACGGCCGGCGCACCCATGGGTGCGCCGGCCGCTTTTCGTTACAGGCGGTGTGGGGCTACGGCATGGCGCCCGGGCTGGGCGTTCAAGTCCTTGGCGGCGCCTGGCGGAAGGTGACCACCAGCACGTCGCGGCTGGCCGGCTGCGCCGGGTCGACGGGTTGCACCGGCGTCACGCCGTGCATCACGCGCAGATCATCGACCAGCGCCGCGTCCATCGGTTCGGCCAGCGTGAAGCTGCCGAGCGTCCGCCCATCCGGCGCACGGATGCTGGTAACGCCGCTCCGCACGTTCCGGCGGCGAACCAGCAGCACCAGCACGAAATCCACCCCGTCGCGATGCATGCCCTCGGGCGTGGGCTGGCCCAGCTCGTCCGGCCGCGCCTCGATCCGGAACTGATGCACCTCGACATGCCATGACCGGACCGGGCTGAGGCGCTCGAACAGGGCGCGGCAGGTGCGCAGGATGGCGTCCGTGCTGGCGCTGCCGCCGATCGCGGGCTCGACCGGCTCGAACCAGCGCTCGATGCCGCCATGCATGGGGTTGTAGTCGCGGCTCTGATAGTGCGGCTGGTGCGCCGCTCGGCGCGGCGCGGGCTCCTCCGGCCGGATGGTGTAGACGGCGTGCCGGCGCTTTCGGTAGCGGCCGCCATCGGCCATGTAGGTATCGAGGCCAAGATCGTCCCAGCTCGCGGCGAAGCGGTCCCAGTCCGGAATGTCGCCATGCGCCTCGATGACGGACCGCATCTCCGCGCCATGCACGAATGCGAAGCCCTCGCGCGCGACGGCTGCGACCAAACTCTCCTGCGTGCCGCTCATCCCTGGCCATCCTCCTGCAAACGGGGCGACTGCACCGGCCGCACCTGCTGCAACGCCGCGTCCCAGGGCGAGCGGCGGATCACCAGATCCTGCACGGGCGTCGGCATCTGGATGCCCAGATCCTGGAAGCGGCGCTTCACACGGCGGTTGAACTCCCGCTGCACGGCCCACCGGCCGCCATCGGTGCAGACGATCTGACCGAGCAGCGTCGCGGACGTCGCATCCACCTTGTCCACGCCCCAAAGCTGCAAGTCCGAGAGCATGACCGTCCTGAACGCGTCCTCTTCGCGCATCTCGACCGCGATCGCCTTGAGCACCTCGCCTACGTGGTCGGTGTCCTCGTCATAGGCAACGGTCACGGAAACGGCCGCATTGCCGAGGCCCCGGTTGGTGTTCGTGACCGAGGTGACGGCGCTGAACGGAATGATATGCACCGAGCCATCCCCGGCCCGCAGCCGGATCGTGCGCACGGACAGCGCCTCGACCGTGCCGGAGAGGCCCGAAACGGTCACGAAATCGCCGACCTGCATCGCGTTCTCCAACAGCAGGAAGATGCCGTTGATGAGATCCTGCACGAGCTTCTGCGAGCCGAAGCCGATCGCGACGCCGATGATGCCGGCCCCGGCCAGCAGCGGCGCGATGTCGACGCCGATCTCGCTCAGCACCGTCAGAGCGACGATCGCGGCAATGGCGATGAACAGGGCCGTGCGCAGCAGCGGCAGCAAGGTGCGCAGCCGCGCCGAGCGGGCCATCTGCGCCGCCTTTGCGAGCTTGGCGAGGTGACGCTGGATCGCGGCGTTGGTCCCCTCCCAGACCGCGAGCGCGAGCGCGAGCGTGAGCGCGATCGTGCCGAGCGATGAGAGCAGACGGCGCCCAAGCAGGCTGGCGCCGAACCAGGTCAGCGCATGAAAGCCCCACAATTGCAGCAGCACGAGAACGGAGAGGACGGCGATCGCTCCCCTCAGCACGCCGCTGAGCACGCCGTGGTAGACCTGCGCCCTCTGCTCCAGGCCGGGATACCGCTCGGCGACGTCCGGCCGCACATGCAAGGCGCGATCGAGACTGCCGAGCAGCACGATCAGCAGCAGCCGCGCCACGATGCCGACGCCCAGGATCACGAGGAAGACGTGCAGCATCTGCTCGAACCCGTTCCGCACGGATACGGCCCAGACCAGCCACAGCGTCCCCAGGTAGAACAGCGCCATCAGATGCCAGACAGAGGCCGTGCGGCGGCGAAAGGATGGGAACAGTCCGTCTGCCGAGGGATCGCCTGCGATCCTTCGGGCGACCGGCTTGCGTTCCTGCACGACCACGATCGCGAGCAGCACGACCACGGCGAGCGCAACCGCCTTGAGAAGCGCCTCTTGCGCGACCTTGGTCATGCCGAACATCCGCCCGATCTCGGCGGCCGCGTAGCCGAAGATCGCGACGGCGACGATGCGCCTGATCCAGCGCATGGCGTAGACGGCCGTCGCGTCTCCGACCGGCACGAGCCGGAGATCGGGCGTGCGCGGCGACAGCAGCAGGCGGGCGAGCACGAAGATCGTCCGGCAGACCGCGTAGGCGTCCACCACGGCGAGCAAGGTCAGGCGCACCAGATTCGTGTTGCCGAGGCCGGCGCCCACGACGAAATGCCCGGCCGTAGTGAAGACGAGAACGGGGAGCATGTCGAGAACGAGCCGCGCGAGCACGAGCGGCACCCGGCGCAGCAGGGTCCAGGAGGACGGACCCCGGGAGCGCGGCGGCTCGGTTTCGCCCGCTTCGGCGCGAACCAGCCCAGCCTCGTCGCCCGTCACGGACGCATCGGCCTTTGGGTCCACGACGTCGCCCGACGTGCGATGCCCCATACGGCAGAGCGCGACGCGGGGCCGCGCGATCACCCTCCGTGCCGCCCATTCGAGCGCGAGGGCGATCGCGAACACGACGGCAAGACGCCAGCACACCTGGCCGAGCGTTTCGCGGGCGAGCGGGTCCGTCGCCATCACCTGCACCCATCCCCAGAGCGAGGGGATGCTTCGCGCGGTCTTCACCGCGACCAGAGTGTCCGCCGCCAGCTCGCCCATGAAATCGGACACGCCCGCGATGACCTGCGCGCCGACGCTGTCGGGCGCCAGCGGGAGCGGCGAGGCCTCCGGCTTGCCAGTGCTGCTGGCGGCGGTTGAGGCCGGGGCGGAAGCCTTGGGGACTGAGGCCGGAGCCGCCGGCGCGGGCGCGGCGGCCTTGCCGGCCGGCGCGGATGCGGCCGGGGCGTGTGCTGCGGGCGCGGGCGCAGCCGGGGCGGGAGCGGCATCGGCCGGGGCGGGTGTGTTAGGTTGGGCCGGCACGGCAGAGGGCCGGGCCGTCTCCGGTTCGGCGGCCCGCACGACCGGCTTGGGTTCAGGCTCACCCGGCTTGCCGGTGCTGGCAGCCGCCAGCACGGCAGGCCCCTGAGCCGGAGCTTTGTCCGTCTGGGCGGATGCAAGGGCCGGCACGAGCAATGCCAGCAGAAGGAACACGGGAAGGCGGATCATGGGCGGGCGTACGACCATGAACGACGGCGAGCGGTCAACCGCCGTCGGTCTGCCGATGGGTGAATTTCGGGACAGGTGGTGCATAAGGCAGCGGGGCGGCCTATGTCCGTTCCGTGAAGACTGTCCTCATCGTCCTGCTCTGCCTGCTGATGCTGTCCACGGTCGGCGTGCTGTTCGCCGGGCTGATCGGGCTCGTGCGGGGCGGCGGCGACCCGCGGCGCTCCAACGCCCTCATGCGATGGCGCGTGCTCCTGCAAGGCGCGGCGCTGCTGATGTTTGCCCTCCTGCTGGGCTTGCTGCGCTCCTGAACGCAGGGAAGAATGCCCCGGTGCAAACGCGTCGGAGCATCCCGTGAGCCACGAAATCGCGACCGTCGGCGTCATCGGCGCCGGACAGATGGGCGGCGGCATCGCGCATGTCTGCGCCCTCTCCGGCCTTTCGGTCGTGCTGCTGGACGCGAAGCAGGAGGCGCTCGACAAGGGTCTGGCGACCATCGCCCGCAACCTCGATCGCCAGATCGAGAAGGGTCAGGCGCCGTCCGGCTCCCGCGAGCAGACGCTCGGCCGCATCGTCGCCACCACGGAATACGCCGCTTTCGCCGACGCCGACCTGGTGATCGAGGCGGCGACCGAGCAGGAGCAGCTGAAGCACGGGATCTTCGCGACGCTCGTGCCGCATCTCAAGCGCTCCGCCCTGCTCGCGTCCAATACCTCGTCCATCTCCATCACCCGGCTCGCCGCCGGAACGGACCGCCCGGCCAAGTTCATCGGCATGCACTTCATGAACCCGGTGCCTGTGATGAAGCTGGTCGAGATCATCCGGGGCATCGCGACGGACGACCAGACGTTCGAGGCCGTGCAGGCGTTGGCGGCCCGGCTCGGCAAGACGACGGCGGCCGCCGAGGACTTCCCGGGCTTCGTCGTCAACCGCATCCTCATCCCGATGGTCAACGAGGCGGTCTTCGCCCTGCACGAACGGGTCGGCACGGTGCAGGCGATCGACACCGCGATGCGGCTTGGCGCGAACCACCCGATGGGGCCGCTGGAACTTGCCGACCTGATCGGGCTCGATACCTGCCTCTCGATCATGCAGGTGCTGCACGAGGGCATGGCCGACAGCAAATATCGGCCGTGCCCGCTGCTCGTGAAATACGTCGAAGCCGGCTGGCTCGGCCGCAAATCCGGCCGCGGCTTCTACGACTACAGCGTCAGGCCGCCCCGCCCCACCCGCTAGCGACGGCTTCGCCCAGCCCGGCCGGCGGCCGGCGTTAGCAAACCCTTAACGCCGCGAATGTTAGTAATAGTGACAGCCGCTACCGTCACGGAGACTGACATGCCTGCCGTTTTCCTGGTCTTCCTCGCCTGCCTTTTCGGGTGCTTGAGCCCGCCGGCGCACGCCTATGGCGGAGCTGACCAGGCCAGTCCCGTGCTGCCGATCTACGTGGTGCTCGCGGCGGTGATCCTGATCGCGGCGGCGATGCTCTGGTATGTGTGGAGCCTCCGCAACCGGCTGGACCGGGCGCTGGCGCGCATGCCGCCGGACGGTTCCGCCTATTCCGCGCTGCTGACGGGCGCGAACGATCTTCCTCTCGGCGTGCCGCGCGGGACGGTGCGGGCCGTGCTCGCCGTGCTGATCGTGTTCGGCTCCGTCGCCTTTCTTGCGGTCTCGATGCTCGGCAACGCGAACGGCGCGATCTACAAGTTCCCGGAAGCCCTTTCCGGCATTCTCGGCGCCATTCTCGGCTTCTATTTCGGCAAGGGCAGCTCCGGCGAGGACGGCCAAGCGGTCAGCGCGGTCGCCGCCGCATCGGCGGATGCGCGCGCCGCCATCGGCACGGCGGCGGACGCGCGCGCGCAGGCCGACGCGGCCCAGCGCCAGGCGGATGCCGCCCACGCCTCCCTGGGCGCGGTCCAGGCCCAGCACGACGCTCTGGCCAGCCGTCAGCTCGATCACATCCGCGACGGCTTGCAGGCGGGCGCCGCGATCGGGCGCGCGGTCGCCGCGTCGCTTCCGGGGAGCTTCGGCGCCGAGGTCGGGGCGGCGGCGAATGCGCTGACGCAGACAGCCGCCACGGTCGCCGATGTCGGCGCGGGTGATCTCTCCGGCGCGGTGCAAAAGGCGACGCAGCTCGCCCAGCTTGCCGCCCCCAACATGCCGGTCGTGCAGGTGCTCGCGAAGGCCGCGCCGATGATCGCGTCGGTGCTGGGCGGCGCGATCCCGCCCGTCGCCCTGATCGCGGCGCTCGTCTCCACCGGGAGCCAGCTTTCGGCCGCCGCCTACGGGCGGTGGATCGCGCGGGTCATGGACGCGCCCTACACGCCCGAGCAGTTCTCGCCGTCCGTGTTCGACAGCAACGCCGCGCGCAGCCTGATCGCCCAGGTTCCGGTGCTGATGCGGGTGTTCGGGCCGAGAATCGCGGGCGACACGGCGTTCGCGCTCAAGATCGTGCAGCTTGCGCTGGCCGAGAAGGGGGAGGCGGCGTTGCTCGATGCTTGCCGCCAAGATTTCGCGGGCCTCGACCAGCCGACGATCACCCAGGCCGTGCGCGATCTGCAGAAGGCCGCGCTCGATACCGTGCTTGCCCGCGACCTGCCGCCCGATGCGGGCAAGGCGGTCGGCGGCGCGCCCGCCATGCTGAAGGCGCTCGACAGCATCCGCGCCGACCGCACCGCCAGCGCCGGGCTCGATGCGGTGTTCGCGACGGTGCAGGCCGTGCGGACCGCCGGCCGCAATCCCGCGACCGAGTTCGCCAAGGCGGCCACGCTCCTGGCCGGGCCGGGAGCGAAGTCGTGAGGATCGCCGCGCCTCTGCTCGCGGCCGCGCTCGGGGGCTGCGCGGTGCTCGCGCCCTCGGTCGCGCAGCTCGATCGCATGAAACAGGAAGCCGCCTCGGGCGACCGGCGTGCGGTTGCCGCTGAAGCGATCTCCTGCGCGCAGGGCCAACCGGAATGCATGCAGCTGCACCTTCTGCGCGGAGACGCCTGCTTCGGTCTGGCTCATGGCGCGCTCGCGGACGAACGGCGGGCCCTGGATCGGTGCGCGGCGGACGAGCTCGCGTCCGGACTCGACGGCATGACCTCGGAGCGCACGCCGCTCGGATCGCGCCACGACTACGCGATCAAACGCCTCGAAGCTCTGCATGACCTGATCGACACGCGCACGGCCCCGAATGCAGCCGACGCGCCCGCGCTCGCGCGCGCCGCCGATGCTTTCGTCCGGCACTATCCGGCCGACCCGGCCGGTTCCTACTACCTAGCGAGCGCGCAACTCAGCGCGGCGCAGGATCGCTTTTTCGCGGACGGCGATAAGGCCGGCCTCTGCGCCGCCCTCGCCGCCATCGCCCTGCCCGGCGGCGCCGGCGACGGCGCGTTCGCCGACAATTTCCACCAGCTCCAACTCAGCATGCGCGGCATGCGGAAAGCAGGAGAGTGCCCATGACCGGCCTCGCCTTCACTCGCCCCCTCAAGCTCGACCTGCCCTACGCGCGGGGCGGCGATGTGCTCGCGCTTCAGCGCCGGCTCGCCGAACTGGACGGCTCGGTCGCGTCCCCGGACGGCGTGTTCGGGCCGCAAACGGATCGGGCGTTTCGCGCCTGGGAGGGCCGGGTCGGCATGGCGCAGGACGGCGTCTGCACCGAAGCCGCCTGGGCCAAGCTGTTCCCGCAGGCGGAGGCCGCGCGCGCCGACCATTGGACCCAGGGGCTTGCGCTGCTGATGCAGGACCACAGCCGCTTTGCCGGCAACTGCCGCTGGCGCCTCACGGTCGAGGGCATCGGCATCGACGGCGCGCCAGCGGCCGGATCGGCCGGAGCGCCGGCGACGATCCAGCGCATCTGGGACAACTTCGGAACGTCAATCGCGAATTGGAGCACGCGGCTCGGAGTTCCGGCGGAGCTGATCCTGGCGACGGTCGCGACCGAATCCGGCGGCGACCCAAACGCGATCCGGTTCGAGCCGCACTATCGCTCCGATGAGACGACGCCGAATCAGGTTTCCCCCGGCTTGATGCAGACGCTCATTTCCACGGCGCGCGAGACGCTGGCCAATCCGGCGATCGACCGCGCCTGGCTGCTGTGCCCGGACAACGCGATCCAGGCGGGGACCGCGTGCATTCTCAAGGCGTTCGGCGCGACCGGCTTCGACCCGCCGGTCGTCGCCTGCTGCTACAACGCGGGCAGCGTCGTCGAGAACGACAGCACCGCCAATCGCTGGCGCATGCGGCAGTTCCCGATCGGCACCGGACAGCACGCGGACCGCTTCGTGATGTGGTTCAACGACGCCATGCGCGTCTTCGCGCCCATGCCGGAGCCGCCCGCCGTTTCGTTCACGCGCCGGTTGCGGATCGGGTGACGTCCGGACATTAGCCGGAATTGGCGGCCGTGCGACCGGGTTGCGCGGCCGTCACTCGTCCCGGCGCGGCCGGGCGAGCAATGCCCGGACCGCGGCCTCGACCGTCAACGCGCCGCCGAGAAGCTGCGCAACCGCGTGGCAGACCGGCAGATCGACCGACGGCGCGCGGGCGATCAGGGCAGGTGCGGTCGCGACTCCCTCGGCGACCGTGTCGCGCCCAGCGAGGATCTCGCGCAGCGGCTCGCCGCGTCCGAGCGCCGCGCCGAGACTGAAGTTGCGGCTGCTCT
Source organism: uncultured Alphaproteobacteria bacterium (assembly GCA_963777325.1). Lineage (GTDB taxonomy): Bacteria > Pseudomonadota > Alphaproteobacteria > Acetobacterales > Acetobacteraceae > JAFAXA01. The sequence continues at coordinate 607,423 of CAVZQE010000022.1, read as the reverse complement.
CGCCCGTGCAGGTGAGCAGCAGATCGCCGAGCCCGGACAGGCCCATGATGGTCTCCGTCCGCGCGCCGAGCGCCTGCGCGAGGCGGCCGAGTTCGGCGAGGCCGCGCGTGATCAGCGCCGCGCGCGCATTTTCGCCAAGCCCCGCGCCCGACACGACCCCCGCCGCGATCGCGATCACGTTCTTCGCGGCGCCGCCGAGCTGCGCACCCAACGGATCGCCGCTGCCGTACAGGCGGAAGGACGGCGTCGCGAGCAGGGATGCGATGCGCTCGCGCAGCTCCGCATCCTCGGCCGCTACCACGGCCGCCGCCGGCAATCCGCGCGCGATCTCGTGCGCGAAGTTGGGGCCGGACAGGACCGCCGCTCGCGCGCCGGGCCGGTGTGCCGCGACGATCTCCAGCGGCAGGCGCAGGCTCCCCGCTTCCATGCCCTTCGAGCAGGCGACGAGCGGCGCTTGCGGCGGCGGCAGGCGCGCGACCACCCCGCCCATATGCTGAACGGGAACGACGAGCAGCACCGCGTCGGCCCGCGACGGCAGCGTGTCCGCGATCTCCACGGCCTCCGGCAACGCGACGCCGGGCAAACGCGTGCTTTCGCGCCGGCCGCGCAGTTCCGCGGCGCGCGCGGGCGCGTGCGCCCAAAGCCGCACATGAGACCCGGCACGCGCGGCCTGCACGGCGAGCGCGATACCCCAGGCGCCCGCGCCGACGACCGCGATCTCACTCATCGCAGAGCCGGATCAGCGCCGTGCCCACGCCGCCGAGCCGCGCGCGCAGCGCGGCGAGAATCGGCGGCGCTTCCGTCTCGAAGCGGAAGGGCGGATTGACGACGAGCAGACCGCATCCGTTCAGTCTCGCCGGGTCCACCGGCTCGCGAAGATGAAGCTCCGCCGCGACCACGTCGCGGATGCCGCTTGCCTGAACGTCGGCATGGAACGCGCGAACCGGCGCGCGATGCTTGATCGGATACCAGGCCGCGAACACGCCGCCCGCGAACCGGGACCAGCCCGTCCGCAAACCGGATGCGAGCGAGGCGAACTCGTCCTGGCGCTCATACGGCGGATCGATCAGCACCAGACCCCGGCGCTCCATCGGAGGCAGCAGCGCGCCGATCGCTTCCCATCCGTCCCGCTGATGCACGCCCACCTGGCGGTCCCGCCCGAACATCTGGCGGAGAGCGTGCGCCTCCTCCGGATGCAGCTCGCAAGCCGCCAGCCGGTCGCCGGATCGCAGCCGCGCGCGAATGAGCGCGGGCGACCCCGGATAGAGGCCGAGCGCGCGGACCGCATCGACGTAGGGAGTGAGCGCGGCGGGCGCATCGTCGAGCAGCCGGAGGATGCCCGCGCGCCACTCGCCCGTGCGCTCGGCGGAACCGCCGGAGAGATCATAGTGTCCCGCGCCCGCATGCGTATCCAGCACGAAGAACGGCGCGGGTTTGCGGGCGAGCGCATCCAGCAGCCAAAGCAGCAGCGCGTGCTTGAAGCAATCCGCGAAATTGCCGGCATGGAAGGCGTGACGATAGTTCACGGGCGACGTTCATGCGGTTTTCTTGCGCGCATTCATGTAAGCCTTCAGCGCCGCATTCATCCGGGTCTGATAGCCGGGGCCTTGCTGCTTGAACCACTCGATGATGTCTACATCGACACGGAGCGAAAGCAGCTTTTTGGGGCCGGGCATGACTAACTCGGCGGTCAGATACCAATCGTGCGGAACGTCTCTCCAGTCCGGGTCATCGGCGATGTCCCGCGCGATGTCCGCCTCCGTCTTGGCGCGCACCCGCTCCCAATCCGTGCGATCTTCGCCTCGGGCGACCCTCTCCCTAAGTTCCGCTGCCGTAAATCTTCTGATATTGTTCTCTTTCGTCATCCCGGGCTCTCCGCATCGAGATTACACGAATGTCCACACCGCGGCGCGTAAACACGATGGTTACGATCAGGTCGTGCACCGTGCCTATCGCAAGCCAGCGCTGCTCTCCGCCAATAGCGCGCGCCGGTTTCTGAACGAAGTCACCGTCGAACAGAGATATCGCTTCGAGAAAGTCGAGACCGTGCTTCGCAACGTTGCTAGCACGTTTAGTTTCGTCCCATTCGAAACCCACCCACGGGCCCTTCTCCGAGCATCACCCCCATTGAGCGATGCGGACTGACATTCACCACTGCGATCACCTGGTTTGCGGTTGGCTCTGACGTTTTGGTGTCTGTTTTGTCTGATCGGAGGTTGTCTGTTTGCGTGTCTTCGCTCGAATTGCAGCAGGTTTCGTGAGTTCTGGGTTTTGTCGTTTCGGCTTTTAGTACAGCTGTCGTTCTCAGGTCTCAGGTACCGCAGCTACCAGTGTAGCTACGGCGATGCGGGGGCGTCAACCGCCTACATTTCGCATGTCCGGCGCATCGAGCGGCCAGCGCGGGCGGGGGGCGAAGTCGAGCGGGTCGGCGAGGCCGAGGCGGAGCCGCTCGATCCCGGCCCAGGCCACCATCACCGCGTTGTCGGTGCAGAGCCGGGCGGGCGGCGCGACCAGCGCGAAGCCGTTCCGGGCCGCCGCCGCGCCGAGCGCCGTCCGGATCGCGGCGTTGGCGGCAACGCCGCCGGCGACGACCAAGACCCGCCCCTCCGGATGCCGCGCGGCAAACGTCGCCATCGCGTGCGCGGCGCGGTCGGCGAGCACGTCGGCGACCGCCGCCTGGAACGAGGCCGCGAGAATCCGCCGCGACCGCGTGCGGCAGCGCGCCGTCCGGCTGGCGCGCGACCGTCTGCGCCACCGCCGTCTTCAATCCGGAGAAGCTGAAGTCGCAGCCTTCCCGGCCGAGCATCGGCCGTGGCAGGGCGAATCGGGCCGGATCGCCGCCGTCCGCCAGGCGCTCGAGCGCCGGGCCGCCGGGCCAGGCCAGGCCGAGCAGCTTGGCGACCTTGTCGAACGCCTCGCCCGCCGCGTCGTCCACCGTGCCGCCGAGCCGGAAATGGCGGCCGACGCCCTCTACCGCGACGCATTGGCAGTGCCCGCCCGAAACCAGCAGCAGCAGATAGGGAAACGGCGCGCCGCCGGGCACGAGACCCGGCAGGCGGGCGGTGAGCGCGTGCGCCTCGAGATGGTTGACCGCGACGTAGGGCACGCCGGCGCCGATCGCGATGCCGCGCGCGAACCCGCTGCCGACGATCAACCCCCCGATCAGACCCGGCCCGCCGCTGGCGGCGACGCCACCGAGATCGCTCGCGGCGATCCCCGCCACGTGCATCACGCTCCGGACGATGCGTGGCAGGTGCGCCAGATGCGCCCGCGCCGCGATCTCGGGCACCACGCCGCCATAGGGCGCGTGCTCCCGCTCCTGGCTAAGCACGTGCTCGGCGAGGATGCGCCCGTCCGCTGCCAGCACGGCGGCGGCCGTCTCGTCGCAGCTACTCTCGATCCCAAGGACCGGGCCGGTGAGCATCCGCCTTGCCTTTCTTTCTCCGCCACGGGGTAATAGGACACTCCGATGCCGACCGCCCACACCCTGAAGCCGCACGGCCGGACTCCTCGCGCACCCGCGCTGCCCCTGCGCGTGGGCACGCGCGGCTCGCCGCTCGCCCTCGTGCAGACCCGCGCCTTCCTCGACCGGCTGCGGCATTTCTGCCCGGTGCTCCGCCAGATGAACGTGTTCGAGGAGCACGCGATTCGCACGACGGGAGACGCGGTGCAGGACCGGCGGCTCGCGGAGATCGGCGGCAAGGGCCTGTTCGCAAAAGAGATCCACGAGGCGCTGCTCGCGCGCCAAGTCGACTTCGCCGTCCACAGCCTGAAGGATTTGGAGACCGAGCTGCCTGCCGGGGTCGTCCTCGCCTGCACGCTGCGGCGGGAGGATGCGCGCGACGCGCTGATCCTCGGCCCCGGCTGCCGCAGGCCCGAGACCGCGGCGCCGTTCGCATCTCTGCCCCAGGGCGCCATGGTCGGCTCCTCCTCGGTGCGGCGGCAGGCGCAGCTTCTCCACCTGCGGCCGGATTTGCGGGTCACGCTGCTGCGCGGCAACGTCCAGACCCGGCTCGGCAAGGTCGCGGCGGGAGATGTGAACGCCTCTCTCCTGGCGCTTGCCGGCTTGCGGCGGCTCGGCCTCGCGGACCGGGCCTCGGTCGTGCTCGACCCCGACGTGATGGTTCCGGCCGCCTGCCAGGGCATCGTCGGCGTCACCGTGCGCGAGGACGACGCCGAACTACGCGAACTTCTCGGCGGCATCGAGGACCGGGAGGCACGGGCCATCTCGACGGCGGAACGCGCGCTGCTGGCCAGGCTCGACGGCTCGTGCCAGACACCGATCGGCGGCTTCGCCCGCCTGCTGCCGACGGGCGAGCTCGACCTGACCGGCCTTGTCGCCCGGGCCGACGGATCGTTCCTGCTGAGGCGCAGCCTGGCCGGCGCCTCGGCCGACGCCGCCGCGATCGGGGCCGAGCTCGGCGCGAGCTTGCGCGCCGACAGCCCCGACGACGTTTTCGCCTGAGGGTTTCCGATGTCAAAATCCGTCCTCATCACCCGACCCGAACCGATGGCCTCCGAGACCGCCTCGCGGGTCGCGGCCCTCGGCTTCACGCCCGTGATCGCGCCCATGCTTCAGATCAGGCCGGTGCGGGCGACCTTGCCGTCCCCGGAAACCGTCCAGGCCGTGCTGGTCACGAGCGCGGTCGCGATCGACATGATCCCGGCGGCCTTTCACGGCAAGCCGCTGCTCGCGGTCGGGGACGCGACCGCCGACGCCGCAAGGCGGGCGGGCTTCACCGCGGTGCATAGCGCGGGGGCCGACGCGCAGGTTTTGGCGGGCGTCGCGACCAAGCTCTTTTCGCCCGATCGCGGACCGCTGCTGCTGGCCGCCCGCGAGGGGCTTGGCGAGCCGCTCGAACTCGACCTCAACGATCGCGGCTTCCGCGTGCTCCGGCATGCCGTGTATGCGATTGCCATCCCCCCGGCGCTGCCGGAGCGCGCGGCGGAGGCGCTGCAAGGGGGTGCGCTCGAGGCCGCCCTGTTCTTTTCCGCCGATACCGCCCGCGCCTTCGTGCGCCTGGTCAAAGCCGCAGGAATGTCGGAATGGGTCGCCGAAATCGACGCCGTGGCTATCGGAAAACCGGCGGCCGTGGCATTAGAGCGGCTCCCGTGGCGCAGCGTGAAAACCGCCGCGCACCCCACCCAGGACGAGATGCTCGCGCTGCTGAAATGACGGACACTCAAGCGCTGCCCCCTCCCGAGAGCGAACCCGCCGCCGGACCGGCCACCGTCGAACCCGCCCCCCTCGAACCCGCCGTGGCCGGACCGGTCCCGCGCCGGGGGTTTGCACTGGGGCCGATCCTCGGGCTGATCGGCTTCCTCATCCTGGCGGGCGGGCTTTTCTACGTTTGGCGGAATCCGGTCGTGCCGCCGCAACAGCCGGGCGTCGCTCCCGCCGAATTCGAACAGCTGCGTCAGCAGGTCGCCGCCATTGGGCAACAGGTGACCGCGATGGGGCAGCGGGTCGGGCGCCTGGAACAGCGCCCAACCCCCGCGCCGACCGACCTCAAGCCGTTCGAGGAGAGGCTGACCGCGCTCGAGCAGAGGCCGCAGGGGGAGGCGTCCGCGGCGGTGGACCTCAAGCCGATCGAGGATCGGCTCGCCGCCCTCGAAAAGCAAAACGGCGACATCGAGCGCCGGGCCGCCGATCTCGAGCGGAAGATCGTCCCCGACGTGGCGACCCGCGCCGATCTCGGCAATCTTGCGACGAGAGTAGACGCCGTCGCGACGCGCGAGGACCAGCTGGCCGCCCGCCAGCAGGGTTTAGAGACGGGCTTCGCCAACCGGATGGACAGGCTAGAAGCCCAGATTGGCTCCCTCACAAGTCAGTCGCAGCTGCTCCTGAAATTGCCCGACCAGCTCCAGACGGTCGAGAAACGGCTCGGCGTCACGGAGAAGGAGGCCAGCCAGGTCTCCTCGCTCGCGGACCGCGCCTCCAGGATCGCCCGTATTCAGGCGGCCCAGAGCGCGCTTGACTCCGGACAGCCGATCGGAATCTTGCCGAACGCGCCGCCTGCCCTGGCCCGGTTCGCCGACAAGGCGCCGCCGACCCAGTCGGAGCTCCTGCTCAGCTTCAACCAGGCGGCGAACGCCGCCGAGCAGGCGAGCGTGCCGGACACCGATACAAGCAAGCCGCTGCTCGACCGGCTCTGGATGCGCGCGCAGACGGCCGTGATGCTGCGCGAGGGCGATCGCGTCATCTTCGGCAACCCGGCCGGAGGGGTGATCGCCCGTGCCCGAGAGGCGCTCCTCGCAGGAGATTTGCGGGGCGCGGTCCAGGCCCTGAATGACCTCAGCGGTCCCGGCGCCAAGGCCATGGCGGATTGGAAAGGCCGGGCTCAGGCGCTCCTCGATGCGCGTGCCGCGCTTGCCACCATGGCCGCGAACGCCTGATGCGCCGGGTCATCTTCTTCCTGATCCTGGCCGCGATTCTCATTTTCGTGGCCTGGCAGTTCGCGCTTCTGCCGGGGACGGTCTCGGCACATGTCGGCAGGCTCGACTTCCAGGCGGCGACGCCCGTCGTGGCCCTTGGCCTGCTGGCGCTCTTTATCCTGCTTTATGTGCTCATCCGGCTGATCCGGGGCATTTTCTTCCTGCCCCGGACGACCCGCCGCAGGCGGGACGCGCGCCGGCGCAGAGCGGGCGACCTCGCCGTCACGCGCACGCTGGTCGCGCTCGCGGCCGGCGATACCGGAGACGCACGCCGGGAGGCCGCGCGGGCACGCCGCGCGCTCGGCGATACGCCGCAGGTGCTGCTGCTTGCCGCCGAGGCCGGGCGGCTTTCCGGACGCGAACGCGAAGCCGAAGCCGCGTTTCAGGCGCTCGCGGCGCGACCGGACTCCGCCTTTCTCGGCCTGCGCGGATTGCTGCGTCAGGCGATCGCGCGCAAGGACTGGGAGGAAGCCGCGTCTCTCGCCCGCAAGGCCGAGGAGGCGCATCCCGGCGCCGCCTGGCTGCGCGGCGAACGCGCCCAGCTCGCCATGCGGGTCGGCTCCTGGTCGGAGGCGCTGGCGCTGGCCGACCCGGACGCGCCGAAGGCGGCCCTGGCCACGGCGGCGGCCCAGGCGGAAGGCGATCCCAAGCGCGCGCTCCGCCTCGCCAAGCAGGCCTGGACCGAGGACCGGACGCTCGCCCCGGCCGCGATCGCTTATGCAAGGAGGCTGCGGGAAGCCGGCCGCGAGAACCGGGCACAGGAGGTTCTGCGCCGTACCTGGGCGGTCGCTCCGCATCCCGACCTCGCCGACCTGGCGCTCTCCGTCCATACCGATGCGGCTTCCCGCCTGCAGGACGCGAAGCGTCTGTCGCAGGAAAATCCGGATCATCCCGAGTCGCATCTCCTGCTGGGCCAGGCCGCGCTCGCTTCTGGACAGGCCGACGAGGCGCGCCGCCACGCCGAGGCCGCGCGCGCCGCCGGACTGAACGACAGGCGCGTCTGGATGCTGCTCGCCGACATCGAGGAGGCGGAAGCCGGCGATTCAGCGGAGGGCCGGGCGGCCCAGCGGGACGCGCTGCGGGCCGCTGCCGTCGCGGACCCGGACCCGGCATGGCGGTGCTCGGCCTGTGGATCGTCGCAGGATGAGTGGCGGGCCGCCTGCCCCGTCTGCGGCACGCCCGGAAGCCTCGCCTGGACCGCCACCCAAAAGCCAGGCGCCGTCATGCCCTACAAGACGGGAGAATCGGTCGCCATTCCCGGCTGATTCTTCGTCTGGCGACTGCGGCGGAACGGCGTCGGCTCTCGAAGGGCATCGCGAGGCGAACGTGCGAAGGGGCGGCCGCGCATCCTGACGGACGGACCGCTAGTCATGCCGGACCTTGAGGCAGGGCATGGCGGGAGCACGTCGAGGCAAGGCCTGGCGGGAGCACATGGGTCCGCCCTTCGCGTGCTCGCCTCCCGGGCCGCACGACGGATCAGGCTTTGAAACGCGCGGCCAGCCGCTCCGACCCTTGTGCGAGGATCCCGACATCGCTACCGACCGCCGCGAAGGCACAACCACGCTCGATGAAATGGCTCGCCAAAGCCTCATCGCCGGTCAGAATGCCGGAGGGGACTCCGCAGGCCTTGAGCCGTTCGATGGCATCGTCGATCGCGGCGACCACATCGGCATGCCCCGTCTGGCCGAGATAACCCATGTCGGCGGATAGATCGCCAGGACCGACGAACACGCCGTCTACCCCTTCCACGGCTGCGATCGCCTCCAAATTTCCAAGCGCCTGGCGTGTCTCGATTTGCACGAGAACGCAGATTTCGTCCTGGCAGCGGCGGTGATAGTCCCTGATCCGGCCGTAGCGCGAAGCACGCGAGGCGGAGGCGTAGCCTCGGATGCCCTGAGGTGGGTAGCGCGTGGCGGCGACAGCTGCGCGGGCCTCCGCTTCGTTCTGGACAAACGGAATGAGAAAGCTCTGCACGCCGGCATCGAGATAGCGCTTCACGATCACCGGATCATTCCAGGGCGGCCGCACCACGGGATGCGCAGTGCCGCCGGCCGTTGCCTGAAGCTGGCTCAGCACCATTGGCAGATCATTCGGCGCATGCTCCGTATCGAGCAGGAGCCAATCAAAGCCCGCTCCCGCAAGCAGTTCCACGGAGAGATGGCTCGAAAGGCTGCTCCACAACCCGATTTGCTTCTGCCCCGCCTTGAGCGCGCGTTTAAAGGTATTCACTGGCAGATCCACGGCCCAACTCCTCCCGACAATGTTACGTTGGCAGCTCGACAACCCAAGACGCTGCGGCCACATTCACAATCAGCGCGACAACGGTATCACGGGGGTTTACGGCTTCGAGATGAGGCTTGGCACATTGACTGCCCAAGCCGGAATCTCGTTCCGCAACCCGTCCACAAGCAGGCGCTAGCTCGCCGCCGGCCTCGGATCGCTTTCGTGCAACCCGACCGGGATATTTGCCGGTCTTCTCAACTCGATCCGCTTGATCTCGCCGACGACCACCAGATAGCTCAGGATGGCAACCAGCGCATTGGCGGCGATGAACACCAGAGCGCCGTTGAATGACCCCGTCGCCTGGATGATGTAGCCGATCACGATCGGCGTGGTGATCGAGGAGATGTTGCCGAACAGGTTGAACAGCCCGCCGGAGAGGCCGGCGATTTCGCGCGGCACGGTGTCCGAGACGACGGCCCAGCCGAGCGCGCCAACGCCCTTGCCGAAGAAGGACACGGCCATGATCAGCACCACGAGCCACTGCGCGTCAACATAGTTGCAGATGACCATGGCCATCGACATGATCATGCCGGCGACGATCGGCGTCTTGCGGGCGGAGGTGAGCGACCAGCTGCGGCGCAGCAGAATGTCGGACCAGATCCCGCCCAGCACGCCTCCTAGGAAGCCGCAAATGGCCGGGATGGAGGCGACGATACCGGCGTTCAACACCGACATGTGCCGTTGCTGGACCAGGTAGACCGGGAACCACGTGATGAAGAAATAGGTGATGGCGTTGATGCAGAACTGGCCGAGGAAGATGCCGAGCATCATGCGGTTGGAGAGAAGCTGGCCGATATAGAACAGATCGTTGCCGCTGGACTTGGCTGGCCCAGGGCGCACCGGCCCCGCCGGCTTGTCGACCTCAGCCAGCGCGCCGCCGCGTTCGGAGAAGTCGAGCTTGGCGAGGCTCACATGGCCGGATGCCGCCGGCTGGTCCATGTTCACCAGCGCGCCGCCCTGCTCCATGTAGTCCAGTTCCGGCGCGCCCAGGCGCGGGTGGCTCTTGGGCGGATAGATCACGACGAGCCAGACCAGGCTGACCACGAGGCCGACCACGCCCATGAAGTAGAACACGTCGGGCCAGCCGAAATTGAAGGTGATCCAGCCCATGATCGGCGCGAACAGCACGGTCGCGAAATACTGGGCGGAGTTGAAGATGGCCGACGCCGTGCCGCGCTCGTTGGCTGGGAACCAGGCGGCGACGATGCGGCTGTTGGCCGGGAAGGACGGCGCCTCGGCCAGGCCGACGAGCAGGCGCAGCACGAACAAAGCGTAGACGGCCGACGCGCCGAACCAGCCCACGGTCCCGACCAGGACCGTGAACACCGACCAGAAAAAGATGCTACAGAAATAGACCGATTTGGAGCCGAACCGGTCGAGCAGCCAACCACCGGGGATTTGGCAGACGACGTAGGACCAGCCGAAGGCGGAGAAGACAAAGCCCATCTGCACCGCGCTGAGGCCCAGTGCCTTGCTCATTACCGGGCCGGCGATGGCGATCGAGGCGCGGTCGGCGTAGTTGACGATCGTGATGGCGAACAGCATCCCCACGATCGTCCATCGGACGTTCCCGCGCCGGGCCGCGAAGGCGTTTGTAGCCTCAGACAAATTGTCCTCCCGTAAAGCTTGTCAGGTTCGCTCGACCTCGCCGTTGATCCGCCGCCCTAGGCCGAGCGGATTGCCATCACGCACCGAGTCCGGACGCGGCTGCGCCGGAACGGCGCGGCCCGGCGAGACTTCCGACCGATCCGGAAATCGGCCAGCAGGCCGCCCCGGTACCCGTTCCCGACCGCGAACGGCTGCGAGAACGCCAAGTTCGACGCACCGCTCTCACCGGCGGCTTGCGTCATGGCCTGCCGACCAAGTTCGAGGCGCCAGGATGCGCCGGATGCGCCTTCATCACAACGGGACACCTGGAGGGGGCGCCGCGGCTGCGATGCTTCGTGGCCGGTCAGCGCGGATCACCTCGCCCCGTGAGTCTCGAACGTCATGGCGTAAAGGGAGTGACTGGAAGCCATGTAGAGACGATTGTTCTTCGGGCCCCCGAAGGCCACGTTGGGGCAGCGCTCCGGCAAATTGATGTGCGCCAGCGGCTTCCCATGCGCGTTGAAAACCATCACGCCGTCGAGATCCTCGGGCTTGCCCTTCAACGGATACACATGGCGGCCATTGACGTCGGACGACTGGTCGGCGAGCGCCCCCGTGCTGCCCCAGCCGCACCAGAGATTTCCGTCCAGATCCACCCGGAAGCCGTCCAGGGCGCCGTCCCCGGCGTCGATCAGTTTCGTCTTGTTGGCGACCGAGTTGTCCGGGTTTACATCATAGCTCCAGATACTGCGGTTCGGCGTTCCCTTCCACTCGATCACATACAGCTTCTTTTCATCCGGCGAGAAGGCGAGCCCGTTCGGATTGACGAGATCCGTGATCACGGCCGTGAGCTTGCCGTCCTTCTCAATCCGGAAAACATTGGTTTTTGGCTGTTCCGGGGTCGCCTTGTCCCCTTCCCAATCACCCAGGATTCCGAACTGTGGGTCCGAGAACCAGATCGTATCATCCGATTTCACCACGATGTCATTCGGAGCGTTGAGCCGCTTGCCCTGATATCTGTCCGCCAGCACGGTAATTGAGCCATCCTGCTCCGTCCGCGTGACGCGCCGCACGACGGACTGCTCACACGTCACCAGCCGGCCCTGGCGGTCGCGCGTGTTGCCGTTCGCGTAATTCGACGGACTGCGGAAGACGCCGAAGCTCCCGTCCTTCTCGCTGTATTTCATGATGCGGTTGTTCGGGATGTCGCTGACCAGCAAGTAGCCGCCCTCGGGGAAGTAGACCGGTCCCTCGGCCCAGCGCATCCCCGTGCCGATCTGTTCCAGCGTGCTGCTGTAGATCCGGTACTTCAGAAAGCTCGGGTCGAGGATCTGCAGTGCCGGGTCCGGGTAGCGCTGGTTCGGCGCGAAGGAAAACGACTGCGCGCCAGCCCCGGCCGGCACCATGCCCGAAGCGGCCGCCGCTCCGCCGGTCAGCAAGCCGCGGCGTGTGATCTCCATTGTGCTTCTTCTCCGCGCTCGGTTGACGATCGCCGCGCGTACTCAGTGGATTTCAGGCTCGGGCGTCGGAGGCCCGTATTCCAGGAAATCGAGGTCGACTCCCTCGTCGGCCTGGCGCACGCGGTCGAGGAACAGCGAGGTGTAACCCCGTGCATACTGTCGGGGCGGAGGCGTCCAGGCTGCCTTGCGGCGGTCCAGCTCCCCAGGCTCGACCAGCAGATCGAGGCGACGGCCCTTCACGTCGAGGCGGATCGGGTCGCCGTCCTGCACAAAGGCCAGCGGGCCACCGACATGGCTCTCGGGGGCGACATGCAGCACGCAGGTGCCATAGCTCGTGCCGCTCATCCGCGAGTTGCTGATCCGCACCATGTCGCGGACACCCTGCTTCAGCATCTTCTTCGGGAGCGGCAACATGCCCCATTCGGGCATTCCCGGCCCGCCCTGCGGCCCGGCGCTCTTGAGCACCAGGACGCTATCGGGCGTCACGTCGAGCTCCGGGTCATCCAGCTTCTCGTTCATGTGGTTGTAGTTCTCGAACACGATCGCCGGGCCGGTGTGCTGCAGCAGCCTCGGATCCGCCGCGGAATGCTTGATCACGGCGCCACGCGGTGCGAGGCTGCCTCGCAGAACCGACAGACCGCCCTCCGGTTGGATGGGGTTGTTCAGCGTGCGGATCACGTCATCGTTGTAGACTTCCGCCCCGGCAATGTTCTCGCCGAGCGTCTTCCCGGTCACGGTCCTTGCCTCGAGTTCAAGGAACGGCGCAAGGCGCGCAAGGAAGGCGCGGCTGCCGCCTGCATAGAAGAAGTCCTCCATGAGAAACTCGCCATGGTTCGGGCGCAAATTGGCGATCAGCGGCACCTGACGGCTGATGGCGTCGAAGCGGTCCAGATCGAGCGTGAGTCCCGCGCGGCGCGCCATGGCAATCAGATGCGGAATGGCGTTCGTCGAGCCGCCGAAGGCCATCGTGGCCCGGACCGCATTGTCGATGCTGCTCTGGCTCAGGATCGCGGACGGACCCTTGTCTTCCCATACCATCTCGACAATGCGCCGACCCGTTTCGGTCGCCAGGCGCGGATGCGCGCCGTCGGCGGCCGGGATCCCGGCCGACCCTGGCAGGCTCAAGCCCATCGCCTCCGACGCCAGCATCATCGTCGCCGCGGTGCCCGCCGTCATGCAGACGCCGAAGGAGCGGTTCATCCCGCCTTCCATCTCCCTCCACTGCTCCGGCGTGATGTTTCCGGCCCGCAGTTCGGCGTGATACTTCCAGGCGTCCGATCCGCTGCCGAGCGTCTTGCCGTGCCAGTGCCCGCGCAATTGCGCGCCCGCCGGGAAGAAGATCATCGGCAGGCCGGCGGATAACGCGCCCATGATGAGGCCCGGACCGGTCTTGTCGCACCCGCCCATCAAGACCACGCCGTCGCAGGGCTGGGAGCGGATCAGCTCCTCCGTGTCCATCGCCAGCAGGTTGCGATAGAGCATGGAGGTCGGCTTCATGAATTGCTCGGTCACCGGCAGCACCGGGATCTCGACCGGGAACCCGCCCGCCTGCCAGATGCCGCGCTTGATCTCCTCAGCGCGGGTGCGGAAGTGAAAGTGACAGGGGCTGAGATCGGACCACGTATTCATGATCCCGATCACCGGCTTGCCGGCGTAGTCCTCGTGCGAGAAGCCGATCTGCGCCATGCGCGAACGATGGCCGAAAGCGCGCAAATCCTCGACGCCGAACCAGCGATGGCTGCGCAGATCCTTCGGTTCTTTTTTCATGGGCAGTCCCTCCCGTTTCACTCACGTCTGCGCCCACGGCCGGGAACACGCGGCGGAGCCGCAGCGATGTCTGCCATGCGTTGCCAGGCGGATAATGCTGCAAGCGCGGCGCTTGGCTAATGGAATCTCGGACTGAACTCATTCCAAATGGTCATCGGCAACGGAGCGAGCAGGGCCCCAATGAACCTCGAAAGCAGGTATGTCCGGCTCCGGCTCAGGCATCTGCGCCTCCTCGCCGTTCTCGAGCGCACCTCGAGCATGGGTCAGGCAGCTGGGGAGCTACGCATCACACAGTCGGCAGCCACCAAGGTGCTACAGGACGCGGAACAGATTTTTGGGGCCGAGCTGTTCAGCCGGTCGCCACGGGGCCTCACCCCGACACATGTAGGTCGTCACGTCGTTCAGTACGCAAGGCGCATTCTCAGCGAGACCGAGAGAGTGATCCAGAACGTGGGCACGATGAAGATGGGCGGCGCAGGCTCCCTGTTCATTGGCGCGATCATGGCGGCCATGCCTGGGATTCTGCCCGCGGCTCTTGCCGAGCTGAGGAAGCTCCGTCCGCTGCTGACCGTCCACCTTGCCGCCGCGACGAGCGACGAGATCCTCACAATGCTGGAGCAAAGGAAGCTGGAGGTCGGGATTTGCCGTCTCATCCACGACAACCAGCAGACCTCGTTCAGCTTGGAGGCGTTATTCGAAGAAGCCTCCTGGATCGTTGTCGGGAAGGATCACCCGCTGGCAGACGTCGAACAGATCGGGATCGGAGAGTTGCACGACCTCCCGTGGGTCATGCAGCCTTGGCCCGCCCCTTCGCGTCAACTGTTGGAGGCCGCATTTGCCAACGCGGGTGTCATGGTCCCGCCTGTTCGCATCGAAACGGCCTCTCGTTTTGCAACCCTGAATCTGATCCAGCGTGCCGGAATGGTTGGAATGCTGGCTAAAGCCATTGTCGATGAACCCGTGATCCGAGGCGACATGGTGCGGCTGCCCATTGTCTTGCCGGGTGCCCTTCCGGATTTCGGAATTGTCACATGGCGAAACGAGCCCCTTTCTGAGCACGCTCTGGAATTCATCTCGATTGTCCGCGCGCTGGCCCAGCTTGCGGGAGAGAACGGCGCGCCTGATGCCGAGGTCAACGCGGCGGTTTTGTCTCTACGCTCGGTCGAATAAGCCGGCCGGAAGCTACGTAAGCCGCAGGTCGGGAAGAACCCACCGAGCACCAGGCGCGGACTGACCGAGGACGGGGCAAGCGTCCGGATGCGCGGTCAGCGCGGTCTGGGTCAGGCGGATGAAGCAACTGGCGTCCAGCTTGCGCTGATTGCGGCTCCGCAGCACCTCGTTGATCGCTCCCAAAGGATTGCGGCCGCCCAGCTTGCCAGCCGACGGATCGTGACCCGTGACCGGCTGCATCGCGCAACCGATGGCGATGGCGATGACGATGATAGCCGCCTGGACCGGATTGTTCACGCTGGCCGCTCCTCGTCATAGCGGGAGAAGGCCGATCTGGCACCGGCGGCCGGACGAGCGCAGTGAGCCAGATCACGAAGGCGGTATGTCCTCCGCACGCAGCCGGAATGCAGCCATCGCGGCCTCGAGAGCGGGCGTTTCCATTCGGGCCTCGCTGCCGAGGGCGAGCGCGATCTCAACCCCGTCCGCGCTCGGCCGAGCGAGCCCGGCCGCGCTGAGCCGGGCCAGCAGCGCGGGGTCGATGCCGCTGGCGTCCGCGATACGCGCTGCCTCGTCCGCGGCTTCCGGACTTGCCGCGACCGCACCGAGCAGGGCGGCGAGGGCGTGCCCCGTGCCGATCGCGCCGGCGCGGATCACCGTGCCCAGCGGCTCGAGATAGGGCCGCGCCTCGGCAAGCACCGCCTCCGCCCCGCCCGCGAGGATGGTGAGGCCGCCCTGCTCCGCCGCCCCTTCCGTCCCAAGCAGAACGGCGTCCAGCAGGTGGACGGAGCGGTCGCTTAGCTCGGCGGCGAGCCGTCGCGTGGCCGCCGGATGGGAGGCGCTCAGGTCGAGCAGCATCGTTCCGGCACACGCGCGCGCCGCCAAATCGGCGACGGCCGCCTCCGCCTCGGCGGCGCTCGGCTGCAGCACCACGATCATGTCGCAGCGTTCGGCCAGCTCCGCGGGGAGCGGCGTCGTATGGACCCGCGCGTCATGCTCCACTTTGTCCATCAGCAGGCTCAGCCGCGCGGGATCGGCGTCGCAGGCGAGCAGCGGGAAGCGCTCCGCCAGCCTGACGGCGACCGCCATCCCGAACGCGCCAAGGCCCACGAACCCGAGCGGACGGGCGGGTACGACGGCGCTATCCTCGGGACGTTCGCCGACCGGCGCGGGGTCGTTGCGGTCGTCGGCGGCGGTGGCGTCGGACATGGCGGACTCCGGCATCGCGGGAGGCGGGGAAACCGGCCCCGCCTCCCGTGGTTTCACGCTTCATGGTTGCACGCTTACAGAGCGGCCGCGGAGGAGACCATGGCAAAGCAGACAAAGCGGCAGAAGGAGATCGTCGGCCGCGTCATGCACGAGTTCAAGCACGGTGAGTTGGAGACGGCGGGCGGGCGCCGCGTCCGCAACCCGCGCCAGGCGATCGCAATCGGCTTGAGCGAAGCGGGCGCGTCGGAAAGCGAGACGCCACAAGCCAACCGCCGCAACCGGGCGCGCACCGAGCGCAAGGAGCGGGCGGGCAAGACGGCCCGGCAGGAGAAGGAAGGCAACGGCAACAAGCCAGCCTCGGCCGGCGGGACGGAGACACGCGCCGCGCTCTACAAGGAGGCGCAACGGCGTGGTCTGCGCGGACTCTCCCGCGCCAGCAAGGCGGAGCTCGCAGCGGCGCTGCATCGCCGCTGACCGGCCCTACGCCTCCCGGTACGACAGGAGCATCAGACCGATCAGCACGAGGCAGACCGGCCAGACCCAGCCGGCCCTCCGGCTCGCCGGCGGCCCGAGCCTGAGTTCCAGCCAGCGCGCGCAGCCCGCGAGGATCGCCGTGATCGCGAGCGGGGTATGGGTCAGTTCGATCAGAAGCTGATCCTTCAGATTGGCGATGGCGTGGCTGTGGGTCAGCAGCAGAATGCCGCCGCCGATGCAGAGCAGCGGAAACACGAGCGCCGCCCGCCGGTCCCCCCAGCCTTGCGCCCGCACCCGCCACTCGAACCCGGCGAAGGCGAGGATCAAAGCGACGAAGGTGCGGTGCTGCAACACCTCGATGTCGCGGAAGCTCGCCCAGAAATCCTGCTGCCCCAGCGGCCAGACCTCCGGGTCCGACCGCAGGAACAGGAACACGGCCAGCCCCACGAACAGCAGCGGCCAATGCCGCGCCCAGCGCAGTCCCGCCTGGTTCAGCAGAGCGAGCAGTCCGGTCGCCAGCACGAAGATGCCGGACCAGTGGTGGTTGTACTCCGACCAGGCGATATCGGCCGCGTTGCGGGGAGGCAGATCGCCCGAGCCCGGGACGAAGGCGGCCTGCGGCTTGGACTTGGCAATGGCGGCCTCGCTGTCGAGCCGTGCCTGCAGCGCCGGCAAGGCGAGGGCGTCGTGGTCGGGGGATACCAGGCGGGGCATGCGCGGCGCGTTGCGTTCGGCGATCTCCGCGAGCGTCACCCGGTCCTGCGTCAGATCGACGGCCGGCGGCACGGAGGTGAGCGAAGCGGCGGCGAAGAAGATCGCGAGGCCGATGAAGATCTCGACCTCGGCGAACCGCTTGAGGCGGACGATCGAGGCGGACGGATTGTTGCGCAGCCGCTCGACCGCGAGGAAGTTCATGCCGCCGAGCGCGAGCAGCATCAGGAACATGACGATCTTGGCGCCCACCATGACCCCGTAGGCGGTGCCATAGAAGCCCTGCCAATCGCCGATGTAGGACAGGCTCATGGTCACGCCGCTGACCAGGATGCACGCGACCCCGGTCATCGACATGCGCGAGAACCGCGCGCCGATCAGGCGGAAGGCCGCGCCGTCGCGCACGCGGGCGAGCGCCACGAGAAAGCTCGGAATGCCGCCGATCCAGATCGCGGCGCCAAGCTGGTGCAGGAAGGCGACGACGAGCAGCGGCGCGCGCCCGTCGAGACGGGCGGCGGCATGGGTCGTGAACGTCGCCGCGGCCAGCGCCAGGAACGAAAGGAGAAGCAGTGCCGGAGCCGGCGCGCGTGCGGCGCGGACGAACAGCAGGACCGCGATCAGACCGGCGGCGGCGGCCTTGACCATGCCGGCGATGGCGAAACTCGCCCGCAGGACGTTGCCGACCGAGAGATCGACCGTGCCGACCAGCACCGCGGCCTGCATCGCGACCGTCATCGCTTCGCACAATACGAGCGCGACCGCGCTCCAGGCGGCGATCCGCGCCGTGACATCCGCGATCGCCGGGCCGCCAGACCCGATCCGGTCCCCGAACGGACGGGCGAGCAGCACGAGGAACAGGACGCCGCCCAGCGCCATCGACTGCGCGACGATCGTGAAGCCGTGCAGGACGATCGAGAGATAGCCGAACAGGTCGATCAGCAGCGCCACGCGTCAGGGCGTCCGGACAGTGAACGGCACGTCGCCGCGCGTGATGTGCCCGTCCACCGCCAGCACCTGCCATCTCACCGTCTGCGGCCCCGGTTTCAGATCGACACGGCTGAGCAGGACGTCGTTCCCGGCTCCGGCCGCGATCGGGATCACGACCAGCTTTCCGTCCGGCCCCGTCAACGTCAGGCGGGACCGGCTCGCGTCGATCCGGCTGTTATAGCGGAATTCGAGTTCGGTCGGGCCACTCGGGACGGTGCTGTCCGCCGCCGGCCGGCTCGACACGAGGATCGCGTGGGCTTCGGCGCCGGCCGGCAGAGCCAGAAGCAGCGGCAAGGCCAGGGCGAACAGGCGGAGGGCGGAAAGAGACACCGAGGGTCATCCTGTGTCGTTGCGCGACAGTTGCCACGCGGAGAGGCGTGGGCGGTTTAGCCCGCCCGTGCCCGGCAAGTCCAACTTCCCGGTCTTGGGGTGTGGCGGCCGGCTTCGTCCGGGGTAAGCTCCGCATCCAAAGGCAAGCAACGCGGGAGTTCATGATGGACCTGGGCATCAGAGGCAAGCGGGCCATCGTCTGCGCCGGCAGCAAGGGGTTGGGACGCGCCTGCGCGACCGCACTGGCGCGGGAGGGCGTGGATATCGTGCTGACGGCCCGCAACGCCGAACTGCTGCAACGGACGGCGGCGGAAATTGCCGACGCGACCGGCGTGGATGTGGTTCCGGTTCCCGGCGACATCACGACCGAGGAGGGCCGCCAGGCGGCGCTGGCCGCCTGCCCCGCCCCGGACATCCTCGTCAACAACGCCGGCGGACCGCCGACCGGCGATTTTCGCAACTGGAGCCGGGAGGACTGGATCCGGGCGCTCGACGCCAACATGCTCGCGCCGATCTTCCTGATCCGGGCCGTGGTGGACGGCATGATCAGCCGCCGCTTCGGCCGGATCGTGAATATCACCTCGGGCGCGGTGAAGTCGCCGCTGCCGGAACTCGGCCTCAGCAACGGCGCGCGCGCGGGCCTCACGGGCTTCGTCGGCGGTCTCGCCCGCCAGGTCGCCCGCCACAACGTCACGATCAATAATCTGCTGCCCGGCCCGTTCCTGACCGACCGGCTGGACCACACGCTCGGGCACGTGGCGCAAGTCTCGGGTCGATCGTACGACGAGGTGAAGGCCGAGCGCACGCAGCGCAATCCGAGCGGCCGGTTCGGCGATCCGGCCGAGTTCGGCAATGCCTGCGCCTTCCTGTGTGCCGCCTCGTCCGGGTTCATCGTCGGGCAGAATCTGCTGATGGACGGGGGCGCCTTCAACGCGACCATGAGCTGATGGCGATGCGGACCGGCGCGTGGATCGCCTCCCTGCTGCTCGCGGCGGCGCTGGCCGGCCCCGCGCAGGCGCAGAAATCGGCCGACACGCTCCGCGTCACCTGGCGCTCGCAGGTTACGAACGTCGACCCCTACTACAATCCGCTGCGCAACGGGCTCGTGCTCGCCTTGCATGTCTGGGACGGACTCCTCTACCGCGATCCCGAGACATTCCAGATCAAGGGCCTGCTGGCGAGCGAATGGCACTGGGCGGACGACCGCACGCTCGAATTCACGCTGCGCCCCGGCGTCACCTTCCAGAACGGCGACCGCCTGACCGCCGACGACGTCGTCTACACGATCGACACCGTGATCGCGGACAAGACGATCTCCGTCCCGAGCAACTATCAGTTTCTCGCCGGCGCCGAGAAGATCGACGACCTGCATGTGCGCGTGAAGCTCGCGCGCGTGTTTCCGGCGGCCATCGAATACATCGCCATGGTGCTGCCGATCTGGCCGAAAGCCTATCGCGAGCGCGTGGGCGCGGAGGCGTTCTCCCGCGCGCCGATCGGCAGCGGCCCCTACCGAATCGCGAAGCTCGAGGGCTCGAACGAGATCGTGCTGCAAAGGTATGAGGATTATTTCAAGGACAGTCCCAAGGGCCGGCCCGCGATCGCCACGATCGACATCCATCAAGACCCGGTGCCCGGCCGCGATCTTGCCGACCTGCTGAACGGGCGCGCCGACTGGATCTGGCAGTTCACGCCCGATCTGAGCGACACGATCAACCGCGTTCCTTCCCTGCAGGCGGTGCGCTCCGAGTCGATGCGGTTCGGCTACATCAGCCTCGATGCCGCCGGACGGACGGGCGCGGGCAATCCCCTCACCAACTTGAAGGTGCGCCAGGCGATCTTCTACGCCATCGACCGCGGCGCGATGGCGCGCAACTTCATGCAGGGCGGCTCACGCGTGCTGGACACGCCCTGCTTTCCGTCGCAGTTCGGCTGCGATGCGAGCGCCGCCCGCCGCTATCCCTACGATCCGGAGCACGCACGCGCGTTGCTCGCCGAGGCGGGATATCCGAACGGGTTCGACACCGATCTCGTCACGTACGAGTTGCCGCAGCTCGCGCACGCGATGCAGGATTATCTCAAGGCGGTCGGCATCAACGCGCGGCTCAAGCTCATGCAGACGGCGGAGGAGGTCGCGCGCGCAAGGGCGGGGCTCAACCCGCTCGACGCGGGCGACTGGGGCAGCTTCTCGATCAACGACGTCTCGGCGGTGCTGCCCTATTTCTTCGGCGGCGGCGACCTCGACTATGCTCGCGATCCCGAGGTGGAGGCGCTCGTCCAGGCGGGCGGCTCGACGATCGACACGGACGAACGGCGGCTCAAATACTCGAACGCGATCCGGCTCATCACCGAACGCGCGCTGTGGCTGCCGCTCTACACCTATTCCATCACCTACGGCTTCACGCGGGAACTGAACTTCAGGCCCTCGCAGGACGAGATCCCGCGCTTCTATCTGGCGAGCTGGAAGTAGGTCCGGCACCCGCCGCTCAGGCAAAGGCGGTCGCGTGGGCCACCATCGTGTCCGCGATCGCGGCGGCGTCGTCGATCGCAAGCACGGGGATGCGCGCGTCCGGCCAGGGCATATCCGAGGCGATGCCGACGATGGTCGGATCGCCCGGATGCAGCGGCGGCTTGCCGACCGCGCGCCGCGCGACCTCGATTTTCGAATGCGTGTCCCGCTTGAAGCCCTCGACGATGACGAGATCGACCGGGGCGAGCTGCGCGAGCAGGCAAGCGAGTGGCGGCTCGGGCGCGCCGCGCAACTCGTGCATCAGCGCGAACCGCGCCGAGGAGGCGACCAGCACCTCGGTCGCCCCCGCCTCCCGGTGCTCCCAGGAATCCTTACCGGGCTGGTCGATGTCGAAGCCGTGATGCGCGTGCTTGACGGTCGAGACGCGCAAGCCTCGCCCGGTGAGCAGCGGAATCACGCGCCGGATCAGGGTCGTCTTGCCAGCGCCGCTCCAGCCGGCGAGGCCGATCACCCGCATCGTCTCAGCGTTCCGGCATGCCGATCGCGGGCACATCCCCGGTCATGCCGGCCAGCACCTCGGCCACGTGCCGCACCTCCGTCGGGCGGCCTTCGCGCGTCAGGCGTCCGGCCATGTTCAACAGGCACCCCATGTCGCCCGCGAGCAGCAGACCCGCTCCGGTCTCGCCAACGGCGCGAGCCTTGTCGGCGACCATCCGGGTCGAGATGTCCGGGTATTTGACGCAGAACGTGCCGCCGAAGCCGCAGCATACATCGGCATCGGGTAGTTCGGTGATGGTCGCGCCCATGGAGCGCAGCAGCCGGCGGGGCTGCTCGCGCACTCCGAGTTCGCGCAAGCCCGCGCAACTGTCGTGATATGTCACGCTGCCTCCGGACCAGCGCGCTTCGACGTGATCTAGACCCATGACGTCGGTGAGGAAGCTGACCAGCTCGAACGTGCGCGCCGCCAGCGTCTCCGCTTGCGGGCGCAGGTTCGGGTCGTCCTCGAAGAGATGCGGCATATGGGTCCGCAGCATACCGGCGCAGGAGCCGGACGGCGCGACCACATAATCATAGCCCCGGAAGGCATCGAGGAACGACCGCGCGAGCGCCGTCGTCGTCGCCCGGTCACCCGCATTGTACGCGGGCTGACCACAACAGACCTGGGACCGCGGCACCTCCACCTGGCACCCGGCCTCCTCTAGCAGGCGCATCGCCGCGAAACCGACGCTCGGGCGATAGAGATCGACGAGGCACGTCACGAACAACGCCACCCGAGGCGAAGCGCCCGGCGGCGGCTCGATCGCGGACCGCTGTTCAGTCGTCATGCGTGACCGAGCCCTTGTAGCTGATCATCGACAGAAGCTCCCGGCGGGTGCTCGGATCGTCGCGGAAGGCGCCCAGCATTCGGCTCGTCACCATCGTGACGCCCGACTTATGCACGCCGCGGGTCGTCATGCACTGGTGCGCGGCTTCGATGATGACGGCCGTTCCGCGCGGCTCCAGCACCTCGCTGATCGTGTTGGCGATCTGAGCCGTCAGCTTCTCCTGGATCTGCAGACGCTTCGCATAAGCGTCCACCAGCCGCGCGAGCTTGCTGATGCCGACCACGCGACGGTGCGGCAGATAGGCGACATGCGCGCGTCCGATGATCGGCGCCATGTGGTGTTCGCACACGCTTTCCAGCCGAATGTTCCGCAGGAGCACGATCTCGTCGTAACCCTCCGTCTCCTCGAAGGTCCGTTCCAGCATGGCGACGGGATCGAGGGCATAGCCCGCGAACCACTCCTCGTAGGCGCGGGTGACGCGCTTGGGGGTGTCGAGCAGGCCCTCGCGCGCCGGATCGTCGCAGGCCCAGCGAATAAGGGTGCGGACCGCCTCCTCCGCCTCCCGCCGTGTCGGGCGGCCGGGATCGACCATCTCTCCCGGCTCGCGAAGTGCCATATCCATTCGTGTCTCTGATCCTGCAAGATTCGCAGCATTCCGCCCGCCCTCAGTCGTGCGGCGCCGCTAGTGAACCTGCCCCGCCTGATGCGGGCTGTCGAGGCTGAAGGCGGGAATGGCCACGTCGAACGCCTCGCCCGAGGACGGCACGATCATGTGATAGGCGCCGACCATGAATCCGGACGGCGTGTCGAGCGGGGTGCCGGAGGTGTACTCAAAGCTCTCGCCGGGCTCGAGCAGCGGCTGCTCCCCGACCACGCCCGCCCCGTGCACATGCTGCATACGCCCGTTTGCATCGGTGATATGCCAGGTTCGCCGCAGCAATTGCACGGGCTGGCGCCCCTGGTTTTCGATCCGCACGCGATAGGCCCAGACGAAGTGCCCGTCCTCGGGCTGCGATTGATCGGCGAGAAAGTAGGAGCGCACGGTCACGCAGACCCCGCGGGTTGTGCTCACATAGTCGTCCGGTCCGGCTTTCGGCTGATCGGCCGGACGCGCGGACCCGCCGCCGCTCCGCCGTCTCGACCCCTGATCCGCCATGCCACGAGGCTCCCTGAGCGCGGGCCTCACTCAAGACCGATGTCCGCCGGTTGTCCAGAAGGCGCGGCCTCGGCCGCGCTGTCGGGAAGGCGGGAGCAGGCCAGCACGATCGCCTCACGA
The DNA here is from genome assembly GCA_963777325.1 of uncultured Alphaproteobacteria bacterium. GTDB lineage: Bacteria > Pseudomonadota > Alphaproteobacteria > Acetobacterales > Acetobacteraceae > JAFAXA01. The sequence goes on along the minus strand of CAVZQE010000022.1, from coordinate 583,945 downwards.
AGCTGGCGCAAGGTGAACGGCTTGCGCAGGATCGCGGACAGCATGATTTCGTTCCCGGCGGGGTCCGAGAACTCCGCGTAGCCCGTGGCGAGGATGATCGGCACCGTCCAGCCGCGCGCACGGATCGCGGAGGTAAGTTCCAGCCCGTTCATTTGCGGCATGGCATAGTCGGCGACCACGACGTCGCAGCTCAGCTCGGTGTTGCCGAGCAGCGAAAGCGCCTCGGCGCCGCCGGGCACGTCGGCGACTTCGCAACCGAGATCGGCCAGCATCGCGGCCGTTGCCTGCCGCACTTCGGCGTCGTCATCCACGAGCAGCACCGAGTAGCCCGACAGGTCGCCCGAGTTTGGCTCGGCCGGGCTGCCGTCCGGCTGCGCGTGCCAGACCGCGCGCGGCAGCAGGAGCGACACGGTCGTGCCCACTCCCGGATCGCTCCCGATCAGGAGCGTGCCTCGGGATTGGCGGGCCATTCCATAGGCCTGGCTCAGCCCCAGCCCCGATGCCCCCGGCCCTTTCGTCGTGAAGAATGGGTCGATCGCGTGCGCGAGCACCTCGGGCGACATCCCCGTGCCGGTATCGGCAACGCTCACGCGCACATACTGGCCCGGCTCCACGTCGTCGCGATTGCCGGGCGCGACTGTTTCGTTTGCCGTGGAGAGGGTCAGAATGCCGCCTTCCGGCATTGCGTCGCGGGCATTGAAGGCGAGGTTCAGGATCGAGGCTTCGAGCTGGCTGCGATCCGCCATCGCGAGCCACAGATCGGACCCGAAGGAGGTCACGATGTCGACCCGGCGGCCGAGCGCCGAAACGGCCAGCGTCGCCAGATCGGCGGCGAGTGCGTTGACGTCGATCGGACCGGTCGCGAGCCGCTGCCGGCGTGAGAAGGCGAGCAGGCGGGAGGTCAGCTGCCCGCCGCGCTGGACGGCGGCGATCGCGCGCTCGATCCATGGCTTGAGCCGGGGATCGCCTGTCGGCACCCGCCGCTCCAGCAATTCCAGATTGCCGAGCACGGTCGCGAGCATGTTGTTGAACTCGTGCGCGACGCCGCCGGCCAGCTGACCGACGGCCTGCAGCTTCTGCGCCCGGTGCAACGCGGCCTCCGTGCGCTCGCGCTCCGCGATCTCGACCTGCAGCCGATTGTTGGTCTCGGAGAGCGCGCGCGTTCGCCGCTCGACCCGCTCTTCCAGCGACTGCGCGTGGTGCAGCAGCTCTTCCTCGCGCCGCTTGAGGGCCGCCGCGAGGTCGTTGAAGCAAGTCGCAAGCTGGCCGAACTCGGATCGCATGCTCCCGGCCGGCGCGCGCGCGTCCAGATCGCCTTCCCGCCAGCGTCCGGCCGTTCGCAGCAGCAGCCGCGTCGGGCGCGCGATCCAGCGCTGGCCCAGAATCCAGGCAAACATCAACGCGATGCCGGCGCCGGCCACCAGCATGAAGCCGCCCCGCCACATGGCCGCGTCGATATCGGCCGTGGCATTCCGGGCATCAAACCCGCTGGCGACGTAGAGGCCGAGCGGCTCCTGGGTTGTTGGCACGTAGCCGACGATGTGTTGCAGCCCGTCGCGGCCAGTGATGACCGCCGTACCGGCCGAAGCGGCGTTCACGAGCGGCAAGCCAGCCTGCGCGATCGTGCGGCCGATCCAGCTTCCGGGGTCGGGGAAGTGGTACAGCACGACGCCATGCCGGTCGGTGACGACCATCGCGGCGTCGGGTCCGCTTCGCCCCCCGCAACAGTGCAAGAGCCTCGTCAGTTCGTCGGACAGCCAGCGCAGGTCAAGCGCAGCCACCAGGATGCGGCTGGTTCCGCCGCCGGTTTCGTAGCTCAGCAGGAGCGGCAGGAATCCGCCCCTGCCAGCGTCACGGGTATAGTCTCCCGTCCAGAACTCCGCCCCGTCCGGCCGGGCGGAAATCCACGCCGCGCCGGCCCCGTTCCGATCCGCGAGATCCTCGCCGGCGGAACAAAGGAGCCGCCCCTTCGCGTCCAGCACGGCAAGGAACCGATATCGCGGCAGACCCGCATGGATGTCGGCGAGCGGCTCCCCGCAGCCCGACGAGGTTTCGCGCACGTCTGGAAGGCGGATCGCCGCGAGAGCGAGGTCGTGGGTTGCCTCGACGAGCTGGCCGAGCGTGCCGTTCCACAGCTCGGCCTGCTGGCGAGCGCGGTCCACCAGATCGCTCCTGCGCCCTTGCCGCAATTCCGCTTGCGTGTACAGCGCCACCCCGACCACGGGGAGGAGGGCCAGACAGACAAGCAGCAACAGCCGGGTCGGAAGCCGCATGTATCGCGTTTTCCATGACACACAATCGGTTCTGGTCGCCCGCAGGATGAACTGACGTCGGGTAACACAACCTAGCCGAGTATTAGGTCAGGATAAAGACGCACTTTTAGATGGAATGTGCTCCCACGCTCACATTCTTGAGAGCTTCAGCCCCGAACCGCTCTATGACGCGATTTCGGACCACGCGGCGCGCACCTGTTCCGTCCCATACCGACGTTCCAGGCGGCGGATGGTGAAATGCGCCCGGGCGAGGCTCTGGTAGTGGTCAAGGAAGACGCTGTTGACGATGGCAGCACCCGCCGCGCCCACCACCGGCGCCGCCTGGAGAGACAGTTTCTGCGAAATCCGGATGCCGTAGCTCGAGGCGATCTCGGACAAGAGGAACATCAGCGGCCGTCCCTGGAGCACCAGGCGGGCCGTCCAGTACCGCAACTCGGGGTCGGTCTCCTCCGTCCTGCCGAGGACGCCGCCGCTCGAGGACGGCTGATCGAATGCGAACACTTCGAGACAGGCGGCCCGCGCATCCTCGCGTGACAGATCCTCGCCCTCCTCGACGGCGATGGACGCGATCCGCCGCATGATCAGGAGCGTGTTCAGGGTGACGTCCGGCAGGAAGCCGGCCAGCCCGGCCAGGCCGCTGACGGCTCCGGACGCCGCCACAAGCAGTTTTCCCCTCCGGTCGGAGAACCGCAGCAGACGGCCGCTGCGGGAGCCCGCGCCGACGCCGATCACCGCAACGTCGAAGGCGCGGCGCAGCGCCGCTTCGGACAGTTTCTGCAGCTTGCCGACCAGGGCGGACGGCACGCGCAGCTGGCGCAATCCGAGCGCCGCCGCCGGACCCAGCATGCCCGCGAGCAGATCGGCCGCACGCACGACGACCCCCCGGCTACGGCGGAGCCGCTCGATGGCGCCCCGCAGAGCCAGCCGGTCCGCCTCGGCGAGAGAGACATCGGTCAAGGCTGTGGGGACCGGTGCGGCTAAAGCCTGGTCGCTCATGGATGGTGATCTCCGTTTCACCGCAGAACGCGGCGGACAGGCTTTGGATGTGCCGATGCAGCGACCGCCTTCAGCGCGGCCAAAGCCAGGCGGCCCCCCGGACGCCCGAACTGTCGCCATGAGCGCTGCGGAGCAGGGGTGTCTCCCAATATGGGACCAGCGCGAGCTTCGCCATCAGCACCGGCACCCGCTCGTAGAGGTGGTCCATGTTCGACAGCCCGCCGCCGAGCACGATGACGTCCGGATCGAGCAGGTTGACGACGCCCATCAGCGCGCGCGCCAGCCTCTCGGCGTGGGTCGCGAGCGCGGCGACCGCCGCCGGGTCGCCGGCCGTGGCGCGGGCCGGAATGGAGCGCGCGTCCCGCGCCCCCGGCCCGTCGCATGTGCGGGCCAGCGCCGGCCCGGCCAGCACCGTCTCGTTGCACCCGCGCTGCCCGCACCAGCACGGATAGTCGGCATCCTTCTCGCCCGGCATGAACGGAAATCCCGTGTGGCCCCATTCCCCGGCGATGCCGTTGCGGCCGTGCAGCAGCCCGCCATCGATCACGACGCCGCCGCCGCAGCCGGTGCCGAGGATCGCCCCGAACACGAGGCGCGCCCCCGCTCCGGCCCCGTCCACCGCCTCGCTCAGCACGAAGCACCCGGCGTCGTTGGCAACCCGCACCTCGCGCCCGAGGGCCGCCGAGATGTCCGGCCCGAAGCGCTGCCCGTCGAGGCAGGTCGAGCTGCGGAGGAGGTCGGTACGGGGATCGACCCGCCCCGGCACGCCGATGCCGACCGTCCCGCGTGCGCCCAGCGCCGACTCCGCTTCCAAAACCAGCCCGGTGAGCGCCGCCATCGCCTCCGCATAGACGCGCGGCATGGGTATGCGCTGCTCGAAGGCGATCGTCCCGTCCGACGCCAGCGCCGCAAGCTCGATTTTGGTGCCCCCGAGATCGATCCCGATGCGATAATCCGTCATGACCGTTCCTCCTCCAAAAACGCGTCCCTGAGTTCGCGCAGCAACCCCGCTGTGACATTCTGCCATGCAAGGCGCGGATCATGCTGGCCGCCGCTCGGCAGAACGGGGGGCCGGTCGAGAAGCAGGCCGAGTGCGTCGGCGAGGCTCGCCGGGTCCGGTTCGCAGAGGATTACCCCGTCCTGACCGCCGAGCTGCTCCGGAAGTCCGCCCACGCGCGTCGAGACGACCCAGCGCCGGGCCGCGAGCGCCGCGGCGGCGACCCCGCTCTGGCTTGCCTCGCGGTAGGGCAGCACCAGCGCGTCCGCCCAGGCGAGCAGCGCGCCCACCTCCGCCTCCGGCACCCAGCGGTTCTCGACCGTCACGTGCGGGAGCCCCCGGAGCGCCGCCAGCGCCGCGCTCTCCGGTCCCTGGCCGACCACACGCAGTTCGATCTGGTCCATGCGCGCGAATTGCCGGAGCGCGTCGGCCAGCAGGTCGATCCCCTTGTACGGACGCAGGCGGCCGAAGGAGAGCAGCCGCAGCAAGCCGCCGTGGGCGCGCGGCGGCGGCGGCGGCGGCCCGAACACGAAGGGCGGCAGGGAAGCGAGAAACAGCTTGCGGGCGACCCCCGGCACGCCGGCCAGGCGCTGCGCCCGCAGCCGCTCGGCGACATGGGAGGTGAGCGCGATCAGGCCGTCGGCGCGCAGCACCAGCGCCCGTTGCAGCCGCATCTGAAACATCATCGCATCGCCCGGATGCGCGTCCGCGTCATGGACCACGACCGCGATCGGAATGTCCGCCCGCCGCAGAGCGGCCGCGATCAGCAGATCGAGCGGGCCGGGCATGGCGCAGATCGCGAGATCCGGCGCGAGACGCCGAAGTCGGCGCGCCAGCGGCCCGACCGCGAGGGGCGCGCCGATCAGCCTGCGCGCGAATTCGCCCAGACCCGCGTAGGTCGGCACCGGGAGTTCGCAGCGGGGCGGCGCGGGCCCGGTCATGATCTCGGCCGAAGTGGAGAGCGACAGCACGACCGAACTGCCCGGCGCCGACCGCAGGCTGTCGGCCAGTTCGGCGCCGAAGCGCGGTCCGGCGCCGCGCCTGCCCCACTGCCAGACCAACACCCTCACGCGAGTCCGAGGGCCGTTAGCCCCTCCCGCAGCGGATCGAGGCCGAGCCGCCGCGTGGCCGCGCCCCGCGCCGCCGCGCCCAGCCTCCTCCGCGCCTCCGGATCGTCGGCCAGCCGTCGGAGCGCCGCCGCCGCCTCGCCCAAATCCGGCTCGGCCCAGACCGCTCCCGGCGCTTCGAACACTGCGCGCGGATCGGACGCGGGCACCAGCCGGTAGCCGACGAGCACGCCAGCCTCCGCCGTCATGAAGTCCATGTTGCCGGACCATCCGGTCGCGATCACCGGACGGCCGAGCAGCATCGCTTCCGCCGGAACGAGGCCGAACCCCTCGCTCCGGTGCAGCGAAAGCACGATGTCCGCCGCCGCCGTCAGCGCGTGGCTATCGGCGGCGGGCAGCGTGCGCGTCTCCAGCCGGATGTTCGCGTGCCCCCGAACCGCTCGCTCGACCAGCGCGAACTCGTGCGGGAAATCCGCCGGATTGCCGACCTTCAGCACGAGCAGCCGGTCTTGCCGGTCGCCGAACGCCGCGCGGAACGCGGCGATGGCGCCGAGCGGGTTCTTGCGCGCGAAGGAGGACGCCAGACTGAAGGAGGCGAGCACCACCACCGCCGCTTGCGGCAGGCCGAAATCCGCGCGGCCGAGCCGGGAGGGTTCGGGCGGCGCGGCCGCGAGCGGCGGCGGCACGACCCTGACCCGTCCCGGCAGCAGCGTCTCGACCGCGACCGCCGTGAACCGCGACAGCACCCACGCTTCATGCACGAACGGCACGCCCGAGCGCCACTCGGGCGGCGCGACCGGCAGCTCCCAGGCCCAGTAGCCGATCACCCGCCGCCGTCCAGGGAGCCGCCGCCGCAGCTTTAGAAGGGCGAGCGGGAGATAGGGCGCGTTGACATGGATCAGCAGCGGCGCGCCCGGCGGGATGCCGGCCGGAAGCGGCGAGACCCTTGCATCGACCGCCGTGCCGACATCCACCGGCCAGCACGGAACCCCGAGCCGCGCCGCGCCCGCCAGCATCAAACGCGCCACCTCGCCCAGACCGGACGCCCGCGACAGCTCGCCCGCGACGATCAGCCCCCCTTCCGGCGGCAGCGGCGCCCGCGCGGGCCGGGGCGCTAGCAATGCCGTGCCGCGTGCGAGCCACGCCCGGCGCTCGCGACCGGGAAGAGCGCGCCACAGGCGATGGAGCGGGTTCAGACGGGCGGTGGCCGGCATGACGTGCGGACCCTGCCGGGACGGACCGGCGGCCGCAAGAGGCCGGGTCAGGGGCCGAGGCGCGGGTCGAGGATCTCGCGCAAGCGGTCGCCGACGACGTTGATGGAGGCGATCGCGACCAGCAGCGCGAGGCCCGGATAGAAGCTGATCCAGGTACTGCCCCGAGAACACATACTCGTAGCCATTCGCGACCAGGCGGCCGAGCGAGGGTTCGGTGACCGGCACGCCCAAACCGAGAAAGCTCAGCGTCGCCTCCAAGGCGATCGCCCGCGCCACCTGCTGCGTGCCCACGACGACCAGCGGCGACAGGCAGTTCGGCAGCAGGTGCCGGAACAGGAGGCGGCGGGACGGCAGAAGCAGGCATTCGGCAGCCCGCATGTAATCGCGCCCGCGCTCGACCACGGCCGCTGTGTGCGCCGTGCGCGCGTAATACGCCCACTCGACCAGCACGAGCGCGATCACGACGTTGCCGATGCCTCGGCCGAGAAAGGCGAGCATCATCAAGGCGACCAGGATCGCCGGAAACGAGAGTTGCAGATCGACGAGGCGCATGAGTCCGCGCTCGGTCCAGCCGCCGCGATAGCCGGCGAGCAGCCCGAGCGACGTGCCGGCGCCGCCCGCGGCCAGGGCCGAGCCGACGCCGACGCCGAGGCTGATGCGCAGGCCGTACAGGATGCCCGAGAGAATGTCCCGCCCCTGCTCGTCCGTCCCGAGCCGGTAGACACCGCCGCCGCTCGCGGGCGCGCCGGGAGGCAGCCGCCCCTCCATGATGTCGAGTTGCAGGAGGTCGTAGGGGTTCTGCGGCGCGAGCCATGGCGCGAACAGCGCGGCGGCGGCGACGAGGAGCAGCATGCAGGAAGCGACCGTCGCCGGCGGCGAGCGCGCGAACCGCGTCAGGGCGAGCCGCCATGGCGCGGCTTCGCTCATCCTCTCACTCATCGCGCAGGCGCGGATCGAGCGCGCGATGCAGCATATCGACCGAGAGATTGATGACGACGAAGGCGAGGACGATCAGCATGAGATAGGCGACGATCACCGGCCGGTCGAGCACGTAGATGCTGTCGATGATGAGCTTGCCCATGCCGGGCCACGCGAACACCGTCTCGGTGACGACGGAGTAGGCGATGGTGGAGCCGAGTTCGAGGCCGATAACGGTGGTCACCGGAATGAGCACGATGCGCAGCACGTGCACGAGCACGATGCGCCTTTCGGTCAGCCCCTTCGCGCGGGCGTAGCGGACGAAGTCGGACGCCATCGCCTCCCGGACGCCCGCCCGCGTCAGCCGCAGCACGAGCGCGATGTTGAACAAGGCGAGGTTGACGGCGGGCAAGGCGAGGTGACGCAGACCATCCCAGGTCAGGAAAGACCACTGCATCCCGAACAGCGTCGCGGTCGCCCCGCGCCCCGTGCTGGGCAGCCAGCCGAGCTGGACCGCGAACACGAGAATGAGCATTAGCCCGACCCAGAAGGTCGGCAAGCTGAAGCCGAGCACGCTGGCCGCCATCACCGCCCGCGCCCCGAGGCTGCGCGGATGCAGCCCGGCATGGAGGCCGAACGGCAAGCCGATCACGAGCGACAGCAGCACCGCCGTCGTCGCGAGTTCGAGCGTCGCCGGCATCCGCTCGGCGATCAGGCGCAGCGCCGGTTCGTTGTAGACGAAACTGCGGCCAAGATCGCCATGCTCGAGGCCGCGCAGGAACAGGGCATATTGCGTCCAGAGCGGCCGGTCGAGGCCGAGCGACGCGACGACGCGGATGCGCTCGGCCTGGTCCGCCTGGGGCGAGATCAGGATGTCGGCCGGATTGCCGATGGCGTGCAGCCCGGCGAACACGATCACGGTCATTAAGAACACAACCCCGAGCGCCTGCAGCAGCCGCCCGGCGATCCAGGCGGTCATCGCGCGGCGGCGGCCTCCCGCGGACGGATATCGACGACGCGCGTCTCCTCGTCGGCGCGCGGCACGTAGGTGAGGCCGGCCTTCATCGCCCAGATGTTCTTCTGGTTGTGCAGCGGGATGATGGCGACATCCCCGAACGCCATGCTCGTCGCCTGCTCGAGCAGCGTCTCGCGCGCTTTGTCATCGACCGTCGCCAACGCACGTTCCAGCACGCCGTCGAGCGCCGGGTTCGAGTAGCGCCCGCGATTGGTGGTGCCGAAGCCCTTGGCCGGATTCCAGGTGGCGACCAGCGCGCGGAGCGGGTTGGAGGCCTCGCCGGTCGCGCTCGCCCAGCCCTGCAGAAAGGCCGAATAGTCCTGCTTGTTCGCGTGCGCGACGAAGCTCGTCCAGGGCAGCGCCTCGACGCTCGTCCTGACCCCGATCCTGGACCACATCTGCCCGATCGCCTGCGCGATGCGCTCATCGTTGAGATAGCGATTGTTCGGGCTGTGCAGCGTCATCGTCAGGCCGTTCGGATAGCCTGCGTCCGCAAGCAGCTTCCGGGCCCGCGCCGCCTCGAAGGGCGGCGGCGGCAGGTCGGGCACGTAGCTATAGCTGCCGGGCGGCAGGAATTGCCCCGACGCGATCGCCGCGTTTTCCATGATGCGCTCGACGATGCCCGGACGGTTGATGGCGATCGACAGCGCCTCGCGCACGCGCCGGTCCTTCAACGGATTGCCGTCGAGCGTCTCGCCGTTCGGGCCGGTGACGAACGGCGTCGGCCCGTCGCGCGACTGGTCGAGCGCCAGATAGATCAGCCTGAGACCGACGATCTCGGACAGCGTAAGCGACGGGTTCTTGCGCAATGCCGCGATGTCGCTGGTCGGCACTGAGTTCGATAAACTGCACGTCGCCCGCGAGCAGCGCCGCGGCGCGCGCGCCGTCGTTGCTGATGATGCGATACGTGACATGCTTCCAGGCGGACGCGCGGCCCCACCACTGGTCGTTACGCTCAAGCTCGATCCGGTCGCTGGGCGTGTAGGAGACGAAGCGGAACGGGCCGGTGCCGATCGCGTCCTTGCCGCTGTTGAAGTCCTCGGTCGTGGGGTCCGGCCCGACACAGCGGCAGATGATCGAGACCTGGGTCAGATCGATCGGCAGCAGCGGATAGACCGTCTTGGTCGTGAGCCGGATCGTGTGCGGATCGACGACCTGCACGCTTTCTATGGCGCGGGTGTAGATCGCGTAGGAGCTGGGGCTGTTGACGACCTTGGGCACACGGGCGAGCGTGAACGCGACGTCATCGGCCGTGAATTCATCGCCGTTGTGGAAACGCGCATGGCGGAGCTTGAACTCCCATGTACGGTCGTCGACCCGGCGCCAGCTTTCGGCCAGGGCCGGAACGGGGTGCGCGGTCGCGTCCATGTCCACCAGAGGCTCGAAGATGTCCGCGGCCATGGCCTGATTGGGCGTCAGATTGTGATAATGCGGATCGATGCTTGTGACCGGCGCCGCCACGGCGAGGGTGATCGTCTGAGCCGACAGGACCACGGGGGAGATGCAGCAAAGTATTGCGGCGACCGATGCGGCCCGCAGGCCCGCGACCAAACCCATCGACGATGCTCCTCAGGCGCCCAGACGGGCATATGTGCGGGATCATAGCGGCGGCCGGCCTGCTCCGCCAGCGCCGGGCCTGGATGTCGCCGGAGAAGCCGCGTACGGTTGCTCCGTCCCGCGATGCGTATAGAGTGCCGGCATGTCCAGCCCGTCCACCCCCGTCCCCCGGCAATCCACGCTGGAGTTGCTCGACCGGATGGTATCGTTCGATACCACAAGCCGAAACTCCAATCTCGCGTTGATCGGCTTCATCCGGAGCTACCTCGACACGCATGGCGTCCCGTACCGGATCAGCACCGACGAGTCCGGGCGCAAGGCCAATATCCAGGCCACGATCGGCGGGCCGGGGCCGGGCGGCCTCGCGCTCTCGGGACATGTGGACACGGTGCCGGTCGATGGCCAGGCCTGGACCTCCGATCCGTTCGCGCTCCGGATGGAAGGCGGACGGCTCTACGGGCGCGGCACGGCCGACATGAAGGGGTTCGTCGCATCCGCTCTCGCGGCCGTGCCGGATTTGCAGGCGCGGCGTCTCTCGCGGCCCCTGCATCTGTTCATCAGCTACGACGAGGAGACCACCTGCAACGGCGCCCGCCGTCTCATCCAGGACATGGCGCTTTCGGGCGCGAAGCCGGAGCTCTGCGTGGTCGGCGAGCCATCGCTGATGCGGCCCGTAGTCGCGCATAAGGGCCGGCTGGTGCTGCGCGTGAGCGTGCGCGGCGCGCCCGGCCATTCGAGCGCGCCCGCGCGCGGCGTCAACGCGATCTACGCCGCCTCCGCCGCCATCATGCACGCCGCCGCCGAAGCCGAGCGCTTCGCGACCGAAGGTCCGTTCGAGGAGGGCTTCGATCCGCCGCACACGACCGTCCATGTCGGAACCGTCGAGGGCGGATCGATCCTCAACATCATCCCCGAACGCTGCGCGTTCGCGATGGAATGGCGGACGGTCCCAGCCGACGACATGCACGCCGAAGTCGAACGCTTCAAGGCGTTCGTCCGCCGCGCGATCGAACCCGACATGAAGCGAGGCCACCCCGAAGCCGGGTTCGCATTCGAGATCGACAACTGGATACCAGGGCTGTCGCTGCGGCCGGAGCACGCGCTTACGGCCGCCGTGATGCATCTGTGCGGAACCAATGCCGCCGGCCATGTCAGCTACGGAACCGAGGCGGGCCTCTATGCGGAGGCCGGGATCGCCACCATCATCTGTGGACCGGGCGATATCGCCCAGGCACACCGGCCGGACGAATGGATCGCGCGCAGCGAACTCGATGCGTGCGACGTCTTCATCCGCCGCCTTGCGGATCGGCTGCTCGCCTGAACCGGCCCTGCGCGTGAGGTTCCGTGGATACGAAGCCAGACCTCTCCCTGACACCGCCCCCCTTCCCGCAATTCGACGTGCGGCTGACGGCTCCCGACCTCTCGCCGTGGCGCGACGGCAATACGGGCGTGCCGGGCTTCACCACGCATGACAGCTCCCGGCCCGGGCCGCATCTCGCGCTGACCGCTCTCACCCATGGCAACGAGATCGCGGGCGCGATCGCGCTCGATCGCCTGCTGCGCGAGGGCCTGCGCCCGGCGCGGGGGCGCATCACATTCGGGTTCCTGAACCTTGCGGCCTTCGGGCGGTTCGACCCGCGGCAGCCAACCGCGTCGCGCTTCGTGGACGAGGACATGAACCGCCTCTGGGCCGAGGACGTGCTCGGCGGCCCCCGCCGCTCCTCCGAACTGGATCGGGCGCGCGAGATCCGGCCCCTGATCGAGACGGTGGACGTGCTGCTCGACCTGCACTCGATGCTCTGGCCCTCCGATCCCCTGCTGCTCAGCGGCTCGTCCGCCAAGGGACGGCGGCTCGCGTTCGGCATCGGTGTTCCGGAACTGATCGTCGCCGATGCCGGCCATGCGAGCGGACGACGGCTGATCGACTATCACCGGTTCACCGATCCGGATACCGCCGCGGCGGCGGCGCTGGTCGAGGCCGGGCAGCATTGGGAGGCCTCCACCGTCGGCATGACGCAGGCCTGCATCGGCGGCGTGCTGCGCCATGTCGGGCTCGCCGCCGACATTTCCGGTGTGCTGCCCCGACCGCCCGCGCCGCCCCGCTTCGCCGAGGTCACGACCGTCGTGACGGCCGCGACCGCGGCCTTCACCTTCGCCCAGCCTTTTCGCGGCGGGGATGTGGTCCCGGCAGCGGACACCCTCATCGCGGTCGATGGACCGACCGAAATTCGCACCCCGCACCCGGATTGCCTGCTGGTGATGCCGAGCCTGCGGCCGAGCCGGGGCCATACGGCCGTCCGGCTGGCCCGGTTCGCGACCTGACCGCATCGCGATTTTACTTTGCGCCGCCCCGGCAAAGGCGGAACATGGTCTGTACTCGCCGGACGAGGCTGCGCCATGTGGTTCGGTTGCCGTCTCCTGACCGTCGCCGCCCTCTCGCTGCCGCCGCTCGCGGCCTGGGCCGCGCAGCCGGTGGACGTCGCCCTTGTCCTCGTCACCGACGTCTCGCGCAGCATCGACGATTCCGAGTTCGACCTGGAGAAGAAGGGATACGCGGCGGCCCTGACCAGCAAGGAGGTGCTGGCCGCCATCCAGGGAGGCGTCGCCGGGGCGATCGCCGTCTCGTATATTGAATTCGCGAGCGCGGGCGAGGTGAAGACCGTGCTCGACTGGACCGTGATCCGCGACGACGGCTCGGCCGCGAGCGTGGCTCGCCAGCTGACCGAGGCGCCGCGCTCCTTTTTCGGGCGAACGGCGATCAGCGCCGGGATCGACGCGGCCATGCAGAGGCTGACCGAGGCGCCGGTCGAGGCCGCCAGGCGCGTCATCGATGTCTGCGGGGATGGCACGAACAATGCCGGCCGCGACGTCGCCGCCGCGCGCGACGACGCCGTGCGCGCGGGCATCGTCATCAATGGCCTCGCGATCATTAACGACCATCCGGTGTCCTGGACCTACGCCCATGTGCAGCCGCCCGGCGGGCTTGCCAACTACTACCGCGAGAACGTCGCGGGCGGTCCGGGCAGCTTCGTGCTCGAGATCCACGATTTCCACAGTTTCGGGGAAGGCATGGTCCGCAAGCTGGTGAGCGAGATCGCGCGCGTCGCGCCCGGCGGTACGATCGCGACCGCTGGCCGCTGAACCGGAAACGGCTATGGTAGGTGAACGCACGGGCGTTCCAAGCGATGCTGCCGGGGCGGGGCGCATAAGGAGTGACGGCATGGGTCTGCTGATCGGCGGGGTCTGGCATAGCCAGCCTCCGGAGGAGGCGAGGAGCAAGGGCGACACCGCGCGGCCCGACGGCAGCTTCGTCCGCAAGGCGGCGGCATTCCGGAACTGGGTGACGCCGGACGGCCGCCCCGGCTCGACCGGGCATGACGGGTTCGACGCCCAGCCCGGCCGCTATCACCTCTATGTCTCGCTCGCCTGCCCCTGGGCGCACCGCACGCTCATCATGCGCGTGCTCAAGGGCCTCGAGGAGCTGATCCCGGTCTCGGTCGTGAACTGGCTGATGGGAGAAAACGGCTGGACCTTCGATCCGGGCGAGGGCGTGATCCCGGACCCGCTGTTCGAGAGCCGCTACCTGCATGAAATCTACACGCAATCGGACCCGGACTATACCGGCAAGGTCTCGGTGCCGGTGTTATGGGACAAATTCACGCAGAGGATCGTCAACAATGAATTGGCTGAAATCGTGCGCATGTTCAGCACGGCGTTCGATGGCGTCGGCGCGAAACCCGGCAACTACTATCCGCCGGAGTTGCGGGACGAGATCGACGCCCTGAACGAGCGCATCTACCACACCGTCAACAACGGCGTGTACAAGGCCGGCTTCGCCAAAACCCAAGCGGCGTACGAGGACGCCATCGGGCCGCTGTTCGAGACGCTCGACTGGCTCGAGAGCCGCCTCTCGCAGCACCGCTTCCTGTGCGGCGGCGCGCTGACGGAGGCGGATGTGCGCCTGTTCACGACGCTGCTGCGCTTCGATCCCGTCTATTACGGGCATTTCAAGTGCAACATCCGCCGCCTGGTCGATTACCCCTCGCTCTGGGCCTATACGCGCGACATCTACCAGCTGCCCGGCATCGCGCCGACCGTCGATCTCGGCCATATCAAGCGGCACTACTACCTGAGCCACCCGCGCATCGACCCGACCGGGATCGTGCCGGTCGGCCCCGCGCTCGATCTGGATGCGCCCGCGGATCGGGCGAAGGACGTGGCGCAGCTGCTGCTGACCTGAGCGCGGTTCAGCGCTGGCCGGCGGCCCAGTACATCAGCCATCGCGCCGGTATCACCCAGAGCACGCCCGCGACCGCGAAATAGAGCGCGCTCACCGCCCCGGGCAGCCCGGCCAGGCGGTCGGCCAGGGCGACGGCGCCCATCACATAGAGGCAGAACCCGGCGATGCCGGCGAGGGAGGCGATCCAGATGCGCGTCATCGGCGCTGCATACGCGACCTGGGGCGGCCCCGACAGGCCCGCGCCGGGCGGATTTGCCTCCGGGGCGGCGATCACTGTACACGCCGCTTCCCGTTTCCATTCAAGGCGCGCGCGATGGACCTCAAGGATTGCATCCGGGGCATTCCCGATTTCCCGAAGCCCGGCATCCTGTTCTACGACATCTCCACCCTGCTGCGGCACGCCGACGGCTGGCAGGTCGCGATGGGCCGCATGGCGCGCGCGGTCCAGCCCTACAAGCCCGACCTGCTGGCGGGCGTCGAGAGCCGGGGCTTCCTGATCGCGGCTCCGCTCGCGCTCAAGCTCGGCTGCGGCTTCATCATGCTGCGCAAGCGCGGCAAGCTGCCCGGCGAAACGGTCGGCCTCGACTATGCGCTGGAATACGGAACGGACCGGATCGAGGTGCAGGCGGACGCCGTCCAGAACGGCCAGCGGGTGGTGGTCGTGGACGATTTGCTGGCGACCGGAGGCACGATGGCCGCCGGCATCGCGCTGCTCAGGAGCTGCGGCGCGGCGGTGCCGGCGGCGGCGGCTCTGATCGAGCTCGCCTTCCTGCACGGCCGGTCGAAGCTCGACGTGCCCGTCGAGACCCTCGTCTCCTACGACGAATGAAGGGGTTTCAGGCGGGCGCGCGCGCGAACGGCCGGCCGTCGGCGAAGGCGGGCGGCACCCGGCGGGCGACGCAGCGCATGGCGGCCCCGATCGCCTGGTGCATGTCGAGATAGGCGTAGGATCCGAGCCGCCCGCCGAAGGTCGATCGGACCGGTATAGACGATCTTCTGCCCAGGGCGGAGCTGCTCGCGCACGGCGAAGAAATCGACGCCGGTGAACCGGCGTGCGTCCGGCAAGCTCGGAGGCGTGCCGGAAGACGAGTGCGCGCGCTTCGATGAGGGTGAAGGACCGGCCGAAGAAGACGCAGATCGTGCCGAGATTGATCGGCATCGAAAAGACCCGGCCGCCAGCCGTCGTGAACACGTGGTGGCGGTAGTCGGTGAACGCGGCGAAGCGCCGCACGTACTCCCAGATTTCCTCGCTGCTGCAATGGAACAGATGCGAGCCGTAGCGATGCACCTCAATTCCCGTGCGCGGATCGGTCTCGCTCCAGGCGTTGCCGCCGATATGCGCGCGACGCTTACGCCCATGCGACGGGAAGCATCCGGTCCGGCCCGCATTGCAGCGCCGGCGACAGCGCGGTCAGGGTCCCGGACTGGTCCGGCGGCAGCAGCACGCGGCCGTCGCTCAGCCGGCTGTCCGCGAACACGTCGAGCGCCAGCATCAGCTCCTCCCCGGAGCGGCAGATCAGGTAGTCGGGCCGGGGATTGGCGGCATGCCGGAAGTGACCGTGCGCGTAGCTGCGCCGGATCTCCTGCCCGAAGCGGTGCAGCACGCCGATCAGCGATCCCGCGAATAGGGCCGCGAGATGCACGTTGCCGCCCTGCACGGTCAGGTGGAAGTGCGCCGACGCGTACAGCATCAGCTTCAGCCTATTGTAGCTGTACTCGTCCGCCGCCGCCGCGACGACGTCCTCGAACAAGAGCACCTCGGGATGGTCGCGCACGAGGGCGAGATCGTCGAGCCGGACGTCGGGCTGCTCGTCGCCGGAAAAATCCGTGCGTCTGGCGCGGATTCCGGGGCGCGTGTAGACGATCGTGAACCGCGCGGAGAGGCCCGAGAAAATGCACCGCAGCATATCGAGCGAGAAGAAATTGACCGGCGGCCGACCCCATTCGCGCGTAAATTTGTTATGCACGACGAGGAGCGGCTTCTCCCCGTCGAACAGGTGGTTCCTGTACTGGGCGCGATAGTCCGGAAACAGCTCGAATGCGGTCCGGCGCGGGTTGTGATCGTCGCGCGTCGGGAGCCAGGCCGGGCGCGTGGCCACCGGCACGTAGGCGCGGGTCTCCCGCCGCGTCTCGACCTGCGCGGGATCGAGGAAGAAGTAGAAGGGCCGCATGCCGTCATAGGTGACGATCCGCCGCTCGCGCATTTCGCCCGCGAGGTGCAGCCAGTACACGAACGGGAGAAACGAATTCACCTCGGCCCCGAACTCGCCCGAGAAAACCAGCCTCTCCGGCAGATCGGCGGAAAGCGCGAAGGGGACGGCTCATGCGCTTGCCCTCCCCCGGCACCATTCGGCCCAGGCATGACGCAGCGCCTTGCCGAGATGACGGCCGAAGCGCGGCGCGTCGCAGAGCGGACTCGCCTGCACGCGCGCGCGCAGGCTGCCTCGAAGCGCCGCGAGGGCGCCGGGATCGGCCGCGCGGGCCACCGCCTGCCCCTCGTATTCATCGAGCGAGGACACGACCCAATCGGACAGGCCGACATTGCACAGATGGCTCGCCGAATGGCGTGAAGCGAAGGTCTCGCCGGGACAGGTGAGGGTCGGCACGCCCATCCACAGCGCCTCGCAGGTCGTGAGGCCGCCGGAATAGGGAAACGGGTCGAGCACGAAATCCACGTCGTTGTATTCGCCGAGCAGCACGCGATGTCCCGATGCGCCGCGGCAGGCGATGCGGCCGGGCGCGACGCCTTCGTTGCCGAACGCCTCCAGCATCGCTTGCGCCGTGCCGGGGTCGGAGAACTGGTGCGCCTTGAGCACGAGCCGCGCATCCGGCACGCGCCGCAGGATGCGCGCCCAAGTACGGATGACGCGCGGGGTGATCTTGGCGATGTTGTTGAAGCAGCCGAACGTGACGTGCCCGTTGGCGAGCGCGGGCAACGGACCGACATCGGGCGCATGCGGCGGCGGCGCGTAGCAGACATACCCGTCCGGCAGCCGCAGCAGCCGCTCGGTGTAGAGACGGTCGTAGCCAGGCGGCGTTTCCCAGGCGTCGGTCAGGAACCAGTCCATCTCCGGCAGGCCGGTGCTGTGATTCTGCATCCCGACCCACTTCACCTGCACCGGCGCGAGCCTGAGCGCGCAGGCGGGCATGCGGCCGAGATCGCCGTAGCCGCCGAGATCGATCAGCACGTCGATCCCGGCGTCGCGCGCGAGCGTCCGCAGCCCCGGATCGTCGAGCCGGGCGATGTCGTGCCAGTCGGAGGCGCGGGCGCGGAACCGGCGCGCGATCGGATCGTCGCTCCGCATCTGCGAGAGGCCGACGATCTCGAACGCAGCGGGATCGAGCGCCTCGAAGGCGGCGACCGTGAACCAGCCGACCGGATGCGTCCGCATCGTGCCCGACAGCAGCCCGAGCCTGAGGCGCCGGCCGGGATCGGGTGAGTTGGCGAATGGCGGCCCGGCATCGCGCGGGAGCCGGTCCGAGCAGGCGCGGAGGGCTGCCAGCACGGACGCCCCGTCCGCCGTCTCCCCATAAATGCGTGTATTGCACAACGTCCGCCGCGGCAGCACCTGGTCGGGCGCGAGACGGATCGCGTCTTGCGCGATCGCCTCCGCCTCCTCCTGCCGCCCACAGGATAGCGTCGCGGTCGCGAGGTTGCAGAGCACGCCCGGCTCCGGCTCATGCCGGGCCAGCAGATCGAGCAGCAGCGTCCGCGCCTCGGCCGGTCGGTGCAGCCGCATCAGCACGGCGGCGCGGTTGTTCACGAGCAGCGCCGAATCCGGATCGAGCGCGATCGCGAGGGCGAGCGCCGCGTCCGCCTCTTGCAGCCGGTTGGCGGCGACCAGCACGCAGGCGCGCATCGAGGCCGCGACCGCGGAGGCCGGATCGAGGATGGCGGCGACCTCTAGCGCATCGGCGGCCTCGTCGAGACGGCCGAGCGCCTCCAGAGCCGCGCCGCGCGCGACGGCGGAGGCGAAATCGAGCGGATCGGATGCGCCGGCCGCGTCGAGCCAAGCGAGTTCGGCCTCGAGCGTTCCCGCGCACGCGCACGCCGCGACACGGTGCAGCGCGTAGGAGAGGTTGTCCGGCGCGATCCGCCGTGCCTCGGCGAACGCCGCCGACGCGCCCGCGCCATCGCCGCTCGCCATCAAAGCGAGGCCGAGCGCGTCCCACGCCTCGGCGCGATGGGGAGCGACGGTGCAGGCACGGAGCAACAGCGGCCGCGCCCGCTCCGGCTGCCCGATTTGCGAGCCACAGCACGGCTCGCCCGATCAGCGCCTCCGGCCGCGTCGGGTCGATCGCGAGCGCGCGCTCGTAGGCCGCCGCCGCCTCCTCCGTGCGACCCGCCGCGCGCGCGCGCTCGGCGCGGCGGAGCGGCGGCTCGTCCCATCGCGGGCAGCAGCGCTCGAGCGTGTCGAGCAGCGCGGCCGCGCGTGCGTCGTCGCCGGCCCGTGCCTCGGCCAGCGCCAGGTTCAGCAGCAGCGGCGGATGGAGGTCGCCCCCCGAGACGGCGCAACGCAGCGCCTGGAGCGCGCCTGCGTCATCGCCGTTTGCCAGCAGCGCCGCCGCCTCAGCCGACATGCTGGACGCGTTCCAGCGCCATCACGCAGCCCATCACGGGCGCGCCCCTCTCCCGCCGCAGCATTTCGCGGCTTTGCTCCACGATGAGGAACCCGGCGTCACGCGCGCAGCGGACGACATAGTCGTGGCCGTGCGCGTATCGCCCCTGTGGGCCGAGCGACCACGCCGCCGGAGGCGCGTCCGCATCTTCCGGATTGCCCTCCATCTCCTCGCAGGAGAAGACGAACACGCCGCCCGGCGTCAGGCGCCGATGCACGGCGGCGAACAGCGCCTCCATCGCGCCAAAGTAGCAGAGCACGTCGCCCGCGATGACGAGCGGGAACCGTCGCGCGTCCTGTTGCAGCTGTGCGAGCAGGTCGGCCTCGTGCAGCTCGGCATAGAGCCCCTTGTCTTTCGCGCGGCTGAGCATGGCGGGCGAGAGATCGACGCCGATAAACGGTCCGACGCCGCATCCCAGCAGCGCGACCGCGCCCATCCCGGTGCCGCAGCCGATGTCGAGCACCGGGCCGACCGGGTCGGACGCCGATGCGGCCGGGAACTGGCGCAGCACCGAGGCGCGGATCAGGCCCGGCACGCGGTACTCGAAGGAGAGCAGGTGCTCCTCGAAGAACGGCGCGTAGCTGTCGAACACGACCCGGACGTAGTCCGAGGCGGCGCGTTCGTGCGCGATCGAACCGGGCGGCCGCGCGGCGGGATCGCCTGCCGCGAGCTTCACGGCGTCGGCATAGGCCGAAGCCGCCTCGTCATGCCGGCCGAGCGCTGCCAGCGCGTGGCCCTTGAGACCGTGGATCGAGGCATCGGCGACGCCGTCCCGCCGGGCGCGCTCGGCGATCGCGAGCGCACCCGCGAAATCCCCATGCCGCACGCGCTGCATCATGGCGGCGGCCCGGAGCGAGACGGCGCGCGGACAGGACGCAATCCCCTCGGCGAGCGTCTCGGCCGCTTCGTCCGGCTCGCCCGTCGCCTCCTGCGCCGCCGCCAGGCCCTGGCGGTAGCCCGGCGTCGTGGGCGCGGCGGCGACCGCTTCGTTCAGGCAGGCCGCCGCTTCCGACGGCAGGCCGAGACCCAGCAGCGCGGTGCCGAGCAGCGCCTTCGCGCCTGGATCGCCCGGCGCGAGGACGACCGCATCGGCGGCGTCGCTCGCGGCGCCCAGATAGTCGTCGCGCAGCAGCCGCAGTTCCGCGCGGCGGCGGCGGAGCGGCGCGTCCTGCGGCGCCTCTTCCAACGCCCGATCGAGCGCCTCGCCCGCCTGCTCGATCCGGCTCTCCCGCATCAGCAGCCAGGCGGAGAGTTCGGCGAGACGCGGCGATGGCGGCGCGAGCCGCTCGACGGCCGCGAGCAGCGGGCGCGCGACGCCGAGGCGGCCGGAAGCGATCATCTCCGAGACGCGCCCCATCAGCGCGTCCGGGTCGGCGAAGGTCGGCGTGGGCTGCGACATGCGGGGCTCCTTTTGAGCCGGTTCGGATCGGGGTCAGACGGTGAGCGCGTTCAGCTTGCTCGCGAGCGTCGCGACGGAATCGCCGGCGGACGTGCTCGTGCCGGTACTGGCGGCAACCAGATATTGCTGCGTGAACTTCTCAACGAATTTCGGATCCTGGAACTTGGTGATGTCGAGCCGGGTGCTGATCGCCTTCTCCTGCGCCTCGATCGGCTGGAAGGCGATCTGCTCCGGGATGTTGAGCGCCGTCGTCACCACCGTCCGCATCACGCTGTCGCCGAGAATCTGGTCGACGGACGTGATCGAGGAGGCTTCCGAGCGGAAGGTGAGCGCGTTCGACAGGCCGGGCGTGGTCGCATCCAGGCTCTGACGCCACGTGACCTCGGCGTAGCCGTTGGCCAAGGTGTCGAGCACGCCGCTCTTCTTCAGGTTGGCGAGGCCGTCATTGGCGAAATCGTAGGTCTTGACCAGCGATTGCCAACGCGTGTCGGAGAGCTTGCTCGCCAGCGACGTCGAGCTGTTCGGGTCCGACATCAGCGCCTTCTGCGCCAACGCCGGATAGGCGGTCTGGTCGGACAGGCCGTTTGCTGTCAGAAACACCTTCATGAAGGCCGTGTTCGACAGCAGCGACTTCACGTCCTTCGCGTTGGCGACGGCGGCGCGGAACGCGGTGACGTCGCGGGCGACGGCCGGCTGGCTCGCCGTCTGCGCGATGTCCTTGCTGCTGTTCGTCTCCGCCGTTTGCAACGCCGCCAGCGCGTCCGCCGGGCTCGCGTTCGTGCTGCCGGACTGCCCGTAGAGGGTGGACAGCAGGTCGGCGGCCGCGCCGGCGCCCGTGCTCGTATTCATGCTCGCGAACAACGTGCCGAGGCTGGAGAGGCTGATCGAGCTGACCACGCCGCCCTCCCCTAAGCGGCCGCGCCGAGGCCGGCGGCGATGTTTTCGTTGATGCCGATCAGGAAATCGACATCCGGCGTGTCCCGGTCCATTTCGCGCTGGACGGCAAGGCCGATCGAGACGAGTCCCGCCCGCAGCTCCCGGGACAGGCCGTTCGCCGGATCGCGCATCAAATCCGATACCGCCTGCCAGAGCCGGCGATTGTCCGCAAGCGCGCGCACGCGCTGGACCGGACCCGCGCCCTCGGACGCGCGCAAGGCGCCGTTGACGCGGCGGAACACGTCCGCCTCCTGTTCCCTGAGGCTGCGCAGGCCCGACGAGGCTTCGTAGCCGCGGCGGGCGGCGGTGCTGGTCATTTGCATGCGACGACAGGCTCCCTCGGTTCGAGGCTGGGCGGCGAGCGGTAGAGGGGCGCGGCCTCGTCGGCGGCGCGGCCCAGCACCGAATCCTCATGCCGGATGATCCGCCGCGCGAGCTTCAGCGCCTGATAGCAATCGTCCGCTATCGCGGCGGCGAGCGCGCGATCGAGGATCTCGCAGGCCAGCGCCGATGTGGTCGCGGCCTTGAAGTCGTCGATCAGATCCCGCGCCGAGGCGAGACCAGCGGTACGCTCGTCGGGCGAGCCGATATAGGCGCATTGCAGGGCGAAATAGATCCGTCGCGCCGGACTGTCCGCCTGATCGGGGCGCATGATCTGCTTGCCGAACAGGAAGCGGGCCTTGGCGGTGAGTTCGATCCGCGCCTTGGTGCGGAACCGGATCGGCGCGCCGTTGATGATCATCGTCTCACCTTGGCGCAACTCGAGGACCAGATTGGACATGCATCTCCGTCCCGGTGGCATCCATGGCGGCGGGATTGAAAGGGCAGCGGCGGCGGGCCGGACGGATGGTCGCGGCCCGCCCCCTGGACGTTACTTGAACAGGCTGAGCAGGGTTTGGGGCGCCTGGTTCGCGAGCGAGAGGGCCTGCGTTCCGAGCTGCTGGCGGATCTGCAGCGCCTGCAGCTGCGCCGACTCTTTGGCGAGATCGGCGTCGACCAGCGAGCCGAGCCCGCTGTTCAGCGAGTCGATTTTGTTGCTGTTGTAGCTCTGCTGCATGTCCACGTAGTTGGAGGCCGCGCCGTAGGTGTTCAGCGCGGTGCTGACCTTGCTGAACATCTTGCTGAACACGCCGCCCGCCGTGATCATGGCCGCCATGGTGCCCGCCCCGCCCAGCTGGGTCGAGGTGAAGCTGAGCGAGCCGAGAAGCGCCGATCCGCCGAACGTGGCGATGCCGTAGGTCGCCGCCACCTCGTTGCGCACCACTGCCACATTGGCGAAGCCGGCGGTGCCGCCGACATTGCCGATCAGGGTCTTGCCGTTATATTTCGCGTCCTGGATCGCGGTCTTCACGCTGTACAGCATCTGGTTGTACGCCGTGGCGTCCTGCGACCTCGTATCCGACGTCGTGCCAGAGTTCGACATCTCGAGCAGCTTGCTGCGCATCGACATCATCGTGTTGGAGACGTTGGTCAGGCCCGTGACCGTGGTCGAGATCAGGCCCTTGACGCTGCCGAGCTGCTGGTTCGCCGTGGTCAGCGCGCCGACATCCGACCGCACCCGCTGCGCGATGGCGAAGGCCGCGCCGTCGTCGGTCGCGTCGGCGACGCGCAGGCCGGTCGAGATCTGCTTCTGCACGGAGCTTAGAGACGAGGCGGTCTGGTTGAGCGACTGCAGCGCGATCATCGCGCCGTTATTGGTGTTGACCGAGTTCAGGGACATGGCTTCTTATCCTGTGCGTCCGAGGTGATGCATGCCCCCGCCTTTTTGCGGGTGTGACGCCATCTTGGCCGTGCCGGATTAATGCCCGGTGAAGCGGAAGCAGCCGTTCGGGGCATCATGGGAGATATTTGACGAGGCTGAGGTTGCTCAGCCCGGCGATGAGCTGGTAGGACGCCTGCATCCGCGTCTGCGTCGCCGTCAGCTGCGACAGCGTGGCCGTCATGTCCACTTCCTGCACGCTCGAGAGCTGCGACTTGAGCGCGGTCTGCATGGCGCCAATCCGGGTCTTGTCGTCGGTGAGGCGCGCCTCCTGATTGCCGAGCACGCCGGAATCGTCCGCCATGGCGCCGATCGCGCCGTTCAGGCTCACGCGCGTGTCCGCGACGAGCGCGTTGAAGTTCGCGCTGTCGCTCATCTGGCCGCCGGAGAGCGAGCCGATCGTCGCCAGCGCGCGCATCAGGTCGCGCATGTAGGAGCCAGTAGTCGAGCTGCCGCCGCTGGTCACGGACGCATTGGCGCTGGCGAGCAGACCGGTCGGCTCGCTCTGCCCGTCGCCGAGCGGCACGACGCTGCGTTGCCCGGCAAGCGCGGCCGGCGCTTGCGACAGGAAGGCCGAGAACGGCGACGTTCCGGCCGCGTTCGAGCTTGCCGTCCCGAGGGTCGAGGCGGCGGTCGCGGCGGCGCCGTTCGCGGACAGCGCGCCTACCGCCGCGTTGATCTGCGTGTAGAAGCCCGATGACAAAATGGCGTCGCCGTTCGGCACGGGCGGATTGCCGCTATCCTGTCCCGAGAACACGTACCCGTTGCCGTCGGTCGTGTTCAGCAGCCCCGCGACCTGCGTCAGCGCCGAGCGCGCGGACGCGGCCAGCGTGTTCACGGAACTCGCGTCCAGGCCGTCCAAGGTGCCGAGCTTGGCGTAGAAATCGGAGGCGACGGACTGGATCTGGGTCATCGCCGTCTGCGTGACGTCGAGCCGCGCCGTCGCCTGGTCGATGCCGGATTGGATCGCGGTCTGGTGCGCGATCTGCGGCGTGAGGTCGAGCGAGACGCGCGCGCCCGCGCCGAGGCCCGAATAGCTGTCCGAGATGTAGCCGTCCGCCGCCTGCTGCGTCAGCGTGTCGAGGCTGGCGCGCACCGTGCCGCTATCCGCGACCAGGCGGGTCAGCAGCCCGTA
This sequence comes from uncultured Alphaproteobacteria bacterium, assembly GCA_963777325.1. GTDB lineage: Bacteria > Pseudomonadota > Alphaproteobacteria > Acetobacterales > Acetobacteraceae > JAFAXA01. The sequence goes on along the minus strand of CAVZQE010000022.1, from coordinate 559,819 downwards.
TTCGGGAAAGCTCGCGATGCTGGTCATGCTCAGGGGATCATCCCGAGCAGCGCGGTCCACATGGCCTGCACCGACTCCACCACTTTCGCATTCGCTCCATAGGCGTTCTGCAGCGCGATCATCTGCGACATTTCTAAATCGACGCTGACGCCGCTCGCCGCGTTCAGCTTCGCCGCGAGCGAGGTCTGCACGCCGGTCTCGGTCGTCAGCGCCGCCGAGGCCGCGCCGCTCTCCTGCGCCTGCGCCGCCGTCAGCGCGCTCGCGAAGCCGGCGAGCGTCGCGGGGGCGGCGTAGGGCGCGGCGAGGTTGCCGGAGGCGCCGAGGCCCGTTGTCGCGGCGGCCGGTTGCGCGACGCCCGCCTGCACCTCCGAGCCGAGCGCGTAGCTCAGCACGCGCCCGATCAGGGCCGAGAACCCGGCCGGGCCGCCGCTTGGGTTGGGGGTGAAGGCGCTCGCGCCCGTCGTGCTTCCCGCGACCGCCTGCGTGCCGTCGCGCACCAAGGCGGGCGACGACGCGACCGCCGGATTGACCCGGATCGACGTGCTGAACCCGACATAACCCGCCTGCACGGGCGTGCCGCCGGCAGCGGGCACCGCGCCGGATGCGTCCGAGAACAGACGCAGACCTTGCGCGTCGAAGCGGCTGGCGAGGGATTGCGAGAACTCGTCCAGCTCCGCCTGGTCGGTCGGCAGGGTCGTGTCCCGGAGCGTGACGCGCGCGCCCAGCGTGCCGCCGCCGAGCTGGCACGTGACATCGACGCCGCCGAGCGTGATCGGCGGGATGCTCGCGGGATAGGTCGCGTTCGGCCCGACGGTCGCTTGCGTGGCCGAGAACGGGCCGTTCTTGCCGGTGCCGCCGGTCGGCAAGGTCAGGCCGCTCGCGGTAACGAGGACGAGATTGCCGTTGTCCTGTTGCAGCGTCTTGACGTCGAGAATCGAGGAGATGGTCTGCACCGCCGCGTCGCGCTGATTCTCGAGGTCGGCCGTGCTCTGGCCCGCCGATTTCAGAGCCACAATCTGCTTCGTCAGGCCGCCGATCGCGCCGAGCGTCGCATTGAGGGTCGCGACGTCCGAGACGATGCCGTCCTGCGCCGCCTGGCGCTGCGTCGTGTAGGTTCCGGCGAGCCGGTTGATGCCCGACGCCAGGCTCTGCGCGCTGGCGACGACGGCCGATTGCTGCGTCTGGCTGGAGGGATCGGTCTGCAAGGTCGAGAAGGCGTCCTGCAAGCCGCCGAGCAGGCTCGACAAATCCGCGCCGCCGCCGACCGCGCCGAGCGCCGTGTCGATCGCGGACAGCGCGCCGCTTCTGGTGGTCAGGCCGCCCACCATCGCGTTCTGCGACAAGAGATCGCCCTGCAGGGCGTCGTCGACCTGCCGCGCGGTCGCGTTCGTGCGCACGCCCATGCCGATGCCGGCGGCGGTCATGCTCTCCTGCGTCGCGATCTCGCGCGAGTAGCCGGGCGTGCTCGCATTGGCGACGTTCTGCGAAATGACCGCGAAATGCCGGTCGATATTGCCGAGGCCGCTGGTCGCGATCGAGAGGGCGCCGTCGAGGCTCATGGCGGATCAGCCGTCAGCGCTTCATATCGATCGTCTGCTGCAACAGGTCGTCGGCCGTCGTCACCACTTTCGTGTTGGCCGAGTACGCGCGCTGCGCGACGATCAGCTTGCTGAACTCGCTCGCGATGTCCACGTTGGAACTCTCGATGGAGCTCGCGACGAGGCTGCCCGCGCCGTTTGCGCCGGAATCCTGGGCGAGCGGCGTTCCCGAATTCATGTCGGACGTGAACGCCTGACCGTTCTGCCGCTGCAGCGCATTTGCGTCGGCGAACGTCACGACAGGGACGCGCGCGATCGTGCGCGACTGGCCGTTGTCGTAGTTGACGACCACGTCGCCGTTCGCCTGGATCGCGGCGCTGCTGAAGCTGCCGGGGGCGACGCCGTTCTGCGTCAGGCTGCGCGGGCTGTAGTCCGCTCCGGCGAACTGGGTGAGGCCGGTCGCCTGGCCGTAATTGCCGAGGTTGAGCTGCACGGTTTGCGGGCCGGAGCCGAAATCCGCGGTGAAGCTGAGCGTGGAGGGGCCGCCCGCTGAATAGGTCGAACCGGCAAGGCTGCCGGTCGCGCCGCCGATGCTGCCGATCGTCCCGTCCGGGACGGCGTTGCCGCTTGCCGCGCCGAACTTCACGTCGGCGGTGCCACGCGCGGCGGCGGTGGTGTCGTCCGGAACATTGATCGCGACCGTCCAGTCGTTCGTCGCGTTCTGCGTCCAGTTGAGCGTGACCGCGTGCTGGTTGCCGAGCGCGTCGTAGATCTCGACCTGCGACGATGTGCCGGAGGTGCTGGCGGGCGTCGCCGGCAGATTGGCCGCGATCGTCACCTGGCTCGTGGCCACGGGGCTGAAGATCGACTGCGTGACCTGGATCGGAGCGAGCGTGTTGCTCTGCACGGCGCCGGTCTGATCGACGCCCCAGCCGTCCAGCACGTACCCCGCGCTGTTGGCGAGGTAGCCGGTCTTGTTGAGGCTGAAATCGCCGGTGCGGGTGTAGTATTGCTGCGGGCTGAAGGTAGGAGCGTTGTTCACGGTCCCGTTCTGCTGGCTGACGGCGAAGAAGCCCTGGCCGGTGATCGCGAGGTTGAGCGCGCTCTGGGTCTGGGTGACGGTGCCCTGCACGTCGTTGACGTAGTCCGGCCGCGCCGACACCGAGCCCGAATCGTTGACCTGGGCGGTGCTGTTGGTGAGATAGTCGAGGAAGCTCGTATCGACGCGCTTGAAGCCGACCGTCTGGCTGTTGGCGACGTTGTCACTGATGTTGCTGAACGCGCCGGACTGGGCGTTGATGCCGCTGATGGCTGTGCTCATCGCGCCGAAAAGGGACATGCCGAACTCCCGCTGATGCGGGACGATCCCCCGCGCGGCACGGCGGCTGCACGAAGCGTGCCATTCCGTGCTGCCCTGGGCGTCGGGCCGGGAGGGGTGCCGATCCGGGCGCGACGGCAGTTTCGGCCGGGCAATATCTGCCGGGCGCATCGCACGCCGCGCTTGCGGGCAGGTTGCGGTCCACTGGCCCGGAAGTTGCGAACCGGCAACCGATGCGGATGCACAGGCCATGACGGATGCGGTCGTCCCGGTGTCGCGAGGCCCGGTCTCCCAGCGCGCGGCGACGATGCCGGGCGCGACGGCCGCCTCGGCTGCGCGGCCCGGCGGCGCGAAAGCCACCTTCGCCCCATGCCTCACGGCTCTGCTGACCACCGCCGCGCCCGTCGCGGCTCCGGACGCCGACGCCGCCGCGCCCACATCCGTCCCGGCATCGCCGGTCCCGCCCCCCGCGCCGGGCGTCCGCGCGGACACGGCGGCTGCCGCCAGCACGACCCTCGCCGCGATCCGTGGCGCGAGGCCGGGCACCGTCACGGCAGCGCCTTCTGGCGCGTCGCCGGGTGAAGCCACGGCTGCGCCATCCGGCGAGCTCGCGGCCGCGCCGATTGCCGCCCCAGCCGGAACGCCCGTGGGCACGTCGGTGGACACGCCCGCCGGGGTGGCCGAAAACGCGGCCGCGCAGGCCGGGGCCGGCGATGCCGCCGGCGAAAGCGTGCCCGCGAAGACCGGACCTGCCGCGCTGGTCCCGCCCGTCCCGGTCGCGAACGGCGACCCGTGTCCTGGCCCTGCCGCTCCGGCGCCGAACGCGACCCCTCGCACCGCCTCGGCCCCGTCGCATCGCGAGGCTGTCTCCGAGCGGAAAGCGGCAAAGGGGACGGCAGCCGAGCAGGCGACCGTCGCCGCGACCGCACCGGACGCGGTCGCGGCGCTGCCAGCGCTCGTCCTGCCAGCCTCGTCGCCGCCTACCGTTACGCCCGCGCCCGCGTCCGCGCCCGCGTCCGAGGGCGGACGCGGTGTGGCGCATCAGCCGTTCGCGGCGGCGACCCCCGCAATCAGCGCAAGTCCGCGCCCTGCCTCGCCGGCTTCGGGACCGCCGTCCGGCAAGGACGACGCTCCGCCGCTCAAGGAAGTTGGGACGGAGGCGACCGCCGCCGTGCCGCCCACGGAACCAACACCCGAAGCGGTCAAGACCGAACCCGGGGCGGCCATCGCGCTGGCTGCGCCCGCCGCCATGGCTCCCCCGGCCGCGAACACCCTCGCTCCGGCAACGCACGCCCCGGCGGCGGCGGCCAGCGCGCCGTCTCACGCGCCTCCGGCCGCCCAGATCGCGCCCGCGCTGGTTTCGCTCGGCACCGGCGCGACGGCGGGCCGGCTGACCGTGCGGCTCGATCCGGCCGAGCTCGGTCAGGTGCGCATCCAGATCGACCGTCCGCACGAGGGAGCGGCGCGCGTGCAGGTGACCGTCGAGCGGCCGGAAACGCTGACGCTGCTCCTGCGCGATGCCCCGTCATTGCAGCGCGCGCTGGACCAGGCCGGGGTTCCAGCGGACGGGCGGAGCCTCAGCTTCCATTTGGCACCCCAGCAACCGGCGCACGCGGGTTCGTCGTTTGCATCCGGCGGCTCGGCTTTCGCCGATAGCGGCGCGACGAGCGGAGAGGGAGCGGGCGCGCGCGGCTTCGGCCAGCCGTGGGGCGGCGGCCGCGCCAGAGGCGGTCCGCCATGGCAGGACGAGGACAGCGCGGGCGGCGGCCAGGCCGCACGCTGGCTGACAGCGTCGCTCGACATCACGGCGTGAAAACGAAGGAGAACCACCGATGAGCATCGCAAGCGTCGCCTCTCAGCAATCCGGCACGACAGCGTCGGCCAGCGCCACGAGCGGGGCCACGAGCAGCGGCAACGCCGATCCGCTGGCGTCGCTGTCGAGCAATTTCGGGAGCTTCCTGTCGCTGCTGATGACGCAGCTGCAGAATCAGGATCCACGAGCCCGCTCGACACCAACCAGTTCACGAGCGAGCTCGTGCAGTTCTCGAGCGTGGAGCAGCAGATCAACACCAATTCCAGCCTGTCCCAGCTGATCCAGCTGACCCAGGCCGGCGACGTCGTGCAGTCCTCCTCGATGGTCGGCAAGACGGTCACGGTCAACTCCGATCACGTGCCGCTGCAGAACGGCACCGGCCAGGTGAACTTCACGGCGCCCTCGGCCGGGCCGGTCACGATCAGCGTCGCCGATGCCTCGGGCACCGACCTCAGGGACGTGACGCTGAACGCCGCTCAAGGAACCAACAGTTGGACCTGGGACGGCACCGACAATTCCGGCAGCGCGGTCGCGGACGGTTCCTACAAAGTGTCGGTCACCTCCGCCGGGACCGCCACCGGAACCAGCGCGGGAACGGCGGTGCCGTTCACAGTCACCGGCACGGCGACCGGCGTTCAGAAATCCGGCACCACGCTCGACCTGCAGCTCGGCGCGCTTTCGACCGACTTTGCGAACGTGCAGTCGGTCGGCAACTAGGGCGGAGGGCCGATGCGGCGAACCGGCGGCCGTGCTATGTGCGTGCCATGAGCGCGTCCGCGCACTTCCCCGTGCGCATGTCGGTGCGGGATTTCCTCGGCTGGGAGCCGGCGACGGGCTGCGCTACGAGCTGGTCGATGGGCAGCCGCGCGCCATGGCCCCCGCTGGCACCATCCATGGCTTTCTGCAAGACCGCCTGGCCGCGTCGCTGAGCCCATCTCGAGCGCGTCCGGCCGTCCTGCCGTGTCGTCGTGGCGCCGGGCGTCATCCCGCAGCTGATGTCGGCCCATAATTTCCGGGTACCCGACCTTGGCGTAACCTGCGCGCCCTTGCGGATCGGTCAGCCGGCGCTGCACATCCGCTGCTGCTGATCGAAATGGTCTCACCGAGCAATCAGGCGGAGACATGGTCCAATGTGTCGACCTACACCAGCATTTCGAGCGCGCGGGAAATCCTGGTGCTGCACAGCACCAGGATCGGCGTGGAACTCCTGCAACGCTCCGAGGGCGGCGCGTGGCCCGAGCGGACGCAAGAGGTGTCCGATGGCGGCGAGCTGGCGCTGGCGCGTATCGGGTTCCGCGTATCCCTGACCGACCTCTACCGGCGCACCGGCCTGACCGGCGGCTCGTCCTGACCCCCTACTCCCGTTCCTACTCCCGCCCGGGCTTGCCGTTCACCTGCCGCCAGAGGCCGAGCGGATTGCCGTCCCGCACCGCCTCAGGCAGCAGCGCTGCCGGGAAATCCTGGTAGCAGACGGGACGCAGGAAGCGGCGGATGGCGAGCGTGCCGACCGAGGTCGTGCGCCCGTCCGAGGTCGCCGGAAACGGACCGCCATGGACCATCGCGTGCGACACCTCGACGCCGGTCGGCCAGCCGTTGACGAGCAGCCGCCCCGCCTTGCGCTCCAGCACCGGCAGCAGAGTGCGGATGTCGTCGATGTCCTCGTCCTCCATCTGCAGCGTGATGGTGAGCTGGCCTTCGAGATCCTCGAGCAGGGCGCGCATATCCTGCACGTCCCGGCAGCGGACCAGCAGCGAGGACGCGCCGAATACCTCCTCGCGCAAATGCTCGTCGGCGACGAAGCTCGCCACGTCCGTTTCGAACAAGGTCGAGCGCCCCTGGTTGGCGCCGCTCGCGACCTGTCCCTGCACGACGGTCCGGACTCGCGGGTTGGCGGCCAGCCGGTCCACGCCGCCCTGATAGGCGGCGAAGATGCCCGGAGTCAGCATGGTCGTCGGCGCGCCCGCGCGCAGAGCATCCGAGGCGGCCGAAATGAAGGCATCGAGCCCCGCCCCGTCGCGCGCCAGCGGCAGGCCGGGATTGGTGCAGAACTGCCCGGCCCCCATCGTGAGCGACCCGGCGAACCCCGTGCCGATCTGCTTGCCGCGTTTGGCGAGCGCGCCCGGCATCAGCAGCACCGGGTTGATGCTGCTCATTTCCGCGTAGACCGGAATGGGCTCGGGGCGCGAGGCCGCGATCCCGACCAGCGCCATGCCGCCACGGCGCGACCCCGTGAACCCGACCGCCTTGATGCGCGGGTCGGACACGAGCGCCCCGCCCAACTCGTTGCCGGCCCCGAACAGGAGCGAGAACACGCCCTCGGGCAGCCCGCTATCGGCGACCGCCGCCTGCACGGCGCGGCCGACGAGTTCCGACGTACCGGGATGCGCCGGATGGCCCTTCACCACGACCGGGCAGCCGGCCGCGAGCGCGGACGCCGTATCGCCGCCCGCGACCGAGAAGGCGAGCGGGAAGTTGCTCGCGCCGAACACCGCGACGGGACCGATGGCGATCTGGCGCAGGCGCAGATCCGAACGCGGCAGCGGCTTGCGGTCCGGCATCGCGGGATCGATCCGCGCATCCAGATACGATCCATCCCGCACGACGTCCGCGAACAGCCGGAGCTGGCCGACGGTGCGGGCGCGCTCGCCTTCGAGCCGGGCGCGCGGCAGGCCGGTCTCGGCCATCGCGCGCTCGATCAGCGGATCGCCGAGATCGAGAATAGCGCTCGCGATCGCCTCCAGGAACGCCGCGCGGCGGTCGGGCGGCGTCTCCCGATAGGTGTCGAAGGCCGCCCAGGCCAGCGCGCAGGCCCGGTCCACGTCGGCGGCGCTCGCCTCGCCGTAGCCAGGCTCAAGCTCGCTGCCGTTGGCGGGATTGATGCCGTGAAAACCCGCCCCGCCGCCGCGCACCGCCGCCGCGCCGATCAGCATCTCGCCCGTGAGCATCGCTCTCTTCTCCCTCTGGGTAGCCATCCAAGTGGAGCAGGAGCTAGCCGAAATCCAGCCGCCCGACTACCTCACGCGCGGCTTCCCCTCACATCTGCACCTCCTGGACCGCCGTCTCCAGCTCCTGGAAGCTCGGCATATGCTGGTTCGGGGCCATCTTGCGGCCGGTCTCGACGCTCACCTGCGGCGCGTTGCCGTGCAAATGCGCGACCAGCACGGCGCGGATCACCTCGTAATACTTGCTTTCCTCCTCGACGACGCCCTTGAGCCGCCCCGCGAACGGCGCGGCCAGGCCGTAGGCGAGCAGGATCCCGAGGAACGTGCCGACCAGGGCGCCGCCGATCATCTGGCCGAGCACGGCCGGCGGCTGGTCGATATGCGCCATCGTCTTGATGACGCCGAGCACCGCCGCGACGATGCCGAGCGCCGGGAGGGCGTCCGCGATCGTCTGCAGCGCGTGCGCGCCGTGCAGCTCCTCCTGCAGCGTCTTCTTCAGCTCCCGCGCCATCACGTCCTCGATCTGGTTCGGGTCGTCGGCGTTCATGCCGACCATGCGCAAATAGTCGCAGATGATCGCGGTCGCGTGGTGGTTCTTCAGGATCTTCGGGAACCTCTGGAACGCCGTGCTGTCCTCCGGCCGCTCGATATGCGGCTCGAGCGCCATGTTGCCCTTGGTGCTCGCGAGCCGCACCAGGAAGTACATCAGGCAGAGCAGATCCACGTAGTCCGTCTTGCGGAAGATGGCGCCCTTCAGGATCTTTCCAAAGCCCGCCAGCGTGTGCTTCACGTCATGCATGCTGTTGGTCATGATGAACGTCGCGACGGCCGCGCCGCCGATCGTCAGCATCTCGAACGGGACCGCCTCCATCAGCGGCTCCATGCTGCCGCCGGACAGCATGTAGCTGCCGAACACGCACCCGAACAGCACGACCAGGCCGCCGAGGGTCAGCATCTCCGGGCGTCAGCGCGGCGAGGCGGCGGCGGCGCTGCCGGGCGGGGTGCGCAGCACGAGGATCGCGATCCGGCGATTGGCGGCGGCGAACGGGTCCGAAGGCAGCAGCGGGTCGCGGTCGGCATTGCCGGTGACGCTGCGGATACGCGTCGGCGGCAGTCCCGCTTCCACGAGCAGCCGCCGGGTGTCGTTGGCGCGATCGGCCGACAGCTCCCAATTCGTGCGGTCCCCACCCTTGTAGGGCGTGGCGTCGGTGTGGCCCGCGATCGTGATGTCCTCCTTGAGCGTCATCAGCACGGGCGCGACCTTCCGCAGCAGCAGCCGCGCGCGTTCGTTCGCGACCGCCGAGCCGGTCGCGAACATCGGCTGGCGGTCTTCGTCCAGGATCTGGATGCGCAAGCCCTCCGGCGTCACGTCGATCGAGAGCTGCCGGGCAACGGACGCGAGCGCCGGATCGCCGCGCACCGCGTTTCGGATCTGCTGCGCCGCCTGCTGCATCGCGTGCTCCTCCCGCTTCTCCTGCTCCGCTTTCCCATCCGGCGCGGCCGGGGCCGTCAGGGCGGCCGTCAAGGGGGCCGGCGCGTCGGGAGCGGTCTGAGCGTGGGGCGACGGGGCCGGTCCGGGCGGAGCGGCGGCGGCGTTGGCTGGAGCGGGAGCCGCCGGGGCGGGAGCGCCGGCGGCCGAAGAAGAGGAGCGCGCGGCCGCATAGATCGCGTCGTCTCTCGGCGGCGTCTCGAAGGCGCTGTGCGGGACCGGCGCGGCCGGGGTGTCGCTCGCGTCCTCCTCGTCCGGGTCGGGCACGGTCGGGCGGCGGCCGACGATCACCTGCACCGACCCCATGTCCGAGATCATCTTGCCGTCCTCGAACGCCGTCTTGCCGCCGAACGGCTGCCCGGTGCCGGAGGAGCCGTGACTGAGCAGGCTGGTCGGGCTGAAATAGTCGGCGAGGCCCTTGCGCTGCTCCTCGGTCGTCGCGTTCAGCAGCCACATCAGCAGGAAGAACGCCATCATGGCGGTGACGAAGTCGGCGTATGCGACCTTCCAGGCGCCGCCGTGATGGCCGCCTTCGACCACCTCCTCGCGCCGGACGACGAGGGTGGCCTTGCCGTTCTTCCTGTCGCTCTTCGCCATCGGCCCCGACTGCCCCGAGAGGCGCGAGCGTCGCCGATCTTGCTTGCGCTTGCGTTAATCGCGCCCCGACGGTCGCGGCAGCACCACGGCAGGCGCGCCCGCGCGGGGCACGACCCTGAACAGAAGGTAGCGCTCGACCACCGCCCCATGCAGAACCCGGTCGGCCGTGCCGATCTCGATGGCCGAGGTCCAGTCCGCCGGGTCCGGGCCGTCCTTCCGCCGCATGCTCCGCACGAGCAGCCCCGGCCGCGCCAACGGCAGCGGGTGCGACAGGGCGAACAGCGACCAGCGCGGCTCCACGCCCCAGACTGGCGTGCTGGGCGGGACCGTGCGGGCCAGCTCGGCGGCGATCCCGTAGTCGTCGGCCGCAACGAACGCGGCGCCGTCCGCGCGCGCCTTGGCGCTGACGGAAGCGCCGAGCGCCGGCCAGCCGGCCAGCAGCCGGACGGTGGGATCGAGACGGGGCGAGAGCGGTACGAGGGCAAGCGCGGCCTGGGCATAGACGGCGGCGGTGACGGCCGCGCCGAGCGCGATCGCGGGCGCGCGCAGCCGGTCCCAGAGCCGCCCGCTCAGCCCGGACGCCGCGACCGCCGCCGCCGGATAGACGATGGCCGGCCAGTTGCCCTGCACCCGGTCGCCGAGGGCGTGCTGCACGAAGACGAGGACGGGCGGCAGCGTGAGTGCGACGAGTAGCGTTGAGCCCGGATCACGGGTGCGACAGGACCGCCTCGCAGCGTACGCCACCCCCACCACGCACATCACGAACACAAGCGGCGTCGCGAGGCCGATCTGGCCGCCCACCAGCTCGCCCAGGAACTGCACCGCCCGCGCGGGCTGCCAGTCGCCCGTCCGGCCGCCCTGCTTGGCGAAGCTCGCCCACCCATGCGCGGCATTCCACAGCACGACCGGCAGGAACACGAGCGCCGCGAGGAGAGCCGCGGCCCAGGGCTCCGGGCGGCGCAGCCAGAGGCGCATCGCGGGCGTCGCCAGGAGCCAGAGAAAAATGCCGGCGGGTAGGAAGATCGCCGTGTATTTGCTCGCGAGCGCGCAACCGGCGGCGATCCCGGCGGCCAGGAACCACACGCCGCGCCCGTCCCGCAGCAGCCGCGCGAGCGCCCAGAGCGTCGCCGTCCAGAAGAACAGGAGCGGCGTGTCCGGCGTCATCGTCACCGCGCCGATGCCGAACAGGAGCGTCGCGTTCAGCAGCGCAGCGGCGGTCAGCCCCGCTTTTCCCCCCGGTACCAGGATGTCGGCGGCTTTGGCGATCATCCACGAGCCGAGCGCGAGCGACAGCGGCGCGAGCAGCCGGATGCCGAGGACCGTGTCGCCCGCGATCAGCGTCCCGGCCCTGATCCAGAGCGCGACCATCGGCGGATGGTCGAGATAGCCGGGCGCGAGCGCCCGCGACCAGACCCAGTAATACGCCTCGTCCGGCGACAGCGGCACCACCGCCGCGACGATCAGCCGCAGCGCGGTCAGCGCCGCCAGCGCGAGCGCCCAAAACCTCACCGGGGGCCTCAACGGGCGCGCCAGACCAGCGTCGAGGAGACGGCGTAGTTCCAGACGACCCCGATCGCCGCCCCGATCGCGCCCGACACGTTCCAGCCCGAATGGCCGCGATAGAGCATTTGGGCGATGCCGATATTGGCGATGGCGCCGATGCCGCAGACGAGAACGAACAGCAGCAGCCCCCGCCAGAACCGGCCGCCGCGCAGCCGCTGGTCGCGATACGTGACCAGGTTGTTGAGCTGGAAATTGCAGATCATGGCGACCAGGGTCGCGATCGCCTGGGCCGCCTCGAAACTGATCGGAACAATGGCGCGCAGACCCGCCAGCACCACGACATGCACGAGCACGCCGAGCGCGCCCACGCCCGCGAAGGAGAGGAACCTGAGCGGCAGGAGTCCGCCGAACAGCTTGTCGAGCAGCAAGGCGCCGAATTGCGCGAGCACGAGAATGTCGAGCTTGCTTTCGCCCGCGACCCGGGGCGTGAAGCGGAACGGGATCTCGGCCACTCGCAGCCGCCGACGGTGCTGGTCTACCCCGGCGCTGAGCGCGATATCGAGCAGGATCTTGAAGCCGCTGCCGGTCAGCCGGGGCGCGATCGCCTCGAACAAGGGCCGGGGCAGCATGAAGAAGCCGCTCATCGGGTCGGACAGGCGCACCTTCAGCACGCGCCTGGCGAGCCGGATGCCGGCGTCCGAGAGCATCTCCCGCCAGCGTGAGGCCAGCCCGGCATTGTCGCCGCCCTCCCCGTGCCTGCTGCCGACCGCGAGATCGGCTCCGTCCTCGATCGCGCGCAGCATCGCGGGCAGCTTGGTTTCGTCATGCTGCAAATCGCCGTCCATGACCGCGATCGTGGCGGCGGAGGAGGAGAGCGCGCCCTCGATCACCGCCGAGGACAGGCCGCGCCGTCCGACCCGCCGGATGCAGCGCACCCGCGCGTCCCGTTCGCCCAGACGGCGCGCCTCGTCGGCGGTGCCGTCCGGACTGTCGTCGTCCACGAACACCACTTCCCAGGCGATGCCCTCGAGCGCCGACGCGAGCCGGGCGACGAGCGGCGCGACGTTCGGCCGCTCGTTGTAGCAGGGCACGACGACCGTCAGCACGGGCGCGGTCGCCCCGCTGCGTCCGGCCGGTTCCGCAAGGGCCGCCTTCACCGCCATGCGCTCCCCTCGCCTCCCCGCGCGGACATAGCGGAGCCGCCCGGTCCGGCCAAGCCGCCGCTCGCGCCGGCCCTTGACCCATGGCAGCCCGTCGGTCCTAAACCAGACGCCGCCGCCCGTTTCCGGAGTGACCCATGCCCGACCGCCTCTCGCTCGCGAAAGAGAAGATCAGCATCCTGCTGCTGGAGGGCATCAACGACAGCGCCGTCGATTTCCTCCGGGCCGAGGGATACACGACGGTCGCGAGGCTGCCGAAGGCGCTGGAAGGCACGGCTCTGCGCGAGGCCCTGCGGGGCGTGCGCTTTCTCGGCATCCGCAGCCGCACGCAGCTGACCGAGGAGGTGTTCGAGGCGGCGGACAGGCTGATCGGCGTCGGCTGCTTCAGCGTCGGCACCAACCAGGTCGATCTGCGCGCCGCCGCGCGGCGGGGCATTCCGGTGTTCAACGCGCCGTTCTCGAACACGCGCAGCGTCGCCGAACTCGTCATCGGCGAGATCGTGATGCTGCTCAGGCGCATTTTCCCGCGCTCGGTCGGGGCGCATGCGGGGAGATGGGACAAGTCCGCGACGGACAGCGTCGAGGTGCGCGGCAAGACGCTCGGCATCGTCGGCTACGGCAATATCGGCACCCAGCTCTCCACCCTCGCGGAAGCGATGGGCATGCGCGTGATCTTTCACGATCACACCGACAAGCTCCGCCACGGCAATACCGAGCCGGCGGCGAACCTGAACGCGCTGCTCGCCGAGAGCGACGTGGTGAGCCTGCACGTCCCGGAAACGCCCGCGACGCACGGCATGATCGGGGAGGCCGAGATCCGGGCGATGAAGAAGGGCGCGTTCCTCATCAACAACAGCCGTGGCACGGTCGTCGATCTCGGCGCGCTCGCGTCCGCCTTGCGCGAGGGGCATCTGCGCGGCGCCGCGATCGACGTGTTCCCGGTGGAACCCGCGAGCGCCGGGCAAGCGTTCCAGTCGCCGCTGCAAGGGATCGAGAACGTGATCCTGACGCCGCATATCGGCGGCTCGACCGAGGAGGCGCAGGAGCGGATCGGGACCGAGGTCGCGCGCAAGCTCGTGGATTACAGCGACACGGGCTCGACGGTCGGCGCCGTCAACTTCCCGCAGGTGCTGCTGACGCCGCGCCCGGATGGCACGCGCTACATGCACGTCCACCGCAACGTGCCGGGAATGATCGTGCGGCTGAACGACATCTTCTCGCGCCGGCACTACAACATCGCGGCCCAGTACCTGCAGACCGACGGCGAGCTCGGCTATGTCGTCGTGGATGCGGACGTGCCGCCGGAGGAGAGCGCGGGCGTGCTCGGTGACCTGCGCGCGCTCGACGGCACCATTCGCGCGCGGCTCCTGTACGAGCGGCGGTAACCCGGCTTCATCCGGAGTGGCCCGCCGGGAAGTTGCCAGTCAAGGCGAGGAGAGGCTGCCTGAGCGGATGGCCAGCGTGGACGTGCGTTCGTGACCCAGGCGCCCCCGTCAGTGATTCAGCTTATCAGGCGGTGAATGAGCACGGACCGCTGCCGCTCATGGTTCGGAAATAGTTCCTCCCCAGCCATTGGCTTTCACTCATGTAGCTGGAGTCAAAGCCGGTATCGATCACGCCCGATATGACCGTAGCAAAAACTGCGGCCTGCAGCCGCGAGTCAGTTGAGGATAGATTCTCTGGGCGACTGGATTTCGCATAGTCGACATAGAGCGCCTGATTTATGCAGGGTAGATTCGCAATGGCGGTCTGCATCGCCATTCCAGTCTGGTAGTGATCAGGGTGAGACCCGGGATTGGTCGTTGAGTTCGGATCATGGACGTTAATCCACACGTCCGGACTACCTGCCGCCTCGCTTTGGACGATTGCCGTCACAGTGGCTACGAGATCCGCCCACGAGGTGTAAGTGGCAGAATTGTCAATTGCCGGTAGCGTGCTGATTGCACCGGTGCGCAGTCGCAACAGCGACTGCATGCCGGTGGCCGGATATCCCATTCCGTCGTTGGCATTTCCATCCGGCAGCCGCAGAAAATAGGAGACACTCCGCCCGGCCACATACTTGTGTATTGAATGCCCCCTTATTGTCACGGTCGATGTCGCGGGAGCAGCGATCCTCGATTGCAGGGTCGAGACGAACCGAATCGAACGTTTGGCGGCATCCTCCCGAACTTGAAAATACGGCACGCCGCCGATAGGCGAAGGATTCCCAGTTCCCGACCCCGCATCTCCGGCTGTGATATAAAGGAATACCGGATTGTCCCCGGTATCCAAGACATCACCCACGGAATTCGGAGTTTCAAATAGCTGCCAATCGTCTGGATGGGCCGCTGCATAAAACGAGGTCGAAGGCGTTCCTGCCATGATCTACCTCCCAGTCTTGGTGGTCGTGAAACGAAAGCGGAAAGTAGCGCATCCGCCCCAATCCCCAGGGCACCTTGGCCCCAATCAGCCAATCAGCCAATCAGCCAATCAGCCAATCGGCCTGCTCGGCGCCCGAGCGTCCGCTGCTTGACCAGCGACCCAGACAATCCGACAGAAACCCATTTAGGGTTCCGGGGATCAAGGAGGCACTCAAAAAACGGCCGTTTGCCCGCGCAAAGTCTCGTTTCTAACTAGCACGGCCAGGCACGAGGTTGCAACGGGAATGCAGGCGCGTTTGATAGCACATGCAACTTCGCAGTTCGCCGGGGATTCTTGCGCCGCCGGTGACGGCCGCGATCATGAAGTTGCAGATCATCTCTAAGTTCGGCAACCGGAGGCATGCCGTACGGGTCCGGATTACGATCAGCTACGGCGCGATCCAGCGACTGTCCCGAGGCTTGGCCGTTACGCCTATAGCAGCGGCGGATTGAGCGAACGGGCCATAATGCCCAACTCAGGCCGGCTTTGCCGTCGCCGTCGTGACCGCGGCGGACGCGCCGGCGCGCGGGCGGACGGGGATCAACGGCGACTTGCGCTCGTCCGGATTGACGAGCGCGACCAGCAGCGCCTCGCGCAGCTGCGCGAGCTTGCGGTCGTTCTCGACCTTCAGCCCGAACACGTCCTTGACGTAGAACACGTCCACCGCCCGCACGCCGTAGGTGGTGACGTGGGCGGACGCGATCTGCAGCCCCTGCGCGTTCATGGCGGCGGTGACGTCGTGCAGCAGACCGGGCCGGTCGCGCCCGTTCACCTCGAGAACCGTGTGCGTGTGGGACGCGTGATTGTCGATCACGACGCGCGGCGGCACGTGGATCGCGCGAATGCGACGCCCGAGCAGCGATTTCGAGGACTTGCCGATCGCGTCGCGCAGCCGGATCTGCCCCGAGAGCGCCTGCTCGATCAGCATTTGCAGCTTCTCGAGGCGCTGCTTCTCGTCGAACGCGCCGCCGCCCGCGTCCTGAATCCAGAACGTGTCGAGCGCCATGCCGTTGGTCAGCGTGTGGATGCGCGCATCGACGATGGAAGCGCCCGCGACCGCCAGCGCGCCCGCGACCTGGCTGAACAGCCCCGCGTGGTCGGCGACGTAGACCGTGACCTCGGTCACGGCGCGCGCGGGCAACGGCTCGGTATCGACCGTCAGCCTGGCGCCCCTCTTCTCGGCATCCATCACGAGCCGCGCATGCCGGGCATGCGTCTCCGGATCAAAGGAGAGCCAGTATCCCGCGTAGCCGAGCGACGCGAACCGCTCCACCTCCTCGGGTGGCCATCCATCGAGCAGCGCGATCGCGGCCTGCTTCGCCCTCGCCACGCGGATGTCGCGTTCCGTGGTGCCGAGCCCGCCCGCGAGCACGTCCGCGACGCGGGCGTAGAGTTCGCGCAGCAGCGTCGCCTTCCAGCCGTTCCAGACCCGCGACGACACCGCCCGCATGTCAGCGACCGTCAGCACATGCAGCAGCCGCAGGCGCTCGGGCGACTGCACGGTGTCGGCAAGGTCGAGGATCGTCTTCGGGTCGTCGATGTCCCGCTTGAACGCGGTGTTGCTCATCAGCAGGTGGTGCAGCACGAGCCAGGAGACCGTCTCCGTCTCCTCGGCGGTGAGGCCGAGCATCGGGCAGATTTTGAGCGCGATTTCGGCGCCGATCTGGGAATGATCGCCGCCCCTGCCCTTGGCGATGTCGTGCAGCAGCATGGCGACGTAGAGCGGACGCCGCGACTGCATATGGTCCATGATCTCGGCCGCGACCGGCGCGACTTCGTCAAGTTCGCCGCGCTCCAGCGTGTTCAGCACCCGGATGGTCTCGATCGTGTGCTCGTCCACCGTGAACACATGATAGGTGTCGAACTGCATCTGCCCGACGATCCGCCCCCAGTCGGGCAGATAGCTGCCGAGAAAGCCGGTCTCATTCAAAATGGTCAGCCAGTGTGCGCCGTCCGCGCGGTGGTGGTCGCCCTCGCCGCCGCACAGCAGGTCGATGAAGATCGCGGCCGCCGCCGGGTCGTGCCGGAGCGAGATCGCGCGGCGCTGGTTGCGGATGAAGCGGCGGAGCGCCAAGGGGTGCAGCTCAAGGCCGCGGTTGCGGGCGATCTGCAGCACCCGCAGCATCTGGATCGGCTCGTCCTCGAAGTCGCGGCCGGCGGCCGGCAGGAGCTTGCCTTCCGCCAGAACGAATCCCGCTGCCAGCAGCGTCTGATCGGTTCCGGCGGCGGTCGCGGGCGGACCCAGCGCCGCGCGCAGGATCGCCGGTTCGAGCACGCGGGTCAGGCTCACGACCTTGCGGATCGTCAGGAAGTAGTGCCGCATGAACCGCTCGACGCCGTCCTGGCGACCATGCTTCGTATAGCCCATCCGGGCGCCGATGACCGGCTGGAGATCGAAGGTGAGGCGCTCCTCGGCGCGGCCGGCGACGTAATGGAGATGAAAGCGCAGGGTCCAAAGGAAGTCCCAGGAGCGGCGCATGTGCTTCGCTTCGATCGGCGTCATGATGGCGAGGCTCGGCTGGTCCGTGTGGATCAGGGCATCGATGTCTTCGATCGCGAACACGTATCGGGCGATCCAGTACAGCGTCTGCAGGTCGCGCAGGCCGCCTTTGCCCTCCTTGACGTTCGGCTCGACCATGAACGGGCTGTCGCCGTAGCGCTCGTGGCGGAGGTCGCGCTCGGCCTGCTTGGCGGCGATGAATTCGGCCGCGCCGTCGCCGATATTGGCGGCGCGGAAGCGGAGCACGAATTCCTCGAACAGAGCCTGTTCGCCCGCGATCCGCCGCGCGTCCAGAAGCGACGTCCTGACCGTCGCATCCTTGCGCGCCTCGGCGATGCAGACCTCGACCGAGCGGGTCGAGTGGCCCACCTTCAGTCCGAGATCCCATAGGAAATACAGCATGTATTCGACAATCCGCAGCGTCTCCGGCTCCGGCTCGTGCGCGGTCAGGAACAGAAGGTCGATGTCGCTGAACGGCGCCAGCGCCCCCCGTCCATAGCCGCCGGTGGCGACGATCGTCAGCCGCTCGGGCCGGCCAGCCTCCGGGCGCGAGATCGCGTGCCCGAAAAGGGTGCGGACCAGCCCGTCCGTCATCGCCGCCAGCAGCCGCCCGGCCTGCCGCCCGGTCAGTTGCCCACGCTCGAACATGTCCCGCACCTGCTGCTGGATGCGCGCGAGATGGCGGCGGAAGACGGCCAGCACGTCCTCGCGCGGCTGCGCACCCGGCTCGCCGGGCAGGGCGGCGATGGCCTTGGCGAGCGCCGCCGAGGCGTCCGCGCCGGCCTGATGCTGCTGGGGGCTCAACATACCGCCGATGCTACCGGTTAGTTCTTCCCTGGAACAGGAAGGAGAGCACGAATTCGATATAATGTGTCCAAAGCCTCACGCGGCGTCAGCCGGTCGGGATCGGCTTCGGCCAGGGCGGCCAAGACCTGCTCGGCCTCCCCCGGCGGGCGCGCGCTTGGCGGGGCGGCGGCAAACAACGGCAACTCCGCGATCGGGGCTTCCCCAAGGCCGGGCGGACCGCCTTCCCTTTCCATGCGCGCAAGCAACGTCCGCGCCCGGCGCACGACCGCGTCCGGCACCCCGGCGAGTTGCGCCACGTGCACGCCCCAGCTGCGGCCGGCCGCGCCCGGCGCGACTTCGTGCAGAAAGACGACCGTGCCGCGCCATTGCTTCACCCGCATCGTATGCGGTGACAGGCAGGGCAGCCCGGCGAGCCCGGCCAGCTCGTGGAAATGGGTCGCGAAGATCGTCCGGCAGCGATTGGACGAGTGCAGCGCCTCCAGCACGGCCCAGGCGATCGCCAAGCCGTCCAGCGTCGCGGTGCCGCGCCCGATCTCGTCCACGACGACCAGCGAGCGGGGACCGGCCTCGTGCAGAATGGAAGCCGTCTCGGTCATCTCGACCATGAAGGTGCTGCGGCCGCGCGCGAGGTCGTCGGACGCGCCGACCCGGCTGAACAGGCGATCGACGACGCCGATCACGGCACGGGCGGCCGGCACCGGCAGCCCCGCCTGCGCCAGGACGACGGCGAGCGCGTTCTGCCGCAGGAACGTGGACTTGCCGGCCATGTTCGGCCCGGTGAGCAGGAGCATGCGCCGTTCGGGCGAGAGGTCGCATTCGTTCGGAACGAAGGCTGCCCCGACCGACAAGGCGGCTTCCACCACCGGATGCCGCCCCGCCTCGATCCGGAAGCCGAGATCGTCGGCAATTTCAGGACGGCACCAGAGGCCTGGGGATGCCAGCGCGGCCGCGCTCTGCGCGACGTCGATCAGGGCGAGCGCCGCCGCGCAGGCGGCGACCGCGTCCGCGCGCGCGCGCACGAGCGCCGTCAGCTCGGCGAGGATCGCCCGCTCCCGCGCCGCTGCCCGCTCCGCCGCCTCGGCGATCCGCCGGTCCAGTTCGGCGAGCGCGGGCGAGGTGAAGCGCGCGCCACTGGCCATGCCCTGCCGCAAGGTCAGATCGGGCTGCGCGCGCAACGTCTCGACCCCGGCGGCGGGCGCCTCGATCACGTAGCCGAGCTGGGCGTGGTGACGGATCTTGAGGCCGGGGACGGCGTAAAGCCGCGCTAGCTCGCGCTGCATGTCGGCGAGCACGAGGCGGCTGTCGTCCCGCAGCGCCCGCTCGGCGTCGAGCGCCGCATCGTAACCCGGCCGGATCGCGCCGCCGTCCTCGGCCCGCAGCGGCGCGGGTTCCGCGAGCGCCGCCGCGAGCGCGGCCGCGAGGTCGGGATCGACGAGCAGTTCCGCGTGTGCCGATTGCAGCGCGGCCGGGGCGGTCGCATCGAGCGAGGCCGCCGCGTCGGACGCCGCCGCGAGCCCGGCCCGGATGGCGGCGAGGTCGCGCGGGCCGCCGCGTCCGGCCGACATCCGGCCGAGCGCGCGCGCCATGTCGGGCGTGTTCCGGAGCGTCGCGCGCAGGCGGGCGGCGGCGTCCGGGTTCGCGAGCAGCCACGACCACGCATCCTGGCGCGCGCGGATCGCCTCCGCATCGGTCAGCGGGGCGGCGAGCCAGGAGGCGAGCAGGCGGGCGCCCGCCGCCGTCAGCGTACGCTGCACGACGGCCAGCAACGTATGCGCCGCGCCGCCATCGCGGGCGCGCAGGATTTCGAGCCCGGCCCGGGTCGCCGCGTCCATCAGCAGCAGCCCGGCCTGGCCCTCCGGCGACGGCCGGGACAGGCGCGGCAGATTGCCCCCCTGGGTGGTTCGCACGTAGTCGAGCGCGGCGGCGGCGGCCATCGCCTCCGGGTCCGAAAAACTGCCGAACGCGTCGAGGCTCGCGACCCCGAACGCCTCGGCCAGACGCCGCCGGGCGATCAGCGGCGGCGGCGAGGGCGGAGCGGGCGTTGCGCGCGCGGACCAGTCGCCGAGCGCGAGGCCAGGAGGTGCGAGAATCTCGGCCGGGTCGAGGCGGCCGAGCAGCGCCTGCAACTCGGCGACGGCGAGGGGCGCCGTTTCGAAGGATCCGGTCGAGACGTCGAGCCAGGCGGCCCCCATCGCCTCGCCCGGCCCTCGCGCGAGCGCGAGCAGCAGGTTCGGCCGGCCCGCGTCGAGCAGCGCCTCCTCGGTGATCGTGCCGGGGGTGACGAGGCGGACGACCTCGCGGCGGATGGGGGCCTTGCCGGTCCTGAGCTTCGGGTTCTCCATCTGCTCGACGATGGCGACACGGAAGCCGCGCCGGATCAGCCGGGCGAGATACGCCTCCGCCGCGTGATACGGAACGCCGCACATCGGGATCGGCGCGCCCGCATGCTCGCCCCGATGCGTGAGCGCGATGTCGAGCGCGGCCGCGGCCGCCTCCGCGTCGGCGAAGAACAGCTCGTAGAAGTCGCCCATCCGGAAGAACAGCAGGGCGTCCGGGTGATCGGCCTTGATCGCGAACCACTGCGCCATCGCGGGAGTCGCGCCGGAGGCGCGCGGGGAGGTTGCGCCGGAGGCGCGCGGCGGGTTTGCGCCGGAGGCGCGCGGCGGGTTTGCGCCGGAGGCGCGCGGCAGTGTCGCGCCGGAGGCGGGCGGATGGGAGGGCGGGCGCGCATCGGGCATGGCTGCGGTTTAGCGGCCGGTTCAACCGGCGGAAAGCGGAGCTCACGGCCGGTGCGGCGGCGGACCCAGCCCTGCACGCCCACGGCTTCCCCTCGCCTGCGGCCGCCGCCATGATGCCGATGGAACAAAGCAGAAAGCGGCAGGGGGAAGGGCGTCATGGCCGATGGCGTGATTGAACATCGCACGGCGCGAGTTTCAGCGGAGGAAGCGCTGGCGCTGCATGCGAGCGGCCGGCCCGGCAAGCTGGAGACCCGCATCAGCAAGCCGCTGAATACCGCCCGCGACCTCTCGCTCGCCTACTCGCCCGGCGTCGCCGAGCCGTGCCTGCGCATCCACCGCGAGCCCGCTCTCGCCTACGACTACACGACCAAGGGCAACATGGTCGCGGTCGTTTCCAACGGCACCGCGGTGCTCGGCCTCGGCAATCTCGGCGCGGTCGCGAGCAAGCCGGTCATGGAGGGCAAGGTCGCGCTGTTCAAGCGCTTCGCCGACGTGGACGGGATCGACCTCGAAATCGGCACCGAGGACGTGGACGAATTCGTCAACGCCGTCCGCTATCTGGGCCCCGGTTTCGGCGGCGTCAATCTCGAGGACATCAAGGCCCCGGAATGCTTCATCATCGAGCAGCGCCTGCGCGAGCTGATGGACATCCCGGTCTTTCACGACGATCAGCACGGCACCGCGATCGTCGCCGCGGCCGGCCTGATCAACGCCTGCCATCTGACCGGCCGCGACCTGCGCGATGCACGGCTCGTCGTCAACGGCGCCGGCGCGGCCGCGATCGCCTGCGTCGAACTGATGAAGGCGATGGGCATGCGCCCGGAGAACATCGTGCTGTGCGACACGAAGGGCGTCGTCCATCAGGGGCGGGCGGCCGGGATGAACCAATGGAAGTCCGCCCACGCCACCATGAGCCGGGCGCGTACGCTCGCGGAGGCGCTGGAGGGCGCCGACATTTTCTTCGGCCTGTCCGCGAAGGGCGCGCTGAGCGCCGGCATGGTCGCGTCGATGGCGGAGCGGCCGATCCTGTTCGCGATGGCCAACCCCGATCCCGAGATCACGCCGGAAGAGGCGCGCGCGGTGCGTCCGAACGCGATCATCGCCACCGGGCGCAGCGACTATCCGAACCAGGTCAACAACGTGCTCGGCTTCCCCTACATCTTTCGCGGCGCGCTGGATGTGCGGGCGAGCACGATCAACGAGCCGATGAAGATCGCGGCGGCGGAGGCGCTGGCCAAGCTCGCGCGAGAGGACGTGCCGGACGAGGTGCATCGCGCCTCCGCCGGCAGCCGCCTCACCTTCGGCCCGGACTACATCATCCCGAACGCGTTCGATCCGCGCCTGATCGCCTGGGTTCCGCCCGCCGTCGCGCGCGCGGCGATGGAGAGCGGCGTCGCGCGCCGGCCGCTCGGCGATCTGCGCCGCTACGCGCGCGAATTGTCGGGGCGGCTCGATCCGACCGCGAACGCGCTCGACGCCATCATGGAGAGCGTGCGCGACAACCCGAAGCGCGTGGTGTTCGCGGAAGGCGAGGACGAGAAGACGGTGCGCGCGGCGGTCGCCTTTAGCAATGCCGGGTACGGAACGCCCGTGCTGATCGGACGCGAGGAGACGGTGCGGGACGTGATGGCCCAGCTCGGCCTCGGGCATTGTCCGCAGGTGGAGATCCATAACGCCCGCCTGTCGCACGCGAACAAGCGCTATGCCGAGCATCTTTATGCGAGGCTGCAACGGCGCGGCTATCTCTTCCGCGATTGCCAGCGCATGGTCAACCAGAACCGCAACGTGTTCGCCGCCTCGATGGTCGCGACCGGCGATGCCGACGCGATGATCACCGGCCTGACGCGCTCGGCCGCCGTCTCGATGCAGGATATCGGCCTGCTGCTCGAGCCGCCGCCCGGGGCGCTCGCGTTCGGCCTGACCTTGATGGTTGGCATGCGCGGCCGCACGATCTTCATCGCCGACACGATGATGCACTTTCGTCCGAACGCGCACGAGATGGCCGAGATCGCGATGGGCGCGGCGCAGGCGGCGCGGCGCCTCGGCCACGAGCCGCGCGTCGCGCTGCTGTCGCACTCGACCTTCGGCAATCCGAGCCATGCGGGGGCGGAGACGATGCGGGAAGCGGTCGCGATCCTCGACGAGCGCGGCGTCGACTTCGAGTATGACGGCGAGATGAGCCCGGACGTGGCGCTGGAGCCGCGCCTGCGCGCGCTGTATCCGTTCTGCCGCCTGACCGGCCCCGCGAACGTGCTGCTGATGCCGGGGCTGCACTCGGCGCACATCACCTCGCGCCTGCTGCCGCGCCTCAGCGGCGGCAGCACGATCGGGCCGCTGCTGATCGGGCTCACGAAAGCCGCGCAGATCGTGCCGATGGATAGCTCGGTCAGCCAGATCGTCGACGTGGCGTGCCTCGCCGCGCACCAGGCGGAGGCGCTGCGGGAGGGCGGGCGCTAGTAGGGCGGGATTCCCGTTCAGTCCGGTTCGCAAGGCCGCATCTCACTGCGAGCCTGCGCTTATTCAATTCGAGCAGCGATCACGCGTCGACGTGATGCGCATCACAGGCTTTGCGAGATGCTCCGCGTATAAGAGGGGCGAGCGAGCCAACCGAGCGCCGGCTGTTGCACGGGCCAGAACCCCCGGCAGAAGCCTCAAAGGTTCAGAGCTACTCCGTAGGCACGACTCCTCCCGACGGCGGAGGCTTAAAGTGTTGCCCATCCTCCTCAACGCGCTCGTTCCGCCGACGGCGGTCATCGGTTTGGGCTATGGCTGGGTCAGGCTCGGACGGCCGTTCGACAATGCGATGCTCGGTCAGTTGTCGCTGGACATCGGCATGCCCTGCCTTGCCCTCTCGGCCTTGGCCAGCGCGCCGGTACCGGCCACGGCGTTCTTCGAGAGCGCCGCCGCGACGCTTGTCTGCCTGGTCGTGCTCGCCGTCGGCGGCACCGTGACGCTGCGATTGTCGGGACTGCGGCTACAAACCTATCTTCCATCCGTGACCTGGGGGAACGCCGGTTTCCTTGGCATCCCGCTGGCGCTCTACGTGTTCGGTCAGCCCGGCCTGGGTTACGCTATCGCGTTTTCCGCCGTCTCCAATGCTTTCAATGCAGTGTTCAGCCAGGCGATCTCGGCGGGTACGATCAAGCCCGGCGTCCTGGGGCGCACCCCGCTGATCTACGCCATCGCGATCGGGGCTCTGTTTCAGACCCTGCCTGTCAGGCTGCCCCAGTTTGTCGGGCAGGGTGCCTCGCTGCTCGGCGGCATCGCCATCCCGCTGATGCTCATGATGGTCGGCGCGTCGATTGCGCGCATCCGGGCGAACGCGCTCCGGCGCGCTGTCGTGTTCTCGCTGGCGCGCAGCCTCGGGGGCGGAGCGATCGGCTTTGCCGTCGCGCTCTTGTTCGGGCTTTCGCCGACCGCCCGAAACGTCCTCATCCTGCAATGCGCGATGCCGGTAGCGGTCAGCAGCTACGTTTTCGCGCAACGGTGGGATAACGAGCCGGACGAGGTTGCCGGCCTTGTCGCCGTCTCGACATGGCTGGCGGCATTGTCCCTGCCGCTGATGCTTGCCCTGATGATAACCTTTGGCGGCTGATACGTCGGCCGCAGCAACCAATCGATCAGCCGACCGTCTCCGGCGTCATGCGCACCGGCTCGGTTCGCGGCGCGGAACCCGATGACGGCTCGCCGCCCTCGCCCACCATCTCGATGCGGCCGGTGATCTGACCGCCATCCTCGACCTTGAGGCGCTTGCAGCGAGCGGTCCCGAGCACCCGGCCGGAGCCGCGCACGACGAGGCCGCCGCGCACGGTCAGGGTGCCATCCATCGTGCCGGCGATCTCGGCGTCCTCGACCTGCGCCTCGCCCTTGAACAGACCGCCTTGCGTGATCGCCAGCTCGGTCGCCTGCACCATGGTCGCTTCCACCGTGCCTTCGACGACGAGCCGCTCGGCGTCCTGGACGGTGCCCTGCACGCTGATGCCGCGCCCGACCACCAAGGTCCGGCGTTCCTGGGCGGCGGGGCGGATCGGCGACTGGACGGAGGCGGGACCGACGCTGACCGGGCGCGCGCCCAGCGGCGACTGGCCGGAGGGCGGCTGCGGCGGGATCGCGGACGTGGGCGGCGCGGGCGGAGACGAGGTGAAGGGCGTGCGGGCCATGACGGGCGTTTCCTTTTCTGGGGCCGGGCGGAACGGTGGAACGCCGAGGCTGCCCTCGCCCGGCTTCGGCTGAGCCGGAGCCAGGACCGGAGCGGCCCGCGGCGCGCCGCCGCTTGCCTCCGGCTGCTTCGGCGCGGGCGGAGATGGGAGCGTAGGCGGGGCGAGCCTGGGCGGGGTGGCGTCCCGCGCGACAATCTGCGGATCGTCCGGCCTGCGGCGTTTGAACACGAGCGCACCACCTGATCTGTTGCGGAATCCGGGCTTCGGCTTGACGACGAATCGCCTAACACGGCCGCCGTGACCTGAACAACCGGCAGATCGCGGCGGATCGCGGCGGGCGGATCGAAACAAAGTTCCGCACGCAAGAAGTCGCTTCAGGCGAGGCGCGCACGGTACCCGGACGCCAGCGCCTCGTCGAGCACGTGCACCATCACGGCCCCGCCGATCACCGGCAGCAGCAGGTTGAGCAGCGGGACGTATCCGAGCAGCGCGAGCGCACCGCCTTGCGCCAGCACCGTCAGCCGCCGCCGCCGATAAACGCTCTCGGCCTCGGGCCGGCTCATCCGGCGCATGGCGACCGCGACGAACAGCCCCCGCCCGATCGCGAAGGCGGCGATCGCCCACGCCAGCACGAGGCCAATCCCGGGTACGATCAGGGCGAGCGCGAGCGCGGCCACGTTCATCAGCAGCACGCGGGCGCCGACGGCGACGCCGTCCCAGACCTGGACGGCGAGCGACGCGCCCCGGGCCGGAGGCAGCGCCGGGTAGTAGCGCCGCTCGACGGCCCCCGCAACGCGCTCGACGTAGAGCGCGCCGATCACCACCGCCACGGGCAGGAACAGCCAGAGCGCGAGCAGGGCCGTGCCGACGCCGCTCGCGACATCGGCGAGCCAGCGCCAGGCTCCCTGCACATCGAACAGATGATGCACGGCCCACACGGCCCCCGCGAACACCCCGAGAAAGCACAGCGCGGACCAGGCGGCGCTGCGCCAAAGCACGCCGAGAAACACCGGGTCGCCGATCTGCGCGAGCGCGCGAGCGGCCGGCCAGAACAGGCGGTTCATGCGGGCGTCCTCTCCGTCGCCGGCGGTTGCCGGGCCGTGCCGGCGATGTTAGGCGGGCCGATCATCAGGAGCTCGCGCATGTCCCGGCCGTCATTCGACATTCTCGGCATCGGCAACGCCATTGTCGATGTGGTGGCGCAGGCGCCCGAAGCCTTCCTGTCCAAGCACGACATGCGCAAGGGCGCGATGGCGCTGATCGACGCCGAGCGCGCCGAGCGCCTGTACCGGGAGATGCCGCCCGGTCAGGAGAGCAGCGGCGGGTCGGTCGCCAATACCTGCGCCGTCGCCGCCTCCCTCGGCGCCCGGGTCGGCTTTCTCGGCAAGGTCGCGGACGACGCGCTCGGGGCGGCGTTCCGCGACGACATTACCCGCGCGGGCGTGCATTTCCCGACCGCGCCGCTCGCGGACGGGGCGCCCACGGCGCGGTGCCTGATCCTGGTAACGCCGGACGGGCAACGGACGATGAACACCTATCTCGGCGCCTGCGTCGCCTTCGGCGAGCACGATGTCGATCCCGCGCTCGTGGCCGAGGCCGCGATCGTCTATCTGGAGGGCTATCTGTTCGACCCGCCCGCCGCCCAGTCGGCCTTCCGGCTGGCGGCCGGGCAAGCCCGGTCGGCCGGCCGCCAGGTCGCGCTGTCCTTGTCGGACCCGTTCTGCGTCGACCGGCATCGCGATGCCTTCCGCGAGCTGGTGCGCGGCCACGTCGACATCCTGTTCGCGAACGAAGCCGAGATCTGCAGTCTCTACGAGGAGAACGCATTCTCCCGCGCCGCCGAGCGCGCGCGCGAGGAGGTCGGGCTGGCGGCGCTGACCCGCAGCGAGGCCGGCAGCCTCGTGCTGAGGGGCGACGAGCGGGTGGAGGTGGCCGCCGAACCCACCCGCATCGTCGATACCACCGGCGCGGGCGACGCCTACGCGGCGGGGTTCCTCACCGGCCTTACGCTTGGCCGCGATCTCGCTTCCTGCGGACGGCTCGGCAGCATCGCGGCCTCCGAGGTGATCGGGCAGTACGGCGGCCGGCCGCGAACGGACCTTCCCGGCCGCATCAGGGCGGCCGGCCTCTGACGTTGTTCTCCTGCCGCAAGATTCCTTCCCCGCCGCGCGGAACCCGGCGCGACCGTTGCGTTCGGTTTCAGGATGCCGAGACGGCATGCCCGCATGCGAGCGAGAGAAGGAGAGATTTCGTGCGCAAGATGAGGCTCACCGCCGCCGCCCTGTTCGGGGCGGCGTTCGCCCTTCCGGCCCTGGCCCAGATGGACCAGACCGGCGCGCGGCCAGGGCACGAGCCGGGCGTCGGCATGTCCTACCCGGAGTCGAACCGGGCAAGCAATATCAACGGCGCGGATGCGCGCGGCCAGGTCGCCCCGACCCTGCCGACGCCCTATGGCGGCCAGAACGCCTCGCCTGAGGCCTATCTTCGCGACGCGCAGCGCGCGCTGTCGCAGCGCCGGACCGGCGCCGCCCAGGAGGCGCTCGAGCGCGCCGAGACCGCCTTCCTCAACAACCCCGCCAACCCGGCGGACCCGACCATGGGACCGGTCGGCGGCGCGATGCAGCACATGACGGAGCAGGCGCGGCAGGCGCTGGGCCGTGGCGATCTCGGCCAGGCGAGGCAGCTGGTCGAGCAGGCGCTGGCGCAAGGCGGCGGCCCGATGGGCAATGGGGCGATGACCGGCGGCTACCGGTCCTACGGCAGTCAGGGCAGCCCCTACCAGGGCAGCCCGTATCAGGGTGGCACGTACCAGGGCGGCAACCAGGGCGTGCCGATGGGCGCCTCGCCCATGGCCGCGCCGGGACGCGGCGGTCCGAACGGGATGTAGTCGCTCCGGCCCGCCGTGAGAGAGACGCGGTCCTGCCCGCCTCTCGCACGCCGCGCGGGGCGGGCCTGCCCATTTAGGTCTCGCAGCCGGCCGGTAGGTTGACTATGTGTGCGCCGCAATAATGCGGTCCGCGCTGTCGCGGCCGCCGTCGGGGTTCGTATGCAGATCCGGAACATCGCCATTATCGCCCATGTCGATCATGGCAAGACAACGCTAGTCGATCAGCTCCTGAGGCAGTCGGGATCGTTCCGCGATCACCAGCACGTCGCCGAGCGGGCGATGGACCGCAACGATCTCGAACGCGAGCGCGGGATCACGATTCTCGCCAAATGCACGAGCGTCGTCTGGAAAGATGTCCGCATCAACATCGTGGACACGCCGGGCCACGCCGATTTCGGCGGCGAGGTCGAGCGCATCCTGATGATGGTGGACGGCGCGATCGTGCTCGTCGATGCCGCCGAAGGCGTGCTGCCGCAAACCAAGTTCGTGGTCGGCAAGGCGCTGGCGCGCGGCCTGAAGCCGGTCGTGGTCGTGAACAAGGTCGATCGCGGGGATGCGCGGCCCGACGAGGTCCATACGGAAGTGTTCGACCTGTTCGCGGCCTTGGGCGCAAGCGACGAGCAACTCGACTTTCCGATGCTGTACGCCTCGGGACGGCAGGGCTGGGCGGACGAGAGCCTGGAGGGGCCGCGCCAGGATCTCTCGGCGCTGTTCGATCTGGTGCTGCGCCACGTCCCCGCGCCCTCGGTCGATCCGGACGCGCCGTTCGCGATGGTCGCGACGATCCTGGAGTACGACAACTTCCTCGGCCGGGTGCTGTCCGGCCGGCTGGAACAGGGAAGGGCCAGGCTGAACATGCCGGTCCGGGTCATCCGCGCGGACGGCTCCTCGGTCGAGACCGGCCGCCTGACCAAGCTCCTGTCCTTCCGTGGACTCGACCGGGTGCCGGTGGAGGAGGCCGAGGCCGGGGACATCATCGCGGTCGCGGGTCTGACCGAGGCGACGGTGCCGGACACGATCGGCGCGCCGGAGCTGACCGGGCCTCTGCCCGCCAACCCGATCGACCCGCCGACCCTCGCCATGACCTTTCGCATCAATGACGGCCCGCTCGGGGGGCGCGAGGGCAAGAAGGTCACGTCGCGCCAGATCCGCGACCGGTTGTTCCGCGAGGCCGAGGGCAACGTCGCGATCAAGGTGACCGACAGCCCCGAGAGCGAGGCGTTTGAGGTCGCGGGAAGGGGCGAGCTGCAGCTTGGCGTGCTGATCGAGCAGATGCGGCGGGAGGGGTTCGAGCTGACCATCGGCCGCCCGCGCGTGCTGACCCGCGCCAACGAAGAGACCGGCGAGCGCGAGGAGCCGATGGAGGAGGTGCTGGTCGATGTGGACGAGCCCTATTCCGGGGTGGTCGTCGAGAAGATCAGCCGCCGGCGCGGCGAGTTGCAGGACATGCGGCCCTCCGGCGGCGGCAAGGTGCGGCTCGTCTTCCGCATGCCGAGCCGGGGCCTGATCGGCTACCACGGCGAGTTCCTGACCGACACGCGCGGCAGCGGCGTGATGAACCGCCTGTTCGCGGGTTTCGGCCCGTGGCGGGGTCCGGTCGAGGGCCGCCGCAACGGCTCGCTGATCTCGAACGCCGACGGCGAGGCCGTGCAATACGCGCTGTTCTACTTGCAGGATCGCGGCACGCTGTTCGTCAATCCGGGCGACAAGGTGTACGAGGGCATGATTATCGGCGAGCACAGCCGCGCCAACGACCTCGACGTGAATCCGATCAAGGAGAAGAAGCTCACCAACATCCGCGCCGCCGGCAAGGACGACGCCCTGCTGCTGATCCCGCCGCGCCGGATGAGCCTCGAACAGGCCATCGCCTATGTCGAGGACGACGAGCTGGTCGAGGTGACGCCGTCCGCCGTGCGGCTGCGCAAGCGCCATCTCGACCCGCACGCGCGCAAGAAGGCGGACCGGAGCGGCGAGAACGAGGCGGCCTGAGCGGGAGGTTCAGCACGCCTCGACGTAGCGCGCCCATTCGCTACCGTTCACGGATCGGAGCAGCCTCGTGTCGAACGTGACCATCCTCGCGTCCTGCTGCTCGCTCAGCGCGAGATAGAAGCAGTCGTAGACCGGGTGATCGAGGCTGCGGCTGATCTCGACGGCACGCTTTCCGAGCGCTGCAGTCGGAAAAAGCAGGTCGAAAGCGGCTGCAACGTGCCTCACCGCGTGATCTTGCTGTGGTCTCGTAATGATCCCTCTACGCATCGCTTTCCACGTGGCGTTGCAGACCTCGGGTATGATGAGGTCCGGTGCGACGATCAGGTCGGTCTTCTCAAGACGCGCAATGGCTCGATCCGAGCCCTCCTCCTCAATGAACCACTTGTAAGCAACACTGGCGTCAAGAACCGAAGTCACCGCTCGTCGCGACTCTCACGGATCAGATCCTCTCCCAAGGGACCGCCCTCGACCTTGGGACTGAGTGCCCGAATGCGTGCAAACTCCTGGATCAACTCCGCCCTGGGATGGGCCGCCGCTCGGGTGAGCAGGTCGCGCAGCTCGGCTTCCAGAGACCGGCCGCGTGCTTGCGCCCGGGCTTTCAGAGCCGCGATCACGGCGTCGTCCAGATTGCGAACGAGTATCTGACCCATGTTCCTGACCCACGTTGCTATCACTCATGATAGCAGTCTGGCGCAGGGCGTCCAGCGCGCGTGACGGTTCGCGCGCCGCTGCATCCTAATCGCCGCTGGGGCGTTCTCCGCCCACGGCAGAGCGACCCCGGACAGTCCGGATGATCGGCGCTGCCTTCCCGGAACATGCGGAGGGGCCAAAATGGCGGATCGCGGCGACGACACGGACGTGCTCGGCAAGACCGGCGCGGGCGGAGAGTACCACCAAGTCGCGGAAGGCGACACGCCCTCGCTGACGACGCAGCAGGGCGTCATCGTCTCTGACGATCAGAACTCGCTCAAGGCCGGGCCGCGCGGCCCCACCCTGCTCGAGGACTTCGTTCTTCGCGAGAAGATCAACCGCTTCGACCATGAGCGCATCCCGGAGCGCGTCGTCCACGCGCGCGGCTATGGCGCGCACGGGTATTTCGAGCTGACCGACTCGCTCGCGGATGTTTCCAAGGCCGACATCTTCCAGCGCGTCGGCGAGAAGACCGAGCTGTTCGTGCGGTTCTCGACGGTCGCCGGCAACAAGGGTTCGGCCGACGTGCCGCGCGACGTGCGCGGCTTCGCGGTCAAGTTCTACACCCGCGAGGGCAACTGGGATTCTGGTCGGCAACAACATCCCGGTGTTCTTCATCCAGGACGCGATCAAGTTCCCGGACATCGTCCACGCCGTGAAACAGGAGCCGGACCGGGACTTTCCGCAGGCGGCGAGCGCGCACGACACGTTCTGGGACTTCATCTCGCTGATGCCGGAAAGCATGCACATGATCATGTGGGTCATGTCGGACCGGGCGATCCCGCGCTCGTTCCGCATGATGGAGGGTTTCGGCGTCCATAGCTTCCGCCTCGTCAACACGGAGGGGAAGAGCACCTACGTGAAGTTCCATTGGCGGCCGAAGCTCGGCGCCCAGTCGGTGGTTTGGGACGAGGCGCTGAAGATCAACGGCGCCGACCCGGATTTCCACCGGCGCGATCTCTGGACCGCGATTGAGAGCGGCAACTTCCCGGAATACGAGTTGGCCGTACAGTTGTTCGACGAGGAGTTCGCGAACAAATTCGACTTCGACATCCTGGACGCAACGAAGATCATCCCGGAAGAGATCCTACCGCTGCGCGTGATCGGCAGGATGGTGCTCAACCGGAATGTGGACAACTTCTTCGCCGAAACGGAGCAGGTCGCGTTCTGCACGCAGAACGTGGTCCCGGGGATCGACTTCACCAACGACCCGCTGCTTCAGGGCCGCAACTTCTCCTATCTCGACACTCAGATCACCCGCCTCGGCGGCCCGAACTTCGCGCAGATCCCGATCAACCGGCCGCGCTGCCCGATGCACTTCTTCCAGCAGGATGGGCATATGCAGATGCAAGTACCGAGGGGTCGGGTGATGTACGAGCCGAACTCGCTCGCGCCGGACGCCAATGTGAAGAAGCCGCGCGAGAACCCCCGCCAGGGCTATGCGAGCTTCCCGGCGGGCGTTTCGGGGGACAAGCTGCGTGTCCGGGCCGAGTTGTTCGCCGATCATTTCAGCCAGGCCCGGCAGTTCTTCATGAGCCAGACCGAGCCCGAGCAGAACCATATCGTTTCGGCCTTGATTTTCGAGCTGAGCAAGGTCGAAACCAAAGCGGTGCGCGGCCGCATGCTCGGACAGCTCATGAATATCGACCACCGGCTCGCGACGCGGGTCGCGGATGGCCTCGGCTGGCAGGAGCCGATCGAGCCGATCGCGCCGAAGGTGAAGCCCCGCACCGATCTGAAGCCCTCCCCTGCCCTCAGCATTCTGGCCAAAGCCAAGCCGACCTTGGAGGGCCGACAAGTGGGCATCCTGGTCACGGACGGGGTGGAGGCGTCGGTAGTGGATGGCCTCAAGGCCGCGATCACGGGCGCGGGCGGCATGGCGAAGATCGTGGCCCCGCGGGTCGGCGGCGCGAAGGGATCGGACGGCAAGCAGATCGAGGCGGATTTTCAGCTCGCGGGCGGCCCCTCGGTGCTGTTCGACGCGGTCGTGATCGCGGCGTCCGCTCCCGGCGCTCAGATGCTGCTCGGCGACGCCAGGGCGGTGGCGTTCGTGCACGACGCTTTCCAGCACGTGAAGGTGATCGGCCACACCAAGGAAGCGCAACCGCTGCTCGAGAAGGCGGGCGTCGTCTCCGATGCCGGCGTGATCGCGGTAGACGGGAGCGGCGGCGCAAAGTCGTTCGTCGCGGCGGCGAGCAAGGGCCGCGTCTGGGATCGCGAGCCGAAAGTCATCATGGTGCATTGAACGCCCGCTCGCCGTCCCGGACGCTTCCGGCTAGGCTCGCGGAAGGGCAGCGTTCGAGGCGGCGGGATGGAACAGACGGCGGTGTTCGGGCGGTTGCCGGATGGCGGCACCGTCCATGCGGCGACGATCGGCGGGGGCGATCTCGATGTCCGGCTCCTCTCCCTCGGGGCGCGGCTCCAGGACATGCGGTTTCGCGCGAGCGGCGGGTGGCGGCGAGTCATTCTGGGCTTTCCGAGCCTCGACGGGTATCTCGCCCGGAACTCCCGCTATTTCGGAGCGATCGTGGGCCGGTTCGCCAACCGGATTGGGGGCGGCCGGTTCACGCTCGACGGCCACACGCACCAGCTCCCGCTCAACGAGCACGGCCGGACGCATCTGCATGGGGGCACAGTCGGCTTCACCGGCCGCGTCTGGCGCATCCTTGACCACACCCCGTCCGCCGTGACCTTCGGGCTGACCTCGCCGGACGGCGAGGAGGGCTATCCCGGCACCGTGGAGGCGACCTGCCGCTACGAGGTGACCGGGCCGGGCGAACTCTCCCTGACGATGACCGCGACGACCGACCGGCCCACGCCCGTCAACCTCGCCTGCCATCCCTTCTTCGACCTGGACGGCAGCGGCGACATCCGCGACCACGAGCTGGAGATCCGCGCGGAGCAGCGGACCCCGGTGGACGCGGACAAGATCGCGACCGGCGCGATCGTCCCGGTCGCGGGCACGGCGTACGACTTCCGGCTCGCTCGCCCGATCCGGAGCGACACGCGCTACGATGACAATTTCGTCACCGGATCGGTGGCCTTCGAGGAGCCGCGCCGGGTCGCGACCCTGACCGGCGCCCGGGAGAAAATTCGCCTCGATCTGCTGTCCACGGAGCCGGGACTGCAATTCTATGACGGCTCGGGCCTGTCCGCGCCGGTGCCCGGGTTCGACGGACATCCGTACGGACCGTATGCCGGGGTCGCGCTGGAACCGCAGCTTTTCCCCGATTCGCCGAACCATCCGGATTTCCCGAACACGATCCTGCAACCGGGCGAGCAGTACCGTCAGCGCACAATCTACCGGTTTTCGCAATCCGGCTGAGTACGATCGGGAGCGCGCCTCCGCTCCTGTGAGCAAAGTTCATCCGCAGTCCTCACGACGAGGAGGGATCGCCGCCATGTCATCCGATCCGGACCCGGCGAGCAGCGATCCCCTTCAATGCTTCTGTGCTCACGGCCGCATCGAAATCCAGACCCGGCCGGACGGCCCATTGTCGCACCTCACCTTCGCGGTCAAGGATTCGCTCGACGTCGCTGGTCTGCCGACCGGGTTCGGTTGCCCCGCATGGCTCGCGACACATGGCGTTCCCACGGTCAGCGCCATTGCGGTGCAGCGCCTCCTGGATGCGGGCGCGCGTTTCGCCGGCAAGACCCTATGCGACGAAATGACCTGGAGCATCACTGGCCTGAATGCGCATTATGGCGCACCGATCAATCCGGCCGCACCGGACCGGATAACCGGCGGCTCGTCCAGCGGTTCGGCGAGCGCCACGGCGGGAGGCGCGGCCGATTTCGCGCTCGGCTCCGATACCGGAGGGTCCATACGGATACCAGCAAGTTTCTGCGGCCTCTACGGCCTGCGCCCGACGCATGGCCGAATTCCGGTGCGCGGGGCGGTGCCGCTCGCGCCGAGCTATGACACGGTCGGGTGGTTCGCCCGGGATGCGGAGGTTTTCGCGCGCGTGGGATCGGCATTGCTGGACGCTGCCGAGCCTGCGCCTCCGGTCGCGACGGTGCTGATCGCCCGCGACCTGTTCGCGCTTGCCGGCGAGCGCGTTGAAGCCGCGCTGCGCTCCGGATTAGGCTTGGTGGAAGAACATTTCGGACCGGCACGCCCGATCGACCTGCTGGATGGCGACGTGTCCGCGTGGCGGGAAGCGTTCCGGATCGTGCAGGCGAGCGAGGCCTGGGCGGCGCACGGCGCCTGGGTGGAAGCTGCGAAGCCGGAATTCGGTCCGGGCGTGCGCGAACGCTTCGAGGCCGCGTCCCGCCTCTCCCCGGCCGAGGTGGAGCCGGCCCTGATACGTCGCTCGGCCATCCGGAACCGGGTTCGGTCTGTGCTGAAACCAGGGACGATTCTCCTCCTTCCCAGCGCACCCGGCATCGCGCCGTTGCGGACGTCGTCGGAGGCCGGGCTGGAGGCATTCCGCCGCAGCGCCATGGGGCTGCTATGCGCCGCCGGGCATGCCGGCGTGCCGCAGATCTCCCTGCCGCTCGCGACCCTCGACGCCTGCCCGATCGGCCTCGGCGCAATGGCCTGGGCCGACGGCGACGGCGCATTGCTCGATCTGGCGCGCCGCGTCGGAGGGGTTTGAAGGAAGGGACAGGTCCGGACCTAGTCCGAAGTGCCTAGAGTTTCAATCCGAACGATCTAGAGGACAGGCCGGCAAGCTCGGGTACCTTCGCATTGTTTCGTTTCGGGCATTCACAACCGCCGGCCGTGGACGGCCCCGTCTCGGGGCGGCTGCCCGCGAGCGAGAATCGAGGACGCACCAGTGGCAAGGACGATCGCTTCCAGCACGACCGGTCCCGTCATCCTCCAAAGCACGGACAACCCGCTGACGATCACCGGCACCGGAGCGGTGACCTCCGGTGCGGCCGGTGCGGACGGCATCGACGCGCCCGCGCTCGCCAGCTGGGTGATCGGCAATTCCGGCAAGGTCACCTCGGCTTCCGGCTTCGGCATGTCGCTCGCCAGCAGCGGCACGGTCACCAATTCCGGTTCGGTCTCCGGGGTCGACGGGCTGCTGTTGCGAGCGGGCGGCACGGTCGTCAACAACACGGGCGCGACGATCACGACCGGGGGCGCGATCGGAAATGGGTTGGGCTCGGGCAGCGGCATCTACATTACCGGGGCTTCCGGCAACGTGACCAACAGCGGCGGCGTCAACGCCGTCGCGTACGGAGTCGGTCTCGGCCAAGGCGGGTTGGTCACCAATAGCGGGACGATCCTCGGCGGAGAGGACGGGGTCATTGTTCATGGAGCGCTGGGCACCGTCCTCAACAACGGCAGCATCGCCGCATCGGTGGACGACGGTGTTGCCCTCTTTAACGGCGGGACCGTCACGAACGGCACGAACGCCTTCATTTCGGGCGCCGGCAGCACCGGCGCCGGCGTCTTCGTCACTGGCGGGACGGGGACCGTCAGCAATCAGGGCAGCATCACGAGCGGCGGTCCGCGGCTTGGCGTGCTGCTGTCCGGCGGCGGCAGTATTAGCAATGCCGCGGGCGCGGCGATCTCGGGCGGCGTCGCGGCCGTGTTCGTCAACGGCGGCGCGGCGAACGTCACCAATTCCGGCCGTATCGCCGCCACCGGCGCCGCCGGGGCCGATCTGGAGGCCGGCGGGAATCTCAGCAACGCATCGGGCGGATCGATTTCCGGCAACTCGTTCGGCGTTTTCATTACCGGCGGGTCCGGCTCGGTCGGGAACACCGGCAATATCAGCAGCAGCGTGTACGGAGCGGTCGATCTCGCCGGCGGCGGCAGCGTCACCAACAACGCGGCCGGAAACCTCACGGGCGGCACGAGCGGCGTCTACATCGGCGCGGGTCACAGCGGATCTGTCACCAATTCCGGCCTCATCGGCGCGGCTGGAGCGGGCGGCGCGGGAGTGGATCTCGGAGGCGGCGGCGGCGTCAGCAACCTGCTCGGCGGCTTCATCCATGGTCCGGGCGCGGGCATATTCGGCGCCGGCTCTTCGGCGGCGATCAGCAACAGCGGCAGCATCGCCGGCGACCATGCGGTTGAACTCGAGGCCGGCGGCAGCCTCGACAACGGCTCGAACGGGTCCGTCTCAGGCGTAACGTCCGCGATCTTTGTCGCCGGCGGGTCCGTGAACCTGACGAACAGCGGCAAGATCACGGCGACGGGAGCGACCGCCGCCGATCTCGAAGGCGGCGGGGCGGTGCTCAACAACGCCGGCGGAACCATCTCGGCCGCCAGTACCCGGCATCTTCTTCACGGGCGGTTCCGGCACGGTCACGAACAGCGGCCTGATCTCCGGCCCCGGGAATTACGGCGTTGATCTCTCCTCGGGCGGCATCGTCGCCAATGCAAGCGGCGGGGTGATTTCCGCCGGTGGCATCGGAGTCGCCGTGTACAACAACGCGGGCACGGTCACGAACAGCGGCACGATCTCCGGTGGCTTCAACGCGGTCCGGTTCTCGGGCAGCGGCCCGAACCGGGTGGTCGTCAACCCCGGAGGCGTCTTCGGCGGCAGCGTGGTCGGCAGTTCCTCGCCCGGCAACACGATGGAGCTGGCGGGCGGAACCGGAGCGATCGCACCCGGCGCCACCAATTCCGGAACGGTCACGACGAATGGCGCGACCTGGTCCTACGGCAATTTCGACACGCTTGCCTTCGACGCCGGATCGACATGGACGCTGAGCGGCGGCACGGTGCAGACCGTCCTCAACAACGGCACGATCAGCATCAACGGCGCGGTCGACATCGCGACCACGATCGATCCAACGAGCGCAGGCACGTTTCAGCTCGCCGGGGGATCGTCGCTGGAAGTAGCGGCCGATGCCGGGGCGGCGAGCAACGTGCAGTTCCTCGGCAGCAGCCAGCTGACGATCGACAATTTTGCCTCGTTCGGCACCGGGATCGGCACCTCGGGCGCGGCCGGTCCACTTCTCGAAAGCTTCGGCACCGGGGATACGGTCGATCTCAAGCAGTTCGCTGCATCGAATGTGGCGTTCGACTTCGATGCCTCATCGGGACTCCTCAAGGTGTCGAACGGCACGCAAACGGCCGATCTGTTTTTCCAGACGTCGAGCCTTGGAGCCGGAACATTCCAGGCCGCGAGCGATTCCGCGAACGGCGTCCTCATCACCCATGCCTGAGGCAAGCACGGCCCCGGCGGCGCGGCTGCCGGCGGGTTCTGGCCTTGCGACCGGCGCCACTCCAAGCTCCGCCTGCGCCTGCCCTTGCGGCAGTGGCTTGAGCCGCGCCCGATGCTGCGACCTAATTTTTCCGGCGGATACGGGTGAGCACCTGACGCCGCTGGTGGAACGGGCGATCCAGGCCCAGCAGGCCGGCAGCGCGGCCGTCGCGGAGACGCTATGCCTTGCCGTGCTGGAGCAGGCGCCGGCGCGGGCCGACGCGTTGTGGCTGCTCTACTCGATCCGCAAGGCGCACGGTCCGATGCCCGCGCGCGAGGCGCTGCTGCGCCGCCTTGTCGTCCTCGGGCCGAACGACGCGGCGGCGGCGATCGAACTCGGCCTCCTGCTTCTGGACGCGGGACGTCTCGCCGAGGCGGAGCAGCACGCCCGCAACGCGGTCCGCTTGGCGCCCGACGGCTCGCAGGCTCACAACCTGCTCGCGATGGTGCTGACCGAGGCGCACAAGCCGCAATTCGGCGAGCATCACTATCGCATGGCGCTGGCCCGCTCGGGGCGGCGCGATCCGATCCTGCTCGCCAATCTCGCCTGGAACCTGAAGAACCAGGGCAGGATGCACGAGGCGCGGCAGCTCTACGCGGAGTTGGTCGCGCTCGCGCCGGGCGTGCCGCAAACGCTGCTCGGCTGGGCTCGCCTGGAAGAGGCGGACCGGCAATTCGAAGCGGCGGCCCAAATACTCGACCGAGCCGAAGCGCTGTTTCCCGGCGACGCCCGGTTTCAGCTTACGCGCGCGGTCCTGCTCGGCCGCGAGCGGCGCTACCCGGAAGCTCTCGCCGCACTCGAGACGAGTTCCGGTCAAAGCGATCCCGCGCTCGCCGCGCACGAGTTGCTGGAAAAGGGCGCGCTGCTGGACCGGATGGGCCAGCACGACGCCGCGTTCGATGCCTTCCAGGCCGGAAAGCGTCAGGCACGGGAGATGGGCGGGCAGCGCTATCGCGCGGAGGAAGCGCAACAACTGGCCGCACGGCTGAAGACGTTTTTCACCGCCCGCCGCCTGTCAATCCTGCCGCGCGCCCGCGTGCTCGACGGGGTGCCGCAGCCCGTGTTCATCCTGGGGTTTCCCCGCTCCGGGACGACGCTTGTGGAGCAGATGCTGTCGGCGCATCCGCGCATCGCCGCGGGGGACGAGCTGCCGATCATCGGCGACATCACCTCCATCCTCCCCCGGCTTTTCGACAGTCCGCTCACCTACCCCGACGCGCTCGCCGAGTTGTGGTTGGCGGAGCACGTGGACGGCCTGGACGAGTTGCGGGACCACTATCTGCGCAAGGTGCGCCAGCTTGGCGTGTTGCGAAAACCGGGCGCGGCGCGGTTCACCGACAAGATGCCGCTCAACGAAATGCATCTGGGCCTGATCGCGCTGCTGTTCCCCGAAGCACCCCTGATCCACGTCATCCGCCATCCGCTCGACGTCGTCCTTTCGGTGTTCTCGAACGACCTGACGCACGGCTTCTGTTGCGCGTACGAGATCGAGACCGTGGCGCGCCATTATGTGCTCGTGACGGATCTGGTGGAGCATTACCGGCGGGAGATGACGCTGCGCTACCTGCCTGTGCGCTACGAATCCATCATCGACGACCCGGGCGCGAGCCTCGGCCGGATGCTCGCCTTCATCGGGGAGGATTTCGATGCGGCCTGCCTGAACTTTCAGGAGAACCAACGCTACGCGCGTACGGCGAGCTATGCCCAGGTCTCCGAGCCGCTCTACGACCGGTCGCGCTTCCGCTACCGCCGCTACTTGCGGCATCTGGAGCCCGTCATTCCCTTGCTCCGGCCGGTGATCGAGCGACTGGGCTACCGCGTCGACGCCGCGGCATGAGCCAGCCGGTCCGGCTGCGCACCGCCGCGCCCACTGCCGATGTCAGGCTGCCGCTCGCCCAAGTCCTCAAACTCGCGCAGGCGTGCGGGCAGTCTGGCCGGCACGACGACGCCGAGGCGCTGCTCCAGGCCGCCCTGGTCGCCGCACCGCGCGACCCCGAGATCTTGCACCTGGCGGGCATCATCGCATTCCAGCAGGGAAGAATTGCGGAAGCGGCCGAACATGTCGGGCGGGCGCTCGAGGAGCGGCCGGATGTACCTCTCTACCTGCGCGACATCTGCTCCATGTACGAGCGGCTCGGCCGCTACGACGAGGCGATCGAAACGGGCGAGCGCGCCGTGCGGCTTGACCCATTCGATCCGCAGGCGCTGCACAATCTCTCGGTCGTCAACCAGCGCCTCCTGCGGCTCGATCAGGCGATCGGTTATGCGCGGCGGGCCATCGCGCTGGACCCGTCATCGGCCAAGCCGCACCTCGCTTTGGCGGAGCTGCTGCTGCTGCGCGGCGCGATGGAGGAGGGGCTTGAGGAATACGAGTGGCGGTTCCGGGTTCCCGACGCCGCCAGCCATCTGCCACGAACCGACCGGCCGCAATGGGACGGCGCGCCGATGCCAGACGGGATGCCAGACCGCAGGCTGCTGCTGATCGCCGACCAGGGGTTCGGCGATGTGCTGCAATTTCTTCGCTATCTCCCCTGGGTCGCCGCGCGCTGCCCGCATCTGGCCCTCGCCTGCGGCCCCGAGATGCGCCGCCTGATCGCGCACAATCATCCCGGACTGGAGGTGTTCGATCGTTGGGATGCGTGCCCGCCGTTCTCCGCCTTTTGTCCCCTCTCGGGATTGCCGCGACTGCACGGCACGCGCCTGGAGACGATCCCGGCGGCCATCCCCTACATTGCCCCCGAACCGGCGAAGGTGGCGGCCTGGGAACGGCGACTGCAAGCGATGCTGGCGCCCGGGTACCGGCGGGTCGGTATCGTCTGGAGCGGACGGGCGCAGCCGCCGAACCGCTCCGTGAGCCTGTCCGCGCTCGCCCCGATGGCAGCGATCGACGGCATCAGCCTCGTCTCGCTGCAAATGGGGCCGGCGCGGGCGGAGGTGGCCGGCTATTTCGGCCGCGCGCCGCTGCTCGGGCTCGCGCACGAGATCGCGGATTTTGCCGATACCGCCGCAATCGTCTCGAACCTCGACCTCGTGGTCACGATCGACACCGCGATTGCCCACCTCGCGGGCGCGATGGGCAAGCCGGTCTGGATCATGCTGCCCTATTCGCCGGACTGGCGCTGGCTTCTCGGGCGCGAGGGCAGCCCATGGTATCCGACCGCCCGGCTGTTCCGACAGCCCGCGCCCGGTCACTGGCAGCCGGTGGTGCTGCGCATCGCGGCCGATCTCGAAGCCGAGGCCACCAAATAGTCGCCGATTACTGCGCCTGGGCGCTCGCATCCGATCTGGTTGCGCCGACGCGCGCGGCGAGCGCGGCCGCCATGAAGGCGTCGAGGTCGCCGTCGAGCACCGCGTCAGGATTGCCGCGCTCGACCCCGGTGCGCAGATCCTTCACGAGCTGGTACGGCGCCAGCACGTAGCTGCGGATTCTGGTGGCCCCAGCCGATATCGGTCTTGGCCGCCTCGGTCGCCGCCGATGCCGCCTCCCGGCGCTGCAACTCCTGCTCGTAGAGCCGCGCCTTCAGCATGCTCATCGCCGTCGCGCGGTTGCGGTGCTGGCTGCGGTCGGTCTGGCAGGCGACGATGATGCCGCTCGGGATATGCGTGATGCGGATCGCGCTCTCGGTCTTGTTCACGTGCTGGCCGCCCGCGCCGGAGGCCCGGAACGTATCGACCTTGAGGTCGGCGTCGTTCACCTCGATCTCGATCGTGTCGTCCACGACCGGATACACCCAGACGCTCGCGAAGCTGGTCTGCCGGCGGGCGTTGGCGTCGAACGGGCTGATCCGCACGAGGCGATGCACCCCCGCCTCGGTCTTCAGCCAGCCATAGGCGTTCGGTCCCGAGACCTGCAACGTCGCCGACTTGATGCCCGCCTGCTCGCCCTCGGCCTCTTCCAGCAGCGACGCCTTGTAGCCGTGCTGCTCGGCCCAGCGCCTATACATGCGCATCAGCATCTCGGCCCAGTCCTGCGCCTCGGTGCCGCCCGCGCCGGCGTTGATCTCGATGTAGCAGTCGTTCGGGTCGGCCTCGCCCGAGAGCAGGCTCTCGATTTCCCGGCGCTTGGCCTCGTCCGCCAGCGCCCTGAGACTGGCGAGGCCGTCTGCGACCATCGAGGAATCGTTCTCGGCCTCGGCCAGCGCGACCAGCTCGGAGGCGTCGCGCACCTCCGCCTCGAGCCTGAGCACGCCCTCGACCTGGGCGGCGAGCTGATTGCGCTCGCGCATCACCTTTTGCGCGGCGGCGGCGTCGTTCCAGAGATCGGGGTCTTCGGCGCGGGCGTTCAGCTCGGCCAGACGATGCTGCGCGGCATCCCAGTCAAAGATGCCTCCTCAGCAGCGCCACGGACTGCTCGATCTGCTGGTTCAGGGCGTCGGATTCGGCGGACATCGCGGGTCTCGTCTCGGCGGTTTCGGGTCGCGCGGCGCTCGGAAGGGGCGGCTCAATACAGCCCGCCCATGTCGTTGTCGACCCCGCCCGCGCCGGGCGCCGAGGCCGTCGCGCCCGGCGCCCCGGAGGAGGACGCCATCGCCCCGCCCGGCCCCCAGGCGCCCGGGGTCTGGCCCGGCTTGAAGGCGTCGAGATTATGTCCGTCCCATCTCGCGAGCGTCATGCCCGGCGGCATCGGAAAGCTCAGAACCGGCCGGTCCTTGAGCGCCGTGGCCATGAAGTTGCGCC
Source organism: uncultured Alphaproteobacteria bacterium (assembly GCA_963777325.1). Lineage (GTDB taxonomy): Bacteria > Pseudomonadota > Alphaproteobacteria > Acetobacterales > Acetobacteraceae > JAFAXA01. Next base: position 517,444 of record CAVZQE010000022.1, on the reverse strand, counting down.
AGATCGGCGCGGCGACGTGGCCGCCGGTCTCGTCCTCGCCAAGGCTGGAAGGAGTGTCGTAGCCGATCCAGACCGCGGTCACGAGATTGGGCGTGAAGCCCACGAACCAGGCGTTGTTGAAATCCTGGGTGGTGCCCGTCTTGCCGGCGATCGGGCGGTTCAGCCCCTTCCCGGCCTCGGTGCCGGTGCCGTGCTGGACCACCGCCTCCATCATCGTGACCATCTGGAACACGCTCTCCGGATCGGCGATCTGCCGGCGGGCGTCGCCCAGTTCGGGCGGGGACGCCGGATCGGCGCAGGTGGCGCACTCCAAACCCTGGTCGCGCCAGACCACGTGCCCATCCCGGTCCTGCACGCTGTCGATCAAGGTCGGCACGACCTCCTTGCCGCCCTCGGCGAGCGAGGCGTACGCGCCCGCCATGCGCATCACCGTCGTGTCCACCGCCCCGAGCGCCGCCGGCAGGACGCGCGGCATGGCGTCCACGACATGGAAGGCGATCGCGGTCTGCGCCACCGCCTCCATGCCGACCCTCTGGGCCACGCGCAGCGTCACCAGATTGAGCGACTTCTCGAGCGCGGTGTGCAGCGAGGTGGGACCGCTGAACGTCATTTCGTAGTTGTTCGGGTGCCAGTCGCCGATGGAGATCGGCGAATCGTCGAAGCGCCAGCTCGGCGACACGCCCTGCTCCAGCGCGGTCAGGTAGACCATCGGCTTGAAGCTCGAACCGGGCTGGCGCAGGGCCTGGGTCGCGCGGTTGAACTGGCTCTGCTCGTAGCTCCAGCCGCCCACCATCGCGAACACGCGGCCGGTCGCCGGATCGAGCGAGACCATCGCCCCCTGCACCTCCGGGATCTGGCGCAACGTCACCCGCTCGCCGCCCGGACGCGCCTTGCCGGAGGGAGAGGCGGCGGGAGCGGCCGGCGGCTCGATCATGACGAGATCGCCAGAATGAGCGATTTCGGACATGCGGTGGGGCGAGCCGCCCATGCGCCCGTCCCGGATCGGCCGCGCCCAGGCGAGGTCGGACAGATAGAGCGTCCCCCCATGCGCGGCCGGCGGCGCGCCCGCGGGGCCGTCCGGGTGCTCGAGCCAGCCGACCCGCGCCTCCCGATCCGTCTCTTCCGTGACCACCGCCAGGCGCCACTCGGGCCGGATGCCGGGCGGCCGCTGCGTGCGTGCGAGCGCCGCCATCCAGCCGGTGCGGAGCGGCGCGCCGTTGAGGTCGAGATGCCCGGCCGGCCCGCGCCAGCCACCGAGCTTGCGATCGTAGGCGACCAGCCCATCATGCAACGCCTTGTCGGCCGCCGCCTGCAGCGCCGGATCGAAGCTCGTTCGGACCATCAGCCCGCCTTGCGTGGTTGCGTCCGCGCCGAACTGGTCCACGAGGCGGCGGCGCACGTCCTCGGCGAACCACTCGGCGCCGGGGACGGGTTCGGGGCGGTGGAACTGGGCCGGGATGACCGGCGTCTGCTTGGCCGCCGCCGCCTCGGCCGGGCTGATCGCGTGCACGTCGGCCATCCGGTCGAGCACCCAGTCCCGCCGCGCTTTGGCCGCTTCCGGGTAGCGGAACGGATTGTAATTGTTCGGAGCCTTGGGCAACGCCCCGAGGAAGGCGGCTTCGGACAGGGTCAGCTCGTCCAGCGGCTTGTTGAAATAGGCCTGCGCCGCCGCGGCGACGCCATAAGAGCCGAGCCCGAGATAGATTTCGTTCAGATAGAGCTCGAGAATCCGGTCCTTGGTCAGCGTGTCCTCGATGCGGAGCGCGAGGATCGCTTCCTTGGCCTTGCGGGCGAGCGATACCTCATTGCCGAGCAGCATGTTTTTCGCCACCTGCTGCGTGATCGTGGATGCGCCGATCGGCCGCCTGCCCTGCCCGATCTGCTGGAGGTTGGTGACAGCCGCCCGCGCGATCGCCAGCGGATCGATGCCGCGATGCTGCCAGAAATTCTGATCCTCCGCCGCGACGAAGGCGTTCTTCACCTGCACGGGAATGGAAGCGTACGGAACAAATATGCGCCGCTCGGTTGCAAGTTCCGCAATCGGCCGCGCGTCGTCCGCGTAAACTCGGCTCATCACCCGTGGCTGATAGCTGCGCAGCCCTTCGACATCGGGCAGGCCGGCGGCGAAATGGCGGTAGGCCCCGAACACCACGAACCCGCCCACCACGAGGGCGAGGAAGCCAAGGCCCAGAAAGGCCGCGAACAGCCGTCCGATCCACCGGAACGGAGAGCGACGGGCCTTGGACTTGCCGGGCTTCGGGCTCTGTTCGCGCGGTTCGTCACCGCGCGCGGAAGGTGCCAGGCGTTCGCCCGCGGTGAAACGACCACTCATGAAACCATGCTATATCGCAATTCATGAAGAAAGGGAGCGGCTGAAACGCTATCCAGCCATCCGGCTGCCCGGCACGGTGGCGAAATAGGCCGAAACGGCCCGGCTCAGGGCGGCGGCGACCCGGGTCCGGTGGGCGGGTTGACGGAGCGCCGCCTCGTCCCGGGGGTTTGACATGAATCCCATTTCGACCAGCACGCTCGGGATGTCGGCGGCCTTGAGGACGACGAACCCCGCGTGCCGGGCCGGATTGGGCAGCATCGGCAGGCTGACGTCGAGCGCCTCCACGACGCTGCGTTGCAGCCGGGCCGACCCGCTCCGCGTCTCCCGCCGCACCAGGCTCGCGAGGATTTGCGCGACTTCCGGCGGAGCGGTGCGGAATTGAGGCCCGCCGAACCGGTCGGCGCTGTTCTCCCGCCGCGCGAGCGCGGCGGACTGCGCGTCCGAGGCGGCGCTCGCCAGGGTGTAGACGCTGGCGCCGCGCACCGCCGGACTGCCGATCGCATCGGCATGCATCGACACGAACAGGGAGGCGTCCCACCCCTGCGCCCGCTCGACGCGCCCGGCCAGCGGAACGAAGACGTCGCGATCGCGGGTCAGCTCGACCCGGAACCGGCCCGTCCTCTCCAGTTGGCGCTTGAGCTCCACGGCGGTCAGAAAGGCGATGTGCTTTTCATAGGTGCCGGAGTAGCCGATCGCGCCGGGGTCTTTGCCGCCGTGGCCGGGATCGAGCACCACCAGCGGCAGCGGCTTCGGCGCGGGCGTGGCCCGTCTGGGGGCGGTGGTCCGGCCGTGGGGTGCGGCCGCCGCCACCACCGGCGCGGATGCAAGCAGACCGGCTCCAGCCGCCCGGGCCAGCAGCAAGCGGCGCGTGATGGGAAGAGAGCCGGACACGCGCGAAGCTACCATGCGGCGTGTGGAAAGTCAGCTTGCTCATTGATGAACAAGGGTTCATGACCCCAACGGTGGCGCGCGATCCGGCGGTGCTTGCGGAGCGGTCCGGTTTGCTCCATCTTCTCATTGAGAGATGATGCGACCGGAGCGTGTGTGCTCACGTGGCCAATGCCCCGAAACAAGCGGGCGTCGCGGCCGCGCCCAGGCATTTCCGAGTTTCTCCGCCGCCTCATCGCCCGTCGTGCGCCCTGGGCGCACCGGGATCGGCACGCCGGCCTCCGGCCGCACGCGAGACGGACAGGGCGCGCCGCACTGCTTCACCGGGCTGCATTCCATTCGCGTGGGGTGGCACTCCGAACAGGAATCGACGACCGCCGCATGCCCCGCCAGGCCAAGACAGACGATGCTCTTTCCAGCCTGGTCCGGGGCCGCGCGCCCAGTCGGTTCATCGCGATGAACCAGCCCTCTTTTCCACGACCTTTCCGCCCCTCGCCGACGCCGGTTCCGCCAGGAACGGCCGCTCACGGCCAGGCGGCGCACCGGAGCCTCCGACTAAATGACCAAACGCATGTTGATCGACGCCACGCACGCGGAAGAGACCCGTGTCGTGGTTCTGGACGGAACACGGCTTGAGGATTTCGACGTCGAGACGTCGACCAAGAAGCAGCTCAAGGGAAATATCTATCTCGCCAAGGTGGTGCGGGTAGAGCCGAGCCTTCAGGCGGCGTTCGTCGAATACGGCGGCGGCCGCCACGGCTTCCTCGCCTTCGGCGAAATCCACCCCGATTATTATCAGATCCCCGTGGCCGACCGGCAGCGCCTGCTCGCCATGCAGGAGGAGGAAGCGCGCCGGGAGGAAGAAGAGGAGGATCGCGCCGCCTCCGCCGAGGCGGACGGGCCGCACGAGGACCCGGATCGCGCCGTCCCGGAGCTCGAAGACACGACCGGCGACCTGTTCGAAGCGGAGACCGCCGCCGCCGGGGAGACGAGCGCGGAGGGGGGCGACACAGCCTGGTCGGCAACGGACGATATTTCCCCGTCCGGGGCGGACGATATTCCCCGGTCCGGGACGGACGATATTTCCCCGTCCGCGGCGGACGATATTCCCCGGTCCGGGACGGACGATGAGGGCACGTCCGGGACGGACGATGAGGGCACGTCCGGGACGGACGATGAGGGCACGTCCGGGACGGACGATGAGGGCACGTCCGGGACGGACGATGAGGGCACGTCCGGGACGGCTCAGCCGCTCGCGATCGCGAATGAGGCGCTGCACGTTTCGCAGAAGGCCGACGCAGCGGAGACGTGGACTTCCACGCTTCCGGACGGCCCCGTGCTGTCGGGGACGGACGATCCGCTGCCGGCCGAGCAGACTTCGCCCGATGAGTTGCGCGGGGCGCCGGAACGCGCTGCCTCCGACGGGGCCGAGGAGCATCATGTTGAGCCGGCGGCCGACCTGCCCCTGCCAGAGACGGTCGGCGGCGACGCCGATCCGACCGAGGAGACGCGGTCCCGTCGCCCGCCGCCCCGGTTTCTCCGCAACTACAAGATCCAGGAGGTCATCCGCCGCCGCCAGATCCTGCTGGTCCAGGTGGTCAAGGAGGAGCGGGGCACGAAGGGGGCCGCGCTCACCACCTATCTCTCGCTGGCTGGCCGCTACAGCGTCCTGATGCCGAACTCGCCGCGCGGGGGCGGCATTTCGCGCAAGATCACCTCCGCCGCCGACCGCCGGCGGCTGAAGGAGATCACAAGCGAGATGGACCTGCCGCAAGGCATGGGGCTGATCGTGCGCACGGCGGGCGCGAACCGGCCGAAGCCCGAGATCAAGCGCGACTGCGAATACCTGATGCGGCTCTGGGACGACATCCGCGAGCATACGCTGAAATCCGTGGCGCCGGCGCTGATCTACGAGGAGGCGAGCCTCATCAAGCGCGCCATCCGCGACGTCTATTCGCGGGACGTGGAAGAGATCGTCGTCGATGGCGAGGACGGCTGGAAGGCGGCGCGCGACTTCATGCGCATGCTGATGCCGACGCATGCCAAGAAGGTGCAGCTCTGGCGGGATGGCGGCATGCCGCTGTTCGCGCGCAACCAGGTCGAGGCGCAGCTGGACGGCATGATGATGCCGACCGTGCAGTTGCGTTCGGGCGGCTATCTGGTGATCAACCAGACCGAGGCGCTGGTCGCGATCGACGTCAACTCGGGCCGCTCGACTCGCGAGCGCAACATCGAGGAGACGGCGCTCCGGACCAATCTCGAGGCGTCGGACGAGGTCGCGCGCCAGCTCCGCCTGCGCGATCTCGCCGGGCTGATCGTGATCGACTTCATCGACATGGAGAGCCGCAAGCACAACGGCATGGTCGAGAAGCGCCTGAAGGACGCGCTGAAGAACGACCGCGCCCGCATCCAGGTCGGCCATATCAGCCATTTCGGCCTGCTGGAGATGAGCCGCCAGCGGCTGCGCCCGAGTCTCGCCGAGACGAGCTTCGTCATGTGCCCGCAATGCGGCGGCACCGGGCACGTGCGCAGCGTCGAAAGCGCCGCGCTGCATGTGCTGCGCCACATCGAGGAAGAGGGCGCGAAGCGCCGGGCGGCCGAGATCGTCGTCCACGTCGCGGGCGGGGCGGCGATGTACATCCTGAACCACAAGCGCGACCTGCTGCACGCGATCGAGCAGCGCTACGCCATGCATGTGACGTTCCAGGCCGACGATGCGCTGATCGCGCCGCAGATGCGGATCGAGCGCGTGCGCGCCCAGGCTCCGGGCGACGCGCGCGCCATCACCGCCGATGCCGCCCCCGTGCTGCCCCGGGCTCCCGAGCCGGACATGGCGGAGGAGGAGCAGGACGCGTCCGGGGAGGAGACCGAGGACGTCCTCGATGCCGCACCTGAAGCGCCGGCTTCGAGCGCCGAGGGCGAAAGCGGAGACGAGCAGCGCCGGCGCCGGCGCCGGCGGCGGCGGCGGGGCGGCCGGCGGGACGAAGCCGTGGCCGACGGGGCGGTGGTCCCGGGCCTGGCCTCGGCTCCCGATCCCGAACCGGCCGAACACGGCGAGGACGGGACCGACAACCCACCCGCCACCCCCGAAGCCGGCAGCTCGACTGCCCCTAGCCTGGCAGCTCCCGGCCCGGCAGCCGACAGTGAGGATGCGGCCGCGCGCGGCCGCCGGCGCGGACGGCGCGGCGGACGCCGGCTGCGGCGCGGGGGCGAGGAGGACGTCTCCCCGGTCGCGGAACTCGGCGCCGAGCAGCCGGAAATTCCGGCGGCCCCGTACCAGGGTCCGACCCCGGCCAACCCTTTCGGCGCACAGGGCTTCGACATTTTCGACGTCATCGAGCAAGCCGAACAGGCCCGGCCGGCAGCGGCCGCCGCGCCCGCGCCCGTTCCGGACAGAGAATCGGAGCTGGAAGCGGCGGCGGCCGAGGTCGCCTCCCCGAAGCCTGAGCTGCCCGACACGGGTGCGGTCGCGCCCGAGCCGCCGCCGATCGTGTCCGCGCCCGAACTGGCGAGGGGACTGGACGTGGCCGAGGCGGCGGAACCCGCCGATGTGCCGCATCCGGCGGCGACTGAGCCGCCGCAGGCAGGGCCCGCGCCAGAACCACCCCCGACGGCGGCCGAGGCCTCCCGGCCCGAGCCCGAGCCTGAGCCTCGGCCTGAGCCTGAACCCGAGTCTAAGCCGCCCCCGAATGCGGTCCGGCCGATCCTGATCGGCGCCGCGGACGCGCCGGTCGCCGAGAAGAAGCGGGGCTGGTGGCGGCGCTGAACGGAAGAGCCGGGTAGCCGTCAGGCGGCGCAAGGCGGCCGTTCAGCCGGGCGCGCGGATCGGGGCGACATCCCGATCCGCGCCATGCTCCGCTTGACAGTCGCCGCGCGTGCGCTGATTGTTTACCGCATGGTGAAGCTTAACGCAGGCGAACTCGATCGGACGTTCGCGGCCCTCGTCGACCCGACCCGGCGCGCGATCCTGACCCGGCTTGCAGGCGAGGGCAGCGCGTCGGTAAGCGAACTCGCCGGTCCGTTCCCGATCAAGCTGCCCGCCATCATGAAGCATCTCGACGTGCTCGGGGAGGCGGGCCTGATCACCCGCACGAAGCAGGGGCGATCGGTTACGGTCAGCCTTTCGCCGGAACCGATGCGCGAAGCGATGGAGTGGCTGCGGTGCACCGAGCGGTTCTGGTCCAGCCGCCTCGACCGGCTCGCGTTCTACGCCGAGCGGCAGGAGGCCGCAGCGAGGAAGGATCGCTCATGACCAGTCTGACGCTGGTGCGACGGATCGCCGCGCGTCCGTCCACGGTGTTCGATGGGCTGACAACGCCCGAGGGCATCGCCTGCTGGTGGGGCCCGGACGACGGTCCCGTCCTGAAAGCCGAGAGCGATCCGCGAGTTGGCGGAAGCTGGCGCGTCCGCTTTCGCACGCTGGACGGCAGCGAGCACGAGAGCGCGGGCGAGTATCTCGAAATGCAGAGGCCGGTACGCCTGGTCATGAGCTGGAGGTGGCTCGAGGGCGGCGGCGACCCCGGCGAGTCACGGCTGGAGTTCCATTTGCGGCCGGTTGCTGGCGGGACGGAACTCACGCTGACGCATGCGCGGCTGCAGACGGACGAGGCTGCACGGGGGCACGAACGGGGCTGGAGCGGCGCGCTCGACAAGCTGGAGCGGCATCTCCGGTCGGCGTCCGGGGAGGTAACTCCATGAGCATCCCTCTCCTCTACGCACATCCGTTCTCGTCCTATTGCCAGAAGGCGTTCATCGCCTTTTACGAGAAGAATGCCCCGTTCGAGCTGCGTCTGCTGTCCCCGGACAACCCGGCGGCCGTCGAGGAGCGCCACGCCCTTTGGCCGCTCGACCGCTTCCCCGTCCTTCGGGCGGACGGACAGACCCTCGGCGAATCGACGATCATCATCGAGTGGCTGGATCACCGCTATCCCGGCCCCGCGCCGCTGATCCCGTCCGATTTCGATGCGGCGCTGGAGGCGCGCATGCTCGACCGCGTCTTCGACAATTACGTCATGACGCCGGTGATGACGATCGTATTCGACCGGATCCGGCCCGAGGACGTCCGTGATCCCTACGGCGTGCAACTGGCGCACGACACGCTGGCCAAGGCCTATCGGTGGCTCGACGGCCGCATGGCATCGCGCGAGTGGGCGGCTGCCGGCCAGTTCAGCGTGGCCGACTGCGCGGCGGCGCCATCGCTGTTCTACGCCGATTGGGTGCATCCGCTCGACGGGCATTCCGCTCTGGCGGACTATCTGCGCCGGCTGCGTGCCCGCCCTTCCTTCGCGCGCTGTGTGGAAGACGCGCGGCCTTCCCGGGCCATGTTTCCGGGCGGCGCGCCGCCCGATCGCGACTGACCGGCAACCGTCCGCACCAGAAAGGAGCCACGTCATGCCTGCTAACCAGTTTGTTTGGTACGAACTCGTCACCAGCGATATCGATGGGGCGCTCGCGTTTTACGGCGCCGTGCTCGGCTGGGAGTTCGCGGGATTTTCCGGGAGGCGAGCAGCGCTACGCCATTGTCAGCGCGAAGGGCGAAGGCGTGGGCGGGGTCATGGCGCTCCCGGCCGGGATGAGCCAACCGTTCTGGATGGGTTACATCGGGACCGACGACGTCGACGACACGGTCGCACGCTTCACGGCCTCGGGCGGCACCGTGCATCGCGGCCCCTGGGAGATCCCGGGCGTCGGACGGATCGCGCTGGTCGCCGATCCGCAAGGGGCCGCCCTCGCCTTTTTCCAGGGCGCATCGGACCAGCCGAGCAAAGCCCGCGACCCGCAACGGCCGGGGCACGGCAGCTGGCACGATCTGCACACGACCGATCCCGAAGCCGCGTTCGCCTTCTACGCCGGGCAGTTCGGCTGGGCGAAGGGCGAGGCGATGGATATGGGGCCGATGGGAACGTACCAGATCTTCAAGGCCGGCGATGCCCAGCTCGGCGGCATGCTCAAGGCGCGGGAAGGCGCGCGCCCGGCTTGGCTCTACTATTTCTGGACCGCAAGGATACACGGCGCCGTGGCGCGCATCGGAGAGGCTGGCGGCACAATCCTGCATGGGCCGAGCGAGGTGCCCGGCGGCCTCCTCATCGTCCACGCGCGGGATCCGCAGGGCGCGATGTTCGCGCTGGTCGGGCCGGGCTAGGGAGGAGCAGCAAAGGGGCTATGAGAGCGCCGCTCCGGGAACAATTGCCCGATCCGGCGCATCCCACAGAGATGATAAAGGTTCGACGAGGCCGTGCAGGACGCGGGCGTTCTCCTCTCGCTGAACGGACTTCATCCCCCGGCGGTGGGTGCCAGGGTCACGTTCGGGGACGACAAGCCGGAAGTGACGAAAGGACCATTTCCGGGAGTGGCCGAAGTTCTTGGCGGATACTGGATCGTTCGCTTGGACTCGCTGGAGGAGGCGATCGGCTGGGCCTCCCGCTGCCCCGCTGGCAGCAACGAGGTGATCGAAATTCGCCAGGTCTTCGAAATGGAGGACTTGGCGCAGCAGGATCGAGAAGACCGCGCGTCGTCCGCCTAGCCGTGCTTGCCGGATGCGCGTCCGGGCACTTGGAATGTGGGCTCACTTGAGCATATGATTTGCTCAAAGGAGCGTCGCCATGTCTCGTTCGAGAGCTTCGACCGCAGCTGTGCGTCCGGCCGCGAAACCCCGGCCCGCAGGGCTGTCCTATCTCGGGGTGTACCACGCGTCGGCACTCGAGCGCATCACCATGATCAACCACGGCCTTCGCGCCTCCGAGGCGAAGCGCATCATCGCGGACCTGGCCATCGGGCAGGGCGCGGCGCTCAAGGCGCTGGATCTCTCTCCTGCCACCTTCAACAGGAAGGCAAAGCAGAACCAGACCCTCTCGCCCGGAGAAAGCGAGCGCGTCATCGGTATCGCCAAGCTGGTCGGTCAGCTCGAGGCGATGGTGGAGGACTCCGGTCGTCCCGAAGGGTTCGACGCGGCCGGGTGGATGGCGCAATGGCTCAGGGAGCCCCTGCCCGCCCTGGGCGGCGCACCGCCGCTCGATCTCCTCAATACGATGGAAGGGCAGGCCCTGGTGTCCACGGCGCTGGCGCAAATGCAGAGCGGCGCTTACGCGTGACCCGTACGGTCTGGCGGATCGCCACCGACACGCCGGACTATGAAGCAGACGACCTTTCGGGAGCCGGCGCCAAGAAGACGGGCGGCCGCTGGAACGACAAGACCGTTCCGGTCGTCTACACCTCAGAAAGCCGCTCCCTGGCGTGCCTGGAGACGATCATCCGCCTGAACGCCGGCGGGCTTCCTCTCAACCGCTATCTGGTCGCCGTGACAGTACCGCACGACGTCTGGGCCAAGGCGCGACGGGAGAGCGCCTCCAGCCTGGCCGTTGGATGGGACGCCGAGCCCCAGGGCGAGCCAGCATCAATTCGGCACGGAGTGGGTTCGAGCAGGGAAATCCGCGCTTTTCGTCGTGCCCTCGGTCATCGTTCCAGAGGAACTCAACGTCCTCATAAACCCGCAGCACCCGGCCAGCACAGGGATCATTGCGGCCAAGATCCGCAAGTGGCTCTACGATCCGCGGCTGGCGAAGGCAGCATCGACATCGACAGCTTGAAACGGAATAGCCGAGCGTTCAGCGCAACGCTTTCGCTCGCGGCCGGGCAGTGGCGCCCATGCGCTCTCCGGGCGCAGCCCTCAGCGCCAGCGTCCCAGCCGGGCGGTCGCCTCGACGATGTCGGCTTCGGCGCCGCAATAGCTGAACCGGACAAACCGGTTGCCGCGCGTCCTGTCGAAATCGACGCCCGGACTGGCCGCGACCGAGGTCTCGGCCAGCATCCGCGCGCAGAACGCGGCGCTGTCGTTCGAGCGCCCGGAGATGTCGGCGTAGAGATAGAACGCGCCCTCCGCCGGGCTGAGCCGGTCGAAGCCCATCGCCGGTAACGTCCGCAACAGATGGTCCCGCGAACGACGATAACGGGCGACGTTGGCCTGCAATTCGTCGTGGCAGTCGAAGGCGGCCTCGGCCGCCACCTGCGACACGTGCGGGGCGCAGATGAACATGTTCTGGGCCAGGCGCTCGACCGGGCGCACGAGGTCTTCGGGCAGGACCATCCAGCCGATCCGCCAGCCGGTCATGCTGAAGTATTTCGAGAAGCTGTTCACGACGACGGCGTGCGGACTGGCCGCCGCCGCCGTCGCCAAAGGCTGGTCGTACTGGATGCCGTGATAGATCTCGTCGCTGATGAGCCTGACGCCGTTCCCGTCGCACCAGGCGGCGATGGCGGCGAGTTCGTCCGGGTGCAGCATCGTGCCGACGGGATTGCAGGGGCTGGCGACGATCAGCCCCTGCGGCGGCGGATCGAGCCGGTCCAGCATCGCGACCGTCGGCTGGAAGCGGGTGTCCGGCCCGGCCTCCAGGATCACCGGCTCCATCCCGAGGGCTGCGAGGATGTTGACGTAGGGCGGATAGAACGGAGAGGCGAGCGCGACCCGGTCCCCCCGGTCGAACGCGGCCAGGAACGCGAGCGGGAACGCGCCGGAGGCCCCCGCCGTGACGGCGACCCGGGCCGGCGGAAGGTCGAGCCCGTACCACTGCCGGTAATGCTCGGCGATGCGCGAGCGGAGGCTCTGGCGTCCGAACGCCTCGGTGTAGCCCATCGGCGCGCCGGCCCCGAGCGCGCGCGCAGCCGCCGCCGCCGCGCCCGCAGGCGCCCCCGTGCCGGGCTGGCCGACCTCCATGCGGATCACACGCGGCGCGCCGGGATGCAGGGCCGCCTGCCGGGCATTGGCGGCGGCGATTACGTCCATGACCATGAACGGCGGAGCGGATGCGCCCCGGCCGACCTTGATCGCCATGCGCTACTGCGATCCGATGGCGAGGCCGAAGCCGCGCGGGTCGGTCGCCCAGCCGCAGGAGGTCCGGGCCGGGCAGATAGCGGCTGCAGGCGATCACGTTGGCCCGGCCGGGCTCCGGCACCGGCACCGGCATCGGCTGGTTCGACCGCAGCGCGTTCTTCATCGCGACGGCGGCGGCGAGCGCCGCCCCCTCCTGCCCGGAGCCGCCGACGGCGGCGCGGAAGGCGTGCAGGTGCTCGTTCCAGGCGATCGCGGCCGCGAGCAGCGGCGGCGGCACGGCGGCGGGCGAGGCGGCGAGCAGGAAGCCCAGGCCCGGCAGCAGCCTTCCCGTCCCGAACAGATTGTCGAGCGTCAGCGCGCAGGCGACCGCGCCGCCCTCGCGGTCCAGCGTCGACGAAGGTGGTCGAGGCCGGCAGCGGGGGCAGGGATGCCGGCGGCAGGCTCGCGCGGAGCAGGGCCTGGGGATCGCCGCCGCCCGCCCGCCACCGCGCCGCGACGGCGAGCGCCCGCGCGCCGGCTTCGGCGACCGCCTCCGGCCGCTCGTCCAGCGTGGCAAGGCGGCAGCGGCGGCCAGCCCGCCATCGGCGGGCGGCGGCACGAAGGAGACGCGGTCGTGGCCGCTCGCGATCGTGAGCGGAGGCGCCAGCCGGGGCAGCGCCGCGCGCAAATCGGAGACGCTCAGCCCGCCGCCGACGAGAGGCGATGCGTTCGCGATCCGCCCGGCCAGGCTCCCCTGGTAGAAGTCGCCCACGCCCGAGACGCGGAGCTGCGCCAGCGTCGCGCCGAGATCCGGCTGCCGGAGCTGGTCGCCCTCCCCGAGCGGCGCGTCGCCATGCGAGAAGACGGAGCGCGCCTGAGGGTCGGCGAAGAGCGGCCCGGAGACGACCTGCAGGTCGCGGACCAGGGCGCGCGAGGCCGGCACGCCGAACCGGGCCATCTGCTCGGCGGGGGCGATGAGCGTCTCGAAGGGACGACGGCCGTAGCGCGCGTGCAGGGCGAACAGGCCGCGCGCCAGCATCGGCAGAGCGGCGGGCCGGTCGGATCCGGCCGCAACGGTTGCGGCCGCCTGCGGCGTGAACAGGATCGCCTCGGGAACTCCGCCATTGACGGATTTCGGCGACGGCGCCAGCGCCATGCACGCGCCGCCGCTGCCGAGGCCCGCGCGGGACGGCAAGGTGACCGCGAGCGCGAAACCCGAGCGCGACGGCCGCATCCGCCGCGTTGCCGCCCGCCGACAGCACATCGCGGGCGGCCAGCGCCGCGCGCGGCTCGTCCGCGACCACGCCGCCGAGGAAGCCGCTGACGTAGCCGGGCGTTCCCGGGGCGGGCTTGCCGCCCAGGAAGTCGCTTCCGAGCGAAGACACCGTGCTGCACCCGCCGAGCAGCAGGGCCATGGCCCCCGCCAGGGTCCGCTGGAAGGCCGGGCGTCCTGTCGGCCGTCCGGTCTGCCCGTGCGGCGTTGCCGCCGAAGCCGAGAAGCAGCTCCCCAATGCGCCAGTCCCTCTGCTTGCGGTCGCCAGGCCTGAAGTCGAGTCCATTTTGCGCCTGGGAGGGCCCGTGCCATACCTGCCTTCCGCCGGACCGGCAACCGCTCCCGCCGTTCTGCGCCGCTGAGAGGGTTTCATGATCCGCTTCCTCGCACTCGCGCTCGCGCTCCTGCCGGTCTGTCTCGGGCCGGTCTGTCTCGGGCCGGCCGCCGAAGCCGCCGAACAATTCACACCGGCCCAGCGGGCGGAGATCGTCGGCATCGTCCGCGATGCCCTGCGCAGCGACCCGAGCATCCTGCGCGACGCAATCGAGACGCTGCAGGCGGACGATGTGCGCCAGCAGCAGGCGGCCTCGCGGACGGCGATCGCGGGCGCGCGGGACAGCCTGGTCACGCCCGCCGACCCGGTCGCGGGAAACCCGAGCGGCGATGTCACCGTCGTCGAATTCTTCGACGCCCGCTGCCCCTATTGCCACCGCCTCGAGCCGACCATGACCGATCTGCTCGGCCGCGATCACGGCGTCCGGCTCGTCTACAAGGATCTGCCGATCCTCGGTCCGGCGAGCCTGCTCGCCTCGAAGGCGCTGCTGGCGGCGCAACGGCAGGGCAAATACGAGGCGCTGCGGACGGCGCTCATGCGCAGCGACGCGCCGCCGATCACGCAAGAGAGCATCCACGCCGAGGCGGACCGGCTGGGACTGGACTGGCCCCGCCTCGCCCGCGACATGGACGATCCCGCGATCCGCCAGCGGCTGGACCGCAACGTGGCGCTCGCCCGCAAGCTCGGCATCGAGGGGACGCCCGCCATCATCATCGGCGGCACCCTGATCCCGGGCGCGGCCAACCTCGCGGATCTGCGGAAGGCGGTCGATCAGGCCCGAGGGATCAAAGGCTGATCGGGCAAAGGCTGGGCGAGCAAGGGTTGGGCAAGCAAGGGCCGACGGCGAGGTCTCAGCCGCCGTGCGCGACCCGGTGATAGGAGCGGCCGAAATAGATCAGGCCCTCGCGGTCCGCGCCCGTCCGGAGATCCTCGACCTCGCAGAACAGGACGTCGTGCGTGCCGGCCGCCACCGCCTGCACCACGCGGCAGTCGAACGAAACCGCCGCCCCGATCAGCACCGGCGCGCCCGTCACCATGCTCGTCCAGCTGCCGTAATTGAACCGGCGGGATTGAGGCACGTCCGTGAGGCCGCCAAACACGGGCGAGAGCGCCTGCTGCGCGTGGGTCAGGACGTTGACGCAAAGAATGCCGTTCGCCTTCGTCGCGCGATAGGAATCGTTGCTCCTGTTCACGCAGACCAGCAGCATCGGCGGCTCGTCGGTCACGCTGCACACGGCCGAGGCCGTGAAGCCGTAGCGACCGGCCGGGCCATCCGTCGTGACCACGTTCACGGCCGCCCCGAGCCGCGCCATCGCGTCCCGGAAGGCCTCCTTGTCCACTGTCACCCGCTTCCTCGATTTCCGGTTCTGCGGAGCTATATGGGATCGCGCCGCCGGGGCCAAATCCCTTCGGCGGCGCCGGCCGTTCCCCCGCCGGACCGGGCGGCGGGGCAGAAAAAGGTCTTCATCCGGCGAATTCCGGTTGAATTGCTGCACTGCAAGGACAAAATGGCGCGAGCCGGTTTCGCCCCATGGGGCGGCGGGCAGAAAATCAAGGGCGTTGCCGCGAGCACCGCCGCTGGAGGCTGAAACATGGCGACTGAACCGAAGCGAGCGGAAAAGGCTCGCGACAACGGCAATGGGATCAAGGCGGCGGACGCCCTGGCGCGTGACGTGGCCGACGCGCAGTCGGCGGGGGCCGACGCGGCCAAGGCGACCTCCCATACCGTCGTCGCCGCCTTCAAGCAGCAGGCCGACACCGCCGCCGACCTTGGCGTCGATCTTGTCAAGCATGTCGCGGCCGACGTCGCTCGCGCCCATACGGCGGCCGGCGAGAAGTCCGAGGCCGCCGGCAAGGCCGTCGTCGATGCCGCCGCCGACACGGCCGGCAAGGCGACCCAGCAGGCCGAGCAGGCGGTCCGCCAGTCGGGCGAGCTGACGCAAAAGGCGGCCGAAGCCGGGCGGGAGACGTTCAAGCAGAGCGCGCAGGCCATTTCCGGATGGCAGAAGCAGTTCGCCGGTTTCGGAACCGGCCAGCAATTCCTGGGCACCACTGCCCGCGTGATGGACATTTTTCGCGGCGCCTCCGAGGAGACGTCCGCCAACGCCCGCGCGCTTGCGAACACCTACGTCCATCTCGGTCGCGGCATGCAGGGTCTGCAGAAGACCTACGTCGAATTACTCGAGCGCGCGGCCAAGCGCGCGGCGACACGGCCCATGGATTTGCTGCGCTGCAAGTCGTTCGAGGAGCTCGCGCGGGTGCAGCGGGACATGTATGTCGATGGGCTGAACTACTCGCTCGAGGCGACCGGCACGCTGCTCGAAGCGGCGGGAGCCGTGGCCCAGGACGCGCTGAAGTCGCTGCAGGAGCGGAGCCGGTCCGCGCCGTAACGGCGTACAAGCGAGTGCCGCCGCGAAGCGATCGCGGCGGCACGTCCCGTTCAGACTGAGATTATCAGCTGTTCTTGTCGAGTGCATCGCGCGCCGCGTCCTTGGCGCCTCCAGCCGCATTCTGCACCTTGCCTGCGGCCTTGTCGGCCTGACCCTCGGCCTGGGTCTTCGTGTCGCCGGTCACCTTGCCGACGCCTTCCTTGATGGCGCCCTTTACCTGCTTGCCGACGCCTTCGACCCGGTCGCTTATCCACCATGTCCCTCCCTATGTGGCAGTCCCAACGATAACGGCCCTGCCGGCCGGCGGGTTCCATATCCGCTCACCGATGAAAGGGGCGGAGCTACATCCTCCAGCGACCGCGCGCTCGGCAGCCACGCCGAGAACCGCCTCGAACCCGGCCGCGATCACCATGAGCGCGCCGCCGAGCAGATAGCCCCACAGGATCTCGCGCCGGAGCCCGTCTCGATCAGCGCACCGAACAGCGCGGGGCCGGCGATGCCGCCGACCGCCGTGCCGAACGCGTAGAACAGCGAGATCGCGACCGCCCGCACTTCCAGCGGAAAGCTCTCGCCGACGGTTAGATAGGCGGAGCTCGCCGCGGCGCTGGCGACGAAGAAGATCGCCGTCCAGGCGGCGGTCTGCTGCACCGCGTTGAGCACGCCTGCGGCGAACAGGAATCCGGTCACCGCCATCGCGATACCGGACAAGCGCGTAGGTGGCGGTGATCATCACCTTCCGCCCGATCGTGTCGAAGAGCCGGCCGAGCAGCAGAGGCCCCGCGAAATTGCCGAGCGCGAAGGGCAGCATGAACCAGCCGACCTGCCCGGACGGAATACCGTAGAATCGGGTCAGTATCAGCGCGTAGGTGAACAACACGGCGTTGTAGCAGAACGCCTGCGACGCCATCAGCGCGGTCGCCGAGCATCGTTCGGCTCCGATACTGACGAATAGCGCGCGCACGCCGACGCCGAACCACGGGCGCACGTCGCGCCGCAGGCGGACTTCAGGGCGGAACGGCGGGCAACGGCGCGCCGGTTTCGGCCTCGACACGCGCCTCGATCCCGGCGACCACCGCGTCGGCCTCCTCGGGCCGTCCATGCGTCATCAGCCAGCGCGGGCTTTCCGGGATGAAGCGGCGCAGGAGCAGGACGACGAACGCCGATCACGCCGCCGATGACGAACGCCGCCCGCCAGCCGATCTCCGGGTCCATCACGACGCGGATCGAGAACGACCAGCGCGCCGACCGCGCCGAGCGCCGCGCCGACCCAGAACGTGCCGTTGATGACAAGATCGGTAAAGCCGCGGCGACGTGCCGGAATCAGCTCCTGGATCGTCGCGTTCACGGCCGCGTATTCGCCGCCGATGCCGGCCCCGGTGAGGGCGCGAAACAGCGCGAAAGACCAGAAATCCCAGGAGAAGCCGGAGGCGATGGTCGCGAACGAGTAGATCAGCACCGTGATGGTGAACAGCTTCTTGCGCCCGAGCCGGTCCGTCAGCCAGCCGAAGAACAACGCGCCGACCACCGCGCCCGTCAGATAGGCGCTGGCGGCGACAGCCGATCTGGCCGCCGGAGAGCTGCACAGCTTGGACTTTCGGCGATCGCGCCCGACAGCGAGCCGACCAGCGTCACCTCCAGCCCGTCGAGAATCCAGGTGATGCCGAGCGCGACGACGACCAGCCAATGGAACCGGCTCCATGGCAGCCGGTCGAGCCGCGCCGGCACGTCGGTCTCGAAGACGGCCTTGTTCTCAGCCAGTCGCATCAGCGCGTTCTGTCTCCATTCAACGCGCGGCGCTCTCGGACACCCGCGACAGGTTGCACCTCGCTGAGAACGGAAGCCCAGAGGGCGCAATCCGCCGTCGCGGCTCAGGCAGAATTGCTCCGTCGGAAGCCGACTGGACCATTGGAAAGCGCCGCCCTTGGCTAGCGCTGCCGATACACCTCACACCTACAGCCAGCGAGACAGCCAAAGCCCGCCGAAGCCGGCGAGCAGCGCAACGATCACCGGCATGATAAACCAGGACATGATCTGATCCGTGGTCAATCCCGCATCCTTCCGAGAACTATTTGCGCAAAAACATGTAGCGCAACGCCCACAGCGAACCAAGGGAGCGTGAGCAGCCAGCCTCGCGACTGTCCGTTGATGACCGGGGCCACCAAGCCACTAATCGCGAAGGTTAAGCCGAGATTGTTTAAGGCGGCCGCGAGGAGCTTTATTCGCTCATTGTGGATGAGGCTCGCGGTGTCCTTTTTGGGCGCCGTTTGCGCGTCAGGAACCGCCAATTGCTCATCCCCACTCAGTCGCGGCCCCGCCCCTAGACCTGCGCCAGCCCAGGAGCGCCCGCCTGACCCGCTCGACCACGCCGTTCCAGTCGCCCGGCCGGTCCTGGCGGAAGATGCGGACCGAGCGATACCACGGGCTATCCTCGCGTTCCGTGAGCCAGCGCCAGTCGGGGGCATGGGGCAGCAGCAGCCAGACCGGGACGCCGAGCGCCCCCGCGAGATGCGCGACCGAGGTATCGACCGCGATCACGAGGTCGAGGCTCGCGACGAGCGCCGCCGTCTCGGCGTAGTCCGGCAGCAGCCCCGACAGATCCGGCAGGCCCGCGATCTCCGCGCTGCGGGCGCCGACCTGGAGGTTGACGAACCGCACGCCCGGCGTTCGCACCAGCGGCGCGACGGCGTCGGGCGGCAGCGAGCGGCGGCGGTCATTGGCGTGCCGGGGATTGCCCGCGAACACGATCCCGGCCGCAGGACCAGGCGGCCGGCGCGCGCGCCAGGCCGCGACCCGCTCCGGATCGGCGGTGAGATACCCCTCCGGCGCGGGGAGAGTTTCGAGACGCGAGGCAAACAGCCGCGGCAGGCTGAGCTGATCGACCCACAGATCGTATTCCGGCAGCGCGCCGCCCTTGGCGACGGCCCGGCTGACACCGGACATGCGCGACAGCAGCGGAACCAGCGGCCGGTCGCAGAGCAGCGTCACCCTGGCGCCGCGCGCCGCCAGCAGCGGCAGGTAGCGCGCGAACTGGATCGTGTCGCCGAAGCCCTGCTCCGACCGCACCAGCAGCGCCATGCCCGCCAGCGCCTCGCCCCGCCATTCCCTTCCGGGCAGCGCGGGAAAGTCCGCGAGGAAGCGCGGGTGACGCTTGCGCCACTCGTAGGCCTGGAAGCCCCCCGCGTAGTCGCCCGCGAGCAGCAGCGCGCAGGCCCGGTTCCACTGCGCCTGGGCGAAATCCGGCCGCAGCCCGGTCGCGCGCTCGCAGGCCGCCACCGCCTCCGGCAGACGCCCCCTCGCCGTCAGCACGAAGCCGAGGCTCGCATGCGCCTCCAGGCAGTCCGGGTCGAGACCGATCGCGAGCCGGCACAGACGCTCGGCCTCCGGCCAGTCGTCGAGGTCGGCATGGGCGTTGCCGAGGTTGAGATGCGCGGCCGCATGGAACGGGTCCGCCGCGATCACCGCCTCGAAGGCGCGGATCGCCTCGGGCCAGCGTCCGAGGGCGTTGAGCGCGCATCCGCGCAGGAACTGCCCCTCCGTCGCGCGGAGCCAGCTCGCCTCCGTCGCCGCTTGCAGCGCCCGCTCCGCCCGACCGCAGGCGAGCAGCGCCCGCGTTTCGTTCAGCGCCGCGCCCGCGTGTCCCGGCTCCTCCGCCCGGATCGCGGCGAAGACGCGGGCGGCTTCCTCCGGCCGGCCCGACGAGAGCAGGCGCAGGCCGTCGATGTAGGACAGACGCTCCTTCGCCGCCGCATGCATGACGGCGGCAACCCTCGCCCGGCGGCGTGAAGGAAGCGTTGCCAAATTGGGTCTCTGCCCCCAGGAAGGGACGATGCCCGATCGCGCTCCCGACCGCGACGAAAGCCTGACGCCGCGCGCCCTGCTGGCGGACCGGCGGCTCTGGCTCATGGCGGCGTACGGGTTCGTGGCCGGCCTTCCCTTGCCGCTGTCGGGGTTCACCTTCCGCCTCTGGATGTCGGAAGCGAACGTCTCGCTCGCGGCGATCGGGCTGACCGCGAATATCGGCCTTGCCTACAGCCTGAAGTTCCTCTGGGCGCCGCTGCTCGACCAGGCGCGGCCGCCCGGTCCCCTCGCCCGCCTCGGCCGCCGCCGCGGCTGGCTGCTCGTGATCCAGCCCGCCTTGGTCGCAAGCTGCGTGCTGCTCGCGCTATCCAACCCGGCCACCGCGCCCGCCGGGTCCGCCGCCGCCGCCGCGCTCGTCGCCTTCTGCTCGGCGAGCCAGGATATCGGCATCGACGCCTGGCGGATCGAGACGTTTCCCGCCCGCGCCCAGGGGGCGGCGATGGCGGCCTATGTCTGGGGCTACCGGGCCGCCCTGCTCGCGGCCTCCCCCGGCGCGATCTGGGCCGCGAGCCGCATCGGCTGGCACGCCTCCCTGCTCTGCGTGGCGGCGCTCATCGCCCTTGGCCCGCTGGTGACGCTGCTCGCGCCCGAACCGGACCTCCGGGCGGCCACACCCGCGCCGCGCCGGTTCGCCGACCGCATGGCGCGCGCGGTGATTGAACCCTTGCGCGACTTCATGGCGCGGCCGGGGGCCGGGACGATCCTCGCCTTCGTCGCGCTGTTCAAGCTTGGCGAGGCGATGGCCGGCGTCATGACCGCGCCGTTCTATCGCGCGCTCGGCTTCGACCGCGTCGCGATCGCCATTGCCTCGAGCTGGTTCTCCCTGCCCGCGACCATCTTCGGCACCGCCATCGGCGGCTGGCTGATCGCGAAACTCGGCGTTGGCCGGGCGCTGCTCTGGACCGGCAGCATCCAGACCCTGGCCATGGCGATGTACGTATTGCTCGCGACCTCGGCGGGCGAGCATCATGTGCTGTACGCGACGGTCGGGGTCGAGGCGTTCGCGGAAGGCATGGCGGACGCCGCCTTCATCACGTATCTCTCCGGCCTCTGCTCGGTCGCCTTTACCGCCACGCAATACGCGCTGCTCTCCTCGCTGGCGGCGATCGCGCTGCGCACCATCGGCGGCCTGTCCGGCTTCCTCGCCGAAGCGCTCGGGTGGACCGCGTTCTATTCGGTCTGCCTGTTCGCCGCGGTTCCGGCCATGCTGATCATGCTGCGCATTCTGCGGCGCTTCCCGCCGGTGGAGCGAAGCACGGGAGAACAGACCGCATGAAAGCCTGCACTCTTGCCGCGCTGGCTCTGTCGCTCACGGCGCACGCGGCCTCCGCGACGCCGGGCGACGACGAGCTCGAACGCTGCCACGCCCGCGACAGCACGATGGAGATCATCGATTGCCTCGACGGCTTTGAGAAGCAGTGGGACGGCAGGCTGAACGCCGCCTACCAGAAGGCCCTTTCGGTGGCGGACGCCGACGCCGGGCAGCGCCCGCAGCTGCAGAAGGCCGAGCGGGCGTGGCTCGCGTTCCGGCAGCAGAACTGCGCCTATTACGCGTCGGTATCCGGCACGATCCGCCAGATCCTCGGCGCCGACTGCATGGCCCGCATGACGCGCGACCGCACGCTGGAATTGCAGGACGCGATCCGGCCTTAGTTTCAGGTTCCGGCGACCAGTTCGACGCTCTCGGCCATCGGCATCGCGGCAACGGGGCGCGCGAGCCCGTCGAGCGCTTTCGGTTTCGGGCCGCCCGTTGCCCAGTCGAGCAGTTCGACCGTGTGCAGGATCGGGGTTTCGGTGCCGGTCGCGATCTGGGTGATGCAGCCGATATTGCCGGCGGCGATCGAGATCCGGCCGCGTGCGCGCGATGTTCGCGACCTTGCGGTCTCTGAGCTGCACGGCGATGTCGGGCTGCAGCAGGTTGTAGGTGCCCGCCGAGCCGCAGCAGATGTGGGATTCCGGAATATCCGTGACATCGAACCCGGCGGCGAGCAGCAGATCCTTCGGCTCGCGGCGTATGCGCTGACCGTGCTGCAACGAGCAAGCGGAGTGATACGCGACGCGCTGCCCGGTCTCGACCACCGGCGCCTTGAGGCCGAGCGTCGTCATGAATTCGGAGATGTCCCTGGTCAGCGCCGAGACTGCAGCCGCCTTCTCGGCATAGGCCGGGTCGGCGCGGAAAGTAAAACCGTAATCCTTCACCGTCGTGCCGCAGCCCGACGCATTGATGATGATCGCGTCGAGGCCGCCGCTCTCCTTCTCGCGCATCCAGGCGTCGATGTTCGCCTTTGCGAAGTTCGCGAACTCCATGCCGAGGTGATGCGTCAGCGCGCCGCAGCAGCCGCTGCCCTTCGCGACCACGACCTCGCAGCCATGCCGCCGCAAGAGCCGGATCGTCGCCTCGTTGATCTGCGGCATCAGCACCTGCTGCGCGCAGCCCGGCATCAAGGCGACGCGCGCGACCTTCGTCCCCTCGGCCGGAAACACCTGCGGCTTGTCCACGGGCGACGCGGGCGGGACGTGCTTCGGCGCCATGTCCAGGATCGCGCGCAGCTGCTTCGGCATGGCGCGGGAGAACACCCGGCCGAACGAGCCGGCGCGCAGCGCCGCGCGGAACACCGACGGATGGGGCAGCACGGTCGCCAGCATCCGGCGCAGCTGCCGGTCCGCGAACGGGCGCTTATATGTCTTCTCGATGTGATGCCGCGCGTGATCGACGAGGTGCATGTAGTTCACGCCGGACGGGCAGGTGCTCATGCAGGAGAGGCAGGAGAGACAGCGGTCGATGTGCTTGACCGTCTTCTCGTCCGCCGGCTTGTTCTTCTCCAGCATCTCCTTCATCAGATAGATGCGCCCGCGCGGACTATCCAGCTCGTCGCCGAGCAGCACATAGGTCGGGCAGGTCGCGGTGCAGAAGCCGCAATGCACGCAGGTCCGCACGACCCGTTCGGACTCGGCGAAGGCGGGGTTGGCGAGAAGGTCGGGTGCGAATTCGGTCTGCATGGTGCCCTCAGACGCCCGCGTACATGCGGCCGGGATTGAGAATGCGGCGCGGGTCGAAGCTCTCCTTCACCCGCGACGTCAGCGCCGCCAGCGGCCCGGGCAGCGTCTCGAACACATCGACGGAGGCGCGCAGCGGATCGGTCGCGCGCACGAGCGTCGCGTGGCCGCCGCCATGGGCGGAGATCGCGGTGCGCAGCACGCCCGCGCCCGCGTCCGTTTCGGCGGCGGCGACCGCGACCCAGATGAGGCCGCCGCCCCAGTCGAAGAAACATTCGGCGTCGAGCTGACGCGCGATGTCGCAGGCGACGGCGGCGCCCCGCGCCGGCGCGACCGAAACCCGCCAGACGGCGCGCGACCGATCGCCCGCGAGGAGCAGCACGTCGCGGATCTCGCTCCACAAGGAAAGCGAGTCCTCGCCTTCGATCAGATGCGTCTGGCCGTGCCCGCGCAGCAGGTCGGTCAGCTTCTCGGCGCGGAACGCCGTGGACGGCGCCGGACCTTCGATGCGGAGCGCGGTCACGGCGGCACCCGCGCCGGAAACGACCGGAACGCGCGACCGCCGCGCAACCGCCGCCGGCAGATGCGCGCAAGCCGCGAGTTCGTGCGAGGAGTTCATCGCGTCCGACAGCGCCGCGATGCCGGTCATGTCGTCCAGGCCGAAGACGAGGATCGTGCGGGCCGTTTCGGGACGCGGCAGCACCTTGATCGAAAGCTCGGTCAGCACGCAGAGCGTTCCGTACGCGCCGGTCACGAGCTTGGAGAGATCGTAGCCGGTGACGTTTTTCACGACCTTGCCTCCCGATTTGAAAATCTCGCCGCGCCCGTTCACCGCGTGAAAGCCGAGCAGATGGTCGCGCGCCGCGCCCGCCGTTACGCGGCGTGGACCCGCGAGGTTGCAGCTCACGAGACCGCCCAAGGTCGGCGTGCAATCCTCCGTCCCGAGCAGCACGCGGAAATCAGGCGGCTCGAAGGCGAGCATCTGCCGCTCGGCGTCGAGCGCGCGCTCGATGTCCGCGAGCGGCGTCGCGGCGGCGGCGGTCAGGACAAGCTCGCCCGGCTCGTAGGCGCCGATGCCAGCGAGGCCCGATACGTCGAGCCTGCGCCCGGCCTGCACCGGCCGGCCGAGGCCCCGCTTGGAGCCGCCGCCCAGGATTTCGAGCGGCTGCTCCTCGGCCGCCGCCCAGGCCACGACCTCCGCGACCTGACCCGCGTCCGCGACCCGGAACGCCTCCATCAGAAGCGCGGCAGGTCGGGGAAGCGCACCTGTCCCCGATGCACATGCACGCGCCCGAGTTCGGCGCAACGGCAGAGCTGCGGGAACACCTTGCCCGGATTGAGCAGCCCGCGCGGATCGAAGGCGCATTTCAGGCGAAGCTGCTGGTTCAGGTCGTCCTCGTTGAACATCGTGTCCATCAGGTCGCGCTTTTCGACGCCGACGCCGTGCTCGCCGGTCAGCACGCCGCCCACCTCGACGCAAAGCCGCAGGATGTCGGCCCCGAACTCCTCGGCGCGATGCAGTTCGCCTTCCTTGTTCGCGTCGTACATGATGAGCGGGTGCAGGTTGCCGTCGCCGGCGTGGAACACGTTGGCGACGCGGAGATCGTATTTCTCCGACATCTCGCGCATGCGCGACAGCACGAGCGGCAGCGTCTTGCGCGGAATGGTGCCATCCATGCAGTAATAATCGGGCGAGATGCGGCCGACGGCCGGAAAGGCGGCCTTGCGGCCCGCCCAGAACAACTCGCGCTCAGCCTCGTTACGGCTGACCCGGCTCGTTACCGCGCCGTTCTTGGCCGCCAATTGCTCGACCACCGCGATCAGGTGATCGACCTCCGGCGCGCAGCCATCCAGCTCCACGATCAGCAGCGCCTCGACATCGAGCGGGTAGTCGGCGTGAACGAAGGCCTCGGCCGCGTGGATCGCCGGCCGGTCCATCATCTCCATGCCGCCCGGAATGATGCCGGACGCGATGATGTCGGCGACGCACTGCCCGCCCGCCTCGCTGGTCGGAAAGCCGAGCAGGATCGCGCGCGCGCTCGATGCCTTCTTCTTCAGGCGCACGGTCACTTCGGTGATGACGCCGAGCAGGCCCTCGGAGCCGGTCATCACGCCCAGCAGGTCGTAGCCCGGCTGATCGACGAACTTGCCGCCGATGCGGATCACCTCGCCGGTCATCAGCACCATCTCGATGCCGAGCACGTTGTTCGTCGTCAGGCCGTATTTCAGGCAATGCACGCCGCCCGAGTTCTCGGCGATGTTGCCGCCGATCGTGCAGGCGATCTGGCTCGACGGATCGGGCGCGTAGTAGAAGCCTTCGTGCTGCACCGCATGGGTGACGCCGAGATTGGTCACGCCCGGCTGCACGACGGCGCAACGGCTGGCGAAGTCGATGTCGAGGATGCGGTTGAACTTGCCCATTCCGAGCAGCACCGCGTCCTCCAGCGGCAGCGCGCCGCCCGAGAGCGACGTTCCCGCCCCGCGCGGGACGATGCGCACGTTGTTCTCGTGGCAGTAGCGCAGAACCTGCGACACTTGCGCGGTGGTGGACGGCAGCACGACCACCATCGGCGGCTGGCGGTAGGCGGTCAGGCCGTCGCTCTCATAGGCGCGGCGCTCGACCTCCGACGTGATCACGCCCTCGCCGGGCACGATCGCCCGCAGCGCCGCGACGATCTGCGCGCGCCGCGAGAGAACCTGCTGGTCGGGCTCCGGCATCAGCAGCATCGCGCTCTCCCTTATCGACTGACGGGCCTGTCCCGTGGCGGGCTTTTCGGCCCCCTTACAATGCCCGGATTTGCGGGCGGCACAATCCCGCACGCGCGCCCAGGGCACGCCCCGGCCACATCGCGGACGGCAAATCCGTGGCGGAAGCGGCGGCTTGCCCGTCCGGACGGGCGATTTACAAAGCCCGGACCTTCGGCCTCAATGGCGACCCGCGCGGGGCCGGCCCCGGCAAGCCCTGGAGGACGCGTCCATGCCCGCATTCCAGCGTCGCGCCCTGCTCGCGTCCACGGCGGCGGCGCTGCCTCTGTTCGCGACCCGCAGCCCGGCCAGGGCGGCGCAGTTCGACTACAAGTATGGCGGCAATCTGCCGGCCAACCATCCCCTGACGGTCCGCATCGCCGAAGCGGCCAGGCGGATCGCGGACGCGACCAACGGCCAGGTGAAGATCGGCATCTTCCCGAACAGCCAGCTCGGCTCGGACACCGACATGCTGGGGCAGTTGCGCAACGGCGCGCTCGAGTTCCTGACCTTGTCGGGCCTGATCCTCTCGACCTACGTGCCGACCGCCTCGATCAGCGGCGTCGGCTTCGTGTTCCACGACAACGCGCAGGTCTGGGCGGCGATGGACGGCGCGCTCGGCGCCTTCATCCGCGACGAGATCGCCGCGAAGGGCATCGTGCCGTTCGACCGGCCGTTCGACAGCGGCTTTCGCGAAGTCACGACCAGCACCAAGCCGATTGCGTCCCCCGGCGATCTGCAAGGGGTGAAATTGCGGGTGCCGGTCAGCCCGATCCTGACCTCGATGTTCCAGGCGCTCGGCGGCTCGCCGGTTCCGATCAACTTCGCCGAAGTCTATTCCGCGTTGCAGACCCATCTCGTCGACGGCCAGGAAAACCCGCTCGCGATCATCTCGTCGGCGAAGCTGTACGAGGTGCAGAAATACTGCAGCATGACCAACCATATGTGGGACGGGTTCTGGTTTCTCGCGAACCGCCGCGCCTTCGCGGCCTTGCCGCAGGAGGCGCAAGCGATCGTGCGGCGCGAGATGGACCGCTCGGCAATGGAACAGCGCGGCGATGTCGAGAAGCTGAACGCCGAGGTGCGGTCTCAGCTGGCGGGCAACGGCCTCGCGTTCAACGACGTCGATCAGGGACCGTTCCGCGAGCAGCTGAAGCGTGCCGGCTATTACGACCAGTGGAAAGCGAAGTTCGGCAGCAAGGGATGGTCCGTGCTCGCGTCGGCGACCGGCGGGGCCGTGTGACGCAATGAAAGTCGTCGTGCTCGACGATTATCAGCGCGCCTTTGCCTCGCTCCCCTGCGCCGGGCGGCTCGCTGGCCACGACGTCCGGCTGATCCATGAGCATATCGGCGATGTTTCGCGTCTCGCCTCGGCGCTGCACGACGCCGAGGCGGTGATCGCGACGCAGCAGCGGACGCGTTTTCCGGCCGAGTTGATCGAGCGCCTGCCCGCGCTCCGCCTCATCAGCCAGACCGGGCGCAACACGAGCCACATCGACGTGGCCGCCTGCACGTTCCATGGCGTGCTTGTTTGCGCGGGCGGCTCGGGCGATCCCGGCGTCATCGCCGAGTTCACCTGGGGCCTGATCCTGTCGGCGCTGCGCCACATCCCGGAGGAGGCGTGGAATCTGCGGCGCGGACGCTGGCAGACGACGCTCGGCGAGCGCGTCGCGGGCAAGACGCTCGGCATCTACGCCTATGGCCGGATCGGCAGCCGCGTCGCGAAGATCGGCGCGGCGATGGGCGCCGATATCCTGTGCTGGGGCCGGGAAGGCTCGACCGGGGCGGCGCGCGCGGACGGGTTCGCGGTCGCCGAGAGCCGGGAGGCGTTCTTCGCGGACGCGGACATTGTCAGCCTGCACATCGCGCTGAACGCGGCGACGCGCGGCATCGTCACCGCGTCCGACCTCGCCCGCATGAAGCCCGACGCATTGCTCGTGAACACCAGCCGGGCGCAGATCGTCGCGCCGTTCGCGCTCGCGGACGCGCTGCGGCGCGGGCGTCCGGGACGCGCGGCGCTCGACGTGTTCGACGAGGAACCGGCAAGCCCCGACCGCGAGCCGCTGTTGACGTTCCCGAACGTGCTCGCGACGCCCGCATCTCGGCTATGTCGAGCGCGGCACGTACGAAACGATCTTCGCGGCGGCGGTCGATCAGGTTCTCGCCTTCGCGGCCGGCACGCCGGTGAACGCCGTCAACGCCCCCGGCAACCGCCGCGCCGGCGACGTCGACCCGGCCGCGCAGGTATAGGAACGCGCATGGAAACGAGCACGGGCGGTCCGCTTTCCGGCTTGCGCATCCTCGAACTCGGGCACTTCGTCGCGGCCCCGTTCTGCACGCGCGTGCTGGCCGATCTCGGCGCCGACATCGTCAAGATCGAGCCGCCCTCGGGCGATCCGGTGCGGCAATGGGGCGAGCAGGTGGGCGGGCACTCGCTCTGGTTCTCCGTGCATGGGCGCAACAAGCGCTCCGTCACGATGAACCTGAAGCACAAGAAGGCGATCCCGCTGCTGCTGCGGCTGATCGGGGAATGCGACGCGCTGGTGGAGAACTACCGTCCCGGCCAGCTCGCGAGGTTCGGCCTGACCCCGGACGTGCTGGAGCGCGCGCGGCCCGGCCTCGTGGTCGCGCATATTTCGGGCTACGGACAGAACGGACCGTACCGGGACCGCGCCGCCTTCGGCGTGATCGGCGAGGCGATCGGCGGCATCCGCTATCTCACGAACCACGCGCCCGGCACGACCGACCTGCCGCCGGTGCGCGTCGGCGTCAGGATCGGCAATTTGCTCGCCGGTCTCTACGCGGCGCTCGGCGTGCTGGCGGCGTTGTGGAAGCGCGACGCCGGATCGGGCGACCGGCGCGGCCGCGATATCGATGTCGCGCTGACCGAGTCCGTGCTCAGCCTGATGGAAGGCATGCTGCCCGAATACGGCAAGCTCGGGCTAATCCGCGAGCCGGCGGGCGCCCGCATCAACACCGCCGCGCCGACCAGCGCCTATCCGACCTCGGACGGCAAGTGGCTGCTGATCGCCGCGAACTCCGATCCGCTGTTCGCGAAGCTCGCCGCCGTCATGGGCCAGCCGGCGCTGCCGCCGACCCGCGCTTCACCGGCAACCGCCTGCGCGTGCAGCACGCGGCGGCGCTCGACGACATCATCGGGGCGTGGACGAGACAGGCGACGGCGGCCGAGTTGGACGCGCGGCTGACCGAGGCCGACATTCCCTGCACCCAGGTCTATACCGCCGCCGACATCGCCCGCGACGAGCAGTACCGGGCGCGCGGCATGGTGCGCGAGGTGGATGATCCGCTGTTCGGGCCGGTGCTTCGTCCAGGGATCGTCCTGGAGCAGCTCCAACCAACCCCTACAAGACCAGATCAGGCCACTCCGCCACGTGCCCTCCTTGCTCGCCGCATAGTTCTCCCAACGTTCTGGTCTAGCGGGCATAAAATGCACTTTCGTGTCGTGACCCCGAGCCCGATGCGCGTCGGGGGAAAGGGCCACAAGCGCCTGGCCAGGGCGATTAATCGATGTCGGACAGCCTCGCTGCTCCTGACGATCCTGGCAACTCGCGTCCCGGTCCTGGAGGCGCTCGCGCGCAGCACGAGCCTGGGTGCTGGAGCGCATCGGTCGGCGTAGACGCGCAAATGCGCCGAGCCGTTGATCCCGCCCCTTGTCGAGAGTGACGGTGCGCGGGTTCACCGTGTGCGGCTGCGCCAAGGCCGTTCGGAAGAACCGCTTCGCCGCCGCCGCATCCCGCCTCGCCGAGAGCAGAAAGTCGATCGTCTGCCCCCGGCTGTCCACCGCCCGATGCAGATACGTCCAGCGCCCCTTGACCCGAACGTATGTCTCGTCCTCCCGCCAGGATCCGTTGCTCGTCCGCCGGTGCGGACGAATTCGTTTCTCCAACTCCGCGGCATACGCCTGGATTCAGCGGAAGATGGTCGTGTGGTCCACCTCGACCCCGCGATCCAAGAGCATCAGCTCGAGATCGCGGTAGCTGATCGGGAACATCAGATACCACCGCACGGCCCACAAGATCACCTCGTTGGTGAACTGCCGCCCCTTGAACCACCTGCCTGACCCATTGCGGCCCCGCATCCCCGTCCTGCCCAAACGATCTTGCCGGAGCCGAGGCCCGGCCTCGAACTTCGCAACAGAGCCAGGCCGAGTGTCTCTCGCGATGACCGGAATCGGAATTTTGGTGACACGCGTGTCGTAAGAACACCGCACGCGCACGCAATCTCTATTCACGGCGGTTCTGGCCTTGCGTTCACGCGATCCGCGGATTAGAGCAACCCAGCCGTAAAAGTAACGCATCGAGCAATCTTCCAGGGCCCACCTATACTCCTTGCAGCTCTGGTACACAAGCACACCAGACGCCGCCGGAACGAGATCGCGTCCTCTCTAAATCCTGCCCCAGTAAAGTGACGTGCCTCGAAAACCCTGTGCATTGGAAAGAACATCGCCTAGCGAGAATAAACATTGCGCCGGCAGAAATGCCGATGGAGGCCTGAATCTTGCCAATGTATCAAACTTGCCAAACCCCTCAGCTCCGAGGGTGCTAAATGCATGGGACGGCAACAAGAACACCGGGCTGGCCGGCGGCGACATGCGCGGCGAGGTTGCCACGACGGCGGAGCGAGTTGGAGGGAACGCGCGCCAAACCAGGGAGCCCGTGACGAAAGCGACGCCGTACGCTTATCGGCACTTCGGCAGCTTCCGGCTGCTCCTGGCCTCTCTGGTAATGTTCCATCACTATGCCCAAGACCTTGCGCCCGAGCCGTTCCCGCGGCACTCGATCCCATTCGCGCTCGGCGGTATAGCCGTACTAGCCTTCTTCGCGCTATCCGGTTTCGTGATCACCGAAGCGGTGGACCGCGTCTATAGCGGCAAGCCCATTGCTTTCATCGGCAACCGGCTTCTGAGAATCGTGCCCCATTTCGTGGTGGCTGTTGCGGTCTCCGTCTTGCTGCACAAGCTATTTGTGGTCGCGGGCGATGCCAGGCTCTCCCCGCGCACGATCGCCTTCTTAAACTTGGACTTCCGGCGCGAGATCGCCTTCTCGGCAACCAATATCACGTCGAATATGGTGGGCTTTCTGCCCTTTACCGACCACCTGATAAGATCTAATTTCATTGCTGTCGCTTGGGCGGTTCGGGTGGAGATGGCGTTCTACGGTGTCGTCTTCCTTGCCGTCCTGCTCGCTCAACAGTTCCGCAAGCAATGCCGTCTGGGCATCCTTCTGGCCTGGGCTCTCCTGCCGTTCCTTCCGCTGTACCTCCTAGCCATGCGCGGATACGGCCCCGAGATGTTCACCTTCGTTCCCTATTTCGCGTTCGGCTCCGCCTTGTACCTTTTCGGCCGAGCGCTCGCGCATGGCGAGATATATCGCGCTTGCAGCTGTCCCGGCCATGACCTGGCAGTTTCTACAGCGTGAGTTTGCGGACCCGGTCGTTGCGTCGTCCAGCATTGCGCCCTGGATCAATGTTGCGCTCCTCAGCCTTCTGCTCGGAACCATGGCACTCCTTGGGTTCGGCCGGTTCGCACGCTTCCGAACGCAGGACCGCCTGCTTGGGAATTTAACTTATCCGCTTTATCTTTACCATCAGGACGTGCTGATATTGATGCTGACCTTCACGGTCGGTTACACTTGGTCGAGGTTTGCGGGCGGTCTCCTACTCGGGCTATTGGCTGCGATAGGCTTTTACCGCCTGATTGACCCCTCGATCGGCCGTTATCGGAATTGGATCCGTGGTCGGGCACTCGATCTGGACCGTACGGAACTATCCGGACATCCCGTGCGAGAGGTTTTACCTTAGGATGCGGCCGCCAACCTTCGCCGGCTAGCCGCTTCATCAAATCGCTGCCGCTATGGGTCGGGCGCATGACGCATGATCCCATCGCGAAGCAAGGTGACGACGCGATGTAGCCAGTTGCAGGTCGCCGTCTCACCGGTCGTGTCGCCGGTCCCCCAGCAGCCTGCTCAATGTAGGTTCTAGAGCAGCAGCCATTCGTTCCTGCCCATCCGGTGAGGGATGTAGAGCTGGCTCCGGGGGCACCTGTTTCGGATCGCTGAACAAAGATTTATCCAAGATGCCTCCTTTAGCAAACTCCCGGGAGATATCCTGGTAAGTCACGAAGGATGGCCCGCCTTGTCCGTAACGGATGGCCAGTGCGGAGTTAATTTTGGCCGTCGCGGCTTGTACCGAGCGCC
Source organism: uncultured Alphaproteobacteria bacterium (assembly GCA_963777325.1). Lineage (GTDB taxonomy): Bacteria > Pseudomonadota > Alphaproteobacteria > Acetobacterales > Acetobacteraceae > JAFAXA01. The sequence goes on along the minus strand of CAVZQE010000022.1, from coordinate 485,606 downwards.
GCGGTTGCTCGGCAACAGCCCTACGAGCAGAATTTTGGTGGTTGGTAACCTAAGATGCAACTCGGCCAGCACCGCCTCGATGCCGGCAATCGTATCTTCTGGCGACAAGGACAGGTAGCCGATGTCATTGGTGCCGATAAGGACAATCGCAACCTTCGGCGCGACCCCGTCGATTTCACCGTGCGTGATGCGCCAAAGCAAATGTCGCGTTCCATCGCCGCTAAAACCGAGGTTGAGTGCATTCCGGTCGGCATAGTATTGCTGCCATACTCGGCTGTAATCGCGCGACTGTTCAGGTCCAATCAGCTCGTAATTTGCAGTTATCGAGTCACCGAGCAGCACCAGACCGATAGGCCTTGCCCGCGCCTCCACGAGCTTAGCCTCGTGCCGCGTCTTCCAATTTTCATCGTCGAGACGTTCGGACGGCGCAACGGCATGCGAAAGTGTCATTGCACTGATCGCGATGCCGCCTAGTAACAGAAAAGCCATGAGCAGAGTCAGTTCGATTATAGATTTTGGGCTCACTCTGCTGAGCGTCCCTGTATGTTTGATCGCCATTTGGCGCGTCCCTGTATGTTTGATCGCCATTTGGCGATCGCGAATACCGATGGACTGTGAAGATCAGATTAATCAGGTCGTATTTGTGCTGACCCGGTTCAGGAGCAGGATAGGAAGTAAGTCGAGCCCCCGGGCAACATCGAGGGGGCTCTGTTGGGTTCTGTTGCAAGGGATGGGAGCTGACGACGAGCGAGTTGAGAGACGATCCGGATCAGGTCACATTACGCGGCGATCTCGAATACGCCGGCGATGAAGGTGGCCTGGCCTCTGATGTCGCATCCGCTGATGTTCCGAACTGCCCTTTCCTGATCATCGCCATCGCCTCGAAACCAGCCAGTGTTCGTTGAGCCGTTCGGAAGCTGCCGCAGCCGAGCCCGGGCCGGATCGGGCGCTTTATGCGCCTGTTATCCTGCTCAAGGATGTTGTTGAAGTACTTGCATTGGCGCAGACGAGAGCGGCGCCACAGCTCGGTATTTTTCTTCATCTCCGCGGCGGCTCTCGGGTAGGCGGGATTCTTGTCGACGATGACGGTGCGCGGGTTCACCGTGTGCGGCTGCGCCAAGGCCTTTCGGAAGAACCGCTTCGCCGCCGCCGCATCCCGCCTCGCGGAGAGCAGAAAGTCGATCGTCTGCCCCCGGCTGTCCACCGCCCGATACAGATACGTCCAGCGCCCCTTGACCCGAACGTATGTCTCGTCCACCCGCCAGGATCCGTTGCTCGTCCGCAGGTGCGGACGGTTCCGCACGTCTCCGACGACCCGGGCCGCATCCGCTGGCCGGGACCGGCCATCGGCGCGCATACTGAGGAGGTGCTGACCGGGTTGCTGAGATTGACCAGCACGGATGTGGATGCCTTGCGCAAGGAAGGAGTGCTCTGATGGCCGACGCCGTCACGCTCGTCGAGGTGGGGCCGCGCGACGGCTTCCAGCCGATCGGCCCGTTCATCGAGACGGACACGAAGCTCTCCTTCATCCGCCGCCTCGCCGATGCCGGGTTCCGGCGGATGGAGATCGGCTCCTTCGTCAGCCCGAAGGCGGTGCCGCTGAACACCAGCCGGGCGCGGATCGTCGCCCCCTTCGCGTTGGCCGACGCGCTGCGGCGCGGACGCCCGGGCCGCGCGGCGCTCGACGTGTTCGACACGGAACCGGCAAGCCCCGACAGCGAGCCGCTGCTGACGCTCCCGAACGTGCTCGCGACGCCGCATCTCGGCTATGTCGAGCGCGGCACGTACGAAACGATCTTCGCGGCGGCGGTCGATCAGGTTCTCGCCTTCGCGGCCGGCGCGCCGGTGAACGCCGTCAACACTCCCGGCAGACCGCCGCGCCGGCGACGCCGACCCGGCCGCGCAGGTATAGGAACACGCATGGAAACGAGCACGGGCGGTCCGCTTTCCGGCTTGCGCATCCTCGAACTGGGGCATTTCGTCGCGGCCCCGTTCTGCACCCGCGTGCTGGCCGATCTCGGCGCCGACGTCGTCAAGATCGAGCCGCCCTCGGGCGATCCCGTGCGGCAATGGGGCGAGCAGGTAGGCGGGAACTCGCTGTGGTTTTCCGTGCATGGGCGCAACAAGCGCTCGGTCACGATGAACCTCAAGCATCCGAAGGCGATCCCGCTGCTCCTGCGCCTGATCGGAACGTGCGACGCGCTGGTGGAGAACTACCGTCCCGGCCAGCTCGCGAAATTCGGCCTGACGCCGGAGGTGCTCGAGCGCGCGCGGCCCGGCCTCGTGGTCGCGCATATTTCGGGCTACGGCCAGAACGGACCCTACCGGGACCGCGCCGCCTTCGGCGTGATCGGCGAGGCGATCGGCGGCATCCGCTATCTCACCAACCACGCGCCCGGCACGACCGATCTGCCGCCGGTGCGCGTCGGCGTCAGCATCGGCGACTCGCTCGCCGGTCTCTACGCGGCGCTCGGCGTGCTGGCGGCGTTGTGGAAACGCGACGCCGGATCGGGCGACCGGCGCGGCCGCGACATCGACGTGGCGCTGACCGAGTCCGTGCTCAGCCTGATGGAAGGCATGCTGCCCGAATACGGCAAGCTCGGGCTGATCCGCGAGCCGGCGGGCGCCCGCATCAACACCGCCGCCCCGACCAGCGCCTACCCGACCTCGGACGGCAAGTGGCTGCTGATCGCCGCGAACTCCGATCCGCTGTTCGCGCGTCTCGCCGCCGTCATGGGCCAGAAGGCGCTCGCGGCGGACCCGCGCTTCACCGGCAACCGCCTGCGCGTGCAGCACGCGGCGGCGCTCGACGACATCATCGGCGCGTGGACGAGACAGGCGACGGCGGCCGAGTTGGACGCGCGGCTGACCGAGGCCGACATTCCCTGCACCCAGGTCTATACCGCCGCCGACATCGCCCGCGACGAGCAGTACCGGGCGCGCGGCATGGTGCGCGAGGTGGATGATCCGCTGTTCGGGCCGGTGCTGCATCCCGGCATCGTGCCGCACGTCTCCGACGATCCGGGCCGCGTCCGCTGGCCGGGACCGGCGATCGGCGCGCATACTGAGCAGGTGCTGGGCACGCTGCTCGGACTGACCGGGGCCGAGGTGGATGCGTTACGGAAGGAAGGAGTGCTCTGATGGCCGACGCCGTCACGCTCGTCGAGGTGGGGCCGCGCGACGGCTTCCAGCCGATCGGCCCGTTCATCGAGACCGGCGTCAAGCTCTCCTTCATCCGCCGCCTCGCCGATGCCGGGCTCCGGCGGATGGAGATCGGCTCCTTCGTCAGCCCGAAGGCCGTGCCGCAAATGCGCGACACGCCCGCGCTGCTCGCCGCCTGCCGCGACTGGCCGGACTTCCTGCCGCAGATCCTCGTGCCGAACGAGCGCTGGGGCATCGCCGCGCTGGAGGCGGGCGCGCCGATGCTCTCCTTCGTGCTCTCGGTCTCGGAGGCGCACAACCGAAACAACGTCCGCCGGCATCCGCTGGAGTCCGCCGCCGAGTATGAGCGCCTGGTCGCCCGCGTGCCCGCAGGCGTGCCGGTCCGGCTGAACTTCGCGACGTCGTTCGACTGCCCGTTCGAGGGCCGCGTGCCGGAGGAGGCGACGCTCGCGCTGCTGGATCGCCTCGTGCCAGTGCGGCCGGACGCGGAGGTCGCCCTGTGCGACACAACCGGGCGGGTCGCGCCGGATCACGTCGACCGGCTGTTCGGGCGCGCGATCGCCCGCTTTCCGGATGGCCCAAGCTGGGCCTTCCACGCGCATGACACGTACGGGCTCGGCCTCGCCAACGTCCATGCGGCCTACCGGCAGGGCGCGCGGGTGTTCGACGCCTCGATCGCGGGCCTGGGCGGCTGTCCCTTCGCCCCCGGCGCGACCGGCAATGTCGCGACCGAGGATTTGGCGTGGATGTTCGAGCGGATGGGCGTCGCGACTGGTCTCGATCTCACGGCGCTGGTCGGCATCGCCCAGGACGCGGCCGCCTTGCCGGGCGCGATGCCGGGCGGACGGGCGCGCGCCGCGCTGCTGTCGCGCCCTTGCGGCTCGGAACGTCAGCAACGCAGCCTGACGGGCATGCCGCCGCTCACCTATCTCTACATCGCGTTTGGCGGCGCTATCGGGAGCGTGGGCCGTGCCGCCGTCTCGGCCGGGATGGTGCGGCTGGCAGGCCCGGCCTTCCCCTGGGGCACGCTCGCCGTGAACGTGCTCGGCTCCTTCATCATCGGCCTCTTCGGTACGCTGACCCTGAGCGACGGCCGGTTTCCGGTCGGCCCGGACTGGCGCGCGTTCGTGATGGTCGGCATCTGCGGCGGCTTCACGACCTTCTCCTCCTTCAGCCTGCAAACGCTCGACCTCGCGCGCGACGGCCGGCTCGCGCAGGCGCTCGGCAATGTCGGTCTCTCGCTCGCGCTGTGCCTCGTCTCGGTCGCCGCCGGTCACTACACGGCGGCGCGGCTCAACGAGGCGCGGGTCACGGCCCCGGCGGCCTCGCTTCGGGCGCCGATCCTCGCGCTGCTGACGCGGCCCGAGGCGACGGAGGCGGTGCTCGCGGCGGCCGGCCGGCTAGCAGCCCTCGAAGGCGGCCTCCGCATCGAGCGCCTGACCCTGCGCCGGTGGCCGGACCCGGATTTCATGCCGTCGGAGGACGTGCTGACCGAGGAATCCGGCGCCGCCGTTCCCATCGGCGAGATAGCGGCGCACAGCATCATCGTCGCCTCGCCTCCCGGCCTGCATCCCGCGCTGTTCGCGAGCGGCCGGCCGGTGCTGATCGTCCCGCCCGGAGCCGATGCCGCCGGGCTCGGCCGCATCGTCGCGGTGGCCTGGAGGGACGATCCGCATTGCCGGGCGGCGGTCGCGGCGGCGGCGCCGATCCTGCGGCGCGCCGGGCAGGTGCATCTCCTCGCCGCCGGCGATGCGCGCACCACGCCGGCCCTGCTCGATGCGGAGAGGATAGCGGCGACGTGCCACGTCCTCCCGAAAGGCGGCGAGCCGGTCGGCGCGTCGCTGCTCCGCGCGGCCGCGATGCTCGACGCCGATCTTATCGTGATGGGCGCCTATGCGCACGGGCCGTTCCGGGAGGCTTTGTTCGGCGGCGTCACCCGCTATGTGCTTCACCACGCCAGCGTTCCGGTGCTGATGCGTCACCAGCCGCACGAACCCAGACCCGCGGCATGACAATCTCGCGATGCCAGCCGAAGTGATGATGCGGGTTGCGGTTGACGGGTTGCGGGTCGCGGCCCAGTCTTTCGCGCAAGCGAGGTCGGCAGCATGCAGCGCAATCAGCGAGCATCGACGTACGTTTCTGCCTGCTGCGCCGCAACTGATGCGGCAGCTGTTCGCGCCTGGGGCGGATGCGCTCTTCCGTCTCGCCATCTGGTCGCTCGTCGTGGGACTTCTGGTTGCGTATTGCATCGCCTACGGTAGTTTCGCATTCCGATTGGCTGAACGACGTCGCGGTGGCGAAGGCGCAGCCGGTGCCGTTCAGCCACAAGCACCACGCCGGCGAACTCGGTCTCGACTGCCGTTACTGCCACACGACCGTGGAAACCGAAGCGACGGCCGGCATTCCGCCGACATGGACGTGCATGACGTGTCATTCGCAGATCTGGACCGGATCCCCGATGCTGGCGCCGGTGCGCGACAGCCTGGCGAAAAATCAGCCGCTGCACTGGACGCGCATCAATCGCCTGCCGTCCTACGTCTATTTCGACCACTCGATCCATATCGCGAAGGGCGTCGGCTGCTCGTCCTGCCATGGGGCCGTGGATCAGATGCAACTGACCTACAAGTCGCAGCGCGTTCACGATGGAGTTCTGCCTGACCTGCCACCGCAATCCGCAGGATTTCGTGCGGCCACAGGAGCAGATCTGGAACATGGAGTGGACGCCGCCCGCCGATCAGGCGGAACTCGGCCGCGCGCTGGTGACGAAGAACAACATCCACGACGCGAGCGTGCTCACCAACTGCTCGATCTGCCACCGCTGATGTCGCAGGAGCCGCTCCCTCGATCCCCTCCGCCGCCGCCTCGCCGCACGCGGCGCGACGACGTTGGCGCAGCCTCGACGAGCTGGCCGACACCGCTTCGTTCAGAAGCTTCCTCGAGTTCGGAATTCCCGGCGGTCGCGCGCATGGCCGAGCTTCCGGATCGGCGGCGCTTCCTGCAGCTCATGGGCGCTTCCTTCGCCCTCGCCGGCCTGACCGGCTGCGGCGAGGAAGACCCTCGCGCCCAGGAAGTCCCCTACGTCCGCCAGCCCGAACGCATCCAGCCCGGCGCGTCGCTTTCGTACGCATCGATCGCGATGCTGGACGGCCTCGCGAATGGCGTGCTGGTCACGACGCGGAACGGCCGTCCGATCAAGATCGAGGGCAACCCGGACCACCCCTGGAGCCGGGGCGGCACGGACGTGTTCGGCCAGGCTTCCGTGCTCGGCCTCTACGATCCGATGCGTTCGCAGGCCGTGCGGCAGATCGGCCGCCCGAGTTCGTGGGAGGCTTTCCGGGGCGTCGCCGCCGGGCGCCTTGCCGCGCTCCGGGCGACCAAGGGCGCCGGGTTCGAGACTGCTGACCGGCCCGGTCAGTTCGCCCTCGCTCCTCGCCCAGATCGCCGCGATGCAGGAAGCGATGCCCGAAATGCAGTGGCACGTTCACGCGCCGGTCGATCGCGCGGGGCTGTACGAGGGCAGCAAGCTCGCCTTCGGCAAGCCTTTCGAGACGCGCTGGCGCTTCGACCGGGCGCAAGTGATCGTCTCGCTGGACGGCGACTTCCTCGATCCGGGTCCGCAGCAGGTGGGCATGGCGCGGGACTGGATCGACGCGCGCCGCCAGAGCGCCGACGGCGATTTGCTCGCGATGCACGCCCTCGCCAGCACGCCGACCCTCACGAGCGCCAAGGCCGACGACACCTGCCCGGCCTCCCCGCGCGAGATCGCTTCCATCGCGGACAGGCTGCTCGCGCCACCCTCGGGCGCGGGCGGCGATCCCCTCTCCGCCTGGACGGCACGCGCGGCCGCCGCGCTCACGCAGGCGCGCGGGCGCGGCATCGTTCTCGCGGGGCTGAACCAGCCGCCCGAGGTCCACGCGGCCGTCCACCGCGCGAACGCGGCCCTGGGCAATGCCGGGCAGACCGTGTTCTACACGCGGCCGGCCTTCCCCGCCGCCGGCACGCTGCCCGATCTCGTGCAGTCGATGCGGGCGGGCCAGGTCGGCACGCTGCTGATCCTCGGCGTGAACCCGGTCTATGACGCCCCGGCGGAACTCGGCTTCACCGACGCACTCAAGCGTGTCGGATGGACGCTGCACGCGGGGCTGTACTTCGACGAGACCGGCGCCTATTCGGACTGGCACCTGCCGCTTTCGCATCCGCTCGCCTCCTGGGGCGACGCGCGCTCGCTGGACGGGACGGTCGGCCTCATGCAGCCGACGATCGCGCCTCTCTATCACGGCCTCAGCATGCCCGAAATCATGTCGCTGCTGATGGAGGATGCGCCGCGCGCCGGGCGGGAGCTGCTCCGCGCTCACTGGCAGGGCCGTCTCGACGAGGCAAGCTGGCGGCAGGCGCTGCAGCAGGGCTTCATCGCCGACACGGCCTTCCCGGAGGAGCCCGCGTCCGCCAGCCCCGCATCCGCCGTCCCGGCGCCCAAGCCGGAGGGCCTGGACGTCGTCTTCCGGCCCGATCCCACGATCTGGGACGGCGCGTTCGGCAACAACGCCTGGCTGCAGGAGACGCCCAAGCCGCTGACCAAGATCGTCTGGGAGAACGTCGTGTCGGTGTCGCCGCGCCTCGCGGAACGGGAAAAACTCACGACGGGCGACGTCGTCTCGGTCGGATTCGGCGGCAACCAAGTGGAGGGCCCGGTCTGGATCGAACCCGGACAGGCGGACGGCACGATCGCGCTCGCTCTCGGCTATGGACGAGCGATGCCCGGCCTGCTCGCGACCGGGCTCGGCTACAATGCCTATGCGGTTCGCGGCTCGGGCGCGCTCTGGTCGGGCAGTGGCGCGACCCTGCGCAAGACCGGACGCAGCGCGAGCGTCGCGACGACGCAGCATCACGGCACGATGGAGGGACACGACTTTATCCGCGTGCAGCCGGTCGGAGGCAAGCCCGTGGGCGATCCGCAGGGCGCGCCGCCGCCGCCCTCGCTGTACCCGCAGCCGACCAAAGGCGGCCGCGCCTGGGGCATGGTGATCGACCTCGATGCGCTGCATCGGCTGCAATGCGTGCGTCGTCGCCTGCCAGGCCGAGAACAACATCCCGGTGGTCGGCAAGACCGAGGTGGAGATCGGGCGAGACCTGCACTGGCTGCGCATCGACCGCTATTACGAGGGATCGCCCGACCATCCGGAGACGCGGTTTCAGCCCGTGCCGTGCATGCATTGCGAGCAGGCGCCCTGCGAAGTCGGCTGTCCGGTGGAAGCGACGCTGCACGACTACGAGGGCCTGAACCTCATGGTCTATAATCGCTGCGTCGGCACGCGCGCCTGTTCGAGCTACTGCCCGTACAAGGTGCGGCACTTCAACTATCTCGACTACTCCGCCGGCGCGGCGCCAAGCGTGCAGGCGCAGCGCAACCCCGACGTGACGGTGCGGGCGCGCGGGGTGATGGAAAAATGCACCGTACTGCGTGCAGCGCATCGCGCAGGCCCGCATCACCGCCGACAAGACGAACGGGCCGATCCCGGACGGCGCGGTCGAGACCGCGTGCCAGAACGCGTGCCCCACGCGGGCGATCACGTTCGGCGATCTTTCGCGCCCGGATAGCGCGGTCGCCCGGGCGCGACGCGATCCCCGGAACTATTCTCTGCTCGGGGAGCTGAACACCCGGCCGCGCACGACCTATCTCGCCGCGCTCGCGCCCGCCCTAAAGGAGACGGGCTGACATGCCGAGCGACACGACGCCGCGCGCGGCGAGCACGTTCATCGCGCCGGACGAGACCTACGCCTCGATCGGCCGCGACGTCTCGCATATCGCGCTCGCGCATCCCTCGTGGCTACGCTGGTGGCTCGCGATGGGCGTCGCCGCGGCGCTGATCGGGCTGTTCGCCGTGTCGCTCGGATGGCTGTTCTGGTTCGGTCCCGGCATCTGGGGCAACAACATCCCGGTGACGTGGGCGCTCGATATCGTTGCCTACGATTGGTGGATCGGCGTCGCCTGCGGCGGGATGCTCACCTCCGCGACGCTCGTGCTGCTCGGCGTCGAATGGCGCAGCAGCGTCAACCGGATCACCGAGACGATGACGGTCATCGCCGCGGCCGCCGCGGGCACCTATCCGATCATTCATCTCGGGCGGCCGTGGTTTTTCTACTGGAATCTGCCCTACCCGAACACGTTCGGGCTGTGGCCGCAGTTCCGCAGCCCGCTCTACTGGGACGCGGTCGACATCATCAGCTTTCTGGTGGTCGCCCTCACCTTCTGGTATATCGGCCTGCTGCCGGACTTCGCGGCGCTGCGCGACCGCGCTTTCGAGCACGCGCAGGCAAAGCAGGGCAGCCTGCTGCGCGCGCAGATCTACGGCATCGCCGCGTGCGGCTGGCGCGGCTCGGCGGCGCATTGGCAGCGCTGGACCCAGACCTACCGGACGCTGGCGCTGCTCGGCGTCGTCGTCGTCGTCGCGCTGCAAACCGGCGCCGCGGTGATGTTCGCGGGCACGCTGGAGCCGGGCTGGCACGACACGCTGCAGCCCGTCTCGTTCCTGGCCGCGGCGTTGTTCGCGGGTCTCGGCGTGGTCGCGGCGCTCGCGGTCGCGCTGCGCTCCGTCTTCGCGCTCAAGGCGCTGATCACCGATCGGCACCTGGGCGTGCTCGCCTTCCTCCTGCTCGCCACCGGGCTGATCGTCTCCTACTGCTTCGCGGCCGAGTTCTTCTACACGCTGCTGAACGGCGACCCGTTCGACATCGCGGTGCTGACACGCCGGTTCGTCGGCGCGCACGCCTGGGCCTGGTGGGCGATCCTGTTCGGCGCGCTGCTGCCCGTGCATCTCTTCTGGTTCCGCGCGTTCCGGCGCTCGCCCGTGATCCTGCTGATCGTCGGTCTGCTCGTCGCCGTGCGGCATGTGGGCCGACCACTTCATGGTCATCGTCGTGACACTGCAGCACGACTTCCTGCCCTCCGCCGCCCATCCCTACCTGATCGGCCTCTGGGCCGTCGCGACCTTCGCGGGGTCGGCCGGCGTGTTCCTGTTCCTGTTGCTGATGTTCCTGCGCTATCTGCCGGTGGTCTCGATCCTGGAGACAAGGCGGCTCGTTCCCGCCCCGTCGCGGAGGCGGCGATGACGGAATCCGTCCAGGAGAAGCGACGCGCCGCTCTGGGGCATCGCCGCGGAGTTCGCCTCGCCCGAAGGCATGCTGGCCGCCATCCACGCACTGCGCGATCGCGACCTCGGCCGCATCGATGCGTTCTCGCCGGTTCCCATCACCGGCCTCGCGGACGCGCTGCGAATGCCGGAAAAGCCCGTGACCCGCTTCGCGGCGCTCGGCGCCGCCATCGGCGCCGTGTTCATGATGGGCATGTGCATCTACGCGACGGCCTACGACTACGTCTTCGATATTGGCAACCGCCCGCGCTTCAGCTGGCAGGCCTTCGTCGTGCCGACCGTGTCGTTCGCGATGCTCACCGGCGCGGTCGCCGCCTGGCTCGCCTTCTTCTTCCTCAATCGCCTGCCGCGCCTCAATCATCCCGCATTCAACATTCCAGGGATCGCGCGCGCGACGGAGGACCGCTTCTTCGTCGCCGTGGAGGCCCGCCACGAGGGCTTCGACCCGCCGCGCATCGAGGCGATCATGCGAACGCTCGGCGAACGGCCGCTCGGCGTGCATCGGGTGCCGCGTTGAGGGCGGCGCTGGTCCTGGCCGCGCTGGTCGCGCTCGGCGGCTGCAAGCGGCTCGACATGTACCAGCAGCCGCGCTCGGCCGATTGGGACCGCAGCAACTTCTTCGCAGACGGGAAGACGATGCGACCGCCGGTCGCGGGGACGGTGCCACGCAAGCTGCCGAACGCGGCCGTGCCGCAGCCCAAGGTCGTGACGGAAGCGATGCTGGCGCGCGGCAAGGAGCGGTTCGACATCTACTGCGCCCCGTGCCACGGCCGGGCCGGGGACGGCACGGGAATGATCGTCCGGCGCGGCTTCCCGCATCCGCCCTCCTTCTATGCCGCGCGGCTCGTGAAGGCGAAGGCCTCGCTATTCTACGACACCATCACGCACGGGCACGGCGCCATGTACAGCTACGCGGACCGGGTCGCGTCGCCGGACCGCTGGGCGATCGTCGCCTATATCCGCGCCTTGCAGCTCTCGCAGGCGGCACCTGCCTCGGTCCTGTCCGACACGGACACCGCCCGGCTGCAAGGCGCGCCGTGATCGCCCCCTACCTCGCCATGTGGCTGTTCCTCGCGGCGCTGCCGCTTGGCGCGCTGCCCCTCGTCATGGGGCTCGAGCTGGCCGGCGCCGGACGGTCGTTCATGGCCGCGTGCCTACGGCCGCTGCTTTTGCTGATGCCGCTCGCCGCCCTGCTCGCGATCCCCGTCCTGCTCTACGTTCCGGACCTCTATCCATGGCAGGGCGAGACGCTGCACGGGCTGGCGGCGACGTGGTTCACGCGCGCCTTCTTTACGGGCCGGATGGCCGGGTTCCTCCTGGTCTGGGTGGCTTTGGCGTTGGTGTTCCTGACCCGGCCCGCGAGCCCGGGACGACGGGGGCGCGCCGGTTTCGGACTGGCGGTGCATCTCCTGATCGGCACGCTCGCGGCGACGGATTGGGTGCTGTCGCTCGACAAGGGGCTCGCCTGGCCGGGGTTCGGGCTGCTGCTGATCGCGACCCAATGCAGCATCGCGCTCTCGGCCGCGCTTCTGCTCGGCCTCTGGGCCCGGGAACGGCCTCCCCTGTCGCCGGACTGGGCGCGCGCGCTCGCCGTGCTGCTGTTCGCCTGGGCCTTCTTTCATTTCACGCAATACCTCGTGATCTGGTCCGCCGACCGGCCCGACGAGATCGTCTGGTACCAGCAGCGTCTGGGCGGAGACGGCACGATCGCCGTCGGCGCCGGCGCGTTCGCCGCCTTCCTCGCCTTCGTCGTTCTGCTTTCGGTGCGTCTCACCTCCCGCGTCTGGCTTCTCGCGGTCACGGCTACGCTCATTCTGCTGATCCATCTGTTCGAAATGCTCTGGTTCGTCACGCCGGCGCTCCGCAATCGGTTCACAATCGCGCCGCTGGACTTGCCGTGGCTGGGCGGCGTCGTCATCGTCCTGCTCGGCCTCGGCCTGCTCGGGCGGGTCGTAGGGCGCAGGAGGCGTCATGCCGTCATCTGACCGCAGGCCGCCGGGCAACGGCATCATCACCACGCTGGTGGCGGGCGTCGGTCTCGTCGGCAGCTATCTGCTGTTCGCACGTCCGCGTGCTCTCAGGGCGTTCGAGGAACGCTACGGGCCATCCACGGGCCGCGGCAGTCACGGTACGCCGCCGAGCATGCAGGCGATCGATGCCGGCTTCGAGACGCACGACGCGAGCGCGCTCTCCGTCGGCAGGTGGATGATCTATTTCTTGATCCTGATCGTGGCCGCGATCGGCCTGATGTTCGGCCTGCTCGCCTATTTTCAGATGCAGCGGCAAGCCGCGCGGCCGGCGTTCAGCCCGCCGCCGCTTCTGGGTCGCGTCGAGCCGCCAGCGCCGCATCTGCAGGTGCATCCGTTCCAGGATCTGGAGGCGAACACGCAGTATGCGACCAAACTGCTCAACTCCTACCAATGGCTCGACGGCTCGCATCGGGCGGCCCGCATCCCGATCTGGCGCGCGATGGAACTGACGGTCGGCCGACCGCTCGATCCGGCCGGAGAACCCGCCCAATGAACCCGAGCGACTATCCGCTTGCGCTCTGGCCGGCCTCGGCCTCCGCCAGCGCGGTGACGACCGATCATATGATCTTCGCCTTCACCGCTCTGACGGTCGCGCTCACGGCGCCGGTCTTCATCGGCATCACCTGGTTCGCGATCTACTATCGTGAAGGAAGACCGGCAAACCGGGAGAACCGCGAAGGTCGAAACACCCTGCTCGAACTGAGCTGGATGATCATTCCCTTTCTGCTGACCCTGTTATTCTTCGTGTGGGGCGCGAGCCTCTATAACACACACCAGAATCCGCCTCCGGGCGCGATCGAGATCAGCGCCATCGGCCGGCAATGGATGTGGAAGTTCGAGCATCCGGGCGGACAGGCGGAGATCAACGACCTGCATGTGCCGGTCGGGCAGCCAATCGTGATCAACATGATCAGTCAGGACGTGGTCCACGGCCTCTACATCCCGGCCCTGCGCATCCAGTACGAGACGCTGCCGGGCCGCTACACCAAGCTCTGGTTCAACGCCAACCGGACAGGCGTCTATCGCATCTTCTGCGCGGAATATTGCGGCACGGATCACTCCAACATGGACGGACTGCTGACGATCATGGAGCCGGCCGCCTACGCGCATTGGCTGACGCAGGCGGGCTCCGACCAGTCGCTCGCCGCGGCCGGCAAGTCGCTGTTCTCGTCCTACGGCTGCAGCGGCTGCCACGGCGAGGGTTCCACCGCGCGGGCGCCCTCGCTGGTCGGCGTGTATGGCAACCCGGTGCCGCTCGAGAACGGCGGCACGACGCTCGCCGACGATACCTATATCCGCGACAAGATCCTGAACCCGAACAACAACAAGCTCGCCGGATACAAGCAGATCATGCCGAGTTTCCGCGGCCTCATTCCGGAAGACGACCTGCTGCGATTGATCGCCTACGTCAAATCGCTCGGCGCGGCCGCGACCGCGCCCGGCGGGAGTTAGCACCATGACGCCGCCCCCCTCGGATATCGTTCTCCGCGACCCGCAAACCCCGCATCCGACGATCGGGCGGCAGGAAGACTTCCTGCATGACAAGAGCACGCTCAGCAGCTGGTTCTGGACGATCGACCACAAGCGCATCGCGATGCTGTACCTGGCCGCCATCACGCTGTTCTTCATCCTGGGCGCGATTGCCGCGGGGCTCGTGCGGCTGGCGCTGATCGTGCCGAACGGGCAGATCATGGCGAACGACACGTATAACAAGATGTTCACCATCCACGGCGTCGTGATGGTGTGGTTTTTCCTGATCCCGTCCATTCCGACGACCTTCGGCAACTTCCTGATCCCGCTGATGATCGGCGCCAAGGATCTCGCCTTTCCCCGGCTCAACCGCCTGAGCTGGTACATCTTCGTGACGGGCTCGCTGTTCGCCTTCGCGGATCTGGTGGTCGGCGGCGTCGATACCGGCTGGACGTTCTACGCGCCGTTCTCCACCACATTCTCAAACACCTATGTTCTCCCGGCGCTGATCGGCGTCATCATCGTCGGGTTCTCATCCATCCTGACGGGGCTGAACTTCGTCGTTACCATCCACACCATGCGCGCGCCCGGCATGACCTGGTTCCGGCTGCCGATTTTCGTCTGGGCGCATTACGCGACCAGCATTATCTTCCTGCTGGCGACCCCGGTGATCACGACGGCGCTGCTGCTGCTGGTCCTCGAGCGTGCGTTCGGCATCGGCGTGTTCGATCCGGCGCTCGGCGGCGATCCGGTGCTGTTCGAGCATCTGTTCTGGTTCTACTCGCACCCGGCGGTGTACATCATGGTGTTGCCCGGCATGGGCGTCATCAGCGAGCTCGTCCCAGCCTTCGCGCAGAAGAAGCTGTTCGGCTACCGCTTCGTCGCCTATGCCAGCATCGGTCTCGCCTCCCTCACCTTCCTGGTGTGGGGACACCACATGTTCGTCAACGGCCAGAGCGAGACGGCGAGCCTCGTGTTCTCCGTCCTGAGCTTCACGGTCGCGGTGCCGTCCGCCGTCAAGGTCTATAACTGGACCGCGACCATCCATAAGGGCAATATCCGGCTCGACACGCCGATGCTGTACGCGATGGGCTATATCGGCCTGTTCGTCATCGGCGGGCTCACGGGCCTGTTCCTCGCCACGCTCGCGATAGACGAGCACGTCCACGACACCTATTTCGTGGTCGCGCATTTCCACTACATCATGGTCGGCGGAACGGTGATGGCGTTCCTCGGCGGCCTGCATTTCTGGTGGCCGAAATTCACCGGCCGCATGTACAACGAGGCCTGGGGCCGGGTGTCGGCGCTGTTCATCTTCATCGGCTTCAACGTCACCTTCTTCCCGCAATTCATCCTCGGCTATCTCGGCATGCCGCGCCGCTATGCCGAATATCCGCCCGAGTTCCAGCTCCTGAACATCCTCTCCTCCGCCGGCGCGACCATTCTCGCGGCCGGCTACATTTTCCCGATGGTCTATCTCGTCTACTCGCTTTGGTTCGGCCGGCGCGCGACGGCCAACCCGTGGCACGCGAAGGGCCTGGAATGGACGACCAGCAGCCCGCCTCCGACGCATAATTTCCTCGCCACGCCGCTGGTCGATTTCGAGGCGTACGACTACCCGATCAAGGTGCCCGAAGAGTGAGCGACCTCGCGCAGACGGTCGGGGTCGAGGTCCACGAGCAGTTCAAGACCGAGGACCAGCAGCGGCACGCGGCCAAGCTCGGCATGTGGATCTGGCTGGTCACCGAGCTGCTGCTGTTCTCGGCGCTCTTCCTGGTCGCGCTGATCCTGCGGGTGCGGAACCCGCATTCCGTCGAGGCGGCGGCGCAGCACCTGAAGTTCTGGATCGGCGCGGGCAATACCGCCGTCCTGATCTGCTCGAGCCTCACCATGTCGGGCGCGATCGAATTCTCGCGGCTCGGCTGGCAGCGCGGGATGATCCGCTTCATGCTCGCGACCGCTTCGCTCGGCACGCTGTTCCTGGCGCTGAAAGGGTTCGAGTACTACAAGGACTGGGACGAGCACATGACGCCGTTCCTGGACCGGCCGTTCGCGCTGGCCGGCGACCGCGCGGCCGAGCTGTTCACCAACCTCTACTTCGTCATCACCGGCCTGCACGGCCTGCATCTGACCACCGGCGTCACCATCGTGCTTGGGCTGGCGTGGCAGGCGAGCCGCGAGGGCTATCTCACGCGTCACCAGAACAGGATCGAGGTGTTCGGCCTCTACTGGCACTTCATCGACCTGATCTGGATCCTGGTGTTCCCCATTCTCTACGTGCTGAACCGATGAGCCCCAGCGACCGCCGCGCGCTGTGGAAGCACATGCGCACCCCCCTGTTGACCTTCGTCGCGCTGATGCTGTTGCTCGGCATCAACGTCCTGCTCGGCTGGCTGGTGCCGGAGACGCCGCATATCTGGATCGCCCAAGCGGCGGTCGCGAGCTTCATGCTAATGACCGTGCTGCTCTTCTCGATGGAGATCCTGCACGAGCCCGCGATCAACCGGCTCTATATGGGCGTGGGCTTCTTCTGGGTCGGGATCATGTTCGCGATCACGCTGGTCGACTATCTGACGCGCTGAGGCCCCGGACATGCCCAAGACCTCGTAATCAGCTCGGCAGGAACACGGTCGAGATCCACGGCACGAAGGCGACGACCAGCAGGCCGATCAGAAGTACGCCGAGATACGGCCAGATGCGCAGCATCGCCGCGTCCGGATTGACCCGGCCGATGGTGCAGGCCGCGTAGTAGCCGAGGCCGAAGGGCGGGGCGAACAGGCCGATGCCCATGGCCAGGATCACGACCATGGCGTAGTGGACCTCGTTGATGCCGAGCGTGCGCGCGACCGGGAACAGCAACGGCCCGAACAGCACCATCGCCGGTATGCCTTCAAGGACGCTGCCGAGCACGATGAAGGCGACGATCGAGATCAGCAGGAAGCCATAGGCGCCGCCCGGCACCGCCGCCATGCTGGCCGCCAGGCCGTGCGAGAAGCCCGATTGCGTCAGCGCCCAGGCCATGCAGTTCGCGGCGCCGATGATGAACAGGATCGCGCCGGCGAGCGAGGACGTTTCCACCAGCATCGGGTAGAGGCGCCGCCAGTTAAAGCGCCGGTAGATCAGGATGCCGGCGAGGACCGCGTAGGCGATGCCGATGGTGGAGACCTCGGTCGCGGTCGCGACGCCCTCCACGACGGCGGTGCGGATCAGCACCGGCAGGATCAGCGCCGGAAGGGCAATAAGGAAGCTGCGCAGCACGACGGAGCCTGGCGCGCGCTTGACGCCGAGCAGGTTCTCGCCGCCGGCGCGCTGCCGCGCCAGGAAGGCGAGCCCGATCGCGAGCACGATGCCCGGCAGCAATCCGCCCGCGAACAGGGCGGCGATGGAGACGCCCGTGACCGACCCGATCGCGATCAGCACGAGCGAGGGCGGGATCGTCTCGGCCATCGCCCCGGCGCCGGCGAGCAGCGAGACCATCTCGCCGTCGTTCAGGCCGCGTTTGCGCATTTCGGGAAACAGCACCGGCGCGACCGCCGCCATGTCGGCCGTCTTCGCGCCCGAAATGCCGGACACGAGCAGCATCGCGCCGAGCAGCACGTATTGCAGGCCGCCGCGCACGTGCCCGATCAGCGAGGCGAGAAACGCGACCATCGCCTTGGCCATTTCCGTCATCTCGATGAGCTGGCCGAGGATGATGAACAGTGGCACGGCGAGCAGGATGAGCGAACTCATGCCCTCGTCGATGCGGCCCGGCAGCACGTCGAGCGGCGTCGAGGTCGTGACCAGCAGGCAGGCGACCGTCGCGAGGCCGAAGCTGAACGCGATCGGCACGCCGAGCAGCACGCCGGCGCCGAGCAGCACGACGAAGAACAGGATCAGGTTCAAATTGCCCATCGCGACGATCGCGCCGGCACCGAGCCAGAGGCCGAGAGCAATCACGCCCAGAACCGCAACGAGAGCGACAACATCCCGCCATTGATGGCGCAGCAGCCGCAGAACGCAGATCAGCAGCATCAACGCGCAGCCGACCGGCACGGCCGCGGCCCGAATCGAATCGGGCCAGCCGAGCGCCGGGGTTTCGACGAAGGACTGATCCTGCACGTAGTCGAGCGCCGGGCCGATGATGAACAGCAGGAACAGGCACGGCGCGGCGACCGCAAGCGTCTCCGCGAACGCCTCCAGACGCGGCTGAAGGCGAGTCGAGACCGTCGTCAGCCGCATGTGCTCGCCCTTCCACAGCGCAAGCACCGCGCCGAGCATCGCGAGCCAGAGAAACACCATCGACGCGAGTTCGTCGGTCCAGACGAACGGGTGATTGAACACGAAGCGCGCAGTCACGCCCACGAGCAGGATGCAGACCTCCGCGAGCACGGCGATCGCGGCGGGAATGCCGACCGCAATCCCGACCCAATCCTCGACCCGTTGCAGCCACGGGCGGGCGGCGTCGTCCCGCAGCTCGCCGGTCGCGGCCACCTTCATGTCAGTTGCCCAACGCTGTCCTCGAGCAGCTTCCAGGCCTCGTCGCCGAACTTCGCCCGCCAGTCCTTGTAGAAGCTCGTCGTCCGCAGCTTGTCGCGGAACGACGCCGCATTCACATCGAGGAAGGTGAGGCCCTTCGCCGCGAGATCCTTCTTCAGCGACTCGCTGAGCTCGGATATGTCCTTGCGCTCCTCCATCCCGGAGCGCGCGAACTCCCGGTGGACGATATCCTGTACGTCCTTCGGCAGCCGCGTCATCGCCCGGCGGTTCGCGAGGATGTAGTAGCCGTCCCACACGTGGTTGGTCATGCTGCAGTATTTCTGCACCTCGTACAGCTTAGCCGTTGCGATGATCGGCAGCGGGTTTTCCTGACCCTCCACCAGCTTGGTCTGCAAGGCGGAGTAGAGTTCGTTGAAGTTGATCGGCGTCGGGCCGGCACCGAGCGCCTGGAACAGCGACGTGAGGATCGGCGCGGCCGGCACGCGGATCTTGAAGCCTTGCAGATCGTCGGGGGTCTTGATGGGCTTGGTGGAGGAGGTGATCTCGCGGAATCCGTTGGCCCAGATCGGCGAGACGGTCAGCAGGCCGACCTTCTCGATCTGCGACTGGACATACTTGCCGAGGCCGCCGTCCATCGCCTTCCAGACCTGATCTTCGGACGTGAAGGCGAAGCCGACATTGACGATGCCGGCCGCCGGAACGAGGGTCGCCAAGATCGAGGCCGCCTCGTTGAAGAACTCGACGCCGCCGTTGCGCACCTGCCCGAGCAGGTCGGTGTCGGAGCCGAGCTGGTTCGCCGGGAACAGCCGGATCTCGAGCTTGCCGCCGGTCGCTTCGCGGATGCGGTCGATCGCCTCCTGCGAACGCTTGTTGACGGGATGGGTCGGATCCTGGCCGGTCGCGAGCTTGTAGGTGAACTCGGCGGCATCGGCCGGGCGCGTCCGGATCGAGAACAACGGTAGCGCCGCGCTCGCGGCCAGGATCGTGCGGCGGCGAAGCCCTGCCGGGCGCGTATCGTCACTCATGTTCGTTTCCTCCCCAAGGCTGCGCGGTAAGCGCTCCTGTTGCCTTACGTCAGCCACGTCTTGATGTTGGCCACCATCGCCCCGGCCGAGATGCCGTACCGATCGTGCAGCGTCGGCAGCGCTCCCGCGTCCAAGAACGCATCGGGAAGCGCAACCTGACGGAACGGCGCCGAGACCCCGTTCCGCATCAACACGCCCGCCACCGCCTCGCCAAGGCCCCCGACGACCGTGTGGTTCTCGGCCACGATTACCAGCCGGCCGGTTCTTGAAGCTTCATGCAGGATCGCGGCTTCGTCCAGCGGCTTGATGGTCGGCACGTGCAGCACGCCGACTCCGATCCGGTCGGCTTGCAGGAGCTTCGCCGCTTCCAGCGCCCGCATCGTCATGAAGCCGGACGAAATCACCAACGCATCGGCGCCGTCGCGGATCAGCTTGGCGCGTCCCAGCTCGAACGAGTAGTCGTACTCGTCGAGCACGAGCGGCACGTTGCCACGCAACAGGCGCATATACACCGGCCCGTCATGGGCCGCGATCGCCGGCACGGCCTGCTCGATGTCGAGCGCGTCGCACGGATCGACGATCGTGAGGTTGGGCGTCCCCCGGAAGATCGCGATGTCCTCCGTCGCCTGATGGCTCGGCCCGTAGCCGGTGGTCAGACCCGGCAGCCCACAGACGATCTTGACGTTGAGATTCTCCTCGGCAATGGCGAGACAAATGAAATCGTACGCGCGCCGGGCGGCGAATACGGCGTAGGTGGTTGCGAACGGCATGAAGCCCTCGCGCGCCATTCCGGCGGCCGCGCCCATCAGCAGCTGCTCGGCCATGCCCATCTGATAGAAGCGATCCGGATGCGCCGCTGCGAACACGTGCAGATCGGTGTATTTGCCGAGATCGGCTGTGAGGCCGACGATTTCGGGCCGTGTCTCCGCAAGGTTCGCGAGCGCCTGGCCGAACGGAGCCGGCCTGGTCCGCTGCCCAGGGGCCGCGAGGGACGCGATCATCGCCGACGTGGTGAGCCGCGCAGCCCCGCCCTGGCCGCCCTCGCCCTGCTCCTTGAGACGGGTGGTCCGAACGTATTTCGAGCGCATCAGACCGCCCTCCCCGCTTCGAGGATGCGCAAGGCTTCCTGCCACTCCTGCGGCTCGACCCGCAAGAAGTGGTTGCGCTCTCTTGTTTCCAGAAAGGGCACGCCCTTGGCCATCGTGGTGTCGCAGATGATGACGCGCGGCTTCGGTTCGGCGAGCGTCCGCGCCGTGTCGAACGCGGCCGTCACCGCGCCGACATCATTGCCGTCGATCCGTTGCGTGTGCCAGCCGAAGGCCGCGAAGCGGTCCGCCAGATCGGCAAGGCCTGTTACCTGCGACGAAGCGCCGTCCGCCTGCTGATCGTTGAAGTCCACGATGCCGATGAGGTTGTCGAGCTTCCAGTGGCCTGCGCCCGATGCGCCCTCCCACACCGCGCCCTCGCCGCACTCGCCGTCCGAGAACAGGCAGTAGACGAACGCGTCCGACTGCTTGCGCTTGAGCGCGAGCGCGTAGCCGACGGCGAGCACCAGACCCTGGCCGAGCGAGCCGCCGCTGATCTCCATGCCGGGCGTGTAGCTCGCCATCCCCGACATCGGCAGCCGGCTGTCATCCGAGCCGTAGGTCTCGAGTTCGTCCTCGGGCAGGATCTCGGCCTCGATCAGCGCGGCATAGAGCGCGATCGCGTAGTGCCCGATGGAGAGCAGGAAGCGGTCCCGCCCCTCCCATTCGGGATCATCCGGCCGGTAACGCAGGGCGTGGAAATACGCGACGGCCAGCACGTCCGCGATTCCCAGGGCCTGCGCGATGTAGCCCTGACCCTGCACCTCGCCCATCCGCAGCGCGTTCCGGCGGATGCGATAGGCTCGTTCCGAAAGACTGGGCGCGTTGACGCCCGCCGCCTGCGGTTCCATGTTGTCGCCTTCCGGTCAGTGGATGAGCATGCCGCCGTTGACGTCGATCACCGCGCCGGTGATGTAGGCCGAGAGATCCGACGCGAGGAACAGGTACGCGCCCGCCACGTCGTCGGCGTCGCCCAGGCGGTTCAGGGGGATGCCCTTCAGGATCTCCGCGCGCATCGCGTCGGTCAGCTTGCCGCCGGTGATGTCGGTCTGGATCAGGCCCGGGGTCACGCAGTTGACGCGGATGCCGTCCGGGCCGAGCTCGCGCGCCATCGCCTTCGCAAGCCCGAGCACGCCCGCCTTGGCCGCGGAATAATGCGGGCCGCCGAACACGCCGCCGCCGCGCTGCGCCGAGACGGACGACATGCAGACGATGGAGCCGCGCTGGCGCTCGCGCATATGCGGGATGAAGGCCTGGCTGAGATAGAGCACGCCGGTCAGGTTCACGTCGATGATGCGGGTCCAGTCCTGAGGGCTGATCTCCGCGATCTTGACCGGCTGGGTAACGCCCGCGTTGTTGAGCAGGATGTCGGCCTGACCAAACGCCGCGAGAACCTCGGCGGCAATGCGCTGGCATCCCTCGCGATCGGTCACGTCGCAGCCGAAGCCGCGATGCCCGTCCCCGAGTTCGCTCGCAGCCCGTTCGGCTCCGGCGGCATCGATGTCAAGGATCGCCACCCGCGCGCCGTGCTGGGCGAAAAATCGGGCGGTCGCAAACCCGATCCCCCTTGGGCTGGCGGCGCCTGAAATGACGGCAACTTTGTTGCTGAGCAGCACGATCCGCTCCTCCCGTGTTGGTTTTACGTCGATGGCATGTGTGCCGCCCCCTCGCTTCAGCTACAAGCGAGAAGTTTGCATCGAAAGGTGAAACCGGCTCATCTTAGGCATGACCCGCCCGCTCCTTCTGTCCGGGTTGCGCATGTTCGAGGCGGTCACCCGCACCGGCTCCTTTCGCGCCGCCGCCGCCGATCTCGGCCTGACGCCGAGCGCGGTCAGCCATGCGATGCGGGGGCTGGAGGGCTCGCTCGGCGCCACGCTCTGCGTCCGCGACGGCGGCGCGATCCGGCTCACGCCGGAGGGCGAGACGCTGATGCGTCACGTCGAGCGCGGCTTCGGCGAGTTGCAGCTCGGCATCGGCAGCATCGTCGCGCGCGGTCCGCAGGTGCTGCGGCTGCATTGCGCGCCGAGCTTGGCCGCGCAGTGGCTGGTGCCCCGGTTGCGCCGGCTCCTCGCCGAAACAGGGGGATTGGAGGTCCGGATCGCCGCCAGCACGGACTACACAAGGTTCGTCGCGGACGAGTTCGACGCGGACATCGTCTACGGAACGCCCTCGCCCGACTTCTACGGCGCGCCGGGGCATCAGAGCGTCTACATGCTGCCGCTCGGCACCGAGACGGTCACTCCGATGTGCGCACCGGAGCGAGCCGCCGCGATCACGTCCGCGCAGAGTCTGCTCGAACAGACTTTGATCGAGAGCGACAACAAGAAGGTGCGCTGGCCCGCCTGGTTCGCCGCCAATGGCCTCGTTCCGCCAGAAAAACGCGGCCCCCGCTTCGACCGAAGCTTTCTCTCGATCAGCACCGCGGCGGACGATCTCGGCGTCGCGCTGGAATCGACCCGGCTCGCTGAACGCGAACTCGCCAGCGGACGCCTGGTGCGGCCGCTGGCTGGCGTCGCCGAGGACGTGGTCTATACCGGCCACTGGCTCGTCTGTCCGCGCGCGAAGCGCTACTCGCGACCGGTCGCACTATTTCACGCCTGGCTCGCCCGGGAGTTGAAGCTCGACATCGACGTCCCCTCGCCTGAACACGGCGCTTGAGGCATAGCGTTCACCGCCAAGGAGAAGCCGGATGCAACGGATCGTCTTTCTCGACCGCGCGACGCTTGGACCGCGCGTCGCCTTCCGCCGGCCGGATTTCCCGCACGAACTGACGGAATACGAGGCGACCACCGCCGATCAGGCGCCGGAGCGTTTGCACGGCGCGACGATCGCGATCATCAACAAGGTGGCCCTGAGCGGCGACCTGCTCGCGACGCTGCCGGAGCTGCGCTTCATCACCGTCGCCGCGACCGGCACGGACTGCGTGGACAAGGCGTATTGCGAGGCGCGCGGCATCACGGTCTCGAACATCCGGGGCTACGCCCAGCGCAGCGTGCCGGAACACACTTTCGCGCTGATGCTCGCGGTGCGCCGCAGCCTCGTTCCCTATCGCGCCGACACGCTCGACGGCGCGTGGCAGCGCTCCGGCCAGTTCTGCTTCTTCGACCATCCGATCCGCGATCTCGGCGGCGCGCGGCTCGGCATCGTCGGCGGCGGCGATCTCGGGCGGCGTGTCGCGGAGATCGCGCGCGGCTTCGGCATGCAGCCGGTGCTGGCGGCACGCAAGGGCGCGGCCGCGCAAGACGGCGCCGTTTCCTGGGAGGAGATGCTGGCAACCAGCGACGTCATCACGCTGCATTGCCCGCTGACGCCGCAGACGCGCGGCATGATCGGGATGGCCGAGTTCCGGCAGATGGCGCGGAAGCCGCTGCTCGTGAACACGGCCCGGGGCGGCATCGTGGTCGAGGAGGATCTGGAGCAGGCGCTCGAACGCGGGCTCGTCAGCGGCGCAGGCATCGACGTGACCATGCCCGAGCCGCCCCCTTCCGACAGCGTCATCATGCGCATAGCCCGGCGGCCGAACGTGATCCTGACGCCGCATGTCGCGTGGGCGAGCGACGAAGCGCGCCAAGCGGTCGCCGACCAGCTCACCGACGTGTTGCAGGCGTTCGCCGCCGGACGGCCGTTCAATGTCGTCGCGGGCCCCGGCCGGATCTGACCAAGGCCCGCGCAAGAGCCGGAGCCTCGCTCACATCTGGGCGTAGCTGCCGTTCTTCCAGACGTAAAACACGTAGTCGGACGTGGTGATGTCGCCCTTCTTGTCGAAGGAGATCGGACCGAGCACCGTCTGCCACGGACCCGACGATTTCAGCGTGTCGGCGACCTTCTTCGGGTCCACCGTGCCCGCCTTCTTCGCGCCGTCGGCGAAGACCTGCACGGCGGCGTAGGTGTAGAGAACGTAGCCCTCGGGGTCGATGTTCTTGGCCTTGAACTCCTGCACGACGGCGGCGGCGCTGGGGCGCTTGCGCGGATCGGCCGGAAAGGTCATCATCGTGCCGTTGCCGGCGTCGCCCGCGATCTGCCAGAACTCGTTCGTCACCAGCGCGTCGCCGCCGACGAGCGTCGCCTTCATCCCCTGCTCCTTCGCCTGGCGGATGATCAACCCGGATTCCGTGTGATAGCCGCCGACATAGATGACCGACACGCCCGCCTGCTTGAGACGGCTCACCAGCGCTGAGTAGTCGCGCTCGCCCGGCGTATAGGCGGCCTCGAAGGCGACCTTGCCGCCGTCCGCCTCGAACGCCTTCTTGGTCTCGTCGGCGAGGCCCTTGCCGTACGCCGAGTTGTCGTTGAGGATCGCGACCTTATCGCCCTTGAAATGTTCGGCGAGATACTTGCCGGCGACCTTGCCCTGCTGGTCGTCGCGGCCGCAGATGCGGAACGTGTTCCAGGAACCCTCGTCCGTGTATTTCGGGTTCGTGGATGCGGGCGAGATCTGCAGGATGCCCTCGTCCGTGTAGACCTTGCTCGCCGGGATCGAGCTGCCAGAGCAGTAATGCCCGGCGACGAACTTCACGCCCTTGCTCGCCATGTCGTTGGCGACCGAAACCGCCTGGCGCGGGTCGCAGGCGTCGTCGCCGATGTTCAGGACCAGCTGCTGCCCGAGCACGCCCCCGGCCTTGTTGATGTCGGCGACGGCCTGTTCGGCGCCTTCACGCATCTGGGTGCCGAAGGCGGCGTATTGGCCGGTCATCGGCCCGACCACGGCGATCTGGATCTGCGCCTCGGCCGCGGTCGCGCCGAACGCGAGGGCGATGCCGAACGAGGCGGCCGCTCCGAGCAATGTGCGTCTGAACATCGTGTCCTTCTCCTGATTGACGGGCGCGTCCGGCACGCGGACCGTGGCGCGACCCTAGCGAAACGAACGGATGAGGTAAAAGCCGCGATTGAGAGCTTCTACGCCGCGAGATGCGCCGCATCCTCCAGCGCTCCCGCGTGTTCGAGCGCGGCCAGCGCCATGATTCGCTCCTCGGTGGCATCCGCATGCGACAGCTCGCCCATCAGCCGCCCCTCCCGCATCACGAGGATGCGGTCCGAGATCGTCAGCACCTCCGGCAGGTCGCTGGAGATCACGAGGATCGCCAGGCCGCCGGCGGCGAGTTCGCGCATCAGCGCGTAGATCTCGGCTTTCGTGCCGATATCCACCCCGCGCGTCGGCTCGTCCACGATCAGCACGCGCGGCTCGGTCGCCAGCCATTTCGCCAGCACCACTTTCTGCTGGTTGCCGCCGCTCAGCACGCCGACGACCTGCTCGGCGCTCGGCGTCCGGATGCGGAAGCGGTCGATGTAGCGGCGGACCAGGCCGCGCTCGGCGGCGAAGTCGATCATGCCCGCGCGCGCGAGGCGCGGCATGGCGGCCAGCGACATGTTCGCTCGAACGCCAAGGCCCAGCACGAGGCCCTGCGCCTTGCGGTCCTCCGGCACCAGCGCGATGCCGTGGCGCATCGCCGTGCGCGGCCGCCCGATCGTCACCCTGGCGCCGTCGAGATGCACCTCGCCCCGGTCCGGGGCGGGCGCCCCGAACACGCCGAGCGCCATCTCCGAGCGGCCCGCGCCCACCAGCCCGGCCAGCCCGACGATCTCGCCGCGATGCAGGTCGAACGACACGTCGCGATATTGCGGCGCGCGCGTCAGACCGCGCACGGACAGCACCGCCTCCCGCGCCGCCGTGTCGGGCGCGACGCGCCGCACGTCCGCCAGATCGCGCCCGACCATCAGGCGCACGATCTCCTCCTGGCTCGTGTCCGCGAGCGACATCGTGCGCACATGCTGGCCGTCGCGCAGGATCGTGATGGCGTCGCACAGGGCGAACACTTCCCGCATCCGGTGCGAGATGTAGAGCATCGTGACCCCCGCCTGCCGCAGATCGGCGATGACGCGGAACAGGATGACGGTCTCCGCTTCCGACAGGCTCGACGTCGGTTCGTCGAAGATCAGCAGGCGCGGTTCATGCACCAGCGACTTGCAGATCTCCACGAGCTGCTGCTGGGCGATGGTCAAATCCCCGACCTTGGTTTCCGGACCAAGACCGATGCCGAGCCGGTCCAGCACCTCCTGGGTGCGGGCGCGGGCCTGCGCCCGGTCCGTGAAAACGCCCGCCGCGCGCGGCTCCATGCCGAGCAGGATGTTCTCGGCGATCGACAGATTGGGCGCGAGGTTCAGTTCCTGAAACACGATCGCGATGCCACGATGGTTGGCGTCGCGCGTGCCGCTGAGGTGCAGCCTCTCGCCCTCGAACACGAGCGCGCCGCTGGTCGGTTGCTGCACGCCCGCGATGATCTGCATCAAGGTCGACTTGCCGGCGCCGTTCTCGCCCATGACGGCGTGAACGGTGCCGGCCTCCACGCCGAACGAGACGTCGTGCAGCGCCCGGACGCCCGGATACGTCTTGGTGACGGCCTCGACGCTGAGCAGCTTCATCCTCTCGAACCCCGGCGGGATCGCGCTACTTGTTCATGAACTTGTCGACGTTCTGCGAGGTCACCAGATCGACCCCGGTGTCGATGACGGACGGCACTGTCTGGTGGTCGGAGAGCTTGTTCAGCACATCGACCGAGTCGACGCCCATGGCGTGCGGACGCTGCCCGACCAGCGCGGTCGCGAGACCTTCCTTCAGCAATTTCAACTGCGGCTTCTCGACGTCGAACGCGACGATGGCGAAACTGCCCTTCTTGATGTCCCCGGCCTTGCTCTGCACGGCCCGTGTGTAGGCTTCGGGCGCGAACATCGGCCAGCCGCCGGAGAAGAACATGCCGGACAGGTTCGGGTTTCTGGTCAGGATGTCCTGGATGACCTGGATGCCCCGGTTCGAAGTCGTCGTCGGTCGGGAAGGGCGAGCCGGAGATCTCCTTGAAGTTCGGGCCGAGCTGCGACTTGAAGCCCTTGATGCGCTCGTTGAGGTTGTCGGCCGCCAAGCCGCCGGTGATGATCGCGTAGGTGCCGCCCTTGGGCAACGCGGCCGCGAATGCCTGCCCGCCATCCTTGCCGCCCTGTTCGTTGTTGGTGCCGATAAAGGCGACGCGCTTCGATTTCGGCGCGTCCGTATCGAAGGTGATGACGGGGATGCCCTTCTTCTCCGCCGCGACGATGACGGAGGCGACGGAACTCGGATTGTTCGGCGCGAGCGCCATGCCGGTCACGCCCTTGGTGATGAGGTCGCGGATGATGCGCACCTGCTCCGCCTCGTCCACCTGGTTCGGGCCGGTGAACAGGCATTCCGCGCCGATCTTCTTGGCCTCCTCCTGGCAGCCCTCCTCGACGCCCGCATAGAACGGCACGCCGACCGCCTTCGGCACCATCGCGAACACCTTCTTGTCGGCCGCGCGGCCGGTCTGGACGGAGAGCGCGAGCCCGATGGCGGCGAGGCCGCAGACGGCGAGGCGTGATGTGTTCATGGATGTCTCCCAAGCGTGGTGAAGGGTAGCGCGGCTTCGGCCGTGCCGTCGATGGTGCCTCAACGCCGCCACAGACCCTTGCGGAGCTGGTCGATGAACACCGCGAGGATGATGACGAAACCGACGAAGATGCCCTGCCAATAGGCGTCCGTGCCGAGCAGCACGAGGCCGTTGCGCAGGACTTCGAGGATGACCGTGCCGATGACGATGCCGAACACCGTGCCCTCGCCGCCGGTCAGCGCGGTGCCGCCGATGACCGCGGCGGCGATGACGCTCAGCTCCTTGCCTAAGCCCTGGTTCGCGATGGCGGATGACAGATAGCTGACCTCGACGATGCCCGCGATACCGGCGGTTACGGCCGAGATGATGTAGACGGCAATCTTGAGCCGGTCGACTTCGAGCCCGCTCAGGCGCGCGGTCTTTTCGTTGCCGCCGATGGCATAGAGCTGCCGGCCAAACACGGTGCGGTCCAGCACGACCCAGGCGATCACGGACAGGACGACGAAGATCAGGAACGGATTGGGCAGGCCGAACGTGTCGCCGCCGCCGAGGTTGAAGAAGGCGTCCCCGTCCGGAAGAAAGCTGTTGATCGAGCTGCCGCGCGTGATGACGAGCGCGAGCGCGCGCGCGATGCTCATGGTCGCGAGGGTCGGGACGAAGGGCGGCATCCTCAGCTTGGTGACGCAGAGGCCGTTGAACAGGCCGAACGCGGCGGCAAGCCCGAGGCCGCCCAGGCAGGCGAGCCACACCGGCCAGCCATCGGCCATCAGCGTCGCCGTCGCGACCGCCGTCACGCCCCAGATGCTGCCGACCGAGAGATCGATGCCGCCGGTGATCATCACCATTGCCTGACCGATCACGACCATGCCGATGAAGGAGAAGTTGCGGGCGTCGTTCAGCAGATTGTCCGGCGACCGGAACTCGGGCGCCGCCACGCTCAGGACGCCCACCATGATCAGCAAGGCGATCGCGATGCCGGCCTCGCGCGACCGGAACAGCCGGGTGAGGAAGGTGGACGGAGCGGTGGGTTGTGCCGTTTTCGTTGTGGCGGTTGTCATGGGAACCACGCTGCTTGGACGCTGCGAACCACCGGTGCGGAGAGCTTTCCGAACGGCAACCATAAATGGTTCGGAGCCGCACTCAAGGCTTTCGTTCGGACCGCTCGCACCGGCCAGACCATGCGCCGCTCATCCAGGCGGGACTCAGTGTGCGCCTTCCAAATAGGCCGCCCGGATCTCCGGCCGTGCCAGCAATTCCGCGCCGCCCCCTTGCATCGTGATCGCGCCGTTGACGAGGACGTAGCCGCGATGCGCGAGCCGCAGCGCCTGGAAGGCGTTCTGCTCGACCAGCAGCACCGTCAGCCCGGTCTCGCGATTGAGCGCCCGGATCGCGCCGAAGATGTGCCGCACCACGAGCGGCGCGAGACCGAGGCTCGGCTCGTCCAGCAAGAGCAGGCGCGGCCGCGACATCAGCGCGCGGCCGATCGCCAGCATCTGCTGCTCGCCGCCCGACAGGGTGCCGCCCCGCTGCCCGGCGCGCTCCCTGAGGCGCGGGAACATGGCGTACACCTGCTCCAGCAGTTCGGAGAAGTCGCGTCCGCCGGTGACCTGCGCGCCCATCTGCAGGTTCTCGTAGACTGACATCCGGGGGAACACGCGCCGTCCCTCGGGCGACTGCGCGATCCGCATGCGCATGATCTCGTGCGTCGGCAGGCCGGCGATCTCGCTTCCGTCATAGACGATCGATCCGCCGCGCGCGCGCGGGTTGCCGCAGATCGTCATCATCAGCGTGGATTTGCCGGCGCCGTTCGCGCCGATCAGGGTGACGATCTCGCCTTCCCGCACCTCCAGATCGACGCCCTTGAGCGCCTGGATCGCGCCGTAGAACGCGGTCACGCCCGAAAGCGACAGCAGCGACGCCGTCAACCGGCGATCTCCGGCGCGGCGATGCCCTCGGCCACCGGCTCCGCCTCGTCCTCGTCCCCTTCGCCGAGATAGGCGGTGATGACGGCGGGATCGGCGCGGACATGGGCGGGATCGCCGTCGCTGATCTTCCGCCCGTGGTCGAGCACGACGATGTGGTCCGAAACGCGCATCACCAGCCCCATGTCATGCTCGATCAGCAGGAGCGTGCAGCCGCCGTCCCGGATGCGAAGCAGCAGGCCGGTGAGCTCGTCGGTTTCGCGGGGGTTCAGCCCGGCCGCCGGTTCGTCGAGGCAGAGCAGCACGGGATCGATGCACATGGCGCGGGCGATCTCGAGCCGCCGCTGCCCGCCGTACGGAAGCGCGCCGGCCGGGTCATCGGCGCGCGCGGTCAGCTCGATCGCGTCCAGCCAGAAGCGCGCCTTTTCGATCGCCGCGCGTTCGGCCGACGGATAGCGCGACAGGCCGAGCACCGCGCCGATGCCGAAGCCGGTCGTGCGCATCAGCGCGTTGTGCTGGGCCACGAGCAGGTTTTCGAGCACGGTCATGCCCGCGAACAGCCGGATATTCTGGAACGTGCGCGCGACCCCCGCGCGGGCGGCGATCTTGTGGCCGGGCAGCCGCTGCAGATCGTAGGTGGCGCCGTCCGCGTGCGTCAGCCTGATCGTGCCGGAGGTCGGGCGGTAGAAGCCGGTGATGCAGTTGAACACCGTCGTCTTGCCAGCGCCGTTCGGGCCGATGACGGCGGTGATCTCGCCCCGCCTCGCTTCGAAGGCGAGCGCGTCCACGGCGCGCAGGCCGCCGAACTGCATCGAGAGCGAAGCGACCGCGAGCAGCGGCGCGTCCGTGCTCACCCCCTCCCCTCCGCGACCAGTTCCGCCGCGATCTCGCGCCGCTGGCCGAGCGCGACCGAGGGCGTGCGCCCGGAGATCAGCCCGCGCGGACGCAGCACCATGACGATGACGAGCGCCAGGCCGAACACCAGCATCCGGTACTCGGCGAAGCTGCGGAACAACTCGCCGCCGCCGATCATGACGATCGCCGCGAGCGCGACGCCGAGCTGGCTGCCGAGGCCCCCGAGCACGACGATCGCCAGCACGATCGCGCTCTCGATGAAGGTGAAGCTTTCCGGGCTGACGAAGGCCTGCCGCGTCGCGAAGAACGCGCCCGCGAAGCCGCCGAACAGCGCGCCCGTTGCGAAGGCCGTGAGCTTGGTGCGGGTGATGTTGATGCCGAGCGAGCGGCAGGCGATCTCGTCCTCGCGCATCGCTTCCCACGCCCGCCCGAGCGGCTGCCGCCGCAGCCGCAGCGTGATCCAGTTCGTCAGCAGCGCCAGACCGAGGATGACGTAATAGAGGAAGGCGGCGCGGTAGGTGATGCTCGGGGTCAGGCCGAAGAAGCCCGCGAACGTGCCCGGCCCGTCGCCGGCCGTGAACCGCAAGCCGAACAAGGTCGGCCGGGGAATGCCGGAAATGCCGTTCGGCCCGTTGGTGAGCGACACCCAGTTGGTGATGACGATGCGGATGATTTCGCCGAAGGCGAGCGTGACGATCGCGAGATAATCGCCGCGCAGCCGCAGCACCGGAAATCCGAGAATGACGCCCCAGAGCGCGGCGAGCAGCCCCGCGATCGGCAGGCAGGTCCAGAAGCCGAGGCCGAACGTCGTCGAGAAGATCGCGTAGGAATAGGCGCCCACCGCGTAGAACGCGACGTAGCCGAGATCGAGCAGGCCCGCGAGGCCGACCACGATGTTCAATCCCCAGCCGAGCATGACATAGGTCATGACCAGCACGCCGAGATCGAGATAGTAGCGCTCGCCCGAGAGCGGCAGCAGGAAGGCGGCGAGCAGAAGCAGCGGCGCGAGCCACTTCCCGGCGCGGGTCAGCCACTCGGCGAGCGCGCGGTTCTCCGCGTACGCCGCCCGGCGGCTCCGGTGCTGCCGCCACGCAAGCAGCAGCAGCCTGCCCACGAACACCGCGCCGACGGCGATCGCGACCGCGACCGGCCTCGGCACCAGCATGAGGCCGCTTTTCGGACCGGGTGCGGTCAGCAGCCCGATCATCGGCCCGAACAGGCCGAGCGCGACCAGCGCCGACAGGACGGCGTCGCGCAAGGCCGCGGACACTCAGACCTTCTCCACGTCCGCTCGGCCGAGAATGCCCGTCGGCAGGAAGATGAGCGCGATCACGAGAATGGAGAACGCGGCGACGTCCTTGTACTGCACGCTGAAATAGGCCGACCAGAAGGTTTCAATCAGCCCGATGAGCAGGCCGCCGAGCACCGCTCCGGGCAGCGACCCGATGCCGCCCAGCACGGCGGCGGTGAAGGCTTTCACCCCGGCGACGAACCCGATGTAGAAATCGATGACGCCGTAATAAAGCAGGAACATCAGCCCCGCGACCGCCGCCAGCATGGCGCCGAGCACGAAGGTGAGGCTGATCGTCTTGTCTGTGTCGATGCCGAGCAGCCCGGCCATCTTCAGATCCTGCTCGCAGGCGCGCATCGAGCGGCCAAGCGGCGTTTTTGTTACGATCCAGGTGAAGATCGCGAGCACGACGAGGGTCGTCACGACGATGGCGATCTGCATCCAGGAGAGCTGCACCGCGAAGGTCGGATCGTTCAGCACACGAATGCCGCCGGGCAGCAGCGGCTCCATCGGTTTCACCCGCGCGCCCTGCGACACCTGCACGAAGTTCTCGAGCGCGATCGACATGCCAATCGCGCTGATGAGGGGCGCAAGCCTGAAGGAGCCGCGCAGCGGACGGTAGGCGACCCGCTCGACCGCCCAGCCATAGAGGGCGGCGATGGCGGCGGCGAAGATCAGGGTGAGCGCGAGTGCGAGCGGCACCGAGGTGAGGCCGATCGAGGACAGGGCGATGAGCGCGATCAGGGAGAGAAAGGCACCCACCATGAAAATGTCGCCATGGGCGAAATTGATCATGCCGATGATGCCGTAAACCATCGTGTAGCCGACGGCGATCAGCCCGTAGATCATCCCGAGCGTCACGCCGTTGATGAGCTGCTGCAGAGCGTAGGGGGTCCCCGTCACGAACACGAAGACCACCCAGGCGAGGACAACCGTTACGAGCAACAGCCCGAGCACTCTTGTCAGGGCGGGCAAGCTGCCTCCATCCATGCGTTTCGCTCGGGTCCAGCAAACACCCGGCGCATAGCCGGCGCAAGCCGCTTGTGCGCTCTTCCCATCGCGGGCGGTGCTTGGTATAGGGCCGCTCCCGCGCGGACGGGCGCATAGCTCAGTTGGTAGAGCAGCTGACTCTTAATCAGCGGGTCGCAGGTTCGAGCCCTGCTGCGCCCACCAGCCCTCGCTCTTCCCCCGCCGTCAGATCGCGATGTTCGCCCGCGCGTCGACCCGGGCGATGCGGGAGAGCAGATACTCCACCTCCGCCTTGGCCGTAGCCGACAGGCTGAGCGCCGGCTTGCGCTGGGCGTCGGACGCGAGCACGCCGCGTTTCATCAGAACGTATTTGCGCACGGCGAGGCCGAGCGGACCGCGCTGCTGCTCATAGCGCAGATACGGCAGATGCGCGTCGAACAGCTCGTGCGCCTCGTCCCGCCTTCCGGCCGCCGACAGCCTCACGACATCCACCAGCATTTCGGGGAAGGCATAGCCGGTGTTCGCGCCGTCGGCCCCGCGCTCCATCTCGAAGTCGAGAAAGAGGCCGCCGTTGCCGGTCAGGATCGCGATGTGGCGCATGGAGCCGTCGCGCTCGAACCCGCGCAGCGCGGTGATCTTCTCGAGCCCGGGCCAGTCCTCGTGCTTCAGCATCACGCAGGACGGGTTCTCGGTCACGATGCGGCGGATGACGTCCGGCGTCATGACGACGCTGAAGCTCAGCGGGTAGTCCTGCAGCACGAACGGCACATCCACGCCGATCGCCTCCGCCGCGTTGCGGTAATAGGTCACGATCTGGTCGTCGGTGCGGAGCGTGTTGGGCGGCCCGATCATGACGCCGGCCGCGCCGCGCTCCATGACCTCGCGCGCCAGCGAGCGCATGGCGGCGAAGCCCGGCGCGGACACACCGACGATGATCGGCACGCTCGCCCGCCCGATGACCCGGGTCGCGACGGCGAGCGCTTCCTGGTGGTCGAGCTTCGGCGCCTCGCCGAGCTGGCCGAGGATGGTGATGCCGTCGATGCCGGCGGCGAGGAAGAAATCCGTCATCCGATCGATCGAGGCGTCGTCGATCCGCCCGTCCGGGTGGAACGGGGTCGGCGCGATCGGGACCACGCCCCTGATGCTGCTGCTGAGAAGCACTTCCGTCTCCTGCCGTCAGCCGGCCTGCGACGCGGCCTGGCGATAGGCGACGGTGAGTTCGCCCACGCCCTCGCATGTCGCGTGCAGGACGTCGCCGGGGCGGACGCGGCTCACGCCCGCCGGCGTGCCGGTCATGATGAGATCGCCGGGCGCCAGGGCGACGAAGCGGGAGAGATAGGCGATGATGTCCGGCACCGGCCAGATCATCTGCCCGAGATCTCCCGATTGCCGCACCTCTCCGTTGACCGCGACCTCGATCCGGCCGCGCTCGGGATGCCCGATGCGTGACGCCGGCACGATCTCGCCGATGGGGCAGGACTGGTCGAAGCTCTTGGCCAGCGCCCAGGGCCGCGACAGCTTCTTGGCCTCGGCCTGGAGGTCGCGGCGCGTCATGTCGAGGCCGACCGCGTAGCCGTATACATGGGCGTGGGCGCGCCCGGCCGGGATGTCGGCTCCCTGCCGGCCGATCGCGACCACCAGCTCGACTTCGTGGTGCAGATCCTGGGTCAGCGAGGGAAACGGGAGGTCGCCGCCGCCGGGGACCACCGCGTCCGGGAACTTGGCGAAGAAGAACGGCGGCTCCCGGTCCGGATCGTGGCCCATTTCGCGGGCGTGATCGGCGTAGTTGCGCCCCACGCACCAGATGCGGCGCACCGGGAACACGGCATCCTCCCCGCGCACCGGCACGGAGGGCGGCGGCGGCGGTTCGATCACGCTGCGCATGACGGACACTCCTCGACGGGATACCGGCTCCTCAGGATCGGCGGGATCTCCCGGTTCCGTCAAATCTCCCACCGGATCGGCCAGGAAACTCGTCGAGCCTCTTGCGGTTAGGTCGCAACACCCCGGTCGGCGGAGCCTCGGCCCATGCGCATCGAAACCGCCTTTCTCTTCGATCTCGACGGCACGCTGGTCGATAGCGTCTATCAGCACGTGCTCGCCTGGCGCGAGGCGCTGGACGAGGAAGGCGTCGAGCTGTCGGTGTGGCGCATCCATCGCAAGATCGGCATGAGCGGCGGTCTGTTCACGAACCAGCTGCTGCGTGAGACCGGCATGGAGATCAGCCCCGAACGCGTGGACCGGCTGCGCGCCCGGCACGCCGCCGCCTACAGCCGGCACGCGGGCGAGATCCGGCCGCTGCCCGGCGCCCGGGAGCTTCTGGACGCTCTGACCGCGAACGGGATACCCTGGGCGATCGCGACCAGCGGGCGGATGGAGACGGCTTCGGTCAACCTTGCCGCGCTCGGCGTCGATCCGGAGCGGAACGTCGTCGTGACGCGCGACCAGGTGAAATACGCGAAACCCGATCCCGACCTGTTCGTGGCGGCGGCGGAGCGGCTCGGCGCGCGCATCGAGCACGCGGTCGTCGTCGGCGACAGCCTCTGGGACATGCTCGCGGCCAGGCGCTGCCGCGCCCTCGGGGTCGGGCTGCTGTCCGGCGGCTATGGCGCCGACGAGCTGGAGCGCGGCGGCGCGGCGCGGGTCTACGAGGATCCGGCCGACATGCTGGTCCATCTCGACGAGGTCGGCGGCCGCCGCTGAC
The DNA here is from genome assembly GCA_963777325.1 of uncultured Alphaproteobacteria bacterium. Classification (GTDB taxonomy): domain Bacteria; phylum Pseudomonadota; class Alphaproteobacteria; order Acetobacterales; family Acetobacteraceae; genus JAFAXA01. The sequence goes on along the minus strand of CAVZQE010000022.1, from coordinate 450,069 downwards.
CTCGAGCCACGCTATGTACGCAATGCACCATCGGCGGCGGACGGCTCTCGACCCGGCGCCAGCCGGAGCGACATGATGGGCATGCAGGCATCCGACACCGGCTCCGGCGCTGGCCCGTGGTTCCGTGGCCTCGGCGTCTTCGCGCTCTACGGCGGCTCGGCCGCGCTCGCGCTCGCGTTCGTCTTCGCGGGTTGGACGAACGGCTCGATCGGCCAGGCCGCAAGCGTCCTCACGGGCGCCGCGACAAACATCGTCACGGCGCCCATGGAGATCGTCAGCGGCCTCGTGCGCCTGCTGATCTGACCGCCTTTCTCCGGCTTACCGGGCGGAAGACAGGCGGTGCCGGCTCAGGGCTTGTTCTGGTCCGCCGCCTTCTTGAGAGCCGTGCCGGTATTGGCGATGTCCTGGCCGGCTCCGGCCGTCGTGTTGCAGGCGCTCAGCATCGCCGCCGTTCCGGCCAGCATGGCCAAAGCGAGGGCAACCGACATCATCTTGCGCATCCATCGTCTCCACGGATACAGGCTTCGGGCGTGCCAGACGGACGCCTGACCTGCTTACGTTCAACGAACGTCCGCGTTTCCGCAATCCCGCGCTCAGACGTGAAAACTTTCTCCGCAGCCGCAACGTCCCTTTTCATTCGGATTGAGGAACGTGAACCCGGCCGAGAGATCGCCCGCGGCGTAGTCCATGACGGTCCCGATCAGGAACAGCGAGGCCTTGCGATCGACCAGGACCGTCACGCCCTTGTCGTGGACGACCTCGTCCCCGGGACCGGCTTCCCCGACCCAGGACATGTCGTAGGACAGGCCCGAACAGCCCTTGGTGCGGACCGCGATGCGCAGCTTCTTGCCCGGCTCGCCCGTCTCGTAGAGGCGCCGCAGCCGCTCGGCCGCCGCCTCCGTCAGCGACATCAGCGGCGGCAGCGCGCGGGCTCTCTTCGGCTCGGTGATCGTGGTGCTCATGATGGTCCCAAGATCGGATCGGGTCAGAACATGTTCAACTGCAGGCGCGCTTCCTCGGTCATGCGGCTCGGATCCCAGGGCGGCTCCCAGACCGTCTCGACCTCGCAGGAGGAAACGCCCGGCAGCATCAGCACCGCCGCCTGCACCTGCTCGGGCAGTTCCTGCGCGCTCGGGCAGGCGGGCGCGGTCAGGGTCATCTCGACCTTCACCCGCCCGTCATCCTCGATCTCGACCGCGTAGATCAGGCCGAGTTCGTAGATGTTGACCGGGATCTCCGGGTCGTAGACGGTCGCGATCGCGCCGATGACGGCGTCCTGCGTCGGCAGCGGCACCGCTTCGCCCTCCGGCGTCCAGACGGCGCGCTGATCGGCTTCCCGTTCGGTGTCGGCTGATAGGTCAGTCACGGCGTTCTCCCTTGCCGTCGCCCTCGAGCGCCGCCAGCATGGCGTGCCACGCGAGCGTCGCGCATTTCACCCGCGACGGGAACTCGCGCACGCCGCCGAACGGCCGCAGCCGTTCGAGCGCCTCCTCGTCGCCGCAATCGGGCGCTGGATCGCCGCTGCCGACCATGGAACGGAACGAGGCGAACAGCGCCCGGATCTCGGCGGGCGTGCGGCCCCGCGCCGTCTCTGCCATCAGATCGGCCGAGGCGATGCTGATGGCGCAGCCCCGCCCGTCGAACGCGATCTCGCCGACCGATCCGTCCGGCGCGTAGCGCAGCCAGACCCGGACCCGGTCGCCGCACATCGGATTGTCGCCCTCGGCGGTCGCGTCGTAGCAGGCGAGCGGCCGCGCGTGGCGCGGATGCTGGCCGTGATCGAGGATGACCTCCTGGTAGAGATCGCGCAAATCGTCGAACATCACGAGAAGAACACCCGCACGCGTTCGAGCGTGTCCGCCAGAGCGTCGATCTCGCCATGCGTCGTGTAGACGCCGAAGCTCGCGCGCGCGGTGCTATCGACGCCGAAGCGCCGCATCAGCGGCTCGGCGCAGTGATTGCCGGCGCGGACCGCGATGCCCTCCCGGTCGAGCAGGGTCGCGACGTCGTGCGCGTGCGCGTTTGCGAGCGTGAAGGAGACGACGCCGCCGCGATCCTGGGCGCGGCCGAGGATGCGGAGGCCTTCGATCCGGGACAGGCGGGCGAGCGCGTGGGCGGTCAACGACGCCTCGTGCGCGGCGATCGCGTCGTAGCCGACCGACTGCACGAAACGGATCGCCGCCGCGAGCGCGATCGATTCCAGGATCGCGGGCGTGCCGGCCTCGAATTTATGCGGCACATGCGCCCAGGTCGAACGCTCCCAGGTCACGGACGAGATCATGTCGCCGCCGCCCATCCAGGGCGGCATCCGTTCCAGCAGCTCGGGCCGCGCCCACAGCACGCCGATGCCGGTCGGCCCGTACAGCTTGTGGCCGGTGAAGACGTAGAAGTCGCAGCCGAGCGCCTGCACATCGACGCGCCGGTGCACGATCGCCTGGCTGCCGTCGAGCAGCACCTTCGCGCCGTGCGCGTGCGCGAGCGCCACGATCCGCTCGGCCGGCGTATAGGTGCCGAGCACGTTCGACATATGCGTGATGGCGACGAGGCCGACCCGCCCGTCCGCGAGCAGCGCCTCGAACGCCGGCATGTCGAGCTCGCCCGCATCCGTCACCGGCGCGATCCGAAGCTCGATGCCGTGCGCGTCGCGCAGCATCTGCCAGGGCACGAGGTTGGAGTGGTGCTCCATCTCGCTGATGATCACCGCCTCGCCCGGCCGCATGACGCCGCGCCCGTAGCTGTTGGCGACGAGGTTGATGCCCTCGGTGCTGTTGCGCACGAACACGATCTCGTCGCGGCCGCCCGCGTTGAGGAGCGAGGCGGCCACGTCCCGCGTGCCCTCGTAGGCGTCGGTCGTGCGCTCGCTCATCCAGTGCAGGCCGCGATGCACGTTGGCGTATTGCGTCTCCATCGCGTCGCGGAACGCGTCGATGACGCAGCGCGGCTTCTGCGCCGAGGCGGCGCTGTCCAGGAACACGAGCTTCTTGCCGCGCACATTCTGGCCGAGGATCGGGAACTCGGCGCGGATGCGGTCGATGTCGAAAGCGGGCGCGGGGCGCAGGGCGACGTTCATGCGGCCTGCTTCTCCCACCATTGATCGACCGCGCGATCCAGCGCCGCGCGCACGGTCTCGTCGCCGATCGCGTCCAGCGCCTCGGTCAGGAACGCGCGGACCAGGATGCTGCGCGCCTCCGGCTCAGGGATGCCCCGGCTGCGGAGATAGAAGAGCTGCCCGGGGTCGAGCTCGCCGACGGTCGCGCCGTGGCTGCACTTCACGTCGTCGGCGTAGATTTCGAGCTGCGGCTTGCTGTCGATCTCGGCCTCCGGCGACAGCAGCAGCGCCTGGTTCATCTGGTAGCCGTCGGTCTTCTGCGCGATCCGCGCCACCTCGATCTTGCCCTGGAAAACGCCGCGCGCGCGCCCGGACAGCACGTTCTTCACGGTCTGGCGCGAGGCGCAGGACGGCGCGTCGTGCGAAACGATTGTCGTGAAATCGCCGTGCTGCGCGCCGCCCAGCAACTGAGCGCCGTTCAGATGCGTCGCCGACCGCTCGCCCGCGAGCCGCGCATGCACTTCCGTCCGAGCGACCCGCGCGCCGAGAGCGAGATTGAAGCTGTCATACGTGCCGCCGCGCGCGATCTCGGCATAGAGCGTCGAAAGGTGGTACGCCGTGCGCGATTCGTCCTGTAGCCGCACATGCGTGAGCACGGCGTCTTCGGCGACATGCGCCTCGGTCACCGGGTTGTGCAGATAGGTGCCGCCGCCGCCCGACATCTCGACCAGCATCAGCTTCGCGCCTCTTTCGAGCCTTACGCTGTGGCGCGGATGGAACGCGACCGCGCGGCCCGGCCCGTCGGCCGCGATGCTGACGAGTTGCAAGAGACCGGCATCGACGCCTTCCGGCACCGCGATCACCGCGCCGTCTTCCGCGAGCATGGTGTTCAGCGCGACCAGCGCGTCCCGGTCCGCCCGGGCCAGCGTGCCGAACCGAGGGATTTGCGCGAAGGTGCCGGCGTCCACGGCTTCCGGCAAAATGGACAGTTCGGGACGGAACCGCCCGTCGAGGAATACGAGGCGCGGACCGTCGAGCAACGGCAGGTCGGCGAGCAGCTCGGCGCCGTCCGCGATCGAGAGCAGCGGCTCGGAGAACGCCGCCTCCGCGACGGCGCGGAGGCTCGTGTATTTCCAGCGCTCCTCGCGCACGGTCGGGAAACCGGCGGCGCGGAAGGCGGCGGCGGCCCGGTCGCGCGCGTCCCGGTCGCCCGGGAGGCGCTCGCGCAGGCCCTCGTAGCGGGCGAGGAAGGACGCCGCGCCGGCCGGCTGGACGGCGTTCATGCCGCGTCCGCGAGGCCGGCGTAGCCGCGCGCCTCCAGCTCGTGCGCGAGTTCCGGTCCGCCGGAGCGCACGATGCGGCCGTTCGCGAGCACATGCACGCGGTCGGGAACAATGTGATCGAGCAGCCGCTGGTAGTGCGTGATGATGAGCGCGGTGAAGTCCGGGCCGCGCTGCGCGTTCACGCCCTCCGCGACGATCTTCAGCGCGTCGATGTCGAGGCCGCTATCCGTTTCGTCCAGGATCGCGAGCTTCGGCCGGAGAATCGCCATTTGCAGCATTTCGTTGCGCTTCTTCTCCCCGCCCGAGAAGCCGACGTTGACGTTGCGCTTCAGCATGTCGTCCGGCATCGCCAATTGCTTGATCGCTGCCCGCGCGAGCTTCAGGAACTGCACGGCGTCCAGCTCCTCCTCGCCGCGCGCGCGCCTGACCGCGTTCAGCGCCGTGCGCATGAAATTGGCGTTGCCGACGCCCGGCAATTCGACCGGATACTGGAAGGCGAGGAACAGCCCGGCGGCGGCGCGCTGCTCGGGTTCCATCGTCAGCAGATCATGCCCGTCGAACGACACTTCGCCGCCCGTCACCTCGTAGTCCTCGCGGCCGGACAGCACGTAGGAGAGCGTCGATTTGCCGGAGCCGTTCGGCCCCATGATGGCGTGGACCTCGCCGCGCGGCACCGAGAGGTCGATGCCGTTGAGGATCGCCTTGCCGTCGATTTCGGCCGTGAGATTGCGAATGTCGAGCATCGTTCCGTTGTCCTTCAGCCCACCGAGCCTTCGAGGCTGACGGCCAGCAGCTTCTGCGCCTCCACGGCGAACTCCATCGGCAACTCCTTCAGCACGTCCTTGCAGAAGCCGTTGACGAGCAGGCCGACCGCGTCCTCCTGCGACAGCCCGCGCTGGCGGCAATAGAACAGCTGGTCGTCGGCGATCTTCGACGTGGTCGCCTCGTGCTCGACACGCGCGCTCGCATTGCGGCTCTCGATATAGGGCACGGTGTGGGCGCCGCACTGGTCGCCGATCAGCAGGCTGTCGCATTGCGTGAAGTTGCGGGCGCCCGAGGCGCGCGGAAGAATGCGCACGAGGCCGCGATAGGTGTTGTCCGAATGCCCGGCGCTGATGCCCTTCGAGACGATCGTGCTCGACGTGTTGCGGCCGATATGGATCATCTTGGTGCCGGTGTCGGCCTGCTGGCGGTTGTTGGTCACCGCGACCGAGTAGAACTCGCCGACGCTGTCGTCGCCCTGCAAGACGCAGGACGGGTATTTCCAGGTGATGGCGGAGCCGGTCTCCACCTGGGTCCAGGAGATCTTGCTGCGCTTGCCCCGGCACGCGCCCCGCTTGGTCACGAAATTGTAGATGCCGCCCCGGCCCTCGGCGTCGCCCGGATACCAGTTCTGCACCGTGCTGTATTTGATCTGCGCGTCGTCCATGGCGATCAGTTCGACGACGGCGGCGTGCAGCTGGTTCTCGTCCCGCTGCGGCGCGGTGCAGCCTTCGAGGTAGCTCACGTAGCTCTGGTCTTCGGCGATGATGAGCGTGCGCTCGAACTGGCCGGTGTTGCGCGCATTGATGCGGAAATAGGTCGAGAGCTCCATCGGGCAGCGCACGCCCTTCGGCACGTAGACGAAGCTGCCGTCGGTGAACACGGCGCTGTTGAGGGCGGCGTAGAAATTGTCGCCCGACGGAACGACGGTGCCGAGATAGCGCCGCACCAGATCGGGGTATCCCGCACCGCCTCGCTGATCGGGCAGAAGATGACGCCGGCCTTCTTGAGCGTCGCCTGGAAGGTGGTCGCGACCGAGACGCTGTCGAACACGGCGTCGACCGCGACGTTGTGCTCGCCTCCCGCGCCGTCCGCGCCTTCCACGCCTGCGAGGATCGCCCGCTCCTTCAGCGGAATGCCGAGCTTTTCGTACATCCTCAGGAGCTCGGGATCGACCTCGTCGAGCGATTTCGGCCCGGCCGCTTTGCGCTTCGGCGCGGCGTAATAGTGCAGATCCTGGTAGTCGATCGGCGCGTGATGCACCTTCGCCCAATGCGGCTCGCGCATCTGCTGCCACGCGGCGAACGCCTTCAGCCGCCAGTCCAGCAGCCAGGCGGGCTCGCCCTTGCGGTCCGAGATCAGCCGGATGATGTCCTCGTTCAGCCCCTTCGGCGCGATGTCCATCTCGATCGCGGTCTCGAAGCCCCATTTGTAGCCGGACTGCGTGACGGACTGGACGGTTTCCAGGGTTTCGGTCTCGACGGGCATTGCGGCGGTCCTATTCGGCTACGGGCGCGTGAGAGTGGGCTTGCGCCGGGGCATTTAGATGCGGGCGCAACGGCGCGCGGTTTCTGTCATCCTGCATATCAGCGAGGGTGATCGCGCCGAGCGCGTGCCGGATGGCGTCGTTCACCCGGTCCCAGCGCCCGCGCATACAGCAAAGCTCCTGGCATTCGCATTCGGTGTTCGATCCCTCGACGCAGGCGGTGAGCGCGATCGGCCCGTCGATGGCGGCGATCACATCCGCGACAGGCATGGCGGCGAGCGGCCGGGACAGCCGGTAGCCGCCGCGCGCGCCCCTGAACGACGTGACGAGGCCGCCGGCGGAGAGCGTCTTCAGCACCTTGGCGACGGTCGGCTCCGGAATGCCGGTGCTGACGGCGATGCTGGGCGAGGTCTGCACCCCGTCATCGGCCGACAGCCGCGCCAGCACGACGACCGCGTAATCCGTCATCCTCGACAGTTTCAGCATCGGTCGCGCACCCCGGGCGGCGGTATCTGTACTCGGTTTGTCCTGATTACCGGGAGATGGGCCACGCGCGCGGATAGGTCAAGGGCTTCGGCTCCGGTCCGGGGCGAGTTTCCAGTCGGCCCCGTCTCGCTCCACCCTGCCCTCCTCCTCCAGTTTCTGCAGATGGGCGAGCACGTTGCGCTCGGCCGCCCGCCGCAGCGCCGGGTGCTGCTCGCCGTAGAGCGCGTCCATGATGGCGCCGGTGCCGGCCGGACCCTGGCGCAGCCTGGCCGCGATCTCCGCCTCGCGCTCCCGGCGGTGGGCGAGCAGGTCGCGCACCAGCGCGCGCGGCTCTGGCAGAGGCGGGCCGTGGCCGGGGAGGTAGAGCTCGTCGTCGCGGGCGAGCAGGCGTTCAAGGCTCGCGAAATAGGCACGCATGTTGCCGTTCGGCGGGCTGACGACGCCGCTCGACCAGGACATGACGTGGTCGCCGCTGAACAGCAGCTTTCTGTTGCCCGCCTGATAGGCGAAGCAGAGATGGTCGGCCGCGTGGCCGGGCGTGTGCAGGGCGGTGAGGCCGCAGAGGGTCTGGCCGTCGGTGAGCGGCAGATCCGGGACGAGGACGTCGCCGGGGCCGGAGGCGGGGAACGCGGCTGTTGGCGCGCCTGTGGCTTTCTGGAGGGCGGCGGTTCCGCCCGTGTGGTCCTGGTGGCGGTGGGTGACCGCGATGGCAGCAACGTGCCCGGCGGCCGCGAGGATCGCGGCGACGTGCTCGGGGAGGTCGGGGCCGGGGTCGAGGACGATCGTGCCCTCGGGGGTGTCGATCAGGTAGGTGTTGGTGCCGTGATACGTCATCGGCCCCGGATTGGCGGCGACGATCCGCCTGACGCCGGGGAGCATTTGGGTGGCCCGGTCGCGGACCGGCTCGGGTTCGGTGAGGAAGAGCATGGTCTGGCGCGGTCCGTGCGGCGGGTTGCGTCCCGTTGTTGCACGCGGCGGCCGCCTTGGGTATATCGCCCCCATCCCTCGCCAGGGCCGACATAGCTCAGTGGTAGAGCAACTGATTCGTAATCAGTAGGTCCTCGGTTCAAATCCGAGTGTCGGCACCATTACACCCAGGACTGCCCGGCGCCTCAGAACCAACCCGAAGGCCTTTCGTTGATTAGATCTTTCTGAAATCTTTTTATGCTCTCCAGCGCTGTATCCACAGCTTGGTTAAGCAGAGCAAAAGCTTTCTCGACCTCTACATCGCCCTCTGGACCTGTTGGCATATCGAGGCACAGTTCCATGAACGACTTTACCCGATGCCTTGCGCTGCCTATTTCTCTATGAAGTTCATGGATAACGGGCAGAAGTGGGCCGGCAGGCAAAAGATTTTCCCAGCGATCGGGAGATATCTCTGCCAAGAAGGCATTTGTATCAGACAGAGTTCTGTCAATGTCCCATGTTTTTCGAGAGTTCCCAATCAGCTTTGCGAGTTGCCGAGAATTAGCCAACTCCAGGGGAACTAAGTCAATTTTTATCAGAAGATGGCGGTTGAAGGCCAGGGCGCGCAAGCGTTCCTGTCTTACGATTGGCACGATCTGCATGCGCGATGCAACCAGCGTTGCAGAGAATGCTAAGATCCCAGCGACCAGAGTAGCGACACCGGAAAACAAGTTTTGCGCGCCTGCATGTCGAGCTGCTTTCGCTTGAATTTCCGCCGCCCTTAAAGCCGCTCTGGCTCCGGCACAAGCATCGGGCGTGATTGCGATGGTCATGTGCAGAATGGCGCTACAGTCCACAGTCATACTCATTCTGAGCCCAGTTTCGCCTGGATTTGCGAGATCGTCCGGCAGCACTCGTAACGCAGGCCGCCGCTCGTGGTGAAGTCCGCGACCGGAATACCCGCGCCCGCGACGAATCGCCAGCCTCCAACACAGCAAGCAGCAGAGACGGGGGTCTCTGAGCGCTGCGACCAAGCTGGAAGCTGCGTGTAACCTTCGCCGCCTTTTTTGCAACTTCGGCTTCCGTGAGCGAGGCTGTAAGGTTGCGCAAGTCGAAGTCAACTCGCCTTACGTTTGCAACGACAGTCTCCGGCTTTCGCTCCAAAGATCGGCGTGATACGAGCCGAGAGCGGCAAAGCAAGCTCCACCTTATCCCCAACACGCCGCACCAGTCCCGTTCCCTATCTGGAAGGAGACGATTCGCGTGAGGAAACTTGTCCCAGGATTCGCCGCACTTGTAGTCGCTGCGATGCCACTCCTTGCCACCGCCGCCGAGCAGACTCCGGTGCCGATCGACACCGGCAACCCACAGGTGCAGCAGCAGGCGAAGAGGATCGCGCAGGAGCCGCCGTTGCCGCCGCCGCCCGCGCATCGCGTCGTCGTGGATCGCAGCGGGCGCAAGCAGACCGGCAAGGCCTCGGTGTACGCGCCGCGTTTCCAGGGCCGGAAGATGGCGGACGGCGACCGGTTCGACGGCGACGGCCGCGCGGCGGCCAGCAGATCGCTGCCGCTCGGGACCGTCGCCAAGGTGACGAATGTCGAGAAGAACAAGACCGCCGTCGTGACGGTCAAGGATCGCGGCCCCTATGTCCGCGGCCGCACGATGGACGTGACGCCGTCGACCGCGAAGCAGCTCGGCATCGAGAAGCGGGAGGGTGTCGCGCCGGTTGTCGTGGCGCCCGTCGCCGTGCCGCAGCCGAACGGCACCGTCACGCCCGGCGCGGGCGCGCTTCCGGGACCGGCGACGGCGAAGTAGCGCCGCTCAGCTGAGCGCCACCTCGAATCCGCGCTGCACCCCCGGCCGCGCCATCATCGTGTCGTACCAGCGGCGCACGTTCGGGTAGTTCGCGAGATCCACCTGATGCCGCTCGTGCCGCCAGGCCCAGGCGACGATGGCGAAATCGGCGACGGATACATCCTCGCCCGCGACGAACGGCACGCGCGCGAGCCGCCGGTCCAGCACGCCGTAGAGGCGGTTCGTTTCCTTGAGGTAGCGTTCCAGGCCGTAGCGGCGGTCCGTTTCGTTCTCGACGGCGAGGAAGTGATGCACCTGTCCGGGCATCGGGCCGAAGCCGCCCATCTGCCACATCAGCCATTCCAGCACCGGCACCTGCGCGCGCGGATTGTCGGGCAGGAACTTCCCGGTCTTGCGGCCGAGATAGAGCAGGATCGCGCCCGATTCGAACACGCTGATCGGCCCGCCGCCCGGCCCGTCCGGATCGACGATCGCCGGGATGCGGTTGTTCGGGCTGATCGCGAGAAACGCCGGTTCGTGCTGCTCTCCCTTGGTGATGTCCACCTTATGCACCGTGTACGGCAGGCCCATCTCCTCGAGCGCGACGCTGATCTTGCGCCCGTTCGGGGTGTTCCAGGTGTGCAGCTCGATCGACATCGCACGTCTCCTATGACAGCCGCTGCTTCAGCGCCTCGTTGACCAGCGCGGGATTGGCTTTCCCGGCCATCGCCTTCATCACCTGGCCGACGAAGAAGCCGAACAGCGGCGTCTTGCCCGCGTGATAGGCCGCGACCTTGTCCTGGTTGGCGGCGAGCACCGCATCCACCGCCCTATCGATCGCGCCCGTGTCCGTCACCTGACGCAAGCCGCGCCGCTCGACGATCGCGTCGGGCGCGTCGCCGGTTTCCACCATCGCCTCGAACACGTCCTTGGCGATCTTTCCGTTGATCGTCTTGTCGGCGATCAGGTCGAGCAGCTTGCCGAGGGCGGCGGCGCTGACCGGGCTGTCCTCGATGCTCCGCCCGGTGCGGTTCAGCGCCGCGAAGAAATCGCCAAGCATCCAGTTCGCCGCCTGCTTGCCGTCCCGCCCGCGCGCCACCGCCTCGTAGAAATCGGCGGTCGCCTGCTCGGCCACGAGCACGCGGGCGTCGTAGAACCCGAGGCCGTACTGCGCCATGAAGCGCGCGCGCTTGGCGTCCGGCAGTTCCGGCAGCGCGGCTTTCATCGACGCGATCCAGTCCTCGTCCAGCACCAGCGGCAAGAGATCCGGATCGGGGAAATAGCGGTAGTCGTGCGCGTCCTCCTTGCTCCGCATCGAGCGCGTCTCGCCGCGCGCGGGGTCGTAGAGCCGCGTCTCCTGCTCGACGGCGCCGCCCTCCTCCCAGACGCGCACCTGCCGCTTCGCCTCGGCCTCGATCGCCTGCATGACGAAGCGGACGGAATTGACGTTCTTCACCTCGCAGCGCGTGCGGAACGGCTCGCCGTGCCTGCGGACCGAGACGTTGACGTCGGCGCGCATGGAGCCCTCCTCCATGTTGCCGTCGCAGGTGCCCAAGTAGCGCAGGATCGTGCGTAGCTTGCGCAAGTAGGCCCCGGCTTCCTCCGGGCTGCGCATGTCCGGCTCGCTCACGATCTCCATCAGCGCGACGCCGGCGCGGTTGAGGTCGATGTAGCTCTTGTCCGGGTGCTGGTCGTGCAGCGACTTGCCCGCGTCCTGCTCCAGATGCAGGCGGGTGACGCCGATCTCGCGCGTTTCGCCGGACTCGAGCTCGATCGCGATCTTGCCCTCGCCGACGATCGGGTGCGCGTACTGGCTGATCTGGTATCCGGCCGGAAGATCGGCGTAGAAATAGTTCTTGCGGTCGAAACGGCTCACCACGTTGATATGCGCGTCGAGGCCGAGGCCGGTGCGCACGGCCTGCGCCACGCATTCGCGGTTGATGACCGGCAGCATGCCCGGAAACGCCGCGTCGACGAAGCTCACCTGCGTGTTCGGCTCGGCACCGAACCCGGTCGCGGCGCCGCTGAACAATTTGGCGCGGCTCACAACCTGCGCGTGGACCTCGAGGCCGATCACGACCTCCCACGCGCCGCTCCCGCCCTCGATCGTGTACGCCATTCGTTCAGCCTCCAGCCCGGATGGCGGGGCGCGCCGTGAACGCGGCCGCCCGTTCGATGGCGCGCGCGGCCGCGAACACCGTCTCCTCGTCGAACGGCCGCCCGATCACCTGCAGGCCGAGCGGCAGTCCGTTCGCGTCCAATCCGGCGGGCACCGACATCGCCGGCACGCCCGCGAGATTGGCGTTCACGGTGAACACGTCGTTCAGATACATCGTCACCGGATCGTCCATCTTCTCGCCCTGCGCGAAGGCGGCCGAGGGCGCGGTCGGCGTCAGCAGCGCGTCCACCTCGCGGAACACCTGGGTGAAATCGCGCTGGATCAGCGCCCGCACCTTTTGCGCGCGGAGATAGTACGCATCGTAGTAGCCGGCCGAGAGCACGTAGGTGCCGATCAGGATTCGCCGCCGCACCTCCGCGCCGAAGCCGGCGGCGCGGCTGCGCTCGTAGAGATCCTTCAGATCGACGCCGTCCTCGCGCCTGCCGAAGCGCACGCCGTCATAGCGCGCGAGGTTGGACGACGCCTCGGCGGGAGCGACGATGTAGTAGGTCGCGAGGCCGTACTGGGTGTGCGGCAACGACACGTCCACGATCTCCGCGCCCGCCTCGCGCAGCCAGGCGAGACCCTGGTTCCAGAGCGCCTCGATCTCGGCCGCCATCCCATCCGCGCGGTATTCGCGGGGAACGCCGATCCGGAGGCCGCGCACGCCGCGCGCGCAGGCGGCGGCGAAGTCGGGCACCTCGCGGTCGGCGGAGGTGCTGTCCTTCGGATCGAACCCGGCCATCGAGCCGAGCAGGATGGCGCAATCCTCGACGCTGCGGCCGAACGGCCCCGGATGGTCGAGCGAGGACGCGAACGCGACGACGCCCCACCGGCTGCACCGGCCGTAGGTGGGCTTCATCCCGGCAATGCCGCAGAACGACGCCGGCTGGCGGATGGAGCCGCCGGTATCGGTGCCGGTCGCGCCCATGGCGAGCCCCGAAGCGACCGCAGCCGCCGAGCCGCCCGAGGAACCGCCCGGCACCAGCACCGCCGCCTCGTCCTGGCGGCGCTTCCAGGGATTCTCGACGGGACCGAAGGCGGAGGTCATGTTCGACGACCCCATCGCGAACTCGTCGAGATTGACCTTGCCGAGAAACACCGCCCCGTCCCGCAGCAAATTCGCGGTCACGGTGCTCTCGTAGGGCGGCACGAACGGCGCGAGGATGCGGCTGCCCGCCGTGGTGCGGACGCCTTTCGTGCAGAACAGATCCTTGATCGCGAGCGGGATGCCGGCGAGCGGCCCCTGTGCCTCACCCGCATCGGCGGCGTCGGCCCGCTGGCGCGCAGGGTCGGCGGTGACGGCGAGATAGGCGTTCAAGCGCGGGTTGAGCGCCTCGATCGCGGCGAGATGCGCCTCCGTCAGCTCGCGCGCGCTGAACGCCCGCCGTCGGAGGCCGTCGCGGGCGGCGGCGATCGTGAGATCCGTCAGCGTCATTCCACCACCTTCGGCACGGCGAAGAAATCGCCCGCGCGCTCGGGCGCGTTGGCGAGCACGGCCTCGCGCTGGGCGCCGTCGGTCACGGCGTCGTCGCGCATCCGGAGCGCCATCCGCGCGGCGCCGGCCAGCGGTTCGATGCCGTCCACGTCCACCTCCCGCAGCTGCTCGATCCAGCCGAGAATGCCGTTCAGCTCGGCTTGCAGGCGCGGTACGTCTTCCTCCTCGACCCGGATGCGGGCGAGCGAGGCAATGCGACGGACGGTCGCGGGATCGAGCGACATGCGGCGGAACTATCCTTGGCCGGGAGGAAGGCGGCGGACCATAAACGCCGCCATGAAGCTCTTCAACCTGACGGAGTTGCGCGCCCGGCTGGCCCGGAACGAGCGCCTGATCGGCCTCGATCCGGGGACGAGGACGATCGGTATCGCGCTGTCCGACGTGCTCCTCACGCTCGCGACGCCCTATGGCAGCCTGCGGCGCGGCAAGCTGCGGGCGAACGCGGCCGAAATCCTGTCCATCGCGGTCAAGGAGGGCGCGGGCGGGGTCGTGGTCGGCTGGCCGCTGTCGATGGACGGCGGCATCGGCCCGGCGGCGCAGGCGGCGCGGGACTGGGCGCTCGCTTTCTCGGACGCGGCGGGGCTGCCGGTCGCGCTCTGGGACGAGCGCCTGTCCTCGGCCGCGGTCAACCGCTTCCTGATCGCGGATGCGGATCTCAGCCGCCGCAAGCGGGCGGAGGTGGTGGACCGGATGGCGGCCGCCTATCTGCTGCAGGCGGCGCTGGACGCGAGCCGTCCGGCTTGACCCTCCGGGACGGCTCCGCTAACCGACGCTCGCCTCGTCCCGTTCGTCTAGAGGCCCAGGACACCGCCCTTTCACGGCGGTAACACGGGTTCGAATCCCGTACGGGACGCCAGGCTTTGCCGTGCCGAGGCCGACGCGCTCACCTTGGATACCCGCTCAGCGGCAGCTTCCCCGGATCGAAGCGAGAATAGCGAACGGTCACGCCCTCTTCGCACTCCTCGCGGGCTTGGGGGACGGGGCCGCGCGGGCGGAGCGCGAAGGTCTTCGCGGCCTCCGCGACCGACGACAATCCCGAGGCCAGGTTCTTCACGGTGTTGCCCTGGTCGGGTGTCGATTCGGTGCCGACCGAGGCGAGCGTTCCGTCCGCGTTCAGGCTCGCGCTGAACTTGTACGCCTCCAGCCAGGCCGGCCGGTAATACATCCGCTGCGGTCTCGTCGTGTCCGCGACCGTGATGATATCGTCCGCTTCGGTCGTCTCGCATCGGCCCGTGGACTTGTTGATCGCCGTGGTCGTGGTCGTCTTCAGGATCTGGACGCGAGGGTAGTAGATGATCCCGGCCTCCTCGGGGTCGCTCCCCGCCGGGTCGAAGGGCGGACGATCGAGGTTTGCGGGGCCGTGATAGATCTGGCCGTTGCAGCCGCACAGCAAAGCCGCCCACAGGCACGTCGTGACGGATCGCCGCATCTGTCGCTTCCTTTCCAACAGCACCGATTTATCCCACACTTCGCGGCCTGGCCGAAACCGCCGGTTCCGGCGAGCCGGCGGGACGGAGGACGGAGGAGAGAGCCGGCGGGACGGAGGAGAGAGATCGCGGCCACCGCTTGATGCGCGAACGCTACCGCTTTATCTGTTGCATGTCGCGCCGGACGCGCGTTTCTGTCATCGGGACCGGTCGAACGAAGGGCGAGGAAACATGCTGGCGTTGCTCGGCACGCTGACGGTCCTGGTGCTGCTCGCCGCGATCATGCTCAACCTGCTGTCGCCGCTGGTGGCGCTGATCGCCGTGCCGATCGCCGGGGCGCTCATCGGCGGCTTCGGGCTGGCGACGAGCAAGTTCATCCTGACCGGCATTTCGGGGATCGCGCCGGTCGCGGGTATGTTCGTGTTTGCGATCCTCTATTTCGGCATCATGACGGATGCGGGCATGCTCGATCCGATCATCCGCCGCATCCTGGCGGCCGTCGGCACGCGGCCGGCGCGGATCGTCGCTGGCACCGCCCTGCTCGCGCTGCTGATCCATCTCGACGGCTCGGGCGCGGTCTGCTTCCTCGTCACCATCCCGGCGATGCTGCCGCTGTATGAGGCGCTCGGGATGGACCGCCGCATTCTCGCCTGCGCCGCCTCGCTCGCGGCCGGGGTCAACTTCCTGCCCTGGACCGGCCCGACCCTGCGCGCCTCGGCGGCGCTCAAAATCCCGGTGAGCGCGATCTTCGAGCCGATGATCGGCGTGCAGCTGGTCGGCCTCGTTTATGTCTTCGCGGCCGCCTGGTGGCTCGGCAAGCGCGAGGAGCGCCGCCTCGGCCTCACCGCCCGCGACGCGCTGGCCGCGCCCGAGATCAGGGCCAAGCCGCTGACGCCGGAGGAAGCGGCCTTGCGCCGGCCGCGCCTGTTCGCGGTCAATCTGCTGCTGACCCTCGCCATCATGGTCGTGATGATCGGCGGCTGGGTCGATCCGGTAGTGATGTTCATGATCGGGGTCGTGCTGGCGCTGGTCATCAACTACCCGAACGTCGCCGAGCAGCGGGCGCGGATCGACGCGCACGCCCGCGCCGCCCTGCTGATGGCGAGCATCCTGCTCGCGGCCGGCGCCTTCACCGGCATCATGACCGGCACCGGCATGCTGAAGGCGATGGCGCAGGCGGCGGTCGCCTACGTGCCGCCGGGCGCGGGCGGGCTGATCCCGGTCGTGCTGGCGCTGCTCTCGATGCCGCTCAGCCTGCTGTTCGACCCGGACTCGTTCTACTTCGGCGTGCTGCCGGTGGTGGCGCAGGTGAGCCAGAGCCTCGGCGGCGCGCCGATCCATGTGGCGCAGGCGGCGCTGCTCGGCCAGATGACGACCGGCTTCCCGGTCAGCCCGCTGACGCCCGCCACGTTCCTGATCGTCGGCCTTTCCGGCATCGATCTCGGCGCGCACCAGCGCTTCAGCATTCCCTGGCTGCTCGGCGCATCCATCACGATGACCATCGCCGCCGTGCTGTTCGGGGTTCTGCCGGTCTGAGGAGAGACAAGCATGCGCACGCTCCGCATCGGCTCCGGCGCCGGCTATTCCGGGGACCGCATCGAACCGGCCGTGGAACTGGCCGAGCACGGCCGCCTCGACTATCTCGGCTTCGAGTGCCTGGCCGAGCGCACGATCGCGCTCGCGCAGGGCGAGCGGCTGCGCGATCCGGAGGCGGGCTTCGACCCGCTGCTCGTCGCCCGCATGCGGGCCGTGCTTCGCCCTTGCGCCGCGAACGGCGTGCGCATCGTCACCAACATGGGCGCGGCGAACCCGGCCGGCGCCGCCAGCGCCGTCGCGGAGGTCGCACGCTCGCTCGGTCTCGGCGGCCTCAAGATCGCTTCGGTCGGCGGCGACGACGTGCTGGGCCTGCTGGCGGGCGGCGCGTATCCGCTGCTGGAGCGGCCTGGCACGGTCGCCGATCTCGGGGACCGCGTGATCTCCGCGAACGCCTATATGGGCGTCGCCGGCATTCTGGAGGCGCTGCGGCAAGGCGCGGACGTGGTGGTGACGGGGCGCGTGGGCGACCCGGCGCTGTTTCTGGCACCGCTGATCCACGCATTCGGCTGGGCGCTGGACGATTGGGACGCGCTCGGACGCGGCACCGTCGTCGGGCATCTGCTGGAATGCGCGGGCCAGATCACCGGCGGCTACTTCGCCGATCCCGGCTACAAGGACGTGCCCGATCTGGCGCGGCTCGGCTTTCCGATCGCGGAGGTCGGCGAGGACGGGTCGGCCGTCATCACCAAGGTGGAAGGCTCGGGCGGCAGGGTCAGCGTCGCCTCCTGCAAGGAGCAATTGCTGTACGAGCTGCTGGACCCGGCCGCGTATCTGCAACCCGACGTCACCGCCGATTTCTCGGGCGTGCGGTTCGAGGAGATCTCGCCGAACCGGGTCGCGGTGTCGGGCGGCGCGGGCCGGGCGCGGCCGGAGACGCTCAAGGTTTCCGTGGGCTATCGCGACAGTTTCGTGGGCGAAGGACAGATGTCGTACGCCGGGCCGGGCTGCGTCGGGCGGGCGCGGCTGGCGCTCGACATCGTGCGCGAACGGCTTCTTTTGACGGGAGTCGCCACGACCGAAACGCGCTTCGAGCTGATCGGCGTCGATGCGGTGCGCAAGGGCGGCGCGCCCGACCCCGCGCCGGATTTGCGCGAGGTGCGCATCCGGGTCGCGGCCCGCACGGACAGCATGGCGGAGGCGGTCCGCGTCGGGAACGAGGTCGAATCGCTGTACACGAACGGACCCGCCGGCGGCGGCGGCGCCTGGAAGTCGGCGCGCGAGGTTGTCGCGGTGGTTTCGACCCTGCTGCCGCAACATCTCGCCCGGCCGACCGTGCATCTGGAGGTGGCCTGACCATGCAGCTCCGCGAACTCGCCCACGCCCGCACCGGCGACAAGGGCAACGTCTCGCAGATTTCCGTCATCGCCCGCGAGCCGGGCGACTTCGCGTTCCTGGCCGAGCACGTGACCGCCGAGCGCGTGCGCGCGCATCTGGCGCCGACCGGCGCGGAGCGTGTGGACCGCCACGAACTGCCCGGCCTCGGTGCGCTCAACTTCGTGCTGCACGGCGCGCTCGCGGGCGGCGTCACCCGCTCGCTGGCGCTCGACGCGCATGGCAAGTGTTTGGGCGCGGTGCTGCTGGAAATGGAGGTGCCCGATCGGCAGTGACCCGCTTCGCTGACCACAATGCGCCGCCTAGGGGCAGCCGAAAAGCTAAGGAGGAACACAATGGTCCAAAGTCGCCTTACGAAACGTCGCACCCCGCGCCGCTGGCTGGAATGCTCGTGCGCCGTCGTGGCGCCGGTCCTCGGCCTTGCGGCCGTGCCCGCAAGCGCCATCGTCCAGCCCGCAGCGGCGCAGTCGTCATGCGAAAGTCTGACCGCCCTCTCGGTGCCAGACACGACGATCTCACTTGCGCAATCTATTCCGGCCGGCTCGTTTACGCCGCCCGGAAGCACGACGGCGATTACGGACCTGCCCGCCTTCTGTCGCGTGGTCGGGTCGGTGAGTACTCAAGCTGGCGAAAATGTCGGGATTGAGGTGTGGCTGCCGTCGGATCCGAATATCTGGAACGGCCGCTTCGAGGGGGTCGGCAACGGCGGCTTCGGGGGAGCGATCGTCTATTCCGCTCTGGCGACCGCCCTGCAACGGGGCTTCGCCACGGCAAATACGGACACGGGACATGTCGGCGGCACGAGCGGTCAGATCGGCCAGGTTCTGAGTTGGGCGCAAAACCAGGTTTCGCTCATCGACTGGGGCCACAGCTCCATTCACCTGATGACGGTGAGCGCGAAGCAGCTCGTCAATGCCTTTTACGGAAAAGGTGCGGAACATTCGTATTTCGACGGCTGCTCTACCGGCGGCGCCGAAGCGATGGAGGAGGCGGAGTTCTACCCGTCCGACTATGACGGCATTCACGCCGGCTCCCCCGGCCAGGATTACAGCCACTTGATGATGAGTTTTTTCTGGGGCGGCCTCCTCCCGGCCAAGAACCCGGGAGCGATTTTGCCGCAAGCCTCCCTCGATCTTCTCAACCGGGCCGTGCTGCAACAGTGCGGAGGCGAGTCGGCGGTTTCCGCAGGCTACCTGCTCAATCCCTCAAGCTGCCGGTTTGATCCGGCACAGCTCCAATGCCAAAGCGGACAGGATCCTGCGACCTGTCTTACCGCGCCGCAAGTCGCCGAGGCCGCAACTCTCTACTCGCCGGTTACGGACCCGATTACCGGCCTGACGCTTTACCCTGGCTTTTCTCCCGGGGGCGAGGAGACCTGGTCGCTGATCCAGGGGGCGCTGGTAGGAGCCTATGCCCAGCCGCTCATCGCCAATACCGTCTTCAACGATCCGAACTGGGATTGGACGACTTTCAACTTCGACACCGATGCCACTTTGGTGGATCAGAAACTCAGCCCGTTCATCAACGCGACCAGCCCGGATCTCCATCGCTTCCAGCGTCGCGGCGGCAAGCTGCTCGTCACGCAGGGCTGGGCCGACGCGCTGAACGCACAGACGTTGCCGATCGATTATTTCAACAGCGTTGTCCTCGATCAGCAATCGCTTAGGAAAACTCTGGGCTTCCATCGCGTATTCATGGCCCCCGGTATGAGTCACTGCGGGGGTGGACCCGGGCCCAATACGATCGGCGGGTCGGCTCCGCCGACCACGATCGACGCCCAGCACGACGTCGTTGCCGCTCTGCAGGCCTGGGTCGAGGACGGAACGCCACCCGCGACACTGATTTCGACCAAATATGTCAACGACACACCGGCTCAAGGCGTGCTGCGTGAACTGACCCTCTGTCCCTACCCGAAAGTCATTCGTTACCGGGGCGGAGACGAGACACAAGCAAGCAGCTACGAATGTCGAGCCGATATCCCGGCCTTCCAGAGCGACCTCAAAGAGGAGCAACGTGACATTCAGATCGACGAACGAATCGGCGATCTGGCCAACTTGCCGAACTGATACTCAGACCACAGAAACGGTGAGGCTGGGGCGGCAGTTGGTTCTCCTCCGCTCCAGGCTCCGCCTTGCCCCATGTCAACGGGGAAAACCGCGCCAAACTCGGGGGCTGAAAGCGGTTCTTTGGATCGCCGCTGTCGAGCCGGCGAGCAGGGTCGAAACAATCGCCCGCTATGCCGTTCCGTCAGCGCCACATGCCGTTCTCGTCATATCCGGCGATCTCGTCCGGGCTGCGAGGGTCGAGGTCGGGCAAGGCGGCACATTTCCGTGCCAACCTTTCCAGCTGATCGGCAAGCCGCGCGGTCCGGCCCTGCCGTAGCCGCTCGCGCTCTAGCCTCTCGGCGAGGGACACGCGGATGGCATCGGTCAGCGTCTCGCCGGTCAGCGCCGCGACGGCGCGCGCCAGACGATCGGTCTCCTTGTCCTTCAGGCTGAGCGCCATCGGTGTCCCGCGTCTAGAAGAGGTGGGCAAATATGGAACGCGCATCGCCGCAGTCGAGCCTTATCCAGCCTCCCGCTCCAGCGCCTCGATATCCGCGTCGCTGAAGCCGAAATGGTGGGCGATTTCGTGGATCAGCACGCTGCGCACCAGGCGATGCAGATCCTCGCCGGTCTCGATCCATTCGAGCAGGATCGGCTGGCGATAGAGGAAGATCATGTCGGGCTGGCTGGCGACGGCGCTGACGCTCTGGTGCGTGAGCGGCACGCCGCGATAGAGGCCGGTGAGATCCCAGGCGCTCTCGATGCCCATGTCGTCGAGCGTCTCGTCGTCCGGCAGTTCCTCGACCACGATGCCGACACCCCGCACATGGCGCGCGAGCGGGGCCGGGATCGAGGACAGCGACCGCTCCGCCATCTCCACGATGGACTCGAGATCGGGGGCGACGAGCGGGCCGGGTTCGCTCATCCGGTTATCGGGACAGCCGCGCCCGGTTCCGTCAAGGCCAGTTTGCGTCAAGGGACGTTCCAAAACGGCGCCCGCTGCCGTAGGAACAGGGAGTGAACATCACCTTACCCGACCGGTCGCTCGCGATCCGCCGCGCCGCCGCGCGGCTCTGTGGCCAGCTCGCCTGGGCGCCGCTGCACGAGGTGCCGCTGCCGAACGGCAGGCGGGCGGACATCCTCGCCCTCGCCCCCGACGGTTGTTTCACCTGCATCGAGGTGAAGTCGGGCGTGCGCGACTTCCTGGCCGACGACAAATGGCCGGACTACCGGGCGTTCTGCGACGCGCTCTACTTTGCGGTGGATGCGGACTTCCCGCATGCAACGCTGCTGCCGCCCGATGTCGGCCTGATCGTCGCCGACGACCGCGAGGCGGAAATCCTGCGCGAGCCGCCCTCGCATCCGATGCCGCCCGCGCGACGGCGGGCGCTGCTGCACCGCTTCGCGATGCTCGCCGCCGGCCGGCTCCACGGCATCGACGATCCGGCGGGCCAGGCCGCCCGCCGGGCGGCGCTGCGCGCCGAGTAGGCCGCGCCGCTCAGCGTGGGCATCGCGCGAGGAATATCTCTTGACATCGCGCGCCGGTTGTGTTCTTGCTTCGTTCATGTCCGCCGCGCTCGCCGCACCGACCCTTTCCGCCCGCTTCGCTTCCGCGATCGGTCTGCTGTGCCGGGGGCTAACGGTCAGCCTGCCGGGGCATCTGGAAAATGCCGCTCTCACCCTCCTTGCCTGGACCCGGCTCCGGCGGCTGCTGGCGCGCTTCGATTCCCTCGTCGCCGCGGTGGACGCCGGGCGCGTGCCCGTCCTTCGCGCGCGGGCGGAAACCGCGTCGCGGCCGCTTCCTGCGAAAACGGCGCTGCGGCCGCCGGGCGGTTCGGGCTGGCTGCTCAGGCTCGCGCCCGCGCTGGAGACGCGGCTCGGCCGCGCGGAGGTGGAGACCCTGCTCGCCGACCCCGGCCTGCCAGCGCTGCTCGCGCAAGCGCCGCGGGCGGGGCGCATCCTCCGCCCCTTGTGCCACATGCTCGCGATCGAAACCCCGGCGGCGTTGCGTCTGCCGCGCCGTCCTCGCGCCCGGCCCCGCGCGGTCCATTCGGGCGACACCGGGGCTGGAGCGGCGGCGTGCGACGCCCCGGCGGCGCGACCTCCGCTGCCATGGTGGCTGATCCGGCCCGCCTCGCCGCCGTTGCCGGTGGCGGAGGAGGACGCGGCCGAGGTCGCGCCGCCCCATCCGGCGAGGACCGGACCGCCCGGGAGCTGACGGGCGGACGCAAGCCGGAGGGCTGGAGCGGCAGCGATCCGGCGCTCAGCCGCGCAGGCGCGCGGCCGTGGCCGTGGTCGAATGGCCGGGCATCAGATCGGCCAGCATGACCTTACCGCCCCAGCCGCGCACGAGATCGGCCCCGACCACCGTCTGCACGGTGTAGTCCGCGCCCTTCACCAGCAACTCGGGCCGGATCGCCTCGATCAGCGCGACCGGCGTATCCTCCTCGAAGATGCAGACGAGATCGACCGAGGCGAGGCTGCCGAGCACCGCCGCCCGCGCCGCCTCGGGCTGCACGGGGCGGTGCGGCCCCTTCAGCCGGCGCACGCTCTGGTCGCTGTTGACGCCGACCACCAGCCGGTCGCAGGCGGCGCGGGCCTGCTCCAGCAGATGCACGTGTCCCGGATGCAGGAGGTCGAAGCAGCCATTGGTGAAGCCGATCCGGTAGTTCTTGCGGCGCCACCGTTCCGCCTGCTCGGCCGCCGTCTCGCGGGTGACGATCTTGCGCAGCGCCCCGCCCTGGGGCGACAGCACGGCGAGCAGGTCGGAGGCGCGGGCCACGGCCGTGCCGATCTTGCCGACGACGACGCCGGCCGCGATGTTGGCCAGCCGCACGGCGATCGGGAGATCGAGCCCGGCCGCGAGGCCGGCGGCGAGCGTCGCGACCACCGTGTCCCCGGCCCCGGAGACGTCGAACACCTCCGCCGCCTCGGCCGGGAAGTGCCGCGCGCCGTCGCCGTCCAGCAGGGTCATGCCGTCCTCGGAGCGCGTGACCAGCACGGCGCCGAAATCGTGGCGGTCGCGCAGCGCGCGCGCGGCCCGGTCGATCTCGGCCTCGGTGCCCACGGGCATGCCCATGGCCTCGGACAGCTCCCGCCGGTTCGGGGTGATGACGTCGGCCCCGGCATAGGGCGCGTAGTCGCAGCCCTTCGGATCGACGATCACCCGCCGCCCGGCCGCGCGCGCGGCGGCGATCAGCCCCGACGCGGTCGCGGCCGTGACGGCGCCTTTCTGGTAGTCCGAAATCACCGTCACGCTGGTCGCGATCATGGCGTCCCGAGCGATCCGCAGCAGCCGTTCGGCGAGCTTGTCCTGGATCGGCGACCGATCCTCCTGGTCCGCCCGCAGGAGTTGCTGGCCGCTGGCGAAATAGCGGGTTTTCACGGTGGTGGTCCGGCCGCCCTCTACCAGCAGCCACGGCTCGACGCCCGGCTGGCCGCCGATCAGGCCCGTGAGATCGGAGCCGGCCTGGTCGTCCCCGACCACGGAGACGAAGGCGACCGCCGCGCCGAGCGCGGTCAGGTTGCGGACGACATTGCCCGCGCCGCCCGGCATCGCGATGTCGCGCTCGACGCGCACCACCGGGATCGGGGCTTCGGGGCTGATGCGCTCGACCGCGCCGTAGACGTAGCGGTCGAGCATGGCGTCGCCGACGACGAGGACGCTGCCCTTGTCCAGCCGGTCCACCGCCGCGGCGAGATCGGGCGGCGAATGGGTGCGCGGTTCGGCTGCCGCCGGCGTCATGCTATCCATGGAGGAGGGGTAGAGACGCGGGCAGCCGGTGGCAAGTGTTCCGGCCCCGCCGTCCCCCCGCCGTCCCACTGGTCTTCCCACTGGGCGTCCCATTGGCCGTCCCAAAGGGCGTCCCATTGGGCGTCCCAAAGGGCGTCCCATTGGGCGTCACGCGAACAGGAAGGCGACCCGATCCTCCTCCAGCACGGCGCAGGTCAGCTTGCCGCCGAGCACGGCGCCGGTGTCGATGCCGATCCGGTTCGGCCGGACGACGGGCTCGGCCTGCGGCGTGTGGCCGTGGACCACGACCACCCCGAAATCGTCGGCCGAGGACAGGAACGGCTCCCTGATCCAGAGAAGATCGGCGGCGGACTGGAGGTCGGCCCGTATCCCCGGACGGATGCCCGCATGCGCGAACAGATACGGCCCCGCCGCCCAGCTCAGCCGCAAGCCCTTCAGGAAGGCCATGTGCTGGGCCGGAATCCACTGCGCCCATTTGGCCGGCCGGACGCCCGGCGGCACGCCCCAGCTGCGGAGCGACGCCGCGCCGCCGTTCTGCAGCCAAAGCTCGACGTCCGCACCGCCGAGCGCCCACAGCATCATCTCCTCGTGGTTGCCGCGCAGGTTGATCACCGGCGCGCGGCCGAGCCGGGGCCGCTGCAGGAGGGCCGCGATCACGGCGGCACTGGCAGGACCACGATCGACGTAATCGCCGAGATGCACGACGGTCGCGCATGCAGCGGGCCGGGCCGTCAAATCCGCCTCGATCCGGGCGTGCAGGGCGGACAGCCGGTCGGCGCAGCCATGCACGTCGCCGATGGCGTAGATGCGCTGTCCGGCGGGCAGGGTGGCGGGGGCCCTGGTGACATACTCCATCCGGACAAGCTACAGCCGCGCGCCCGGCGAGGGGAGGGCTTCCGGGCCGCCGCCCCTTGGCGCGCCGCCCCGCGTTCCTTAATGGCTTGCGGATGGATGTCATCGAGGTCCGGGATCTCACGAAGCGCTACGGCGATGTGCTGGCGGTGGACCGCATCGCCTTCACGGTCGCCGGCGGCCAGACCGTCGGCCTGCTCGGCGGCAACGGCGCCGGCAAGACGACGACGATCGCGATGCTGCTCGGGCTGCTGATACCGACGGCGGGAAGCATCCGCATTCTAGGCCACGACATGCTCAAGGACCGGTTTACGGCCCTCGCCCGGATGAACTTTTCCTCGCCCTATATCGCCCTTCCGCTCCGGCTGTCGGTCGCCGAGAACCTGCGCGTCTACGCGCATCTCTACGACGTCGCGCATCCTGAGCAACGGATTGCGGACCTGGCGGAGGCCCTCGATCTGACCGGGCTGCTCGGCCGGGAGGCCGGAACCCTGTCCGCCGGGCAGAAGACCCGCGTCGCGCTCGCGAAGTCGCTGATCAACCGCCCCGACGTGCTGCTGCTGGACGAGCCGACCGCGAGCCTAGACCCCGATACCGGCGACATGGTGCGCGGCTGGCTCGAGCGCTACCGGGCGGAGAGCGGCTGCACGATCCTGCTCGCCTCCCACAACATGGCCGAGGTCGAGCGCCTCTGCGGGCATGTGCTGATGCTGAAGCAGGGCCGCGTCGTGGACCAGGGCAGCCCCGCCGCGCTGCTCGACCGCTACGGGCGGAGCGATCTGGAGGAGGTGTTCCTGGACATCGCCCGCGGCCGCCGGCGGGCGACGGCGGCGGCGTGAGACACCTGTGTCCAGCTGTTTGTTTTCAGGCTGCGAGCTTGAGGGTTGCGGCGTGTTTGGCTGGGTCGTAGCGGGTGCCGTCCTGCCAAGCTTTCCAGAGCACGCGAAGCCAGGCGCGAGCCAGGATGCGGATGGCGTGCTGGTGCTTGCAACCGCGGCCTCGTGCCTTGCGGTAGATGTCGGCGGCCCATGCGGAGGCGTGACGGGAGTTGTCGGCGAAGCAGGTGAGGGCGCGCCGGAGGCGATGATTGCAAGCCCACCGGAAGACGCCGCGGCTCTTGCCGGAGGCGTGGGTCACGGGCGACACGCCGGCCTCGGCGGCGAGTTGGTTCTCCGTCTGGAAGCGGTCCCGGCTGCCGAGCTCGGCGAGTATCTGAGCGGCGCAGATGCGTCCGGCGCGCGGGAAGGACATGACGATCTGGCCGTCGGGCAGGTCGGCAACAGCGTGCTCGATGCCGGCGGAGAGCTTGGCGATCTCGGCAACGAGGGGCTCGAGGACGGCTGCAAGGGCTCGGACCAGCTCGCCTTTGGCGTCGGCTTCGACACCTCCGGTGAGGCCTGTCGGGGCTGCCCGCAATCGGGCCAGGAGCTCGTCCGGGGAGCGGCGTCCGCAATAGCCGTTCTGGGCCATGAAGGCGGCCATGCGCTTGCTCCCGAGGCGGGCGGCGCTGTCGGGCGTGGGATAGCGGAGCAGGAAGGCGAGCGCGATCGGGCTGTCGATCGCGGCGGCGCCGGGCCAGAAGCTCTCCAGGAGGCTTCGGATTCTGATTGGCGAGCGCGACCCGCTGGGCGACGAGGTCGTCGCGGCCTCGCACCAGGGCCCGGAGCGCTCTGATCTCGTCGGAGAGGCCGGTCAGCGGCCGGAAGCGGTGTCCGTCGATGCGCAGGACATCGGCCAGCATGAAAGCGTCGCCTGGGTCGCTCTTACCCCCGGCGGCGCGGTAACGGGGACGGCAGGCCTTCAAGACGTTTGGATGGATCGGGATCACCGGGTGTCCGGCCTCGACGAGAGCGTCGACCACGAGGCCGGAGGGGCGCTCGATGGCGACCGGCAGCGCCTTCGGCGGGCCAACACGGCGCAATCGAGCAAGGAGATCGACAAGACCCGCAGCATCGTGGCGGGCCACGACACGAGCCACGACGCGGCCCGCGTCGTCGATCACGCAGACGGCATGGCTTGCGCCGCCCCAATCCAGTCCTACGAACGATGGCACGCGTACGTCTCCTCGGATTGGAGTAATCTGACCCGAGCCGGGAGATCGTGCGGATCGCTTACTGACAGGCGCTCTGGCCGGCAGGCACTGGCGCTTCACCCTGTGGTCCGTCTCGAACTCCCGGCACCTGCCGTGCGGCGGGTCTCACGCGGGCCCTCGACGGGCGAGCGCCGTAGGCCGTCACGACAGGTGCTCGGGCGGGCCGATGCTACGCCGCTCCGCGGCTCCGCACCCGCCCGCCAAAAGGTGCACCAGTGAGCGGCATGCGGCGCTGGGACCGGTCCGCCTCGCTCCGGCGCATCTGGGGCATGATGTACCGCCACATCGCGCTCTATCGCCGCTCCTGGCCGCGCGTCATCGAGCTCGCGTACTGGCCGATCCTGCAATTGTGCGTCTGGGGCTTCACGGCCTCCTTCATCACCGCCCGCGCGGGCGGGAGCGCGCTTGTCGCCGCCAGCAGCGTCCTGCTGGGCGGCGTGCTGCTGTGGGAGATCGCGCTCAGGAGCCAGACGGGTGTCGCGATCAGCTTCCTGGAAGAGATCTGGTCGCGCAATCTCGGCCATGTGTTCGTGAGCCCGTTGCGGCCATGGGAGCTGGTCGCGGCCCTGCTCGGCATGTCGCTCCTGCGCATGCTGACCGGCGTCCTGCCCGCGATCCTGGTCGCCTGGCTGCTGTATGCCTTCAACCTGTTCTCGATCGGCCCGGTGATCGTGCTGCTGTTCGCGAACCTGCTCGTCATGGGGTGGTGGGTCGCGCTCGGGGTCGTCTCGCTCATCCTGCGCCACGGCGCGGGCGCGGAGGCGCTCGCCTGGTCGCTGCTGTTCGGCCTGACGCCCCTGTCCGCCGTGTTCTATCCGGTCTCGGTCCTGCCCGCCGCGATCCAGCCGATCGCGCTCGCTTTGCCGTCCGCGCATGTGTTCGAGGGCATGCGCGCGGCCATGCTCAACGGCCGGATCGCCTGGACGCATCTCGCCTGGGCGGTGGGCCTGAACGCGGCCTGGACGGCGGCTTCCGTCCTGCTGTTCGCACGGCAATTCCGGAGCGCCCGCGAACGCGGCGCGCTGCTCAGCATCGGAGAGTGACCCTGACCCGCTTTTGGTTGATCCGCCACGCCATCGTGGAGGAGAACGCGCGCGCCGTGCTGTACGGCACGATGGACGTGCCGCTCTGCGAGACGAGCCTCGCCGCCGAGGGGCCGATGTACGAGGCGCTCGCCCGCCGCCTGCCGCGCCAGGCGGTCTGGCGCGTGACGCCCCTGTCCCGGACCCGGCGCACGGCGGAGGCGATCTTCGCCGCCGGCTACCCGCGCGCGGAACTCGGCGTCGAGCCGGCGCTGGTCGAGCAGGCGCTCGGGGCGTGGCAGGGCCTGCCGCATGCGGAGCTACCGGCGCGGCTGAGCCTGCCCGCGCACGCCTTCTGGCCGCTCGGCGGCGAGGAACGGCCGCCGGGCGGCGAGAGCATGCGCGACGTCATCGAGCGCGTGGGCGCGCGCCTGGAGGCGCTGGCGCGGGAGTGCCCGGAAGGAGACGTCATCATCGTGAGCCACGGCGGCGCCATCCGCGCGGCGGTCGCGCACGCGCTGCGGATCGAGGCCGACAACGCGCTGCATCTCGCGTTACAGAATCTTTCGTTGACCCGAATCGAGCGGCATGGCGACGCATGGCGGGTGGTGTGCGTCAACGAGCTGCCGGGGTACTGACATCCGGAACCATCGTCCGGCGTCGCGCCGATCAGGGGAGATCACGATGATCCGCAGCCTACTCGCCGCCGCCGCCTTCCTGGTCGCGCCTCTGGCGGCGGCCCATGCCCAGATGGAGCAGCAGGCGGTGGTGGATCGCGCCACGCTCACCGTTCAGGATCTGATGCAGGATGCGCGGAACGGCAATCCGCAAGGCGCGCTCAAGAGCGCGCGCGCGGTGATGATCTGCCCGCAGGTGTTCCAGGCGGCGTTCATCTTCGGCGGATCGGGCGGCGACTGCGTGCTGGTGGCGCGCGACGGCGCCGGATCGTGGTCGTATCCGGCGTTCTACGGCATTGGCAGCGGCAGCGCCGGATTTCAGGCCGGCATCCAGGACAGCGAAGTCATGATGATCATCCTCACCGTGAAGGGTCTGAATGCGGTGATGGACAGCCAGTTCAAGTTCGGCGCCGATGCCGGGATCGCGATCGCGAGCCTTGGCGCGGGCGTGGGCGGCGCGACCACCGCCGGTCTCGGGGCCGACATCGTCATCGCCGCCAAGTCGCGCGGGCTGTTCGCCGGGATTTCCCTCCAGGGCAGCGTCATGACGACGCGCACCGCCTGGAACCGGGCCTATTACGGCCGGGATCTCGCGGCGCGCTCGATCGTGATGGACATGGCGGTCAGCAATCCGGGCGCCGACCCGCTGCGCGAGGTGCTGACGCGCTATGGCGGCCAGGGACCGGCGATGGGGGGACAAGTGATGGGGACCGCCCAGTCGCGCATGGCCGGAGCCCAGACCGCCGAGGCGCCCATCACGGGCGGACCGGTGACTCGCGCCCCGGTGCAGGAGCAGTCCCTGCCACCGCCCCGGCGCTAGGCGCCGCCCTTCGCCGCCAGCCGCTTGGGCGCGATCAGCGCGTAGCTGCCGTGGATGAGCTGCGCCGCCTCGCCCCAATCCGGCCCGTGGTCGAGACGCAAGCCGACCCATCCCTTGCCGCCGACATAGGGCGGGACGAAGAAGCGGTCCGGCCCGGCGTTCACCAGCACCGATTGCATGCCCGCCGGGGCCTTGAACCAGACCGACAGGCGACCGTCGCCGCGCTTTTCCATTGCGAAGATCTTGCCGCGCACCCGGTAGGTCGGGTCTCCCCAGGCCTGCTCCTCGTGCGCTTCGGGAAAGGCGAGGCAGACCTGCCGCAGCCTTGCGCTCGCGGGTGATGGGACCACGCGCGCCATCATAAGCGATCGCGCTTTCTCCGTCGCTGCCATTTCGAGTAAGTTGTGCGTATGGTCGCCCCCGTCCCTTTCTGGAAGTCGAAACGCCTCGACGAGATGAACGGGGCGGAATGGGAATCGCTCTGCGACGGATGCGGCCGCTGCTGCCTGCATAAGCTGCTGGACGAGGACACCGGGCGGATCGCCTTCACCAACGTCTCCTGCCGCCTGCTCGACACCGGCACATGCCGGTGCCGCGACTACGAGCGGCGGCAGAAGCGGGTTCCGGACTGCGTCCATCTCACCCCCGCCGCCCTGGCCGAGATCAACTGGCTGCCGCCGTCCTGCGCCTATCGCCGGGTGGCCGAGGGCCGGGATCTCGCCTGGTGGCACCCGCTGGTCTCGGGCAGTCCCGAGACCGTGCACGAGGCGGGGATTTCCGTGCGCGGGCGCGCGATCGACGAGCGGTATGCGGGGCCGCTCGAGGACCATGTCGTGACCTGGCCCGGCCGGAACCCGCGCCCCCCGCGACGGAATTGACGAATCGGGGCGGGCTGCATCCAATTCCCCGGATGGACCTGCCCGAGTCCGAACTGCTGCCCCTTCCGCACGGTCCCGCCCGCGTCGAATGGCGGCGCAGCGCCCGCGCGAGGCGGGTCAGCCTGCGCATCCGGCCGCGCGACGGCGCGGTGGTCGTCACCCTGCCGCCGCGGGCCGGCCGGCCCGCCGGGCTCGCCTTGTTGCGCACCCACGCGGAGTGGGTGGCGGACCGGCTCGCTTCCCTGCCGGTCGCCGTGCCGTTCGCCGAGGGCGCGATCGTTCCCGTCTGCGGCGTCGGGCACCTCATCCGGCATGTGCCGGACAGCCGTGGCGGCGCCTGGTTCGCGGCGGGCGCCATCCATGTCGCGGGCGCGCCCGAGTTCCTGCGCCGCCGGGTGCTCGATCTGCTGCGCGCCGAGGCGAGGCGGCGATTGTCCGCGCTCGTCGCCGAGAAGACCGGCCGCGCGGGCCTGCGCGCAAGGCGGATCACAGTGAAGGACACGATCAGCCGCTGGGGCAGCTGCGCGCCGGACGGCTCGCTCGCCTTCAGCTGGCGGCTCGTCATGGCGCCCCCCTTCGTGCAGGACTACGTGGCGGCGCACGAGGTCGCGCATCTGCGCCACATGAATCACGGGCCGCGCTTCTGGGCGCTCGTCCGGACGCTGGCGGCCGAGATGGACCCGGCGGTCGCGTGGCTGCACGACCAGGGCCCGCGCCTCATGCGGATCGGGTAAACCCCTCCCCGGCAATCTCCCGCGTCTTTGCGGCCGAGTTCCGCCCGACCCGGAACATCCACCGGAGCCACCGCGCCCACATGGCCTTGCGGGCTTCGGTGATCGAGGACAGCAGCACGCAGGCAGCGATGACGCACACGAAAACGACCGACCGCGCGGGACTGGACGAGCGGTCGTAGTGGGAGATCAGATACGCGAACACCAGCAGCGGGAAATGAAACAGGTAGATGGAGAATGTCGCCGATGCGAATCCCCGGATCGGCTTTGCGAGTGGGATCAGCAGCCAGCCTATCTCCCGATCGAACGCGCGCACCGTCAGCAGCGAGAGACAGACCAGGATTCCGACGAGATAGAAGATCGGGAAATGCGGCGTGTAGCGATCCCGAAGCCACCAGATCGGCTCGATCCACGATCGTATGGCGTCCTGATTCGGATAGATCAGTTTCAGGTACAGCATGGCAAGCGCACCGGCCAGCACGGCGCAGCAAGCCCCTATCCAGCGAGGGATGGTGTGCTTCCGAAGGAACCCATACAGCCAAACGCCGCTCAGCCAGGTTGGAAACAGGACGAAGATGTTCGGACCCCAGAGCGCGAGCGATCCCAGCAAGAGGCAAACCCGCAGCCAGCGCCGGGCAAAGAACATGGCTCCGAACACAAAGTAAAAGGGAACCTCGTAGCCGAGCGACCAGACCGGACTGTCGGAGAAGGGTGAAGCGTCGATCCCGTAGGCTTCGTTGACGAACAGCAGGCAGCCGAGCATGCGCAGAACCGGAAACGTCGAGAAGCCGGCCCAACTGCGGTAGAAGTCTGGATCGAGCACGGCGCCGGCCCAGCTCACGGCGACGGACAGGATCAGCGCCGGAACCAGCACCGAATACATCCTCGCCAGCCGGGCGATGACATAGGTCTTCGCATCCCGGTCCCGCGCCGCGACCACATGACGGATGACAAACCCGGAAAGGGTGAAGAAAACCCCTACCGCCATCGTCGCGATGAACGTCCTGTCCTTGCCGCCGGACGAGAAGAACGACTGCGTCATATGGCCGTATGCAACGAGAAGAGCCGCGATGACTCTCACCAGATCCAGATAGATCGACACGGTTGTCGTCACAGACATGCTCCAGCTCGCGCCACCGGAACTCATGCCGGTATGGTTTAACGCTGGACATTCTGGATGTAAAACGAACGATGGGCAACTACGTTCTTCAATAAGAACGGAATTTGACTACGTTGGTAACCAATAACGAAAGGCGAATCGGGAAGGAAAGCTTTTCAGCCTGGAGCGCTCGCATCGGCTATAGCTTCACACGAAAGTATTCACCGCAGCTCCAGCGCCACTTCCCGGAACAGTCGTGCCGGCAGCGTTCCTCCGGTTACGCCTCTCATAGGCCGGTTATCGTCATTGCCGATCCAGACGCCGATGATTGTGCCGTTGACGCAGCCGATGAACCAAGCGTCGCGGAAATCCTGGGTGGTGCCGGTCTTGCCCGCGACCGTCCGGCCCGCGATGGCCGCCGCCTGCCCGCTTCCTTCCGAAACGACCGCGCCGAGCATGCGCGCCATCATCGCGGCGAGTCCGGGATCGACGGCCTGCTCCGGCGCACCGCGACCGGCTCGCGCGTCCTGGCCGCCAACGCGCGCCCGCTCCACGCCATAGGGCGCGACCCGCTTCCCGCCGTTGAAGAAGGCGGCGTAGGCGCTCGCCATTTCGAGCAGCCCCACTTCACCGGTGCCAAGCGCGATCGAGGCGTTGTCCGGCAGCTTGTCCGCGACCCCCAGCCGCCGCGCGACGCCCGCCACCACGCGCGGACCGCCCGCGGCGAGCAGCAGCCGCACCGCCACGGTGTTGATCGAATCCGCCAGAGCCTGCTCGACCGTCACCTCGCCCCGGTAGCGGCGCTCGAAATTGGCCGGGCTCCACGCGCCGATGCGGAGCGGCGCGTCCAGCACGGCATCGTCCGGCCGCACGCCCTTTTCGAGCGCGGCCAGCCAGACGAACGGCTTGAACGACGAGCCCGGCTGGCGGCGGGACGTGACGGCGCGGTTGTACACGCTCCGCCGGTAATCCCGCCCTCCGACCATCGCCCGCACCGCCCCGCTCGCCGCGTCCAGCACGACGATCGCGCCCTCGCCCGCCCCGGCGGCGGCGCCCGGACCGTCCAGCATGGCGGCCAGCCGCGCTTGCGCCAGCGCTTGCAATCGCTGGTCGAGCGTGGTCCGCAGCACGGCGTCCGACCCGGTCGGGATCAGCGCCTCCGCCTGCTCCGCGATCCAGTCGGCGAACCATCCCGGCGCGATCGGGCTGTGCTCCGCGCATACGATCTGCGCCCCCGCCGTCCGCGCCTGCGCTTCCGTGATCGCGCCCGCTTCCACCATCGCCGCGAGCACCTGCAGCGTGCGCGCGCGCGCCGCGTCCGGATTGGTGCGCGGGTTGAACCGCGAGGGCGCGCGCGGCAGGCCCGCGATCATCGCCGCCTGCCAGAGCTTCAGATGCCGGGCGGAGACGCCGAAATACATGCGCGAAGCGGCATCGACGCCCCATGCGCCCGAGCCGAGATAGACGCGGTTCAGCCAGATTTCGAGGATCTCGCGCTTGCTGAATGTGTGCTCGAGCCAAAGCGTCAGCAGCAATTCCTGCACCTTGCGGCGGAAGGTGCGCGCATTGGTGAGGAACAGATTTTTCGCGACCTGCTGCGTGATGGTTGAGCCGCCCTGCACGACCCGTCCGGCCCGCAGGTTCGCGAAGGCGGCGCGCGCGAGGCCAAGCAGGTCGATGCCGGGATGACGCCAGAATCGGCGATCCTCGACGGAGACGGCGGCGGCCGGAAGATAGGGAGGCATGTCGGAAAGCCGGAGCGCGTCGCCGAAGACGTCGCCATAGGTCGCGAAGGGATGGCCGCCGCTGTCCTCGAGGGTGAGGCTCGGCCGGCGCGAGGCGTCCAGCGCGGCTTCCGGGCGCGGCAGATCCCAGGCGAACACGAGCAGCAGCAGCGCCACAGCGAGCGCGGCCCAGATCGCCGCGATGACGAGGAACCGCAGCAGACGGAACCGCCCCTTGCGCCGGACCGGGCGCGCGGGGGCGGCCTTCACGCGGGTTTCGGGGCGGGGCAGGCTCTGGCCGGACGAGAGGCGGGACGCGCGGGACACGGCTCCGCAGAGTGAGCCGCGAGACAGCGCGCCGGAAGAGCGCCGTTGGCCTGCGCCGCGCTTGAAGCGGCGGGCGTGCTCCCGCAGCATCACCGGGCGAGACATGGAGCATGCGATGCGCGGGCTGTTGATCGACGCGGACGGGCCTACGGCGTCGCTGCTCCGGCGGCTGCACGGTCCCGCCGATCCCCCGATCGACGTCAATCTCGCGGACGGCGTTCCGGCGGCCGATCTGCCGCGCCTGCTCGCGGGCTACGATTTCGTGCTGGACGACCACACCGCGCTGCCGGCCGATGCGCTGCGCGCGTGCCCCGGCCTCAGGCACGTCATCTTTCTCGGCACCGGGGCCGCCAGCTACATGGACCCGGATGCGCTCGCGTCCCTCGGCATCGCGGTTCACACCATCAAGGGCTATGGCGACACGGCGGTGGCGGAGCACACCATCGCCCTGATGTGGGCCGCCGCCCGCGACCTCGCCCGGATGGACCGGGAGGTCCGGGCGGGCTTCTGGCCGGGGCCGACCGGCATCCAGCTCACGGGCAAGACGCTCGGCCTGATCGGGTTCGGCGGCATCGGCGCGGAGGTCGCGCGGATCGCGCACGGCTCCGGCATGCGGGTGCTCGCCTGGAACCGCACGCCACGCGCGGGGTCGAGCGTCACCTTCGTCGATCTGCCGACGCTGCTCTCGGAAAGCCACGTCGTGTCGCTTCACCTCCTGCTCACCGACGAGACGCGCGGCTTTCTGGATGCGGACCGGATCGGATCGATGCGGCAAGGCGCCCTGCTCGTGAACACGGCCCGCGCCGCGCTCGTCGATCAGGAAGCGATGATTGCGGCGTTGCGCAGCGGCCGCATCGCGCACGCGGCGCTCGACGTGTTCGCGAGCGAGCCGTTGCCGGAGGGACACGAACTCGCGCGGCTCGATAACGTGACTCTGTCCACGCACAGCGCATTCCGGACGGCGGAAGCGAGCGAGACTCTGATCCGCCGCGCGATCGGGATCGCACGCGGCTTGTAGGCGCGCACCGCACCCAAGCGGCATCGCCGTCCGTAGCTGTGAATGAGGCGCCGCGACCGTGGCGTCCGACAGGTAAGGAAACGCGCATGCACAAAATCAACGCCGCCGCCGTGCTCTGTCTGGGGCTGGCGATGCCTTTCACGCTCGCAACGGCCGGTGTCGCGGCGCAGATGGCGTCCGAAAAGACGGTCATGGTCGGCGGCGCGCCGATGTATCCATCCAAGAACATCGTGCAGAACGCCGTGAACTCCAAGGATCACACCACCCTGGTCGCGGCCGTGAAGGGCGGCCGGTCTCGTGGACACGCTGGAAGGCCCCGGCCCGTTCACGGTGTTCGCCCGACCAACGAAGCGTTCGCGCGTCTGCCGTCTGGAACGGTCGACAATCTGCTGAAGCCCGAGAACAAGGCGATGCTGAAGAAGGTGCTCACCTACCACGTCGTATCGGGCGATTACTCCGCGGCGGAACTCAAAAAGATGGTGCGGGAGCATGGCGGCAAGGCGATGCTCAAGACGGTCGAAGGCGATCCGCTGACGCTGACGACAAAAGGCTCGATGCTGTATGTCGCCGGCGAGAAGGGCGGCAACGCGGAAGTCACCATTCCGGACGTGAAGCAGTCGAACGGCGTTATCCAGGTCGTCAACACCGTTCTGATGCCGGACTGATCGATGACGCTATCGCCGGGGCGAAGGTGGCGACGCGGACGGAGGCGGGCCGCCGCCCGGAGCGCCCGCGTCCCCAAGCGGCTGCCGGGCGGCCGGGAACGGCATCCGCCCCGCGCCGCCGGGCAGGCCCGTCCCCGCGCCGCCGCCGAACGGCGCACCGGGCAGCACGGTGTTCGGAACGGGCGCGGGCGCGAACGCGGCGCCGGGAGCGGCTTCGCTCGACGCTCCCCGCACGGATGTCGCGGTCATCCGGCCGTTCGCGCCCCGGACGAAATCGACGACCGCCGGGCCGCCCCGCCCGGCTAACCCGGTCCCGGGGACGCTCACCGGCATGTCTCCTAGTTGCACGCCGCCGACCCCCACGAACTGTTCGACCGAAAGCCGGTCCACCGCCGTTCCGAAATAGGCCTCGGGGTCGGAGGCGAGCAGGTCCGGCTGCCAGTCGGAGGCTCGCAAGAGGCCATCGGCATAGGCGCCCGACACCTGCACGAGCCGGCCGGCGACAGGCTCTGCGCCGCTCGGAAGCTGGACGCGTGCGCCGTCGATCCGCCATGCGCCGCCAGGCTCGCGTTCGAGCCGGCCGTGGATGACCGCGAGCCCCGGCCTCAGCGCGTCGATGCGGGTTGCGAAAATTCGCCCGCCCGGACTGCGCAGCCCGCTGACCGCGATCCAGCCGCCCGGGCGCGGCGCCGCCTCGCCTTGCACGCCGGGCGGCACGGAGACGATCTGCCGGCCACCCTGAGCGCGCCGGTACCGCCGGGCGCTGCTTCCACGGGCCCCACGACCTCGTGGCGTACGGCGAGACGGCGTGCGTGCAGCATCGCGCCCGTTCCGCCACTCGCTTCGATGGCCGCGAGCTGGCCCACGCGCAGGATGTCCGCGCCGTCCGGCCGCCCGTCCACCGAAACGGGGACGGCCGGGTCATACGCGACCTCGAACCCGTTCACGCACACGCTGCCGAAGCCCGTGATGACGCCGATGATGCCGGTGCCGCCGATGCCGCGATCGGCAACCCGCCGCTTCGGTTCTCCCGTGCCGCCGATGCCGCGATCGGCGACGGCCGGGCCGCCATCCGGCCCGACGCGGCAGGTCACGGCGGCGCTCGCGCGCGTGCCGGGCTGCGGCGTCTCCGGCGCGGACGAGCGGCATCCGGCGAGGGCGATGACGGCGACGGCCAGCGCTCCGGACAGTCTGCCGATCCGCATTTCAGCCGTCCCCGCGCCCGGCTTCGTCCTCGGAATACAGGTAGACGCCGAGATTGACGCGCCGTGTCGGCCCCATGGCGCTGCCCTCCTCGCGCTCGAGGAGTTCGAGCGCGAGCCGGTTCAGCTCCAAAAGCAGCTTCTGTCCGAGCTCGCGTCCGGCCGCCTCCAGCTTCGCCGCCTGCGCCTCGGTCAGCCCGTCGTAATGGACGCTGCGGTCGAAGAACGGCGGCCCATCCCCGGCGGCCACGTTGCCGGTCGCGGCGGCGATATGGTCGTGCAGGTTGCGGCCGAAATAGAAGAGCTGCTCGTCCTGTCCACGCCGCGGCAGGAAGGCGGAGACGTTCAGCCGCACACGCCCGCTTGCGTCTCTGGTCGCGAGATCCTGCGCCAGCATCGCTTCCAGCACCGCCCGCGATCGCACGTCCGTCGTGACGGAGGCAACAAGCGCCTCGAACGATAGCTCGTAGTCCTCCGGGGAGAACCGGGGCAGAACGAGCGGCTCGCGGCGGCTGTCGGTGTAGGCGGGCGTCCCAACCCAGCGCGCGATCACCTCGCTCACCAGGCTGAGGCCGGGCGGAGCGGCTTCTTCCCGCTCTTCGTCGAGGGTGCGCAGCCGCCGCACCTCCTTGCGGTGCACGCCCGTCAGCAGGCTGACGCGGCTGTCCGTGCTTGCGTTCGGCCCGGTGAGAAGCTCACGCAACGCGACATGAGGGAGTTCCTGAGCAGGTGCAGACGGTCGTTCACGGCCGACGACGCGGCCGAAACGATGCCGCATGGAGATCTGCGGCTGCTCGTTCTGCACATGGTGCTGTCGGAGGGGCCGTTGTCCCGGTCGGAGATCGAGCAGCGGGTTGTCTCGCGTCTCGCTCAGACCAATACCGAAAGCGCGCCGATCGACATCGTGATCGACATGCTCGAGCGCCTCGACTACCTGCGCCCGTTCACCCATGCCCAGGTCTACGGCATCACCGAGGACGGCATTGCGCTGCTCAATGCCAGCCGCACGGTGCTCGCTGCCCTGTTGGGCGGGCAGGATTCGCCCTCGAACGCCCCCGAGGAGTCGGAACTGACGGTGCTGCAGTCGCTGCACAGCCTCGGTCTCGCGTTGCGGCTCTCTCTGATCGCCGGACGCCTGAGCCGCCGTCAGGCGCGCAGGCTCGCGCGCACGCTCGACGCGCTGGCGGTGCAGGTCGAGCTTGCCTCAGGCGGTTCAACCGGAAGGCCGGGCGCGGCTCGCGAGGGCGACCCCGGCCACGGCGAGCGCCATGCCGGCCATCTGCACGGGCATGAGGCGCTCGCCGAACAGAGCGAACGCCATGACCGCGACCACGGGCGGCACGAGGTAGAACAGCGAGGCGACGCCCGCGACCGCCCCGCGCCGGATCAGCACGAGCAGCAGCGAGATCGCGCCGACCGACAGGCCGAGCACGGACCAGCCGAGCCCCACCCAGGCCTGCCAGCTCGCGTCGAACTGGCCCGTCTCGGTGAACAAAGCAAGCGGCGCGAGCAGCAGGGCCGCGCCCCAGAACTGCACCGCCGCGTTCGTGCGGAGATCGACGTCGGCGGCGGTGCGCTTCTGCCAGAGCGTGCCGAGGGTGATCGCGACGACCGACGCGAACGCGGCCAGGATCGCGGCGCCGGGAACGTCCGTGTCCGAACCGAGCTCCGGCATCAGCACGAGAAAGGCTCCCGCGCCCCCGAGCACGATCCCGGTCCAACGCCGCCGGTCCACCCGCTCGCCGAGCAGCCAGGGCGCCAGCGCCGCCGTCAGCACGGGCTGCAGGCCGCCGATCAGCGCCGCGAGCGCCGCCGGCAGGCCGTGCCGGGTGGACCAGAACACGCCGCCCAGATAGACGCCCTGTAGCAGCACCCCGGCGATCAGCGCGTTCACCCAGGCGCGTGCGGTCGCGGGCCAGCGCGCGCCAACCAGCGCCGACACGCAAGAGAAGACGACCGCGGCGAGCGCGACCCGGATGGTGAGAAACGTGAACGGCTCGGTATGCGGCCCGACCAGGCGGGCGACGATGAAGCCGGTCGCCCAGATGAACACGAACAGGACGGGAATCGCGGCCGTGCCGCGTGTTCCTCCCTCAATCACCTCGGATGGCCGTTGTCTGTCAGCCCCGCCGCTTGATGTTCATGGGCCCCGGCCCCTGACAGGTCGGCATTACCTGCACGCGGGTGACGTTGACCCGTGCGGGCCGGCTGAGCACCCAGGCGACCACGTCCGCGATGTCGTCGCCGCTCAACGGGTCCGTGCCCTCATAGACCTTGGCGGCGCGGGCGTCGTCGCCGAGCCGGACGTTGCTGAACTCGGTGCCGCCGACCAGGCCCGGCTCCACGTTGGTCACGCGAACATTCGTGCCGGCGAGATCCGCCTTCAGCCCGAGCGTGAACTGCTTCGCGAACGCCTTGGTCGCGCCGTAGACGTTGCCGCCCGGATACGGGAAGTCGCCCGCGATGCTGCCGACATTGACGATATGGCCGCGATCGCGCGCGACCATTCCGTCCAGCAACGCTCGGGTCACATGCACAAGCCCCCCGACA
The DNA here is from genome assembly GCA_963777325.1 of uncultured Alphaproteobacteria bacterium. Taxonomy (GTDB): domain Bacteria; phylum Pseudomonadota; class Alphaproteobacteria; order Acetobacterales; family Acetobacteraceae; genus JAFAXA01. The sequence continues at coordinate 410,836 of CAVZQE010000022.1, read as the reverse complement.
TTCGCCGCGATCATCCGGTCCCAGTTCGAGACCGAGGCCGATTGCGCCGCTTCCAGCCCGAGCGCCAGCCCGGCATTGTTCACGAGCGCATCGACCTCCCGCCAGCCATCCGGAAGGCTCGCGGGCAGCGCGTCCGTCTCTCGCGCGTCTGTCACGTCGAGGCGGAACGGCAGCAGCCGCCCGCCGAGTTCGGCCGCGAGCGCCTCCAGCCGCTCGGCGCGGCGGCCGGCGGCGATGACGCGATGCCCGTCGGCGACGAGGCGGCGGGCGGTTGCCGAACCGATGCCGGCGGTCGCGCCGGTCACGAGAACGGTCAGGGTCATGGCGGCTTGCTCCAAGAGGCGGCGACCGAGTACGGTCCGGCCGCGCATGAACGCGATGCGGGCGTGGCGAAATCGGTAAACGCAGCGGACTTAAAATCCGCTACCGCTGAGGTTTGCGGGTTCGAGTCCCGCCGCCCGCAGAACCGGACCACCCCGCCTAGGCATAGTCCTCCGCCGCCGTCGCGTCCTTGTGCCGGTCCGACGCGATGCCGTTGCAGACCGGCGACAGCACCACGGCCACGATCACGTTCGCCGCCAGCGAGTAGAGCGCGATATAGCCCGGCAGCGTCGTTCCGAACAGGGTCAGCGGAAAGATCGGGCTTTTCAGGCTGAGCGAGAACGCCATCCAGCAGCCAAGGCCGGTGCCGCACGCCCAGCCGAGCAGCAAGGCCCAGCCGTTCACGGCGCGCGTATAGAGGCCGATCATCACCGCCGGCGCCGCCTGGATCATCAGGATGCCCCCGAGCAGCTGGAACTGGATGGCGTACGGCACCGGCACGAAGATGATGAACACGAGCGCCCCGGCCTTGACGACCAGCGACACGAGCTTGGCGACGCGCGACTCCTCCGCGTCCGTCGCCTGCGGGCGGATGAACTCGCGGTAGATGTTGCGCGTGTAAATGTTCCCGCAGGCGATCGACATGATCGCGGCCGGCACCAGCGCGCCGATCGCGATGGCGGCGAAGGCGACGCCCACGAACCAGGACGGGAATGCCGCGAGGAACAGCGCGGGCACGGAGAAATTGGCCCCGAACCTTGCAAAGCCGTCCGCGAATTCGGGCCGCTGCTGAACCCCGAGCGCCAGCGCCATGAAGCCGAGCAGCGCCAGAAACCCGAGCACGAGCGAGTAGGCCGGCAGGATCGCCGCGTTGCGCCGGATCACCCGGCCGCTGCTGCTGCTGAGAATGCCGGTCAGCGAATGCGGGTAGAGGAACAGGGCGAGCGCCGAACCGAGCGAGAGCGTCGCATAGGCGCCGTAGGAGCCGAACGTATTCGGGCCGGGTGGCGCGAGCAGCAGCTTCGCCTGCGGCACGGCGGCGAAGATGCGGCCGAAGCCGCCGAGTTCGATCGGCACCACGATCACCGCCGCGATCACGGTGACATAGATCAGCAGATCCTTGACGACCGCGATCATCGCCGGCGCGCGCAGGCCGCTCGTGTACGTGAAGGCCGCCAGAATGACGAAGGCGATGACCAGCGGAAGATCGCCCCCGAGCCCGCCGCCCGTGATTCCGAGGCCGCCGATCACGACCTCCATGCCGACCAGCTGCAACGCGATATACGGCATCGTCGCGACTAGGCCGGTAATCGCGATCGCGAGCGCGAGCCAGCGATTGCCGAACCGGCCCCGGACGAAATCGGACGAGGTGACATAGCCGTGCCGCCGCGACACCGCCCACAGGCGCGGAAACACGAGGTAGAGCAGCGGGTAGATCATGACGGTGTACGGCACGGCGAAGAAGCCGAGCGCGCCCGCGCCGTACATCAGCGCCGGCACCGCGACGAAAGTGTAGGCCGTGTAGAGATCCCCGCCGAGCAGGAACCAGGTGACGAACGTGCCGAAGCGCCGTCCGCCCAGTCCCCACTCGTGCAGCAGGTCGAGATCGCCCCGGCGCCACCGCGCGGCCATGAAGCCGATCACCGTCACGACGACGAACAGCAGGACGAAGACGGTGGTCGCAATCCAGTTCACGTCAGTGTTCGGCCTTGTAGACGATGCCGATGACCCCCGCCGACAGCAGCACCCAGAGCAGCTGATACCAGTAGAAGAATGGAACCCCGAACAGCGCCGGATCGATCCGGTTGTAGGACGACACCCAGAGCATCGCGACCAGCGGCAGCACGAGCAGCACGCGTGCCCAGTGAACGCGCCCCGAGTGAACGCGCCCCGAGTGAACGCCCCCCGAGTGAACGCCCCCCTGCCGCTCCGGCTCGGCCTCCCCGTCCGTCAAGCCGCCGCCCGCTGTCCGGCTCCCGAATCGTTCGCCGGCGTGCGCGCGCCCGGCACCGCCGCGAGCTTGCGGCGGCGCCATTGCAGCAGCCGCCAGGCGAGCTTGGCGCTCTTGTCGGACAGCATGCCGCGCGGCTTCAGCCCGACCGACTTGAAGATCATGCCCATCCCGCGCTCGATATGGCGGAACCGGTAGAAGCCCATGGCGCGGCTCATGTACGCCGCCATGCAGCGCTTGTGCTCGTACGGCAGGTCCGCCGCCTCGTTGCCGCAGTGATACGCAAAGGCCAGCTCGTCGTCCTCGGTCTCGGTGATGCGCCCGGCCGCGATCCTGAGGCGGCGCGCGATCCCGATCTTCTCGCGCTCCAGGTAGCGGCGCATGTGGTCGTAGAACAGCTTGAAGTGCCGGAACTCGTCGGCCGCGATCTGGCGGCAGACGATCTGCAGCACCGGCTCCTGCGTCGCGTCGGCGACCGCAGTGTAGTAGCTGGACGTGCCCGTCTCGACCATGCAGCGGGCGATCAACTCGCCCGTGCGCGAGCCGCGCACCGAGGCTTCGGCGTCGAGCGGCAAGGTGTATCCCGCCTTGTAGCGGGCAAACGCCGCCTCGAAATCCCAGACCGGATCGGCGAGCATGGCCCATTTGCCGAGCGCGTCGCCGTGCTGGACCTCCTCGACCGCCCAGTTGTTGGCGGCGGACTGGAAGTCGGGGTCTTCCGAGAACACCCGATTGAGATAGACCGCGTAATCCGTGCCGTTGCGCTCGACCATGGCGGCCGCCTTTATGATCGGCACGACCTCCGGCTCGACCTTCGTGGCATCGAAGCGATCCCACGGCACGTCATCAATGCGCCAATGCTTCATGCCGCGAATCTGTACACGAAAGGCGGCAGCGGTCCAGGGTGCGCGCGCCACCCTGTCGCTTATGTGTCACTGAGAGGCGGCCGGCGGCCTCCGCCCTCCCGCTGCTATTCACCAACTCGCGAAGACCACAGCTAAAAGGCGATCAGGTTCGCTTCGTGAATACTTAACCGCCCGCCCGTAATCGACGTCATCACCGACCTTCTCCGGCGGCCAGTTCAGGCAAGCGAAAGAGAACCCGTGAGCGACGTCCAATGACCGAACCGACTGAAATCGCAAACATTGCCGCGAATTGGGTCTTTTTTTCCCGTCTTGTAACGAACGTATATCGCGGGCTCATTGTGGAAGCGATCGTATCCGTCGCGCTGGGCACTGATTGGGAATGGTGCTCGGAGGACTGGTACGCCTGCGACTTTCGGCATAGGGAGAGCAAAACGCACTTGGAAGTGAAACAGTCAGCGGCCTGTCAAAGTTGGCAAACCAAGCGGCCATCCGTTGCGAGCTGGGACATAGGTGCGCGCAAGTATGTCTGGCAAAACGAAGAATGGACGTCCAAGCCGGGGCGCAACGCCGAGATTTATGTCCTAGCCTGGCACCCGGAAACAGATCGGATCATCGCGGATCACCGCGATCCGTGGCAGTGGGAGTTCTTCGTGATCCCGGCCGATGCCCTCCCTCCGAACAAGAGAATGGGCATGACTGCCGCGAGAAAGCTCGCCCATCCCGGCCGGTTCGATGAATTGGGGAGAGCCGTAGGCGATGCTCTCGCCAAGCTAACCCCACGATCGGCGGCGCCGTAAACGGCTCGTCATTGAGCGTGCAAAGCGGTCAGGCGCCCTGGGCGGCCTCGATCATTGCCCGCGCCGATTGCAGCCGGACCTGGGCCGCGTCGAGCGCGACCGTATCCATCTTGTCGGCGGCGTTGAACTCGGCCTCCGCCGCCGCGAGCCGGCGCTCGCCCTCGGCGCGCGACACCTCCGTCACGGGCACCGCCTCGTCGGCCAGCACCGTGCAGCGCTCGGGCGTGATCTCGGCGAAGCCGCCCGCGACGTAGAGCGTGCTCGTGACCTGGCTGCCCTCATAGATGCGGACCGTGCCGCCGCGCAGCATCACGACCATGGGCGAATGCAGCGGCAGGACGCCGAGATCGCCCTCCGCCGCCGGGAGCACCACCATGTCCACGGGCTGCGACAGCAGCAGCCTTTCGGGGCTGACGATTTCGAGTGCGACCGGCATGGCTCAGGCGGTCGCCTTCATGCCTTCGGCCTTCTGCACGGCCTCCTCGATGGCGCCGACCATGTAGAAGGCCGCCTCCGGCAGATGGTCGTACTCGCCCGCGACGATGGCCTTGAAGCTGCGCACCGTGTCGGCGATCGGCACGAACTTGCCGGGGAAGCCCGTGAACACCTCGGCGACGTGGAAGGGCTGCGACAGGAAGCGCTGGATCTTGCGGGCGCGCGCGACGATCAGCTTGTCCTCCTCCGACAGCTCATCCATGCCGAGAATGGCGATGATGTCCTGCAGCGACTTATACGTTTGCAGCACTTCCTGCACCTTGCGCGCGACAGTGTAATGCTCGTCGCCGACGATGCGCGGATCGAGCGAGCGGGAGGTCGAGTCGAGCGGGTCCACCGCCGGATAGATGCCGAGCTCCGCGATCGAGCGGGACAGCACGGTGGTCGCGTCGAGATGCGCGAACGAGGTCGCCGGCGCCGGATCGGTGAGGTCGTCCGCCGGCACGTAGATCGCCTGCACCGAGGTGATCGAGCCCTTCTTCGTGGAGGTGATGCGCTCCTGCAGCTGGCCCATGTCGGTCGCGAGCGTCGGCTGGTAGCCGACCGCCGACGGGATGCGGCCGAGCAGCGCCGACACTTCCGCCCCCGCCTGGGTGAAGCGGAAGATGTTATCGACGAAGAACAGCACGTCCTGGCCTTCCTCGTCGCGGAAATACTCGGCGACGGTCAGGCCCGACAGCGCGACGCGCGCGCGCGCGCCCGGCGGCTCGTTCATCTGGCCATAGACGAGCGCGACCTTGGAGCCTTCGGTCGTGCCCTCGCCGAGCTTGATGACGCCGGCATCGACCATTTCGTGATAGAGGTCGTTGCCCTCGCGCGTGCGCTCGCCGACGCCCGCGAACACCGACACGCCGCCATGCGCCTTCGCGATGTTGTTGATGAGTTCCTGGATCAGCACGGTCTTGCCGACGCCGGCGCCCCCGAACAGGCCGATCTTGCCGCCCTTCAGATACGGCGCGAGCAGATCGACGACCTTGATGCCGGTCACGAGGATCTCGGCCGAGGTCGCCTGATCCTCGAAGGAGGGGGCGTCGCGGTGGATCGGATAGCGCATCTTCGTATCGATCGGGCCGCGTTCGTCGATCGGCTCGCCAATCACGTTGAGGATGCGGCCGAGGGTCTCGGGGCCGACCGGCATCATGATCGGCGCGCCGGTGTCGTTCACCTCGTGGCCGCGCACCATGCCGTCGGTGCTGTCCATGGCGATGCAGCGGACGGTGTGCTCGCCCAGCTCCTGCGAAACCTCGAGCACGACCTCCTTGTCCGATAGCTTCGTCGTCAGCGCGTTCTGGATATACGGCAGGTCGCCGTCGAACTGCACGTCGACGACGGCGCCCAGAACCTGGGTGATCCGGCCGACGATGTTGCTTGCTGCCATGGTGCTGTTTCCTGCTTTCGTCGGTTCGCCTCAGAGCGCTTCCGCGCCCGAGATGATCTCGATCAGTTCCCTGGTGATGTTCGCCTGACGCTGACGGTTGTAGCTCATCGTCAGACGATTGATCATGTCGCCCGCGTTGCGGGTCGCGTTGTCCATCGCCGACATGCGCGCGCCCTGCTCGCCGGCAGCGCTTTCCAACTGCGCGCGATAGAGCTGCACCGCCAGATTCTGCGGCAGCAGCCGCGCGAGGATCGTCTCCTCGTCCGGCTCGAAATCGTAGGTCGCCTGCGCGCCCTCGCGCTGCTCGGCCTCACCCTCCGGCAACGGCGTTGGGATGAGCTGCGTCTCGGTCGGAACCTGCGAGATGACTGACACGAAGCGGTTGTAGACGACCGTGCAGACGTCGAACTCCCCGGCCAGCAGCATCTGGGTGATGCGCTGTCCCAGTTCGGCGAGATCGGAAAACTCGACCCGCTTCTTCGCCGCGTAGCTGATTTCGTGTACGATATCCTCGGGGAACTCGCGACGCAGATAGTCCCGCCCCTTGCGGCCGACCGTGATGAGCTTGACCGTCTTGCCTTCCGACAGCAGCCGGCGTGCGAGCGCGCGGGTCGCGCGGCCGATCTGGCTGTTGAACGCGCCGGCGAGGCCGCGATCCGCCGTGATCGCGATCAGCAGATGCACCTGATCGCGGCCCGTCCCGACCAGCATCCGGGGCGCGGTCGGGCTGCCCACCGCGCTCGTCGCCACGGCCGCCAGCACGCGCTCCATCCGCTCGGCGTAGGGCCGAGCCGCCTCCGCCTGGCTCTGCGCGCGGCGAAGTTTGGAGGCCGCCACCATCTTCATGGCGCTCGTGATCTTGCGCGTGTTCTTGACGCTGTTGATGCGCCCGCGAAGGTCTTTCAGGCTCGGCATGGAGTTCTGGCGTCCCTCTTTAAGCGAAGCTCTTGGTGAAGCTGTCGAGGAAGCCGACCAGCTTCTGTTCGGTCTCCGGCTTGATCTCGCGGTCGGTGCGGATCGCTTCCAGGATGCCCGGCTCGCGGGCCTTGATTTCGGAGATGAGCTGCGCCTCGTACGGACCGACGCGATCTACCTCGATCCCGTCGAGATAGCCGCGCGTGCCGGAGAAGATGGAGATCACCTGCTCCTCGACCGGGATCGGCTTGAACTGCGGCTGCTTCAGCAGCTCCGTCAGCCGCGCGCCGCGCGCCAGCAGCTTCTGGGTCGAGGCGTCGAGGTCGGAGGCGAACTGCGCGAACGCCGCCATCTCGCGATACTGCGCGAGTTCGAGCTTGATCCGGCCCGCGACCTGCTTCATCGCCTTGATCTGCGCCGCCGAACCGACGCGCGAGACGCTGAGGCCGACATTCACGGCCGGGCGGATGCCACGGAAGAACAGCTCCGTCTCCAGGAAGATCTGCCCGTCCGTGATCGAGATCACGTTGGTCGGGATGTAGGCGGACACGTCGCCGGCCTGCGTCTCGATGACGGGCAGCGCGGTCAGCGAACCGCTGCCCATCGCCTTCGACATCTTCGCCGCCCGCTCGAGCAGCCGGGAGTGCAGGTAGAACACGTCGCCCGGATAGGCCTCGCGTCCCGGCGGACGGCGCAGCAGCAAGGACATCTGGCGATACGCGACGGCCTGCTTCGAGAGGTCGTCGTAGAAGATCACGGCGTGGCGGCTGTTGTCGCGGAAGAACTCGCCCATGGTGCAGCCCGTGTAGGGCGCGAGGAACTGCATTGGCGCCGGGTCGGACGCGGTCGCGGCGACCACGATCGAATACTCCATCGCCCCATATTCCTCGAGCGTGCGCACGAGCTGCGCGACCGTCGAGCGTTTCTGGCCGATCGCGACATAGATGCAATAGAGCTTGCGCGACTCGTCGCCGCTCGCGTTGACCCGCTTCTGGTTGATGATCGTGTCGATCAGCACCGCCGTCTTGCCGGTCTGCCGGTCGCCGATCACCAGCTCGCGCTGGCCGCGCCCGATCGGGATCAGAGCGTCGATCGCCTTGATCCCCGTCTGCATCGGCTCGTGCACCGACTGGCGGGGAATGATGCCCGGCGCCTTGACTTCGACCCGGCGGCGCTCGGTGGCGTTGATCGGCCCCTTGCCGTCGATCGGATCGCCGAGCCCGTCGACCACGCGACCGAGCAGGCCGTCGCCGACCGGCACGTCGACGATGGAGCCGGTCCGGGTGACAGTATCGCCCTCGCGGATGGTGCGGTCGTCGCCGAAGATCACGACGCCGACATTGTCGGTCTCGAGATTGAGCGCCATGCCGCGCAGGCCGGCGCCCGGAAATTCGACCATCTCGCCGGCCATGACGTTCTGGAGGCCGTAGATGCGGGCGATGCCGTCGCCGACGCTCAGAACCTGCCCGGTCTCGGCGACGTCGGCCTCGGTGTCGAACGAGGCGATCTGCTTCTGCAGGATGTCCGAGATCTCGGCGGGGCGGATTTCCATCTAGGCGGCTCCCTTCATGGCGTGCTGCAGGCGCTGCAGCCGGGATTTCAAGCTGGTGTCGTAGAGGCGCGCGCCGATCCTGACGACCAGACCGCCGAGCAGCCCCTTGTCCACCTGCTCGTGGATATCGACGTTGCCATATCCCGCCTCGATCAGCCGGGCGCGCAATTGCTGGCGCTGCACGTCGTTCAGCGGGTGCGCGGACGCGACCTGGGCGGTGATGACGCCACGCTTCTCGGCGACCAGCGCCGCGAACGCCCGCACGATCTGCGGCAAGGCGGCGAGGCGGCGGTTGTTGGTGACGACGCCTACGAAATCCGCGACGATCTTGCCGAATCCCTGCTCGTTCAGCACCGCGAGCGCCGCGCGGCGGGCCTGGACGACGTCGATCAGCGGGCTTTCGATCAGCCGGCGCAGGTCGGGACTGGCGTCGATGAGCCGGCCCAGCGCGTCCATCTCGTCGACGGTGCGGTCGAGCGCGTGCTGGTCGTCGGCATGGGCGTAGAGAGCGGCGGCGTAGCGGCCGGCGAGGCCACCAACGCTCGAGGTTGTCGCGCCACCAGAGGCCACGGTTTCTCCCCTCGTTCGCGCCGCCCAGCCAGGATCATGGGGGGCGACCGGTCTCCGTTCGTTCGTGCAACGCCGATCGAGAGAAAGTCATCCGCATCGGCGATGGCCGGATAGCATGAGGGCAGCCAGCGGGCAACCGGGGGCGCTATGGCTGGCGTCTCCTGTCCGAACCTGTATCCTACGGCTGTTTAACGAGCCAGAGCGACAACAAAGTTTTTGGGAACTTGCCCGTATGGTGATGTCCTGGAAGACTGGAAGCTCGATGAAGGAGCAATCGCCTCATGACGACGACTGTCACCCCCGACCCTGGGGCGGACCTCCTGACGGCCGTCAATGGCGACAGCTTCGGGTGCATTCTGGCCGATCCGCCCTGGCAGTTCGTCAATCGCACCGGAAAAATGGCGCCGGAACACAAGCGCCTGAGCCGCTACGGAACACTGGACGTGGGCGCGATCTGTGCGCTGCCCGTGGCAGAGGTCAGCGCTCCGACATCCCACCTGTATCTTTGGGTGCCCAACGCATTGCTGCCGGAGGGCTTGCGGGTCATGACGGCGTGGGGGTTCACCTACAAATCCAACATTGTCTGGCACAAGCGACGTAAGGACGGCGGCAGCGACGGACGGGGCGTGGGCTTTTACTTCCGCAACGTGACCGAACTCGTTCTGTTTGGCGTGCGGGGCAAGAACGCGCGGACGCTGCAGCCGGGCCGAACGCAGGTGAATTATCTCGGGACGCGCAAGCGCGAACACTCGCGCAAGCCGGATGAGATATTCGACATCATCGAGGCGTGCAGCCCAGGGCCTCGCATCGAGCTGTTCGCCAGGGGAGTCCGGTCCGGCTGGAAATCATGGGGCGATCAAGCATCAGGCAATTACGCTCCGTCATGGCCGACCTACAGGCATAACAGCGCCAGCGGAAGTCAACAGTGCGGCCCGACTTCACAGCTGCCACGGAATGACGGTTACTCCTCTTCATCCTCGTCTTCGGGCACAGAACGGCCGTGCCGTCTTGCTGCTTTCTTCGCCTGTTTCTCAGCGGCCATGCGTGCTTGCAGCACCGCAAGTGCGTCAGGACCGTCGTCCACAAAGTTGGCCGGCCTGATGGCGAACGTCAGCACCGGGCATCCGCCGCCGCCGCCGCCCTCGACCTTGGGCACGAGTTTCTCTGATGCGTAGTGGCCTTGCCGTATGACGCGCCCCTGCCGAGCTGCTTGAAGATCTGCTGCAACTCCCATGAGCGAGTGATGATGATGCCGACCTGGATCGCCCGCAGATCGAACAGCAGGCGGAAGTTATTCAGATCGCGGTCGAAGAATGGATCCTTGTTATTCCATTCCATCTCGACTGCAACGCCATTCTTGAAGCAATCCACGGCGTAGTCGGACTGGCAAACTCGCTGTCGTCAACCGTGATCGCCGTTCTAAAGCCCTTTTCCTTCCACCCTTTTGCGTAGAGAGCTTCGTCAATTCGTTGGCTTATAGCGAACGGTTCCGCCCCCAACCAGCACCTCTGATTTCAACAGGCTAAGCCGCGCAGCACATCCTGCACGTCCTGCCACTCGGACGGCAGCTGCTGAAAGCACTCCGGCGGCGTTGCGCCACTCCTTGACCTGATAGCGTTCGCGGAGGTCTGCCGGAACAAGGTGCAGCGTGGACATTCGGCCGCACCTTGGCAAAAGCGGACCCGGCTCGGAAGAGGCGACGATTGATGGTGGAGAGAAAGGATCCAGGATCGAGATCATCGGCTCAGCTCCTGAGGCTCACCCAGCTGCCTCGCTACCTGCTCTGCCACCGTCGCCCTCACACGCCGACGCGGCGCGCGACCTCATGCAGCGCCTGCCCGACCCGGTGCAGCAGGCTGCCGGCGCCCCGATCCTCCAGGAACGCGTCCAGCCGGTCCGTCGCGAGCTTCGCCTGAGCCCAGCCGTCCTCGAGCGCCTCATGCGCGCGCGCCATCAGGCCGCCGCGACGGCCGGGATGCTCGATCAGGCTCTCCAGATGATGGCTGAGGCCGAACAGCGAGGACTTGAAGCCCTCCAGCATGTCCGTCCGGCGCGCGTCCTGGACATCCGGCGCCACCTTGGCCTCGGGCAGATCGCTTCGCCGCGATGTGCGCCATGCGAGGGAGGCGAGCGGGTCGTTCGCCTGCTTGGCCCGCCGGCCCAAAGGCTGCACGCCCGGCCACAGCCCGTTCGCCATGCGCAGCAGGCTCGTGTGATCGAACACCTCGTGACCACGCCGGGATCGAGCAGCGGCGAGACGAAGATTGCGGGGACCCGGAAACCCAGGCGGTCGAACGAATAGTGGCCGGTGTGACCGTCTGGGGCGACGGTGCGCGGCGGCACGACGTGGTCGAAGAAGCCGCCATGCTCGTCGTACAGCACGATCAGCAGGGTGCGCGCGAACAGGTCGGGATTGGCGCGGAGGGTGTTGTAGACGTCGGCGATGAGCGCGTCGCCGCGCAGCACGTCGTGCGGCGGGTGCTGGTCGTTCTCGTCCGGGCCGAAATAGGTCGGCTCGATGAAGGTGTAGGCCGGCAGGTCGCCCCGCGCCACGTCGTCGTGCCAGTTCGCATACCGGCTGTAGTTGCCGAGATGCTCCCACTGATGCGTCAGCACGAGCGACTGCGGCACGTCCCCGAAATAGATCCGCCACTTCACGCCGGCATCGTGCATCTCGTCGTAGAGCGTGCGCTCGGAGTAGAGATGCAGCCGGCGGCTGAACAGGCTGCCCGGCTCGCTGACATGGCCGAGCGAGGTGCCGGAGTGGGCGAACAGCCGGTTGATCCAGGTCGGCCCCGGCAGCGACGAGAACCAGTGGTCGCAGACCACGAACTGCTCCGCGAGCATGTGCAGCGCGGGCAGGAACCCGCGCGGGTAGTAGCCCATGATTTCGCGGCGCTCGGCGCTCGTGCTGTTCGGGTGGGTATGGGCGAAGTCGGCGACGAACCCCTTGTTGCTGCCGCCGTCGAGCTGCGCCAGCCCGTTCCTCAGATAGTGCTTCGGATCGCGGTCGATGTTGCGGGCCGTCGTCGGCGCCTGCGCCACGGCGCCGTCGTCGGGGTCCGGATTGGTGTGGGGATGCGCCGGGTCGACCCCCTCCAGGCCGGCATGCACCTCGGTCATGCAGCCGAGCATCCGGTCGAAGGCGGCGTTCTCCATCATCAGCACGACCGCGTGCTCGATCGCTGCGGGCTTCGGCATGGCGGCTTCCCGGCTCGGTTTCGCTCCGAAAGCTACGTGGTCCGGCCCGAGGCCGCCACAACCGCGCGTTCGCCGGCCAGCGCGCTCACGTTCGATCAACCCCGCCAGGTCGCGCCGCAGCGCGGTCAGCCCCCTGCCGATCCGGCGGAGGTCGAACAAGGCCGCCCGCCTTTGGCCCGCTTCGGCCGCAGCCGCGCGCCGGGCGGGGTCGAGTGCGAGCGCCAGGATCGCGTCGGCGACGGCGGCCGGATCGTCGGGCTCGGCATACAGGGCGGCGTCTCCGCCGACCTCCGGCAAGCCCCCGCGCGGCGAGCAGACGAGCGCCGCGCCGCAGGCCATCGCTTCCAGCGCGGTCAGGCCGAACGGCTCCTGCCAGCGGCTCGGGACGACGACGATCGCCGCCCGCGCCATCGCCTCCAGCACCTGCTCGTGCGGCCGGTAGCCCAGCATGGCGACGCCGCCGGCCGCCGCCTTCGCCTGCAAAGCCCGGATGTACGGGGTCGGGGCGTGACCGGCGCCGAAGCGGTCGGCGCCGATCATCTCCGCCCGCCAGCCGGGCAGCCAGGCCATCGCGCCCGCGGCCGCCTCCACGAACACGTCCGGCCCCTTCTCCGCGACCAGCCGCCCCACGAACAGGATCGTCTTTTCGCGCTCGGCCGGGGAAGCGGGCGTCGGCAGCCCGTCCAGGTCGATGCAGTTCGGCAGCACGACGGGGCGCTTCAGCCCGTGGGCGAGACCGTCGGCGAACCGGTCGCGGACGAAATCGGAGACCGCGACCACGCAGGCGAGGCGGCCCGCCACGCGTGCGCGTTCCGCCCGCGTCTTGAGATGACCCATGCCCTGCGGATCGTTGTGCAGGAACAGGCTGACCGGAACGCCCGGCAGCTTCCGCGCCAGGTCGAGCGCGATCTCGGCCCGGTTATGGACCTCGATCAGCGCCGGGCCGATCCGGAGCAGGGCGCGCGCGACGCCCGCCGCGTAGCGGAGATTGGGGTTGGCCGGCCGCCACGGCACGGGGCTGGCCGCGACGAAGGGCGCGTCCGCGAACAGCGGCCCCGACTGCCTGCCGCCGATGACCACGGGCGCGAGCGCACCCTGTTCGTCCGAAACGGTCGCGAGGCGGCGGGCGATCAGGCCGACCGCCCCGGTGCGGCCGGGGCCGAAGCCCTCGCGAGGCGGCAGGACGATGGCAACGGGGCGGGCGGGCATGGGCGCGGACCCTAGCCGCGAGACGGCGCCACGCCAATCGCTGGCGCCTCGCTCCGGCGACGGACCGACGACCAGATGCGTCCATTGACCGCCTGCCTGCTCTTCTGCCTTGCCGCCTGCGCCCACACGCCGACCGTTCAGGTGTTAGGAGGCCAGACGCCGGAGTTCGACCTGATCCGGATGTTCATCGGCCATGTCCGCTCCTGGGGCGTCGTCGAACCGCTCGGGGGAGCCCACCGGCTGGATCGTGACCGACTGCCAGGGGTCGGTTGACGCCGACGGCAACCTGCGCATGCGCCAGCGTCTGACGCGGCAGGACGGCACCGCCCAGACCCGCGACTGGCTGGTGCGCCGGACCGGCCCGCACCGGTGGGAGGCGACGGCCAGCGACATGGCCGGGCGCGCGACCGGGATCGCGGACGGGCGCGTGTTCCACTGGCGCTGGGTGCTGAAGGGCGGCCCCGGCAAGCCGCCCTTCGACGTCGCCATGGATCAGTGGATCTACCTGCTCGACGACGGCTCGATGCTGAACCGGACGACGGTGCGGAAGCTCGGCATAATCCTGGCGAAGTGACAGCATTTCGCCGCGCGGCATGGCCGCTCGCGTCAGCGCCGGGGCGGGAGAACGTCCTGAAACACCCGCTCCGTCATCAGCCCGATGCCCGGACCGCCATAGGTCAGCACGCCGATGCGGCTCCGGTCCGGGTCGCGCGAAATCCGGCCCTGCGCAAGCAGCCTGACCGGACCCGGTCCGCCGCTTCCCAGCGGATGGAAGCGGTCGAGCGGGTCCGGCCGCCAGCCGGGTGGCCCGATCCGGCGGTTGGGCAACTCCTCGGCCGCCACCCAGTCCGTCAGCAGCGCTCCGCGCCCGGGGTCGTAGGACAGCACCGCTAGGCGCTGGCGCTCCGAACGGTCGCGGGCCCGACGCTGCACGAGCATTGCCCATGCCCCGGACCGCCCGCCTCGTCCGAGCGCGTATAGTGCGTCGCCGCGATCCAGCCGCCAGGCCGGGCCGGTGCCGCCCACCGGCGGCACGACGCCGCGCGCGACCGCCTCCAGACGGAATGCGCGCGAACCGGGATCGAGCGACAGGACGCCGACCGAGGGGACGCCCGCCGGGCTGCCGCCCTGAATGAAAAGCGTGCATCCGTCCGGGCGGCCCAGTCCGCCGGCGACGGTGAAGCGATCCTCCGGATGCAGGCGCCAGCTTGCGTCCTTGCGCCCCGGAACGAGGCCGCCGCTCCACTCCGTGACCAGGCCGGCGCCGGACCGATCTGCGGATAGCACCGCGAGTCGAGGCCGTCCGCCGGCGGCGTGCCCGCGGTCCGGGGCCAGCATCGCCCCCGGCCAGGGCAGCGCCTGCAGGCGACCTCCCGCGGCCAGCAGCCACGGCACGCCGCCAGCTTCGCGGGGCGGCACGTCGCCTCGCTGAGCCAATCGGTGGCCAGAGCGCCTTTGGCCGGGTCGAAGGCGAGGCCGCCGAGAGCGAACCCGGCCGCCTCCCCGCGGGCCGCCGCGCGAACGAGCAGGCGGATCGATCCCTCTCCGGCTCCGCCGCTGAGCACGAGGTAGCGGTCGCCGTGCCGCACGGGCCATACGGGACCGCCCGGCCGGTGCGAGGGAATGACCCGCTCGGCCGCCCAGGACACGCGCACGCGGCCGTCTTCCGGCGCGACGGTCAGCAGAGCGATAGATTGCTGCTCCTGGCGCTGGCGGTTCTCCGCCAGGAGCAGCGCGCCTCCGGAAAGGCCCGTCCGGCGCAGGAGAGTGTAGCGCTGCGTTTGGTTGAGCCGCCAGCCGGCGACGCGGCCGGGAGCGGGCGGCAGATAGCCGTGGCCCGACCACGCCGTCGCGATCGCTCCGTCCGGCGCGACCGTCAGGACACCGAGCCAGCCGGTCTCGAACCGGTCCTCGAACCGGCTATGGACGAGCACATGGGCAGAGCCGGCGGTGTCCCCGAGCGGCAGACAGGCGTCGGCCGCGTCCATGAACCAGGCGCCGGTTTCGGCGAACGACCCGGCCCGGTCGAGCCATCCTGGCTCAAGTCGTCCGTCCTGAAAACGAGGATCGTCATAGCTCAAGCAAGCGGCTCCCAAGATGGACGAAACGCGCCCGGCGTTCGCACCGGAGCGCCTCACTCTGCGCCAGGAAGGGAGCCATATCGTTACCGGTGCGCGAGCAGAATAAAAATCCCCGCGATCTCCGCGCCCGTGAATCCCCGCTCCACCGAGGACCAGAACACCATCTCGGCCCGCGCAAACCCGGCCGCCCCGGCCTGACCGAGCAGATCCCAGGCCGGGATGCGGAACACGAGCGCGCCCGCGTCCGGGTCGGCCGGATTGCCATGATACTGCGGCGGCGCGAGATGCCGCACGACGCCCCCTTCGGCGACGGCGAGGAGCTCCGCCTGCTCGCGGCCGAACAGGAACGGCACGCTCGCGATCAACCGGCCGCCGGGGCGCAGGATGCGGGCCGTGTCGCGGAGTGCCGCGTCAAGGTCGGGCACGTGCTCGAACACATCGACGCTCAGCACGACGTCGAACACGGCGTCGGGCAATCCCGAGCGCATGACGTCGATGACGGGAATGGGGAACAGGCGCGCGCGGCCGGCCTCGTCATTCTCGGCCGCGTATTCGGAGCAGAGCAGGCGCGTGAAGCGGCCGCGCAGCGCCAGCGCGAGCGGCGTCACGGCCTCGTGCGCGAACAGCCTCAGATCGTGCGGGTCGCTCGCGCGCTGATCCTCGGCGAGCAGATCGAGCACCGCCCGCTGACGCGGGTTCAGGCCGGACGCGAGCAGATCCTCCCGGTAGTTCGCCCCGCGCAGGACGACACCCTCGGGCCGGATCGGGCCGAGGAAGGCGGACCGAACCCCCCGCTCGCATGCGTGCCCAACGATGCGCGCGATCCGCGCCGACGAGTGGACCGCCGGGGCCAGCGCCTCGAAACCCTGCCACTGCGGCGAGCGAGGCGAACGAGGCCCGGATCTTCGTCCGGCTCCGGTTCGGTCTGCCCGCCGCCGCCGCCGAAGAGCCTCACGCGAGCGTCTCGTATTTGTCGAGACGCCACTCCGGCGGCTCGGCCGCCGCCCCCTCGTACCAGGCGGCGACCAGCGGATGCGCGCGCACCGCCGTCGCAATAGGCGCGCGTGCGCGCAGACAGATCGCGGCGCATAGGTCAGAAACCGCGCGACCACCGGCGCGAACATCGCGTCCGCGCCGTTGAACGCCGGCCGAACAGGAACGGCCCGCCGCCCGCCGAACCGCTGCGCGCGTCTCGTCCCATAACGTCTCGATCGCGCGCGATGTCGGCGAGCGCCCCCGCCGTCCGCCCGACCCCGGGAAACTGCGCGGCCCAGATTCATCGGCATCGCCATGCGGAGGTCGCCAAAGCCCGCATGCATCTCGGCCGCGATCGACGCGCGCATGCGCGCGCGCCGCGAGTCCGCGCGGCCAGATCGCGGGCTAGAGTTCGGCGCAGTATTCACAGATCGCCAGCGTCTCCCAGACGCGATGGCCGTGATGCTCCAGATAGGGAACGAGCCCGCTCGGCGAGACCTGCCGCACCGCCCGGTGCCGCCCGCCGCCGCGAGCGGGATCACGACCTCCTCGACGTCGAGCCGCGCCAGGCGCACCGCGAGCCAGCCGCGCATCGACCAGGACGAATAGCGGCGGGTGCCGATGTAGAGGCGGCCATCCGGCATGGTGCCGGTCCTTTGCTGTTGTGAGGCGATGCGCACAGTGCCACGCTCGGCTTGCCGCCCAAATCGAGGGAAGCGCCATGAGCCAGCTACGAGCACGCCGCGTCCGAACGATCTCGACGCCTTCTGGATGCCGTTCACCGCCAACCGCGCCTTCAAGGCGCATCCGCGCCTGCTCGCCCGCGCCGAGGGGATGCACTACTTCACGCCCGACGGCCGCGAGGTGCTCGACGGCACGGCCGGCCTCTGGTGCGTCAACGCCGGCCATGGGCGGCGCGAGATCACCGAGGCCATCCAGACGCAGGCGGCGGTGCTCGATTTCGCGCCGACATTCCAGCTCGGCCATCCGCTCGCCTTCGAGGCCGCGGCGAAGCTCGCGGAGCTCACGCCGGCCGGGCTCGACCGCATCTTCTTCACCAATTCCGGCTCGGAGGCGCCGACACCGCGCTGAAGATCGCGCTCGCCTATCACCGCGCGCGCGGCGAGGCGGGCGCACGCGGCTGATCGGCCGCGAGCGCGGCTATCACGGCGTCGGCTTCGGCGGCATCTCGGTCGGCGGCATCGGCGCCAACCGCCGCCAGTTCGGCGCCATGCTGCCCGGCGTCGATCACCTGCCGCACACCCACGCCGCCGGAGCGCAACGCCTTCAGCCGCGGCCAGCCGGCATGGGGCGCGCATCTCGCCGACGCGCTCGAGCGCTCGTCGCGCTGCACGGCGCCGAGACCATCGCCGCGGTGATCGTCGAGCCGGTCGCCGGCTCGACCGGCGTGCTGCTGCCGCCGCACGGCTATCTGGAGCGGCTGCGGGCGATCTGCGACCGGCACGGCATCCTGCTGATCTTCGACGAGGTGATCACCGGCTTCGGCCGGCTGGGCGCGCCGTTCGCGCGCCGAGCGCTTCGGCGTCACGCCGGACATCATGACCATGGCCAAGGGCCTCACCAACGCCGCCGTGCCGATGGGCGCGGTCGCGGTCGCGCGACGGCATCTACGACGCGATCGTGGAGGGCGCGCCGGCGCGGCATCGAGCTGTTCCACGGCTACACCTATTCGGGCCATCCGCTCGCCTGCGCCGCCGCGATCGCGACGCTCGACCTCCATCGCGACGAGGACCTGCCCGACCGCGCGCGCGCGCGATCGAGCCCTATTGGGAGGACGCGGTGCATGCCTGCAGGGGCCTGCCGAACGTGATCGACATCCGCAACATCGGCCTGGTCGCCGGCGATCGAGTTCGCGCCGCGCGCCGGAAGCGCCCGGCGCGCGCGGGCGGCGGCGTGTTCCAGCGCTGCTTCGATCGCGGCGTGCTCGTCCGCACCACCGGCGACATCATCGCGCTCTCGCCGCCGCTGATCATCGAGAAGCCGACATCGACCGCATCGTGTCGATCCTCGCCGATGCGATCCGGGCGGAAGCCTGAGCATCGGGTGCCGTGACACTGGACGGAGCACGGGTGAGGCTGCGGCCCTGGCGGGAGGAGGACCGCGCGCCGTTCGCCGCGATCAACGCCGAACCCGGCGTGCTGCGCTATCTCCTGCCCATGACGCCCGCCGATTCGGACGCGATGTTCGACCGCCTCGCCGCGCATTTCGCCGCGAACGGCTGGGGCTACTGGGCAGTGGAGCACCGGCCGACGGCGGAGCTCATCGGCTTTTGCGGCATTATGCCTCTCTCCTGGACGGCGTTCTTCACCCCGGCGGTGGAGATCAGCTGGCGGCTGTCGCCGCGCTGGCAGAAACAGGGGCTCGCCCGCGAAGCGGCGACGCTCGCGCTCGACGCGGCGTTCGGGCCGATTGGCCTCGACCGGGTGGTCAGCCTGACCGTGCCCGCGAACGTCGCCTCGTGGCGGCTGATGCGGCGGCTCGGGATGCGCGAGATCGGCGAATTCGATCATCCCGCGGCCGTCGCCGGGCCATCCGCTGAAGCGGCATATCGCCTACGAGATCACGGCTCCGGAGTGGCGGACCACGCGACCGTCAGCGCCTCGCGGAACGCAAAACGCTTGAGGTGGTCGGCGACGACGCCGCTCATGCGCGGCAGCACGTCCGGGTCCGAGGCCTGCATTTCGAGCCTGAGCGCGTCCGGCCCCGCGTCCAGGATGCAATCCGTGCCCGGCAAATGGATGACGCCGTGCGCGGGATCGAACTCGACCGCGAATTTGTGGCTCCAATGCTTGCAGAGCTGCTGCAGGTAGCGGCTGGCGTTCCCCGTTGGAACGCATGCGCGAAGGGTGGGCATACATTTTCTCCGATTGGATTCCTGTAAGCGAGGATGATTGCCGTTTGCCGAGCCCTCTCCGTCATCGCGAGCCGCCGCTTGGCGGCGCGGCGATCCAGGCGCGCGGCATGGCGCGGATCGCCTGGATCAGCTACGTCTCAAACGCTCCTCGCGATGACGATGAGTGTCGCAAGCGCTCCTCGCGATGCCGATTGTCAAATCACCAGCGCGGCGAGCAGCGCGTCGAGGCGCAGGCGCCCGCTGGCGGTCGCCAGCAAGATGGTCATCATTCAGTTCGAGATAGGTTTCCTCGGCCGCATCCCGCAGCACGCGGGGTCGATCGCATCGCCCAAGGGAGGCCGGTGCGGGCCGCGAAAGGCCGCGCTGAGCCTTCGCCAGGCGCAGACCCATCAGCAGCATCTCGCGGGGCCGCTCGGCGTCGTCGACCGGCGCTGCTGGTCCTCTCCGATCCGGTGCGTTCGACCCGCTCTGCCCAGGGCTCGGGCGCGCGGTGGCGGCGGGTGCGCAGAGGCCGCCGTCCAGGGTCACGCGGCCATGGGCGCCGGGTCCGATGCCGGCATAATCCCCGTAGCGCCAATAGGCGAGATTGTGCCGGCTTTCGGCGCCGGGGCGGGCATAGTTGGAAACCTCGTACGCCGCGAGCCCGGCGCGCGCCACCTGCGCCGTTTCCTCGTAAAGAGCGGCGGCCGTCGTCCGCTCGGGCAGCACGATCAGGCCCTGCCGATGCAGGGCCTCGTAGCGGTGCCCGGCTCGATGGTGAGCTGGTAAAGCGACAGATGATCGCCACCAGGGCAAGGCTTGCTCGAGCTCGCACGCCAGGCCGCAAGCGCTCTGCTCCGGCCGGGCGTAGGTCAGGTCGAACGAGATGCGCGGAAACAGCGCGCGCGCCGCCTCCAGCGCGCGGATGGCCTGCGCCGCCGAGTGCTCGCGGCCGAGCATCGCAGCGCCTCGTCGATCAGCGCCTGCACGCCGAGCGAGACCCGGTTGACGCCGGCCTCGCGAAAGCCGCGCAGCCGCCCGCCTCGACGCTGGTGGGATTGGCCTCGAGCGTGATCTCCATGTCCGGCCGCCGGTCGAACAGCGCCGTCGCCTGCTCGATCAGGGCGGCGACGGTTTCCGGCCGCATCAGGCTCGGCGTGCCGCCGCCGAAGAAAATCGAGCTCGAGCCGGCGCCGGCCGAGCCGCGCCGCTTCCCCGGCCAGCTCCGCGCGCAGGGCGGCGGCGAAGCGCGCTTGGGGATGAGCTCGCGCACATGGCTGTTGAAGTCGCAATACGGGCATTTCGCGAGACAGAACGGCCAGTGGACGTAAAGGGCGAGGGGTTCTGGCATCGGCTGCTAGAAGAAACCGGACCTGCCGACCATGTACGTCAGATAGGCGAACAGCGTAGTCCCGAGGGCAAGCAGCAGCCCGATGAGGATCATGTCGGAGCGCGTGCCGCGAACGGCGCGCGCGTCTGTTCGCGTCGATGTCCCTGCCAATCTTACGAAAGCGCATCGTGGCAGCGACCATCATGCCTCCCCCGAGCACGATCAGGCAAAGGCCGGTCACATCGCCGACCAGGTGGTTCGGTGCGTGCGCTCTCTCTCCGGACAATCTGCTCGCGACGGTCGCCAGGAAGATGTCGAACCGCTCCACCACAAATCCGAACGCCATTACGGACAAGGCGGTCCGAACCCACGCAAGATACGTACACTCATTCGCGGCGTGGTCCGAATAGCGCTCGATCAACGCGGCCTCACGCCGGCACGCCCTCGATGATGACCTGGGCGAAGGCATACGGATACTCGTCGGTCATCGTCAGCAGCCACGACCGGCGTCATTCCGGACGGCGTGATCGCGCTCAGCCTCAGGGCAGCGCCGCCCGTCATGTGCAGGGTCGGCTCGCCCGAGGGCAGGTTGACCACGCCGAGATAGGCGTGGAACACGCCGGAGCGGAAGCCGGTACCGAGCGCCTTGGCCGCCGCCTCCTTGGCCGCGAATCTCTTCGCGAAGGTCGGCGCGTGCAGCGCCTGCGTGCGGCGAAGCGCGCGGCGAGCGTTCGGTTTCGGTGAAGACGCGGGCGAGGAACCGGTCGCCGTGCCGTTCCATCACCCGCTCGATCCGGCGGATGTCGCAGAAATCCGCGCCCAAGCTTGCCGATCACGGCGCGTTCAAACCCCGCGCCCGCTCGACCTGCGTGACGGACGACGCGCCGCGCAGACCCGCGATCACGCTCGCCAGATGCCGCGTGTCGCGCACATCGACATCGACCAGCGCCTCGAAGAAATCCTGCTGGCGGTTGATGATTTTGAGATTGCTGATCGCCCCGTCCTGCTTCGCGATCGCGTTGGTCATGTTGGCGAGCGCGCCCGGCTCGTTCGCCGCGATGACGCTGATCCGGCCGGTGTGCTTTGTCGCGGGCGCCCTTGTCGCCGGGCGCGGTCTCGTTCCACTCGACGTCGATGAACCGCTCCGGGGTCGCGGCGAAGGTTTCGAGCGTCTGGCTCTCCCGCGCATGGATCGTGACCCCCTTGCCGGTCGCGACGATGCCGACGATGCGGTCGCCGGGAATGGGATGGCAGCATCCGGCGTAGTGTACCGCCATGCCCGGCACCAGGCCCCGGATCGGCGACCCGGAGCGGTCGGAGACGGCATTGGGCTGCCGCGCACCGCCGGAGCGGGGCTGAAACACGGGCAATACGCGCGGCGCGCGTCCGCTCTGGCGCAACTCCGGGTAGGCCGCGTGTACCGCCTCCTTGGGGCCGAGATTGCCGTTGCCGACGGCGATGTAGAGATCGTCGAGGCTGTGCTGCTTCAGCGCCTTCAGCGTCGTCTCCAGCACCCGCTCGGAGCCGTCGAGCCCCTCCTGGCGGAACGCCTTTGCCAGTGCGGCGCGGCCCGAAGCGGAATGCTCGTCGCGTTGGGCATGGCGCAGGAAGCGGCGGATTTCCGCCCGCGCCCGGCCGGTGACCACGAACTGCTCCCACTGCGGCGAGGGCGTGGAGCCCCTTGTGGTGATGATTTCCACCTGGTCGCCATTCTTCAGCGGCGTGCGCAGCGGCATCATGGGCCATTGACGCGCGCGCCGACGCGCTGTTGCCCGATCGGTATGCACGGCATAGGCGAAATCGATCGGCGTGGCGCCCTTGGGCAGCGAGATCAGCGAGCCCTTGGGGGTGAAGCAGAAAACCTGGTCCTGGTACATGGCCAGGCGCGAATGCTCCAGCACCTCTTCGGGGCGAGCCCTTCTCGAGCAGGTCCACCATGTCGCGCAGCCAGCCATAGGCCGTCGCTGGCGGTCACGCCGGGGCCGTCGGGACATGCTCGCGATAGCGCCAATGGGCGGCGACGCCGCGCTCGGCCATGTCATGCATGTCCTGGGTGCGGATCTGGATTTCCACCCGCTGCTTTTCCGGCCCGCATCACGGTGGTGTGGATGCTGCGATAGCCATTGGGCTTGGGGGTGGAGATGAAATCCTTGAAGCGTTCGGCCACCATCTGCCAGCTGGTATGGATGATGCCCAGGGCGCGGGTAGCAGTCGGCGGCCGCACGATCACCCGGAAGCCGAAAATGTCCGAGAGCTGCTCGAAGGATACGTTTCTTGGCTGCAGCTTGCGCCAGATCGAGAAAGGCCGCTTGCCGCGGCCACAGCTCCATGCGCACCCCTGCTCGGCCAGGCGGCGCTTGATCTGGCTCCGCGATCCGCCGCACCCGGTGCCGCCCACCATGTCCAGCCGCGCGAAATCGTGACGTAGGCTTCCGGGTCCAGCTCGCGAAGGCCAGGTCTTCCACTCCTCGCGCATGTTCTGCATGCCGATGCGGCCCGCCAGCGGCGCATAGATGTCCACCGTCTCCTGGGCGATGCGGCGGCGCTTCTCCGGCTTGTCGATATAACCCAGGGTGCGCATGTTGTGCAGCCGGTCGGCCAGCTTGACCAGCAGCACGCGGATGTCGCTGGTGATGGCCAGCATCAGCTTGCGGAAATTCTCCGCCTGCTTGGTGCGCTCGGAAAAGACTTCCAGCTGGGAGAGCTTGGTGACGCCATCCACCAGATTGGCGATTTCCTCGCCGAATTTTTCCCTGATGTCCTCATAGGTGACCAGCGTGTCCTCGATCGTGTCGTGCAGCAGCGCCGTCACGATGGTGGGCACGTCGAGCTTGAGGTCGGTGAGAATGGCCGCCACTTCCAGCGGATGGGCGAAATAGGGATCGCCGCTCTTGCGCCGCTGGCGCCCATGCGCCTGCATGGCGACCACGTAGGCGGCGTCGATCAGGGACGTGTCGGCACCGGGATCGTAGGCGAGCACCTTCTCGGTCAGCTCATACTGCCGGATGATCTCCGGGCGTGGCTTGGGCGCTTCGGCCTGCAATTCAGGCAACGCCTCCGACGGCGACGCGCCAGGGGATGGGCCAGGGGACGCGCCAGGGGACGCGCCGGTATCGGGCGGCGCGAGGGCGGGCGCGCTCGCCGGCCATCGTCGCGCGCCCTCTTCCATGCGGGCTACCGGCGGCCGCGGCCGCCGAGTTCGGCCTCGATCGCCGCCTCCGAATCCTCGGGAGACATCTCCTCGTTCTCGACGGGGAGGTTCGCCGCCTCCTCCTCGGCCGTCACATCCTGCAGGCCGAAGATGTTCTGGTCGGTCGGGATGAGGTCGAGCACCTCCTCGTCGGCGGGCTCCGGCTCGGGCGAGCGCGACAGCGACTTCACCAACTCCTGCTCGACGCGCTTGAGGTCGATCGTCTCCTCGGCGATCTCCCGGAGTGCCACGACCGGGTTCTTGTCGTCGTCACGGTCGATCGTCAGCTCCTCGCCCCGGCTCAGGCCGCGAGCGCGCTCGGCCGCGAACAGCGCCAGCTCGAAGCGGTTGGGAACCTTCTGAACGCAGTCTTCAACGGTGACGCGCGCCATGCGCTCAGCCTCCGAACTCTTGCAATCGGGTGAAGGGCTGATTTAGGCGCGTGGCTACCGCAATGCAAGATTGGCGTGCGGCGGGGTCTGGATGAGCAGTGGTCCCATGCGACAAGCTGAACGGCTACTTTGGTTGTGAGATGCCACCGCTTGCTCGATGATCATCTCAATCATGACCTCCCTCCCGTGACGCCGCCCGGCTGCCGAGGATAGCGGCCTGCGCTCCAAGAACCAATGGACCCGCCCCCTGTCGACAGGGCTATCGCATTTGGCCGAGGATGGAGCGGGCGAAGTCGTCGGACCATCCGGATCGCTTGCGCTTGCGGCGGATCGAGATGTCGGGACGGGCGGAGCGCAGGACGTTGAGGGCCAACCGTCTCAGGATGGCGAGGTTTTCCGGGCCGTGATCACGCCGGTTGCGCGCCCTGTCCTCATCGAACGCCGTGTCGAGCACCCAGTGCTGGGCGTTCTCGATGTGCCAGTGAGCACGCGCTGCCTCCGCGAAACCCTGGGCCGACAGGACGGCGGAGGAGAGGTAGTAGCGGCGGACGATGCTGGTCCGCCCGTCGCGCTCGACTTCGGCCTCGACCATGCACAGGGTCGCCAAACCGGGCAGTCTTGGCTCGTCCGGGTAGCGGCGATCCGAAAACAGCCAGCGCACGTCGTGGCAGACCCGATGGCGCCTGGTCTCGATGCGGGCCATGATCGGCATCGGTCGTGGTGTGCGCCTCGAAGGCGGCCGCCTTGGGATCGGCGAACAGGGCTGCGACTTCGGCGAGCATCGCCGGCCGGTTCGCCTTCAAGGCGAACAGCCAGTCGCCGCCGCGCTCGGCAACCAGACGGGCGGTCTCGCCCTGGCAGTGGATTGCGTCACCGGTGACCAGCATGCCGCTCAGGTCGAGCATGCCGAGAAGCGCTCGCGCGGCGGTGATCTCGTTGCCGCCTTCGGGCACCGCGACCTGGCCCAGCACCAGGCGCGCGTCGCAGGCGAACGCGGTCACGACGTGCAGCGGCGAGGCGTGCGCCGCGCGGTCGAACGAGCGGCGCAGCGTCTTGCCGTCGATCGCCAGCACGCCGCGCCCGGCCGCGCCGAGGCTGTCGAGGAAACGCGTGAAGCAGGCCGCGAACGCCGCCGGGTCAAGCAGGCGGAACAGGCGAGAGAACGTGTCGTGGCTCGGCAAGCCGTTCTCCAGCCGCAGGAAGTCCCGGAACAGCGATTTCCGGTCGCGAGCGAAGTCGGCGAAGTCAACGCAGCTCTCGGCGCCGCAGATCGACCCCACCAGCGCGATCGTCAGAACCTCCAGCAGGTTGTGCCGGGTCGCATTGCCTGTTCGCGGATCCGGCATATCCCCGAAACACGCCTCCAACCAGCCCATCGACCCCTCCCCAGCAAAGGAGTCGACACATAAATCCACATCCGCGAGCCGCCGGAATACCTCATTCAGTCAAATGCGATTCCCCTGGCCTGTCGAGGGCGAATCCCGATGTTCAAGCCGCCGCCCCAGCGAAACGGCCGCTGTTGAAGTCGTCCACGGCCTGGCAAATCTCCGTTTCGCTGTTCATCACGAACGGGCCCTAGCCGACAATCGGCTCGTCGATCGGCTCGCCGGCCAGCAC
The DNA here is from genome assembly GCA_963777325.1 of uncultured Alphaproteobacteria bacterium. Lineage (GTDB taxonomy): Bacteria > Pseudomonadota > Alphaproteobacteria > Acetobacterales > Acetobacteraceae > JAFAXA01. The sequence goes on along the minus strand of CAVZQE010000022.1, from coordinate 385,142 downwards.
CAGCAGCCTCGTGGCGCCGTCGGCATGGATCGTGATCCCGCTTCCCTCGCGGCTTGAGCAAAAGCATCTCCGCCTCGCCGGCGCTGCTGGCTGCCCCCGACCGTGACATGTGCCGGTCGGTACCACCAGCATCGCCGTGTGGCCTTCGGCAGATCGAGCGTCACGTCCGCGCCGGCGTCGAGCGTGAGATCCCAGAGGTTGACCGGCGTGAAGGTCTTCGCCGGCCCCTTGGCCCCGAGAGCTCGCCGGCGATGACCCGCGCCTTGCCGGCGCCCTCGGCCAAGTCGACCACAGGGATGGCGGCGTCGAGGATCGCCTGATAGCCGCCCGGCGTCATCTTGTCCTTGGCCGGCAGGTTGACCCAGAGCTGCACCATGCGGAACGGCCCGCCGGTCTTGGCGAAGGCCGGCGAATGATATTCCTCGTGCAGGATGCCGCCGCCCGCCGTCATCCACTGCACGTCGCCCGGACCGATGATCCCGCCATTGCCGGCGGAATCGCGGTGCTCGACCTCGCCGTCATAGACGATGGTCACGGTCTCGAACCCGCGATGCGGATGCTGCCCGACGCCGCGCCTGCCCGACGTCGGCGCAAAGACATGAGGTCCCGCATAGTCGAGGAGAAGGAACGGACTGATGTGCGCTCCCAGGTCGTTGTCCGAAAAGAGCGAACGGACCGGGAAGCCGTCTCCCACCCAGTGGCCGTGATTGTTGCCGAAGCGGCCGAGGATTTCTTGGCCATTGTCTGTCTCCGAGGCGGCCGAGCCGCCATTCGGCCGATCGATGTTGTCACCGAGATAAGATGGAGACGACCGCGCCTGAAGATTGCTGGAGGCGTCGCAGCGTCCTATCCCTCGGACGATGCAGGACCTCAACGATTTCTACTACTTCGTTCAGGTGGTCGATCATGGCGGCTTCGCGGCGGCAGGGCGGGCGCTCGGCGTGCAGAAGTCCAGGCTCAGCCGGCGCATCCTGCTCCTGGAGGAGCGGCTCGGCGTTCGCCTCTCAACCGCTCCTCGCGCCGCTTCTCCGTTACCGAGATCGGTCGCGAGTTCTACGACCGCTGCGTCGCCATGCTGGTGGAGGCGGAAGCTGCCGAACAGGTGATCGCGCATGCACGAGCCGAGCCGCGCGGCGTGATCCGGATGAGCTGCCCGGTCGCGCTCCTCCAATTTCAGTTCGGCGGGTTGGTCGCGCGCTTCATGGTCGAGAACCCGGCCGTCGAGGTGCATCTCGACAGCACCAACCGGCGGGTGGACGTGGTAGCCGAGGGTTTCGACCTCGCCATTCGCGTCCGCTTCCCCCCGCTGGAAGAAAGCGACCTTGTCATGCGCAAGCTCGACGAGACCACGGAGTGCCTCGTCGCCAGCCCCGAGCTGATTACGGCGCCCTTGTCGTCACCCGCCGATCTCGCGGCACAGCCGAGCCTGGACCTTGGCCCGGCGCATGGCGAACATCAATGGCGGCTTGAGGCCCAGGATGGCCGCAGTGCGATCATCCCGCACCATCCACGCCTCGTCACCGACGACATGGCGGTGCTGCGCGAAGCTGCGCTGGCGGGCGTCGAAGTCGTCCAGCTCCCGACGTTGATGATTGCGGGAGACCTGCATGCCGGTCGGCTGCTCCGGGTTTTGCCGCAATGGCGACCGCCAGCCGGCATCGTGCATGCAGTTTTCCCCTCGCGCCGCGGGCTGCTCCCTTCAATCCGCGCTCTGCTTGATTTCCTCACGCACGCCTGCGCGGCGCAGAGAGCGGATGCTACTTCCTCGGCGGAGCACTTGCGATGATGCGAGATGTCGAGGTGCTACCCGCCTGCCCCTGGACAACGAAGGGCTAGTCGGCGGCTTCGCGCAGCATGGCGAAGACGCGGGCGACGGTCGCGATCCGGATTTGGCTGCGGTCGCCGGGAAAGATGTGGCGCTCGGTCCGGACCGGGCCTTCGCGGCCGGCGACTCCGATCCACACCAGGCCTACGGGCTTATCGATGCTGCCGCCGGTCGGCCCGGCAATGCCCGTGACCGAAATCGCCAAGTCCGCCCGGCTGCGGGCGATCGCCTGTTCGGCCATGGCGCGGGCAACCTCCTCGCTCACCGCCCCTTCCGCCTCGAGCAGCGCGGCGGGGATGCCGAGCATCGCGGTCTTGGCCTCGTTGGAATAGGTGACGAAGCCGCAGTCGAACACGTCGGCGGAGCCGGAGATCGCGGTCAGGGTCGCGCCGATCATGCCGCCGGTGCAACTTTCGGCGGTCGCGAGCTTGAGGCCCCGGTTGCGGCACCGGACCAGCAGCGCCTCCGCGTCCATGAGCAGGTCAGGGGTCATCGCTTTCCGCTTCGCTCCCGGCCATCACGTCAGAAGATGAGGCCATGCCAGCCGTAGCGCGGATAGCAGCCCCGCCGCAATCGCGCCCGCGATCACGTCGTCGAGCATGACCCCGGTCGCGCCGTGCTGGCGGTCGGCCCACCCGACCGGGCCGGGCTTGGTCACGTCCAGCACCCGGAACAGCACGAACGCCGCGAGCAGTCCGGGGATCGTCGGGACCGCGAGACCGAGCAGCGCGATCCATTGCCCGGCCACCTCGTCGATGACAACCCAGCCCGGATCGCCGCGGATTTCGGCCGCCCTGACCGCCCACCAGCCGCCGGCCGTCGCCGCCAGGGCGGCCGCGATCAGCACCCAGACGGGCAAAAGCAGCAGCGGCCAGCCGATCAGGATCGCGACCGCCGACCCGGCCGAACCCGGCGAGACCGGAAACCGCCCCGCGCCGAACACGCTCGCCACCAACCGGCCGACGCGCACGCGCGCACGCGCCGGGCGATCCGGTTCGTCCATTTCAGATGCCGCCCGCGAGGATCAGGGGTTCGTCGCGCTTGGCCTGGTAGATCACGACGTTTTCCAGCACCCGCTGCACGTAGTTCCGGGTCTCCGTGAACGGGATCAGCTCGATCCAGTCCAGCATGTCGATCCCGCCCGCGCGCGGGTCGCCGCTCGCCGCGAGCCACGCGGATACCCGGTTGGGACCGGCGTTATAGGCGGCGACCGCCAGCGGCAGCGAGCCGCCGAACTGGTCCAGCATCGCCCGCAGATAGGCCGTGCCGAGGCGCATGTTGTGGGCGGCGTCGGTGGTCAGGGCGACGAGCGAGGTCTGCTCGCCGATGCGGCGGGCGACGCTCTCGGCCGTCGCGGGCATCAGCTGCATCAGGCCGCGCGCGCCCGCCGGGCTGGCCGCCCCCACATCGAAGCTGCTCTCCTGCCGGATCAGGCCGAGCGTCACCGCCGGATCGAGCGTCCCCGGCGGGGGATCGAGAGGCAGCGGCCACCCGGCCTCGGGCAAGGCCCCTCCCCCGCGCCCGGCCGCGCGGGCGATGGCGACGGCCACGTCCGGCAGGCCGAGGCCGAGCGCGAGCCGGGAGTCGATGGACCGGCCGGCCGGATCGGTCGCGGCCGCATCCGCCCGCAGCAGGAAGGCGGACGCCCGCCGCGCCTCGCCCCAGGCGGCGAGCAGGAGCGCGGCCCGGACGAGTTCGCCGTCCACGAACCCGGAGGCCTGCACGCGCGTCCACTCCGGATCCTTGAGGTCGCGGATGCGGGCGGCGAGCGCGTCCGTGGTGGCGCCGCCCGCGAGCGCCGCGCGCTGGCCGTAGAAGGTCAGCGGAAACGCGGCGGCGGCGGCATAGGCGGCGGACGGGTCGCGGCCCGCCGGCTTGCAGCGCCCGCCCCAGCCAGTATTGGGCGCGCGCCTGGCTGACCGCCGCGCGGGCGACGGCGGCGACGGACCGGAACTGACCGAGCGCCCGCTCGGGATCGTGCAGCCGCCGGAGCGCGATGAACCCGGCCAGGAACGCCGCATCCGCGACGCTTCCCGGCGCCGTCTGACCGGGCAGCGCCGCGACCGCATAGGCGCGCTCGGCATCCCCCGACGCGAGCAGCCGGCGGATGAGGAGGTTGCGCTCCGCCCAGAACTCGGTCCGGTGCTCCTCCGGGGCGCCCCGCTGCGCCGCCTCGCCGCTTGCGAGCCACACCGCAGCAGCCGCCGCGTCCTGCCCGGACTTCCGAAGCCAGCGGGCGTGTTCGAGCACAAGCGCGGGTTCGGCCTGTTCGGCCTGCGGCAAGGCGGCGAGCAACGCCGGGCCGGACGGATCGTTACGCTTCAGCGCGAGCAGCGCCTGGGCCGCCTTGCGCCGTGCGGGGTCGAGGCGGCTCGCCTGACGGGCGGCGGCCCGGCGTCCGACGACCAGGCGAGGCGGTAGAAGCGCGCCCACTGATCCTCCGGCCTGACGATCGCGCCGAAGCGGAGCAGAAAGGCGCTTTCGGACGCGGGATCGGTGATGCCGTCGCGCCACGCCGCGCGGATGCGCCGCGGCCGCTTATCGGCGTCGCCCGGCGGCGGTGAAGGCGCTCGGCGCAGCGCAGCCTGGCCTCGGCCAGCCGCACGGGATCGCGCCGGCATTGCGCGAGCGCGACCGGCCCGTCCGGCTCGCGGGCCAGCGCCTCGTCGCGCCGCTTCTCGAGCACGGCCCGGTTCGGCCACTCCGGGTTGGCGCCGATGAAGGACGGCGATTTCGGCGGCGGATGCGGCATCCGGCGCGAGCAGCCGGTAGTAGGTGACGAGCTTGAGCGCCAACGGGTCCGACGTCGCGCGCGGCCGCGGCGGCGGCGTCCGTGCCAGCGACCGGCCCGCACGGCCGCGCATCGGATCGCCGGCCTGCGCCTGCGTGCGCGCGCAACCCACCACCACGGCCCCGAGCACCGCGCCGGTGACGATTGCGAAGGCCGACCTCGGAAACGGCATGGCTCGTTCTACCGCGTCCGGCCTTGCGGCGCATCCCCGCCGCGCCTAGCTTCCAGGCCCCCAAACGCACCGTCCGGCGCGCAACGCGCGAGCGGCCGCGCGGAGGGTCCGGAGAGGCGGATGTTCAAGGGCTCGATCGTCGCCCTGATCACGCCGATGCAAGCGGACGGCTCGCTCGACGAGAGAGAGCTCGCCGAGTTTGTGGATTGGCAGATCAATGAGGGTACCAGCGGCCTCGTGCCGGCCGGCACGACCGGCGAAAGCCCGACGCTGACCCACGCCGAGCACCGGCGGGTCGTCGAGATCGCGGTCGAGGTCGCCGGCGGGCGGGTGCCGGTCATCGCCGGCGCGGGCTCGAACAGCACGGCCGAGGCGATCGACCTCGCCCGGCACGCCAAGGAGCGCGGGCGCGGACGCGGCGCTGGTGGTCACGCCCTACTACAACAAGCCGACCCAGGAGGGGCTCTATCTGCACTTCAAGGCGATCGCCGACGCGGTCGATCTGCCGATCCTGATCTACAACATCCCGCGGCCGCAGCGTCGTCGACATGAGCGTGGAGACGATGGCGCGGCTGGCGAGGCACCCGAACATCGTCGGCGTGAAGGACGCGACCGCCAATCTCGCGCGGCCGTTGCAGACGCGCCGGGCCTGCGGCGCCGGCTTCACCCAGCTCTCGGGCGAGGACCACACGGCGGTCGTCGTTCCTCGCCGCCGGCGGCGATCGGCTGCATCAGCGTCACCGCGCAACGTCGCGCCGCGCCTGTGCAGCGAAATGCAGATCGCGTGGGCCGAGGGCCGCGCCAGCGACGCGATCACCATCCAGGACCGGCTGCTGCCGTTGCACGACGCGCTGTTCGTCGAGACCAGTCCCGCGCCCGGTGAAATACGCGGCCAGCCTGCTCGGCAAGTCCTCGCGAGTTCTGCCGCCTGCCGCTCGCGCCGCTGTCCGAAGCGACGCGGGGCCGCGTCTCCGGCGGCGATGACGGAAGTCGGGCTGCTGAACTAGACCGGCATGGCTGAAGCGAAAGCGAAGAAGAAGGGCCTGATCGCGCACGGCATCGCCGCGCAGAACCGCAAGGCGCGCTTCGACTACACGATCAAGGACACGGTCGAGGCCGGGCTCGTGCTGAGGGGGCCGGAGGTGAAGTCGCTGCGCCACGGCCGCGCGACGCTGACCGAAGCCTGGGCCGGCGAGCGCGAGGGCGAGATGTGGCTGTTCAACTGCTACATCCCGGAATACCAGGGCGGCGTGCTGTCGCGCTTCGAGCCGCGCGCGCCCCGCAAGCTGCTGCTGAAGCGCAAGCAGATCCGGACGCTCACGGGGCGGTCACGCGCGAGCGGGCCAGACGCTCGTGCCGCTCGACATCCATTTCAACGAGCGGGGCGTCGCCAAGGTGCTGCTCGGTCTGGGCGAAGGGCGGCAGAAGGCCGACAAGCGGCACGCCATCGCCGCGCGCGACTGGCAGCGCGACAAGGCGCGGCTGATGCGCGGCAAGGGATAGGCGTCTGCCGCGCGCTACGCCATCGGGCGGCCGAGGTCGTCGGCGATCCGGGCGACCACGAGTTCGAACATGTCGGGCGTCAGACGGCGCGTGCTCGTGTTGTAGCGGGAGACGTGATAGCTGTCGGCGAGGCGTAGCCCGTCCGGCAGCGCGTGCATGTCACCGTGATGGAAACGGATGCGGGTTGGCGGTATGCCGCACGCCTTCAGCACGGCCGCGTGCGCCAGAACGCCGAGCGCCAGCACGACGCGCAGCCTCGGCATGGCCTGCAGTTCGGCGGCGAGGAAGCGGTTGCACTGCGTGACTTCCTTCGGCTCCGGCAGATTGGCCGGAGGCACGCAGCGCACCGCATTGACGATGCGGCAGTTCCGCAGCGAAAGGCCGTCATCCGGCTCCGCCCGGTAGACGCCGCCGGCGAAGCCGAAGCGCAGCAACGTCTCGTAGAGCAGGACGCCCGCGAAATCTCCCGTGAACGGGCGGCCGGTGCGATTGGCGCCGCGCACGCCGGGCGCCATGCCGACGATGAGGAGTTCCGCGTCGATCGCGCCGAATGTCGGAACCGGCGCGTTGAACCAGTCGGGGTTGGCCTCCCGGTTCGCCTGACGATAGGCGACCAGCCGCGGGCAGAGCGGGCAGTCATGGCCTGGCGCGAGCGGCGCCTGCGCCTCGCCCGGATCACGAAGCTTCATCAGGCGGCGTCGTTCGAATCCGTGAAGGGTTCGGCCGGCGTCTGACGGAGCGGGACCGGGCGCGGCCGGGGTTCCATCTGCCGGCGGGTGAACTCGGGCGCGATCTCGGCCAGTTCGAGGAACTGGTCCGCCTGCCGCCGCAGCTCGTCCGCGACCATGGGCGGGCTGGTGCGGATCGAAGACACGACCGAGACGCGCACGCCCTTGCGCTGCACCGCCTCGACCAGCCGCCGGAAATCCAAATCGCCGCTGAACAGCACGGCATGGTCGATCTTCGGGCAGAGTTCGAGCATGTCCACCGCCACCTCGATGTCCATGTTGCCCTTCACCCGGCGCCGGCCGGCCGAATCCGTGAACTCTTTGGCGGGCTTCGTGACGAGCGTGTAGCCGTTATAGGCAAGCCAGTCCGTCAGCGGCTTCAGAGGCGAGTACTCATCCGTCTCCAGAACCGCGGAATAGTAGTAGGCGCGGATGACGTGCGCTTTCTTGCGGAAATATTCCAGGAGATTGCGGTAATCGACATCGAAGCCGAGATTGCGGGACGCGGAATAAAGATTTGCGCCGTCGATGAAAAGCGCCACCCTCTCATTGGGGAGGAAATGCATGATTGGACCTTCCTGTGCGGCCCTACATTGGGCCGGTCGAATACGGCTAGGACCGGCAAAAGAACTCCGGCTCGCCGCCGCATCCAACAACGTCCCTCTGTTGCCGAAAAGTCAAGCCACGGCAAGCAGGGCAGTGAGAACGCGACAGTCAGCATGACGATTTTGATCGGCCTCGGCGCGAACCTGCCCGCGCCGGGACGGAACGCCTCCGCTCGAGACCTGCAGGCAGGCCGTGGCCGCGCTCCGGACGCTGCCCGGCTACTCGGTGCGGGCGGTGTCGCGCTGGTACTCCTCCGCGCCGGTCCCGCCCTCGGGCCAGCCGCCCTACGTCAACGGCGTGGCGCGGCTCGAGGGGCCGGCCGAACCCGAGCGCCTGCTCGCCGCCCTGCAGGCGATCGAGGCCGCGTGCGGCCGGGTCCGCACCATCGCCCAATGCGGCCCGGCCGCTCGACCTCGACATCGTCGCGATCGGCGGCCTGATCCGCGCGCACCCCGATCCGGTGCTGCCGCACCCGCGCGCGCATCTGCGGGCCTTCGTGCTGCGGCCGCTCGCGGATGTCGCGCCGGGCTGGGTGCATCCGCTGCTCGGCGAGAGCGTCGAGACGCTGCTTGCGCGACTAGGGCCGCAGCAGGTCCGGCTCCTCGCCTCGCCTTGACGCATTCCGAACGCGGTAGCCGTAGCCGAGATCGTGCCGCAAGCAGCGCTCGAGGATCGCGTCGGCGACACGGTCGTCGTCTGGGCGGAAGGAGACTAGCGCCCGAGCGGAGGACGGCGGGATGATGGTCTCGCCCTTGCCGGGATCGAGACGCGCCTGCATCGCCTCACGACCCCCGACCCCGACGGCGGCCGCGACCGCCCGGTCGGAAAGCAAAACATTAGGATGCGCGGCGATCCTGCGGACCCAGCAAGCGGGCGCCGTTTCGAGATCCTCGTAGCGCACGACCAAGACCTGGTCCGGACGGCACGCGGCCACGTCGCCCCAGCAATTCATGAAATGCACATACCACCAGATATCGGCGACATGCCGCCGGCCGCCCGGGTCGCCCCGCACGTAGTCGGAGAAGGGCGAACCGTATGCGTGACGCCACTTGACGTAATTTGAAGCCATCGCCGCGCGCACGTCGCGCACCAGGACGACGATCGGCGGCCGCGACACGGCCGGCCGCAGCCATCGCGAGGCGAACAGAACCGAAGGGATCGTGTGGGAGCTGGCGATGCGCGGGACATGCGCGTCAACGCGCGGCCAGCGCGGATGGCCGACGATCACCTCCGCCTCGGGTCCGCTGGACTTGCGCGGCGGGGATACGCCGAACTCCTCGGCGATGCCGCAGCTCAACATGTATTTGAGCCAATGCGTCCCGGAGTTCTTGCCGGTGATCAGAAACCCGTCGGCGCGACGGTATTGCAGCAGGAAGAAGTTGCTCAGATCGGCGTGCAGCACGCGCAGCCGGAACCGCAGGAATTCGGCGAGAGCCCGGCGCCCATTCCGGCATCAGGTCCGGATACGCGTGCGATCCGGGTGGAGCGGCTCCCGTGCCTGCTCCGGCGCGGGCGAGCAGATGCGACGCGAGCAGGCCCGCCAGACAGAACCCGATCTCGTCGAATGCCCGACGACCGGCAATCTGTCGGGGATGAGGTCGATCGGCACGAACAGGTAGGAGACCCCGACCAGGAACACCGCCTTCGGCAAAGCGAACCTCGTGGGGTGAAAAAGGCAGCGCAGCGTTAGCCCGATCTCGTCGACCGAGCGCGACCAAAATCCTTCGCTTGCCGGCATTCGCGTTCCGCAACGGTTCCAGGGCCGCCGAGGCGTGCAGCAGCGGCGGGGTCGCGCGCTAGATGGATTCTTTCGGGGCCAGGTCACGCCGAAACATCGAAGCCCAGCGTTCCGCCCCGCCGAATGATCCCGGGGTGTGCCCCAGTTCCGGCAATTTCGGCTTCCATGGCGCGACGCGCGTGCCGCGTGGCTGCCGATCGCCGCCGGGCTTGCCGGATGGGCGTGCGGCTGGCAGGAACGGCGCAGCATGTCCTGGGCACCCCACGCCGCCGCCGACGACGTCGCCCTTCGCGGGCCGGCCTGGTCCGGCGCGGCGGCCGCGTGGCTCGACCGCGTCGCGCTGATCGCGGCGCTGCTGACCCCCGTGTTCCTGATGCACGGCCATGCGATCGCGGAAGGCACGATGGGCGTTGCCGATCTCTGCTTCCTGGCGCGGTGCGCGCTCGCGCGGGACTGGACATGGCTCCGGCACGGCTGGGTGCCGCTCGGTCTCGCCTGGTGGGGCTGGCTCGTCTTCTGCTCGCTGCCGCTGCCCGCGATCAATGTCGGGGAGGGCGGCATCGGCTCGGCGATCCAGGCCGCCGCGACGCTCCGTTTCCTGCTGTTCGCGGCGGCGCTGCAGGTTCGCGTGCTGGCGTTTCCCGAGCGGCGGCGCTGGATGTACGGCGTCGTCGCCGGATGCACCGTCTACATCCTGCTGAATGTCGCGCTGCAGTTCCTGACCGGGCATAATCTCTGCGGCCACGGCCCGGCGCCGGCGGGCGAGTTGACAGGCCCGTTCAGCAAGCCGCGCGCCGGGCCGCCGCTCGCGCGCATCATCGTGCCGGTGATCGTGCCGCCCGCCGCCTGGCTGCTCGCGTGCCGGCGCGTGCCGGGAACGCTCGCGGCCGCCGCGCTGCTGCTCCTGCCCCTCTGCCTCGTCGTCGTCATCAGCCAGCGCATGCCGACGATCCTGACAGCGGCGGGGCTGCTGCTGGCGGCGCTGCTGCTGCCACGGCTGCGGCCGGTCGTGGTGATCGCGCTGCTCGCCGGCGGCCTGCTCATCGGCGCGTCGGCGGTCGTGTCGCCGCCGACCTGGAAGCAAGTCGTCGTGCAGTTCTCGAGCCAGCTCGAACATTTCGGACAGAGCCACTACGGCTTCCTCTACGAACGCTCGATCACCATGGCCGAGCAGAATCCTCTGACCGGTCGTGGCTATGACGGCTTCCGGACCGGCTGCCCGCTGGCGCGCTACGGCGAGGCGGCGCTGGAGCAGGCGCGCGCACGGTTCAACGGCGCGCAGATCTGCACGCCGCATCCGCATAATTTCTACATGCAAGCGGTGACGGACGGCGGCTTTCCGGGCCTGCTGCTGTTCTGTGCGCTGGCCATCGCCTGGATGGTGCAGGTCGGGCGCGGCGTCTGGCGGACGCCCGTGCCGCTCCGCGTTGGGCTGTTCGCGTCCATCCTGCTGCAGCTCTGGCCGGTGCAGTCGACGAGCAGCTTCTTCAGCATGCCGATGGGCGGCTGGTTCTTCCTGCTGCTCGGCTGGGCGCTGGCCGAAAGCCAGAGCTTCCCTCGCGCGGCGCGCCAGAGAAGCATCTGCCAATTGAGCAAGAGCGCGGGGGAGTAGTGGATGTCGTTCCTGCCTAATTGCCCGTGATCGGGCAGCATCCTGGCTTGCCGACCGCCTCGGGCTGCGGCGGCTTTTCGCCGCAACGAGCTATCTGCTGGTGCAGCCGCCCAATGCCGACCCGCCGCCCGAAGGGCCAGAAGCGAATCGGCGCCTGCATGAGACGTTCTTGAGTCTGTTCAGCACCATGCGGCCCAGCCTGTTCCTGGATGTGGGCGCCAATGATGGTTCCGCGTCGGTCGCCGTGCGCGAGGCCGCGCCAGCCTGCCCAGTGCATGCCTTCGAGGCCAACCCGCAGATTTATGCGAAGAACCGGGCGAGGCTGGAGCAACATGGAGTCCGGTTCTGGAATCTTGCAGTCGGTGACCACGTGGGCCGCACTGTCGTCTATGCCCCGCTCACGCTGTCGCGCGCCTATGTGGGCGGAGAGGTGGTCCCGGCCTCCATCACCGAGGGGGAGGATACCGGCAAGACCTCTCTCCTCCGGCGCAACGAGGACGCGACCTATGCGGAGTTCGAGGTGCAGGCGACGACACTCGATGCATTTGTAAGCACGCATGTACGGGACTGGCGCGACCGCACGGCGTTTCTTTGGATTGATGTCGAGGGCGCGGCTGATCGTGTTCTGGCTGGAGGCAAGGGCCTGCTCTCCCGGACCCGAGTGATCTTGCTCGAGACCGAAGGCTTTGACTTCTGGCAGGACCAGGCGGACTGCGGGGCCGTTGTCACGCGGCTCATTCGCGCCGGGTTCCTGCCGCTGGCGCGCGACCGTGAGTACGGCGACAAGCAGTTCAACATCCTGTTCGTGCATCAGGATGCTCTCGGCCAGATCCTGCCGCGGCTGTTCGATTGTCGCGGCCCGCTCCGACCGCGCGGCGTCCCGGAGGCCGGAGCTGGCGAGGAACCGCGAGGGAACGAGGTCGGTCTCGCGCTCCGGACCTATCTCTCGCTCGGGGCCGCGCTGGGGAGCGACATTCCGGTCATCATTCCCTGCTTCAACGCGGTCACTTATACGCGCGGCATGGTGGAGCAGCTGAGAGCGCTCGGCCTGCAACGGCTGTTCCTGGTGGACAACGCGTCCACGTATCCGCCGATGCGCGAATACCTGGCCGCGCCGGGTCCAGGCGTCACCGTCATCGCTCAGGCCGAGAACAAGGGTCCACGCGACACATTCCTCGATCCGGCCCAGCTTGCCCTGCTGCCGCAGTTTTTCTGCATCACCGATCCCGATCTGGCCTTCAACCTGAGATGCCGCCGGACTTCCTCGCGCAGCTCGCGGCGCTTACCGAGCAGCATTCGGTTGGGAAAGCGGGCCTCGCCATCGACATCGCGGACCGCACAATCATGCGAGAGGACGCCTTTCGGATCGGAGACCGGCACTACAAGATCTGGGAATGGGAGGATCAGTTCTGGCGAGAGCCGCTCGGCAGCTCGCCCGGAGGAGATCCGGTTTTCAAGGCTCCTGTCGATACGAGCTTCGCGCTTTACAACAAGCGCTTTTTCAGCACGGACGATCCTCTAAACGCCGTGCGCGTCGCGGGGCGGTTCACGTGCCGCCATCTGCCCTGGTACAAGGACGTCGGATTGCCTCCCGTGGAGGAGCAGTTCTACCGCAGCCACGCGCAGGACAGCTTCTACATGCGGAACGAGGCCGATCCAGACCAGATAACACGGTATGAGAGAGAGCCGACCTTCCAGCAGTTTCCTGACGGCACCGGCTCATGATGGTAGCGCGTGCTTATCGCGGGCCGCTGTGGGCTGCCGCCCTCCCCCGGTTGGCGGGAGAGGGCCGTTGAAGCCGTTCAGCTCGCGTGGTGCTGGTGCGCCTTGTGCTGGGCGGAATTGTAGGCGTGGATGTCTTCGAGCGTGACGTAGCCCTTGTTGTCCTTGTCGATCGCGCTGAAATGGTGCGCGACGCGCGGCATTCCGGCCTGAGCCTGCTCCATGGTCAGCTTGCCGTCATGGCTCGTGTTAGCGGCGTCGAAGCGCTGCTGCATGCTCATGCGGACGGCGTGATGCGGCTGCGCGGGAGCCGTCGTGCTCGCGGCGGGCGGCGCCGTCGGCGGCGTCGTGCCGGCCGGAGCCGCATTCTGCGCCTGCGCCGCAAAGGCGATCAGCGGGAAAGCGAGGAGTGGAGCGAAGAGACGCATGGCAAGCACTTCCTGTTGTGGGAGACCAAGCTACGACCGGCGGCGGATTCCTGGAGTTTCGACTTGTAGGCAAATCATGCGGCCTGCACCGCGTCCCGCACGGCGCGGATCGCCTCCTCGATCCCCGGCCGGTCCACGTCGAGATGCGTGCAGAGACGCAGGCGGGAGCCGAACACGGAAATCAGGATGCCCCGTTGCCGCAGGCGTGACGCGACCGCCCCGGCCGCAAGGCCGACGCCGTCCAGATCCATAAACACCAGATTGGTTTCCGGCATGTAAACGCGGAGGCCGCCGATCGCCGCCAGCCCCTCCGCGAGATGCCGCGCATTGGCGTGATCCTCGGCCAGCCGTTCGACATTGTGGTCGAGCGCGTAGAGGCAGGCCGCCGCGCAGATTCCGGCCTGCCGCATCGCGCCGCCCATGCGCTGCTTCCAGCGCCACGCCGCGTCGATGAACGCGGCCGATCCGCACAGCACCGCGCCGAGCGGCGCGCCCAAGCCCTTGGTGAAATCGAGCCAGACGCTGTCCATCCCGGCCGCCATGGGTCCGGCGGCGACGCCGGCGGCGACGGTCGCGTTCAGCAGCCGCGCGCCGTCCATGTGCGTCGCCAGCCCCTGCGCGTGCGCCGCCTCGGCGACGGCGTCGAGCCTGCCGAGCGGCCAGACCGAGCCGCCGCCGTGATTGGACGTCTGCTCGACGATCGCGAGCGTCTGATCCGGCGAATAGCGCCGCTTCGAGCGGAACGCGGCCTCGCAGCGTGTCGGCGTCGAATTGTCCGCGCGCGCCGCGCAGCCCGGTCAGCGTGACGCCCGCCAGCGCCGCCGCGCCGCCGCCCTCGCTGTTGATGACATGCGCCTGCTCGTGCGTCAGCACCTCGTCGCCCGGCCGGCATGCGTCAGGATCGCGATCTGATTGCACATCGTGCCGGTCGGCAGGAACATCGCCGCCTGTTTGCCCAGCATCCGCGCCATGCGCGCGCAGAGCGCGTTGACGGTCGGATCGTCGCCGGTCTGCTCGTCGCCCACCTCCGCCCGAATCATGGCCTCCAGCATGCCGGGAGACGGACGGGTCGCGTGTCCGAGAACAGGTTGACCCGCACCGGCGGCAGCGTCGGGTCCGGCGGCACGGGCGCGAAGGTCATTGCCGCAGCCTTGAAGCGCGAGCCGTCACGGCGAGCCCAGGAGTTCGTCGAGCGTCACCGGACATTCGGCCGGGACCGGCAGCGGCGGTTGGCCGTCGATCGTCTCCGGCAGCGCCTTGAGCGCATCGACGTAAAGACCCGGCACGTCGATTTGCTTTCGCATGGACGGGGCGAACCCCCGCCTTGCCTGAGCGCGAAAGCCTCTCGCATCGCCCGCCAGCCCGGGGCCGCCAACGACAGCGGCCACGCTTCGGCCTTGAGCATGTGACGAGCGCCTGGATCAGCAGCGAACGCACCCCGAAGGTCGCTCCTGCCCACGCTCTCGACTTCCTCGATGATGTTGGGCCAGTCCGGCCGCTCGTTCGGCGCTTCGCCGGCCGCGACACGGCGAAGCAGCCCGGCTTGGTGTTCAGACCACTCCAGAATATCGGCATCGTACTCGCTCATGATCCGATCCCGCCCTCATATCGGCTGGCTGATTACACGAACGGTGCGCCAAATCATCTTTTAACCGCGAGCGGAGGAAGACCCGCTACACGGACGGCAGGTCGCGCGCAATTCGTGCTTCTGCACCTTGCCGGTGGATGTCTTGGGCAAGGGGCCGAACGTGACGTAGCGCGGGCATTTGAAATGCGCGAGCCGGGCGCGGCACCAGGCGATCAATTCCTCTTCCGTCACGCTGTCCGCTTCGGACGGGACCGCCGTCACGAACGCATGCGGCACCTCGCCCCATGTCGGGTCCGGCCGGGCGACGACCGCGGCTTCGAGCACGGCGGGATGCCGGTACAGCACTTCCTCGACTTCCAGCGGTCGAGACGTTCTCGCCGCCGGAGATCACGATGTCCTTGGCGCGGTCCTTGATCTCGACGTAGCTATCCGGGTGCAGCACGGCGAGATCGCCGGTATGGAACCACCCGCCGTCGAAAGCGGACTCGTTCGCGCGGTCGTTCTTCAGGTAGCCCTTCATGATCGTGTTGCCGCGCAGGGCGAGCTCGCCGAGCGTGCGTCCCGTCCGCCGGCACGGGCTCGCCCGTCTCACGGTCCAGCACGGTCGCGTCCTCGAGCATCGGATGCGGCACGCCCTGCCGCGCCATGAATGCCGCCTTTTCGTCCGGGCCATCGTGTCGAGTTGCGGCTGCCACAGAGCAGACCGTCGCCGGACCGTAGCTCTCGGTTAGGCCGTAGAGATGCGACACTCGAAGCCGAGCGCCTCCATGCCGGCGATCACCGACGACGGCGGCGCCGCCCCGCCGGTCACCACCTTCACCGGATGCGGCAGCTTGCGCCGGACGGCTTCGGGCGCGTGGACCAGCATGTTGAGCACGATCGGCGCGCCGCACAGATGCGTGACGCCGTGCTCGGCGATCGCGTCGAAGATGGCGCCCGCCTCGACCCGGCGGAGGCAGACATGCGTGCCGCTCGCGAGCGTGACCGCCCAGGTGTAGGTCCAGCCGTTGCAATGAAACATCGGCAGCGTCCAGAGATAGACGCTGCGCGGGGTCAGGGCGGACATCGAGCGCGTTGGCGCAGGCGTTCAGATAGGCGCCGCGATGGTGGAGACGACGCCCTTCGGGTCGCCGGTGGTGCCCGACGTGTAGCTGACGCCGATCGCCTGCCACTCGTCCGCGATGCCCGGCGGGGTGAAGCCAGGATCGCCGCCGCAAGGAACGGCTCGTACTCGGCATCGCCAAACGGCTCGCCGCCGCTCGCTTCGCTGTCGGCGATGCGGACGACGCGAGGCGGCGGATCGAGTCCGGCCAGGGCGCGGCGACGACCGCCGCCCATTCGCTGTCGGCGAGCAGCACGCGGGCGCTCGAGTGCCGCAGGATGAAGCCGACGCCCGGCGGGTCCAGGCGGATGTTGATCGTGCACAGCACCGCCCCAGCATCGGCACGGCGTAGTGCGCCTCCAGCATCTCGGGGATGTTCGGCGCGATGATCGCGACCGTGTCGCCCGTGCCGGATGCCGATGCCGGACAGCGCCGAGGCGAGGCGGCGGCAGCGGTCCCTGAACGCCGCGTAGGAGTAGCGGCGGCCGCCATGCACGACCGCCGGCCGCGCGCCATAGATCCGGGCGCTGCGATCGAGGAACGAGACCGGCGTCAGCGGGACGTAGTTGGCCGGCCGCTTCGGCAATTGTCCTGGTCCATGCCCTCCCCCCTTGTTTTGCCCGCAAGCGGACGCGATCCGGGCGGCGCTGACAAGGGGGCGGAACCTGTGGAAAGATCGGGAGATGGCGGCTATTCAATCCAGAAATTGATGATTGTCAGACCGACCCCCTCGAAATCGGCGACATTGCGGGTGACAACACTGGCACCCCGTGCGCGGGCGATCGCCGCAATCATGAGATCGATCGTCCCGGCGAGACGCCCGGCTCTGCCGTATCGAGCATCGAGTATCAGTCGAACCGGGGCGGCTCACGGGTCGGTTCACACGGGGGCAGATCAAGATTGACGCCGCCCAATGGGGCAAAGCGCGCCCGCACCCGGCCGTAGAGGTGGCGCACGGGCGGCCGGCTGCGCTCTTCCAGCGCGCTCTGGAGAATGCGGCGCGCTTCAGCCTCCATGGAGTGCCCATGCTGGGCCGCCCGCACACGCAACCTTTCCTTGATGGAAGGGTCGAGGTTGCGGATCGTAATAGAAGCGGGCTGGTCGCCGGGCTGCATACAATCCTCGTCACCAATGATTGCGTCGATGTCTAAGCGCAAGGAACGAATCCTGAACAGGCCCTGCGCAGCCGTGGTCGGGACCGGCCTCGCTAGGACGCGGGCTTGCCCAGCAGCCCGCTCTTCAGCTGCTCGGTCGCCGGGACGGGGCCGATGAAGGTCGCGAGGATCACGGAGGCGAAATGCGGGTCGGCGACGGTGCCGAGCGCCCGGCCGTCGAACACGAACGAGACGTGCCCCTGCTCGAAGGTGAGCGTCGCGGTATCGCCGCGCCGGACCGGCTGCACCTCCGCGAGGAAGCGATCCACGTCCGCCGGATCGAGGCGGCAGGGAAGCCGGCAATTCGCGGCGAAGCCGTCCCGCCAGGCCTGCCTGCCCCTCTCGGCGTCGACATCGCGCAGGAACCGGACCTCGATCCGCTTCTTGCCAGGCGAGCGGATGACCTCCTCGCCGTCGTCGCTCCGATGCTCGAGATAGAGCGCCGCGACATAGATTTGGACGCGCAGGAACGAGTAGGTGCGCAAGCCCATGCCGTTGAGCCGGAGCGGCGTGCCGTCCACCGTGACCTCATCCGGCATCGTCACGCCGTCGAGGACGGCGGCACGGCCCGGCGGGCAGGCGAGCGCAAGGAGCAAGGCGGTCGTGAGCAGCGTCTTCATGCGGGGCGCATTCGCCGCATTCCGCCCCCTGCGTCAATCCGGTTCGCGAAAGCGCGGCTGAACCGTGCCGCGCGCGCCACGTTCGGCCTGCATGATTGATCGGCCGGTCATCGTCCGCGCGCCGCCGCCGGCGCGCCGTCAGCCGCAAGCGGAGGCGCGCAAAACGGATCGGAGGCGTGTCCACGCCCCAGATCGCGGTCGCGCGCGCGCCGAAGCAGCGCGGATTGCGGGTCGGCGGGATCGAGCTCACGCATCCCGACCGCGCGATCTGGCCCGGCGTAACGAAGCGCGATCTCGCCCTCTATTGGCAGGAGGTCGCGGCGGCGGCGCTGCGGGGCCTTGCGTTCCGGCCGCTGTCGATCCTGCGCTGCCCGGACGGCATCGGCGGCAAGCAGCAGTTCTTCCAGAAGAACGGCCACGGCCTGCTGCCGGGGCCGATCCGCGAGGGCCTGGTCGCGAAAGCGCCCTATCTCGCCATCGACGACGTGGACGGGCTGATTGCGATGGCGCAGATCTCGGCGATCGAGCTGCACCCCTGGGGCGCGAGCGAGGACCAGCCGCTGCACCCGGACCGGCTGGTGTTCGACCTCGATCCAGGCGAGGGCGTCGCGTTCGCCGACGTTGTGCGGGCCGCGCACGAGGTGCGGGCGCGGCTCGAACGGCTCGGCCTCGCCGCCTTCTGCCGCACGACGGGCGGCAAGGGCCTGCACGTCGTCGTGCCGCTGCGCCCCGTGGTGGAGTGGGATCAGGCGCGCAGCTTCGCCCGCGCTTTCGCCGAGATCATGGCGGCCGACGCGCCCGACCGCTTTCTGGCGCACCTGAAGATCGCCGACCGGCGCGGACGCATCCTGGTCGACTGGCTGCGCAACGGCCTCGGCTCGACGGCGGTCGCATCGTTTTCCCCGCGCGCCCGCCCCGGCGCGCGGGTCGCAACCCCGCTCGCCTGGGCGGAGGTGGCGCCGAAGCTCGATCCTGGCGCGTTTACGGTGCGCACCCTGCCGGGGCGGCTGGACCGGCAGGGACGCGATCCTTGGGCCGGGTTCGATGCGCTGGATCAGCGCGTGCCGGTGCTGACGGCCCCTGCCCCTCCGACACAGAGCCGGCCGGCGCCGGTGGGCGGCTCCAGGATCGTGCATGTGCCCTCGGTGCGGCGGACCGGGCGGCGCCGATGATCCGGGTCGCGGAACTGAAGCTGCCGCTCGGCCACACGGAGGCCGATCTCCGCGCCGCGCTGCTGCACCGGCTCGGGATCCCGGACGGGGCGCTGCGCGCGTTCGCGGTTGCGCGGCGCGGCTACGACGCCCGCCGCCGTTCCGCGATCCTGCTGATCTACACGCTGGACGCGGAGGTCGACGACGAAGCGTCGGTGCTGCGCCGCCTGGCCCGGGACCGCGGCGTCGGACGGGCGCCGGACACGCGCTACCGGCCGGTTGCGCGCGCGCCCGCCGCCCTCGCCTCGCGTCCGGTCGTGATCGGCGCCGGGCCGTGCGGGTTGATGGCGGCGCTCATTCTCGCGCAAAGCGGTTTCCGGCCAATCATCGTCGAGCGCGGCCGGATCGTTCGGGAGCGGACGCGCGACACCTGGGGCTTCTGGCGGCGCGGCGTGCTGGACACGACATCGAACGTGCAGTTCGGCGAGGGCGGCGCGGGCACGTTCTCGGACGGCAAGCTCTGGAGCGGCATCAAGGATCCGGCGCATCTCGGCCGCAAGGTGCTGGAGGAGTTCGTGCGCGCGGGCGCGCCGTCCGAGATCCTCCAAGTCAGCAAGCCGCATATCGGCACGTTCCGGCTCGTCACTGTCGTCGAGACCCTGCGCGCGAGCATCGAGGCGCTCGGCGGCGAATACCGCTTCGGCAGCCATGTCGTGGATTTCGAGCTTGCGCCGGACGGCGCCGGCGGCCAGCGCGTGCGCGGAGTCGTGCTCGACGGCGGCGAGCGGATCACGGCTACGCATGTCGTGCTCGCGGTCGGCCATAGCGCCCGCGACACGTTCGAGATGCTGCACGCGCGCGGCATCCAAATCGAAGCGAAACCGTTCTCGGTCGGCGTGCGCATCGAGCATCCGCAGTCGCTGATCGACCGCGCGCGCTTCGGCGGCCACGCCGGGCACGAGCTGCTCGGCGCGGCCGACTACAAGCTCGTGCATCACTGCGCGAACGGGCGGTCGGTGTACAGCTTCTGCATGTGCCCCGGCGGCACGGTGGTCGCGGCCACCTCCGAGACGGGCCGGGTCGTGACCAACGGAATGAGCCAGTATTCCCGCGCCGAGCGGAATGCCAATGCGGGCATCGTCGTCGGCATCACGCCCGCCGACTACCCGGACGGGCCGCTCGCGGGAATCGACTTCCAGCGCCACTGGGAAGCGCGCGCGTTCGAGGCGGGCGGCGGCACGTACGCCGCGCCGGTGCAGCGCGTCGGGGACTTCCTCGCGGGCCGGCCATCGACGGCGCTCGGCGCGGTTCCGCCCTCCTACCGGCCGGGCGTGCAGCCGGCCGATCTCGCCGCGTGCCTGCCCGGTTTCGCCGTCGCCGCGATCCGGGAGGCCCTGCCCGCGTTCGAGAGGCAATTGCCCGGGTTCGCGATGGCCGACGCGGTGATGACAGGCGTCGAGACGCGCACCTCCTCGCCCGTCCGCATCCGCCGGGACGCGAGCATGCAGAGCATCAACACGCACGGGCTCTATCCCGCAGGCGAGGGCGCGGGCTACGCGGGCGGCATCCTGTCGGCGGGCGTGGACGGCATCAGGGTCGCCGAAGCGGTTGCGCTGCATATGACGGGAGGCCGCGTGCCGGCGGCGGCGTAGAACGACGGAGGCGTCGAGTTCGATGCGACTGATCGACGTCCGGCCCGATCCGGTTCTACACTGACCTCAACAGCCGCCGCGACCGGCGAAAACATCGAGGGAGACGAACGATGGTGCCAGCGACCCCGCGCATCAAGGCCGCCCAGCGTACCGTCCTTATCCTGCTCGTCGCGGGCGGGGTCATCAACTATATCGACCGCGCGACGCTCGCCATCGCCAATCCGCTCATCCGCCACGATCTCGGCTTGTCGCTCGCCGACATGGGCCTGCTGCTCTCGGCTTTCCTCTGGGCCTACGCGTTCTTCCAGCTGCCGGCCGGCGCTTTCGTGGATCGGCTCGGGCCTCGGCTGATGCTGACCATCAGCCTGTCGCTCTGGTCGCTCGCTCAGATCCTGGGTGGGTTCGTGACCGGGTTCGGCACCTTCTTCGGGGCACGCGTGCTGCTGGGCGCGGGCGAATCGCCGATGTTCCCAACCTGCGCCCGCATCACCCGGGACTGGTTCAACGTGCGCAGCCGGGGCACCGCCACTGGCATCTGGAACTGCTCCTCGACGCTCGGCACGGCGATCTCGGCACCGCTGCTCACCTTCCTTATGCTGTCGCTGAGCTGGCGCTGGATGTTCGTCATCATGGGGATCGTCGGACTGGTGCTGGCGCTCACGTTCTACGTCATGCACCGCGATCCGGGCGAGGTGATGCTGACCGCCGCCGAAAAGGAGCATCTAAGCGAGGGCGATCTGGACGAACGTCCCGCGCCCGTCACCTGGCGCGACTGGCGGCGGCTGCTCGAATATCGCACCACCTGGGGCATGATCGTCGGCTATTTCGGCACGATCTATATCACCTGGATCTATACCGCTTGGCTGCCCGGATACCTCGAAATCCAGCGCCACATCGACATTAAGTCCACCGGCTGGATCACCGCCGTGCCGTTCCTGTTCGGCGTGCTCGGCAGCGTGCTCGGCGGCCGCTTCGCCGACGTCCTGGTCCGCCACGGCGTCTCGCCGATGAACAGCCGCAAGCTGCCGATGGCGGCTTCGCTCGTGCTGACCGGACTGTTCACCGTGCTCGCGGCGGAAGTCGCGAGCGACGCCCTCTCCGTTGCCTGCATTTCGGTCTCGCTGTTCCTGGTCTATGTGTCGAGCACCACGGCCTGGGCCATGGCCCCGATCGCCGCCCCCGCGAACGCCACAGCCTCGCTCGGCGCGATGCAGAATTTCGGCGGCTATCTCGGCGGCGCGCTCGCGCCCACGGTCACCGGCTTCATCGTGCAGTCAACGGGCTCGTTCGTCCCGGCCTTTCTCGTGGCCGCGGCCGTCGCCGTGATCGCCGCGATCGGCTACTTCCTGCTCGTCAGTCATCCGATCGCGCCGGCCGAGACGCGCAGGGTGGCCGTCTCTCCCGCATCGGCCCCGAGCAGGCCTTAGAACCCGTAGAGCGCCGCCGGATTATCGACGAACAGCAGCCGGCGACGCCCTTCGTCGGGCACCCAGTCGGCCACCAGATCGAGCAGGTCGCGCGTGTTCGGCATGGCGCCCCAGTGCGAAACGTGGGGCCAGTCCGATCCCCAGACACACCGTTCGGGCGCCGCATCCGAGAGCGCGCGCGCGAACGGAACTGTGTCGTGGTAGGGCGGCCCTAGTACGGAGCAGCGGAACGCGCCCGACAGCTTGACCCAGGCGCCATCGCGCACGAGCGCGAGCAGGGTCTGGAAGCCCTCGCATTCCAGCCCGGCCGAGGTCGGGAAATGCCCCATGTGATCGACGACGAACGGCACCGGAAGGCGGGCGAGTTGGCCTGCGAGCTGCGGCAGCTGGCGTGCGTCGATCAGGAATTGCAGATGCCAGCCCATGTCGCGGCAGAGATCGCCGTACGCGGCGACCCTGTCAAAGCCGACCCCGCCGCCGTACAGGACGTTGAGGCGCAACCCGACCACGCCGGCATCCTTCAGCCGCTGTAATTCGCGCGCGGACGCATCGGGCGCGACGACGGCGATCCCGCGCAGACGCGCGGGGTACGCGCGCAGCGTCTCCAGCATCTTCTCGTTGTTGGTTCCATGCACGCTGACCTGGATGAGCACGCCATGGGTCATGCCGGCCGCATCGAGCATTCCGATATACGCGGCGGCCGAGGCCGGCGGCGGCGTGTAGCTGCGGGTCTCGGCGAAGGGATGCTCGGGCGGCGAACCGATGACGTGGGCGTGGGTATCCACCGCCCCTTCCGGCAGCTTGAACCGGGTCGGGCCGCGCGGATCAGGATCGGGGCCGGGACAGTCCGGGATCGGGCGCGCTTGCGTTGTCTCAGTCATCCGCGTGGAGCACCTTGCCGCGCGTCTCGGGGAGTGCGAAGGCGGCCAGGAAGAACACGCCATAGGCGATAGCCGCGAACACCGCGATGGCGCTGGCGAGAGACAACGCCGACGCGAGATAGCCGACCAGGGCCGGGAACAGCGCGCCGATGCCACGGCCGAAATTGTAGCAGAACCCCTGGCCCGAGCCGCGCAGCCGGGTCGGGAACAGCTCGGTTAGGAACGGCCCCATGCCGGAGAAGTAACCGGAAGCGAAGAAGCCGAGCGGGAGGCCGAGCACGAGCATCAGACCGTTCGAAATCGGAACCTGGGTGTAGATGACGGTGATCGCGATGGCGCCGAGCGAAAACACGAGGAACAGGTTGCGCCGTCCGATCCGGTCGGCGAGCCAGGCGCCGACGAGGTAGCCGGCGAAGCTGCCGAGGATCAACGCGGCCAGGTACGCGGTCGAGTTGACGATGGACAGATGCCGCTCGCTTGTGAGGAATCGCGGCAGCCAGCTCGTGATGGCGTAGTATCCGCCCTGCGCGCCGGTCGCGGCGAGCGAGGCCAGGATCGTCGTCTTGAGGATGGGGCCGGAGAAAATTTCGCCAAGCGCCGGGTGCGTTCCCGCCTCCGCATGCTTGCGGCGGACCTCGGCCGCGATTTCGGGCTCTTCCACGGAGCGCCGCAGATAGAACACGAGCAACGCGGGCAGCGCGCCGATCACGAACATCCAGCGCCAGGCCTGGCCTGGCGGCAGCAGGCTGAACAGGATTGCCTGCGACAGCACGGCGGCGCCCCAACCGATCGCCCAGGCGGATTGCACGCTGCCGACGGCTCGCCCCCGGTATTGCGGCCGAATGGTTTCGCCCATCAGGATCGCGCCCGCCGCCCACTCCGCCCCGAAGCCGAAGCCGAGGACGGCGCGGGCGATCAGCAACTGGTCGAAGCTCTGCGCCAGCGCGCACAGCACGCTGAACAACGAGAACCAGAGGATCGAGATCTGCAGCATCCGAACGCGGCCGATGCGGTCGGAGAGAAACCCGCCAAGCCAGCCGCCGAGCGCTGAGCAGAGCAAGGTCGCGGTCACGGCAAGCCCCGCCGGACCGGGACTGACGCCCCACTGCCGGATGATCGTGCCGACCACCAACGGATAGATCATGAAATCCATGCCGTCGAGCGCCCAGCCCGCCGCGCAGGCCCAGAAGGTGCGCTTCTCCGGCAAGGTCATGTCCCGGTAGAACGCTTGCAGGCTCGCATCCGCGATCGGAACGGCCGTCTCTGCGGCGGGCGCCAGGCTCATCGGTTTCTCCTCATCCGTAACTGCCTCGGCTAGTGGGCGGCCGCGCCCAGACCAGGGCTGAGGGCCCGGCTGGGACTGCGCAGCATCAAGGTCAGGATCGCAGAGACCAGGAGGGCGCACGCCATCAGCAGGAACGACGCGCCGGAGCCGCCCGTGACGCCGTTCAGCCAGCCGACGAAGTACGAGCCGACAAAGGAGCCGAGCGCGCCGCAGCTGTTGATCAGCGCCATCGCGCCGCCGGCGACGTTGCGTGGCAGGAGGTCGGCGATGAACGCGAAGAACGGCCCGTACGGCGCGTACATCGCGCCGCCCGCGATTACCAGGAGGATGTAGCTGAACCAGTAGTTCGAGGTGCCGAGCAGATAGGAGCCATAGAACGCGACCGCGCCGATCAGCAGATAGGGCCAGACGAAGTGTTTCCGCTCCCCGCTCTTGTCGGACAGCACCGAGGTGATGACCATGAGGATCGCCGCCGCGAGATACGGGCCCGCGGACAGCCAGCCGATCTCGACGATGCCGATCGAGTTGCCGGCCTTGAGCATGGAGGGCAGCCAGATCACGAACCCATAGACCCCGACGCTCCAGCAGAAATACTGCGCGGCCAGGATGATGACCGCGGGCGTCCGGAACGCGGCCCGGTAGTTCTTGACCGGCTTGAAGCCGCGCTGCTCCTGATCGAGCGCGGTCTCGAGCGCCACTCGCTCGTTCGGGTCGAGCCAGGCCGCCTGGGCCGGCCGGTCCTCCACCATCTTCCACCAGATGAACGCCCAGACGATCGGCGGCAGGCCTTCCACGATGAACATGCCGCGCCAGCCGAGGGAATCGGCGAGATAGCCCGACACGACCGACATCCAGAGCACGGTGATCGGGTTGCCGAGGATCAGGAAGGTGTTGGCGCGCGACCGCTCGGCTTTCGTGAACCAGTGGCTGAGAAAGATCAGCATGCCCGGCAGCACGACGCTTTCCATGACGCCGAGCAGGAAGCGGTCGATGTAGAGCAGCGAGACGTCCGTCAGCAGGCCGGTCGCGGCGGCGAGCAGGCCCCAGAGGATGAGGCTCCAGAAGATCAGCCGCTTGGCGCTGCGCCGCTCGGCGTACATCGCCGCCGGGATCTGGAAGAAGAAATAGCCGAGGAAGAACAGCGCCCCGAGCAGCGAGGAGGCGGCGGCGTCGATCTTGAGATCGGCGGCCATGCCCGACGCGGCGCCGAAGCTGTAATTGGCGCGGTCGAGATAGGCGAGGCTGTAGGTGATGAACGCGATCGGGATGAGCCGCGCCCACCGGCTCGAATAGGCGGAGGCTTCGCTCGCTGACGCCATTGTTTCCCCCTTCCCGGTCGTTACGCATCGCCCGGCGCGTGAGCGCCGCGGGCGCCGGGCAGCATCTTGCCCCCGGATACGCCGACGCGCCACCCGGGTCGGGCCGACCAGCCCTCTCCGGAAGCGGATTCAGGCGGAGCGGGTCAATCCGAGCCGCTCATGCCACCCGGCGATCGACTTGTCCGGATAGGTCGGTCGCTGCACGTCTTTCGGCCCTGCCTCGACTTCCACCCAGGATGGCTTGAACGCGAGCATGATATGCGTGTGTTCCGGCGGCACCGGCAGCTCCGTGTCGATCGCGGAGGCGAACGGATGCACGAGCTCGGGCCCTTCCGGGCTGAACAGCCACAACGCGGACCCGCATCGCGAACAGAAGTGACGCTCCGCCGTGCTGGTCCGGACACGCTCGCCGGGGCCGCCCCTCAGCCTCGCGCGATAGATCGAGATATGCTTCTTGCCCGTAACGCGGAGCGTCCCCGCATCGCCGGACAGGTTGATCGCGTAGCCGCCGCCGCCCTGGGTCTTGCGGCAGATCGAACAGTAGCAGCGTTGGTACGGATACGGCTGCGCGCTGTTCAGGCGGAAGCGAACGACGCCGCAATGGCAGGAACCTTCGAGTTGCATGGCCAGCTCCTTTTTGCGCATCTTGCCCTAAATCGCCTTCAACGAGGCGCGGGAGGATGCGGGCATGATCGGTTTCGCCGTTCTGGGCTGCGGCCGCATCGGGCGGATGCACGCACGCAACATCCGCGCGCATCCGCGCACCCGGCTCGTGCTGTGCTACGACGTCGTGGGCGCCGCCGCCCGCGACACGGCCGCGGAACTGGGGGCGGCCGTCGCGGGGTCGGTCGAGGACGCAATCCACGATCCGAACGTGGACGCCGTCTTCATCGCCTCGTCGACGGACACGCATGTCGATCTGATCACAAGGAGCGCCCGCGCCGGGAAGCCGGTTCTGTGCGAGAAGCCGGTCGATCTCGACATCGCGCGCGTCGATGCGTGCTGGCGCGAGATCGGCGGCCTCGATCCCGCGATCATGCTGGGCTTCAACCGGCGCTTCGATCCCTCGTTCAAGGCGCTGCGCGACCGCCTGCTCGCGGGCGAGATCGGGCGGCTGGAGCAGGTCGTGCTCACGAGCCGCGACCCGGCCCCGCCCCCGCCCGGCTACATCAAGAGTTCCGGGGGCCTGTTCCGCGACATGACGATCCACGATTTCGACATGGCCCGCTATCTCGCGGGCGAGATCGTCGAAGTGCAGGCGCTGGGCGGCAATCTGGTCGATCCCGCGATCGGCGAGCAGGGCGACATCGACTCGGCCATGATCCTGATGCGGGCGGCCTCCGGCGCGTTGATCCACATCAACAACAGCCGACGCTGCGCCTATGGCTATGATCAGCGGATCGAGGCGTTCGGCGCGAAGGGTATGTTGCAGGCGCACAACCGGCATCTGACGACCTTGGAGGCCTGGAACGCGGAGCGGACCCGCGCCACGGACCCGGTGCAGGATTTTTTCATCGCGCGCTACGCCGAGGCCTACATGGCCGAGATCGCGCATTTCGTGGAGTGCGTCGAGACCGGGACGAAGCCCCTGGCCGGATTTGCCGACGGGCGCGAGGCGCTCAGGCTGGCCGACGCGGCGCTGGAGAGCCTGCACGCGGGCCGCGCCGTGCGGCTGGGCCGCTAAGCCGGGAACGGCGCTACGGCATGACGATCCCCTTCGCGACAATGATGTTGCCGTATGA
The DNA here is from genome assembly GCA_963777325.1 of uncultured Alphaproteobacteria bacterium. GTDB lineage: Bacteria > Pseudomonadota > Alphaproteobacteria > Acetobacterales > Acetobacteraceae > JAFAXA01. The sequence goes on along the minus strand of CAVZQE010000022.1, from coordinate 358,096 downwards.
GCGGCGCTCGCCCGTCTGCACGATCGCGAACGCGCCTCTGGCCCCGTCGTAGAAGGCGAAGCGCTCGATCATCTCCGGGGCTTGGCCGCCATGCCGTTGCAGCACGCCGACGAAATCCTGCACCGCGGGCGGCACCGAAGCCGGATCGCCGACCACCTGCATCGTCGTCGCCGGGTTCGGCACGAACGTATCGAGCGGCAGCACCGACAGCACCGCATCCAGCACCGAGGCCGCATCCAGTCCCGGCAGGCGATGCAGTCGCCGCGCGCACGCCGCCCCCGGGAAGTTGCAATCGACAATGGCGAGACGGTCGCCATGACCCATGGAGGCGAGGCTGTGCAGCAAATCCGGCGTCAGGATCGGGTTCATGCCGAGCAGCATCAGGGTGTTCTCCCTCGCGACAGGTAAACCCGCTCCGCCGTGCCGCCGAACACGGCTTGCCGTGCCTCCGGCGGAGCGTCGAGCAGCAGGGACTCGGCCGTCTCCCGCCAGCGATCGTAGCCGCCCGCGAGATCGACGACGGGCCAGTCGCTGCCCCACATCACGCGCTCCGGACCGAAGCAGGCGAGCATGTGATCCACATAGGGACTCAGATGCTCGGGCCGCCAGTCCGGGCGCGCTTCCGTGACCAGGCCGGACAGCTTGCAATAGGTGTTCGGCCGCGCCGCCAGCGACGCGAGATCGGCGCGCCACGGGTCGAGTTCGCCGAGGGCGACACGCGGCTTGCCGAGATGGTCGAGCACGATGACGAGATCCGGATGCAGCTCGCCGAGGCGCCGCACGCGCGTCAGGTGGCGCGGGAGCGCGAGGGCGTCGAGCACCAGCCCGTGCCGGGCCATGGCGCCGAACGCCGGAGCGAGATCCGGGCGCAGCAGCCAGTCGTCGGCGATGTCCTGCACCATGGGGCGAAGCCCGACGAGCAACGGGTCGGCCGCGAGCGTCGCGATCCGCGCGGCGCTGTCCGGCGAGGCGAACTCCGTCCAGCCGACGACACCCGCGACGCATGCGCTGCTCGCCGCGACGCCGAGCAGGAACGCGGTTTCCGCTTCGGTCGGCGCGGCCTGAACGAGGATCGTCCTGCCGATCCCATGTCGGGCCAGGAAGGGTGACAGGTCATCAAGGGTGAAGTCCCGGTAGATCGGCGCGAGCTTCGGCGTCAGCCAGCCGTAATCGCCGCGGGCGAGCTGCCAGACGTGGTGATGCGCGTCGACCCGCAGGCTCACCCAGGCACCGGCACATCGCGGCCCAGCAGGCCCTCATCCTTCAAATCGCGCCACAGCGCCGAGGGCACCTTGGCCGCCAAGCCCGCGACATTGCGCTCCACCTCCCGCGTCGACTGCGCGCCGAGAACCACGGAGGCGACCGCCGGATGCGCCAGCGCGAAATGCAGCGCCGCATTCGCCAGACCGACCCCATGCGCCGCGCAGACCCTCTCGATCGCGCCGACTTTCGCCAGGACCGGCGGCGGCGCATCGAAGTAATTGTATTTCGCGCCCGGAATCGCGCCGGTGGCCAGGATGCCCGAGTTGAATACGCCGCCGAGCAGGACGCCGATGCCCTTGCGCTCCGCCAGCGGCAGGAACGCGTCCAGCGCCGGCTGCTCCAGCAGCGAATAGCGGCCCGCGAGCAGCATCGTGTCGAAATCGCCCGCCTCGGCGAAGCGCACGCACATCTCCGCCTCGTTGACGCCGACGCCGATCGCGGCGACGGCGCCGCTCGCGCGCAGGCGGTCGAGCGCGACATAGGCGCCCGCCATCGCCTCGCTAAACCGCGCGTCGACGGCGTCCGCGCCGTGGGTCCAGACATCGACGTCGTGGATCAGGAGAATGTCGATCCGGTCCGTGCCGAGCCGCAGCAGCGACTGCTCGACCGACCGCATCGTGCCGTCATACGAGTAGTCGACGACGGCCGCGTGCGGCTGTCCGCCGACGAAGCCCGATCCCTCGCTCTTGCCGTGCATCGGATCGATCCACCGGCCGACCTTGGTCGAGAGCACGACCTTGTCGCGCCCGGCGCGCCGGATCGCGGTGCCGCAGCGATGTTCCGAGAGGCCATGGCCGTAGAGCGGCGCCGTATCGACCAGATTGATCCCTAGCTCAAGCGCGCGTTCGACGGCGGCGATGGCCTCCCGGTCGTCGAGCTTTGCATAGAGATCGCCGAGCGGCGCGGCGCCGCACCCGAGCGCGGACACAACGAGGCCCGTCCGTCCGAGGCGACGGCGCGGAATCGCGGGATGGTCGGCGGTTATGCTCGCCTCCTGCGGCGCAGTTGGTCGAAGTAGACGATAACGATGATCAGGCCGCCGGTGATGATCCGCTGCCAGAACGAATTGACGTTCAGCAGGTTGGCGCCGTTATTGATGGTGGCGAGGATGAACGCGCCCAGCAGAGGGCCGTGCCATGATCCGACCGCGCCGAACAGGCTGGTGCCGCCGATCACCGACGAGGCGATGGCGAGCAACTCCCACCCCTCCGCCTGCGTCGCGTTGCCGATGCCGATGCGGGACGCGAGCAGCAGGCCGACGAAGGCCGCGCACACGCTCGACAGGATATAGGCGAGATAGGTGGTGCGCACGACGCTTACGCCAGAGAGGCGCGCTGCTTCCGCGTTCGACCCGACCGCGAACAGGTAGCGTCCCCATCGGGTGTGATTGAGGAACAGCCAGCTCGGCACCGCGACCAGGATCACCATGGCGAACAGATTGGGCACCACCCCGAACACCTCGCCGAGCGAGAAGTCGGTGAAGGTATTGTTGCTGATGGAGATGGTCGCGCCGTTGGTGATGAGCAGCCCGATGCCGCGCAAGGACGTCAGCGTCGCGAGCGTGATGATGAAGGGCGGCAACCCCATTCTCGTCACGCCGAAGCCGTGGAAGGCGCCGATGCCGAGGCCCACGCCCAGCGTCACGAGCACGGACGCCCAGATCGGCAACCCATGCGTGAGCAGCCAGGCGGCGACGACGGTGCAGAACCCGACAACGGCGCCGACCGCGAGATCGATGCCCGCCGTGATGATGACGAACGTCTCGCCGAGTGCGAGAATCGCGATCATCGAGCCCTGGCGCGCCAGGTTGGAGATGTTGCGCTCCGTCATGAAGGTGTTGGTGGTGATCGACAGCAGAATCCACATGACCGCCAGCAGCAACAGCAGGGTCAATCCGAATGGAATATGGAACCTTCGCTTGGCGGCGGGAACGGCGGCGGTCTGACTGACGCTCATGACCGAACGACTCCTGTGGCGTGGTCCGCGCCGGGAGGCCGCCAACCATTGGCGCTCCGGCTCATGCGCCGATCGCCTTGCTCAGCACGTCCTCGTGCGACGCCGTCTTGAAGCCATGCGTGGCCGTGAGCTGACCGGCGCGGAACACGTGCAGCGTGTCGGCCAGCTCGTAGACTTCCGGCAGGTACGACGAAATCAGGATGATCCCGGCCCCAGCGTGCAGCAACCGTCCCATGAGCCGGTAGATCTCGGCCTTGGTCCCGACATCGACGCCGACGGTCGGCTCGTCGAAGATGAACAGCTTGGCGCCGTGATTCAGCCACTTGCCGATGACGATCTTCTGCTGGTTGCCGCCGGACAGGCTGGAGGCGAGCGCGTGGCGGGAGGCGGTCTTGATCCTCAGATCGGCGATCTGGCCCTCGGCGCGCGACGCCTCCGCCCGGCCCGACAGCAGCGGCCCACGGCTCAGCCGCTTGTAGATCGGCAGATTGAGGTTGAAGCCGACGCCCATGTTGAGGGCCAGCCCCTGATCGCGCCTGCTCTCTGGCGCGAGCGCGATCCCCAACCGCAGCGCCTCGCGCTCGGAGCGGATGGCGACGGGCTTGCCCCTCCAGACGATCTCGCCGGAGACCGCCGGAAAGCGGCCGAACAGGGACTGCACGAACTCGCTGCGCCCGGCCCCGATCAGACCGTAGAGGCCGACGATCTCGCCCTCGCGCACGGTCAGCGACACGTCGCGAAATCCCGGCCCGGTCAGATGACGCGCCTCGAGGATGACATCGCCTCGCGGCACGTCGTCCTTGTGGAAGATTTGCTCGATCGAGCGGTTGATCATGCCGCGGATCAGAGCTTCCTCGTTCGTGTCCTCGATCCGCGAGGTCGAAACGAGTTCGCCGTCGCGCAGGATCGAGACACGATCGGACAGGTCGAACACCTCTTCCAGCCGGTGGCTGATATAGACGATCGTGATGCCGCGCGCCTTGAGGCGGCGAATGAGCGCGAACAGCTGATCCGATTCCTGCCGGGTGAGATAGGCGGTCGGCTCGTCGAAGATCAGCAGTTGCGGGTGGCGCGTGGCCGCCCGCGCGGTCGCCACCAGCTGCTGCTGGCCGATGGTCAAGGCGGACAGCTCAGCGCGCGCCGGCAGGCTGAAGCCGATCTCGTCGAGGATCGCCTGGGCGTCGCGCTCCATCGCGCGGTGCTGGAGCACGCCGCGTTTGGTTTCCTCGTCGCCAAGAAACAAATTCGCGGCGACCGTCAGGTGGCGGCACAGCACCACCTCCTGATGCACCGCCGTGATGCCGAGCGCGATCGCGTCGTGCGGAGTCCTGATATCGGCCGCATGGCCTTTCCAGATGATCTCGCCGCCGCTGCGCGGATGCACGCCGGTCAGCAGCTTGATCAGCGTGGATTTGCCGGCGCCGTTCTCGCCAACGATCGCATGCACCTCGCCGGGCATGAAGGCGAGGCTCACATGCTTGAGGGCGTGCGTCGCGCCGAAGCGCTTGTCGAGGGCGCGCAATTCCAGCAACGGCGCGGTCCCGGACGGAGGACCGCCCGCTTCCGGGCGATCCTGCGTGGCGGCGTTCATTTCACCTTCGGGTTCAGCAGCTGCTGGCTGCGCTCGGTGTCCATGTTCGCCTTGGTGATGGTGTTCACCCCCGTATCCACGAACGCCGGCACCTTCTCGCCCTTGCTCGCTTCGAGCGCGGTCTTCACCCCGTCGTAACCCATGCGGTACGGATCCTGGACGATGAGCGCGTAAATGACGCCGCTCTTCAGGAACCCGACCAGCTTCTCGTCATTGTCGAAGCCGACCAGGGTCACGGTATCCTGCGCCTTGTTCTCGGCGATCGCCTGACCCGAACCCTGCGCCTGGATGAGATTGGACGCGAAGATCCCCTTCAGGTTCGGATTGCTCGTCAGCAGATCGGTGGTGGCGTTCAGGCCGCTGGTCGCCTGCCCGTCGCCGATCCTTTCGGCGACCAGGTGAAGGCCCGGGTATTTCCCGAGTTGTTCCTTGAAACCCTTGGCGCGCTGGTCGAGCGAGCCGACCCCCGGCAGATTGGTCTGCAGGGCGACGTCGCCCTCTTCCTTGCCGGTCTTTGCCTTGATGCCCGCCGCCAGCGCGTCGGCGGCGGCGCGGCCGCCCTGCACGTTGTCGGTGGTGAGGAAGCTCGTGAAGGCCTTGCTGTCCGCGGCGCTGTCGATGCCGATGATGATGACCGACTTCGCGGCCTCGTCGATCGGCTTGCCGAGCGCCGTGAACTGGGTCGGCGCGATGACGATGGCGGCTGGCTTGTCGGCAACCGCGTTCTCGAGGATCGAGATCTGGCCGTTGATGTCGGCCTCGCTGGTCGCGCCCAGCTCCGGCACATTGACATGCAGATCCTGGCCGGCCTTGCGGGCGCCGGCCAGCACGATCTGCCAGTAGAAGCTTGTCGTATCCTTGACGATGACCGGAATGGTGGGCTCTCCGGCGGCGCGGGCAGGAACCGCCGTCGAAGCCGTCGCGAGCAGCATCGCGGAGGCGGCAACAGCGGTGATCAGTCGAGCCTTCATGGCGTTTCCTTCCTGATGGCGGCGACCGCTTTCCGGGTCGCCATTCTTGCAGTTGTAGCGACACCGTCCGGCTCCCGCGAACCGATAGGTTGCAGATCCGCGAGAAGCAGGCATCCGCGCTACGATAGGCCCTGACCGCGTTTTGCTCCAGGGTCGGTGCGGTGCAGCAACCCCGATAAGTCGAGTTTGTGCCACCTAGGGCTTTCGCCCGCGCCGTCACTCGTTAAGCTATGCGTAACGAGCAGGCCGCCAGACTTGAGGCGGCGTGACCGGGCAGCGCAAAAACGCGCCCGACGCAGACAATAAGCAACAGGGGGCGGAATTGGGAACACGCTTGACACACTCGGCCGATCGGCGGGGTAAGATGCTGGTCGGGGCGACGCTCGCTTGCGCCTTGGCTGGGCCGGCCTGGGCGCAGGACAGGGAGCCGATAAAGATCGGCGTGATCGCCGAGGAATCCGCGATCGCCGGCGCCGGCATCAGCAAGGGCGCCCGCATGGCAGCCGACGCGATCAACGCCGCGGGCGGGGTCGACGGCCGCAAGGTGGAAGTGGTCGTGTACGACGACCACTCCTCGGCTTCGGACGCGGTCCGCGCCTTCCAGCGCGCGGTCAGCGAGGACAAGGTGGTCGCCGTCGTCGGCACCTATATCAGCGAGGTCGCACTCGCCTTGGAGCCCTGGGCCGCCCGCCTGCACGTGCCGTTCATCACCACGGGCGCCGCGAGCAACGAAATCAGCAAGCACGTTCACAGCGATTACGCCCGGAACAAATACACCTTCCACGAGTGGATGACGTCGGCCTTCATCGCCAATTCCGTCTGCGATTCCACGAAGGCGCTGCTGCAGCCCAAGTATTCGATCAGGACGGCGGTCGTGTTCAGCGAGGATGCGGCCTGGACGACGCCGCTCGACGCCGAATACCTGGAATGCCTGCCCAAGATCGGCGTCAAGGTGCTCGATCACATCCGTTTCTCCCCGGACACGAGCGACTTCACTCCGATCTACAACAAAATCGAGGGCGAGAAGCCGGACGTGATCGTCACCGGCATCAGCCATGTCGGGGTGCAGCCGACAGTGCAGTGGGCGCAGCAGCAGGTGCCGATCCCGATGGTCGGGCAGTCGTCGCAGGCGACGTCCGGCACGTTCTGGAAGGACACCAACGGCGCGGCGGCGGGCATCGTGACGCAGTCGGCGGCGGCGGAAGGGGCGCAGCTGTCGCCGACGACGCAGTCCTTCATGGCGGACTACACGAAGCGCTTCGGCGAGCCGCCGCCCTATACCGGTTTCGCGACCTACGATTCGATCAACGTCGTGGCCCAGGCGGTCAAGCGCGCCGGATCGACCGATCCCGAAAAGCTGGTCGAGGCGCTCGAGAAGACGGACTATGTCGGCACGATCGGCCGGGTCGAGTTCTATGGCCGCGAGAGCCCCTATACCCACGCCATGAAATACGGCCCGGACTACGTGACCGGCGTGGCGCTGCAATGGCAGGACGGCAAGCAGGTGACGCTGTGGCCCAAGGCGGCTGCCGGCGCGCAGCTGAAATTTCCCGCCTTCGTGCATCTGTCGCCCGCCAAGGGCTGACGCCTGCTGCCGGCCACAGGCGGGAGAGAGTATGCTGGCGCTGCAAATCCTGATCGACGGATTCGCGATCAGCGCGCTGTACGGGCTCGGCGCGGTCGGGTTCACGCTGATGTTCGGCGTCTCGGGCGTGCTCAATCTCGCACATGGCGGCACGATGGTCGTTGCCGCCGTGACGGCCTGGGTGGTCGCGGCGAACTACGCGACCGGCTCGTGGCTCGCGGCGGCGGCGGGCACGGCGGCCGGGCTGACGACCGCGTTCGCGACCTACTTTCTGGTCGTGCGCCCGATCCAGCGCTCGCGCGCCGTGCCCGCGGCGGAGAAGGAGATCTTCGTACTGACGGGCACCCTGCTCTGGGGCATCATGATCCAGGAAGCGGTCGCCTATTTCTACACCGACAACCCAAAGACGGTGCCGCCGCTGATCCCCGGCGTCGTGCAGATCGGCGGCGTGCGCACCCCGACGAACGAGATTCTGATCGCAGCGATCTGCTGGCTCACGATCGGGCTGCTCTGGCTGATGGTCAATCGCACCAAGGCCGGCAAGGCGCTGCTGGCGGCCTCGATCAATCCGCGCGGGCTGACCTTGCTCGGGTTCGAGCTGTCGCGCGTCTATCTGCTGGTCTGGGCGATCTACGGCGTGCTGGCCGGGATCGCGGGCGTACTGCTCGCGACGTTCCTCGGCGCGAGTTCCGCGCAGGCGGGGCAACTCACGGCGAGCGCGTTCTCGATCGTGGTGCTGGGCGGGCTGGGCAGCGTGTCCGGCTCGCTGATCGCGGCCTATGTGGTCGGCTATCTCGAAACCATCACCGCCTACATGATCTCGCCGACGATCCGCTCCATGCCCGCCCTCATCCTGCTCGTGCTCGTCATCTATGTGCGCCCGCAAGGGCTGCTCGGACGCAGGTAGGAACACGATGCAGAGGCTCGCGCGCTCTCCCCAGATCTGGCTCGCGCTGGTGTTGCTGGCCGTGCTGCTCGCGGTGCCCTTCACGGTCTCGGGCTACATTCTCGGCATTCTGACCGTGGCCTACTATTTCGGCGTGTTCGCGATGTCGTGGGATCTCCTGTTCGGCTTCGCGAACGAGGTCAATTTCGGCCCGACCTTCCTGATCGGTTGCGGCGCCTATGCCGCGGGCCTGCTCAACGCCGAAGGCGTACCGCTCTGGGCCTGCCTGATCGCGGGCGCGGCGGCGGCGCTGCTCGGGGGGGTTCTACTGGCGGTTCCGGCGCTCCGGCTTACCGGCCCCTATTTCGGGCTGGTGACGCTGGTCGCGGTGCTGCTGCTGCAGCAGGTCATCGTCATCTTCGCGAGCGTGACCGGGGGCGAGATCGGCCTCACGATGAACGACATCCTGTCGATCGACGCGACGACCAATTACTGGATCGCGCTCGCCTTCATGGGCGTGTCGGGGCTGATCCTGTTCGCGCTGTCGCGCTCGTCGGCCGGGCTGATCCTGCAGGCCAGCGGCCAGGACCGGATCGGCGCGTCGGCGCTCGGCTTCAACGTGGTCAAGCACAAGCTCGCGGCTTTCTGCGTCTCGGCCGTGTTCTCGGGCCTCGCCGGCGCGATGCTGGTGTTCTATCTCGGGACCGCCTCCGTCGGCACCGTGGTCGATATCGCGGTCGGCGTGCAGGTGATCATCGCCGCCGTGCTCGGCGGCCGGCGCACCATCGTGGGCGCCGCCGTCGGCGCCATCTTCCTCATCCTCGCGGGCGAAGCGCTGCGGCCACTCGGCCAGCTGAGCACCTTCGTCGTGTCGGCGGTCGCATTGATGGTCATCCTGTTCTTCCCCGACGGGATGCTCGGATACCTGCTCCGGCGGCGGGCGCGACCATGAACGAGACCCCGGCACCGCTGCTGGACGTCGCGGGGCTGACGAAACGGTTCGGTGGCCTCGTCGCCGTGAAGGATGTCAGCCTGCAGATCCGTCCCGGCGAGATCGTCGGGCTGATCGGCCCGAACGGCTCCGGCAAGTCGACCGTGATGAAGCTGATCATGGGCATCGAGCGGCCCGATAGCGGCAGCGTGCGGGTAAACGGCACGGACGTCGCCGGCTGGCCGACGCACCGGATCGCCCGGGCCGGGGTCGGCATCGTGTTTCAGCACTCGCGCCCGCTGCACCGCCAGACCGTGCTCGAGAACATCATGCTGGCGCTGCTGCCCGACAGCCTGCTCCGCCTCGCGGTGGACCGGGAGATGGTGCGGAAGGCGGAGGCGATCGCCGGACGCGTCGGGCTGACCGGGGTGTTGCATCGCCTTCCCTCCACCCTGCCGTTCGCCGATCTGCGTCGCATGGAGATGGCCAAGGCTTTGGCCCGCGACCCGAGCGTGGTGCTTGTGGACGAGCCGTTCGCGGGCCTCACCTCGGGCGAGGTGCGGTCCTTTTCGGAGCTGATCGCCGGTTTTCGCGCGCACGGGCACGCCGTGCTGCTGGTCGATCACAACGTCAAAAGCGTGGCCGCGCTGGTGGACCGGGTGTTCGCGATGTATCTCGGCGAGCGCATCGCCGAGGGCACGGCCGAGGAGGTGACGCGCGACCCGACCGTTCGCCGCGTCTATCTCGGCGGCGGTATCGCGGTCGCGAGCCGGCCCGCGCCGGCCCCGCTCGGCGCGCCGCTGCTCCAGGTGGACGATGTCGGCGTGCTCTACGGCAAGGCGCAGGCCTTGGAGAAGGTCTCGATCCGGGTGGACGAGCGCGAGTTCGTCTCGATCGTCGGCCTGAACGGCGCCGGCAAGACGACGCTGTTCAACGCGATCTCCGGTCTCGTGCCCTATACCGGCCGCATCACCTGGGGCGGCCACGACCTCAAGGGCCGCGCCGCCGCCGCCATCGCCCGCGACGGCATCGTGCAATGCCCGGAGACGCGCGAACTGTTCGGCGACATGACCGTCCGCGAGAACCTCGATCTCGCCGGGCAGCGCCTCTCGGCAGCCGAGGCGGCGCGGCAACTCGAATGGCTGCATCATCTGTTCCCTCGCCTGCTCGACCGCGAGCGCCAGATCGTCCGCACGATGAGCGGCGGCGAGCAGCAGATGCTCGTGATCGCGCGCGCGCTGATGATGCGGCCGAAGCTGCTGATCCTCGACGAGCCGACGCTCGGCCTCGCGCCGGTGATCCTGGAGCAGATCTCGGAGGCGCTCGAAGTCTTGCGCAACACGACGCCGATCACCGTCCTGCTCGGGGAGCAGAACGTAACCTTCGCCCTGCCCCACGCCGACCGGGTGTACGTGCTCGAGCACGCGCGGATCGTCTGGGAGGGCAGCCCGTCCCGGTTCGAGTCGGAAGTGGGCGCGGATTACCTGTAGAGGACGCTGCCGCTCCGAAGCGCCGTTCCGCGATCAGACCATCGTGCGCGGATCGACCGTCTTGTCGAACGTCGCCTCGTCGATCCAGCCGGAGGCGATGGCCGCCTCCCTCAGCGTCTGCCCGTGCACATGCGCCTCGTGGGCGATCTGCGCGGCGCGGTCGTAGCCGATCACCGGCGCGAGCGCCGTCACCAGCATCAGCGAGCGGTCGAGCAGCTCGGCGATGCGGGCGCGATTCAGCTCGGTGCCCTCGATCGTGTAGCGGCGGAAGGTCGAGCTCGCGTCGCCGAGGATGCGCGCGGAATGCAGGAAGTTGTTGATGATCAGCGGGCGCATCACGTTCAGCTGCAACTGTCCCTGCACGCCCGCGAAGGCAACGCCGGCATCCTCGCCCAGCACCTGCGTGCAGACCATCACCATGGCCTCGCACTGCGTCGGATTGACCTTGCCCGGCATGATCGAGGAACCGGGCTCGTTCTCCGGCAGGATCAGCTCGCCGAGGCCGCAGCGCGGGCCGGAGGCGAGCCAGCGGATGTCGTTCGCAATCTTCAAGAGCACGACCGCGACGCCGCGCAATGCCGCCATTGCGGCGACCATCGCATCGAGCCCGCCGAGCGCCGCGAATTTGTTGGGTGCGGTCCTGAACGGTTGGCCGGTCAACTCGGCGATCTTCGCCGCGATCTGCTCGGCGAAGCCGGGCGGCGCATTCAGCCCGGTGCCGACCGCGGTGCCGCCCGCCGCCAGCTCGTACAAGCCGGCCTTGGACGCGTTCACCCCCCGGATGGCGTCCCGCATCTGCTGCACGAAGCCGGACCATTCCTGCCCGACCGTCAGCGGCACCGCGTCCTGCAGATGCGTGCGGCCGATCTTGATCACGTCCGACCACGCCTTCGACTTCGCGTCCAGCGCGCCGGTCAGCTTCTCCAGCCTGGGCAGCAGCCGGTTTTCGACCTCCAGGATCGCCGCGACGTGCATCGCCGTCGGGAACGTGTCGTTCGAGGACTGCCCCATGTTGACGTCGTCGTTCGGATGGACCGGCCGCTTGCTGCCGATCTCGCCCCCGAGCAGCTGGACCGCGCGGTTGGCGATCACCTCGTTGACGTTCATGTTGGACTGCGTGCCGGACCCGGTCTGCCAGACATAGAGCGGGAACTCGCGATCGAGCTTGCCCGCGATCACCTCGTCGGCGGCGCGGCAGATCGCCTCGCACTTCCATTGCGGCATCCGGCCGGCGGCGGCATTGACCAGCGCCGCCGCCTTCTTGACGTAGCCGAACGCCTCCGCGACCTGGATCGGCATACGGTCGTTGCCGATCGAGAAATGCAGCAGGCTGCGCTGCGTCTGCGCGCCCCAATAGTGCTCGGCGGGGACGTCGATCTTGCCCATCGAGTCGCTCTCGCTCCGGGTTCCGGTGGCGTCGATCCCGATCGGCACGTCGCGCAAGGTTGGGGTTTCGTCCGGCATCGCCGCCTCCTCGTTCCGGTGAGAGTCGTGTGCAGGAGCAGCCGCTGCCGGTCAGGCGGGCGCGGCGAGACCTGCCTCCGCTCGTTCCGCAGACATTCCACGCTTCGAAGCCTGCGGCAACCGCGCGCCCGGCGATTGTCCCAGCCCCGCCACGGGCGGAAAGCCTTCGCTCAGACCCCCGGCGCGCCGAAAGCGGCCGGCGCGGGGGAGACCTGGACCGGCCCGCCGGGCTGCATCTCGAACACGGCGAGGCCCCGGCGGACGCGCCCGTCCGGCTCCAGCAGGAACACGCCGTCGGCGCCGCTGAAGCCGGTCGGCTGCGTCAGGTTGGCGAGCGTGTATCCGCCCGCCCCGGCCAGCACCCGGGCGATCGAGGCGGCGTCGAAAGCAAGATCGGAGATCGGCGGGGCGGAGGCGCCATAGTGGGAACGATAGCTCTGGTCGAAGGTCAGGCGCGCCGCCGGGTCCGGAGCCGCATACCATGCGCCGGTCAGCGAGGCCGCGCCGCTGGAGGGCGATGCCCAGAGCGCGGGCCCGACGATGCGCACCGCCGGCGGCGCGATCCCGTAGGTGGGCAGGACGGCGGCAACGTCGGTCAGCGCCTGGCCGGTTTCGGCAAGCAGCAGCACATCGAACGGCGGCGCCGCGGGCTGGCGGTTCGCGGCGAGATCGTCCGCCTGCTTCTGGGCGTCCGGATCGCCGGAGTTGCGGAGCGCGGTGATCTGCGCATCGACCGGGCTGCCCTGGCTGTCCGAACCCGCCAGATCCCGGGCGGCGGAGGCGGCCGAGCCGCGCGCATACTGCCGGATCGAAGGCGGCGGCAGGCCGAGCGACGCCGTCGCCTGCTGGAGCGCGGCCGACATCGCCCGGCCGAATTCGCTGTCGGGGAGCAGTCCCGCGTAGCGCGACCGGCCCTGATCCCGCGTCGCTTCCACGAGGCGCGTCACCTGCTGCAGCGGCGTGATGCCGAGCGTCCACACGCCCGGTTGCGCCTGCGTCGGGTCGTTCGTGAAGGCGAGCACCGGCACGCGCGCGGCGCGGGCGACCGGGGCGACGGCTGCGGTCTCAGGGGAGGTCAGCGGCCCGAGGATGAGCGTGGCGCCGCCCGCGATCGCCTGCCGCGCCGCCCCGGCCGCGCCCTCCGCCGTGCCGTACGTGTCGCGGGGATCGAGCAGCGGCGTGCCCGGCTGCGGCGCGGGCGGGAAGGCGGCCGGAGTTGCGGGCGGGCTCCCTCCGGGCGCTCCGGCCTGACCCGGGTTCGGGGCGGCGCCGAGCGCGAGCAAAGCGGCCTTCAGCATGGCTTGCCCGACCTCGGCGCGCGGGCCGGTCAGCGGCAGCAGGATCGCGACCTTCGGCGGCGCCTCGATCACCTCGGTGGTTACGATCGCGGGCCGGGCGCCCGGTCCCGTGGCGCCGGCGCAGGAAGCGAGTGCTAAGCTCGCCAGCAGGAGCGTGAATGTCCGACGAAACATGCAACAGGTCTCCCGAAAACGACGAAGGCAGCGCACGCGCGGCGGCAGCGCCGGTACCGCACGGTCTTGTGCTGGTTTCGACGCCGATCGGCAACCTCGGCGATCTGACGCCGCGCGCCCGCGCGACCCTCGCGGCGGCCGACCTCATCCTGTGCGAGGACACCCGCCATACCGCGCGGCTGCTGGGCGCGTTGGCCTTGCGCGGCACGCTGCAAGCGTTACACGAGCACAACGAGGATGCGCGCATCGAGCCGGTGCTCGCGCGGCTGCGGCAGGGCCAGCGGGTCGCGCTGGTGTCGGACGCGGGCACGCCGCTGCTCTCCGACCCCGGCTTTCGGCTGGTGCGGGCGGCGATCGCGGCCGGGCTGCCGGTCGGCGCGGCGCCCGGCGCCAGCGCCGCGATCCTGGCGCTCGTGCTGTCGGGCCTGCCGCCGCTGCCGTTCCTCGTGCAAGGCTTCCTGCCGCCGCGCCAGGCCGCGCGCCGCGCGGCGTTGGGTGCGCTGCGTGCGGCCGAGCGCGCCGGGCTGAGCGCGACCCTGATCTGGCACGAGGCGCCGCACCGGCTCGCCGAGGCGCTCGCCGATCTCGCGGACACGCTCGGCCCCGAGCGTCCGGCGGCGGTCGCGCGCGAACTCACCAAGCGCTTCGAGGAGATCCGGCGAGGTACGCTCGCGGAACTTGCCGCGCATTACGGGACCGAGGTGGCGCGCGGCGAGATCACGCTCGTCGTGGCCCCGCCGGCCGCGAGCGAGCCCGACCCGGAGGACGTGGACGCACGGCTGCGCGCGCTGCTGGCCACGCACAGCGTGCGGGACGCGGCTTCGCTGGTCGCCGGGGCGACGGGCCTGCCGCGCAAGGCCGTCTATGCACGCGCGCTGGAACTCAGCCGGTAGGCACGGCTCGGGCCGGGGCCGCTATTCAACGCCCGCTGCGGAAGCGCTCCACGGCGGCGACGAGCGCACGCCGGATGCCGGGTTCCAGCGCCGAGTGCCCGGCGTCCGGCACGATCGTCATGCGCGCGGACCGCCAGGCGGCGGCAAGCTCGAAGGCGGTGCAGGGCGGGCAGACCATGTCGTAGCGTCCCTGCACGATCTCGGCCGGCACATGCGCGATCCGGTGCATGCCGCCGAGCAGTCCCTCGGCCGGCAGAAACAGGCCGTTCGCGAAGTAGTGCGCCTCGATCCGGGCGAGGCCGAGCGCCGTCCGGTCCTGCGCGAAGGAGGCGACGGTGTCGGGACTAGGCAGCAGGGTGCTGCACGACCCCTCGTAGATCGACCACGCCCGCGCCGCCGGCATGTGGACCGTCGCGTCCGGATGCGTGAGCCGCCGCAGGTAGCCGCCGAGCAGGTCCGCGCGTTCCTCCCCCGGGAGAAATCCCTCGAAATTGGCGTGCGCGTCGGGAAAGACGACCCGCAGGCCGTGCAGGAACCACTCCACCTCCGCCGGACGGCCGAGAAAGACGCCGCGCAGGACGCAGCCGGCCACCCGCTCGGGGTGGGCCTGCGCGTAGGCGAGCGCGAGCGTCGAACCCCAGCTGCCGCCGAACAGCAGCCAGCGATCGATGCCCAGGTGGTGGCGGAGCGTCTCGATGTCGCGGACGAGATCGGGCGTGGTGTTGTCGGCAAGGCTGCCGAGCGGCCGTGATCGCCCGGCCCCGCGCTGGTCGAAGATGACGAGCCGCCAGAACTCCGGATCGAAGAAGCGCCGGTGCACGGCCCCGGCCCCGGCGCCCGGACCGCCATGCAGGAACAGCACCGGCCTGCCGCGCGGATTGCCGACCTGCTCCCAGTACATGACGTGCCCCGCGGACAGGGGAAGATACCCCGCCTCGAAAGGCCCAATCTCCGGAAACAGATCGCCGCGCGGCATGACGAAGACTCTACATACCCGGCCCATGGCGGAACAGAGCCGCGCGGCCTAGGCTTGACCTATGCACAGGTTCTGGATTGCCTTCGGCTCGCTCGCGGGCCTCACCGCCGTCGCCATGGCCGCAGTCACGGCGCACCGCCTGTCCGACCGGCTCGACGCGTCCGCTCAGCAGATGGTCCGCAGCGCGGTGCAGATGCAGGGCTGGCACGCGCTCGCGCTCGTTTTGTGCGGCGTCTGGGCATTGCGGGGCGGACCAGCGATCCTCGACGGAGCGGGCGCCGCATTCGCGATCGGGCTGCTGTTCTTCTGCGGGTCGATCTATTTGCTGATTCTGGCCGGGGTCCGCCTGCCCTGGATCGCGCCGGTCGGCGGCATGCTGCTGATGGCCGGCTGGGCGCTGCTTGGGATCGCCGCGTTCCGCGCCGGGTAGTCTCCCCGCAACTCGGGAGGGGCTGGCGTGTTGCCTGCCCGCGCCTGCCCCCAACATTGAAGCCGACACCGCTTCGCATCAAGGAGCCGCCTCCATCCATGGATAAAGTCCGTCTAGCCGAGGGCCAGCCGCACCCGCGCGGAGCAACCTGGACCGGGAAAGGCGTCAATTTCTCGCTGTTTTCCGCGCACGCGACCAAGGTCGAAGTGTGCCTGTTCGACGATACGGGCGCGATCGAGATCGCCCGCGTGACATTGCCGGAATACACGAACGAAGTCTGGCACGGCTTCCTGCCCGACGCGCGCCCTGGAACCATCTATGGCTACCGTGTCCACGGGCCCTACGCTCCCGAGGAGGGTCATCGCTTCAACCCGAACAAGCTGCTGATGGACCCCTACGCCAAGGCGCTCGTCGGGCACGTGAAATGGGGGCCGGAAATCTTCGGCTACCAGTTGGAGACGGGCGACGACACGACCTTCGACGAGCGCGACAGCGCCGCCTTCATGCCGAAGGCCCGTGTCGTCGATCCGGCCTTCACCTGGGGCGACGACCGTCCGCCGTCCACGCCCTGGGATCAGACGCTGATCTACGAAACGCATGTGCGCGGCTACACCAAGCTGCATCCGGACGTGCCGGAGAACCTGCGCGGCACGTTTCGCGGGCTCGCGCATCCGGAAGTGATCCGGCACATGAAGTCGATCGGGGTGACGGCGGTCGAACTGCTGCCGGTGCACAGCTTCCTCGACGACAGCTATCTGATCGAGAAGGGCCTCAAGAACTATTGGGGCTACAATACGATCTCATTTTTCAATCCGGCCCGGCGCTACGCAAGCGTGCCCGACTTCGCCTTCTCCGAGTTCAAGGAGATGGTCGCCCGGCTGCACGACGCGGGGCTCGAGGTCATCCTCGACGTCGTGTACAACCACACCGCCGAAGGCAATGAGCGCGGTCCGACGCTCAGCTTCAAGGGCATCGACAACGTCTCCTACTACCGGCTGCTGCCGGAGCAGAAGCGCTACTACATCAACGACACCGGCACCGGCAACACGGTCAATCTCAGCCATCCGCGCGTCATCCAGATGGTGACCGACAGCCTGCGCTACTGGGTGGAGGAGATGCATGTCGATGGATTCCGCTTCGATCTCGGCACCATTCTCGCCCGCGAACCGTACGGCTTCGACCAGCAGAGCGGCTTCCTGCGCGCGGTCGGCCAGGACCCCGTGCTGTCGCAGGTCAAGCTGATCGCGGAACCCTGGGATTGCGGCCCCGGCGGCTACCAGGTGGGCGGCTTCGCGCCGGGATGGGCGGAGTGGAACGACCGCTACCGCGATACCGTGCGCGAGTACTGGCGGGGCGACGCCGGCAGCGTCAGGGATCTCGGAACGCGCATCACCGGCAGCGCCGACTTCTTCAATCACCGCGGCCGGCCGGCCTGGTCCACGATCAATTTCGTGACCGCCCATGACGGCTTCACGCTGGCCGACGTCGTCACCTACAACGACAAGCACAACGAGGCGAACGGCGAGGACAACAAGGACGGCACCTCGAACAACATGAGCTGGAACTGCGGCGTCGAGGGACCGACCGACGATCCCGAGATCAACGCGCTGCGCGAACGTCAGATCCGCAACATGCTGGCGACGCTCCTGTTGTCGCGCGGCACGCCGATGCTGCTCGCGGGCGACGAGTTCGCGCGCACGCAGCAGGGCAACAACAACGCCTATTGCCAGGACAACGAAATCTCCTGGCTCGACTGGGATCTGCACGACAGGAGCCGTCACCTGGTGCGCTTCGTGGCGAGGCTGGCCGAGGCGCGGCGGCGCTACGCGGTGCTGCACCGCTCCCGCTGGCTGACCGCCGAATGGAACGAGGAACTCGGCGTCAAGGACGTCACCTGGCTGACGCCGACCGACGACGAAATGATGCCAGAGCAGTGGGAAGACCCGAACACGCGGTGTTTCGGCGCGCTGCTCGACGGCCGCGCGCAGCCGACCGGCATTCGCCGGCGGGGTCAGGATCTGACCATTCTCATGATCCTGAACTCGCATCACGAGGTGGTGCCGTTCAAGTTGCGCGAGGTGGTCGGCGGCCAGGCTTGGAAATGCGTGATCGACACCAATCAGCCGGACCGCGAAGGCGAGCCGGTCTCGGCTTTCGGATCGACCTACGAAGTAACCGCACGCTCGCTGGTGCTGTTCGAGCTCGTGGTCGATCCGTCGTATCAGACGGCACGATTGAAGAGCGCGGCCGCTGCCAAGCCGGCGGACAAGACCAAGGTCAGCCGAGCCGGCGCGTGACCTCGCCGGGCGGCAGACGAGATCGCTTTTAGAATGGGGATATTATAGCTGCCGGCTTGCACTGCCGGACGGCACGGAGCAGAGACGTATCTGAGCGCCTACAGAGCGAAGGCTACTGCACGAGACTGGAACTTTTCACATATGCAGGCAAATGCCTCAACGTAACGTATGACACCCGTTCAGTCTGCGCTTGCCGCCTACGCCACGGCCGTTAGAAACCTGCGCGGTTCCGTCCCGAGCGCCGACGAACCGGCGCATCAACCGCTGTTCAAGGCGCTTCTCGACGCTCTCCTCCCGTTGGTGCTTGGTGTGCCGCCGGGCATCGTCGTGGTCGCCGAGTACACGATGCCGGGCGTCGGCCGCCCCGATATTGCGCTGAACCTCGGCGCGGAGCCCGCGCGGGCGCATGTCGAGCTAAAGACGCAGGGCAAGCCGGTGGATGAGGAACCCCGCGGCACGGGCCATGACCGGAACCAGTTTCGCCGGTTCTGCAACTTGCCGGTCTGGGCCGTCTCGGACTTCCAGCGCATTGCGCTCTGGAACCGGAATGCATTGTGCAAGGCCACGGACCTCGTGCCGAAACGTGCATTGGAGGCCGCTTGCACCGCAGCGAAGGCCGCTGCGCTCATTGCGGCGCACAACACCGAATCGCTTGAGCGGATCCTCTACGCGCTCGCCACTGCACAGCCGCCGGCCGCAACCAACGCCCGGGAGGTCGCGACGAACCTCGCGCATGCCGCCCGCTTCGTGCGCGACACCGTCGCGCCGCGCCTGGCGGAACTGGCCGGAGAGGGCAAGACCGGCGAACCGCTGCAACTCGTGCGCGAGGAGTTTCGCACCCGCCTTTACATGCACCCCGTGTCGGCGGGCTATCCGGCGGGCGACTTCGACCCGCTCTTCGCCGGGGCCTTCGCGCAGACCCTTGCCTTCGGGCTGCTGCTTGTCCGCGAAGCGACGGGCCTGCCGGTGGACGACACTGCGCACAGACGGATGCCGGGCGCCCATCCCCTTCTGAAGACCACCTTGGAGGCCGTGCTCCATCCGACCATCACGACCGACCTAGGTGCAGGACTCGATCTGATGCTCGGCACAGTCAACGCGACGAGTCCCGCCCTGCTGGTCCGCGCGCCCGGCGGGACTGACCCGATCCTCTACTTCTACGAGGATTTTCTGACCGTCTTCGACCCGGAGGCGAAGAAACGGCACGGCGTGTTTTACACGCCCGTTGAGGTGGTCCGGTTCCAGGTCGCGGCGATGCAGCGCGTGCTGCGGGAGGAACTCGGCACGCAGGCGCTGCTGGACCCGAACGTGACGGTGCTGGACCCCGCGACGGGCACCGGCACCTACCTCCTCGGCTGTGTCGAGGCGGCGCGGGCGGACGCGGAACCGGCGGGGCCGGGCAATGTGCCACCCGCGCTGCGGAGCCTTGCGGAGCGGCTGTTTGGGCTGGAACTCCTCGTCGGTCCCTACGCCGTCGCCCACTACCGCTTGCAGCACGAATTGAAGGCGGCGGGCGCACCAATGACCGGTCGGCTCAATGTCTTCCTCGGGGACACCCTCGCAAGGCCGGGCGCAACGCTCGCGTCTCCGCACCTCGGACTGCTCTCGGGGCCGATACAGAAAGAGTACGAGGCTGCGGACAACGTGAAGCAGACGCGCCCGATCCTCGCCGTGATTGGCAACCCGCCCTACAAGCGTCTGGAGGAGGGTGAAACCGCGACGCTCGTCGGCTCGTGGATTGGCGGCGACGAGGCGAGCGACGGTTTATGGGACTCGTTCAAGGCGCCGGTGCGCGACGCGGGATGGGGCGGCGAACTCAACACCTTTCCTGACCTCTACATTGCCTTTTGGCGCTGGACGCTTTGGCGGCTGTTCGAGGCGCCGGGCGCGCTTGGCCGGGGCGTCGCCTGCCTCATCACGAACCGCACCTTCCTCGCGGGCCACCCCTATGCTGGGCTGCGGCAGCGGCTGCGCGAGCGCTTCGACGCGATCGAGGTTTATGATCTGCGGGGTGACGGTCGCGCATCACGCCCCGCGGGTGTGACAGAAGATGGCCCGGTCTTTGACATCCTCGCGGGCACGGCCATCACGCTCGCCTGGAGCAAGGGCGATCCGAAACCGGCGGGCACATTGGCTCCCGTGTTGTACCATGACTCCTGGGCCGCTGGCACTTTCAGCCGCGCGGCGAAGCTCGCGTGGCTCACGAGCGGCACGACCACTGGCCGTTTGGCGGGCGGCGTGCCCGCGTGCGCGGGCGCGCTGGACGACATGCGACCCGCGCCGGTCAGCTTTCCGAAATGGATCGGGCTGGACGAGTGCTTCGTGTTCCGGTCCTCGGGCATGCAGACCAAACGCGATGATGTCGTGTACGACGTCTCGCACGCTGCGCTCGCGCAAAAGGTGGACCGCTTCGTTTCCGGGCCCCTAGTCGAGATGAAAGCAGCCTTCAATCCAACTCAATCCAAGCCTTTCGAGGTAGCTCGTGCGGTCGGGCGAGTGGACACACTCATTAAGAAGGCAGGGTATCGCCCTTTCGATATGCGGCACCATTATCGTCATCCCGCATGGAATGACCGGCTCCGCACAGAACTCCAAAGCATTTGGGGCAACGATAACCTCTGCCTTTACGCCATGCCGTCCAAAACCGGCAATGGCCCCGCCGTGTGGTGCCACGCTCTCCTTCCCGACTACCACGCCTTCCGCGGTTCCACAGGCGGCTTCGCCTTTCCCCTCTACGACCGCCGTCCGCTGTCTCACCCCGTCAATCTCGCACCGCGTCTCCTTGATCGCCTGAAGGCCGCGCACGGTGCTCCGCCGGTACCTCAAGAGGTCTTTGACGCGATCCTCTGCCTCCTCTCCGCCCGTTCCTACACCCTTCGCTTCGCCGCCGACTTGGAGGGCGACTTCCCCCACATTCCCTTTCCGAGCGACCCCGCCGTGATGGCCCGCGCCGCCGCGCTCGGCGGGCGCATCCGCGCCCTCCAGACCTTCGCCGCTCCGCCCCATCCCGCGCACGGCACCGCCACGATCGCGACCGCGCCCGGCCCGGAGACGAGACTGGCCAGCGGCGTCACTTACGACGCGGGCGCGATCACGCTTGGCGGCGACGGCACCGCGCGTGTCGAGGGGGTGCCCAGGGCCGTCTGGGATTTCGCCGTGTCGGGCTACGCTCTACTTCCCCGCTGGCTCGCCCATCGCAGAGGGCAAAGAGTGGATGCCGCAACGCTCGACGCCGTCCGCGATCTCGTCGCCCGCATCGGGCACCTCGTCGCGCTGATAACCGAAGCCGACGCCGTCCTCGCCGATGCGCTTAGTGACCCTCTGAGCCGCACTGATCTGGCCCTGTGAGCCTGACACCGGCTGGGCGAGCGGCAGTGCGGGATTGGTTTATCGGAGATGACAATGCCGAGGCAAACCCGGCACGGAGCGTCAGCCGAGCCGGCGCGTGACCTCGTCCGGAGGCAACTGCACGAGCCGCCCGTAATCCTGCACGAGCGCTTCGGTGATCGGCCCCGGCGTGAAGGTGTAGTCGCCGATCTGGCGCACGGGCGTCACCTCGGCGGCGGTGCCGGCGAGGAACGCCTCGGTGGCGTTCGCCATCTCCTCGGGGATGATGGCGCGCTCCACGACGTTGATCTGCCGCGCGCGGGCGAGCGCCATCACGCTGCGACGCGTGATGCCGTCGAGGAAGCAATCCGGCGTCGGCGTGTGCAGCTCGCCGTCGATGACGAAGAACACGTTGGCCCCCGTCGCCTCCGCGATCTGGCCACGCCAGTCGAGCATCATCGCGTCGGCGAAGCCGGCCGCCTCGGCCTCGTGCTTGGAGAGCGTGCCGATCATGTAGAGGCCCGCCGCCTTCGACGCGGTCGGCGCGGTGCGCGGGTCCGGCCGGCGCCATGTCGCCATCGCCAGACGGATGCCCTTCATCCTGTCGGGGCCGAAATAGCTCGGCCAGGCCCATGTGGCGATCGCGAGATGGATCTTCGTCAGCTGCGCGGAGACGGCGAGTTGTTCGGAGCCGCGCCACGCGATCGGGCGCACATAGGCGTTGGTCAGCCCGTTGGCCGCGAGCACGTCCTGGCAGGCCGCGTCGATCTGGTCGGCGCTCCAGGGGATCGTGAAGCCAAGCAGCCGGGCCGAGTTGATCAGCCGCTCGGTATGGTCGCGCAAGCGGAAGATGTGGCCGTTATAGGCGCGTTCGCCCTCGAAGACGGCGCTCGCGTAGTGCAGCCCGTGCGTCAGCACGTGCAGCTTCGCCTCCCGCCAGGGGATCGTCGCGCCGTCCCACCAGATAAATCCGTCCCGGTCGTCGAAAGGAACGAGCGCCATACCTGGACTCCCTCGCAAGATCGTTTCTCACCGCTTGCGAACGCTATGTCTTTGCGGCAACTTAAGTCAACGAACCTGCCGTATCCGGGAGGAATGCCAGCCATGCCCGAACAGAGACACGCTCGCGCACGGGCGACACTCAGTGCCTCCGGGCTGGCCGGGAGCCGGGGCATCGCGGAGGGCACGGCGCCCTCGGGCGGGGCCGGGTCCAACCTGCTGTTTCTTCGGGAGGAGGAGCTAAGGCTCGCGCAGGATCTGCTGTTCTTCGGGTACCGGGATTTCACCGGAGCCGCGGACGTGATCCTTGACGAGCTTGGGTTGGGGCGCGCGCACCACCGGGCGCTGCATTTCATCGCCCGCAATCCGGGCATCACGGTCAGCGATCTGCTGAACATCCTGCGCATCACGAAGCAGAGCCTCGCACGCGTGCTCACGGCGCTGGTCAGGAGCGGTTATGTCGCGCAGGTTCCCGGGCGGGCCGACCGTCGGCAGCGGCTGCTCACCCTGACCGCGTCCGGACAGGCGCTCGAACGCCGGCTCTACGAACGCCAGCGCGATCGTCTCACCGCGGCCTATCGCGAGGCCGGCGGCGCGGCGGTCGACGGGTTTCGCCGGGTGATGCGCGGCATCATGAACGAGAGTGCGCGCGCCTATCTCGACGCCCACGAGGCGGCGCAAGCGAGGCGGGCGCACCGGGGCTGATCGCGCAGCAACGCGCGCGGAGAACCGCCGATGTCATCCGAAGAGGCGCTGATCCTGGTCGTGGACGACGATGCGAGGCTGCGCGGCTTGCTGTCGCGCTACCTCGCCGAGAACGGGTTCCGGGTGACCACGGCCCAGGACGCGGCGGATGCGCGCGACAAGCTGCGCTTCCTCGATCCCGATCTGGTCGTGCTCGACGTGATGATGCCGGGTGAGACGGGTCTCGCACTCACGGAAGCGCTGCGCCGCGAACAGCGTGGCGGGCTTCCCGTGCTGCTTCTGACCGCGAGGGGCGCGCCCGAGGACCGGATCGCCGGGTTCGAGGCGGGCGCGGACGATTATCTCGGAAAGCCGTTCGACCCGCGCGAACTGGTGCTGCGCATCCGCGCCATGCTACGGCGGGCGGCGCTGGCGGTTCCGGTCAGCCACGGCGCGCCGGCCGGTCCGGTGCAGCTTGGGTCCGCCGAATTTGATCCCGAGCGCGGCGAATTGCGCAACGCGGCCGGGCCGGTCCGCCTCACCGGCGGCGAAACCTCCCTCCTGACGGCGCTCGCGCGCAAGCCGAACGAAGTGCTGTCCCGCGAAGAGATCGCGGCGGCGCTCGGGACCGAGGACGCGGGCGAGCGCGCCATCGACGTCCAGGTCACGCGCCTGCGCCGCAAGATCGAAACCGACCCCCGTGAACCTCGGTTCCTGCACACCGTGCGCGGACGGGGCTACGTCCTCAAGCCGGGAGCCTGACCATCCCCCGGTCAGGCCGGGACCGGATCCGACGGAGCGGGACGCCGGCGGCCGCCGTGCGACTGCTCGCCGCCCTTGCGCCCGGCTTCGGCCGCCAGCCGATGATTCTGCGAGAAGGGCCGCTTTTCCGGCGGCACGCTGCTTCCCCCTTTCGACGCGATCTCGCGCTGCCGCGCCGGGTCCATCGATGCGAAACCGCGCGTGCTGGTGCGCCCAGTCATGGTCCCACTCCCCCTTATTTGCGGGCGATCGAAGAGGATGGTCGCCAGTCAATAGGAACGAACATTCGGCAGGGCGGTTCCGGCAAGCGCCCCCTCTCGCGACGGCTTTGAATTGCCAGCCGGGAGGGCCACATCGGAGCGCATGGAACGCCGCGCCCTGCTTGCCCTGTTGCCGCTGCTCGCTCTCCTGCCCGCCTGGCAGGCCGAGGCGATCCCGCTCTCCGACCGGGACCGGGCGGATCTGGCGCGGGTGCAGGCCTATCTCAACTCGCTGCGCTCCCTCAAGGCGCAGTTCCTGCAGGTCGCGCCCAACGGCTCGATCGCGCGCGGGACCGCCTGGCTCGACCGGCCGGGCCGGATGCGCTTTCAGTATGACCCGCCGAGCCCGCTCCTGCTGGTGGCGGGTCACGGGCTGGTCGTGTTCCACGACGCCCAGCTGAACCAGACGAGCAATATCCCGCTCTCCCGGACGCCGCTCGGCATCCTGCTCGCCGATCACATCACCCTCTCCGGGGACGTGACCGTGACGGGCATGCAGCACCCGCCGGGTCAGATCCAGGTCACGCTCGTGCGCACCGCCACGCCGAACGAGGGCAGCCTGACGTTATCCTTCAACGACAACCCGCTCGCCCTGCGGCAATGGAGCGTGGTCGACGCCCAGCGGCAGGAGACGCGGGTCACGCTCTACAATGTGGAGCTGGGCGGTCACTTCGATCCGAAGCTGTTCGAGTTCGTGGACCCGAGATTCTTCGGCAATCCTTCCTCCGGAGGCTAAGCGCGTGAACACGCAGGAAATCGAGGACGTGCTGACCGTCGCGGACGCGTGGGCGCGGGCGGGTGAGCGGGTGGCGCTGGCGACCGTGACGGAGACCTGGGGCAGTTCGCCGCGTCCGGCCGGCAGCCAGATGGCGATGACGGCCAGCGGCAAGATGGCGGGGTCGGTCAGCGGCGGCTGCATCGAGGGCGCGGTCGCCGAAGCCGGCCTGCGCGCGATCGAGACCGGCATCCCGGCCGAGCTGCAGTTCGGAGTGACGAACGAGCGGGCGTGGGAAGTCGGCCTCGCGTGCGGCGGCAGGGTCCGGGTGTTCGTCGAGCGCCTCGGGTGACGCCTTCCCTGCTCGCGGCTCTGCTCGCCGCGCGCGAGGCCAAGCGGCCGATCGTGCTCGCGACGCGGCTTCCGGACGGGATGCAGATGCTGCTCCCCGACCCGGCGGCGCCGGATGAGGTGCGGGTCGCGGCGGAGGCGGTGCTCGCCGATGACGTGACGCGCGAGGTTATGCTCGGGGCCGAGCGCTGGCTCCTGCAGGCGCATAACCCGCCGCTCCGGCTCGTCGTCGTTGGCGCCGTGCACATCGCGCAGGCGCTGGTCGCGCTCGCCCCCGCTCTCGGCCTCGCGACCACGGTGGTCGATCCACGGCGCGCCTTCGCGACGTCCGAGCGCTTTCCGGGAGTGGCGCTCTCGCACGACTGGCCCGACGAGGCGATGGCGGCACTCGGCCCGGACCGGCGCACGGCGGTCGTGACCCTGACCCACGATCCGAAGCTCGACGATCCGGCGCTCGATCGCGCCTTGCGGTCCGAAGCCTTCTACCTGGGCGCGCTCGGCTCGAGGAAGACCCATGCCGCGAGGCTCGGGCGGCTGCGGGCGCTCGGCCACGACGAGGCGGCGCTCGCCCGCATCCGCGGGCCGGTCGGCCTCGCCATCGGCGCGGTGACGGCGCCGGAGATCGCGCTCTCGATCCTCGCCGAGATCGTCGCGGTGCGCCGACAGGCCCGCGCCGCGTGAGGTTCGGCCCAGTTCCGCTCGACGAGGCGCGCGGCGCGATCAGCGCCCACTCGCACAGGGTCGCCGAGCGGATGATCCGCAAGGGCGCGGTGCTCGACGAGGCGGCGCTCGCCGCGCTGCGGGCGGCGGGTGTCGAGCATATCGTGGTCGCCCGGCTCGATCCGGGGGACGTGCCCGAGAATGTCTGCGCCGACCGCCTGGCCGCGCCCTTCGTCGGGCCGCTGCTCTCCCACAGCCCGGCCGCGACCGGCCGCGTCAACCTGATCGCGGACGCGCCCGGCGTGCTGCGCGTGGACACGGCCCGGATCGACCAGGTCAACAGCGTGGACGAGGCGATGACCGTCGGCACCCTCGCCGACTACGCCGTCGTCGCCGCGCGCGACATGGTCGGAACGATCAAGATCATCCCGTTCGCGGTGGCGGCGGGCCGCCTCGATGTGGCCTTGACGCTGGCCCGTCAGGGCGGCGCGCCGCTGCTATCGCTGCACCCGTTCCGCTCGTTCCGCGTCGGCATCGTCGCGACCGAACTGCCCGGCTTCAAGGAGAGCGCCATTGTCAAGTCGATCGCGGCCACCGAGGCGCGGGTCGCCGCCATGACCGGCACCGTGCTCCCGGCCCGGCGCTGCCCGCACGGCGAGGAGGCGGTCGTCCGGGCGCTCGCGGGGCTGATCGGCGAGGGGGCCGAGATGCTGCTGGTGATCGGCGCCTCCGCCGTCGTGGACCGGCGCGATGTCGGACCGGCGGCGATCGTGCGGGCCGGGGGCGAGATCGTGCATTTCGGCATGCCGGTCGATCCAGGCAACCTGATCTGCGTCGGCCGCATCGGCCCGCGCCCGGCGCTCGTGCTGCCGGGATGCGCCCGCAGCCCGCGCCCGAACGGCATCGACTTCGTGCTGCCCCGCCTGTTCGCGGGCCTTCCCATGGGCAGCGCCGAGATCGTGCGCATGGGCGTGGGCGGACTGCTGAAGGAGGCCGAGGCCCGGCCGCTGCCGCGCGACCGCGCGACCGCGCAAGCGCCCCCCGCCAACGCGCCCCGGGGCGCGCCCCGGATCGCCGCGCTGGTGCTGGCGGCGGGACGCTCCCGCCGCATGGCCCCGCATAACAAGCTGCTGCTGCGGGACCGGAGCGGCAAGCCGATGATCGCCCGGGTCGTGGACAACGTGCTCGCAAGCCACGCGCGGCCGATCCTCGTCGTGACGGGGCATCAGGCCGACGAGGTGCGGCAGGCGCTCGCGGGCAAGCCCGTGCAATTCGTGCATGCGCCGGACTACGCCGCCGGCCTGTCCGCGAGCCTCAAGGCCGGCATCGCCGCCGTGCCGGACGCTTGCGACGCGGCGGTGGTCTGCCTCGGCGACATGCCGCTGGTCACCGGCCGCGTCCTCGACCGGCTGCTCGCCACCTACGATCGGGACGAGGGACGGCTGATCGTGCTGCCGACGTTCCACGGCAAGCAGGGCAATCCGATGCTGTGGGACCGGCGGTTCTTCCCCGAGATCATGCGCTTGTCCGGCGATAGCGGCGCGCGTGCGCTGGCCGGCCCGCACGCAGACGCAGTGGCGGAGATCGAGATTGGCGAAGATGCGGTGCTGCGCGATTTCGACACGGTCGAGGCGCTCGCGACGCTGCCGGACCGCTTCCGCCCCGCCATCCCCGCCCTGGGTCCGGGCCAGGCTGTTCCGGGCCAGGCTGGCCGGTGAAGGCACCCACCGCCCATTCGCGCCCCCCTGGCGCGGAAGCAATGCGCGCGTCATCCTGCGTCCATGCATCCGGCTGACCCGCAATCGGCCATCCGCGTCGGCGCTGCGCAGGACGGTTCGATCCGCTATCTCGTAGACATGGAGCCCGGCGCGCTGCCGCCGGTGCTGAAGCGCGACCTCGAGAAGGTATGGGAGGCCGCCGGGGCTGCCGCGCGCGCGGCGAGGCGGGATGTGGCGCGCGCGTTCCGCTTCCGCCGGCCGGACGGCTCGGTCCTTGACTTCGCCCTGATCGACGCGGATGCCCGTTGCTGGGCCGCCGCCGTGGACCGGACCATCGGTCTGCACACGAGCTACGGCCTGTCGCTCTGCCTGCGGCTGCTGGCGCTGGTGGACCTGCTCGCTCATGCGCGTACCGCGGCGCGACTGCTCGAGGTCGACCGGCGCAGCGTTCAACCACACCCGTCCCTGCTGCGGACGGCCGCCTCGACGCCGCTCGACCATGACGGGCGGTTCAACGAAACCCGCTTCATGGCCCGCCTTGCCGCGCATCTCCCCGGTTTCGGCGGGGAACTGACGCTTCCCAGAGGAGCCCTCGCATGAACCGACCCGCTTCGACCCTCGCCGGACCGGCCGCCCTGCTCGCGGTCGCGCTCGCGGCGGGATGCTCGCCGCCGCCGCCGATTTCGCCCCAGGAACGGGCCGATCAGCAGACGCAGGCGGCCTGCCGCGAGCGCGCGGACGAGATCTATGCGCAGCAGAACCGGGGCGCGATCTACGGGCGGCAGGATGACCAGCTCGCGCCTTTTTCCAGCGCCTACAATCCCGGCATCACCACGCGCGGCCTCGGCGAGCGCTACGGCCGCGACACGATGATCGCCGACTGCGTGCGCGACCGGCAAGGTCAGACGCCGGGCCAGGCGCGCACCCTGGACCGGGGGGCCGGACCCACGATGGAGCCGACCGCCAGGACCGGTGCCGGTCCCGCCCTCCAGCAACCGTAACCGAAAGGAGACCCGCATGAGCCGCATCGTCCGGACGGAAGCCAACGCGATCCTCGCGAAAGCCGTCGAATACCACGGCTTCGTCTACACCCAAGGCGTGGTCGCCCGGAATCTCGACGCCGGGATTGAAGGCCAGACCGAGGACGTGCTCGCGCAAATCGACGAGATCCTGGAGCAGCACGGCACAGACAAGACTCGCATCCTCCAGGCGCAGATCTGGTTGCGCGACCTCGGCGACCGGGAAGGGCTGAACGGCGTCTGGTCCGCCTGGCTCGCACCCGGCTGCGCACCGGCCCGAGCCTGCGTGGAAGCAAAGCTCGTGAACCCCCGGATGCGGGTCGAGATCATGGTGACCACCTGCAAATGACGCGACTCAGCGGGCGACTCGAAGAAAGCGCGTGTTGCACACCAGTCACAACGGTGTGAACTCTTGTCAAAATCGTATCAAAGTCGCGGTATTAGGAGAATAGTCCTCAAGCATGCCGTTATCCACAGGGCGCAACAAGCAAAATTAACCCCGTTTCATAACTGAGAGCCGCCGCGGGTTGTCAGTCACGGAGTCTCATTGCTACCCGGACCGCGCTTTAAAACAACGCGACGGGTGGACGGAATGCAGGTTAGGCGCGCTGGCGGCAAACTGGTCTTGATTGGATCGCTGGTGGCCTTGAGTTTTCCGCTTCTGGACGGCGCCGCCGACGCCCGCTCCCGTCACGCTTCCACCGCCTCGGACGAGTATGGGAGTGACCTGCCCGTGGCGCTCTACGCCTCCCACCACGGGGGCGCGGCGCACGCGAGAAGCGGCAAGCGGCTGCAATGCGTTCCCTACGCGCGCAACGTGTCCGGCATCCAGATCGTCGGCAATGCCTGGACCTGGTGGGATTCGGCGGCGGGCGTCTATCAGCGTGGCTCGGCTCCGGAGCCCGGCGCCGTGCTGGCCTTCCGGTCCAATCGCACGATGCGGCTCGGTCATGTCGCCGTCGTTAGCCGGATCGTGAACCGGCGCGAGATCGAGATCGATCACGCGAACTGGGTCCGGGGCATCAGCCGTGACGTGCGGGTTGTCGATGTGTCGGAGAAGAACGACTGGACCGCCGTGCGCGTCGCACTGTCGGGCGACGACGAGAGGTTCGGGAATGTCTATCCGACCCACGGCTTCATCTACGACCGGCCCGATCGCGGCGCCCTGGTCGCGTCGAAGGAACCGCCCGCTCCGCTTCCGGACCTGAACCCGGCGCCGACCGACCTGCGTCCGGCCGGGGACCGAATGCCCGCCCCGGTCGTGATGTCCTATGGCGACAACTACGAGGAGGTCGCCGAGGCCCCTGCCCCGGCCAGCCGTCACCGGCGCCACCGCCAGCGCTGAGGCCGCTCCGGCCGGCCCGCCCGGCGCCTCGGAACCGCTCCCCCGCCCCTCGATGCTCTGTCGCCGCCGCATGCGGCGGCGCGGAGCGGCGTGCCGCCCTGCCGCTCGCCGCGGATGAACTCTCCAAAGGGCTGATGTGTGATCCCTCTCACTGCGAGAACGTCCGGTGAAGACGACATTCACCGGGCCGACAGCCGCGATCGGGTCGCGTAGCTGGCACTTGCAAGGGAGAGAAATCACCATGGCGGTCGAGCCCACCTTCGAGCCTCGCAGGATCCACAGATTCGGTTGGATTCCGGACCTTCCGGACATTCGCGACCGCTTCTACTCTGCTCCGCAACCCGTTCTGCTGGCGCTGCCGGAGAAGGTCGATCTGCGGCAGCAATGCCCCGCGATCTATGATCAGGGGCAACTCGGAAGCTGCACCGGCAATGCGATCGCCGCCGCCGTGCAGTTCGACCGGTTGAAAGCTTCTCAGGCGCCGGACTTCCCGCCGTCCCGGCTGTTCATCTACTACAACGAACGCGTCCTGGAGCACACGGTCTCGCAGGACGCCGGCGCGATGATCCGCGACGGCATCAAGAGCATCGCCTCTTGCGGCGTTTGCCCGGAAACGGACTGGCCGTACAATGTCAACCAGTTCGCCCAGAAGCCGACCTCCCGAGCCTCTTCGAATGCGCTCGAGCATAAGGCCGCAAGCTATTGCCGGCTGCTGAACACCTTGCCGCAGCTGAAGGGATGCCTCGCAACCGGCTACCCCTTCGTGTTCGGGTTCAGCGTCTATGAAAGCTTCGAGAGCGAGGAGGTGGCGAAATCAGGCGTGGTCAACATGCCGCAACCGACCGAGAAGCAACTCGGCGGCCACGCGGTTCTCGCCGTCGGCTATGACGAGGCGCAACAGCGCTTCATCGTCCGCAACTCCTGGGGAACCGCCTGGGGAATGCAGGGCTACTTCACCATTCCCTACGCCTACCTGACCGACGACAACCTCGCGGACGATTTCTGGACCGTCCGCATGATGACGCATTAGGATGGCCGTTTAGCCCTCGACGCGCAGGCGCACGTCAAACGTCGCCGTGGGAGCCGCGTGCAACTCCCACGGCCGCGCGTACGCAAGAGCCACCTCGCACGTTCCCGCCTGCACGCCCGAGATACGCCAAATATGCGTGGAGCCCTCGCCGGGTCTGGGATGCCGCGACCTCGGACCGTGAATTTCGGATCCGGCGTCGGCGATCCGGCAGGCCGGCGCGCCATTCCGCACCACCCTCCAGCGGGAGCCGGTGGTCCGATTCTCGGCAAGTCGCAACTCGACGGCCTCGCCGACCGCGATCTGCACCGTCTGCCCCGTCTGCGACGCGTCGATCTGCAGCATGGCGCTTCTCCGGACCGTTTCGAGAGCAAACCTTACCGCCCGGCACCGCTGTTGTCGAGGAATGCCGGGCGCGTGCGACTCGGACGTTCCTGACCCGCTCAGCCGAGCAGCCGTTCGATCGCTTCCCGCAGGCGTTCCGGCTTGACTGACGGCGCGAACCGGCCGGCGGCGTGCCCCTCGCGATCAATCAGGAACTTGGTGAAGTTCCATTTAATCGCTTCCGTCCCGAACAATCCTCGGCGCTCGCGCTTGAGCGCCCGGAACAGCGGATGCGCGTCGCCGCCGTTCACGTCCACCTTCGCGAACATCGGAAAGCTCACATCGAAGCGGGTCGAGCAGAACTGGCCGATCTCGGCGGCATCGCCTGGCTCTTGCCCGCCGAATTGGTTACAGGGGAAACCCAGCACCGAGAAGCCGCGCCCGGCGAAGGCGCGATGCAGCGCCTCCAGCCCGGCATATTGCGGGGTGAAGCCGCACCGGCTGGCGGTGTTCACGATCAGCAGCACCTGACCCGCGAAGTCGACAAGCCGGACCGGGCGCCCGTCCAGCGATGTCGCCTCGTGCGCGTGGATCGAGTGCGGCGTCACGCGCGGGCCGCTTGCACGAGCCGCGCGACCGAGAGCAGTCGGATCAACGTGCCGCTGTCGGCGTGGCCGGTGACCGCCTCGGGCCGCCAGTGGCGCTGGAACGCGCGCAGCACCGTCGCAATCTTGGGGTCGAACGCGCCCTCCCGCTCGACCTTGTACCCGATATCGGCGAGCGCCCGGCGGACATCGCGCAGGCTGGCCGCATCCCGCGCTTCACCGCCGGTCCCGAGATCCGGGACGCCCTCCGGCCAGAGCCCGACGCCGTTCTCGGCCAAGGCCCGCCACTCGAACAACTCGCCCGGGTCTTGCTTGCGGTCGGGTGCCACGTCGCTGTGTCCGACGACGTTGCGGGCCGGAATGGGATGGCGGGCGAGGATTTCGAGGCAGAGATCGCACACCGCCGCCATCTGCAAGGCCGGAAAGTCGCGGTAGCCGAACTCATGGCCCGGGTTGACGATTTCGATGCCGATGGAACGGCCGTTCAGCTCGGCGGCGCCGCGCCAATGCGAGATGCCGGCGTGCCAGGCCCGCTTCTCCTCCGGCACGAGACTGAGCACGCAGCCATCCTCGTCGACCACGTAGTGCGAGGAGACGGGTCGGCCGGTGCATGGGCTGGGATCGCGCAGCCGCTCGATCGCCTCGTGCGCGCTCCGCATGCCGGTGTAGTGGAGGACGAGAATGTCGACCGGACCCGGCGGGCGATCGTCGCAATTCGGACTGGGCAGCGTCCGCAGCCAGGGCCTCAAAGCCCGCGTTCCCGCTTGATGCGATCCCATGCGGCATTGATGCGCGCGACCTTCTCGCTGGCTCGGGCGACGAACTCCTCGGGAACGCCGCGCGAGGCGAGGCTGTCCGGATGGTTCTCCCGCATCAGGCGTTTCCAGACCGCGCGGATCTCCTCGTCGGTCGCGGTGCGGGCGACGCCGAGCACCGTGTAAGCGTCGGGCTCGTTCGGCACGTGCGCGCGCGGCGGCGCCGAGCCGCGTGCGCGGTCCCATGCCCTCTGGTCGAGCCGAAAGGCGCGTCGCGTGCGCGCGAGGTAATCGGACTCGCGTGCATTGATCGGGCCGTCCGCGCGCGCGATTGCGAACAGAGCGGCGAGCACATCCTCGAGCACGCCGCGATTGTCGGCGAAGGCTTCGCCCAGCTGCTCGGCATAGGCTTCAAAGCCCTCCGGGCTGTCGCGTGCGTGATCGAACAGCCGCCCGACATCGCGCACGGACTCGGGCGGGATGCGGAACTGGCGCTTGAACGCATCGATCTCCAGCCGGGAAACGGTGCCGTCGCACTTCGCGAGCTTGGCCGACAGGACGACGACGCCGATCGCGAACAACTGATCGCGGCGGCCGAGCAGCGCCGCGAGCCGCGCGGGATTGAACGCGAAATTTCCGAAGCCGGACCGCATGTTGGGCGTGCCGCCGTTGTCGGCCGCGTGGCCGAGCGCCGCTCCCACCACCGCGCCGAAGGGTCCGCCCATGGCGAAGCCCGCCATGCCGCCGATGATCTTGCCCCAGTAGCCCATCGATCCCCTTCGTCGCGCGCGCCTGCCTCTAACATGCTCGCGCCAGCACCGGCAAAACTGCGGCTTGCCCGATCTGCATCCGCCCTGCAATCTGGGCCCCTCGCCGAAGGACGCAATCGCGGCCCCGTTCACTGTGCTGGGACGTAAGCGCGGCCGGTCCTACCATGGCTGGATGACGCTCGCGCGGTTCCCGCCATCGCGGCGGACGGCACGCTTCCTGTTCGGCCAGGACATCCGGAGGGACGCAGGCGCAATTCCGCATGTCGAGGCACGCATGATCTACGTCCCGGACCCGGCCCCAGACCGGGCGGGCGAAAGGAGGTAGGCGTGCGCGCCCTCGGCATCCTGATTGCGGCCGTCGGTGGTCTGCTCGCGCTGGCTCTCGCCTGCGCCTGGGCGTTGCCGCCGCTAATGGATTGGAGCCGCTTCCGTGGCGAGGCGGAGGCCCTCGCCTCCGCCCGGCTCGGTCGCCCCGTCGTGATCGCCGGACCGATCAGCCTCTCGCTCCTGCCCCGGCCCATGCTGACCGCCGAGGAGGTCTCCGTGCGCGACGTCGCGCCGGGCGGCGGATCGTTCGCCGTCCGGAGCCTGCGGATGCAGGTCGCGCTCGCGCCGCTGCTGTCGGGCCGGATCGACGCGAGCGACCTCGTCTTGCGCAAGCCGGCGCTGCGACTGCCCTGGCCCGTGCCGCCGAGCCTGCTCGCGGTGCGCCCGGCGACGGGCGGCGACGGCTTTACCGCGCGCGTCGAGGATGGCTCGCTCACGATCGGCGGCATCACGCTCGACGGCATCAACGCCTCGCTCGGGACGGATGCCGGGGGCGCGATCTCCGCCGCCGGGGCAATCCGGATCGCGCGGCAACCCTGGCAGTTCGCGGGCCGCCTCGGCAGCCGGGATGCGGCAGGCTTTGCCTTGCTGAACCTGGCGCTCGACGGCAGGGAGACATTCGAGGGCGCCGGTCTGACGCTGTCGGGCCAGGTCGCGGCGAATGGCACATTCGGCGGCCGGGTCGCGGCGCACGGTCCGGATCTGTCGCGCTTCGTCCCCGCGCCCGCCGTGTCGTTTCAGGCGGACGGCCGCCTTGCCGCCGGTGGGGGGCTTGTGGACGCGACCGACCTGCTGCTCGATCTGGGCGGGCAGCCGGCGCACGGCTCGGTGAAGCTGCATGTCGGTCCCGCGCCGCGGCTCGACCTCTTGTTCAGGGCGAACCGGATCGATCTCGATGCTTGGGGTCCGGCCCTCGTGCGCGGGCGAGCGACCGGCATCCCGATCGGCGCGGATCTCTCCTCGGATGCGGCGACCTTGTCCGGCGGCCTGCTACGGGACGTTCGCGCCACGCTTAATTTCGGCCCCGAGACGGTCGATGTCGTGCGCGCCTCGGCGATCCTGCCGGGAGATGCGACGCTCGCGTTCAGCGGCCGGATTTCGCCGGACGCCGACCTCGACGGCGACGTCGCCCTGACCGCGCCGGATTTGCCCACGACGCTACGATGGGTTCAGACCACGCCCGCACGCCTGGCGTTTGCGCCGCCGCCCGCCCTCCTGCAAAGCGCGACCCTCTCCGGACGGGTCGCCGTCCGACCGGACGCGGTCGCGCTCGATCGCCTGACGGGCGCGCTCGACGGCGCGGCGATCCGGGGCTCGGTGGCCGTCCTCCGGGGCCAGGTGATTGGGATCACGGCGGATCTCGGGGTCGAACCGCGTGAACCTCGACCCCGTTCTCCCAGCGCATCGTCCGAATCTCGACGCGCTGTTCCAGGGGCTGCGGGACGCGACCGCGGACGTGACACTGCGCGCCGGTCACGTGGAAGCGTACGGACATACCGCAAGCAATGCGATTCTGACCGCGACGCTCGCGGAGGGCCGTCTGGACCTGACGACCCTGACCGCAACCTTGGACGGCGTGCATGCGCGTCTTTCGGGCGGCGTGGATGGCCGGGCGCGCACCGTCGATCTGGCGCTCCGGGCGGCGACGGACGACGCGCGGCCGCTCGGCGACTGGGTCGGACGGCCCGGACTTGATCTCTGGCGGGGGCCGCTCAGCCTGCGGGCGACCGCGAAGGGCGGAAGCGAGGCGCTCGGACTGCTGGTCAGCGCGGAGCTTGGGGATACGCGGCTGGAGGCCCGGCCCAGCTTCGATCTGACCGCCCGGCGCTGGCACGGCGCGCTGACCCTGCGGCACCCCGGAGCGCGGCGCTTCGTCAACGCGGCCGGGCTGGGACCGGCGCTCGGGCTGACCGGCCGGGAAAACTGGCTCGGAGAGGGTTCTCTCGCGCTGGTGGCGCACCTGTCCGGGGAACCTGGTTGGGTGTCGGCGGACAGTTTCGATCTGACGGCGGGAGCACTCCGCGCGGGCGGCACGCTCACGCTGACGCGCGATGGCGAGACGCCCCGCCTCGTCGGCAAGCTGGAAGCCGAGACACTGCCGCTGCCGGACGTCGATGCACGCTCGGATGCGCCGCTGCCGCTCCGGGCGCTGCGCGGCTGGCAGGCATCGTTGCAGGTCTCCGCCGAGAGCGTGCTCGCCGGCCTCGCGCCGGTCGCCGATCATGCCTCGGCCGAGGTGAGCCTGAGCGGCGGCGCTTTGCATGTCGGGCGGCTGCGGGCCGGCGTGCGGGGAGGCGAGGTCAACGGCGAGGGGGCGCTCGATGGCGGGGCGCCCGACGCGGCGACGCCGCCCTCCGCCGCCCTGCATCTGGGCTGGAGCGGCGTTGCGCTTTCGCCCGCCGACGGACTGCCGCTGATCGCCTCCGGCGGCGCGGAGGGGACCGCCGACCTCGCCGCGAGCGGCTATAGCCCGGCGGCGCTGGTCGCGACCGCCAGCGGCTCGGTTAGACTGCACATCGCGGACGGCACGCTCGCCGGGATGGATCTGCCCGCGCTCCGGACAGCGTTGTCGTCTACCTCCGAAAGCTCCGATCCGGCCGGGGTCGAGACGGCGGTCAGGCGGGCGCTGAGCCAGGGAACGACCCCGTTCGCGGCCGCCGACGCAACCGCGCGGCTGGGCGAGGGCGCGGCGGAGGTCAGCGATCTCCGGCTTGCCGCGACAGACGGTCAGATCACCGGTTCGGGCAATGTGTCGCTCACGGACAAGTCCGTCGATCTGCAACTGCAGGTGCGGCCCGATCTGCCCGGGGGGCCGGATTTCGGCGTGCGCCTGTCCGGCCCGGTCGCCGCCCCGGCGAGCCATCCCGACCTTTCGAGGCTCGCAGCATGGCTGGGCGGGCGGGCGTCCGCCACCGCCGTCACGCCGCAGTGATGCGGGCGAGGATCGGAGCGAGGTCCGGCGGGCGCCGGAAGCTGCCGTAGCTGCGTCCCGCGCCGTCGCCGAGCCGCGCCGAGCAGAATGCGTCCGCGACCGAAGCCGGAGCGCGCCGCACCAGCAGCGCGCCCTGCAGCACGAGCGCCAGCCGCTCCGCGCGCCAGCGCA
Source organism: uncultured Alphaproteobacteria bacterium (assembly GCA_963777325.1). Lineage (GTDB taxonomy): Bacteria > Pseudomonadota > Alphaproteobacteria > Acetobacterales > Acetobacteraceae > JAFAXA01. Next base: position 321,140 of record CAVZQE010000022.1, on the reverse strand, counting down.
CCGCCTCCCCGCCCGCGGGCGATGCCTCGAGCACCTCGCGCGCGGCGGCGTCGAGCGCCGCGTTCGCCCCCGCAACGGCCGCGATCTCGGACCGGATCGCCTCGAAAGCGGCCGGGGCGCGCGTGCGCGTACGCTCCACGTCCAGCGCGATGACGTTGCCCGAGCCTTCCCAGATGCTGTTGAGCGGCGCCTCGCGATAGAGTCGCGGCATCGGGCCTTCCTCGATATAGCCGTTGCCGCCGAGACACTCCATGCACTCGTACGTAAACTGCGGCGCTCGCTTGCCGAGCAGGAACTTGCCGAGCGCGACCGCGAGCCGGGCGAAGGCGCGTTCCTCCTCGTCCACGCCGTCGAAGGCGCGGGCGACCCGCAGCGTCAGCGCCGCCGCCGCCTCGTAGTCGAGCGCGAGATCGGCCAGGACCGCCCGCATCGCCGGCTGCTCGATCAGCCGCGCCCCGAACGCGCGGCGGTGCTCGGCGTGGTGGGCGGCCTGGGCCAGCGCCATCCGCATCAGCCCGAGCGTCGAGGCCATCGTGTCGAGGCGGGTGTGATGCACCATCTCGACGATCGTGGCGACGCCCCTCCCCGGCTCGCCGATCAGCGTCGCCCGCGCGCCGTGATACTCGATCTCGGCCGAGGCGTTGGAGCGGTTGCCGAGCTTGTCCTTCAGCCGCATCAGATGGACCCTGTTGCGGCTGCCGTCCGGCGCGATGCGGGGCACGAAGAAGCAAGTGAGGCCGGCATCGGTCTGGGCCAGGGTGAGGAACGCATCCGACATCGGCGCCGAGCAGAACCATTTGTGCCCAACGAGCCGCCAGCCGCCCAGCGCCGTCCGGCTCCGCCCGCGTCGTGTTGGCGCGGACGTCCGAACCGCCCTGCTTCTCCGTCATCGCCATGCCGATCGTGACGCCGGCTTTCTCCGCCAGCGGCCGCAGCGCCGGGTCGTAGCGGCCGCCGAGCAGCACCGGCAGCCAGGCTGAGGCGAGATCCGGCGCGCGGCGGAGGACGGGGACCGAGGCGTATGTCATGCTGATGGGGCACATCGCCCCGGCCTCGGCCTCGGTGAACACGGCGAGCATCGCCGCGTGCAGCACATGCGCCCCCGGCCGCGTTTCGGTCCAGGCGACCGAGTGGATGCGGTGGCGCATCCCCGCTTCCATCAGCGCGTGGTAGGCGGGATGAAAGCGCACCTCGTCGATGCGCCGGCCGTAACGGTCGAAGGTCAGCAACTCCGGCGCGTGGCGGTTGGCCTCCGCGCCAAGCTCGATGAAGGCTTCGCTGCCCGCCTCCTCCCCGAGCGCCCCGAGCGGCGGATCGACCCAGGCGCCGCCCTCCCGAATCGCCGCCTCGCGCAGGACCGGGTCGGAGAGATAGAGGTTGCGGGGCGCGAACTCGGGCGGCTGGTTGCGGACGGTGTGGGTCGCGAGTTCGGTATCGGGCGCATAACGCGGCATCGTCGCAGACCCTTCCGCTTCAGCCTGAAACCCGTCCAGCATGGGAAGGGTCTCGCGCTTGCGAAATTACTCATGCTTTTGCAGGCAGTTGAGATAGGCCGATCCGCCGCCCTGCTGGGCTCTCTTTCCTGAACAGTCCGCAGCGGCGGCGTTCGGGGGCGTGCCCTGCTCGGGCGCATTGCGCGGGTTCATTTGCAGCGAAGCCGCGGAGTCCAGGGACGTCGTTGACGGACCGCACGCGGCGAGACCCAGGCCGAGGCCGATTGTCGCAAGCTGAAGGTACTTCATGGACGAGATCCCCGTTTCGTATGCATCACTTAAGCCGATCATTGCACGAACGCGCGTCCGCGGCAGCGGAATCCTGATCCGGGGCCGCGAGCGGCCCGAGCGCTGCGGCGATCCCGTGCTCGCCGGGCAGCGCGCCGCGCGGAAACAGCCGCGTGACATGACCCATCTTGCGACCCGGCCGGGCTTCCGTCTTGCCGTAGAGATGCGGAATGAGCCCCGGCGAGCGCAGCAGCGCGGGCCAAAGCGCCGTTTCCTCGGGCCCGACCAGGTTCTTCATGACGGCGTCCGAGTGGCGCCTCGCTTGCGGCAGCTTCAGCCCCGCGACCGCGCGGATGTGCAGCTCGAACTGGCTCGCGGGACAGGCCTCGATCGTCCAGTGCCCGGAATTGTGCGGCCGGGGCGCGATCTCGTTCGCGAGCACCCGGCCGTCGGACGCGACGAACATTTCGACCGCAAGCAGCCCGACCAGCCCGAGCGCCTCGGCGACGCCCGCCGCGATCGCTTGCGCCTCGGCGGCGATCGCGGGCGGAACCCGCGCGGGCGCCAGCGTCAGGTCGAGGATATGATCGCGATGACGGTTCTCGACCGCGTCGAAGGCCGACAACGCCCCGTCCAGCCCGCGCGCGATGACGACGCTGATCTCGGCGGCGAAATCGACGAAACCTTCGAGGATCAGCGGCTTCGGCTCCAATTCCTCGAATGCCGCCGCGAGTTCGCCCGGTTCGCGCAGCAGCGCCTGGCCCTTGCCGTCGTAGCCGAGCCGGGTGGTCTTGAGGATGCAGGGGAACCCGAGCCTCGCCGCGGCGGCGCTCAATCCGGCGCGGTCCTCGACGGCGGCCCAGGGCGCGGTCGGGATGCCGTTCGCGTTCAGGAAGCTCTTTTCCAGAACCCGGTCCTGGCTCACGCGCAACACGTCGGGCGAGGGCCGGACAGGCCGCAGGGACGCCAGCAATTCGAGGCCCTCGGCGCTGACATTCTCGAACTCGAAGGTGATGACGTCCACGGCCTCGGCAAAGCGGCGCAAAACCGCCGCATCCTCGTACTCGCCGAGCGTGACGGCGGCCGAGACCTGCCCGGCGGGGCTGTCCTCCTCGGGCGTCAGGATATGGGCGCGGTAGCCGAGCCTGGACGCGGCGATCGCCGACATCCGGCCGAGCTGCCCGCCGCCGACAATGCCAATGGTGGCGTCGGGTGGCAGCCCATCGCTCATCCCGCCGGATCGCTCGGCATATCGGCGACGGATTGCGTCTGCTCCGCCCGGAACGCATCGAGCCGCTCGGCGAGCGCCGGGTCGCTCGCTGCCAGGATCGCGGTCGCGAGCAGCGCCGCGTTCACGGCGCCGGCCGGACCGATCGCGAGCGTGCCGACCGGCACGCCGGCCGGCATCTGGACGATCGAGAGGAGGCTGTCCATGCCGTTCAGACTGCGCGACTGGATCGGCACGCCGAGCACGGGCAGCGAGGTCCAGGCGGCGCACATGCCGGCGAGGTGGGCCGCTCCGCCAGCGCCGGCGATCACGACCCGCAGCCCCCGCGCGCGCGCCGTCCGTGCATACTCGGCCAGGCGGTCGGGCGTGCGATGGGCGGAGACGATGCGCGCCTCGTAAGCGACGCCGAGCGCGGCCAGCTTCTCGGCCGCATGGGCGAGGGTCGCCCAATCGGACTGACTGCCCATGATGATCCCGACCAGCGGCGTGTCAGGCGCGGACGGCTTCGGGGCAACTGGCGGCGTCATCGCGCACCTCGGTTCAGGCGATGCTGTCCGGGATCAACCGGCTTTCGACACGCGCGATTTCGTCCTTCAGCAGCAGCTTCCGCTTTTTCAGCCGCTGCAGCTGAAGCTGGTCCGCTCCACCCGCATGACCCATCCGGGCGATCACAGTATCGAGATCGCGATGCTCGCTACGAAGCTCGTGAAGGTTGCGCAGAAGGGAATCCCGGTCGCTCAACATCGGATTTCAGATCGCACACCGCAGCTTGATCGTCGAAGTCGTAGCACCAAGATCGATCGCGGCACTACGCTTCCTTGCCCCGGCCGTCCGGCCGGGACCGGCCTGAGCTGTTCCACTCACGAGGGAGATACCATGAGCCTACAGTCTCGTATCGAATCGCTGAAGGATCGCCACGCGAGCCTCGAGATGCGCATTGCGGAAGAGGATCACCGGCCCAGGCCGGACAGCGAGGCGCTATTTCAGCTCAAGGTCGAGAAGCTGCGGCTCAAGGAAGAGATGGAGCGGCTGGGGAGCCAGCCGCCGAACTGATCAGGCGGCTTCGTCCGCCTCGGACACGGGCGGCGGCGGCGGGGGCGTGTGGCCCTCGCGCGTCAGCCGCTCGTTGGCGGCGGCGACGGCCGCGTTCAGGTCCGTCTGGCTGCACAGGCCGAGAATGACCGGATCGCGCGGCTTGATGTTGGCGCTGTTCCAGTGCGAACGCTCGCGCACCTTCTGGATCGTGTCCTTGGTCGTGCCCAGCAGCTTGCCGATCTGAACCTCGCTCAGATGCGGGTAGGTGCGAAGCAGGAAGGCGATCGCGTCGGGGCGATCGTTGCGCTTGGCCACCGGCGTGTAGCGCGCGCCCTTCAGGCGCTTCGGCAGCGGGTTCTGGCCGCGGGAGAGCTTGAGCCGGGCGTTCGGATCGGCCTCGGCGCGGTGGATCTCACTGTCCGTGAGCTGACCGTTCGCGACCGGATCGTAGCCGACGATGCCCTGCGCGACCTCCCCGTCCGCGATCGCCTGAACCTCGAGCGGATGCATGCCGCAGAACTCGGCGATCTGCGTGAAGGTCAGCGCGGTCTTGTCGATCAGCCAGACAGCCGTGGCTTTCGGCATGAGGGGCAGGGTCATGTCATGTCACCTTAGAGCCGCATCGCTCAATCCTGCGCACAGAAAACCAGCGCGGTCGCGATATCTGGGCGCAACCGATATGACGGCTCGCTCCTGGGGGGTCAAGGCCGTCCGAAGGGAAACCTGATCAACGCGTTCCGTACAGCCGGTCTCCGGCATCGCCGAGGCCGGGCCGGATGTAGCCGTGCGCGTCGAGCCCGCGATCGATCGCGGCGGTATAGACCGGCACGTCCGGATGCGCGCCATGAAACGTCGCGAGGCCTTCCGGGGCGGCCAGCAAGCAGATGAACCGGACATCCGTGACCCCGGCATCCCGGAGCCGGTCCACGGCCGCCACGGCCGAGTGACCGGTCGCGAGCATCGGATCGACCACGATCGCCTGCCGCTCCGACACGTCCTCCGGCAGCTTGAGGTAGTATTCGACCGGCACCAGCGCGACCGGATCGCGGTAAAGTCCGATATGGCCGACCCGCGCCGAGGGCAGCAGGTCGAGCATGCCGTCGAGAATGCCGTTGCCGGCGCGCAGGATCGAGACGAGGCAGAGCTTCTTGCCGGCCAGCATGGCCGCGGTGGTGCGTTCGAGCGGCGTGTCGATCTCCACCGGTTCGAGCGGCAGGTGCCGTGTCGCCTCGTAGGCGAGCAGCAGGCTCAACTCGCGGACGATCCCCCGGAACTCGTTGGTCGGCGTGCTCGCCCGCCTGAGCAGCGCGAGCTTGTGCTGGACCAGCGGATGATCGACCAGGACGACCGTGCCGGCCGGCGGTGACTCAGATGACGGTTCCATCGCTCTCCACTTTCAGGGGCGGTCCGCCGCCCGGGCGCAGGCGCGCGGCAAGCAGCCGGCCGGCCGCCCAGGTGCCGCCTTGCAGCACGCGCGAGAGCGGCATCTCGGCCTCCGTCGCGCCGAGCCGGGTCCGCACGGGGCCGGCGATCCGGTCGAGCAGCGCGACCGTCAGCGCCCGCCACTCCACGACCAGCGGATGCCCGACCGCCAGCGTTGTTTCCGCCATCGCCGGATCGCGCAGCCTGAGCACGCCGGTATCGAGGAACAGGCCGCCGTTGCGGTATTCCGGCAGGCCCGTCAGCCGGTCGATGCCGGTGACGCCCAGGCCCGAGTCCTCCGCGACCTCGATCAGCGAATAGGCCAGCCACTGCGAGAGCTTGTGGAACGGCACGAGGCCGAGCGCCGGATGCGGCCAGACATCGCCGAGATTGACTCCGTCCACGACGCAGCGCGCGGGCCAGGCGGGGGCCAGACCCTCCAGCACTGCCCGAAGGATCGCCTCCGCCGCGATCGTGCCGTCCGTGCTCTCCCGCCGCAGATGATCGAACAGGCCGCCGATCCGGGGCGGGTTGCTGCCGAACAGGCCGGGCCGCGCCAGCAGCGCCCTCGCCAGCCCGTGCATGAGGGAGACCCGCCCCGCGAGCCCGAGCAGCGCGTTTCTGGCGCCGACCTGGAACGCCTGCCCGAGCCGGGCGGCATCGATACCGGCCAGTCCCGCCGCGTCCGCCTGGAAGGGACGCGCGGGATCGGAGGAGAACAGGCCGGCGCGAAACGCGTGCAGGCTCGCGACCGCGAGGCCCTCCGACCGCCCGAACCGCGCGCCGTCCTCCATGAAGCACCAGCCATCGCCCGCGCCGGCGTCGAGCAGGACGCTGACCACGCAGAGATCGACGCGGCTGCGGGCACGCTCCTCGGCGTCCGGAATGTCGCGGGCGAGCGCGCCCCACCGATCCACGCCGCCGGCCGCGAAATGCCGCCAGCGCGCGTGATGCGGCACGGCGAGCGCCGGGTAGGCGGCGCGTGTCACTTCCGCGACGAGATCGGCCGCCTCGTCCAGGCGTTCGGGATGCACGGTGATGTGCGGCAAGGCGTCGCGCCCGGCCAGCGCCAGCATTTCATGCGCCCGCGCCCGGACGGCCTGGGGCGTCCGCAGCCAGGCGATCTCGGCCGGGATCACTCGTCCAGACCGCGGCCTTTCGCTTCGGCCAGTTCGGATGACGCGGGCACGGAACCGGCGAAGTAGCCGGACGCCTTCTTGGCATCCATCTCGACGGCGGCGTCGGGCGGGATCAGCCCGTCGGGAATCGCGACGCGCTCCACGACCTCGATGCCGCTCGCGATGATCGGGCCATATTTCATGTGGCTCATCGAGACGAGCCGGTCGATCCGGCTGATGCCGAGCCAGTGCAGCACGTCGGGCATCAGCTCCTGAAAACGCATGTCCTGCACGCCGGCCACGCATTCGGTGCGGGCGAAATAGGCCTCCGCCCGGTCGCCGCCCGGCTGCCGCTTGCGCGCGTTGTAGACGAGGAACTTCGTCACCTCGCCGAGCGCGCGCCCTTCCTTGCGATTGTAGACGACGACGCCGACGCCGCCCGCCTGGGCCTGCCGCACGCACACCTCGACGCCGTGCGCGAGATAGGGGCGGCAGGTGCAGATGTCGGAGCCGAACACGTCCGAGCCGTTGCACTCGTCATGCACGCGGCAAGCGATCCGGGTTTCGGGCCGGCCGAGCTTCGATACGTCGCCGAACAGATAGACGGTCGCGCCGCCGATCGGAGGCAGGAACAATTCGAGATCCGGCCGGGTCACGAGTTCGGGGAACATGCCCCCGGTCTGCTCGAACAGCGTCCGGCGCAGCGTGCCGAGGCCGACCCCGAAGCGCTCGGCGATGCCGGGCAGCCACCATACCGGCTCGATCGCGATCTTGGTGACGCGCGCCGCGCCGTCCGCCCCGAGCACCATGTCCGGGCCGGGCGCATCGGGGGTGAGCCGCCCGTCCTGCATCGCCTCGACGATTTCGGGCATGGCGATATGCGCGCGCGTGACCGCGATGGTCGGCCGGATGTCCCAGCCGGAAGCGACGCGGTCCGCGAACACGACCGGCGCGACATGGCCCCAAGGGTCGAGCGAGACGATGCGGCCGCGCTCGCTCCAGGCCGGGAACGGGCCGATCGCGTCGGCCGGCATCGTGTTCGTCAGATCCGGCCGGTGCCCCGGCGCGAGCTGACCGGCGGCGACGGCAAGCGCGCGATACAGCGAATAGGCGCCGCCATGCGTGCCGATGACGTTGCGCTGGTCCGGATTGCTCAGGGTGCCGACGACCGGGCCGCGACGCACCGGATCGGCGGCGCCCCAGTCGATCGGCGGTCCCGCCTTGGCGCGGTGGGAGGTGAGGGTGATGTGTCTGGTCTGAGCGCGGTCCACGGCGGGAATGCTAGGAAGCCGTTCGTTAAAAGGTCAACTCCATTCGCCCGGCTCGCTTCGGAAGCTCACTCACCCCGAGTTCTGTTCACTCGGCCCTATCGCCAGATCACGGGCGCCATGGATGACCCTGACGATCACCACAGCATTCGGCTGGGGCAGGTAATAGATGGCGTAAGGCTTTCGGAATGTGACCCGCAGGCCGGGAGCCAGCAACTCGCGCGCGGCGTCCGAGAGCGGGAAGTGCCGCAGCGGCTCGAATGTTGCCTCGATCGAACGGACGAAACGCGTCGCGATATCCGCCGACGCCTCCGTGGCCAGGGTTGCCCAAATATCAGCGAGATCGGCCTCGGCCGCCTCGGTCAGGCTGAGCGCGAGCGGCCGGCCAATAGCGCCCTCCCGCGCTCGATGATCTGGTCGGCATCGAAGTCCTGCACGCGCCCGGCGGCCAGATCGGCCAGGCCGCGATCGATATCGGCTTTCAGCGCGGCGAACTCATGCAGATGGAGCGCACGCTTGGTCTTCCAGTCACGCAGCGCCTCTCGCACCACCTCGCTGCAAGAGGCGTAGCCGCCCCCCTGGACCGCCCCCTTCACCGCGGCCGCCATGTCGGCCGGCAATGTGATGGTCATCCGCTCGATGTCGGCCACACGAACCTCACTCGAAGCATACTTGATCATGCTGCCGAGCGTCTGCAAGCGAAGCGGGGAGACCGCTCCTACAGGCCAAGACGACGACGGTCAGCCTCAAACATATCATCGTTGCTCTCATCCCGCGCTCGGCGAGTCGGCGGCGCTCAGGCGCTCCGGTTCGGCGGGTCCGCGCCCGAGCGCGTGGTAGAGGATGATCGCGCCGAACGTCGCCGTGCCGATGCCGCCAAGCGTGAAATGGCCGATATGGATGGTCAGATCCCCCGCCCCGGCGGTCAGCGCCACGGCCGCCGTGACGAGATTGCGGGCGTCCGCGAAATCGACGCGGTTCATCACCCAGATGCGGCCGCCGGTCGCGGCGATCAGGCCGAACACGACGATCGCGACGCCGCCGATCACCGGCACGGGCAGGGTCAGGATCAGCGCGCCGAATTTGGGCGAGAAGCCGAGCAGCAGCGCGACGCAGGCGGCGACCACGAACACGAGCGTCGAGTAGATGCGCGTGACCGCCATGACGCCCATGTTCTCGGCGTAGGTGGTGACGCCCGTGCCGCCGCCGAGCGCCGAGACCATGGTCGCCGCCGCGTCCGCCATGAACGCCCGCCCGATCAGCGGATCGAAGTCGCGGCCCGTCATCGCCGAGAGCGCCTTGATGTGGCCGAGATTCTCGGCGACCAGCACGACCGCGACCGGTGCGATCAGACCGATCGCGGAGGCGTCCATTACGGGGCGGGCGAGGTGCGGCAGCCCGAACCAGGGCGCGCGACCAAGGGTCGAGAAGTCGATGGGCGCACCGAGACCAAGCCAGTTGGCGCCAAGCAAGTACAGCAGATAGCCGCAGATCGCGCCGAGCAGGATCGGCAGGCGACGGAAGAGGCCACGCCCGCGCACCGCGATCAGGGCGACCGCGAGCACGGTCAGCAGCCCGACGGCCGTGCCGAACGCCGCGGCCGAGACGTTGCGGATCGCGACGGGCGCGAGGTTGAGGCCGATGGCGGCCACGATCGCGCCGGTGACGACGGGGGGCATCAGGCGCTCGATCCAGGCCGTGCCGGAGAGCTGCACGATGCCGCCGATCAGGAGATAGAACACGCCGGCCGCGAAGATGCCGCCGAGGGCTAGGGGAATGTTCGGGTTGGGGCCGGCGCCCCCGTAGCCGCTCGCGGCGATGACGACGGCGATGAAGGCGAAGCTCGAGCCGAGATAGCTCGGCAGCCGCCCGCCCGTGACCACGAAGAAGATGAGCGTGCCGATCCCGGAAAAGAAGATCGCGGTGTTCGGGTCGAAGCCCATCAGCAGCGGCGCGAGGGCCGTCGATCCGAACATGGCGACGACATGCTGGACGCCCATGGCGAGGGTTTGCGGCCAGGGCAGGCGTTCGTCTGGCGCGACCTCGCCCGAGGTCTTCAGTGTCCATGCCGGAAGGGAAGCCATGCCGCTCTCCGATAGCGCCGTGCTGGCTCCCTGTTTGCACCGTTGCGGCCGGCGCGCAACGCAGGGCGCGTGCTGGTAAGACTAGACGCGGAGCGTCGCGGACGGGAGACGAGAGCATGGAAGAAGACGAGGTCCAACCGAAGCGGGTTCGCAGGCTGGAGCCGCTCGGGCTGTACCCGCTGGGGGTCGCCGAGCTGCAATCCTATATCGGGGAGCTTCAGGAGGAGATTGCGCGGGCCGAAGCCGAGATCGGCCGCAAGCAGGGCCACCGAAGCGCCGCCGACGCGTTCTTCAAACGCCCGGAACCCTGAACGGAGAAAGGGCCGGCGTGAACCGGCCCTTCCCTTATGCGACGGACGATGCCGCGATCAGGCCGCCTGCGCGGACCCCTCGGAGGGCTGATCGTTCGCGATCGAGGGCTGGGTCTGCGGCCGGGCGCCGATCTCGACCCGCCGGGGCTTCAGCGCCTCGGGCACGACGCGGCGGAGGCCGACATGCAGCAGGCCGTTCTGCAAATCCGCGCCCTCGACCACGATGTGATCCGCGAGCACGAAGCGACGCTCGAAGGCGCGGCCGGCGATGCCGCGATAGAGCAGCTCGTTCTTCGGGCCGTCCTCCTTCACGCGGCCAGCGACGACCAGCGTGTTGTCCTTCACGACGAGATCGAGGTTGTCGGCGCTGAAGCCCGCGACCGCCATGGTCAGGCGATAGGAGTCCTCGCCGGTCTTCTCGATATTGTAGGGAGGGTAGGACGGCGCTTCCGCGCTGGAAGCGGCCGTATCGACCAGACGAGCCAGCCGGTCGAAGCCGATGGCGGTCCGGAAAAGGGGGGCGAAATCAAGTCCGCTCATAGCAAACCTCCTGCGTGAGCAAGGTTCCAACAGAGGGCCGCCCATACGGGCCGGCCCGGATCAGTCCCCGGAACCCCTGACGGGCGTTCCGGACAAAACCGAGATAGGAAGCCGGAGGCCTGAATTTCAACCCCTCGCGTCGGTCCGGGCGCCGGCCCGGGGCGTTGGTCCGGGCGCCGGCCCGGGCGTTGGTCCGGGCGAAAGGCGCGAACGGCCTATTTCTTGATGCCGATGCCCGCGAACTTCTTGTTGAACTTGGCGATCTGGCCGCCGGTGTCGATGATGCGCTGCTGGCCGGTCCAGGCCGGGTGCGACTTCGGGTCGATGTCGAGGCGCAACGTGTCACCCGGCTTGCCGTAGCACGACCGCGTCTTGAACTGCGTGCCGTCGGTCATGACGATGTTGATCTGGTGATAGTCCGGATGGATCGAGGGCTTCATGGCAAACTCCTGCTGTCGCCGCCGATCCCGACCGGCCGCGAAGCGGGGCCTATACCGCTCCGGGCAGCCAGGCTCAAGCGGACCCCGCAGGCGGGCCCCCGGTCGATCCCGCCCCGACGCTTGCGCCCGCCGGGGGCCAGGCGCATAGGACGTTCGCCAGACGGCCGGACGGCCGCTGACACGCTCGCGTGTTGGAGGAAAGTCCGGGCTCCACGGGGATGCGGTGCCGGCTAACGGCCGGCGAGGGCGACCTCAGGGAAAGTGCCACAGAAAACAAACCGCCGGATGGCGTCACGCCGGACGGCAAGGGTGAAACGGTGCGGTAAGAGCGCACCGCGCCCCTGGCGACAGGGGCGGCACGGCAAACCCCACCGGGAGCAAGACCGAATAGGGGCAACCGGCGGCGGCGGGCGGAAGCGCCGGCCGTGACGCGAGGGCATTCCCGCCCCGTTGCCCGGGTTGGTCGCGCGAGGCGCGCCGCAAGGCGCGTCCCAGAGGAATGGCCGTCCCATGCCTCGGCATGGACAGAACCCGGCTTACAGGCCGTCTGGCACTCCGCTTTCGGGGCCCCCGGCCCATCGTCTTCCAATCCGAAGCACAGGGCCAGGGTGCCGCCCAAATCCGCCCGCCGCATCCCCAATCCCGTGCACTTGTTCCACAAGCTTATCCACAAGAACAAAAAGAGAATACTTGCAGCGCAAGAGGCGTCGTCCTCCATTCTCGACGCCCCTTCTGTAACGCCTTGATTCCAATCGCAAAAGTCGCGATGGGAAGGAAGTAGAGGCGGCGATTCCCTTTGACGCCCATGACAGCCCATGCTATCCCACGCCATCCCAGGCGGAACGAGTTGTTCCCAGGTCAGGCTGGGCCAGACGGCGGCAGCACGGGAAAGGGCTTAGTCGGGGCGGATGACCCAATTCCTGGGCACTCACCAGAACAGGCTGGACGCGAAGGGGCGGGTTTCCGTCCCGGCGCCGTTTCGCGCCGCGCTCAGGGCCTTCAACGGCGACGACCCGGGGAGCAATGGCAATGGCGGCGGCCAGATCGTGCTCCGGCCGTCCCATACCCACGCCTGCATCGAGGCTTGGCCCAACAGCGTCTTCCAGCAACTGTCCACGCCGCTCGAGCGGCTCGACATCTTCAGCGAGGAGCATGACGACCTCGCCGCCGCCCTGTACGCGGACGCTTTCCCCGTGGAGGCGGACAAGGAGGGCCGGATCGTGCTCCCCGAGACGCTGGTCGCCCATGCCGGGCTGACCGGCCCCGTGATGTTCATGGGTCTCGGCCGCATCTTCCAGATTCTGGGAGCCAGAAGCCGCGGCGCGGCGCCGTGCCGAGGCGCGCGACCGCGCCAGGAGCCGCGGCATGACCTTGCCGGGGAACACGCAATGACCCCCGCGCTTCCCGGCCATGCCCCCGTGCTGCTCAAGGAGATGCTGGCGCACCTCGCGCCACGGCAAGGCGGCGTCTATCTCGACGGCACGTTCGGGGGCGGCGGCTACACGGCCGCGATCCTGGCCGCAACTTCCTGCACGGTCTGGGCGATCGACCGCGATCCCGACGCGATCGCGCGCGGCGCGGCGCTGGCGGCCCGCAACCCGGGCCGCCTGCATCTCGTCGAGGGACGTTTCGGTTCCTTACTTTCGTTGTTGGCAGAACTCCGGCGTGAAAACGCTGGATGGCGTCGTGTTCGACCTCGGCGTCTCCTCGTTCCAGCTGGATCAGGCCGCGCGCGGCTTCAGCTTTCGCGCCGACGGCCCGCTCGACATGCGCATGGCGCGGGACGGCCCGACTGCCGCCGACCTCGTCAACACGCTGCCCGAAGCCGAGCTGGCCGACACGCTCTACGAGCTTGGCGGCGAGCGTCTGTCGCGCCGGATCGCCCGCGCGATCGTCGCGGCGCGGGCGGAAGCGCCGCTGACGCGCACCGCAGAGCTCGCGGCCCTCGTCCGGCGGGTGGTCCCGGCCGACAAATCAGGCATCGATCCGGCGACGCGGAGCTTCCAGGCGCTGCGCATCCGGGTGAACGACGAGCTGGCCGAGATCGAACGCGCGCTCGCGCAGGCGGCTGGGATGCTGTCAGCCGGCGGGCGGCTGGTGGCGGTCTCGTTCCATTCGCTCGAGGACCGGATCGTGAAGCGCTTCATGGCCGAGGCGTCAGGGCGCGCGCCCGCTCCGTCCCGCCACGATCCGCGCGGTCTCGGCGATCGCCCCGCGCCGCGCTTTCGTCTGCTCACGCCCCGCGCCGTCCGTCCGGGCGAGGCCGAGATCCTGCGCAATCCCCGCGCCCGCAGCGCCCGGCTGCGCGCCGTCGCCCGCCTTCAGCACGCCCCGAGCTTCGGGCAAGAGGCCGCCCCATGATCCGCCCCGTCACCTGCGTCTGCGTCCTGCTCGCCGGCGCCTCCGGCCTCTATCTCTATCAGACGAAGCACCGCGTGCAGCTGCTCGACCGGCAGATCGAGGCGACCGTCCGGGCGGCGCAGGCGGCGCGCGAGCGCACGGGCGTGCTGCGCGCCGAATGGACGCTGCGCAGCGACCCGGAGCGCCTCGCCCAGCTCGCGAGCCGCTTCCTGCAGCTCAAGACGGTGACACCGGGGCAGTTCACGACCCTCGCCGATCTCGGCAATCGCCTGCCTCCGGTCGCCATCCCCGACCCGCAGGGGCCGGAGACCGAGCCCGCCGAACCCGCGCAGGACGTGATCGCCATGGCCCCCGACGCCGCGCCGGCCGACCCGGCCCCGGTCCAAGCCGCGGGGGTCCAGGCCGCGGCCGCCCCGAAGCCGGAGACGCCGAAGCCCGCGCCCGTAAAGGCCGTCGCCGTCGCGAAATCCGACCGTGTCCCCGAGCGCGTGGCCGAGCACCCCGTGGAGCAGCACCCGTTGGAGCACCCGGCGGAGCGCTCCGGAGACCGCAGACCCGCCCAGCTGGCCCTTGCCTCCCCGCCCGCGCGCGTGCCGACCCGCTCGGTAATCCGGCCCGCCTCCGTCTTGGAGCCGGTCCCCGCGCCGGTGCGGCTGACGCGCCCGATCGCGGTTTCCTACGCCCAGCCGGGCCGCCTCGCGCGGGCGGTGCCGGTTGCGCCCGCCGTCGCCGTCGGGTCCAGTCTCGGCATTGCCCGCACCTCCTCCCTGCCGCCGCCGGTTCCCGTCCCGGCCTACAATCCGCCGAACGGGAATTGAGGCGGCGCCATGTCTGAAACCGGCGGCCCCTCGCCCGGCCATCCCGAGACGCCGCATCCCGGGTCGCCGGCGCGTCCGCAGGGTTCGCCGCGCGACCCCGGCGTGCCGCGCATGGAGACCGTGCGTGTCACCGCGCCCGACCTCAAGCGCCGCGCCGCGATGGAGAAGACGCGCTCCCGCCTGGTCGTCGCCTCCTTCGGCTTCGGCGTGCTGTTCCTGGCCGTGATCGGCAAGCTCGCGGACGCGACCATCATCCAGCCGCTCGCGCCGCACCGGGCGGAGAAGCCGATCGCGGATTCTGGTGGAAGGGCCGAAGAAGGACGCGGGCCTGCCGCTCGGGCGGGCGATGATCACGGACCGCAACGGGGAGATCCTCGCGATCTCGCTGCCGACGGCGGCGCTCTACGCCAATCCGCGCGAAATGATCGACACGGAAGAGGCGGCGCACAAGCTCCAGCAGGTGCTGCCCCGGCTCGACGAGGCGGAGGTCAGCCGGCGGCTCGCCGAGAACAAGCAGTTCGTCTATCTGGCCCGCCAAATCACGCCGCGCGAGCAGCTCGCGATCAACGCGCTCGGCATTCCGGGCGTCTATTTCGAGCCGAGCGAAAAGCGGCGCTACCCGATGGGCCGCACCGCCGCCCAGGTGCTCGGCGGCGTCGACGTGGACGGGCACGGCGTCGCCGGGGTGGAGCGCGAGTTCGACAAGCGCCTCAGCACCGACTCCACCCCGCTGCATCTGTCGCTCGACGTGCGCATCCAGGCCGTGGTGCGGGATGAGCTGTCGAAGGCGAAGGACGAGTTCGGCGCGATCGGCGCCTGCGGCATCGTCATGGACGTCCATACCGGCGAGGTGCTGGCCATGGTCAGCCTGCCCGACTACGACGCCAACGGGGTCGGCACGGCGCCGGGCGACGACCGGTTCAACCGCGCCGTCACGGGCATGTACGAGCCGGGCAGCACGTTCAAGCTGCAAACCGCCTCGATGGCCCTCGACGACGGCATCGCCCATCTCTGGAACGAATACGACGCCTCCCGGCCGATCCATATCGGGCGTTACACGATCACGGATTTCGAGGGCAAGCATCGCTGGCTCTATCTGCCCGAGGTGCTCGCCTACTCCTCGAACCTCGGCGCGGCCCATATCGCCCAGAGCGTGGGCGCCGAGAAGCAGCGGAACTGGCTCCGCGCCATGGGTATGTTCCAGCGCGTCGGCATCCAGCTCCCCGAGGCGGGCCTGCCGATCGTCCCCTCGGCCGCCAACTGGAAGGAAGTCACCACCCTGACGATCGGCTTCGGCCACGGCATCGCCGTGTCGCCGCTGCACGTGGTGCGCGGCACGGCCGCCATCGCCAATGGCGGCATCCTGATGAAGCCGACCATTCTCGCGATCCCGCCCGGCGCACCCCCGCCAGCAGGCGTGCGGGTGATGCAGGAGGGCACGTCCGACACGATGCGCAAGCTCATGCGGCTCGTCGTGACCGACGGCTTCGGCAAGTCGGCCGAGGTTCCGGGCTACTATCCCGGCGGCAAGACCGGCACGGCGGAAAAGGTCGGCGCCAAGGGCGGCTACCGCAAGCACGCCAACGTCGCGGCGTTCATGAGCGTCTTTCCGATGAACGCGCCCCGCTACGCCGTCTACATGATGCTGGACGAGCCGCATGCGACGGCCGCGACGCACGGCTATGCGACCGCCGGCTGGGTCGCCGCCCCCGCCGCCGGGCGTGTGATCGCGCGCATCGGACCGATGCTCGGGATGCTGCCGGACCTCGAGCACGAGGCGGAGATCAAGCAGGCGCTCTATATTCCGCTCCAGCCGGCGCGGCCGGCGGGCGCCTCGGCGCGCGTGGCCGCCCAGTTCGGCACGCCCATCGAGACCCGCAAGACCGCCCCGCCGCGTCGCGCGGCTCCCCTCGCACCGGCGCTTCCCGCCTCGCTCCGGCCCGCGCCTTCGTCACCCCGCCTGCCGCCGCGCGACCTGCGGCACGAGACACTGTGGGTTCCTCCGCCGGGGAACGCTCCTCTCGCCGGGGTGCCTCAGGTTGCGGCTCGATGACATGATGCGACCGTTCCCGGATTCTGTTCCGTCCGGACGACGCCGCCTCGTCGGGCTGGCGGCGGGCGGCCACGCTCGACATCGCGGGCGTCACCGCCGACAGCCGGCAGGTGCACCAGGGCGACCTGTTCGTGGCCGTGCCGGGAACCGCGCATGACGGCCGCGCCTTCATTGCCGACGCCATCGCGAACGGCGCCGCCGCCGTGCTCGCGCCGCCCGGCACCGAGTGGCCGCCCGGCACGCCGCCCCGGCCGCTCATCGAAGACCCGGAGCCACGTCGGCGGCTCGCGCAATTCGCTTCGGTCCTGGCCGGACCGCCCCCTGCCATCGTGGTCGCGGTCACGGGCACCAACGGCAAGACCAGCACGGCCGAGTTCACCCGCCAGATCTGGGCGCTGGCGGGCCATGCGGCCGCGAGCCTCGGCACGCTCGGCCTGATCGCGCCCGGCTTCGAGGCGGGGCCGGGCCTGACCACGCCGGACCCGGTGACGCTCGCGAATACGCTGGCGCGGCTCGCACGCGCGGGCGTGCAGCGCGCCGCGATGGAGGCCTCGTCGCACGGCCTCGACCAGTTCCGGCTGGACGGCGTGAGGCTGGCGGCGGCGGCGTTCACCAACCTGACGCGCGACCATCTCGACTATCACGGCGACATGGCGGCCTACCGGGCGGCCAAGCTCCGCCTGTTCGCCAGCCTGCTGCCGGAGGGCGCGCCCGCGATCGTCAGCACGACGCTCGACCGGGAGACGCAGGCGGCGCTCGTGGAGATCGGCCGGTCCCGCCGCCTCGATCTCAGGACGGTCGGCGAGGACGGACGCGCGATCCGCCTGCTCCGGAGCACGCCCGGTCCGGCCGGCCAGACGCTCGAGATCGAGGCGGGAGGCGGCCGCCGGGCAGTCGAGCTGAGACTGCCGGGGCGGTTCCAGGCCGACAACGCGCTGGTCGCGGCGGCGCTCGCCCGCGCCACCGGCGTGCGCGACGCACTCGATCTGCTGCCGCGACTCGCGGGCGTGCGCGGGCGGATGGAGCTCGCCGGCCGCCTGCCGAACGGGGCTGCGGCGTATGTCGACTACGCCCATACGCCCGACGCGCTGGAGCGGCTACTCACCGCCCTCAGGCCGCATACGGCGGGACGGCTGCATGTCGTGTTCGGGGCGGGCGGCGACCGCGACCGGGGCAAGCGGCCGCTGATGGGCGCGGCCGCCGCCCGGCTCGCCGACGTCGCGATCGTGACCGACGACAACCCCCGCGGCGAAGATCCGGCCGCGATCCGGGCCGCGATCCTCGCCGCCTGCCCGGGCGGCCGCGAGATCGGCGACCGGGCGCGGGCCATCGCGGCGGGGCTGAACGGCCTCGGGCCGGGGGACGTGCTGGCGGTCGCCGGCAAGGGCCACGAGCAGGGCCAGATCGTCGGCACGACAACCGTGCCATTCGACGACGCGGACGTGATCCGCCGGCTGCTGGGGGCGGCATGACCCCGCTCTGGACCGCCGACGACCTCGCCCGCGCCACCGGCGGCAGGTTCGGCGCGCCCTTCGCGGCCACCGGCGTCTCCATCGACAGCCGCACGCTCACTCCCGGCGACCTGTTCGTGGCGCTCGTAGGCGACCATGGCGATGGTCACGCCCATGTCGCGGACGCGCTCGCGCGCGGCGCGGCGGGAGCGCTCGTGCATCGCCCGCCGGACGGCCTCGCGGACGCTGCCCTGCTCGTCGTCGACGATACGCTCGCGGCGCTCGGCCGCATGGCGGCGTTCGCGCGGGCGCGCTTCACGGGCCGGCTCGTCGCCGTGACCGGCAGCGTCGGCAAGACGACGTGCAAGGAGATGCTGCGGGTTGCCCTCGCGGCGGCCGGTCCGACACACGCGGCGGAAGCCTCCTACAACAACCACTGGGGCGTGCCGCTCACCCTGGCCCGGATGCCCGCCGATGCCGCCTTCGCCGTCATCGAGATCGGGATGAACAATCCGGGCGAGATCGCGCCCCTCGCCCGCTTCGCCCGGCCGCATGTCGCGCTCATCACAACCATCGGCAGCGCGCATATCGGCCGCATGGGCGGGATCGAGGGCATCGCGGACGAGAAGGCCGCCATCGTCTCGGGATTGCAGCCGAACGGCGTCGCCGTCCTGCCGCGCGACAGCGCCCTGTTCGGCAGGCTGCGCGGGCGCGTGCCGGACACCATCGCCACGATCACCTTCGGCGCCGACCCGGACGCCGACGCACGGGCGCTCGCCATCGAACCGGACGCGGACGGGTCGGGCGTCCGCGCCGACGTGTGCGGGCACGCAGTCTCCTTCCGGCTGAATGCGCCGGGCCACCACATGGGGCTCAACGCGCTCGCCGTGCTCGCGGCGTGCCACGCGCTCGGCGTCGATGCGGCGCGCGCCGCGGACGCGCTCGCTGCATTCACGCCCGGCGCGGGTCGCGGCTGGCGGCGCAGGATCGCGGTCGGCGGCGGCAGCGCCCTGCTGCTGGACGAAAGCTACAATGCGTCGTCCGCGTCGGTGCGCGCCGCCTTGCGCGTGCTCCGGTTGCAGCCCGCCGCGCGGCGTATTGCCGTGCTCGGCGACATGCTGGAACTCGGCCGCGAAGCCGTGCCGGAACATGCGGGGCTTGCGCCCGATGTCGCGGATTGCGCCGATCTCCTGTTCGCCTGCGGTCCGCTCACGCGCGCGCTGTTCGATGCGGTGCCGCCGCCGATGCGCGCGGCCCATGCCGCGGATTCCGCATCGCTGGCTCCGCTCGTCGCGCGTTCCGTTGTCGCGGGCGACGCGATATTGGTGAAGGGAAGCCTGGGCAGCCGCATGAAGCTGGTAGTCTCTGCGCTCGACACGCTCGCGGAGACACGGTGATGCTGTACAACCTGACCCGGCCCTTCGCCGAGCAGTTCATCCTCTTCAATCTGTTCCGCTACATCACGTTCCGCTCGGGCGCGGCGTGCTTCACCGCGCTCGTCGTCAGCTTCTGGCTCGGTCCGAAGGTGATCCGCTGGCTGCGCAAAGTACAGCGCGAGGGCCAGCCGATCCGCCTCGACGGCCCGGAGCGGCACCTCGTCGAGAAGAAGGGCACGCCGACGATGGGCGGCGTCCTGATCCTGTTCGCGCTGACGATTTCGACTCTGCTCTGGGTCGATCTGCGCAACGTCTATGTCTGGCCGGTGCTGTTCGTCACGCTCGGCTACGGCGCGCTCGGCGCGACCGACGATTTCCTCAAGCTTTCAAGGCGCAACACGCGCGGCGTTCCAGGCCGCGTGAAACTCGTTGTGCAAACCGTCCTCGGCCTCATTGCCGGAACCTGGATCATGCTCGTGATGCGGGAGCCGATGGCGACCGGGCTGGCGGTGCCGGTGTTCAAGGGCGTCGTGCTCGATCTCGGCTTCATGTTCCCCGTGTTCGCCATGCTGGTGATGCTCGGCAGCTCGAACGCCGTCAACCTGACGGACGGGCTGGACGGGCTCGCGATCGTGCCGACCATCATCGTCGCGATGGTTTTCGCGCTGATCGCCTATCTCGTCGGCAACCGCATCTTCGCCGAATATCTGCAATTGATCTCCGTGCCGGGCGCGGGCGAGTTGGGCGTGTTCTGCGCCGCCCTGGTCGGCGCGGGCCTGGGCTTTCTCTGGTTCAACGCGCCGCCGGCCAAGGTCTTCATGGGCGATACTGGGAGTCTGGCGCTGGGCGGCGCGCTCGGCGCGATCGCGGTCTGCACCAAGCACGAGATCGTGCTGATGATCACCGGCGGCCTGTTCGTGCTGGAGACGGTCTCGGTCATCGTGCAGGTGTTCTGGTACAAGCGCACCGGCAAACGCGTGTTCCTGATGGCGCCGCTGCACCATCATTTCGAGAAGAAGGGCTGGGCCGAGTCGACCATCGTGATCCGCTTCTGGATCATCTCGATCATCATGGCCCTGGCCGGCCTCGCGACCCTGAAGATCCGATGAGCGATGCGGCCCCCTTTGCCGGACGGCGCTACGCGGTGCTCGGCCTCGGCCGCAACGGCCTGCCGACGGCGCGGGCGTTGCTCGCGCTTGGCGCGAGCGTCGCTGCCTGGGACGACAGCAAGGATGCCCGCGACAAGGCCAGAGCCGCGGGAGTAGCGCTCGCCGACCCGGCGAGGGGCGTGTTCGACTACGACGCGCTCGTGCTCTCTCCCGGCATCCCGCACACGCTCCCGGCGCCGCATCCGGCGGCCAAGCGCGCCCGCGCCGAGGGCGTCCCGATCCTCTCGGATGCCGAGCTGCTGTACCAGGCGACCCGCGTCCGCCTCTCCCGCGCGCGCTTCGCGGGCGTCACGGGAACCAACGGCAAGTCGACCACGACCGCGCTGCTCGCGCACATCATCGCCGGTGCCGGGATACCGGTCGCGGCGGGCGGCAATCTCGGCACGGCGGCGCTCGCCCTACCACATCTGGGGCATGACGGCGTTTATGTCCTCGAAATGTCGTCCTACATGTTGGAGCGAATCGCAGCACTCCGCTTCGATGCCGCGGCGATGCTGAACCTCACCCCCGATCACCTGGACCGGCACGGCGACATGGCCGGTTACGCCCGGGCCAAGCGCGCGATCTTCGCGCGGCAGGACCGCGCCGCGACCGCCGTCATCGGCATCGACGACGAACCCTCGCGCGCGATGGCGGGATGGCTCAGGACGCGGCCGGCACGGGTGCGCACGATCTCGGGCATCGCGCCGGCCCATGTCACCGGAGCTGGCGGCGTGCTGCGCGACGCGGACGGGCCGATCCTGCGCATGCAAGACGCGCCTGCCCTCCCCGGCGCGCACAACGCGCAGAACGCGGCGGCGGCGGCCGCCATGGCGGCGGCGCTCGGCGTCGCGCGCGGGGATATCGCGCGCGGGATCGCGACCTTTCCGGGCCTGCCGCATCGCCAGCAAGCCGTCGGCCGGATCGACGGCGTTTCGTTCGTCAACGACAGCAAGGCGACCAACGCGGACGCCGCCTCCCGCGCGCTTGGCTGCTACGACCGCGTCGTCTGGATCGCGGGCGGCATCGCGAAGGCGGGCGGCATCGCCGGTCTCGCGCCGTTTTTTCCGCGCATCGTCCGCGCCGTCCTGATCGGCCGCGACGCGCCCGCGCTCGCCGCGACCCTCGCCGCGCACGGCGTTCCGCACGAGATCGCGGGTACGCTGGAAGCGGCCGTGCCCGCCGCCTTCGCCGCCGCGCGCTGCTCCGGCACGGGGACGGTGCTGCTCTCGCCCGCCTGCGCGAGCTTCGACCAGTTCGCGGGCTTCGAGGCGCGCGGCGAGCGCTTCGCCGCCCTCATGAACCGCCTTGCGCACGAGGACGCCGCCTGATGCAGCTCTCGCGCGCCGATACGTCTCTGCTCGGCCGCTGGTGGTGGACGGTCGATCGCTGGACCCTGGTCGCGGTCGGCACGCTGATCGGGTTCGGATATGTGATGATGCTGGCCGCGAGCCCGGCCGTCGCCGAGCGCATCGGCCAGTCGCGCGACATGTTCATCCTGAAGCAGGTGCTGTTCCTGGCGCTCGCGGGTGTCATCGTGATCGGTGTGTCGATGCTCTCGCCTCGCCAGATCCGAAGGCTGGCGCTCGCCGGCTGCGTCATCGCGCTGCTGCTCACCGCCGCCACGATGGTGGTCGGCGTCGAGATCAAGGGCGCGCGACGCTGGATCGCGTTGCCCGGGTTTTCCCTGCAGCCGTCCGAATTCCTGAAGCCATGCTTCGCCGTGCTCGCCGCGTGGCTCATCAGCGAAGGCCGCCGCACGCCGCGCTTTCCGGGTATGCTGGTCGCCGCCGGCATCTACGGGCTGATCGTGCTGCTGCTGAAGTCCCAGCCGGACATCGGAATGCTCGCGGTCGTCACGGCCGTGTTCTTCGCACAGCTTTATGTAGCGGGTCTTAATCTCGCTTTCGTCGGCGCCGGCCTCGTCGGCCTCTGCTTCGCCGCCGTGGGCGCCTATGCCGTGTTCCCGCATGTGCAGAGCCGGGTGCAGCGCTTCCTGCACCCGGATGTCGGCGACAGCTACCAGGTGACGACCGCGCTCGAGGCGTTCGGCAATGGCGGCCTGCTCGGACGCGGGCCGGGCGAGGGCCGGGTGAAGGACGTGCTGCCGGACGCGCACGCGGATTTCGTCTATGCGGTCGCGGGCGAGGAGTTCGGCCTCATCGTCTGCGTGCTGATCGCCATCGTGTTCGCTTTCATCGTGCTGCGCGGATTGCTCAGGCTGCTGAAGGAGCAGGATCTGTTCGTGGTGCTGGCGTCCACCGGCCTCGTCACCGGTTTCGGCCTGCAGGCGTTCGTCAACATGGCATCGACGCTGCACCTGATCCCGACCAAGGGCATGACGCTGCCTTTCGTGTCCTATGGCGGTTCGTCGGCGATCGCGGTCGCACTCACCATGGGAATGCTGCTCGCCCTCACTCGCCGCCGCCATCACGGGGAAGCGTCATGAGGGGTCCGCCTGTGAAGCCCGTCGTGATCGCCGCCGGCGGCACGGGCGGACATTTCTTCCCGGCCGAGGCATTGGCGGCGACGCTGATCGAACGGGGACACCGGATCGCGCTGATCGCCGACGCCCGCTCCGGAGGGCTGCGCAGCAAGGTGTTAGCGGGGCGCGAGACATTTACCGTGAAGGGAGCCGGCATCGCGGGACGCGGCGCGCTCCGTGGCTCGGGCGCGGCGCTCGCACTCGCGGTCGGCGTCGCGCAGGCCCGCCGGCTTCTCGCGCGGCTCGACGCGGCGATCGTCGTCGGGTTCGGCGGCTATCCGTCGGTCGCGCCGGTGCTCGGAACCCGGCTGCTGCCGGCCCGGCAGCGTCCGCCCGTCATCCTGCACGAGCAGAACGCGGTGCTCGGCCGCGCCAACCGCTTCCTCGCCCGCCACGCGACGGCGCTCGCCCTCAGCTTCGAGCAAACCGGGCGAGTGCCGGCAACTACCCGCACGGTGACGACCGGCAACCCGATCCGTCCAGCGATCGGGGCGCTGGAGTCGGTGCCATACGCGCCGCCCGACCGCACGATCCGGCTGTTCGTGTTCGGCGGCTCGCTCGGCGCGCGCGTGCTGAGCGACGTCGTGCCACCGGCGATCCGGGCGCTCCCGGAAAGTCTGCGCGCACGGATCAGCGTCGTGCAGCAATGCCGCAGCGAGGATTTGGAGCGCGTTCGCCGCGCCTACGCCGAAGGCGGCATCGACGCCGAGCTCTGGGCGTTTTTCCCCGACATCGCCGAACGTTTGGCGGCCGCGCATCTCGTCATCGCGCGCGCCGGCGCGTCGACAATCGCCGAGCTCGCGGTGGCCGGCCGTCCCGCCGTGCTCGTTCCGCTGCCGACCGCGATCGACGACCACCAGAGCGCCAACGCCCGCGCCCTGGCCCGCGCGGGCGCGGCCTGGGTCATGCCGCAGAAGCAACTCACCGAGGCGGCCCTGTCGGCACAGCTCCTCTCCATCCTCGCCGGCGACGGCGTGCTTGCGGGCGCGGCGGCGGCGGCGCGCACCGAGGCGCGGCCCGATGCCGCCGCGCGTCTCGCCGACCTCGTGGAAGAACTCATGACGCAGGAGGCGCGCTCATGAGGGCTCTGCCGCTATCGATCGGAACCGTGCACTTCATCGGCATCGGCGGCATCGGCATGTCGGGCATCGCGGAAGTGCTGCACGTGCTCGGCTACTCGGTGCAGGGCAGCGACATCGCCGACAGCGCGAACGTGCGCCGGCTGCGTGAGGCTGGCATCCCGATCGCCATCGGCCACGACGCCGCCAATCTCGGCCAGGCGCAGGTGGTGGTCGTCTCCACGGCGGTGAGAGCGCGATAATCCCGAAGTGCAGGCGGCGCGCGCGCGGCTGATCCCGGTCGTGCGGCGGGCCGAGATGCTGGCCGAGCTGATGCGGCTGAAATGGTCGGTCGCGGTCGGCGGCACGCACGGCAAGACGACGACCACGAGCCTCATCTCGGCCGTGCTGGAAGCGGGCAAGCTCGATCCGACCGTCATCAATGGCGGCATCATCAACGCCTACGGCACCAACACGCGCCTCGGCGCGGGCGAGTGGATGGTGGTGGAGGCCGACGAGAGCGATGGCAGCTTCCTGCGCCTGCCGGCAGTGATCGCCGTCGTCACCAACATGGACCCCGAGCACCTCGACCACTGGGGCTCGGCGGAGGCGATGCTCGCGGGCTACGACCAGTTCGTCGCCAACATCCCGTTCTACGGCTTCGCGGTGCTCTGCATCGACCACCCGGCCGTGCAGCAGATGATCCCGCGCCTGTCGGACCATCGCATCGTCACCTACGGCTTCAGCCCGCAGGCGGACGTGCGCGCGCACAAGGTCGTCGCCGACAAGCTCGGCTCCACCTTCGAGGTGACGGTGACGGACCGCTTCCGCAACCGCAGCCGCACGATGGGGCCGTTCCGGCTGCCGATGCTCGGCCAGCACAACGTGCAGAACGCCCTTGCCGCGGTCGCGGTCGGCGTCGAGATGGACATCGACGACACGACGCTCCGCTCCGCCTTCGCGGGCTTCAAGGGCGTCAAGCGGCGCTTCACCAAGACCGGCGAAGCGGGCGGCATCACGGTGATCGACGACTACGGCCATCACCCGGTCGAGATTGCCGCCGTGCTGAAGGCGGCGCGGCAGGCGGGTGCGCGGGACGTGATCGCGATCGTGCAGCCGCACCGCTACTCGCGCCTGCAATCGCTGTTCGCCGAGTTCTGCACCTGCATGAACGACGCGGGCACGGTGATCGTCGCCGACGTATACGGGGCGGGCGAGGCGCCCGTCCCCGGCATCGACCGCGATTCGCTGGTGGACGGATTGCGCGCGCGCGGCCACCGCAGCGTGGTGCCGCTGGCCGACCCCGAGCATCTCGCCGAAATGGTCAACGCGATCGCCCGCCCCGGGGATTTCGTGGTCTGCCTCGGTGCGGGCAGCGTCACGCTTTGGGCGGCGGCGCTGCCTGAGCGGCTCGGCGCGATCCAGGCGGCGAGCAGCGGCCGCCGCATCGCGGGAAGCGCCGCATGATGCCAGCCGAAACCATCGCGCAACTCGCGGACATGCTGCCGCCCATGCGCGGCCGCTGGCAGACCGACGCGAAGCTCGCGCCCTTCACCTGGTTCCGCGTCGGCGGCCCGGCCGAACTGCTGGTGCGCCCGGCGGGCTTCTCCGACCTCGCCCGGGTTATGCGCGCGCTGCCGCTCCATGTGCCGGTACGCGCGCTCGGCGCGTGCTCGAACCTCATCATCCGCGACGGCGGCCTGCGCGGCGTCGCGATCCGGCTCGCGCCGCGCGGCTTCGGCGCGATCAGCGTGCGGCCAGACGGCATCGTCGCGGGCGCCGCCGCACTGGATGCGACCGTCGCGGAGCACGCGGCGCGCGCGGGGCTGGCCGGGCTCGAGTTCCTGTCGGGCATTCCGGGCACGATCGGCGGCGGGATCGCAATGAATGCGGGCGCTTACGGCACGGAGATGGCGGACGTGCTCGACTGGGCCGAAATCGTGACGCGCTCGGGCGAGCGGGCGCGGCTCAGCGGCCACGCGCTCGGCTTCGGCTACCGCCACGCTTGTCTGCCCGCCGAAAGCGTCGTGATCCGCGCCCGCTTGCGCGCGCGGCCGGGCGATCCCGCCGCGATCGCGTCCCGCATGGACGCGATCCGCGCCTCGCGCGAAGCGACGCAGCCGGTGCGGGCGCGCACCGGCGGCTCCACATTCCGCAATCCCCCCGACATGAAGGCGTGGGAGCTGATCGACGCCGCCGGCGGCCGCGGCCTCGCGCGCGGCGGCGCGCAGGTGAGCGAGAAGCACTGCAACTTCCTCATCAACACGGGCGACGCGACCGCCGCCGACATCGAAGGCTTGGGCGAGGAACTGCGCCGCCGCGTGTTCGCGGCGTCCGGGGTCGATCTGCAATGGGAGATCCACCGCATCGGCGTGCCCGCGGCGAAGCCGGAGATCGTGGCATGACGACGCGGGTCGCGGTCCTCTACGGCGGCATCTCGGCCGAACGCGAGGTGAGCCTCTCCTCGGGCAAGCAGGTGATCGCGGCGTTGCGCGGCGCGGGCTTCGACGTGCACCCGGTCGAGGTCGGCCATGATCTCGGGGCCGTCATCGCGGCGCTCGATCCGAAGCCGGACGTCGTGTTCAACGCGCTGCACGGCCGCTTCGGCGAGGACGGCACGATCCAGGGCGTGCTCGACTGGCTGGAGATTCTGTACACCCATTCCGGCGTGCGCGCCTCCGCCGTCGCCATGGACAAGCAGGCGGCGCGCGCGGTGTTCATCGCGGCCGGACTGCCGGTCGCGCGCGGCCGCGTCGTCGAGCCGCCGGAGCTGGAAGCGGCCGACCCGATCGCCCGTCCCTATGTCGTCAAGCCGGTGAACGAGGGATCGTCGGTCGGCGTCGAGATCATCCGCGAGGGCGACAACCGGCGCTCGGAAATTGCGCGCAGCTGGCGCTACAACGGCGCGGCTCTGGTCGAGGAATACATTCCGGGCCGCGAACTGACGGTCGGCGTCATGGGCGAACGCGCGCTCGCTGTCACGGAAATCATCGCGAGCCACGGCTTCTACGACTACTCATCGAAATACGCCGATGGCGGCTCCCGGCACGACGTACCGGCGCGGGTGCATCCCGACACCTATGCGCGGGCGATGGACATAGCGGTCGCCGCGCACCGGGCGCTCGGCTGCCGTGGCGCGTCGCGCGCGGATTTCCGCTACGACGATACCGCCGGCACGCCCGGTCGCCTCGTGCTGCTCGAAGTCAACACCCAGCCGGGCTTGACCCCGACCTCGCTGTTGCCCGAGCAGGCGGCGCATCTCGGCATGAGCTTTCCCGCCCTCTGCGCGTGGATGGTGGAGCAGGCCGCATGCCGCGCGTGACCCGCTCTCCGAGCAACAGCGTCCAGGACCGGCCGGGGCGGCTGAAGCTGCTGCTGCGGCGGCATCGCCGGCTGCTGCTGCGGGCGGGGATCGCCGGCGGCCTCGTGTTCGCCGTGTTGGCGGTCGTGCTGGTTGTCCGGCACCGCGCCTCCGGCGGCTCCGTCGCCTCGACGCGCGAGACGTTCGGGACGGCGACCGCGTTCGCCGGACTGCGCGTGAGGGACATCGTGATCACGGGCCGCGCCAATACGCCGGAGCCGCTGCTCCGCGCCGCGCTCGGCGTCAAAACCGGCGATCCGATCCTCGGCTTCTCGGTCGCCGACGCGCGCACCCGCATCGAAGGCTTGTCCTGGGTCGAGCACGCGACGGTCGAGCGGCGCCTGCCCTCGACCGTCGTCGTCAAGCTCGACGAGCGCCGCCCGTTCGCCATCTGGCAGAACCACGGCAGATTCGTGCTGATCGACCGTGCCGGGCAGATCGTCGCGGACAAGGACGTCGCGCAGTTCAGCAAGTTGCCGCTCGTGGTCGGGCCGGGCGCGCCCGCCGCATCCGCCGCGCTGCTGGACGCGCTGAACGAGCGGCCGGCGCTGCAGGCGCGCGTGGCGGCCGCCGTCCGCATCGGCGAGCGGCGCTGGAACCTGCACCTGCACGGCGGCATGGACGTGCTGCTGCCCGAAGGCGCCGAGATCGCCGCGCTCGACCGGCTGAAGTCGTTGCAAACGGAACAGGCTTTGCTCGACCGGCCGCTGCAGATCGTGGACATGCGGCTGCCCGACCGGCTGGTGCTGCGGCCGCTGCCCGCCGCCGACGCGCCGTTGCCGCTGCCGCCGACGCCGCCTTCGCCCGCCGACGCCAAGAAGTCGACCTGACCCGGAGAGATGCGATGAACGACATGTCCCGTCGCGTCCTGACGCCGCCCCCAGGCGGCCCCGAGGAGCCGCCGCGCCCGCGCCACCTGCGGGCCGGGCCGTTCGGCGTGGTGGACGTCGGCACGACCAAGATCGCCTGCCTGATCGGCCGCACCGAGAGCGACGGTACGCTGCGGGTGCTCGGGTTCGGCTGGCACAAGGGCCGCGGCGTGCGCGGCGGCGCGATCACCGATCTCGATGAGGCCGAGCGCGCGATCCGCGCCTGCGTCGGACAGGCGGAGGACATGGCCGATACGCGGCTCCGCGCCGTCACCGTCAATCTCAGCTGCGGCCAGCCGGAAAGCCGGCTGTTCAACGTGCAATGGCCCGTGGGCGGCCGCGCGGTCGACGCCAACGACGTCCGCCGCGTGGTATCGGAAGGCCGCGCCCGCGCCGCCGAGAATGGCCGCGAGAGCATCCACGTGCTGCCGCTGACGTTCTCGGCCGACGACATGCCCGGCATTGCCGATCCGCGCGGGCTGCACTGCACCACGCTCTCGGCGCGGCTGCACATCGTCGACGCCGCATCGACGGCGCTGCGTTCGCTCAGCGCCTGCATCGGACGCTGCGACCTCGACCTCGCGGAGCTGGTGTCGGCGCCGATGGCGGCGGGCCTGTCCACCCTCGTCGCCGATGAGCGCGAGCTCGGGGCGACCGTGATCGACATGGGCGGCGGCACGACCGGCATGGCCGTGTTCGCGGAGGGGCAGCTGCTCTACACGGGGCAGCTTCCGGTCGGCGGCGTCCACGTCACCAACGATCTCGCGCGCGTGCTCTCGACCCCCGTCGCCCACGCCGAGCGGCTGAAGACGCTGTACGGCAATGTCCATGCGAGCCCGGACGACGAGCGCGAGATGCTGCCCGTGCCGATGGTCGGCGAGGAAGAGCACCACATCGCGAAGGTGCCGCGCAGCATGGTCGTCAATGTCATCCGCCCGCGCCTCGAAGAGACGTTCGAGATGGTGCGCGAGCGGCTGAAGAGCTCGGGCCTGTCGCGGGCAGCCGGGACGCGCGTCGTGCTGACCGGCGGCGCCTGTCAGCTGGGCGGCGCGCGCGAGATGGCGGCGCGCATTCTCGAGCGGCAGGTGCGGCTCGGCCGTCCCGGCCGGGTGCGCGGACTGCCCGACAGCGCCTCCGGCCCCGCCTTCGCGACCGCCGCCGGCCTGCTCGCCTGGGCGGCGGGCGAGGGCCGCACCATGACCGACATCGATCTCGAGGCCGAACGTCCGTCCGGCCTCTTCCGCCGCGTCGTCAACTTCCTGAAGGAGCGCGCGTGATGGCCCGCGCCAGTCCCGTCTTGCGTTCCAACCGCCCCGAACCAGCAGCCGAACCCGTTTCATGGGAGACGTCACGATGACCCTGAACCTCACCATCCCGCCGCAGACCCACACCGACTTCACGCCCCGGATCACCGTGATCGGTGTCGGCGGCGGCGGCACCAACGCCGTCGACAACATGATTTCGCTCAATTTGCAGGGCGTGGAGTTCGTGGTCGCGAACACGGACGCGCAGCAGCTGATGCACAGCCGCGCCGACCGCCGCATCCAGCTCGGCCCGCACATCACGCAGGGCCTCGGCGCGGGCGCCAAGCCCGAGATCGGCCGGGCCGCCGCCGAGGAGGCGGCGGACGAGCTCTACCGCCATCTCGACGGCGCGCACATGGTGTTCGTCACCGCCGGCATGGGCGGCGGCACCGGCACCGGCGCGGCGCCCGTGATCGCGCGCATGGCGCGGGAGCGCAACATCCTGACCGTCGGCGTCGTGACCAAGCCCTTCACCTTCGAGGGCAGCCGCCGCGCCAAGGCGGCCGACACCGGCATCGACGAATTGCAGCAATACGTCGACACGCTGATCGTGATCCCGAACCAGAACCTGTTCCGGATGGCGAACGAGCGCACCACCTGGAAGGATGCGTTCAAGATGGCCGACCACGTCCTCTACATGGGCGTGCGCGGCGTGACCGATCTGATGATGGCCCCTGGCCTCGTCAATCTCGACTTCGCCGACATCCGCACGGTGATGGCCGAGATGGGCAAGGCGATGATGGGCACGGGCGAAGCCGAGGGCGAGAACCGCGCGACCCGCGCGGCGGAGGCGGCGATCAGCAACCCGCTGCTGGAGGACACCTCGATGTCCGGGGCGCGCGGACTGCTCATCAACATCACGGGCGGCGACGACATGACGCTGTTCGAGGTGGATCAGGCCGCCAACCGCATCCGCGAGGAGGTGGACGAGGACGCGAACATCATCTTCGGCTCGGCGATCGACGAGACGCTGGAAGGCAAGATCCGCGTCTCGGTGGTCGCGACCGGCATCGACCGCTCGGTCGCGCAGGAGGCACAAAAGCCGAGGTTGGTCGCGGTCGGCGGCGGGGCCGCGCCGGTCCCGATGCCCAACGCCGCTGCGGCGCAGGCGGCCGTGGCTTCGCCGCTTCGAGCGGTGGCGCACGATCCCGCCGAGATCACGGCCGAGACCGGCTCCGGCGCTCCCGGGCTGGGAGGGCCGCAGCCGGGGCCGGCCTTCGTGCCGGCTCCCGCGCGCGCACCGGCGCCCGCCGCCGCGGGCCACGAGCCGCAACCGCCGCAGCCGAGCCGGGGCCTGTTCGCCGGAGCGCCGCGTCAGCACCCCGCGCCGGCAGCCGGGCCGCTGGCCGCGCCCGGGCCCAGCGAACCGCGCAACAGCCTGTTCAGGGCGGTGACGGGGCGCTGGCGCGGCGTGACGGTCACCCCTCCCCTCAACGGCCACGCGGCCCCAGCCGGCACGATGCGCGGGCGAGCAGGCGCGGGCCGAGCCCATCCTGCACGACCAGCGGCCCGAGCCGGCCCGGGCCTCGGTCCGCCAGACGGCGGCCGACGAAGTCGGGCTCGACATCCCAGCCTTTCTGCGCCGCCAGTCCTCCTGACTGTAAACTCAATGCTGTAGAATCAAGGGCGTCTGCGGTAATACTCAGAAACAATCATTGACTTTCCACCCGGGTGGCAGGCCTCTAGCTTGCCACCCGGCGCCGCAGCCTCTCCCCGCGTCGTCGCCTCAAAACGAGTGCCCGGAACCGACGCGATGGACGGACTGCTGGACTTCTCCCCTGTGGTGACCTCTTCCACCCTGCAACGCACGATCAAGTCCTCGATCGGCTGCCGGGGGATCGGCCTGCACTCGGGCCGCCGTGTGTCCATGACGCTGCATCCGGCGCCCGCCGGCCATGGCGTCGTCTTCCGCCGCGCCGATCTCGGCATCGACCTGCCCGCCCGGTTCGACTGGGTCGGGGGCACCCAGCTCTGCACCTCCCTGCGCCACCCCAATCACCCCGAGGCGCAGGTCGGCACCATCGAGCACCTGATGGCCGCCCTGGCCGGGTGCGGCGTCGACAATGTGCTGGTCGAGATCGACGGCCCCGAGCTCCCCATCCTGGATGGCTCGGCGTCTCCGCTTGTCTTCCTGCTCGATTGCGCCGGTATCGTGGAGCAGGATGCCGACCGTCCCGTGATCGAGATTCTGCGCACGGTGCGGGTCGAGAACGGCGCGTCCTTCGCCGAATTGCGGCCCGGCTCCGTCGGCTTCGAGATGGCGCTCTCGATCGAGTTCGAGGACGCGCCGATCGGCCGTCAGGCGCTGTCGCTCACCCTGTCGCCCGAGAGCTTCCGTCGCGATCTCGCTTCCGCCCGCACCTTCGCGCGCGCCGCCGATGTCGAGCGCCTGAAGGAAGCCGGGCTGGCGCGGGGCGGCAGCCTCGCGAACGCCGTGGTGGTGGACGAGGCGCGAGTGCTCAATCCGGCGGGCCTGCGCATGCCGGACGAGTTCGTGCGGCATAAGCTGCTGGACGTGGTCGGGGATACGGCCCTCGCCGGCGGGATGATCCGCGGCCGGTTCGTCGGCCATCGCTCGGGCCATGGCATGAACAACCAGCTCCTGCGGGCGCTGTTCGCCGACCGCTCGGCGTTTCGCTGGTCCGCGCCGTCCGCCTCCGCTTCCTCCGGCATTTCCGGCTTGCAGCTGTCGGCGGCGGCCGCCCCGGCGTAATTCCGGCCGGGGCTTCGACTCCGCGCCGGGCGTGATATAAGCGCACGCTCGCAACAGGATCGTCATGATCGCGCTTCGCACCCCCTCTCTTGCCCGAACCGGCGCCGTGCTGGCCCTCGTCGTCCTTGGCGGCTGCAACAGCAGCTGGTTGCCCTGGAACGGCGATGAGAAGAAGCTCGAGCCGAAGCTCAACGCCTCGCAGACGCCGGTCGAGGAAGTGTATAATCACGGCGTCGACGCGCTGAACCAGAAGCGCTACGCGACCGCGACCGAGCAGTTCGACCTCGTCGAGCAGGACTACCCCTACTCGTCCTGGGCCGTGAACGCCCAGCTGATGAGCGGATACAGTCTCTATCTGCAGAACCGCTACACGGACGCGATCGGGACGCTGGACCGCTTCATCCAGCTGCACCCGGCCCACCGCGACGTCGCCTACGCCTACTACCTGCGCGCGCTCTGCTACTACGAGCAGATCCCGGACATCCAGCGCGACCAGAAGAGCACGCAGCTCGCGATGACGGCGTTGCAGGAGGTGGTGAACCGCTTTCCCTGACAGCGCCTATGCCCGCGACGCGCGCCTAAAGATCGATCTCGCCCGCGACCATCTCGCCGGCCAGGAAATGGAGATCGGCCGCTGGTACCAGAGCCAGCATCTCTATACGGCGGCCATCGGGCGCTTTCAGCGCGTCGTGGACGACTATCAGACGACCAATCACGTGCCCGAGGCGCTGGCGCGGCTGACCGAGATCTATCTCGCGCTCGGCATGCGCAACGAGGCGCGCAAGACGGCCTCGGTCCTTGGTTACAACTATCCCGGCAGCGAGTGGTACGAGGATAGCTTCAGCCAGTTGCAAGACGACGGTTTGGTGCACAACGCCCAAGCGACGCGCGGCCGCGCCAAGCCCGAACAAGGCTTCTTCGCGCGCAATTTCGGCGCGCTGTTCTAAATCCCAGCGGTTCCGCCCGCCGTGCTGACCGCGCTCTCGATCCGCGACGTGGTCCTGATCGACCGGCTGGATCTCGCATTCGGACCCGGGCTGACCGTGCTCACCGGCGAGACCGGCGCCGGAAAAAGCATCCTGCTCGACAGTCTCGGCCTCGCACTCGGTGCGCGCGCCGATCCGGCGCTGGTTCGGCCGAGCGCCGCGCAGGCCAGCGTCACGGCGTCGTTCGCGCCGGGCCGCGCGCATCCGGTGGCCGAGTTGCTCGCCGGACAGGGGCTGGAGGAGGACGAGGAGCTGGTTCTCCGCCGGGTCGTGGGGCGCGACGGCAAGTCCCGCGCGTTCCTGAACGACCAGCCGATCAGCGTCGGCCTGCTCCGGCGCGCAGGCGCGCTGCTCGTCGAGGTCCAGGGACAGCACGAGCAGATGGGGCTTGCGGATCCGGCCGGGCATGCCGCCCTGCTCGATCAGTTCGGCGTCGCACCCGGTCTCGTCCATGCGGCCGCCGCCGCCTGGGCGGCATGGCGGATCGCCGAGGCCCGGCTCGCCGCCGCCCGCGAGGCCGTCGCCGCCGCGCGGCGCGACGAGGACTGGCTGCGGCACGCGGTGGACGAGTTGTCCTCGCTCGCCCCGCTGGCGGACGAGGAGGAGCGGCTGGCCGAGGAGCGGCAGCGTCTGCAACAGGGGGAGCGGCGGGCCGAGGCGATCGCGACCGCGCTCGGCGAACTCGCGCCAAGGGACCGCCGCGCGCACGGCCCGGCCGCCGCCCTCCGGGCTGCGAGCCGGGCGCTGCAGAAGCTGATCGGCCCGGGCGATGCGGCCAATCCGGCAGCCGCCGCCCTTGCCGCGCTGGAACGGGCCGAGGAGGCGCTCGCCGAGGCGGAGACGCTGATGACCCGGCTCGCGGCCGACGCGGAAGCGGACCCGAGCCGGCTGGAACGCGCCGAGACGCGGCTGTTCGCGTTGCGCGCCGCCGCCCGCAAATACGAGACGCACGTCCCGGAGCTGCCCGCCTTGCTCGACACGCTGGCGGCGCGGCTCGCCGAGCTGGAGACCGGGGCGGCCGGGATCGCCGAGGCCGAACAGCACGCGGCCAGCGCGCGCGCCGCCTATGTCGAGGCCGCCCAGACCTTATCCGCCGCGCGCCGGGAGGCGGCGGCACGGCTGGAAAAGGCGACCGCCCGCGAACTGCCGCCGCTCCGGCTCGAGCGGGCGCGCTTCGTGGTCCAGCTCGCCCCGCTTCCCGAGCGGGATTGGGGACCGTCCGGCACGGATTTGGTCCGCTTCCTGATCGCGACCAATCCGGGCCAGGAGCCGGGGCCGCTCGGCCGGGTGGCGTCAGGAGGCGAGCTTTCGCGGCTGATGCTGGCGCTGAAGGTGGTGCTGTCGGCCGGATCGGCGGTGCCGACGCTCGTCTTCGACGAGGTCGATTCCGGCATCGGCGGTGCGACCGCCGCCGCCGTCGGCGAGCGTCTGGCCCGGGTCGCGGAGGATGTGCAGGTGCTGGTCGTGACGCACAGCCCGCAGGTCGCGGCGCGCGGGGCGGCGCATCTGCGGGTCGCGAAGGACGCCCTGCGCGGACGGGCGGCGACGCGGGTCGATGCGCTCGATGCCCAAGCGCGGCGGGAGGAGATCGCCCGGATGCTGGCGGGCGAGCGGGTGACGGACGCGGCCCGCGCGGCGGCGGACGATCTGCTCGACGCGCCGGCATGAGACGCAAGCCGCGTGCGAAGGCGACGAGCACCGACGGCGCGAGCGCCGTCGGGTCGCTGACCGAAGCGGAAGCGGAGGCGGAACTCGCGCGTCTCGCGGCCGCGATCGCGGCGGCAGACCGCGCCTATCACGAGCGCGACGATCCCGACATCACCGACGCCGAGTACCGATGCGCTCAGGCGACGCAATAGCGCGATCGAGGCGCGATTTCCGGCGCTCATCCGCGACGATTCACCCTCGAAGCGCGTCGGCGGCGCGCCGGAAGGCGGGTTCGCGAAGCTTCGGCATCGCGCGCCGATGCTGTCGCTCGACAACGCCTTCGACGAGGCGGATTTCGGGGAGTTCTGCGCCCGCGCCCGGCGGTTTCTCGGCATCAAGCCGGAGGCTCCGCTCGCGCTCGTCGGGGAAGCGAAGATCGACGGCCTCTCGATCTCCCTCACCTACGAGCACGGCCGGTTCACCCGTGGCGCGACGCGCGGCGACGGCACGACCGGCGAGGACGTGACCGCCAATCTGCGGACGATGGACGCGGTTCCGCCATCGCTCGGCCGGGACGCACCGGACCTGATCGAGATCCGCGGCGAAGTGTTCATGACGAAAGCCGATTTCATCGCGCTCAATGCAGCGCAGGCGGAGGCTGGGCAGCGCGTGTTCGCCAATCCGCGCAACGCCGCCGCCGGCAGCCTGCGCCAGCTCGACAGGCGCATCACGGCCGGGCGGCGGCTGTCGCTGTTCGCCTACGCCATGGGCGAGGCGAGCGCGAAGGTCGCGGACACGCACTGGAATTATCTGGAGCGGCTGAAAGCCTGGGGGTTCGCCGTCAACCCGCTGTCGCGGCGGCTCGCGGACGAGACGGAGGCGGCGTCGTTCCAGGACGATATCGCGCAGCGCCGCGCGAGCCTGCCCTATGACATCGACGGCGTCGTGTACAAGATCGACGATCTCTCGTTGCAGCGCCGCCTCGGCGTGGTCGGCCGCACGCCGCGCTGGGCGATCGCCTGGAAGTTTCCGGCCGAGCAGGCGAGCACGGTGCTGCAGGACATCCGCATCCAGGTCGGCCGCACCGGCGCGCTGACGCCGGTCGCGGAATTGCAGCCGGTCAATGTTGGCGGCGTGCTCGTGAGCCGCGCGACCTTGCACAACGAGGACGAGATCGCGCGGCGCGACGTGCGCATCGGCGACACCGTCCTGCTGCAACGCGCGGGCGACGTCATTCCGCAGATCCTGGCGGTCGTCGCCGGGAAGCGCCCGGCCGGCGCCGTTCCGTTTGTCATGCCGGACCGGTGCCCGGCCTGCGGCAGCGCGGCGGTACGGCCGCCCGGCGAAGTGGTGCGACGCTGCACCGGCGGCCTCGTCTGCCCGGCTCAGCGGGTCGAGCGGCTGATCCACTTCGTCTCCCGTCCCGCCTTCGACATCGAGGGGCTGGGTGAAAAGACGATCGTCGATTTCGCCGCGCGCGGCTGGCTCGACACGCCGTCCGACATCTTCGCTCTCCCCGCGCGCGAGGCGGAGATCGCGGCGCTGGAGGGTTGGGGAGCGGCGTCCGCCCGCAACCTCGCGCGCTCCATCGAGGCGCGGCGGGTGATTCCGCTGGCGCGCTTCATCTACGCACTCGGCATCCGCCGCATCGGGGAAGCGAACGCGAAACTCCTGGCGCGCCATTACGGACGCTTCGCGGCCTGGCGCGAACAGATGCTGGAGGCGACCACCATCGGCTCCGACGCGCGCCAGGCACTCGGCAGCATCCTCGGCATCGGCCCGGCGATCGCCGAGGAACTGGCCGAGTTCGTGGCCGAGCCGCGCAATCTGGCCGCGCTCGACGCGCTAGCCTCCGTGCTCACGATCGAGGATGCGCCGGCTGCAACGGAGGCCGGCGGGTCGCTCGCTGGCAAGATTCTGGTGTTCACCGGCACGCTCGAGACGATGACCCGGCCGGAAGCGAAGGCGCGCGCGGAGGCGCTCGGCGCGCGGGTGACGGACAGCGTCTCGAAAAAGACCGATCTCGTCGTGCTCGGCGCGGATGCGGGCTCGAAGGCACGCCGGGCCGCCGAACTCGGCGTGCGCACGCTCACGGAAGCCGAGTGGCGCGCGCTCGCCGGGATGCAGGCGTCTGCATGACTGCGTGCAACCGGGTGCGGATTGTCGCGTCCGCCTTGCCGCCGCTATCACGACCAGCATGGATGACACCGCGCTGCTCCGCCTGGCCGTCGATCTCGCCGAACGAGCGGCCGAGATCATCCTCGCGATCCGCGCGCGCGGTTTCGAGGTGATCGCCAAGACCGATCGCTCGCCCGTCACCGAGGCCGATCACGCGGCCGAAGCCCTGATCGTCGCCGGTCTGCGCGCGGCGACCCCCGATCTGCCGGTCATCGCCGAGGAGGAGGTGGCGGGCGGGCGCATCACGCGCCCGTCCCGCTGCTACTGGCTGGTCGATCCGCTCGACGGGACGCGCGAGTTCGCCGCCGGTCGCGACGATTTCACGATCAATATCGGCCTGGTGCGGGACGGCGCCGCGGCGCTCGGGGTCGTCGGCGTCCCGGCCTACGGCGAGATCTTCACGGGCATTCCCGGCCGGGGCGCGTGGAAGCGAAGCCTCGGCGGGCAGGAGCGGCCGATCCATGTCCGGCCGGTGCCGGAAGAGGGCGCGACGGTGCTCGCGAGCCGCCATTACGGCAGCGAGCCGCGCCTGCACGAGTTTCTGAGGGACTACAAGGTTGCGGCGATCCGTCATGTCGGCTCGGGCGTGAAGTTCTGCCGCCTCGCGGAAGGCGCGGGCGACCTCTACCCGCGCTTCGGGCGAACGATGGAGTGGGACACGGCCGCGCCGCAGGCGGTGCTGGAAGGCGCGGGCGGCAGGGTGCGGCGGTTCGGCGGCGGCGAACTCGCCTACGGCAAGCCGGACTGGGAAAACCCGCCGTTCTACTGCACGGGCGGGTTCAGATAACGCCGGCCGTCACCACCCGCTTCGCCCCGAGCCCGACGGGCCCGCTGCATCTCGGCCATATCCACGCCGCGCTGTTCGCCCGAGACCGCGCGCGGAACGCGGGCGGGCGTTTCCTGCTGCGGCTCGAGGACATCGACGCTAACCCGCTGCCGTCCCGAATACGCGGCGGCGATCCTGGACGACCTCGCCTGGCTCGGGATCGCCTGGGACGGCGAGGTGCGCGTGCAGTCGGAGCACATGGCCGAGTATGCGCGCGTCTTGGAGGCGCTGAACGGGCGTGGGCTGCTCTATCCTTGCTTTTGCACGCGGGCCGACATTCTGCGCGAGATCGCGTCCGCCGCCACGGCGCCGCATGCACCGGACGGCAGCCCGCTCTATCCCGGCATCTGCCGCGCGCTCCCGGCGGCGGCGCGTGCGGCGCGCGTCGCTTCGGGCGAGGCGTTCGCGTGGCGGCTGGACATGGCGCGGGCGCTCGCGTCCGTCCGGAAGCCTCTCTCCTACGAGGAGGAGGGCACGGGCGCGATCCAGTGCCGTCCCGAGCGGTTCGGGGACGTGGTGCTGGCGCGGAAGGACATCCGGGCGAGCTATCATCTCTGCGTCACGCATGACGACGCGGTCCAGGGCGTCACGCTGGTCACGCGCGGCCGCGACCTGCAGCCAGCGACCGACCTGCACGCATTGCTCCAGGCGCTGATGGGCTGGCCGAGGCCGCGCTACGCCCACCACGACCTGCTGACCGACGCGAACGGCCGGAGGCTCGCCAAGCGCGGGGGAGCGCCGCCGGTACGGGCGCTGCGCGAGCTGGGATTTGCACCGGAGACCGTTCGCGACTTGGCGAGGATTTCCGCTTATTCTCCGGCCAGAACGACGACGGACAGGCTGGAGTGCTGAGGGAAGGCATGAGCTTCTTCACGGATTTCGCGGATCAGGCGGTGATCCTGCCGCTGACCTTCGCGATCGCCGTCACGCTCGCCGTGCTCGGGTGGTTTCGCGGCGCGCTCGCCTGGACGCTCGCGATCGGCGGCACGTTCGGCGTCATGCTGGGGCTCAAGCTCGTGTTCATCGCCTGCGGGCAGATGGTGCCGGAGACCGGCCTGCGCACGCCGAGCGGCCACACGGCGGCGGCGGCGATCGTGGTCGGCGGCCTGATCGCGCTCACCGGCCTCGGATCGGCGAGCCGGATGACGGTCGCCGTCCTCTCCGCCGTGGGGGCCGCGGTCCTGTTCGGGTTTTCGCGTCTGTGGCTCGGCGCGCATACGCTGTCCGAGGTAATCGTCGGCGGCTGCGTCGGCAGCGCCGGGGCGCTCGTGCTCGTCTGGCTGGCCGGCCAGCCGCCCGCAAGCCTCAGGACGGATCGCCTTGCA
Source organism: uncultured Alphaproteobacteria bacterium (assembly GCA_963777325.1). GTDB lineage: Bacteria > Pseudomonadota > Alphaproteobacteria > Acetobacterales > Acetobacteraceae > JAFAXA01. Next base: position 282,014 of record CAVZQE010000022.1, on the reverse strand, counting down.
GCCGTCGTGCTCGCCGTGGTCATTCTGTTCCATGGCTTTCACTTGCCCGCCGAGGCCGAGATCTACCGGACGGCGCATTTCCTGCGCGTCTGGCCGCTATCGATGTGCCGTTAAGCCCGGGCTGATCGCGCCTCCCCCGGGCCGCTCCTCGTGAGCGACCGGCGGCCGCCGGTCTGGACCGAGCGCGGCACCCCGGCCTACCGCCGCATCTCGGTGTCGCTGTTCTTCGCGGGGCTGGCGACCTTCGCCCAGCTCTACTGCGTGCAGCCGCTGCTGCCCGCGCTGGCGACGACGTTCGGCCTCGATGCGGCGGCGAGCTCGCTCGCGATCTCCGCCGCGACCCTGGCGCTCGCCTTCTCCAATCTCGCGGCGGGGTCGCTCTCGGAACGCTGGGGAAGAAAGGGCCTGATGTCCGTTGCCCTGGCGGGGTCGGGCCTGCTCACGCTCGCCGTCTCGGTCGCGTCCCACTGGCACGCGCTGCTGGCCTTGCGGACCCTGCAGGGCGTGCTGCTCGGCGGCGCGCCCGCCGTCGCCATGGCCTATCTCGCCGAAGAGATCGGCCCGTCCGGACTCGGCTTCGCGATGGGCCTCTATGTCGCGGGCACGGCGTTCGGCGGCATGGCGGGCCGCGTGGTCACGGGGTTTGTCGCCGAATACGCGGGCTGGCGCGTGGCGCTCGGCGCCACGGGCGCGCTCTGCCTCGCCGCCGCCGCGATCTTCACCGTTCTGCTGCCGCCCTCGCGCAACTTCGTCCGCCAGCCGCGCGTGGCCCTGCACAGCCATGTCGCGGCCTGGATCGGCCACTGGCGCAACCCGGCCCTGCCCTTTCTCTACGCCATCGGCTTTCTGGCGATGGGCAGCTTCGTCACGATCTACAACTACGCCGGATTCCGATTGAGCACGCCTCCCTACAGTCTCGACGAGGCCGAGATCGGGCTGATCTTCACGGTGTATTTTCTCGGCATGGGCGCCTCGGCGGTCTCCGGCGCGCTCGTCCAGCGCCTCGGTCATGCGCCGACGCTCGCGCTTTCGGCGCTGATCGCGGCGTCCGGGGTCGCGGTCACGCTGGCGGAGAGCCTGGCCGCGATCATCGCGGGCATCGGCCTCGTCACGATCGGCTTCTTCGGCATGCACACGACCGCAAGCGCCTGGGTCGCCCGCGCCGCGCGCGAGGCGAAGGGCCAGGCGGCGGGCCTCTATCTCATGTGCTACTATCTCGGCTCGAGCCTGATGGGCTCGCTCGGTGGCTGGTTCTGGACACGGTTCGGCTGGGCCGGGGTCGCCTCCTTCGTCGCCGTGCAGCTCGCGGCGGCGCTGGTCGTGACGATCCGGCTGTGGACCGCGCGGCGGGCTCACTGAGGCGGACGCGCGCTCGCTTCGAGCCGCCCGAACCGGGACGCTTTCTTGACAGGGCGGGATCGCCTGCCTAGAACCGGCCCCTCGCCGCGTCCCGCTATGGTTGGCGGCCTTGTTCAATGTTCATGACGTGAAAAGAGCGAATGGCTAATACCGCTTCAGCGCGCAAGCGCATCCGGCAGACGAAGGTACGCACGGAACGCAATCACGCCCGCAAGGCGCGCATGCGGACCTTCGTCAAGAAGGTCGAGACGGCGATCGCGAGCGGTGACAAGGCGGCGGCGGGCGACAGCCTGCGCGCCGCCCAGCCTGAAATGCAGCGCGCCGCCGGCAAGGGCGTCGTTCACAAGAACACCGTCGCCCGCAAGATCTCCCGGCTCTCGGCCCGGATCAAGGCGTTGCCGGCCGGCTGATCAGGTTTGCACGGCTTCCGCAAGTCCGGACGCCGTTTTCGTGCCGCTATTCGTGTAATTCGCACGGATCATTCCTGGACGGCTGCAGTTATGGTCCAAGCGGCCGTGACGCGGTCAGGTACTAGCTCTTTTCATCGCTGCCTTGAGCCATTTACTGTTGGCTGGCGTTTTTGGTTGCATCTCTCGCCCTCGCGACTTAACATTTACTTAACCAGCCGGCCACCTATCCCGGCCGGTATTGGACACGGCGCGCGTTCGGGCTTTGCCTGGGATGCTGCGACCATCGTCGTGACCGAACCCGTTCAGGGTCGGCAATTCGAGTGCTTTGAGGCGGGCGGAACGGGAGCGTGATGGCGGTGTCACTCAAGGCGCAGGGCGCCATCGGAAGCGGCACGCCCGGAACGGCGACCGAGGCGTCCCGGCGTTCCGAAAGCTGGGCGCGGGTCCGGGGCCGGCTCCAGAGCGAGGTCGGCGAAGTCGAATACCGGTCCTGGCTGCGCCAGATCACGTTCGGAGGCGTGGAGGGCGACGAGGTGACGCTGCACCTGCCCAGCGCCTTCATGCGGGACTGGGTGCGCACGACCTATGGCGACCGCCTGAGCGCGCTCTGGCAGGCCGAGGACCGCGGCATCCGCCGCGTCGAGCTTCGGGTGGGCGGCGCGGCGTCCGCCGTCGGGGAGCCGGCCGTCCCGCCGCCGGCCGCCCCGACCGTCCCAGCCCCCCCCCCGCCCGCGACGGTGCGCGCCGAGGAGCGGGCCGATCCGCGCCCCGAGATCGCGGCCGCGCTCGATCCCCGCTACACCTTCGAGACATTCGTGGTCGGCAAGCCGAACGAGTTCGCCTATGCCTGCGCCCGCCGGGTCGCCGAGCGGCCCGCGAGCGTCGGCTTCAACCCGCTGTTCCTCTACGGCGGCGTGGGCCTCGGCAAGACCCACCTGATGCACGCCGTCGCCTGCGAGCTCGCCTGCGGCGGCGCGGACAGCGGGCGGCCGGTCTCGGTCGCCTACATGTCGGCCGAGAAATTCATGTATCGCTTCATCGCCGCCATCCGCAGCCAGTCCACCATGGAGTTCAAGGAGCAGCTCCGATCGGTGGACGTGCTCATGGTCGACGACCTGCAATTCCTGATCGGCAAGGACAACACGCAGGAAGAGTTCTTCCACACCTTCAACGCGCTCGTGGACGCGGGCAAGCAGATCGTCGTCTCCTCGGACAAGTCGCCCTCCGACCTGTCCGGGCTCGAGGACCGCCTGCGCACCCGTCTCAATTGCGGCATGGTGGCGGATTTGCACGCGACCACGTTCGAGCTCAGGATTTCGATCCTGGAAGCCAAGGCGGCCGGGGCGGGCGTCGCGGTGCCGACCAAGGTGATGGAGTTCCTCGCCCATAAGATCACGTCCAATGTCCGCGAGCTGGAAGGCGCGCTGAACCGGCTGATCGCGCACGCCAACCTGTTCGGCCGTCCCGTGACCCTGGACGCGACGCACGAGGTTCTGCACGACGTGCTCAAGGCGCATGATCGCCGGGTCACGATCGAGGAAATCCAGAAGCGGGTGGCGGAGCACTGGAATATCCGCCTGACCGACATGTCCTCCGCCCGCCGGGCGCGGAACGTGGCCCGTCCCCGGCAGGTGGCGATGTATCTCGCGAAGCAGCTCACCAGCCGCTCGCTGCCCGAAATCGGCCGCAAGTTCGGCAACCGCGACCACACCACGGTCATGCACGCCGTTTCTCGCGTCGGCGAGTTGATGGAGCGCGACGCGAGCTTCGCCGAGGACGTGGAACTGCTCCGGCGCATGCTGGAATCCTGACGCGCCCTCGCTTTTCGGCCACGTCCTAAGTTGCTAAACTCCCGGCCCGATTCCCTCCGGTGTCGAGGCGCCCGGAACGCGCGGCGGGCCGCTCCGGCCGGTCCGTGTGAGGATTTGACGCGATGAAGTTCAAGGCCGACCGCGCGACGCTCCTGAAGGCGCTGGCCCACGTGCAGAGCGTGGTCGAGAAGCGGAACACGATCCCGATCCTCGCCAACGTCATGCTCGCCGTGAAGGATGTGCGGCTCACTTTGACCGCCACCGACATGGAAATCGCCATCGTCGAGGAGATGCCGGCCACCAGCGCCCGCGACGGCGCCTGCACCGCCCCGGCGGCGACGCTCTACGAAATCGTCCGCAAGCTGCCGGACGGCGCCGAGATCGAGATGACCCATAACGGCGGCGACAGCCAGCTTGCCTTGCGCGCGGGCCGCTATTCGACGAGCCTCGTCGTGCTGCCGGTCGAGGATTTCCCGAGCATGACGGCCGGCACGCTGCCGCATCATTTCGCCCTGCCCGCCGACAGCCTGCGCGGCCTGATCGACCGCACACGCTTCGCCATCAGCACCGAGGAGACGCGCTACTACCTGAACGGCATCTATCTGCACGTGAAGGACGTGGATGGCGCCCGCAAGCTGCGCGCCGTCGCGACCGACGGGCACCGTCTCGCCCGCGTTGAGGAGGAGCTGCCGGAGGGGGCTGGATCAATGCCGGGCGTCATCGTGCCGCGCAAGACGGTCGGCGAGCTGCGCAAGCTCCTGGACGAGATGACGGGGGAGATCGAGATCGCGCTCTCCGAGACCCGCATCCAGTTCAAGCTCGGCACCGCCCAGCTGACCAGCAAGCTGATCGACGGCACCTTCCCGGAATACGAACGGGTCATCCCGCGCGACAACGACAAGACCTTGCGCGTCGGCAAGGCCGACTTCTCGGCCGCGGTGGCCCGCGTCGCCGCGATCTCGACCGAGCGCTCGCGGCCGGTGAAGCTCAGCCTGGCACGGGATCTGCTGGTGCTGTCCGCCTCCAGCCCGGACCAGGGCACCGCGACCGAGGAGCTCGATTCGGACCATGTGAAATACGAGGCGGGTCCGCTCGAGATCGGCTTTCAGGCCCGTTACCTGAACGACATCACCGACCAGATCGGCGGCGAGGTCGAGTTCCGCTTCTCGGACGGGTCCGCGCCGACCATCGTGCGGGACGCGGGCGACACGAGCGCGCTCTACGTGCTGATGCCGATGCGGGTGTGACGGGAGGCGAAACGCCTCGCCCGTTGCTCCGGCTCACCCGCCTGAGCCTGACGCAGTTCCGCACCTACGAGACACTGACCTGGCGGCCGGCGGCGCGGATCAGCGTGCTGCACGGGCCGAACGGCAGCGGCAAGACGAATCTCCTCGAAGCCGTGTCCCTGCTCGTGCCGGGGCGGGGTCTCCGGGCCGCCCGCGCGGCCGAATTCGCCCGGTACGGTCCGGGCGCGACCGGCGCTTGGGCCGTCGCGGCGCGCTTCGACACGCCATCGGGACCGGTCGCGATCGGCACCGGCACGCCGCCCCAGGGCGCGGCGGACCGCAGGGCCTTTCTGCTCGACGGCAAGCCGCCGCGCGGCCAGGCCGAGCTCCTCTCCCGCATCGCGGCGCTCTGGCTGACGCCGCAGATGGACCGGCTGTTCGTGGAGGGCGCCTCGGCCCGCCGCCGGTTCCTCGACCGGCTGGTCTGGGCCTTGCAGCCCGGCCATACCCGCGAACTCGCGGCGCACGACCAGGCGCTCGCCCAGCGCAACCGCCTGCTGGCCTCCGGCCGCGCCGATGCCGCCTGGCTGGACGGGCTCGAGGATGCGATCGCCCGGCACGCGGTCGCCGTCACCGCCGCCCGGCTCGCGACGGCGGAGGCGCTGACGGCCGCCCTGGCGGACGGCGCGGCCACGCCCTTCCCGGCCGCCCGGATCGGCCTCGTCTGCCCGATCGCCGAGCGCCTCCGCGCCGGCCCCGCCCTCGCCGCCGAGGACTGGCTGCGCGCGGCGCTCGCCGCGAGCCGCGGCGAGGACGCCCGCACCGGCGCGACCTCGGCCGGCGCGCACAAATCCGACATGGCGCTCTCGGACGTCGAGACCGGTCTCGCCGCCGCCCGCGCCAGCACCGGGCAGCAGAAGGCGCTGCTGGTCAGCGTGATCCTCGGGCACGCGGCGCTGGTCGGCTCGCTGCGCGGGTTCGGGCCGCTGCTGCTGCTCGACGAGCCGCTCGTCCATCTGGACCACGAGCGGCGGGCGGCGCTGCTGACGGCGCTGATCCGCCTGCCCTGCACGACCTTGCTGACCGGCGTGGACGCGGAGCCGTTCGCGCCGCTCGCGGGCCATGCCGAAGGATTGCGGACCGGCGGCGGGCGGCTGCTGCCGGACGGCGCTTTGCCGCCGCGAAACCCGCCAGGAGACGCCAGAGACCCTGGGACAGACACGCTGTAGGCGCTATATATCTATAGTACTTCCCCGTACGGCCCCCGCTCTGGAGACGCTCGACCGAATGCCCGAGAATGCCGCGCCTGTCCCCGAGCCAGACGCCTACGACGCCTCCTCCATTTCCGTACTCCGTGGACTCGACGCGGTCCGCAAGCGCCCGGGCATGTATATCGGCGACACCGATGACGGCTCGGGCCTGCATCACATGGCGTTCGAGATCATCGACAACGCCGTGGACGAGGCGCAGGCCGGGTTCGCGACCACCTGCAAGGTGACCTTGAACGGCGACGGCAGCGTGACCGTGCGCGACGACGGCCGCGGCATCCCGACCGACCTGCACGCCGAGGAGGGCATCTCGGCCGCCGAGGTGGTCCTGACCCGGCTGCACGCCGGCGGCAAGTTCAACCAGAACTCGTACAAGGTGTCGGGCGGGCTGCACGGGGTCGGCGCGGCCGTCGTCAATGCGCTTTCGGAATGGATGGAGGTGCGCATCTGGCGCTCCGGCGAGGAGCATTTCATCCGGTTCCGCAACGGCGACGCGGAGGCGCCGCTCAGGGTCGTCGGCCCGAGCGGCGAGACCGGCGGCACGGAGGTCACGTTCAAGCCGAGCGCCGAGACCTTCACCAAGACGGAGTATGACTACGCGGTGCTGGAGCGGCGCCTGCGCGAACTCGCCTTCCTGAACTCGGGCCTCACCATCATCCTGCGCGACGAGCGGCACGCCGAATTGCGCGAGGCGGTCATGCGTTACGAGGGCGGCCTCATCGCGTTCGTGGAATGGCTCGACCGCGCCAAGAACCCGGTGCTCGCGCAACCGATCAGCCTCGCGACGTCGGACGATAAGCAGGGCATCCGGGTCGAGTTCGCGGTCACCTGGAACGACAGTTTTCACGAGACGATGCTCTGCTTCACGAACAACATCGCGCAGCGCGACGGCGGCACGCATCTCGCGGGCTTCCGTCAGGCGCTCACCCGCGTCGTCACCAAATACGCGGAGGGCATGGGCAAGAAGGAGAACCTGACGCTCGCCGGCGATGACATGCGGGAGGGCATGACGGCGGTGCTTTCGGTCAAGGTGCCGGACCCGAAGTTTTCATCGCAGACGAAAGACAAGCTCGTCAGCTCCGAGGTGCAGCCCGTGGTGCAGGCGGCGACGGCGGATGCGATATCGCACTGGTTCGAGACGCATCCGCGCGAGGCGAAGTCGATCATCCAGAAGGTGATGGACGCCGCCTCGGCGCGCGAGGCGGCGCGGAAAGCACGCGAGCTGACGCGGCGCAAGGGCGTGCTCGACGTGTCCACGCTGCCCGGCAAGCTCGCCGACTGCCAGGAACGCGACCCCGCGAAATCCGAGATTTTTATCGTCGAGGGCGACAGCGCCGGCGGCTCCGCGAAGCAGGGGCGCGACCGCAAATTCCAGGCGATCCTGCCGCTCAAGGGCAAGATCCTGAACGTCGAACGCGCGCGGTTCGACCGCATGCTCGGCAGCGCCGAGATCGGCACGCTGATCACGGCGCTCGGCACCGGCATCGGGCGCGGCGAGCCTGAGCAGGGCGGGTTCGACATCGGCAAGCTCCGCTACCATCGCATCGTCATCATGACGGACGCCGACGTGGACGGCTCGCATATCCGCACGCTGCTGCTGACGTTCTTCTTCCGCCAGATGCCGGAACTGATCGAGCGCGGCCATCTCTACATCGCGCAGCCGCCGCTCTATCGCGCCAAGCGCGGCAACGACGAGCGCTACCTCAAGGACGATCGCGCGCTCGAGGAGTTCCTGATCGACAAGGTGCTGGCGGAAGCGTCGCTCGCATACGCGGACGGGCGCGTCCTGTCCGGGGCGGAGCTCGCGGCCGAAGTCGGCTGGCTGCGGGAGGCGACGCTCAGGCTGCGCGGCATGGCGGTCGCGGCGCCGGTGTGGCTCTTGGAGCAGGCCGCGATCGCGGGCGCGATCACCCCCGACCCGGCCGCCGCCACCGCCGCCGCGCAGGACCTCGCGGGGCGGCTCGACGCGGCATCGGCGCCGCTCGAACGCGGCTGGAAGGTCGCGGTGGATGGCGGGCTCACGCTGGCTCGGGTCGTGCGCGGAGTCACCGAGAAATACGTGCTCGACGGCGCGGCTTTGCGCAGCGCCGAGGCGCGCTGGCTGTGCGAACGGGCGGACGCGCTGCGGAACCGCTTCGGCGCGAGCCCGGCCGTGCTGACGCTCGATGGCCGCGAGGCGCGGGTCGCGGGTCCGGCGACGGCATTCGACCGCGTGCTGGCGCAGGGACGGCGCGGCCTGACGATCCAGCGCTTCAAGGGGTTGGGGGAGATGAACCCGGACCAGCTCTGGAAGACGACGCTCGATCCGGCGGTGCGGACCCTGCTGCGGGTCAAGGTCGGCGACGTCGAGGACGCGGCGCAGGTGTTCAGCACGCTAATGGGCGACGTCGTCGAGCCAAGGCGCGAGTTCATCGTGGGCAACGCGCTTAAGGTCGCGAACCTGGATGTTTAGGAACCCCGTCCATTGGAGTAGACGTGCTCGTGGACGACGCGCTGAAGGTCGCGAATCTGGATGTGTGACGCTGCGCCCTCGCCGCCGCTCATGCGGTGTTGAACCAGAGTAGCTGAGCCTCCCGAGGATTTGCGCGTTACTGCGGAATGATCGCGCGTGCCGACGACCTCGCCGAACGATTGCGAGACCTGCCTCCCCGTCCGGAGGGCCCATGTGCATCCTCCTGGTAGAAGACGAGGTGCTGATCCGCATGATCTTCGCGGAGGAGTTGAGCGATGCCGGCTTCGAGGTGTGCGGCGTGGAGAACGGCGATGAGGCCGAAAGCGTCATCCGCCAGCGGCTGGCGCAGCTGACCCTGCTGGTGACGGACATCCAGATGCCGGGACGGCTGGATGGCGTGAAAGTGGCGCGGCTGCTGCGGGGTCAACGCCCGGACGTTCCGATCATCTACATGAGCGGCCGGCCAGAAGCGCTCGCCGGGCTCGGCCGGCTCGGCAGCAAGGACGCCGTGCTGACGAAGCCGTTCACGGCTTCGGCACTGCTCAACACCGTGCGCACGCTGCTGCCACAGCCCCCGCCCTCATGAACCGCCGCCTCCGGCGCGGTCGCGCGCGTTTCGGTTTGCACAGCCCTCCTGTACCTGCAAGCCCGGGTTTCCCGCCGAGACGAAACGCCGTACTAGGCGGTCATGTCCCAAGCTCCGAGGCTGCGGCGTCCGCTGGTGCTGGCGTCCGTCATGGCGGCCATGTTCATGATCGCGATCGAGGCGACCATCGTCTCCACGGCGATGCCGCAGATCGCCGGCCAGCTCGGCGACCTGCACCTCTACTCCTGGGTGTTCTCCTCCTTCCTGCTGACCCAGACCGCCACGACCGTCGTGTTCGGCAAGCTCGCCGACCTCTACGGGCGCAAGCCGGTGCTGCTGGTCGGCATCGCGATCTTCCTCGCCGGATCGTCGCTTTGCGGCGTCGCGTGGTCGATGACCTCCCTGATCGCGTTCCGGCTGGTGCAGGGAATCGGCGCGGGCGCGATCCAGCCCGTCGCCCTGACCGTCATCGGCGACCTCTATTCGGTGCGGGAACGGGGCAAGATCCAGGGCTGGCTCGCGAGCGTCTGGGGGATGTCCTCGGTGCTCGGACCGCTTGCGGGCGGTCTCATCATCCAGCATCTGAGCTGGTCCTGGATCTTCTGGATCAACGTGCCGGTCGGCCTCGCCGCCGCGTCCGGGTTCATCGCCTTCCTCCATGAGAGCGTCGCCCGCAAGACGCGCCGCGTCGACGCGGCGGGGGCGATCCTGTTCGCGATCGCCGTCGCTTCGGTGATGCTGGCCTTCACCGAACTCGGCAGCTCGGAGGGCCGGACGCTGGTCGCCGCGTGCGTGTTCGTCCTGAGCGCGGCCGCGTTCGTGCTCCAGGAGCGGCGTGCGCCCGATCCGATGATGACGCTCGCCTTATGGGGGCGGCGACCCATCGCGACGGCCAACGCCGCCACCTTGCTGAGCGGCATGGCGATCATCGGACTGACCACCTTCCTGCCGATGTATGTGCAGGGCGTGCTGAACCGCTCCGCGCTGGTGGCGGGCTTCGCGCTCACCATGATGGTGCTCGGCTGGCCGATCGGCTCGACGCTCTGCGCCCGCAATTTCGCGCGCTTCGGCCTGCGCGCGACCCTGCTGTTCGGCGCGACCTTGATGCCGTTCGGCGCGCTCGCCTTCCTGCTGCTCGGGCCGGGCGCGTCGCCCGTCCTGGCGGGCGCCGGTTCGGCGGTGATGGGGCTGGGCATGGGGTTCCTCAGCACCTCGGCCATCGTCATCATCCAGGACAGCGTCGGCTGGGCGGAGCGGGGTGCGGCCACCGCGTCCAACATCTTCTCGCGCAATCTCGGCAGCACGCTCGGGGCCGCGGTGCTGGGCGGCGTGCTCAATCTCAGCCTGGCCCGCGGCGGCGGCGCCGGCGCGTCCGTCTCCTACGACCAAATCCGGCGGCTGCTCGACCATCCGGGCGAGGCGATCGGCGATCCCGCCGTGCGAATGGCGCTCGGGCACTCGCTCCATCTGACCTTCTGGGGCGTGTTCGTCATCACCGTCGTGACGCTCGTGCTCGCGACGCTCGTGCCCCGCGTGTCGCTCGGACAAGCGCCCCGGGAACTGGCGATGGAGTGAGGCCCGAGGCGGCGGTCACGCGGCCCGCGCCGCCACCTCCATCTCCCGGCGCAGCGCCACGACGTCGAGATCACGCTCGAGCTCGACATCGTCCAGCCGCACGATGTCGTCTTTCGCGACGGGACGCTTGAGACGCACGTTGTGCGCAAGCCCGATCGGCAGCGCGCCGATCGCGAGGCTCCTCGAAGCCGGAATCGCGTTCGCCCAGACGGTGTAGCCGCCCTCGCCGTCCAGGACGTCGCCGGGCCCGAGGTCGCGCTTGGCGGTCGCGACCGCGTCGCCGCGAAACGCCTTGGGCGTGCCGGTCGGCTCGCCGCGCAGCACCGCCGACAGCACGCTGACGCTGGTTTCGAGGCCGATCAGGTGGAACGGCCGCCACATCGAGCCGTACCAGCCGGACTTGTCCGTCAGCAGCCCGTATTGCTTGAAGCAGGCGCGGGTGTACTCGTTGTTCGCCTTGAAGGTGACGAACACGCCGTAGCGGATGTTGTTGTAGACCTCCCGACCGTCCGGTTCCTGGCTGGCGGCGATATCGACCAGACCGCCGCGCGCCAGACGGCCGCCATCGGCTTGCGGCTTGAACACGGAGGCGAGGTCGTGCAGCCCGGCGGGGGGAAAGGCGAGGCCTGCGTCCGGGCAGTCGAGGCCGGTGCCGTTCGCGACCGCCGCCATCTCGATCGCCGCCTTGGTGCCGTCGGTGAACGAGTTGTACATCTTCGGGTTGAAGTCGCCCTTGGCGACCTCCTCCTCGGTCCAGCCGAAGAAGCCCCACACCGTGTCCGGGGTCGAATAGCGGTAGCGCGGCTCGAAGTTCATGCCCTTGCCGGCGGACACCAGCTCGAAGCCGCAGGAGCGCACCCAGTCGACGAGCTCGCAGATGATCGCCGGCTGATCGCCATAGGCCATGCTGTAGACAAGGCCCCTCGCGCGCGCCCGCTCCGCCAGCAGCGGGCCGCACAGCACGTCGGCCTCCACGTTCACCATGACGACGTGCTTGCCGCCCTCGATCGCCGCGAGCGCGTGGCGGATGCCGGCGATCGGATGTCCCGTCGCCTCGACGATGCACTCGATCTCGGGGCAGGATGCGAGCGAAGCGGCGTCCCCGGTCACGCAGGTTCCGCCCGAACGCACGGCCTCCTCCAGCGTGCGCGCGGCGTAGCGCTCCGCCGGCCAGCCGACCCGCTCGAAAGAGGCCCGGGCCTTGGCGACGTCGAGATCCGCGACCCCGACCACGTGCAATCCGGCGATCCTCTGGGCCTGCGCCAGCACCATCGAGCCGAACTTCCCGGCCCCGATCAGTCCCATGCGCACCGGGCGGCCCGACGCCGCGCGGGCGAGCAACAGGCTGGAAAGATTCATCGTGGCGTTCCCTCGTCCTTGCGCGGACGGCTCGCCCGCGGCGGCGATCTAGGCGGAGCGCCGCCGCCAGAACAATCCAGAAGATCGGGCGGGATCACGTAGCTCCGCTAAACGAAGCGCGCCACGCATTCCGCTCCGCGCCGACCCAGGCGAGAAACCGCCGCACCTTTTCGCGCCGCAGATGGTCGTGCGGGCAGACGATCCACTGCGTCGTGAGGGCGACGCAAGGCGGCTCGCGCACCGGACAGGCGAGCCGCCCCTCCGCCAATTCGCGCCACATCATCAGGTCGCTTTCGAGCGCGACGCCGACACCGTCCACGGCGGCGTCGATCGCCATGTGGCTGCGGTCGAACAGCACCCGCCGCCAGCCAGGCGCCGGTTCCACTCCGGCCAGCGCGAACCAGCGCGGCCATTGCATTTGGCTCTTCACGGAATGGATCAGCCGCACCTGCGGGAGATCGCGCGCCGCCAGAGTGCCGGGAGGATGCAGGGCGGGCGCGCAGACCGGCACGAAGCGCTCCTCCGCCAGGCCTTCGACGAACAGGCCGGGATAGCGCCCGTCGCCATGACGGATTTCGACATCGACCGATTCCCGGCCGAACTCCGTCATTTCGGTCGTCGCATCGAGCCGGAGCTGCAGGTTGGGATGGGCGTCGAGAAATGCGCGGAGCCGTGGCAGCAGCCATTTGCTCGAGAGCGTCGGAGTGGCGCGCACAACGAGCGTCGTGACCGACCGTACGCCCCGCACCTCTTGGGTCGCTTGCGCGATGCGCTCGAACTCCTCGCCAATGCGCGCGAAATAGCGCTCGCCGGCCTCGGTCAGCACGACGCCGCGCCCGGCCTTGGCCATCAGGGCGGTGCCGATATGCGCTTCCAGGGCGTGGATCTGCTGGCTGACCGCCGAGGGCGTCACGCCAAGTTCGCTCGCGGCGCGCGAGATGCTGCCGGCGCGGGCCGCCGCGTGGAACACGCTGATCGCCCGGATGGGAATGGGCATCGGGGAACCTTTAGCGGCACTAAACGGAACACGATGTAATCTGAATTGTGCTGCAAGGACAGAGGCCGTACCGTCCCGCCCGACAACAAGCCCGCACGGCCGAGAACGCGGCCGAACGGACCGTTTCAGGGGGAACCGAATGAACAATCCGATCGCGGGACGGCCGCTTGCCCGCCGCTCGCTGCTGACCGCCGCCGCCGCCCTGCCGCTGGTCTCGATCCGGCCGGGCCGGGCGCGGGCCGCCGAATTCTCGTACAAGCTCGCCACCGGCCAGACGATCTCGCAGCCGATCAACGCGCGGCTGGAGCAGGCGACGGGACGTATCCGCGAGGCAACCGGCGGACGGCTCGAGATCCGGTTCTTCCCGGCGAGCCAGCTCGGTTCGGACACGGACCTGCTGACCCAGGTGCGGGCCGGAGGAATCGAGTTCTTGAACATCGCGGGCTCCGTCATCTCGACGGTCGCGCCCGGCGCGGCGATCACCAATGTCGGGTTTGCGTTCTCCGGATACGATCAGGTGTGGCCGGCGATGGACGGCCATCTGGGAGAGACCGTCCGGGCGGCGATCGAGAAGTCGGGCCTGCTCGTCGTCGCCAAGGCGGCGGATAACGGCTTCCGCCAGATCACGTCGTCCGAAAAGCCGATCCGCACGCCCGAGGATCTGAAGGGCTATCATATCCGCGTTCCGGTCTCGCCAATCTTCACGTCGCTGTTCCAGGCGCTCGGGGCCAACCCGACCTCGATCAACTTCAACGAGCTGTACACGGCGCTGCAGACGCATCTCGTCGACGGCCAGGAAAACGGGCTGGTCGCGATCGACTCCGGCAAGCTCTACGAAGTTCAGAAATACTGCGCCCTCACCAACCACATCTGGGATCCGTTCTGGCTGCTCGGCAACCGGCGCGCGATGGGGCGGCTGCCGGGCGACATGCAGGCGATCGTCCACCGCGAGTTCGATCGGGCGTGCGTCGAGCAGCGCGGGGACGTGGCGCAACTGGACAAGACGCTGCGCGACCAGCTTTCCGGCAAGGGACTCACCTTCGTGGAGGTGGACAAGGCGCCGTTCCGCGCGGCGCTGACCAAGGCGGGCTTCTACGGCGAGTGGAAGAAGAAGTTCGGACCCGAGCTTTGGGGTGCGCTCGAGGCCGCGACCGGCTCGCTCTCATGAGCGTGGCGGCGCATCGCCAGCCTCCGCCGGCGGTCTCCGCAACAGGCGCCGGGGGCCTGGCGAGCGCCGCCGAGCGTTGCCTTCGCCTCGCGACCGAGTTGCCGGCCGCCGCCGTGGTGCTCGCGGAAGTGCTGATCCTGCTCGCGGGCATCATCGCGCGCGCGGTCTTCCAAAGCCCGCTGATCTGGAGCGACGAGCTCGCCTCCATCCTGTTCCTGTGGCTCGCGATGCTCGGCGCGGCGATCGCCGTGCAGCGGGAGCACCACATGCGGCTCACCTTCTTCCTCGGCGTGCTGTCGCCGCGGATGCGCGCCTGCGCGGAGGCGCTCGCGGCCGGCGCCCTGCTGCTGTTCCTGGCCCTCATCATGCAGCCGGCCCTCGACTACGTGCAGGACCAGGCGTTCGTGGAAACGCCGGCGCTGGGCTGGTCCGGCATGGTGCGGGCGCTGGCGATCCCGGTCGGATGCGGCCTCGCCCTCGCGAGTTGCCTGCTCCGGCTGCTGCGCCACGACATGCGGGACGTGCTGGCGGTCGCCTGCGCGCTCGCAGGCCTGGCCGCGCTGCTCTATTTCGCGGCCCCGGCTCTGACCGACGCCGGAAATTGGTCGCTGGTCATCTTCTTCGTCGGCCTGCTCGGGCTGGCGGTGATGGCGGGTGTGCCGATTGCGTTCGCGTTCGCGCTGGCGACGTCGGCCTACCTGCTGTGCGTCACCTCGACGCCGCTCACGATCGTCGTCGGCCGCATGGACGAGGGCATGGGCAGCCTGATCCTGCTGGCCGTGCCGCTGTTCGTGCTGCTGGGGCAGCTCGTGGACCGGACGGGCATGGCCCGCGTCATGGTGGAGTTTCTCGCGTCCCTGCTCGGGCACGTCCGGGGCGGCATGTCCTACGTCCTGCTGGGGGCGATGCTGCTGGTCTCCGGCATCTCCGGCTCGAAGACGGCGGACATGGCGGCAGTGGCGCCGGTGCTGTTTCCGGAAATGCGGAAACGCGGGATGGAGGACGGGGAGATGCTCTCGCTGCTGGCCGCGTCCGGCGCGATGAGCGAGACGATCCCGCCCTCGATCGTGCTGATCGCGATCGCCTCGGTGACGGGCGTCTCGATCGCGGCCTTGTTCACGGCGGGCATCCTGCCGGCGATCGTGCTGGCCTTGGTGCTCGCGGTCGTCGCCTGGCGCCGGGCCGGGCAGGACGGCGCCGGCGTCCAGGCACCCCGCGCCTCCGCCCGTGTGGTCGGGCGCACGCTGATCGTGGCGCTGCCGGCGCTGCTGCTGCCGTTCCTGATCCGGAGCGCGGTCGTCGAAGGCGTCGCGACGGCGACGGAGGTTTCGACCATCGGCATCGCCTACGCGGTCGTCGCGGGCCTGCTCATCTACCGGGGCGGCCTGGAGTGGAGGGCGGTGCGCCCGATGCTGGTGCAGACCGCCTCGCTCTCGGGCGCGATCCTGTTCATCGTGGGCGCGGCGAGCGCCATGGCGTGGGCGCTGACGCAATCGGGCTTCTCGCACCAGCTGGCGCGCGCCATGGCGGCGATACCGGGCGGCGCCTCCGGCTTCATGCTGGTCTCGATCGCGGCCTTCATCGTGCTCGGCAGCGTGCTCGAGGGCATCCCGGCGATCGTGCTGTTCGGCCCCCTCCTGTTCCCGGTCGCGCAGCAGATGGGGGTCAACGAGGTCCACTATGCGATGGTCGTGATCCTCGCCATGGGCCTCGGCCTGTTCGCGCCCCCGTTCGGCCTCTGCTATTACGCCGCCTGCATCATCGGCGACGTGCCGCCCGAGGCCGGGCTGAAGCGCATCTGGACCTATCTGTTCATGCTGCTGCTCGGCCTCCTCGTGATCGCCTTCGTGCCGTGGATCTCCACGGGGTTCCTGTGAGTTGTCACAGCGGAAACGACGGATAGTATGGCGAACGCTCCCGCGAGAATCGGGGCGGGGAGGAAAAGAATGATCGATCTGTCTCGTCGCGCTTTCTGCGCCAGCGCCGCACTCCTCGGCTTCGCCGGCGTGGCGCAAGCCTCGCCCGAGAAGCCGGTGATCGGCGTCGTGGTCAAGATCGGCGGCATTCCCTGGTTCAACGCCATGGACGCGGGCATCAAGAAGCGGGGCGCCGAACTCGGCGTGAAAGCCTTCATGGTCGGCCCGACCAGCGCCGATCCGGCCCTGCAGGTGCGCGCCATCGAGGATCTGATCGCGCAGAAGGTGGACGTGATCGGGGTCGTTCCCAACGACGCGGAGGTGCTGGAGCCGGTTCTCGGACGTGCGCTCGCGGCCGGCATCAAGGTGGTCACGCACGAATCGCCGAAGCAGAAGAACACCGACCTAGATTTCGAGCTCGCCTCCGCCAAGGGCTTCGGCGAGGCCTACGCCAAGAACCTGATCGCGGCGATGGGCGGCAAGGGCGAATACGCGGTGTTCGTCGGCTCGCTCACCGTGCCGCTGCATAATGCCTGGGCCGACGCGGCCATCGCCTACATCAAGGCCCATGCGCCCGACATGAAGCTCGTCGGCGACCGGTATGGCGTCGCCGAGAACGTGGACCAGTCGCGCAGCACGGCGCTCGACCTGCTGCGCGCGCATCCCGACCTCAAGGGCTTTCTCGCGTTCGGCAGCCAGGGTCCGATCGGGGCGGCCCGCGCGGTCGACGAGCGGCACCTCAAGGGCAAGGTCGTGGTGCTTGGGCCGTTCTCGCCCGGGCAGGGGCGCAAGCTCGTGCATGAGGGCGTCCTCACCGGCGGCTACATGTGGAACCCGGAACTGGCCGGCGAGGTGTTCGTGACCCTCGGCGTCATGCTGGCCAGGAACGAGCCGATCAAGGACGGCATGACGATCCCGGGTCTCGGCGTCGTGCATCCGGAAGGCCACAACATCATCGTGGACGAGCTGGTCGATCTGAACAAGAACACGGTGGACGAGCTGGCCAAGACGGGCCTGTAGCGCGGGAGCGTGCCTGCCAGGCCGGCCGGCACGCTTGTCTCCGGAGCCATGACGGTGCGCGGATCGCCATGATCGCCTCAGCCACGCCCGAAGCTGCCTATCGCCCGCTTGAGGCGGGGGCGCCGCTGCTGCTTCTCGATCACGTCTCCAAGCAGTTCGGCGGGGTGAAGGCGCTGGACGACGTCCGGTTCGACGTCAGGCGGGGCGAGGTGCTGTGCCTCGCGGGCGAGAATGGCTGCGGCAAGAGCACGCTCATCAAGATCATCAGCGGCGTCCACCAGCCCGAGCCGGGCGCGACCATGCTGTTCGACGGGCGCTCGATCCAGGGCCTCGGCCCCGCCACGGCGCGCGCGCTCGGCATCCAGGTGATCTGGCAGGATCTGGCGCTGTTCCCCGAAATGTCGGTGGCCGAGAACATCGCGTTCGAGAACAATCTCGGCGGCCGGCCGCGCCTCGTGAACTACGCACGGATGAGGGCGGCGGCGAGCCGCATTCTCGACCGGCTGCATGTCCGGATCGATCTCGACGCGCCGCTGCGCACCCTGCCGATCGCGCAGCGGCAGATCGTGGCGATCGCGCGCGCGCTGGTGACGGAGGCGACGCTTGTGTTCATGGACGAGCCAACCGCCTCCTTGAGCCAGGCCGAGACGGACGCGCTGCTCGCGATCGTGCGGCGTTTATCGGCCGAAGGCATCGCGGTCGTGTTCGTGAGCCATCGCCTCGCCGAAGTGCTGGACGTGTGCAGCCGCGTCACCGTGCTGCGGGACGGGCGGCTGGTGGGCACGTTTCCGACGGCCGGCATGACCCAGACACGGCTCACCGAGCTGATGACGGGCAAGACCTTCGACTACGCGGTGCAGGGACGCGATCTGTCGGGGGCGCCGGTCGTGCTGTCGGTCGAGGCGCTGTCGCGCGCGCCGGAATACGAGGACGTCTCTCTGACGATCCGCCGGGGCGAGATCGTCGGCCTTACCGGCCGGCTCGGGTCCGGGCGGACGGAGCTCGCGCTCAGCCTGTTCGGCATGTCCGAGCCGTCGTCGGGCGTGATCCGTTTCGAGGGCAGGCAAGTGGCGTTCGGCGGCAATCGCGACGCGATCCGGGCGGGCATCGCCTACGTCTCGGAGGACCGGCTGCAACTCGGCCTCGTGCAGCCCCAGTCCATCGCCGACAATACGGTGATGGCCGTGCTCGACCACCTGCTCGGCGCCGCGAACCTGATCTCGTTCCGCGAGCGGGACGCCCTGGTCGAGCGCTGGGTCCGCGATCTCGGCGTCAAGATCGGGCAGCCGGACGATGCGGTTTCCACCCTGTCGGGCGGCAACCAGCAGCGGATCGTGCTCGCCAAATGGCTGGCGACCAACCCGAAGCTGCTGATCCTCGACTCGCCCACGGTCGGCGTCGATGTGGGCGCGCGCGCCGGCATCTTCGCGATCGTGCATAGGCTCGCCGAAGCCGGCATGGCGATCCTGCTCATCTCGGACGAGATCCCCGAAGTCTATTTCAACGCCGACCGCATCCTGCACATGCGCGACGGCCGGATCATCGACAGCTACGTGCCGGGCGAGACCGGGATCGACGAAATCGAGAGCGCCGTCCATGCGTAAGCTCGGCATCGGTGCGACCGAAGGCTGGCTGCTGGTCGTCATTCTCGTGATGGGCGTCGGGTTGAGCCTCACCAGCTCGTTCGCGGAACTGCCGAACCTGTTCGATCTGCTGAACGCGAGCGCCGTCAACATCATCTTCGGCGTGGGCCTGCTCGTCGTATTGATCGCGGGCGGGATCGACATCTCCTTCGCGGTCGCCGCCTCCGTCGTGCAGTATCTCACGGCGATCACGCTCGCGCCGCTCGGCGGCGGCAACTGGGCGATCGGGTTGCTCCTGGCGGGCGCTTATCGGGACGGCGCTGGGCTGCATCAATGCGTTCTTCATCTACCAGTTCCGCATCGTCTCGATCGTCGTCACCATCGCGACCTTCAATCTGTTCTTCGGCCTGCTGATGTTCTTCTCGGGCGGCGTATCGATCTACGACCTGCCGGACTGGCTGACCACGCGCGTGGTCGTGTTCGGAACGGACACGGCGAACGGCCGCGCCGAACTGACGCTGATGGTTGTGGTCATGGCGGTCTGCGTCGCGGCGACCTGGGCGCTGCTGCGCCGGACCAGCACCGGGCGGCAGCTCTACGCCATGGGCGACAACCCCGAAGGCGCGCGCCGCGTCGGCATCGGCATCGGCGCGATGCACTACCTCGCCTTCGGCTGGCTCGGGCTGATGGCCGGAATCGCGGGGCTGATGCAGGCGCACTACGCGCAAGAGGTCGTGCCGAACGCGCTCTACGGCCGCGAGCTCGACGTGCTCGCCGCCGTCGTCCTGGGCGGCGCGCGGCTCGGCGGCGGGCGCGGCACGATCCTCGGCGTGTTTCTCGGCATCATTCTCGTGGCCATGACCCAGAACGGCCTGAACCTGCTCGGCATCTCGCCCTACGCGTTCAAGATGATCGTTGGCGCGATCATCCTGATCGCCATCACGCTGTCGAGCGAGGGCGCGGGCCGGCTGCTCGGATCGTGGCGACGCCCCACTTTGCGGAGCACCGTCTGATGGCCTCCGGAGCGCTACGCCGCCGCGAGGCCTGGACCGCCGGCCGTTGGATCGACGCGGATGTCGGCGGATTGCTCGGCCTGCTGCTCGGGGTTGTCATCCTGTTCAGCGCGACGGCGAACGGTTTCCTGTCCTTCAGCACCTTCACATCGGTCGCGTTCCAGTTGCCGGAACTCGGCTTGCTGACGCTTGCCATGCTCATGCCGATCATCTCCGGCGGCTTCAATCTCGCCATCACCTTCACGGCGAACCTGGCCGGGCTGGCGATGGCGTATATCCTGCAACGTCACGGCGGCGTCGACGCGGGCGTCGGCGCGTTCGTCCTGGGCGTGGTGGCGGCGCTCGCCACCGGAGCGCTGGTCGGATGGCTGATGGGCGTCATCATCGCCTATACCGGCGCGCATCCGATCCTGGTGTCGTTGTCGATGATGATCTTCGTGCGCGGCCTGGGCGAGTTCCTGACGCGCGGCGGCGACATCTCCGGCGTGCCGGGCTACGTGCAGGCGATCGGCCAGGGCACCCTGCTCGGCATTCCGGCGCCGCTGTTCGTGTTCGCGGCGGCGGTGTTGCTCTGGTACGTCGTCATGTCGCGCACCCGGCTCGGCTTCGCGACGCGCATGATCGGCTCCAACATCGAGGCGACGCGCTTTTCGGGCGTGCCGACCCGGCGGTCGTTGACGCTCATCTACACGCTGTCCGGGCTGATGTGCGGCATCGCCGGCATCGTCATGCTGGCGCGGTTCAATTCGGTGCGAGTCGGGCACGGCGAATCCTATCTGCTCATCACCGTGCTGGCCTGCTTCCTCGGACGGGTCGATCCGTTCGGCGGCTTCGGCCGGGTGTTTCCCGTCGCCATCGCTTTGCTGATCCTGCAGGTGATCGCGTCCGGACTGAACCAGCTCGGAGCGAACCAGCATCTCTCGACCGCGCTCTGGGGCGGATTCCTGCTGCTGGTCATGATCGTGCGGTCGGTCTGGTCGGGCCGTTTCGCCTCGCTCCGGTTCGGGCGGCGATAGCTATGACGCGGTGATCACGGGGAGGAAGGCGATGAACAAGCTCGGCGTCCATGCGCTGGTCTGGGAGAAGGGCTGGAGCCACGACGAATGCGCGCGCGCGATCGCGAAGACGGCCGAGGTCGGCTACGACCTGATCGAGATTCCGGCGCTCGACCCAAGCTCGATCGACGCGACGTTCACACGCCGGCAGCTGGACCAGGCCGGCATCGGCGCGACCTCCTCGCTCGGCCTCGACGCGGAGACGGACATTTCGAGCAACGACCGCGAGAAGGAGAAGCGCGGACAGGCCCGCCTGGAGCAAGCCCTCGCCGTCGCCCGCGACTTCGGCGCAACCCATGTCTGCGGCATCCTCGAAT
This sequence comes from uncultured Alphaproteobacteria bacterium, assembly GCA_963777325.1. GTDB lineage: Bacteria > Pseudomonadota > Alphaproteobacteria > Acetobacterales > Acetobacteraceae > JAFAXA01. The sequence goes on along the minus strand of CAVZQE010000022.1, from coordinate 260,899 downwards.
CGGCCTTCCAGAAATACGCCGTGCCGACCACGGCCGAGGGCGTGAAGCGCTCCGTCGAAGTCCTGCAACGAGTGGCCGAGACCGCCGCGCGCAGCAACATCACGCTCGGCCTGGAAGTGGTCAACCGCTACGAATCGAACGTGCTGAACACGGCGTCGCAGGGAGTGGAGATGTGCAAGCGCATCGGCGCGCCGAACGTCCGCGTCCATCTCGACGTGTATCACATGAACATCGAGGAATCGGACATCCAGCAAGCGATCATCGATACCGGCGAGTATCTCGGCTACTTCCATACCGGCGACTCGCATCGCGGCTACATGGGGTCGGGCACGATCGATCTCGCGGGCGTGTTCCGGGCGTTGGTCAAGTCCGGATACGAGGGGCCGATCACGTTCGAAGTCGTTCTCGTCCCGCGTGGTCGGCCAGCCGCTCGAAGGCATTCTCGGCATCTGGCGCAATCTCTGGGAGGACAGCACCGACCTCGCGGAGCACGCGCTGATGTATACGAAGGCGCAACTCAAGGCGGCGCAAGAGGCGCAAAAACAAGCCGAGCGCAGCCGGCTGGCTTGAAGCGAAGCTGGGGCCGCTCGCGCGTCCCGGCGAGCGGCATGTCGACGGTCAGGGTTCCTCCGCCCCGGCGCGGAGCAGCGGCACGGCGAGCGCCAGGACGGCGAGGCTGAACACGCCGCCGAGGGTCCAGAGCACGGTCGCGAGGCCGCGCGCGTCCAGCAAAAGGCCGACCAGCGGCCCGAGCAGGACGAAGCTGAACCGCAGCGTGCCGCTGGCGAGCGAGTTCGCGGTCGCGCGCAAGGCGGGCGGGAGCGCGTGGTTGAACGCCTCGCGCAGATGGACGGCGTTCAGGCCGCGGCTGACATAGAACAGGAACCCGCAGGCGATGCCGAACGCGCCGCCGGTCGCGGCCATCCCGGCGTAGCCCGCGACGGGCGCGAGCGCGATCACCAGCAGCACGCCGCGCGGGCGCAGCGCCCGTTCGGCCAGGTGCGCGGATTTTGCGACGACACCGACCGTCACCAGAGTGCCCGCCCAGAGCACGCCGAACCATCGCAGCGGGACGCCCTGCCCGCTCCAGTACGGCTGTAGCAGCCAGACGGCGGTATAGGTCGAGAGACCCCAGACGATCAGGTTCAGGAACACGAGCCGCCGGTGGCGCGCGCCCCATGTGAACCGGACCGCCTGCGCCATGCCGGCGAGCGGCGACGCTTGCAGGCGCGCGGAGCCGCGAGGCGCCGCCAAAGTGAGCGCGACCGCGAGCGGCAGCGTGGCGAAGGCCGCGTTCGCCCAGGCCAGGGCTTGCAGGGACCACGCGGCGATCGTCCCGCCGAGCAAGGCCGCCGAGGCCTCACCCAGCACCTGCGCGAGTTGGTAGTTCGCGAGCGCGCGGCGGCGATCCGTTCGGTCCGCGCCGCGCGCGTCGAGCAGGTCGTAGAGCAGCGCCACGTCGCCGCCCGAGACGAGACTCCAGGCCGCGCCCAGCACGATCTCGGCGCAGGCGAGCGCGGCAAAGCCATGCGCGAGCGCGAAGATCAGAAAACCGGCGGCATTCCCGGCCGCGCCGCACACGAGAATGCGGACCCGGCCGAACCGGTCGCAGAGATAGCCGGTCGGAATCTCGAGCAGCACGACAGTCGCGCCGTAGATCGCCTGCAAGCTCACGACGTCGCCCATGGTGACGCCGCGGCTGGTCAGAAACGGCACGATGACGGGCATGACGAGCACGCCCATCCAGCAGAACCCGAACAGATAGACCCGCCCCAAGCCGCGTGCGGCCGCCTGCTTCATGGCGACGCGATCCGGCCCGCGCGCTCCAAACAAGAGAAGGCCCCGGCTTGCGCCGGAGCCTTCGCATTGTGTGACAGCCTACAAGACGGAACGACCGTCTAGCCTGCCGGGGTAATCCCAGCGGCGGTCATCCAGGTCGTAGCGCCAAGCGGCATCAGACAATGAGACACTGGATCACCTCCTTTCAGTTATGTTGAGGCCCCAACGTGGTCGCACGGGGCCGCAAGCGCAAGGGTCATCGTTCCGACGCGGCACGTCTTGCCGCTTGCGCCAGCGTATCGAGCGCGCTCAGGAATCGCGACCGGTCGGATTTCGCCAGCGGCTTCGGGCCGCCACCGCCGAGACCGAGTTCGCGCAGGTGGCGGGCCACCTCCCTGCCCGCGAGCGCGCCGCCGATATTGTCCCCGGTCCAGACATGGCCGGTCGGCGAGAGCGCGCGGGCGGATTTGCCGAGGCAGCGCGCGGCAAGCGGAATGTCGGCGGTGACGCACAGATCGGACGCCCCGATCCGTTCGGCGATCCAGTCATCCGCCGCGTCCGCGCTCTCGCCCACGGTCACCATGCGCACCTTCGGCCGGTTGGGCGGCCGGATCGGCCGGGAACCGTTCGATACGATGACGACATCGAGCGCCAGCCGCTCCGCGACCCGGAACACCTCATCGCGAACAGGGCACGCATCGCCGTCCACGTAGATGATCGTCATGGGCGCCTCAGCTTGCCGCCGCGCGGACGGGCGCCGCTGACTTCCGCCCCGGCGTCGGCCGACAGGCGGATCACATCGGCGACGCCCAGCAGCGCGATCGCCGCGACGATTGCGAAGGCGAGATGAAAATCGTCGACGCCCGGCACGGCGGCGGGATGCCCATGCACCATCTCGCCGAAGCGCAGGGACACGGCCCCGATCGCGATGCCGAGGCCCATCGTCAGCTGCTGCGCCATGTTGAACAGCGTGTTCGCGCCGCCCATGCGCGCGCCCGGCACGTCCGCGAAGGCGAGCGTGCTGAAGGCGGTGAACTGCATCGACCGCGATAATCCGCTCACGAACAGCAGCGGCACGAGCAGCGCCACGGGCGTCCCCGCCTCGACGAACGCGCATCCGAATGCCGTCGCGGCCGTGATCAGGCCGTTGCCGATCAGCGTGCGGCGGAAACCGAAGCGGCGCAGCACCGGCGTCGTCAGCGGCTTCATGGCGAGATTGCCCGCGAACACCGCGAGCACGAGCAGCCCGGACGCGAACGGGTCGAGCCCGAAGCCGAGCTGCAGCATCAGCGGCAGCAGGAAGGGAATGGCGGCGACGGACACGCGGAAGAACGAGCCGCCGGCCATGACGACGGCATAGCTCCGCAGCCGCATCGCCCAGAGATCGACCAGCGGATGCTCGGACCGCCGCGCGTGCCAGACCGCCGCCGCGCCGAGCAGCAGGCTGCCGCCGAGCAGGGCGGACGCGGAAATCCAGGACACGTCCGCGCCGCTCATCACCTCGACGCCGTACATCAGCCCGAAGCACGCGAGGCCGGTCAGCACGAAGCCGGGCGCGTCGAATGCCCGCCGCTCCGCCCCGCGCGCGTCCGGGACGAGCCACAGCGCGAAGCCGAGCGCGATGGCCCCGAGCGGCAGGTTGAGGAAGAAGATCCACGGCCAGGAGGCGTAGGTCGTGATGAAGCCGCCGACCGGCGGCCCGAGGATGGGCGCGGCGAGGCCCGGCCAGGTGATGGTCGCGGTCGCCCGGAGCAGGTCCGGCTTCGCCGTCGTCCGGAGGACGACGAGCCGCCCGACCGGCACCATCATCGCCCCGCCCGCGCCTTGCAGGATGCGGGCGGCGGTAAAGGCCGGCAGGCTGTGGGCGAAGCCGCAGAGCGCCGAGGCGGCGGTGAAGATCACGATCGCGGCCGCGAACACCGAGCGCGCGCCGAAGCGGTCCGCGACCCAGCCGCTGGCCGGGATCAGCACCGCGAGCGTGAGCACGTAGGCCGAGACGCCGATATTGAGCGCGACGGCCGGCACGCCGAACGAGGCCGCCATCTGCGGCAGCGCGGTCACGATCACGGTGGCGTCCAGGTTCTCCATGAAGAACGCGCCCGCGACGACGAAGGCGATTGCCGAGGCACGCGAAATTGTCATGCTGCACGCCCGGCGTGGGGTATGGACCCCGCGTCGTCGCATGCCGACACGGAGGACGCAACGGTTGGACCCGCACTGGACCCAGGCCGGGCCGACGATCCTGGCGGCCTTTCTCGCCTCTCTCGTCGAGTTCGTGGAGGCCCTGACGGTCGTGCTCGCCGTCGGCGCGACGCGCGGCTGGCGATGGGCCTTCGCGGGCGCGGCGTCCGCGCTGGTGGTGCTGCTGATCCTGGTCGCGGCGCTCGGTCCGGCGCTGACGCTGGTGCCGCTCAGGCTCGTGCAGGTCGTGGTCGGCGCGGCCCTGCTCGCCTTCGGGCTGCGCTGGCTGCGGAAAGCCGTGCTCCGCGCGGCCGGCCGCCTCCCGCTGCATGACGAGGACGCGGCCTATGCGCGCGAAACGAAGGCCCTTGCCGGCAGCTCGTGGCGCGGGGCGGGGATCGACCGCGCGGCGGTCGCGGCCGCGTTCAAGATCACGATGGTGGAGGGGATCGAGGTCGTGTTCATCGTCGTCGCGATGGGCGCCGGCGGCCCGGACCTGCTGCGGGCGGCGAGCGCGGGCGCGGCCCTCGCGCTGCTGGCGGTCGTGGCGCTCGGGTTGCTGCTGCACCGCCCGGTCTCAATGATCCCGGAGAACGCGCTCAAATTCGGCGTCGGCGTGCTGCTCTGCGCCTTCGGGGTGTTCTGGGTCGGCGAAGGCCTGGCCCTGCCCTGGCCCGGCGGAGATGGGTCGCTGCTGGCCCTCGTTCTCGCCTTTCTCGCCGCCGCGTTGCTGTCGGTCGCCGCCATGCGCCGGCGCGCCTGAGCGGCGGTTCAGCGCAGGAACTGGAACAGATCGACCGGCTTCTGGCCGTTCGGCGGCGGCGACCGGGCCGGCGCTGGTTGCGGTTCCGGCGTAAGCGGAATGGGCGCGGCCCGCGGATAGGGTGAGGCCATCGGCGACAACGGCGGCGGCGGCGGCAGAGCCGCGACCGAGACCGGCAGCGGCCCTGGGCGGCCGTCCCGCGCGATCGCCAAAGGCTGCATGCAGGCCTCGGCGCCGGGATCGAACAGGCGGCGCGGCAGCAGGGCCTGGTTGCCGCCGGTCGGATCGGACCCGCCGGCCAGCTCGGCCTTCGGGTCGCGCAGCGGACCGGACAGGCGGAGCGGCGTGCCCGTCCCGCTGCCTCGTGCCACCGGCGTCAGCACCATCGCCATCGTCTCGTCAGCGAGATCGATCGTTCCCGCGCCGCCGACCTGCGCCTCGCCGCTGTCGAGGAAGAAGCTCCGGACGTGGGCGGTGCCACGCAGCACGTCCAGTCTCGCCGCGAGGCACCTGAGATCGGTCTGGCCGCTCAGGCGCGGCGCGGGCAGGCCGGCCCGCCGCAGCGGATCGGCGACGAGCACCGCCAGCACCCGGCCGCCGATCCGGCCGTTGACGGCGGCGATGCCTAAGTGGCCGCTGCCGCTCGCGGCGATGGCATGCGGGGTGTCGCCCGTGCCGCGCAGGGCCAAATCGACCTCCGCCGCGCCGAGCGCGTCTTCGGGCAGGCCGACCGCCCCGAGCAGGGTCTTGAGCGAGACGTTGGCGGCGCGCAATGCGACCGCGACGGCCGGTTCCGGCTGGGTCGCGTCCGCCGACAGCTGCAGCGTGAGCCCCCCGCCCTGGGCCTGCGCGGTCAGCGGATCGAGCCGAAGCCTTCCCTCACGCGCGGCCACCCGGCCCGCCGCGTTCCGGTAGGTCGCGCCCCCGGCGGTCAGGGACGCCACCTTGAAGCGGAGATCGGCGTCGAGCGCGCGGATGCGGTCGAAGGGGAGTTTGGTGTCGGGGATGATCCATCGCGGTTGAGCATCCGGCTCGGGGTTGGCGGCGGGCGGTGGCGCGTCGGGCGAAACCGCCGCCAGGATCGCGTCGAGGTCGAGGCGGGTGGAGGTGAGCGTTCCCTCAATCACGGGCCGGTCGCCGAAGCCGATCAGGGCCTCGCCCGCGAGATCGCCCTGCGCCGCGCTCAGCTTGATGTCCCTGAGCGCGACGCCGCGGGCGATGCCGCCGTCGCGATCGCGCAGGCGGGCGACGAACACGATCGCCTTGAGGGCGGGCAGCGGCCGCCCGGCGAGCGGCGAGAGCGCGTCGAGATCCGGCACCCGGGCCGTGAGCGCGAGATCGGCGCCGGTCAGGCGGATCGGGTCCGCGACGACGCCGCGCGCGATGAAGGTCGCGCCGCCGATCACGGCCGAGGCGTCGACGGGCATCTTTCCGGCCACCTGATGGCCGCCGAACAGCGCGCCCGGAGCGCCGGTCGTCGCCGACAGCCGCAGCGGCGCGCCGGCGAAGCTGCCTTCGACGCTGCCGCGCATCGGCCGGTCCACTCTCGGCATGGCGACGTCGAGCTTGGAGACGGTCAGCCCCGCCGCGGTGGCGGACAGGTCGGAGGGACCGGCGCGCACCGTGAGGGCCGAGAGCTGCGGCCCGCCATTGGCGTTGTCCGAGAGCTGGGCCGAGACCGTCAGATCGCGCAAGGCAGGCAGGCGGACGCCCGCGACGAAGGGCTGCAGCACCGCGAGAATCCGGCGCCACGCCGTCGAGCTTGAGCGAATAGCCGCGCAGCTGCATCGGCTTCATCACGCCGCCCGCCACGGTCGCGTGCGCGTCCGCCGCCTTGAGGGCGAGGCGGACGGGCCAGGGCATCCTGCGGTCGACATCCTGCAGCCCGGACCAGGAGCCGACCTCGCCCTCCAGCGACAGCGGCACGGTGCCGAAACCGAGCTGCCCCGAGACGCGGATCGGCTCGTCCTGCGAGGGCGCTTCGGCCACGAGTGCGGGAATGGCCGCGCGCGCATCTCCGTCCTCGCCGTGCCAGGTGACGGCGCCGTCCTCGATCCGGATGGCGGAGACGGCGATGGCGGACATCTCCCGGCGGCTCGGGGACGGCTGCGCCGCCTGCGGCAGCGACTGCCCCGGCACGAACGGGCTCAGCCGCCAGTTCGGCTCGCCGCGCGCGGTCGTTTCCAGCCAGATGGCGGGATGCACGAGCACGAGCCGGTCGAGCACGAGCCGGCCCATCAAGAGCGGGAGGAGCGCGACCCGGGCGTCGATGCGGCCGATGGTCATCATCACGGGCCGGGAACCGCCTTCGGCGTTCGCTAGGGCCACGTCGTTCAGGGCGAGTGCCGGCGACCAGCCCCAGGCGATGCTCGCCGGGCCGCGGATGACCAGATCGCGGCCGGTGGCGTGCTTCACCGCCGCCTCGATCCGGGGCTTGTAGCTGTCCGGCGAGAAGCCCCCGGCGCGGGCCGCCAGCGCCACCGCCGCGAGGGCCACGATGCCGAGCAGGCTGGCCGCGATGAGCGCCTGGCGTCGGATGCGTCCGGGCATCAGGCTCGTTTCCTCGTGACCCTGGGCATCGCCCTCCCGACAGTCCCTGACGGGACAAGCAGCCGCCCGCTGAGGGCCATGATTTTAGGCTCCGCAACTTAAGGTCGTCCGAAGCCTCGTTGCCTTATACCCCGGTTCCCGCCCGCGTTTCGAGGACGGCTTGATCGCGCGGCCGTCCTGCGGCTTGTCACAGCCATGGCATCAAGCTCCAGGCCCTCGCGCATCAAGGTTCCGGAGCATCGCGAGCACCTGCGTGAACAGGGTCTGCGCCCGATCCGGATTTGGGTGCCGGACGTGCGCTGCCCTGCCTTCCGGTCCGAAGCGCATCGTCAGTCGGCCGCCGTCGCCGCGAGCGGCCACGAGCGGGAAGATCAGGCGTTCATCGACGCCGCGACGGACTGGGGCGATGAGTAAGGCGAGGCGAGATCTAAACGGTCGCCAGCGCAAGGGCCGTGCCGGGCTGGCCCGCGCCAAGGCGAGCGGCGTGATCCTGCGACGCCCTAGGTCGGCGGCGACGTAGAGGCCGCGATCCGCGCGCGTCTGGCGACGGGTGATGGCATCCTGAAAGCCGCGAAGGCGGCTGGCGTGGGCGTCAGCACCGTGCAGCGGGCGAAGGCGGCAGGTTGAGCCGCGCGCGCTCGCGGCGTAGGTGTTGATGCGGTTCCGAACGAATGCAGCGCTCCGGTTTGGGCATGAGTGAAATTGGTTCTCACGACGTAATACGTCACGCCTACGCAAATGTGCTCACGACATGCGCACGGCTACACGCATTTGCCACGGGTAGCCCAACGGAACGGATAAGCGGCCTCATAAATGGAAGGCAATCGACGCTGGCAGTTGATGATCTCGTCGGCTTCGCGATTAGCGCCCGGCGCTTGATTGAAAACACCGCGTCGGCCAAGGACTTCAGTCATGTTCGACTAAACGTCTCTGCCGACAGCCGCATAGAACTGAAGCCAGTCTCCCGCATCATCAACATGATCATCCACCATAAGGATATCCACATTGTTAGGTTCAACGATCAAACGGTAGACCTGACTTACCCCGCAAATTACCACTATATGCTGCACCGAAATGTCAGGCATTCCGCGCTTGGAGTAGGCATAAATTCTGACAGCGGCAGTTGCGTTGTCTTCGGATTGCGTGAACTTACCACGAAATTCGAGGCACAAGTCATCGAACCGATCGTAGAAATTTGCGCTGATCAGGGGCTGCATCTTGAGGAGTTTTAGCCGACGGTCTCCATGCGTCGTCGCGGGCCGCTGCGCATCATCCCGCTTGCCGTTGACACGCTTCAACAAAACGCGTGATCTCGCCATATCCGATCATCTGGCCCTGATCTATTACTCTCACGAGTTGCTCTCTCCATACTGAACCGTCGTCGTTTACCTCACTGTTTGAAAAAACAGTGATTTCGCTTTCAAGATTTCCGAACAGCATACCGGCAAAATAAGGCTGATCGAACATGGTTACGGGCGCGCCACTGAAACCAGCCAACGAAGGAAAGGATACCGCGTACTTACCAAATCCTCCTTCACACTGTTGATTGGTCCTCGGGGTTGTTGTGATGTAGCCCTTCGCGATAGTCGGCAGGAGAGCGGCTGTGCCCTCCATATGATCGTCGAGGTATGCGAAGGCGCACAGGTCGCCGCCCAATGTAAGGCGGCACGTAAGAGGAGTGAGTATGCCCGGCTCAATCCCTTGAACGCGGGCCACTGCCAAGTCTAATGTTGCGTGACACGATATATCGAAAATCCGATGGGAGAACCCGTTTCGGTCCTGCACGTAGGGGGATGCGTTATCTTCCAAGACGTGTCGGCACGTAACGAGTAGCCGCTCTTCACTGATAAAAAAGCTGCAGCCGCAGTATCGCTTCACAGTCGGGCTTTGGCCTTTCGTTTCCAGCTCAAGAACGGGCCAGACGTATTGACCGCCATCTATCACTTTAACTCTCCTTGCTGGGGCTTGCTCTGGCTAGGTCGAAAGCCTTCGTCCCGAGACCCTTTGCCCGCAACTTCCGGCACAAGCTCAATCGCCCGATCCGCCGAAGCGCCCCCGCACGACGCCTCCCGATGGCCCGCGCAGAGGTAGACCGGCGCGGGCATCCTGCCGCACTGGCCACACCGCAGCCGGGCGAGCGCACCGGCGAACGTCCGGGTGCCGTGCCGCTCCGCTATCCAACGGACGGGCAGGACCACGATGCCTTTGCAGCACGCGATTCCAGCTTGCACGCTGCCCAGTCGGAAAGGCGATGGCTCGGGAGGAACGGCGGCGGATGCGCTGCGGCGGCATTCTGGCGCAAGGAACATACGGCGAGCACGACTCCTGCCGCACGGCATCGCTCCGGGTGCGACCATTCCGGCAAAGGGCGCCGCCCCCGGTCAAGGTTCGTCGCCGCTTTGTGGGCGGGTTTGCGGGCTGGTTTGCTGCCCAGGAGAAAAACTTCGATCCATCGAGGGCTCAGGATGGAAACTGGCGGAGGGAGTGGGATTCGAACCCACGGTACGCGTGAACGCACACACGCTTTCCAAGCGTGCGCCTTAAGCCGCTCGGCCATCCCTCCGGCAGACCCGCCGGATCATAGCCGAGCCGGCGGCAACACGCCAACGCCTGTCCGGGGATCTGTTGCGCTGGACTTCGGACCTCCCCGCCCCTATCTTCCCGGTCAGGCTAGAACAAGCGCTTCAGCGCGCCCCGGAGAGAGGAACACCGCCATGGCCTGGACACGCCCGACGATCCGCGAAATCTGCATCGGCATGGAGATCAACGGCTACCTTCCGGCCGAGATCTGACCACCGGCCTGCGTCGTCCCTGAGAGGACGATGCCGGAGCCGCGACTGAGCGCCTTGATTCTCGGCTCCGGAGCCGGCGGGGGTGTTCCGCAGTGGAATTGCTCGTGCCGGATCTGCGGCCTCGCCCGCGCCCGAGATCCGCGTGTCAGGTCGCGCACCCAGGCGAGCGTGGCCGTCACGGCGGACGGGTCGAACTACCTGCTTGTTGGCGCGTCACCGGATCTGCGCCAGCAGATCCTTGGCGCGCCTGCCCTGCGTCCGAGGACAGCCGGGCGCGACTCGCCGATTTTTGGCGTCGTGTTGGTGAGCGCGGACGTGGACGGCATCGCGGGTCTGCTCTTGCTGCGTGAGGGACAGGCGTTCACCGTTTTCGCCCCGCCGCCACTCCTGGACCAGCTCGCCGCCAATCCGATCTTCGGCGTGCTCGATCCCGCCCTCGTCGGCCGGGTTCCCGTCCGGCCCGGCGAGCCGGCCGCGTGCGGCCACGGGTTGACGCTCACGATGCTGCCGATGCCGGGCAAGGTTCCGCTCTACGAAGAGGACCGGAGCGCGGCCCGCGCCGAACCGGCCGCGACCTACGCCGCCCGGATCGATGCGGGGGGACGCAGCCTGATCGTGGCCCCAGGGTGCGCCCGGATCACCGACGAGGTGCAGGCGACGCTCGCGCAGGCCGACGCCGTGCTGTTCGACGGCACGGTGTTCACGGACGACGAGATGATCGCGGCCGGGGTCGGCACCAAGACGGGAAGCCGGATGGGGCATGTCGCGATGACCGGTCCGGACGGGTCGCTGGCGCGGCTGGCCTCCCTCCCCGGCCGGCGCATCTTTTTTCATATCAACAACACGAACCCGGTGCTGCTTGAGGGATCGCCGGAGCGGGCGCGCGTGGCGAAGGCCGGGTTCGAGATCGCCTATGATGGGATGGTGGTGTGTCCGCAGCCGCGCTCATGACCCCGGAGGCTCTTGAGGCGTCGCTGCGCGCGATGGGCGCGGCGCGCTACCACAACCGGCATCCCTTCCACCGGATGCTGCACAGCGGCGCTTGCAGCAAGGGACAGGTCCAGGCCTGGGCGCTGAACCGCTACTACTATCAGGCCTCCATCCCGCTCAAGGACGCCTCGCTGATCGGCCGCTGTCGCGACCGGGAGGTACGGCGCGTCTGGCGCAAGCGGCTGGGCGATCAGGACGGCGAGGCGGGCGACGGCGGGATCGAGCGCTGGCTGCGGCTGACCGACGCGCTCGGCCTCGACCGGTCCGAGGTGGAGCAGGCCCGCCTCATCCTGCCCGCCACCCGCTACGCCGTCGATGCCTACGTGCGGTTCGTGCGCGAGCGGACGCTGCTCGAGGCGATCGCGTCGTGTCTGACGGAACTGTTCTCGCCGCAGATCCTGTCCGAACGGCTGCGGGGGATGCTCGCGCACTACGACTACATCACGCCCGAGGCGATGGCGTATTTCGACAAGCGCCCGCCGCAGGCCGCGCGCGACGCGGATTTCGCGCTCGACTACGTCAAACGGGAGGCACGAACCCCGGACCAGCAGCAGGCGGTGCTCGACGCGTTGTCGTTCAAGCTCGACGTGCTGTGGACGCAGCTCGACGCGCTCTATCTCGCCTATGTCGCGCCGGGCATGATCCCGCCGGGCGCGTTCCGGCCTTCGTGCTGACCGTGGCGGCGGAAAACGCCCGTCCTTCTCTCGCCGCCGGCGTGCGGCTGCAGTTCGACGCGCGCCGCCAGATGTGGCTGCTGCTCGCGCCCGAGCGCGTGATCGAGACGGACGGGCCGACGCCCGAGATCCTGAAGCGCTGCGACGGGACGCGCACGCTCGGCGCGATCATCGACGAACTGGCGGGGATGTTCGCGGCTGATCGCCCCGTGATCGCGGCCGACGTAATCGCTCTCGTGGACGAACTCGTATCCAAGGGTCTCGTGAGGCTCGGTCCATGAACTCGCTTCCCGTCCCGCTCGGGATGCTGGCGGAGCTCACGCATCGCTGCCCGCTCGCCTGCCCGTACTGCTCGAACCCGCTCGCGCTCGAACGCCGCGACGACGAGCTCGCGGCCGGAGACTGGGCGCGCGTGTTCGCAGAAGCCGCCGCGCTCGGCGTCTTGCAGGTGCATCTCTCCGGCGGCGAGCCGCTGGCGCGGCGCGACATCGTGGAGATCGCGGCGAGCGCGCACGATGCGGGTCTCTACACCAATCTCATCACGTCCGGCATCGGCCTGACGCCCGACCGGCTCGCCCAGCTGCGCGCCGCCGGGCTCGATCACGTGCAGGTCTCGATCCAGGATACAGAAGCGAGTAACGCGGACCGGATCGCGGGCTATGCCGGGGCGCATGCACGCAAGCGGGCCGTGGCCCGGATGGTCGCCGGGAGCGGGCTCGCGCTCACGATCAACGCCGTCATCCATCGCGCGAACATCGACCGGATCGAGGACATGGTCGCGTTCGCTTCCGGGATCGGCGCCGGACGGATCGAGATCGCGCATGCGCAGTATTACGGCTGGGCGATGCGCAACCGCGCCGCCCTGATGCCGACACGGGCGCAGGTGGAGCGGGCGATGCCGCTGCTGGAACAGTTGCGCGCCCGCTACGACGGCCAGCTGACGATCGACGCGGTCGTTCCCGACTACTACGCGCGCTTCCCAAAGCCCTGCATGGGCGGCTGGGGACGGCGCTCGCTCAACGTGACGCCGGGCGGGAAGGTGCTGCCATGCCATGCCGCCGAAACCATTCCGGGTCTCGTGTTCTGGTCGGCGCGGGAGCACGCCCTGGCCGAGATCTGGGACCGGTCCCCGGCCTTCGAGGCGTTCCGGGGTACGGACTGGATGCAGGAGCCTTGCCGGTCCTGCGCGCGGCGCGAGATCGATTTCGGCGGCTGCCGTTGTCAGGCGCTGATGATCGCCGGCGACGCCGCGGCGACCGATCCGGCCTGCTCGCTCTCGCCGCTGCATGGCGCGATGGTCGCGATGGCGGAAACGGATTCAGGGTCGGGCGACACGGCGTATGTCTATCGCGGACGCGCGCAGACGCTTTCCCACGAGCACGGGAAACCGGCGGTTGCGACCGGTGCCACCGCCCCGTAGGCTCGGTCTGCGCTCTGCAACGAGAACAATCCCGGGAGGGTCCGCGTGAAGAGAATCCTCGTCCTCACGACCGCTCTTGTGTTTTCAGGTGTGGTCCATGCCCAGCCTGCGTCGGGACCGGACTCCGCGTCCACGTCCCAGTCCGGCGGCGAAAACCTTAAGCGCCTCGAGGACATGCATGCGACCGGCATGCCGCTGAGCGCGCAGGAATCGGTGCCGCAGACCGGGCGCAAGGCCGACCGGCTGCGCGAGAACCTGAAGGACATCAAGCTGCCGCCCGGCTTCAAGATCGACCTCTACGCGGTCGTGCCGGATGCGCGGCACATGGCTGTCGGCAACAACGCGGGCGTCGTGTTCGTCGGCACGCGCAAGGACAAGGTCTGGGCCGTCACCGACCGGACGCGCGCGCGTGTCGCGGACGACGTGAAGGCGATGGCGCCTTCGGTCGCGATGCGCAACCCGAACGGCGTCTGCATGAGTCGCGACGGCGTGCTCTACGTCATCGAGAGCAACCGCGTGCTCGATTTCCCTGCCGCCGAATTCTTCTACGAGACGCCGGACGTGGCGGTCGAGCAGGTATCGACCGAGATCATTCCGCCCTCCGAGCTCAGCTTCAATCACAGCGCGCGCGTCTGCCGCATCGGACCGGACAACAAGCTCTATATCTCGGTCGGGCAGCCGTACAACGTGCCGCCCGTCTCGAAGCAGGATCTCTACAGAGAGTGGGGGATCGGCGGCATCATCCGCATGGACCGCGACGGCAAGAACCGCGAAGTCTATGTCCGGGGCATCCGCAACTCGGTCGGAATCGATTTCAACCCGCGCACAGGCGAGTTGTGGTTCACCGACAATCAGGTGGACGGCATGGGCGACAACCGGCCGCCGGAGGAGCTGAACCGCATCACCCGGCAAGGCCAGAACTTTGGCTTTCCCTGGTATGGCGGCGGCCATGTGCGAACGGCCGAGTACAAGGACCAGACGCCGCCCCCGGACGTCACCTTCCCGGAAGTCGAGCTGACGCCGCACGCCGCCGATCTCGGCATGATGTTCTATCGCGGCAAGATGTTTCCCGAACAGTATCGGAACGCCGCGTTCATCGCCCAGCACGGCTCCTGGAACCGCACCAAGCCGGTCGGAGCGCGCGTGGTCGCCGTATTCTTCAAGCAGGACGGGACCGTGGACAAGGTCGAGCCGTTCGCGCAAGGGTGGCTCGACGACGAGACCGGCGAGTACAGCGGGCGCCCGGTCGATGTCGCGGAACTCGCGGATGGCAGCCTGCTCGTGTCCGACGATTTCGCGGGCGCGATCTACCGCATCAGCTACAGCGGCAAGTGAGGCCGCTCATGGTCGCGGCCGCTGCTTCGGCGGCGGTCACGGTCGTTTCCGTGAGCGCCAGCGCGCAGGACGTGGCGGCGGGCCGGAAGATCGCCGCGCAGACCTGCCAGGCCTGTCACGGCATGGACGGCATCGCGAAGCTGCCGGAGGCGGCGAATTTGGCCGGCCAGGATGCCGGCTACGTGCTCCGCCAGTTGCAGGCGTTCAAGACCGGCGAGCGCAAGAACGAGGCGATGCAGACCGTCGCGCAGGCGATGGACGAGAGGCAGATGGACGACGTCGCCGCCTACTACAAGGCGATCGAGATCGAGGTGGTGAAGCTGCCGGGCCGGAGATAGCTCGCGCTTTTCCGATCCGCATCCATGGCCCGGACGACGGGACCGAGTCGCCCCCTGACCTCGGGCTGTATCTCAACGGCAACAGGGGCCGATTCTTCTCTCCGCCTGTAAATTCGGCGACCCCTCAAACGAAGCTTGTGGCGACGGGGAGCGGCGTGCCGCATCCGGTCCGATGGTTCGACCTGATCGCCAGGAGCTTTTATGCAATCCACCCATCTTGACCCAGTTCCATTCCCAAGCGCCTTCCGCGTCTGCGTGCATCGCGGCACTCAGCAGATCGGCGGCACATGCGTCGAGCTGTCCTGTGACGGCGCGCGCATCCTGCTCGATCTCGGCCTGCCGCTCGATTCGGGCGACACCGACCCGGCCGCTCTGCTGCCGCCCGTCCCGGGATTGCTGACCTGCGAGCCGGGCCTGCTCGCGCTCGTCCTGTCGCATGGCCACGCGGACCATTGGGGCCTCGCGCCGTATGGTCGTCCGGATCTGCCGATCGTCACCGGCGCGGCGACACGCCGCATCCTGCGCGCGGCGGCGGCGTTCGTGCCGCGCTCGATCGAGTGGGCCAACTCTGGCGACGGCGACCTGCATTTGGCGGACCGCGAGACGATCCGCATCGGCCCGTTCGCCATCACGCCGCTGCTGGTGGACCACTCCGGCTACGACGCATACGCGATGCTGATCGAGGCGAACGGCCGCCGCTTGTTCTACTCGGCGGATATTCGCGCGCACGGCCGCAAGGCGGCGCTGTTCGAGCGCCTGCTGCGGCAGCCGCCGACGCCGGTGCATGCGATGCTGATGGAGGGATCGAGTCTCGGCCGCCTCGATCCGGGGCAGAGCTTCCCGACCGAGGACGACATCGAGTTGCAGCTTGCGGAGGTGTTTCGCGCGCCCGGGTTCGTCGGCGTGTGCGCCTCGGCGCAGAACATCGACCGCATGGTGAGCATCTACCGCGCCTGCAAGCGCACCGGCCGCACGCTGGTGCTCGATCTCTACGCGATCGAGGTGCTCGCCGCGACGGGCAACCCGCATATTCCGGGGGCCGGATGGCCGAACCTCGCGGTCTATGTCCCGGAGTATCAGCGCCGCCACATCGCGCGCACGAAGCGCTTCGATCTGATCGACCGCTACAGGCCGCACCGGATCTTTCGCGACACGCTCGCCCCGCTCGCGCCGCGCGCCGCGATGCTGTTCCGCCCGGCGATGGCGCCCGACATCGACCTGATGCCCGGCGTCTGGACCGGCGCGCGCATGATCTGGTCGCAATGGGAAGGTTATCTGCCGAATCCGGCCAACCAGGCGTTCCGGGCCAAGCTGGAGGAGCGCGGCGTGGGATTGCAAGTGATCCACACATCGGGCCACGCAAGCATTGTTGACTTGCAACGACTGGTCAATGCATGTGCTCCGGACGTTCTGGTTCCGGTGCATACGTTCGCAGGGGATCGTTATGCGGCGTTGTTCGGCGCGACTGTCCGCCGCCGGGCGGATGGTGAGTGGTGGGAGGTTTGATGGACCGCAAGCCCGACGAAAACCGGCAGCGGAGCTCACGGAAGCTGCCCGTCGAGGAGGAACTCTGGTGCGACGACCGTATCATTCCGGAGGGTTGGGTGGACGATGCTTCGGACATCTTCCTGGACATGGAGGGACCGGAGGCGTTCAAGGCGGCGCTCCTCGCGGCTCGTCGAAACGGCTTGATTTTGCTCGCGCGGTTCGCCCCGATCCTGAGCAAGCCTGGCTTCGAGTTCGCAACCTGGATCGAACCCCCGCCGGACGGGACCGGCGATCCGGCGAAGCGTGTCTGCGAGCTCAGCCCCGAAGCGTCGGAGTTCGTCGCGACTGCCTTCCATTCGAATTGGGTACGGCCAATCGACTGGCGTGCATGGCGAAAGACGGAAGAAGCCCGATGGCTTGAGGCAAACCCCGCGCATGTCGGCAAAGCCACCGAAGAGCAGCTCGCCAAATTGCTGACCACCTTCATCCGCAGCGAGCGCTTCTGCGAAGGCGCGTTGCTGTCGGCCTTTCGCGAGGGTTTCCTGACCGCGATTGTCGAGCGCGCCGAGGCGCTGCTGCATGTTTCTGAGCCTACAGAGACCCAACAAACGGAGGATGCCTTGTCCGCAAGCCAGCCCACCCCAAACTGGACGTTCAAACACGGGCTCGACGACGATTTCATTGCAGCGCTTCAAGAATTGTCAACTAGGGCGTCGTGGTTCCGTGATGTACTCAGTGACGACGATTTGATCGTTGCTATTCGCGATAACTATCTGAACGTCTATGCCGACGGCCAATCCTTGTTCCTGGCCAGATGGGACAGGGCAAGTAGTTCCGTCGTCGTAAGTACACATCCGAAGTACTTGGTTGATCCTGATCTGAGCAAACAAGTATTCTTGAGAGAAACAAATTTTGATGTCTCGGCAACGAGTCCTTTGATTACGGAATACAAGCCTGGGACGTTGGGCAGGATGAAGCGGGCCGCTAGAGTTTACCGAGGCGCCGAGAAGAGAGGCGTTCAGAGAGTGGTCAAGGCGAACTCCGGCGTCGTCGATCTGGAGATCGCTTTTAGCATGGAGGCGGAGCGGGAGGTTGGGAGCGAGGAGCGCAATCCTAAGGCTATCCTCAGAAAGATAGACATGGCTTGCTTCGAGGAAATTGACGGCAAAATCCATCTGCGCTTCTGGGAAGCAAAGGACTACGTGAACGCGGATCTTTGGACGAGAGGCGACGTAAAGCCGCCAGTGGTTGGACAGGTAAAGGAATACGAGCGGTTGATCGAGAAATACAAGGAGGACATCTTGGCGAGCTATAAGCGTGTCGCCAAGAATTTTGTCAGTATCGCCGAAATGGCTGGGCGCTCTGACCTTCTCTGCCCCCTGATAAAAAGGGTCGGTCAAGATGAAGACATTCACCTGGAAGCTGGCGTTGGCCTTGTCATTTTCGGATTCAACCAGCCCGAAAGAGAGAGCAAGCGGCATAGGCGAATGCTTCGTAAGCTTGAGGAAGCCGCTGGTTTGCTGGTTGTAGCCAAGGGCAACGCCGCCGGCATCAGCTTGACGTCTCCTACAGCGGCAAAGCCAAAGGACAAGAACTGATGTGGATCATGCTCTCCGACAGCTTTCTCTCCATCGTCGCGTTCAACGGCAGGCCGGCGCGGCCCGATGTGCTTCTTGTTCGTGGCCGGTTACAGGGCGACATCGAGCGGGTGTTTCCAGACGCGGACGTGAAGCACACCCCGGACCGCGACTACGCCTATCGCGCTCTGGTGCCCCGCACGGTGGTCGCCGCCGCGATTGCGAAGCGCGTCGAGGCGATCGACTATCCGAACTTCAAGAATTCGGTGCAGAACGAGCGGCGGCACGACGCCTATCTCGAATGCTGGGTAGCCATGGCCGATCTGCAACGTCGTGCGGCGCGCGAACAGGCCGAAGCCGGCGATAGCGACGAAGACCTCCGCTTTTAGGAACCCGATGACATGTCCGTCCCCGCCGAACCAGGAAGCCCGGACTGGAATCCGAGTGCCGAACTGGAGTCCGGCCCGGAATTGCCTACGCCACCCAAACCGCGCGTGAACCGTTTCGTAGCGCAAGCCGAGGACATTGAGTTCGTGAGCATCGTCAACACTGGCGCACCCACCGATCCGCCGCTTCCCGGCAACCGGCCCTGGCTACTGGTGCGCAATCCGGACTACTTCCGGGGCGTGCTCGGAAGCGTGGTTGATTTCGCCCCGAACGCCCTGCACGATCCGAAGGTCGTCGTCAGGTTCGGGCTGCAGGGGGAAGGTCAGCAGCCGAACTACCAAATCGAAGCGCCGGACGGCCGCGTGTCTCCGCGCTGGGGGAGCAACCACGAAGAGAACGCGAACGCACCCGGAAGCCGATACGCGGACCATAACCTCTCGGACCAACGCTTCACGCTGGTGGACGTGAGGAAACTTCTCGAGCGATGCCTCGGCATTCAGAGCGGCACGATCGACCCGGCCCCCGACGGCGAGGGACCGTAATCAGACTTCGCGGCCCGCGCGCGCGAGTCAGGACTACGCGTCCATCTTGAGCGCGGCGAGGAAGGCGGTCTGCGGGATCTCGACCTTGCCGAACTGGCGCATCCGCTTCTTTCCCTCCTTCTGCTTCTCGAGCAGCTTGCGCTTGCGGGTGATGTCGCCGCCGTAGCACTTGGCGGTGACGTCCTTGGACAGCGCACTGATCGTCTCGCGCGCGATCACGCGGCCGCCGATCGCCGCCTGGATCGCGATCTTGAAGAGCTGGCGCGGGATCAATTCCTTCAGCTTGGCGCAGATCGAGCGGCCGCGGCTCTCGGCGGCGCCGCGATGCGCGATGAAGGAGAGCGCGTCCACGGGGTCGCCGTTGACCAGGATGGAGATGCGCACGAGGTCGCTCTCGGCGTACTCGTCCATGGCGTAGTCAAAGCTCGCGTAGCCGCGCGACACGGATTTCAGCCGGTCGTAAAAGTCGAACACCACCTCGTTCAGCGGCAGCTTGTACACCGCCATGGCGCGGTTGCCGACATAGGTGAGATCGAGCTGCTGGCCGCGCCGCTCGCTGCATAGGGTGAGCACCGAGCCGAGATAGTCGTCCGGCACCATGATGGTCGCGCGGATCCACGGCTCCTCGATGTGGTCGATCACGCTGCCGTCGGGCATGTCGGCCGGGTTGTGCAACTCCTGCATCTCGCCGTTGGTGCGATAAATTCGATAGACGACCGAGGGCGCGGTCGCGATCAAATCGAGGCCGAACTCGCGCGTCAGCCGCTCCTGGATGATCTCCAGATGCAACAACCCGAGAAAGCCGCAGCGAAAACCGAAGCCGAGCGCCGCCGAGGTTTCCGGCTCGTAGTGGAACGAGGCGTCGTTCAGCCGGAGCTTGGCGAGGCTTTCGCGCAGCTTCTCGAAATCGTCGGCGTCGGTCGGATAGAGGCCGCACCACACGACCGGGATCGACGGCTTGAAGCCGGGCAGCGCGGCGGCGGCGGGATGGCGGTCGTCGGTGATCGTGTCGCCGATCTTGCAGTCCGCGACCGTCTTGATCGCGGCGGTGATGTAGCCGATCTCGCCGGGGCCGAGATCGTCGGCGCCGACCATCTTCGGCCGGAACACGCCGACCTGCTCGACCACGTGCACGGCGCCCGTGGACATCATGCGGATCTTCTGGCCCCGGCGAAGACGCCCGTCGCGCACGCGCACGAGGATGACGACGCCGAGATACGGGTCGTACCAGCTATCCACCAGCAGCGCGGTCAGCGGCTTCTGGGCGTCGCCGGTCGGGGGCGGCAGGCGGGTGACCAACGCCTCCAGCACGCCCTCGAT
The DNA here is from genome assembly GCA_963777325.1 of uncultured Alphaproteobacteria bacterium. Lineage (GTDB taxonomy): Bacteria > Pseudomonadota > Alphaproteobacteria > Acetobacterales > Acetobacteraceae > JAFAXA01. The sequence goes on along the minus strand of CAVZQE010000022.1, from coordinate 240,763 downwards.
GTTGAGGCCGGTCTTGGCGCTGATCTCGACCGCGTCCGACGCGTCGAGGCCGATCACGTCCTCGATCTGCTGCTTGACGCGCGGCACGTCGGAGGCCGGCAGGTCGATCTTGTTCAGCACCGGCACGATCTCGTGGTTCGCCTCGATCGCCTGATAGACGTTGGCAAGCGTCTGCGCTTCCACCCCCTGGCTCGCGTCCACGACCAGCAGCGAGCCTTCGCATGCGGCGAGGCTGCGGCTGACCTCGTAGGCGAAATCGACGTGGCCGGGCGTGTCCATGAGGTTGAGTTCATAGAGCTCGCCGTCCTGCGCCCGGTAGTCGAGCCGCACCGTCTGCGCCTTGATGGTGATGCCGCGCTCGCGCTCCAGCTCCATGTTGTCGAGAACCTGGTTCGTCATCTCGCGCGCGGAGAGGCCGCCGGTCGCCTGGATCAGCCGGTCGGCGAGCGTCGATTTGCCGTGGTCGATATGGGCGATGATCGAAAAGTTGCGGATGCGCGCGAGCGGGGTGTCGGTCATGGCGGAGAGATAAGGGATTACCCCGCCGATGTCAGCGCCCGGAGGCTCCGGGTCCGGCACTAAGCGAAGTGGATGCGATTTCGGACTCGGCCGTGGATAGGAGCGATGCGAGGCTCTGGTGAACAGTTCGCCAGACAATCTCCTCGGCCACGTTGTCGTAGTCGTGCCGGAACACATTCCCGAGGCCCATGATGGCTCGCCAGGGCTGGTCCGGGTGACGCTCCCGAAGTTCCAGCGGCAGGCGACGCGCCGCCTCGGAGATGATCTCGAGGCAGCGGGAAACGGCGTAGAACGTCCGGCGATCGGACTTGAACTACGCCAAACTCATCTCCGACGCGAAGGTCTGAGCGAGCCGCGCATGATCCCGGATATCGGCCAGAGCAAGGAGCGTGCGATCAGAAGGCATATACCGCCTCGCGTTCGGCGCTTGGCCGCACGAGCGCCTTGAGGCTGCTCCGGTTGGCTACGTCCACGGAAGCGGGAAACAGGTCCTCGAGATATTGGGTGATGCCGACATATTCGAAAGCCCCGACAGGCGCCTCCGGATCAAGCTCGACGAGTATGTCGATGTCGCTTCCGCCCCGCGCGTCGCCGCGCGCCAGCGATCCGAACAGACCGGCATGCGACACGCCTCTGCGCCGAAGCTCCGGCGCGTGCTCCCGCAAGATTGCCAGAACCTGTTCGCGATCCATGGCCATGACGGCTAGCGTAACACCCCGCCCGTCGCCTTCGCCACAGCCGCGACAACCTTCGCCGCCGCCGCCTCGATCTCGGCGTCGGTCAGGGTGCGGTCGCGCGGCTGGAACAGGACTTCGATCGCGACGGATTTCTGGCCTTCGGGGAGCTTCTCACCCTCGTAGACGTCGAACAGCGTGACGCCCGCGATCAGGGTGCGCTCCGCGCCGCGCGCCGCCCGGAGGATCGCGTCGGAAGCGACGTCGGCCCCGACCAGGAACGCGAAATCCCGGCGCACCGGCTGGAAGGCGGACAGGTCGAGCGCGGCGCGCTTGCGGCGCTTCGGCTCGGGGATCGCGTCGAGATAGAGCTCGAAGGCGACGGCGGGAGTCGGCAGGTCGAGCGCCGCCGTCACGCGCGGGTGCAGCTCGCCGTAAGTGCCGAGCGCCGCCCTGCCCTGCCGCACGACGCCCGAGCGGCCGGGATGGTAGAAGCCGGGGGCGTCGGCGGTGATGGTGAGGCCGTCCAGCGGCGCGCCGGCGGCGGCGAGCGCGGCCCACAGATCGGCCTTGGCGTCGAACGCGTCCACCGCCCGCGCGGGCGCGGCCCAGGCGCGCGGCGTCGTGCCGGTGCGGAGCCCCGAGGCGACGCTGTGCTGGCCTTGCGGCTGCTCGGGCGCGAACGCCGGGCCGATCTCGAACAGCGCGAGGTCGGCCTGGCCGCGCGCGGCGTTGCGGGCGGCGGCGAGGGCGAGCGTCGCGAGCGGCGTCGGCCGCAGCTGGTCGAGGTCGGAGGCGATCGGGTTCGTGAGCCGGAGTTCACCGGGCGCCGGGCCGAACAGCGAAGCCGTGGCGGAGGGCATGAAGCTGAAGGTGACGCACTCGGCGAGGCCTTGCGCCGCCAGTGTCCGGCGGGCGAGCGCCGTGCGGGATTGCGCCGGGGTGAGGGCTGGGCGTGGCACCGGCTCGGCGCGGGGCAGCGACACGGCGGGGATGGTGTCGAGGCCGCGCACGCGCAGCACCTCCTCGATCAGGTCGCATTCGGGTTCGATGAGCGCGCAGCCCCGGAGCGCCGCGACGAGACGCGCCGGGTCCATTTCGGCGGGCTGATCGAGCTGCACGGGGGCGGCGATGTCGTTGCGCCAGGAGGGCACCGCGACCGTGACGCGCTCGGCGTTGCGCGCTTCGACCGTGAAGCCGAGGCGTTCGAGCGCGGAGACGGCCTCGTCCGGCCGCACGTCGGCGCCGCCCAGTTCCTCGAGTCGGGCGAAGCGGAGGGAGGCGGAGCGTTGCCATGCGGGTTCGTGTCGGGCCGAGACGACCGCGCTCGGCTCCCCGCCGCAGAGATCGAGGATCATGCGGGTCGCGGCTTCCAGCGCTGGCAGCAGCAATGCCGGATCGACGCCGCGCTCGAAGCGCTGCCGCGCGTCGGAGACGATCTGGTGCCGCCGGCCGGTGCGCGCGATCCGCACCGGGTCGAACAGCGCGCATTCCACGAACACGCTCGTTGTTGCTTCGTCGCTGCCGGTCGGCTCGCCGCCCATCACGCCCGCGAGCGACTGCACGCCCGCCGCGTCCGCGATGACGCAATCCTCCGGCGTCGGGGTGTAGTCGCGGCCGTTCAGCGCACGGAAGGTCTCGCCCGCGCCGGGCCGCATGGTGAGCGTGCCGCCCCTGACTTTGCCGACGTCGAATACGTGCAGCGGACGGCCGAGGTCGATCGTGAACAAATTGGTGACGTCCACGAGCGCGTTGATGGGCCTGAGGCCGATCGCGGTGAGGCGGTCGCGCAGCCATCGCGGGCTCGGCCCGTTGCGCAAATTGCGGATGGTGCGGCCGAGCACCCAGGGGCACGCTTCCGGCCAGTCGATCGCCCAGGCGAGCGGGCTCGCGAACGCCCCCTCCACCGGCTCCGGATGCCACGGGCGCAGCGCGCCGATCCCGGCCGCCGCGAGATCGCGGGCGATGCCGCGCACCGCGAGCGCGTCGCCCCGGTTCGGGGTCACGGCGATTTCGATCACCGGATCGTCGAGGCCGAGCCAAGCCGCGTACGGCACGCCGACCGGCGCGTCCTCCGGCAGTTCGATGATGCCGGCGTGGTCCTCGCCGAGCGCCAGTTCGCGCGCGGAGACGAGCATGCCCTCGCTGCGCACGCCCCTGATCTCGCCGATTTTCAGCACGGCGCCGCTTTCCGGGATGACGCTGCCGGCCGGCGCGAACACGGCCTTCATGCCGCCGCGCGCGTTCGGCGCGCCGCAGACGACGCGCACGGTCTCCTGCCCGGTCTCCACCGTGCAGACGCGCAGACGGTCGGCGTTCGGGTGCGGCATCGCCTCCAGCACATGCGCGATGCGGAACGGCGCGAGCGCGGCGCCGCGATCCTCTACGCCTTCGAGTTCGAGGCCGATATTGGTGAGCGTATCGGTAATGCGGTCGAGCGAGGCGTCCGTGTCGAGATGCGCGCGCAGCCACGAGAGCGAAAACTTCATCGCGTCACACGCCCTCGTGCAGCATCGCGGGCGCGAGCGGGTTGGCGCCGTAGTGCCTGAGCCAGCGGATGTCGCTGTCGAAGAACGGCCGCAAATCGGCGATGTTCTGCTTCAGCATCGTGATCCGCTCGACGCCCATGCCGAAGGCGAAGCCTTGCCAGTCGCGCGGGTCAATGCCGCAATTGGCCAGCACGCGCGGATGCACCATGCCGCTGCCGAGGATCTCCAACCAGTCGCCGCCGCCGCCGAGTTCGCCGGTGCGCCGGTTCCAGCCGATATCGACCTCCATCGACGGCTCGGTGAACGGGAAGTAGCTGGCGCGGAAGCGCACCGGCAGGCCGGAGAGACCGAAGAAGGCGCGCAGGAAGTCGGTCAGGCAGCCCTTGAGATGGCCGAGCGTGATGGCGCGGCCGATCGCGAGGCCCTCGCATTGGTGGAACATCGGGCTGTGCGTCGCGTCGTGGTCGGCGCGGTAGGTGCGGCCCATGGCGATGACGCGGATCGGCGGCTCCTGCGCCAGCATGGTGCGGATCTGCACGGGCGAGGTGTGGGTGCGCAGGACCGGCGGCGGCTGGTCGCCGCGCGCGGGGAGATAGAAGGTGTCGTGGTCGGCGCGGGCCGGATGGTGGCCCGGAATGTTGAGCGCGCCGAAATTGTGCCAGTCGGTCTCGACGTCCGGCCCCTCGGCGATGGCGAACCCCATGGCCCCGAAGATCGCGGCGATCTCGTCCATGGTGCGGCTGATCGGGTGGATGAGGCCGGTCGGGCGCGGGCGTGGCGGCAGGGTGGGGTCGAGCCGTTCCGCGTTCAGGCGCGCGTCGAGGGCGGCCTGCTCCAGTTCGGTCTTGCGCGCGTCGATGGCGGCGGTGAGGTCGTCGCGCAGCCGGTTGAGCGCGACGCCGCGCTCGCGCCGCTGCTCGGGGGGCAGGCGGCCGAGTTCCCGCAACAGCGCCGTGAGCCGCCCGGCCTTGCCGAGCACGGCGACGCGCACCGCGTCCCAGGCGCGCAGATCGGACGCGGACGCGAGGGCCGCGTCGGTTTCGGCTCGCAGGGAGCGGAGATCGTCGGTCATGAATGCGGAGTCCCGCTACAGCATTCCCGGCTCGAGCGGATCAACCTATCGCCACCGTCATTGCGAGGAGCGAAGCGACGAAGCGATCCATGCCGGGTGCGCCCCGAGATGGATTGCTTCGCTGCGCTCGCAATGACGGGGGGCGCGGGCCGGAACCCGATCAGCCGAGGGCGGCCTGCACCTTGCGGACCACCTCGGCGAAGGCGGCCGGATCGTCGTAGGCGATGGCGGCCAGCACCTTGCGGTCCATCTCGATGCCGGCCTTCTTCAGCCCGTCGATGAAGCGGCTGTAGGTGAGGCCGTGCTCGCGGACGGCGGCGTTGATGCGCTGAATCCAGAGGCCCCGGAAGTCGCGCTTTTTGTTGCGCCGGTCGCGATAGGCGTATTGGAGCGACTTCTCCAGCCGCTCGCGCGCGGCGCGGTAGGTGGTGGAGGAGCGGCCGACGAAGCCCTTCGACTGCTCCAGAACCTTCCTGTGCCGGGCGTGGGTGGTGGTGCCCCTTTTCACGCGTGCCATGTGCCTGTCGCTCCCTTACTCGAGGCCGTAGGGGGCCCACTGCTTGACGGTGAGCCCGTCAGCGTGGGTCAGCACCTGGCTGCCGCGGTTCTGGCGCTTGGCCTTCTGGCTGCGCGCGTAGAGGTTGTGGCGCTTCTTGCCGGGCCCGGCGAGCACCTTGCCGGTCGCGGTGATCTTGAACCGCTTCTTGACCGACGACTTGGTCTTCATCTTGGGCATTTGGGTCTCCTAGCCTCTCGGGTGGCGCTGCCGAACGCGCAGCAGTCGCGGCCGGGCATGCCCTACAGGCCCGGCGCGCAGACGGGGGGGGGTTGTAGGGGACGGTGCGGCGGGGTGCAAGTATTCAGGCGATTGAGAACTCTGGCCAAGACGATGCCTTAATGGTGATTCTCTCAAGCCGAGGCCGGTCAGCCAACGCTCGCTAGTTAGCCGTCTGAAACTTCTGATCGAGGATCATATGGGCGTCGTCCAGCTGCGTCAGATAAAAAATTACATAGAAGGTCGCTATGCTGAGCTCATTGACATGAGCGACTACAATAGCCGCCCAGAGCAAGATCGCAAAAATGCGCTGCTATCACGATCTCTGGCCGCGTTCGCATTGAGTATCGATAACGAAATAGATGCCAAAGCTGCATCCGGAAGCATCGTCGATGGTTACGATGACAACGGGATTGATGCAATCTACTATTCCGTTCGAGATAAAACTCTGCATCTTTGCCAAGCCAAGTGGTCGGCAGATGGAACGAGTACCATCGATCAAGGAAGTGTAGAAAAATTCATTCGCGGCTCACAAGACTTTCTTAATGTCCGTTTCGAACGCTTCAATAGCAAAGTGAAAAAGCGCAAGATCCGAGCTTGAAGCTGCCGTCAATGCAGCAGGAAGGATAGCTCTTGTTGTCGCAACATCCGGCAGCGGGCAATTAGGCGAGCACCCCAGAAGAATTCTCGACGATTTCCTTGCGTCTCTAAACGATACCGGGGATGTCGCAAGCTTAACTCTGCTCAATCAAGAACGCCTGTATTCAGTTGTGAGCCAGGGCGGCCACACTGATCCGGTCGATATAGAGGTTCAGCTTTTTGATTGGGGATCGACAAAAACTCCCTTCCAAGCGTTCTACGGTCAAGTCGCGGCTAGTGATATAGCAGCCTGGGGAAACCGGTTCCGAGGCCGCCTATTTTCAAAAAACATACGCTCCTTTTTAGGAGACAGCACGCAGGTAAATAATGGGATTGCAGTCTCGATTCGACGCAACCCTTCTCACTTCTGGTATCTAAACAACGGAGTAACCGCTCTATGCCAATCCATTGTATAGTCGACCGATCGGGGGGCTAACCCGCGACGTTGGTACTTTTGATTGCGAAGGTGTCTCTGTTGTTAATGGTGCGCAAACAGTTGGCGTGATCACGAGCTTAGCCGACACCAATTCCCCCGAACTTGCTCAGGCTCGCGTCCCAATCCGATTGATATCACTGGAGGACTGTCCACCGGAATTTGCGCTCGATGTAACAAAAGCGACGAACACTCAGAACCGCGTCGACCTCAGAAATTTTGTCGCCTTAGACGCCGAACAAGACCGACTAAGCTTGACTTTGGCCATTTTTGTGAGTGGTTCAGGCGGACATTGCCGGTTCCTCGAACACCACGTGCTCCATGATGCCGGCGTCGAGAGCGGCGCGGTAGATCGCTTTGGCAAACCGCGGATCGTCGGCCACCTTATCGAACTCGGCATGCCGTAGCCAAGCTGCGCTGTCAAGCAGGATTCTTCCATCAACTCGGCGTCGACGGGCACGACGACACCGCAGGTCATGGCAAAGTCCGCGGGCCAGCAGAGCCGACTGGCGAATGTTAAGCCGGGTCGTGCTGTGTTTGTGAGGCCTTCATCGACCAGCCACGTCTCGCTGTCTCGAAGCACATCAGTGACGATCACACCGGCGATCTCGTGTCGGCGCTCGATGCGCCAGACCGAAAACCGCGCGCGACGCATCGCTTCGAGCATGTGAGCCTCGTCGGATCGGTGAAGGGCTTCCGCTTTTGCGTAGCGGTCGATTGCTCGCGATCGCCCCGGCTTAGCGGTGTGAATGGCCAAGTCGAATATCAGCGTCATCTCCTCCTCGCTCTCGGCCCAGAGCGCCTGTCCATAGGCCAGACCGAGATGCTTCGCTTGTTCCAGGATGGCCGGTCGTGCCAGGCAATCAGGGCGGCGCTATGTAGCGCGCGCTGATCGCACGCAGGCGGCGGTAGCGATCCAGAACTTCCTGACGCTGCATTGTCCTCCATTGCCGCGCTCGACGCTTTGTCCCCTCGTCTGTGGAGGCAGGATACGACTGCCTTGGTCGAGTTGGAGTCCAACGCCAGGGCGGCTGCGGCCTGTTGAATCGAATGTGATATCGGCGGGGATTCGCAGCGAGGCTGCGACCGCCGAGTCTTCCCGAAACATCGATTCGGGGAACGGATGCTTGGCGCCAGCGCGAGCCGAAGGGTGCCGAACAGACTAGCCGTCTGGATGCAACCGTTCAGCGGAGGCTTCACAGCACCGACCTGGCAGCATGTCCTGGTTCTGATTGCCGGCGCGATCCTCAGCCCAGGGCGACGCACCGTTGCCGCCGCTCTACGCGTCATGGGTCTCGACCAGGATCCTACCTTCACCAACTACCATCGGGTGCTGAATTGTAACCGCTGGTCGAGCCGGTGGATTGCCCGCTGTCTGCTTCGTCTGCTCGTCAGCACCTTTGTGCCGAACGGTCCCGTTGTCATCGGCCTTGATGACACGCTGGAGCGGCGTTGGGGGGCGAAGATCAACGCGCGTGGCATCTACCGTGATCCGGTGCGCTCCTCGCATGGCCACTTCGTCAAAGCCAGCGGGCTGCGCTGGCTCTCGGTCATGTTGTTACCGCATGTTCCGTGGGCCGGGCGTGTCTGGGGGCTGCCGTTTCTGACGGTCCTGGCGCCCTCCGAGCGGTATGCAAGCCAGCGCCAAAGGCGGCATAAGAAGCTGACCGACTGGGGCCGCCAGGTCCTGCTGCAGACGGCCCGCTGGCTGCCGGAGCGGCACATCATCGCAGTCGCCGATAGCAGCTACGCGGTCATCGACCTGCTGAATGCCGTTCGGGGGGAGATCTGCATGATCACCCGCATGCGCCTTGATGCGCGACTGTTCGATCCGCCGGCCCACCGCCGCCCCGGCACCGTCGGGCGACCGCGCGTAATTGGGTTCGCCAACCTACGTTAGCGGAACGCCTGGCCAATCCAAAGACACGCTGGCGCCGCCTGAAGGTGACGGGCTGGTACGGTGGCGGCGATCGTCTCGTAGAGATCGTTTCCGGAACTGCCATCTGGCATCATCCCGGCCATCTGGTGCCCATCCGCTACGTCTTGGTCCGCGACGTCGCTGATAAACTCAGGCCGCAAGCATTCCTGTGCACCGATCTCGACGCCGATCCGGTCGACATTTTACGCTGGTTTGTTCGCCGCTGGTCGACAGAAGTGACCTTCGCCGAGGTCCGCCGCCATCTTGGAGTTGAAACCCAGCGACAATGGTCCGATCCCGCCATTGCTCGAACCACCCCCGTTTTGCTGGGGCTGTTCTCGCTTGTCACTCTGTGGGCTCACGATCTCTATGCTTCGGGCACGCCCACGCCGAATACTGCGAGCTGGTATCGTAAGCCTTTACCAACCTTCAGCGATGCCATCGCCGCAGTCCGTCGTGAACTATGGGCGACCAAGAGTTTCGATAGGTCGGCGTTCGTTCCGGACCTTGTCGAAATGCCCCAACGTGCAATCGACATCCTGATAAATGCCGCGTGCTATGCTGCCTAAACGGCCAAAGTCAAGCTAAGAATGAGCTTCATATCGACGGGATCGAGTATGAGTATCGCCAGGGCGAGGGAGCCCGCGGGGATAAATCGGTTTGGGGTCTTTGATGCGACGGTTGCGCTTGCCTGTTCGCAGCCGAATGTCGAGCTATCCGTACAGGTCAAAAGAGAAATTAGCAAGTTATGGGACGAACTCGACCGAGCGCCTTACAAAGTCATGTTTAACAGCGGGCTTACCGAACTACGACTCTGGCATTTGGTTCAAGTCCTGCGAGCTATCGACCACGCACTTGATATCGTCAAACAGGAGGTGGGCGCCACACGGACAAGAAACATCATTACTCACGGAAATCGCTTTATCGCCCATAAAATGATGCACGGGCTTGATGTGCCCAGCGCTGGTACGAGCGGCTTCCAAGTCGCTTTCCCTTTAGATCAGCTGAAAAGGATGGTCCTGGGTACCGTTACAAATCTCGAGGCGGCGCTCGACCGAGAGTTTCCGATCGTATATAGCTAGCCTATTCAAGAATTTGTCAAAATGCCGAGTTCTTGCCTCTGAAGTCCCCGTGCCGTTCTTAAGCGCCAGTTGACGCGGCTCAGAAGCGTCGAGCGGATCGGCCGAGGCGTGGCTGCGGATGCAGGTGAACTACGATCTGGCGCAGGTCCGCGCCGGGGAGCATGAGATCGCCGTCAGGCGCCTACTGCCGCACTCGGCGTAGCCTACCCGGCGAGCTGCACCAACTCGGAATAGTGCGGCAACAGGCGATCCGCCGCGTAGAGCCGAGCCGGTTCGGTCATGGCTTGCGACCAGCAGGCGGTCGAAGGGATCGCGGTGATGGGCGGGAGATCCGCGCGCGCGCAGCGGCGGCGGCACTGATTGGCAGTTCCAGGAAACCGGTGTCGATTGCGGCCGGCGCGACCTCCTCGGGGGAACTCCGAAATCGGCCGCCCGAGGGCGGTCTTGATGGCGATCTCCCAAATGCTCGCGGCGCTGAACAGCACCTCGTTCGCCCTGTTCTGCAAGTGTTGTCGCGTGGTGCTGTCCAGGCGTCCCGTATCGTCCAAGGCCCAAAGCAGGATGTGCGTATCGAGCAGAAGGCGCATCAACGCCCTTGACACGCTTGAGCACCTCGTCCGGCAGCGGCGCGCCGAAATCAGCAGGCACAGTCAGCTTTCCCGCGAGCCGACCCAATACTCGCTTGCCCGCCGGAGCCACTTTGCCCAAAGCCACCAGCTTTGCGACCGGCTTGCCCGCGCGGGCGATGATGATCTCCTCGCCGGCGGTGGCCTCATCGACCAGCCGGGAAAGCTGCGTCCTGGCGGCATGGATGTTGATCGTCTGCATGGGAACCCCCGAGCGGCCTAGACTTAGTCCAGGCGGCACGGTTCTCAAGCCGCGTGCGCCCCACAAACCCGGACGCCGAACGCGATGTCCCGTTCAGGCGGCGTCCGGCCGCTCCGGTTCATGCGGGGAAGAGGTCTCCGGCGCTGCTTGGGTGACAGCCCCGGCCGTTGCGCGAGGGGCGGAGGAGAGAACCCGCCGGGCCTGCTCCTGCAGGGTGCGGAAGGAGCGCTCCCACTCGCCATTCCGGGGCGTCGTCCACGCAAGCTGCTTCGCCAGCCGCTCGAACGCCTTGCCCTGTTCCTGCAGCAGCTCCGCCCGCGCCACCGCCTGCTTATACTCGCTGGCGTAGACGAGATCGACGATCCGGTCCTGGCAGATGCCGATGCAGGGCCGCGGCCCCTCCAGCTTGCCGCACCCGATGCATTCCAGGGCCTGTATGATGTCGGCCATCGCGTTCCCTCCCGGCGTCACCCGCGCGGAGTGTTGTTCGTGCGGCGGACCGCGCCATCGAGGAACCCGGCGACCCCCGACCGCGATCCGGGCGGAAACCTATCCCACCGCGTCGAGCAGCGCTTGACCGAACGCAAGCACCGGCGGCAAGGCGCGATTTTGCCCCCGGCCTCACGCGCGCCTCGCCGTGCCGGGCCGCGCGGGCCGGCCCGTTGCCTGCGCGAAAAACTCGGCTTGACATCGCGTGTCCATTGTGTTCTGCTTTTGTCCATGTCCGCCGCGCTCTCCGCACCGAGCCTCTCCGACCGCCTCGGCGGGGCGATCGAGTGGCTGTGCCAGGCGGTTGCGGCAAGCGGTCCGAGGCAAGGAGCGACCGCGCCGCTGACCCTGCTCGCCTGGGTCCGGCTGCGCCGCCTTGCCGTGCGGTTCGCGTCCCTGGCCGCCGCCGTTGAGGCCGGCCGGTTCCGCGCCCCTCGCCGCGCAGCGGGAAAGCCGCGCGACCGCACCGGCATCTCCGGCCGCGCTCCGGCTACCGAGCGCGTCCGGCTGGCTGCTCCGCCTCGCGCCCGCGCTGGACACGAGGATCGGCCGCACGCGTATGGAGAGCCTGCTCGACGACCCCGCGTTGACGGCGCTGCTCGCGCAAGCGCCGCAGGCCGGACGCATCCTCCGCCCGCTCTGCCACATGCTGGGAATCGGCCTGCAGCCGGCGCTGCGCCTGCCCCGCAATCCCCGGCCCCGGCCCCGGCGCGGTTCGGACCATTCCGGCGGCACCGCCTCCGAGGAGCAGCGCCAAGAAGCGTCAGCGGCGCAGGCGCGGCCAAAGCTGCGGTGGCTCTCCCCGCCGGCCTTATTTCCGTTCCCGAAGGGGAAGGCCGCGCCCGCCTCCCCGCAGTATCCCGCGAGAACCGGCCCGCCCGAGGACTGACCGGCGGCACGCAATGCGCGTATTCCCCATCGGCGTGCCCTTGGGCAGCCCTCATGGGCCAGCCCATGGGGCAGCCTCGACGTGCCTATGGCCGCACCAGTTCGAACCGGTCCACGTCCACCAGCCCCCGGATCGGTGATCTTCAGGTGCGGGATCACCGGCAGGCACAGGAAGGCGACCTGCAGGAACGGCTCCGCGAGCGGGCAGCCAGCTCGCGCGGCGTCGCGCAGCGCGTGCAGCGCCGCGCGCACCGTCTCGAACGGCTCGAGCGCTCATCAGCCCAGCGATCGGCAGGCGAGTTCCGCCAGCACCCCGCCCGCCTTGCACCGCGACGAACCCGCCGCCGAGTCGCGATCAGACGTTCACCGCGACCGCCATGTCCGCATCGTCCGCGCCGACCACGCAGACGTTGTGGCTGTCATGCCCGACCGAGGACGCGATCGCGCCGCCCGTCAGGCCGAAGCCGTGCACGAAGCCGCGCCCGATATTGCCGTTGACGCCGTGCCGCTCGACGACGCAGACCTTAAGGAGATCGTGACGCCAGATCGCGCGCGCGCACGCCGTCGCGCACCGGCAGGCACGCCGTCCAGCCGCGCCGGTGATGATCTTGCCCGGAATGACGCCGATGGCCGGGGTCGACGCCCCGGTCGCCGGCGCGCGGAAATCTCGGCCGTCACCGGCGCGCCTTGATGCATGGACGCCCCGAGCGGCGGCGACGGCAGCGCCGCGCCGCGAACAGCGCCCGCCTCGACCGGCGGCCGCGCCGGAACACGAGCTACACGGCGCAGCCTCCGAGTCGTCGATCAGCACAGATCGGCCAGCTAGCCCGGCGCGATCAGCCCGCGATCCCGCAGGCCGAAGCCGCGCGCGGCGACCGCTAGCGGCGCGGTAGGTGGCGAGCGGCGGCGCGCCGAGCGCGATCGCGCGTGCGGACCAGATGGTCGATGTGGCCCTCCTCGGCGATGTCGAGCGGGTTGCGGTCGTCGGTGCAGAAGGCGAGGAAGGGCGAGGTGCGATCCGCGATCAGCGGCGCGAGCGCGTGCAGGTCCTTCGACACCGAGCCTTCGCGGATCAGCACCTGCATGCCCTTCGAGAGCTTCTCCCGTCCTTCGGCCGCTTCGTCGTCTCGTGGCGGTTGCGGATGCCGCAGGCGAGATAGGCGTTCAGCGCCCGCCGGACAGCAGCGGCGCATGGCCGTCGATATGCCGCGTCCGCGAAGCGGCGAGCTTGGCGAGGCAAGCCGGGTCTTTCGCCGAGCACGCCCGGCAAGTTCATGAACTCGGCGAGGCCGACACCTTGGGGTGGTCGCGGTAGCGCACAGTCCGCGGCCTCGAGCCGCGCGCCCGAGGTTTCCAGCGGGGTCGCCGGCACGCAGGACGAAAGCTGCACGCGCAGATCCATCGCGGTGCGTCAGCGCATCGAGGAAGTAGCGCAAACCCGCCGCGCCGAGCACGTTGCCAATCTCGTGCGGGTCGCAGATGGCGGTCGTGGTGCCGTGCGGCAGCACGCAGCGGTCGAACTCGCCGGGCGTCACGAGCGTGCTTCGCAATGCACATGGCTGTCGATGAAGCCGGGCACCGCGAACCGCCCGGAAGCGTCGATCTCGCGCGCGCCGCCATAGCTCTGGTCCACGCCGACGATGCGCTCGCCGCAGATCGCGATGTCGCCCGGCCGGATCTCGCCCGTCACGAGATCGAGGATGCGCGCGTTCTTGACGACGAAGTCCGCCTTCTCGCGCCCGAGCGCCTGGTCGATCCGCCTCTCCAGCACCCCCCGCATGCGCCCTCCGCCCGTACGTGCCCTCCCATGCTCGGGCAAGCGGGGCCGCGCCCGCAAGCCGAAGTTCCACCGCGGCCCGGGGCTATCGTCCGAGGAAGGCCCGCATATGCGCGGTCGACTTCGGCGCCGGCCTCTCCGACCGTCGCATGCTCGGGGGCGGCCGTCCGGGCCGACCGGAGCCGCTCGATATGCGCACCGATCTTGGCCCCCGCCGTCGGCAGCTGCACGGCGGCCGCGCTCAGGCTCTTTTGCAAGTCGTTGGGCGGCCTCGCCGCGGCCCGCGCGACCTCGGCCGGCGTGGGCGGCGTCGCGGGCGCCGCGATCGACGCCGGCCCGGCATTGCTGGGCTCGGACGCGAGCGCGCCAAGCAGATCGGGCGCGGCCGCGTCGCGCGCCGTCAGGGGCGCGAATGCCGAACAGCTGCGCAAGGTCGCCAGGATGGAGGTATGGTCGAACGGCGTCGGTCCGGGCGGACGGATGATGCTCCCCTGCGCACATAGGGCGACACGATCACCGCCGGGACGCGCACGCCGAACCGGTCGAAGCCGAACCCGTCCGGCGCGCGGCCGCCGGGCGGCGTCGCGGCGGGCGGAAGCGACGTGATCGTAGCAGCCGCCATGCTCGTCATAGGTAATGATCAGCAGGGTGTTTTCCACCCGGGACCGCCGCGCACGGCGTTGTAGACGGACGCGATGAGCGCCTCCCCATACGCGACATTATGCGGCGGATGCTCGTCGTTCGGGATCTGGTTCGCCGAACGGGTCCGCGAAGTAGCGCGGCTCGATGAAGCTGTAGGCCGGCAACGCCCCGGCCCGCGCATCGGCGACGAACTCCTCGAAGAAGCCGAAGCCGGTAGAGGGCGTCGTCCCAGAGCCGGGACAGCGTCACGGCCTGCGGAATGTCGTGGAAATACACGCGCCAGCTTGCCCGACGCTCTCCAGGCGCTCGAACACCGTCGCCTGCGTACGGGAAATGCACCGGCGAATTGTTGACGAAGCCGTTCGCCGTCGCGGCATGGGCGAAGAAGCGGTTGGGCCAGGTCTGGCACGGCGCGGAGGCGTGCCACTGGTCGGACACGCCGAAGGCGCGCGCGAGCTGGCTGATCACCGGCACCTGGTCCGGCGTGAAATAGTGCATGACCGCGTACGGGTCGGGCGCAGGCGTGGTCGCCTGCTGCCGCATGTAGTTGTCGGCGAAGCCGCCCATGGCGGACCGCGCCGCGTCCAGGCCGGCCGAGCTGCATCCGGATGTCGGCGAAGAGTTCGCCCGGATCCGGGTCGGGGATGCAGACGGCGCGCGCGTCGAGATCGGGGTTCTTCCAGACCTGGATGACCTGCTCCGATCCGTCCGGCTTGTGCCAGACATTGCTCTCGGTGCCGGTCAGCCCGTCGAACCGGTCGCCGGACGGGTAGAGCATCCCCAGCATGCCGTCGAACGAGCGGTTCTCGAGCATCAGCACGACCACATGTCTGATATCCATCGGCGTGTTCCTTTGGCGGGCCGGAAGGAGAGCGGTATCGCGTCGGCGGACGGACCGGATGTGATCCGTGCCACAGTCCGGGCGGCAGCCGGGAGAGGACGACACATTCTTCTTGCAGCGCAGCGAAGCCGCCCCTATGTGGATGCGACGTCTCCGTGATCGCGTAACTGGCGCCAAAACCTGATTTCCAGGTCCGGGCGCCCCTCCCGGGAACTCATCCGAAACTGGTCCGCCCCGATGTTACGCGGGGTGGCGGGCTCATGGCGCGCGATATTTCCCGGCACCGATCCGGACCCGCGCGCCGGGGATACCTTACGCCACCATGACATCTCAGACCTTCGCCTCCCTCGGCCTCGCCGAGCCGATCCTGCGCGCCCTGGCGACGCAGAACTTCACCGCCCCGACGCCGATCCAGGCCGGCAGCATTCCGCTGCTGCTCGACGGGCGCGACCTGCTCGGCATCGCCCAGACCGGCACCGGCAAGACCGGCGCCTTCGGCCTGCCGCTGCTGCAACGCCTCGCCGCCTCCCCGGCCAAGGCCCGGCCCTTCTCCACCCGCGCCCTGATCCTGGCCCCGACCCGCGAGCTCGCGCTGCAGATCGAGGCGGCGCTGCGGTCGTTCGGCGCGCATCTGCGCCTGTCCACCTGCGTCATCCTCGGCGGCGTCGGCCGCCGGCCGCAGGAAGAGCGGATGCGGCGCGGCCCGGACATCGTCGTCGGCACGCCCGGCCGCATCCGGGATCTGATGAGCACGCAGCATCTCAAGCTCGACCAGGTGACGCATTTCGTGCTCGACGAGGCCGACCGGATGCTCGATCTCGGCTTCATCCGCGACATCCGCCGGATCGTCGCCGAGCTGCCCGCGAACCGGCAGTCGCTGCTGTTCTCGGCCACCATGCCGGACGAGGTCGGCCAGCTCGCGCAAAGCTTTCTGCGCAACCCCGAGCGCGTCGAGATCACGCCCGAGGTGCGCACGCCCGAGAAGATCGAGCAGAGCGTGCATTTCGTCGGCGCCGCCGAGAAGTATTCCCTGCTCGTCAAGCTGCTGCGCGAGCCGGCGTTCGAGCGCGTGATCGTGTTCACCCGCACCAAGCGCGGCGCGAACCGGGTGGCCGAGCATCTCGAAGCGTCCGAGATCCGCGCCGAGGCCCTGCACGGCAACAAGAGCCAGTCGGCACGGGAGAAGTCGCTCGACCGCTTCCGCACCGGCCGCGCGCGGGTGCTGGTCGCGACCGACATCGCCTCGCGCGGCATCGACGTGAAGGGCATCAGCCACGTCATCAACTTCGACCTGCCGGTCGAGCCGGAGAGCTACGTCCACCGCATCGGCCGCACGGCGCGCGCCGGGGCGGACGGCGTCGCGATCTCGTTCTGCGACAACGCCGAGCGTTCGGCGCTGCGCGCGATCGAGCGCATGATGGGGCTGAAGGTGCAGCCCGTGGGCGAGGTGCCGGCCGAGACCGCCGAGCCGCGCGGCAAGGGCCGTCCGGGCCAGTACCGGCCGCAGCCGCGCTCGTTCGCGGCCAAGCCGGGGGCCCCCAAGGGGGCGTCGTCCGAGCAGCAGCGCCGCCGCCACAACCGGGGCAGCCGGCCGGCCTACGCCGCCGCGTAGCCGCGAGGGCCGCTCTCGGCTATAGGGTGACGCCATGCGGGCGGCGTTCGTGAAGATGCAGGGCTGCGGCAACGATTTCGTCGTCTTCGACGAGCGATCCGGACGCCACGGCTTCACGCCCGCCCGCATCGCCGCCCTGGCCGACCGGCGGCGCGGCATCGGCTGCGACCAGTTCGTCAGCATCGAGCCGGCCGCGGGCGCCGACGCCTTCATGCGCATCCACAACCCGGACGGCAGCGAGGCGGGCGCGTGCGGCAACGCGACCCGCTGCGTCGCGGACCTGCTCGCGCGCGAGAGCGGCAGGCGGTCGCTCGTAATCCGCACCATCTCGGGCGATCTTGCCGCCGACATGCTCTCCGACGGGCGCGTGCGCGTGGACATGGGACCGCCCCGCCTCGGCTGGCGGGACGTGACGCTGTCGCGCGAGGCCGATGCGCTGCACCTTGATCTGTCGGCCGGGGCGCTGACCGATCCGGCGGCGGCGAGCATGGGCAACCCGCACGCGACCTTCTTCGTGCCGGACGTCTCGGCCGTGCCGGTCGAGAGGCTCGGCCCGGCGCTGGAGCACGATCCGCTGTTCGCCGACCGCGCCAATATCGGCTTCGCGGAGGTGCGCGCCCCCGATCTGATCCGGCTGCGGGTATGGGAACGCGGGGCCGGGCTGACCCTCGCCTGCGGCTCCGGCGCCTGCGCGACCCTCGTGAACGCGCACCGGCGCGGGCTTTCGGGGCGGCGCGCGACGGTCATGGTGGATGGCGGCGCATTGGAGATCGAGTGGCGGGCGGAAGACGGCCACGTGCTGATGACGGGACCGGTCGCGACGGCGTTCACCGGCACCGTGGAGCTGGAGAGCTATCCTTCGTGAGCGCCGACATCCTCACCTTCGGCTGCCGCCTCAACGCCTACGAGTTCGAGGTGATGCGCGGCCATGCGGCTTCGCTCGACGACACGATCATCGTCAACACCTGCGCGGTCACGGCGGAAGCCGAGCGGCAGGCCCGCCAGGCGGTCCGCCGCGCGCATCGCGAACGGCCCGAGGCGCGCATCGTTGTCACCGGCTGCGCGGCCCAGATCGCGCCGGAGTCCTGGGCCGCGCTGCCGGGCGTGTCGCGCGTGCTCGGCAACACCGAGAAGCTGCAAGCGGAGAGCTGGCGCGCGGACGCGCCGGGCGCCGTCTCCGACATCATGGCGGCGCGCGAGACGGCGGCGCATCTCGTGACCGAGTTCGCGGGCCGCGCGCGCGCCTTCGTGCAGGTCCAGCAGGGGTGCGATCACCGCTGCACCTTCTGCGTCATCCCCTACGGGCGCGGCCCGAACCGCTCCGTGCCGGTCGGCGCGGTCGTGTCGCAGGTGCGCGCGCTGGTGGAAAACGGCTATCGCGAGGTGGTGCTGACGGGCGTCGATATCGCGAGCTACGGCCCGGATCTCCCCGGCCAGCCCACGCTCGGGCAGCTGGCCCGACGCCTGCTCGCGCTGGTGCCGGACCTGCCGCGCCTGCGCCTCTCCTCGCTCGATCCGGCCGCGATCGACGCCGATCTGTGGCGGCTGATCGCCGACGAGCCCCGGCTGATGCCGCATCTGCATCTCTCGATGCAGGCCGGCAGCGACCTGATCCTCAAGCGCATGAAGCGCCGGCACCTGCGCGCCGATGCGCTGCGCGTCGCCGCGCGCGCCCGCGCCTTGAGGCCGGACATGGCCTTCGGCGCCGATCTGATCGCCGGATTCCCGACCGAGACCGATGCGCTGTTCGCGGAGACGCTCGCCTTCGTGGACGAGGCCGGGCTGCACTACCTGCACGTCTTTCCCTACAGCGCCCGCTCCGGCACGCCGGCCGCGCGCATGCCGCCGGTGCCGGTCGCCGAACGCCGCGCCCGTGCCGCGCGTCTTCGAGACGCCGGGCGGAAAGCGGCGCGGCGCTTCTACGACGCGCAGGTGGGGCGCGCGGCGGCGGTCCTGACCGAGACCGGGGGCGCCGGGCACAGCGAGCATTTCGCGCCCGTGCGGCTGTCGCGCGCCGCCGGCGCGGGACAGCTGCTTCTGGCGCGTGTGACCGGGGCCAACGACGACGGCCTGCTGGCGGAGCCGGCCTGATGGCGCTCGGCGGCTTCTTCAATAAGCTGAAGCAGGGCCTGTCCCGCTCGACCACAAGATCTCGGAGGGTCTCACCACCGTCTTCAAGAAGCGGCGTCTCGACGACGAGGCGCTGGAGGAGCTGGAAGAGCTGCTCATCGGCGCCGATCTCGGCACGGCGGTCGCGGCGCGCGTGATCGAGGATTTCCGTCGCACGCGCTTCGGCGCGGAGGTGACGGACGAGGAAATCCGGACGCAGCTGTCGGCGGAGATCGCGAACATCCTGCAGCCGGTCGCGCATCCGCTGGCAATCGATCGCAGCCTGAAACCGCACGTCGTGCTGGTGGTCGGTGTCAACGGCAACGGCAAGACCACGACGATCGGCAAGATGGCGCAGCTCTACGCCGAAAGCGGCCTCCGCCCGATGATGGTTGCGGCTGATACCTTCCGCGCCGCCGCAGTCGAGCAGTTGCAAGTGTGGGGCGAGCGCACGCACGTGCCGGTGATCGCCGGGCCGCCCGGTTCGGACGCCGCCGGGCTCGCATTTGACGCGCTGACCCGCGCCCGCTCCGAGCAGGCGGATTTGCTGCTGATCGACACAGCGGGACGGCTGCACAACAAATCCGTGTTGATGGACGAATTGCGCAAGATCATCCGGGTGATGCAAAAGCAGGATCCGGCGGTGCCGCATTCGGTGCTGCTCGTGCTCGACGCGACCACGGGACAGAACGCGATCCAGCAGGTGCGCGTGTTCAAGGAGATGGTCGCCGTCACCGGCCTCGTCGTCACCAAGCTCGACGGCAGCGCGCGCGGCGGCATCGTCGTGGCGCTCGCCGAGGAGTTCGGCCTGCCCGTCCACGCCGTGGGTGTCGGCGAGCAGGCGGGCGACCTGCGGCCGTTCGACGCGACCGAGTATGCGCGCGGCCTGGTCGGCAGCGCCTGAGCCGGCGTGTCAGCTCGCCTCGAACCCTTTGGGCAGGAAGCCCGCGCCGCCTGGGCAGCCGGAGTTTGCCCGGAACCCGGCCTCGGAGAGCGGCACGAACACGTTCGGCCCCCACCCGGTCTCCGACACGTCGCTCGCGAAGTCTCGGGTCAGCAGCACCCTGATCTCGCTGATGAACGCGACCGAGGCGCTTGCACCGGAGCGTTTCGGCGCGAAGCGGCAATCGACGACGATCGAGTGCGCCAGCGCGGAATTGGTCTCCGCAACGGCGTCCAGCAATTCCTGCACGCCGACCCGTCGTCCGAACATCCCGTGCGCCTGCATCGCCGCGCCGATCGTGCGATTGGCGTCGCGGGCCGCGCCGACGACCGCGCCGAAATACGCGACCGGACCGAGCCCGGAACAAGCGCCGTGCTTGCGCCATTCGTAGCGATCGAGACCATCCGCCGCGCCGGGCATGTAGTGGACGAGGTCGGCTCGCAGCCCGTCCGGCAGCGCGGACAGGGGCGGGCCTTCGCAATCCTGCGGCTGGTTGCGCACGCCGACGCCGATGCGATTGGGCCAGAGCCCGTGCACGGTCAGCGGCGTCTCGCGATACGCGGCATCGCTCGGGGCAACGCACTCGGCCTTCTCCCCGCGGCCGGAATCGAGTGCGCAGAAACTCGGCGCGATGCTCAGGCTCAACAGGTAATAGTCGAAATTACCGGTGGCCGAGCGTGCATGACCGTCCGCGTCGCCACGATGCGGACGGCGTGCATCGGCGACCGTCCAGACGCCGAGCAGCAGGCACACCGCGATGGCGGCCTCGGCGAGCCGGCGCTTGCGCTCACCAAGCTTCACGATTGTCACGACCCGTCATGAAGGCTCCTTTTCGGCCGATCGAGCGAGGGCTCTCCTATCACACCGGCGCCAGCGTGCAAGCGGGAGGAGACTCGGCTGCCCGAGAGGGGGAACCGACCGTTACTGGAGAAAGCAGATGTCAGCGCGGCCTGCGCACAGGGCCGGCGCCGCTGCCGGGGCAATCCGGAAGACGAGTCCTACTGCAGCGGCATCTTGAACTGCAACCGAGGCACCGGCTGCGCCCGCCGCTCCTGCTCGCCCTGCACCGTCGACCCCTCCAGGTAGCCCTCGCCGATATTGTAGTCCTTCGGGTGATAGAACCCCGGGCTCAGGCGCGCGCCGCTGCTCGCCGTCTCAGCCGCTTGCGGGGCGCCCAAGGCGGTGTTTGGCATTGGCGCCGCGAGATAGGGACTGGCCGTCGCCGGCGGGATCGGCGGGACCGGCATTTCGTCCTCGGGCGTCACCTCGAATTCCTGCGGATGCCCCCGCCGCTGCGCGGCCGAGGAGGGCGTCGCCAGCCCCATCGCGAGCAGACAGAGTACGACGCGCATCACAGCGCGCTTCCCCCTGCGACGGCTTGCGGAGACGCGCTTCCACGCGGATCCTCGACGGGATTTCCCTCGGGCTGGCCAAGGGGACCGGAGGCGGTCCGGCGCCATGCGTTCAGCGCCCAGGCGACGGACGGGAAGGCGAGCTCGGCCCATGGGATTTCGTCCCAAGCGAACAGGCGGACGTCAAGGCTTTCCGGGCCGGGCGCGAACGCCGCAGGACCGGCATCGGCCAGTCGGGCGCGGAAGATGACCTGCATCTGGCCAATCCGGCTGATGCTGAAAAGGGCCAGGACGCCATCGAGCTGGATGCTGGCGCGCGCCTCCTCGCGGGCCTCCCGCATCGCGCCTTCCCCCGCCGTCTCGCCGTGCTCGAGATAGCCGGCCGGCAGCGTCCAAAATCCGCGCCTTGGCTCGATCGCCCGCCTGCATAGCAGCAGGCTGTTCCCGGCCTGAACGACCGAGCCAACCACGACCTTCGGATTGTCATACGCTACATACCCGCAAGCGGAGCAGACAAGGCGCTCCCGGTCGTCGCCATCTGGGATGCTGCGCACGAACTCCGGCATCCGCAGACTGTGGAACTTCCTCCGGCGCGGATCAATACCGCCTGGAGGGCCTCAGAGTGCGTCAGACGGACAGGTCGAGCAGCGATCCCCTGGGCAGTGGGCGGCTGCTATCCTGGGGCGGAACGCCCGATTTCAGCGCCGTGAAGGGCGGCGAACCCGGGCTCGCGAGCGGCGAGCCGGAGGCTTGGCGAACGCCTGCAACGGACGCGCCCTGACCGGCCCGGGTCTGCGCGACGCTGGCCGAGAAGGCGGAAAGGGATGTGCCTGAGATCATACGGACGATCATCATTCTCATTCCCTAACAATATACGAACAGAAAGGGGATTTACAGCCCAGCGACGCGCCCTCCGATCACATCGTCAGGAAGTCCGGCTTCAGGGGAAGTGCGGCGAGCCTGTGCAAAGGTGCCGCATCCGCCACGTTGCCGGGCGGCGCCTAGGCGGGACGGTGGTGGAGCTGAGGGGAATCGAACCCCTGACCTCCTCATTGCGAACGAGGCGCTCTCCCAACTGAGCTACAGCCCCATCCCGCGCGGCAGCCCGGAGGCTCCACAAGGCGCGCGGAACATGCTTAGACCCCATGCCTAAGTCAAGGGTCGCTCCCATCCAAGCGCCGTCCTGGGCGGAGCGGGCGCGAGCGCCTCGCGCAACCGTTGCCGCGCCGCCCCCCGGCCGGTAGTTTCGGCGATCCCTTGGAGACTACCCTTGCGATGATGGCCTTGTTCTGGCTGATCGACCGCCTGATCGGCCTCTATATCTGGGTGCTGATCTTCGCCGCCGTGTACAGCACCCTTGCCTCCTTCGGCGTCCTCGACACCCGCAACCGGATCGTCTGGACGATCGGAGACTTTCTGTTCCGGCTGACGGAACCGGCGCTGCGCCCGGTCAGGAATCTCCTTCCCAATCTGGGCGGGATCGACATCAGCCCGGTCATTCTGATCCTGATCCTTCAGGCCGTCCGCATGCTGCTCGGCGAGATTCAGATGAGCCTGTTTCACGTCTTTCCGTACTAGCGCTCGCTGCAATGACAAGGCTGACCGCCCTGTGACCGCCCGGATCATCGACGGTCGCGCGATCGCCGCCGCGCTGCGGGCCGAAATCGCCGAACGCGCCGCGCGGCTGCCGTATCGCGCGGGCCTGGCCGTCGTGCTGGTGGGGAACAATCCCGCGAGCTCGATCTATGTCCGCAGCAAGGGCCGGGCGGCCGAGGCAGCCGGCATTGACAGCCGCACCATCGCCCTGCCCGAATCGGCCAGCGAGGCCGAGCTGCTCGCGACGGTCGCGCGCCTGAACGCCGATCCCGCGATCGACGGCATTCTGGTGCAGCTTCCGCTTCCGCCGCAGATCCGCACGCGGGCCGTGATCGAGGCGATCGACCCCGCCAAGGACGTGGACGGCTTTCATCCCCTCAACGTCGGCCGGCTCGCGGACGGGCTGCCGTCCCTCGTGCCCTGCACGCCGCGCGGCGTTATGACGCTGCTGAACGCGGCGGCGGTTCAGGTGCGCGGCGCGCGCGCGCTCGTGCTCGGGCGGTCGGCGATCGTCGGCAAGCCGATGGCGGCCCTGCTGCTCGCCGCGGATGCGACCGTGACCATCGCCCACTCCCAAACCCGGGAGCTGGAAGCGGAGTGCCGCCGCGCCGACGTCCTGATCGCCGCCGTCGGCCGGCCCGAACTCGTCCGGGGGGACTGGATCGCGCCCGGCGCCGCCGTGATCGACGTCGGCATCAACCGGCTGCCCGACGGCCGGCTTGCTGGCGACGTGGCGTTCGCCGAATGCGCTGAGATCGCCGGGGCGATCACGCCGGTTCCGGGCGGCGTCGGACCGATGACGATCGCGTGCCTGCTCGAGAACACCTTGGCCGCTGCGGCCGGCCGGCGCGGGGCGGAGATCTGAATGCGACTGCGCCCAGTCATCGTCGCGGCGCTGATCGCGGGCGGGGTCGTGCTGTCCAGCCGCTCGGCGGCGGCGCCCGATCCGCTCGCTCCCTACCTGTGGAAGCGGCGCGTGGTGCTGCTCCTCGCCGATCCGAACGACCCGGCCCTCGCCGAGCAGCAGCGGCTCTTGTCCGCAGCCAGGCGGGAACTCGCCGAGCGCGACATGGTGGCGCTGGCGCCGGAGGGGGCCGCCGCCGAGATGCTCCGTCGCCGGTTCGCTCCCGGCAGCGTCGCTTTCACGCTCGTGCTGATCGGCAAGGACGGCGGCGCGAAATACACGGCGCAAGCGCCGGTCCCGCTGTCCGCGCTGTTCGAGACAGTGGACGCGATGCCGATGCGCCAGGACGAGATGCGGCAAAGACGCTCGCGCTAGGCCGCTTTCGGCAGCCGCACCACGAAGCGCGCCCCGACGATGGTGCCGGCGGCGTCGCGCCGGTTCTCGGCGATGATCCGGCCATGCAGCGCCTCCACGATCTGACGGCAGATCGACAGGCCAAGCCCTGAATGCTGGCCGAACTGCTCCGATTGCGGCCGTTCGGAATAGAAACGGTCGAAGATGCTCTCGAGCTTGGAGTCCGGTATCCCGGGTCCGTCGTCCTCGACCACGATTTCGACCGTGTTGGCGGACTCGCGCGCGCTGACGCCGATACGGCCGCCGGGCGGGCTGAACGACTGGGCATTCGCCGTCAGATTGCGGAGTACCTGGACGAGCCGTCCCTCGACCGCCTGAACGAACAATCCGGCGGCTGGCGCGTCAAGGTGCAACTCCGGATCGCCCTCGCGGCGGGTCGCCTCGTGGATCGATTTCAGCGTCCCGAGGATGAGCGCGACATCCACCCGCTCGGTCGCCGTGCGGGATAGCTCGGCGTCGACGCGAGACGCGTCGCTGATGTCGCTAATGAGCCGGTCGAGCCGGGCCACGTCATCGGTGACAATCGCCAGCAGCCGCTGCTGCATCGCCGGATCGGTCACGCGGCTCATCGTCTCCATCGCGCTGCGGATCGACGAGAGCGGGTTCTTGATTTCGTGCGCGACATCCGCCGCGAACTGCTCGATCGCGTCCATGCGTGCCCAGAGCGCTTCCGCCGATTCGGCCAGCGCGAAGGCGAGCGTTCCCACTTCCCCGCCCCGCTGCAGCAGCCCCGACGCAATCGCGGTGCGCCCTTTGCCCTCGCGCATCGCGGCGGCGGCGCCGGCCAGCCGCAGGATCGGACGCGCGATGGTGGAGGAGAGGTACCAGGACAGCCCGACGGTCAGCACGAGCGCCAGGCAGAACAGGCCGAGAATCGACGTCCGGATCGCGAGCAGGCTGTTGTCCACGCCGCGCGCATCGCGGGTCAGCAGTATGATTCCGACGGTATGGTGATTGTGCTCGACGGGGGCCGCCACCGTGACCAGCAGACGGTCGTCGCGGGTCCGGCGGATGTAGGGGGGCATCTCGCGGCTGTTGTCGCTGTTGCTGAGCCGCAACTCCTCCTTCACGTCCGGCTGCCAGTCGAGGCCCGGGGCCGCCGGGTTGGTATCCACGGACACTACGTTGCGCGTCTCGTGCGGCAGCACCGCCAGCACGCGGTCATACAACCAGCCAACCGTGCCCAGCACCGCTCCGTGATTGATCACGGGCGGCAGCGGCTCGGTGTTCACGGCCCCGCCCGCCCCCTCCCGCACGCGGCTATCGGCGATGACCTGGCCATCCGGCGCGTAGACCTTGGCCTGCGCGTTCGGGGTCGGATCGGTCAGGCGGCGAAGCAGCGGCCGCGCCAAGTCCGGCAGCAGCACGGGATTGCCGTCACCGCTGTCGCGCACGGCGCTTTCACCGAGCGCGCCCGCATAGATCTTCGCCTGCTCGCGCAACGCGCCGACCTCCGCTTCCAGCAGGCCGTTCTGATACTGGTTGAAATAGAGCAGCGCCGCGACGAGCAGCACGAGCGGCAACGCGTTGACGAGCAGGATGCGGCGCAGCAGCGGCGATACGAGGCGCGCGGCCGGGCGCAGGCTGTCATGGACGCGACGAGCTGCTGGCGCCGGACGGACAGCGCCGGCCGAGTCCGCATGCGCGACCCGCGGCGCGAGCGCGGCGGCCCGCGCCATGTCAGTGCTCCTTGTAGCGATAGCCTATGCCGTACAGCGTCTCGATGTGGTTGAAGCTGTCGTCGACCGTCCGGAACTTTTTGCGGATGCGCTTGATGTGGCTGTCGATCGTCCGGTCGTCCACATAGATGTTCTCGCCATAGGCGGCGTCGATCAGTTGGTCGCGCGACTTCACCATGCCCGGCCGCGCGGCGAGCGCCTTGACCAAGAGGAATTCCGTCACGGTCAGCTGGATGTCCTCACCGCGCCAGCTGCATTGATGCTTGGTGTCGTCGAGCACAAGGTCGCCGCGCGACAACACTCCCGACGGGGCCGCCCCCGACCCTTCCGCCCGGCTGGCCTCGTTCCGACGCAGCAAAGCCCGGATGCGCTCGATCAGCAGCCGCTGGCTGAACGGCTTCGTTATGTAGTCGTCCGCCCCGAGGCGCAGCCCCATGAGCTGATCGACCTCCTCGTCCTTGCTGGTCAGGAAGATGACCGGCATCGAACTGCGCAGACGCAAGCGCTGCAGCAATTCCATCCCGTCCATGCGGGGCATCTTGATGTCGAGTACCGCCAGATCGGCCGGCCGAGCGCTCAGTCCCTGGAGGGCGCTCTCGCCGTCCGTATAGGTGCGCACCTGAAAGCCTTCCTGCTCCAACGTCATGGAAACCGAGGTAAGAATGTTCCGGTCGTCATCGACCAGCGCGATCGTCTGCTTGGTGAACGCATCCTTTTGAGCCATCATCTTGGCTGAACCCGACATATCCTCGCTCCCTTGGTGTGGGGCCACCAGACTCCCGGCGAAATGTGGCCTAAACCCTCCCGCGATTATGGCACAACCGGGACAGGGAGATGCTCCGGCCGGCCCGGGGCGAGGTGTATTCTTCGTCATTCTCCAGACACTGCGGGCAGGGGCAGAGGAGCCGGACCGATGAGCGAGACGAGGAAGCTCGAGACCGTCGCCAGAGCACGCCGCCTGCTGCGCGGCGCCCGCGTTGGCACGCTGGCGACGGCGGCCTCCGGCGGGCAGCCTTTTGCCTCCCTGGTGACACCCGCCTGCGCGCCCGATCTCTCGGTGCTATTGCTGCTCTCGAACCTGTCCGAGCACACGCGGCACTTGCGGGCGGACCCGCGCTGCGCCGTTCTGGTGTCCGGGACGCCCGAAACGATGAACCCGCAAACGGCGCCCCGCCTGACCGTCACGGGAGAAGCACGGCGCGAGAATGATCCGGCATTGAAGGCCCGCTGGCTGGCGGTCCACCCTTATGCCGCGCTGTATGCGGATTTCGCGGATTTCGGCTTGTGGCGCGTCCGGATCGAAGGCGCGTTGATGGTCGGCGGCTTCGCCCAGGCGGCCAAGCTCCGCCGCGATCTTCTCCTCCCCCACCCCGAGCCGGTGGAAGCGATCGCCCAGGCAGAGGCATCCATCGCTACGCACTGCAACATGGATCACGCGGACGCACTCGCTTTGATTGCACGCGCGGACGGAGGCGGTCCGGCCGAGTGGCGTTTGGTGGCGATCGACGTCGATGGCTGCGATCTCAGCGACGGCGAGCGTGTCACAAGGCTCG
Source organism: uncultured Alphaproteobacteria bacterium (assembly GCA_963777325.1). Classification (GTDB taxonomy): domain Bacteria; phylum Pseudomonadota; class Alphaproteobacteria; order Acetobacterales; family Acetobacteraceae; genus JAFAXA01. The sequence continues at coordinate 213,535 of CAVZQE010000022.1, read as the reverse complement.
ACTGGACCGCCCCCGCCGCCAGTGCTTCGGACGTGCGGCGGGAACTGGTGGCATTGGCCGGCAGGGCGCGGGAAACGCTCGCATCCTAGCATGGCGGTGAGCAATCCCGATCTACCACTGGACCTCGCCGTGGCTGCGCCGGTAAGACTCGGGGCAGAAACTAACTCACCGTGAGGATAGCCCCTTGAACGCCGTCACGCCCACTCTCGGACATCAGACCTGGCGCCATCACGCCTCCGCTGCCCTGGCAGGAACGGGCGTTCACGCCTCCCGCCCGGTTCGCGCAAACCTGACCGCGCCCGCGCTCGTTTCCGAGGCGCTCCGTAAGGGCGAAGGCACGCTGTCCGCCGATGGCGCATTGATCGTCAGGACCGGCGTACACACCGGACGCTCGGCCGGGGACAAGTTCGTGGTGAACGAGCCGGAGACTTCCGGCGACGTGTGGTGGAGCAAGACGAACCAGAAACTCGATCCGGCACAATTCGCGGCACTGAAGACGCGGGTGCAGGCCTATCTGCAAGGGCAGGAACTCTACACGCAGGATCTCTATGCCGGAGCCGACCCCGCGCGGCGGGTGCGGGTGCGGCTGGTTTCGACCGGGCCGTGGCACAGCCTGTTCGCCCGCAACATGTTCATCCGGCCCAAGCCGTCCGAACTCGATGATTTCCGGCCGGACTACGTCATCCTGCACGCGCCGCATTTCCAGGCCGAACCCGCGATCGACGGCGTCCGCAGCGGGACGGCGATCGCGCTCTCCTTCAAGGAACGGGTGATCGTCATCGCGGGCACCGAATATGCCGGCGAGATCAAGAAATCGATCTTCACGGTCATGAACTGGAAACTGCCGGCCGAGGGCGTGCTGCCGATGCATTGTAGCGCCAATATCGGGCAGAACGAGGACGTCGCGTTGTTCTTCGGCCTGTCCGGCACGGGCAAGACCACCCTCTCCTCCGATCCGGCCAGGCGCCTGATCGGGGACGATGAGCATGGCTGGGGTCCGGACGGCGTGTTCAACTTCGAGGGCGGCTGCTACGCCAAGGTGGTCAATTTGTGCGCTGAGGCCGAACCCGACATCTGGGCCGCCAGCCACCGCTTCGGCGCGGTGCTCGAGAACGTGGTCGCCGATCCGCATGGGCTGCTGGATCTGACCGACACGTCCCTTACCGAAAACACCCGCTCTTGCTACCCGGTCGAGTTCATCCGAAATGTCGAGCTGACCGGCCGCGGCGGCCAGCCCAGGAACATTCTGTTGCTGACCGCCGACGCGTTCGGGGTCTTGCCGCCGATCGCCAAGCTGACCCCGGCCCAGGCGATGTACCATTTCCTGTCCGGCTACACGGCGAAGGTCGCCGGGACCGAAAAGGGCATGGGGGCCGAGCCCCAGGCGACGTTCTCGACCTGCTTCGGGGCGCCGTTCCTGCCGCGTGCCCCGGAAGTGTACGGCGAGATGCTCGAGCAGCTGATCGAGCGGCACGGAGCGCATTGCTGGCTCCTCAACACCGGCTGGACGGGCGGGGGCTACGGGACCGGCAAGCGCATGAGCATCACGCACACCCGCGCGCTGCTGAACGCCGCCCTCGACGGCACGCTCGCGAAAGGCGGCTTTCGCACGGACCCGGTGTTCGGGCTGTCCGTTCCCACCTCGGTCCCGGGGATTCCTCCCGAGGTGCTCGATCCGCGCCAGGCCTGGGCGGACAAGGCCGCATATGATACCGCGGCCTCCGAGCTGGCGCGGAGGTTCGAAGCCAATTTCGAGGGGTTCGCGGGGCTGGTGGGCGACGCCGTCCGGGCGGTGGCGATCCGCGCCGCCGCTTGAACGCGCACCCGTCTCACTGGCACTCTCCGGGCGGTGCGCAGCCGGGAACGGGGCCGCGGGGACGGCGTTCGCTCAGAGACCCCGCATGCGAACGAGCGATCAGGAGCGACCCATGAGCGACATCTCCGGCCCAGGTGAGCCCAGCCCCACCGTCGCCGAGGAAGTGAACGAGGTCCGGGAACTCTTTCCCAGCAACGCAACCCTCGAGGATGCCATCCGCCTTCTGAACGGACACGGCTTCGACAGGGCGGAGATCAGCATTCCGGTCGCATCGCCGGCCGGCGCGGAGGCGACGCCGGAACAGGGCGCCGCCAACCCGACCACCGATGTCGACGATCAGCAGTCGCGCACCCTGCACGCGAGCCTGGCCGCGTCGGTCGGGGCGCTGGCCGCCGCGGGGGCCGTCATCGCGACGGGGGGAGCGGCGGCTCCGGCGATAGCGGCGGCGGTGGCGGGTGGCGTCGGTCTCGGCGCGGCGACGGAAGGCGTGACGAACGCCTTCAGCCATGTGGAGAACGAGGCCCGCGAGGAAGCCGCGAAGCGCGGCGAACTGATCCTCTCCGTCATGATCCGCAGGCCGGATCAGCAGGCCAAGGCGGAGGCCGCGATGTGGAAGGCTGGCGCGATGCGGGTCACTCCCGTGACCAGGACCGCCTCAACCGATACAGAGCCGAGATAAGAATGGCGGTCCCCGTCCGAACCGAACCGGGGACCGCTTGAAGCCGGAGCCGCCTATGCCCCGCGCGGGGTCGCGTCACTCAGGCGAGCTTGAGGTTGGTCGCGGCGGCCTTGCCGCGCTCCATGGCGACGTCGTAGCTCACCTTCTGGCCATCATTGAGGCCCTTGAGACCGGCCGACTGGACGGCGGTGATATGCACGAAGACGTCCTTGCCGCCATCCTGAGGCATAATAAACCCATACCCTTTGGTAGCATTGAACCACTTGACGGTTCCGACAGCCATCCCAGTCGCCTCCTCACGAGCACGCGCGCAGGCGTGCGGATACGTCCCTAAGCCCAACCGAAACGAAGCCGACCAAAGCGGAAAGGCCCGGCCGACAGAGTGTGCCGGTCGATGCACACACGGTCTGAGCCGGGCCGATCATCGTCCGAAGCAGGGATCAGGCGACGCGGAGATTGGTCGCGGAGGCCTTGCCCCGCTCCATCGCCACTTCATACGTGACCTTCTGGCCCTCGTTGAGGCCGCGAAGGCCGGCCGACTGCACGGCGGTGATGTGAACGAACACATCGCGCCCGCCGTCCTGCGGCATGATGAAGCCGTATCCCTTCGTGGCGTTGAACCACTTGACTGTACCGGTAGCCATTCCTTGCGTCACTCCGTAGACACGCCGCGCGGGGATCGCGTGGCGTTGCAGACAACCGGGCCTTTGGACGTCTTGAGAGCACCCGAGTGTACGGAGAGCACAGCAAGCCTAGCCAAAATCGATTGCAAATAAACTGTGGCACAGGTTGGGGGGGCGATGTCAATTGTGGCAGAGGGCCTGAACCCGGTCGATAGCACGAAAAAAGGGCGAGCCTTTCGGCCCACCCTTCCCGGTTCCCTGATCGGGTTGGATCAGAAATCCATGTCGCCCATGCCGCCGCCCATGCCGCCGCCCGGCGGCATCCCGGCCGCCTTCTTCTCCGGCCGCTCCGCGACCATCGCCTCAGTGGTCACGAGCAGGCCCGCGACGGACGCCGCGTTCTGCAGCGCCGTGCGCACGACCTTGGTCGGATCAATGATGCCCGCCTGAACGAGATCCTTGAACTCGCCCGTCTGCGCGTCGAAACCGAAGGCGTGGTCCTCCTTGTCAAGCGTCTTGCCGGCGATCACCGCGCCGTCCTCGCCCGCGTTCTCGGCGATCTGCCGCAGCGGCGTCTGCACCGCCTTGCGCACGATCTCGATCCCGAAGCGCTGGTCGTCGTTGTCGCCTTGCAGCTTGGCGAGGATCAGGCTCGCGCGCGCGAGGGCGACGCCGCCGCCCGGCACGATGCCTTCCTCGACCGCGGCGCGGGTGGCGTGGAGCGCGTCGTCGACGCGATCCTTGCGCTCCTTCACCTCGACCTCCGTCGAGCCGCCGACGCGGATCACGGCAACGCCGCCCGCGAGCTTCGCCAGCCTCTCCTGCAGCTTCTCGCGGTCGTAGTCCGAGGTGGTCTCCTCGACCTGCGCGCGGATCTGGTTGCAGCGACCCTTGATGTCGTCGGACGAACCGGCGCCTTCCACGATCGTCGTGTTCTCCTTCTCGATGAGAACCCGCTTGGCCTTGCCGAGCATGTTCAGCGTGACCGTCTCGAGCTTGATGCCGAGATCCTCGCTGATGACCTGGCCGCCGGTCAGGATCGCGATGTCCTCGAGCATCGCCTTGCGGCGATCGCCGAAGCCCGGCGCCTTTACCGCCGCGACCTTCAGGCCGCCCCGGAGCTTGTTGACTACGAGCGTCGCCAGCGCCTCGCCTTCGACGTCCTCGGCGATGATCAGCAGCGGCCGACCCGACTGCACGATGCTCTCGAGCAACGGCAGCATCGGCTGCAGCCCGGAGAGCTTCTTCTCGTGGATCAGGATGTAGGGCTGATCCAGCTCGGCGACCATCTTCTCCGCGTTGGTGATGAAATAGGGGGAGACATAACCACGGTCGAACTGCATGCCCTCGACCACGTCGAGCTCGGTCTGGACGCCCTTGGCCTCCTCGACCGTGATCACGCCCTCGTTGCCGACCTTCTGCATCGCTTCCGAGATCATGCGGCCGATCTCGGCCTCGCCGTTGGCCGACACGGTGCCGACCTGCGCGGTCTCGCCGGGAGTTGTGATCTTGCGCGAGCGGGCCTGCAACTCCTCGACGACCGCGGTCACGGCCTTATCGATGCCGCGCTTCAGATCCATCGGGTTCATGCCGGCGGCCACCGCCTTCGCGCCCTCGCGAACGATTGCCTGGGCCAGCACGGTCGCCGTGGTCGTGCCGTCGCCGCCGACGTCGCTGGTCTTGCTCGCGACCTCGCGCACCATCTGCGCGCCCATGTTCTCGAACTTGTCGGCGAGCTCGATCTCCTTCGCGACGGTCACGCCGTCCTTGGTGATCCGCGGCGCGCCGAAGCTCTTGTCGAGCACGACGTTGCGACCCTTGGGACCGAGCGTCACCTTCACCGCGTCGGCGAGAATGTCGACGCCCTTCAGCATCCGCTGGCGGGCGTCGCCGCCGAACCGTACATCCTTGGCAGCCATGTGCTTATCCTATCGTTGAACTTGAGACGGTGGGCGGAAGGCAGCTCTCTAAGCGGCCTTCTTCTGGGCGACGCCGCCCTCGATCACGCCCATGATGTCGGACTCCTTCATGATCAGCAGCTCCTCGCTGTCGATCTTGACTTCGGTGCCCGACCACTTGCCGAAGAGGATCCGGTCGCCCTCTCTCACATCGAGCGGCGTCACCTGACCCTGCTCGTTGCGCGCGCCCGGACCGACGGCGATGACCTCGCCTTCCATCGGCTTTTCCTTGGCGGTGTCTGGAATGATGATGCCGCCCGCGGTCTTCTCTTCGGCATTCAGCCGACGGACCACGACCCGGTCATGCAGGGGACGGAACTTCATGGAGGATCGCTCCTGGTGATGACGATTTTGCAATCCAACAGGCCCGCCGAAACCGGCCTGTTAGCACTCCGGCCTTAGGAGTGCCAGCGATCTAGGAGGGTGGCTCAACTAAGTCAAGAAGCCCGGCGGCAATTGTACGGGGCGCGAGATCCGTCCGGCGCATTTGACCCTTGGGGGTTGGCTGCGTCGGACGGAGCAGCGGCGCCAAGCGAAAGCCGTCAACTCATCTGCTACATGCACCGGGCATCTTCAGGTGCCCGCTACAGGCGAGACCGCCGCATCGCCGAGCGTGGTCTGCACGTGGCCGAGCGCCTGCGCGAACGCCGCGTTCGCGTCGAGCGCGGTCGTATCCAGCAGGATCGCGTCGGCGGCGGGCCGCAGCGGCGCGGCCGCCCGTGTGGCGTCGGCCGCGTCCCGCGCGTCCATTTCGGCCCGCACCGCTTCGATCGTCACGTCCGAACCCCGATCCCGCAGCTCGAGCCAGCGACGGCGCGCCCTCGCCTCCGCCGAGGCCGTGACGAACAGCTTCACCCGCGCGTCCGGGAAGATCACCGTGCCGATGTCGCGCCCGTCCAGCACGGCGCCCCTCGCCCGCCCGAACGCGCGCTGGAAGTCGAGCAGCGCCGCCCGGACCTCCGGGATCGCCGCGACCTCCGAGGCGGCGGCGTCGGCCGCCGGTCCGCGCAGGTCGGCGCGCGCGAGACTGGCGGCGTCGAGCGTGCGCGCCGCCTTGACGGCCGCCGTCGGGTCCGCGGGGTCCGCACCCGCGTCCAGCACGCGGCGGCCGACGGCACGGTACAGCAGGCCGGTGTCGAGGTAGGGCAGCCCGAGCGCCGCCGCCAGCCGGCGCGCGAGCGTTCCCTTGCCGGCCGCCGCCGGCCCGTCGATCGCGATCACGCACGGCGCGCCCACGGTCAGGCGGGCTCGATGATGGCGCCGAGGCCGCCCATCAGGGCCGCGAAGCCGGGGAAGCTTGTGTCGATGAAGGCGGCGTCGTCGACGCGCACGGGAGACGCCGTCGCGAGACCGAGCACGAGCGCGCTCATCGCCAGCCGGTGATCCATCTGCGTTTCGACCAGGCCGCCGCCGGGTGGCGGCCCGCCCATGCCGTGCACGATCAGGTCGTCGCTCTCGATCTCGACCCGCACCCCGTTCGCCGTCAGCAGCGCGGCGGTCGCGGTCAGGCGGTCGCTCTCCTTGACCCGCAGCTCGCGCAGACCGCGCATCCGCGTGGTGCCCGAGGCGCAGGCGGCGGCGACCGCGAGCACGGGGTACTCGTCGATCATGCTGGGCGCCCGGCCGGGTGGAACCTCGACGCCGCGCAGCGCCGCATGCGACACGACGAGATCGCCGACCGGCTCCCCGGCCTCGGCCCGCCGGTTCTCGACCTGAATGTCCGCCCCCATCTCCGCGAGCGTCGTCAGCAGCCCGGTGCGGAGCGGGTTCAGCCCGACGGCGGGCAGGGCCACGGACGAGCCCGGAACGATCAGGGCGGCGACGATCGGGAACGCGGCCGAGGACGGATCGGCGGGCACCGTCACGTCCGCCGCCCGCAATTCGGGCTGGCCGCGCAGCAGGATCACGCGTCCGGCGCCCTCCTGCTCGACCCGCACGTCCGCGCCGAAATGACGCAACATGTTCTCGCTGTGGTCGCGCGACGCCTCCGGCTCCTCGACCCGGGTGATGCCGGGGGCGTTCAGCCCGGCCAGCAGGAGCGCCGACTTCACCTGCGCGGACGCGACCGGCAGGCGGTAGTCGAGCGGCAGCGCCACGCGCGCGCCCTCCACGGCCAGCGGCAGCCGCCCGCCCTCGCGACCGGAGAAGCGCGCGCCGCAGGCGGCGAGCGGGCCGGTGACGCGGCGCATCGGACGGCGGCGCAGGGACGCATCGCCCGTGATCACGGAAAAGATCGGATGGCTCGCCAGGATGCCGCAGAGCAGCCGCGCGGCCGTGCCGGAATTGCCCATGTCGAGCACGTCCGCGGGCTCGGTCAGCCCGCCGATGCCACGCCCCGCGACCCGCCAGACGCCGTCGTCGCCGCGCGCGATTTCCGCGCCGAGCGCCCGCATGGCGGCCGCCGTCCGCAGCACGTCCTCCCCCTCCAGCAATCCGGAAATCCGGGTCTCGCCCACTGCGAGCGCCCCGAACATCAGCGCGCGATGGCTGATCGACTTGTCGCCCGGCACCGCGATCTGCCCGGCGAGCGGCGCGGCCGGGCGCCGGGACAGCATTCCCCGGGGAGACAACGGAACATCCATGCGCTTCCTCTCGAACCGGCAACGGCAGACGCGCCGCCGATCGGAAGCGGCGGCGCGCCTGCTGTACACGGCGGCGCAGCGATTGGCCACGGCGCGGCGGACAAGGCAGGAGGGCAAGAGCCCCGGCCGCCGGGTTTATGCCCGGGCCATACGGCCGCTTGACACGCCGCCCGGCCGCCACACAAGGAGATGGTCACCTCGCCGTGCGGGTAAACGGAGAGCAAGGAGCAGAGCCTTGGCCGAAAAATCCGCTGTCGCGACGACACACCTATCGGCGGGTTCGGTACGGCCCAGCGCGGTCCGATGGCGCCTGTTCGCCTTCATCTTCGTGGTCACCGTGGTCAACATGGCGGATCGCACCTCATTGTCCGTTGGCATGCCGACCATCGCGCACGAGCTGGCGCTGTCGCCGGCCACCCAGGGGATCATCCTGAGCTCGTTCTTCTGGACCTACGCCCTGCTGCAGATCCCGGGCGGGTGGATGATCGACCAGGCCGGGCCGAGCCGGGTGATGTCCGGCGCAATCCTGCTCTGGGGGCTGTTCCAGACGCTGGCGATGGCGACCACGAACGGCGTCACCCTGCTGCTGACGCGGCTCGGCCTGGGCGCGGCCGAAGCCCCGATGTTTCCAGCCGGGGGCAAGCTCGTCGCGCTATGGATGGCGCCGCACGAGCGCGGACGCGGCGCGGTGCTGATGGACAGCGGCAGCTATTTCGGCGCGGCGATCGGCGGCGTCGCCATCGCCTGGCTGATCTATGCGCTGCATTCCTGGAGGCTGGCGTTCGGCTTGGCCGGACTAACGACCATCGCGCTCGGCATCTTCGCGGTGCGGTTCCTGCGCGACGAACCCGCGCTGCACCCCGGCGTGAACGCCGCCGAGCTGGCGCATATCCGGCCGGCATCGAGCAACGCGGAAACCGGGCGCGTGACTGCCCGGCAATTCGGCTGGCGGGGCGTGATCCCGGTCATGGCCGGGCGATTCGGTTGGGCAATGATGAATTTCGGCCTGCTCACCTGGGGGCCGAGCTATCTGGCGCAGGCCCGCGGCCTCGATCTGAAGCAGATGGGATCGGCGACATTCGTGATTTTCGGAGCCGGGTTCCTCGGCTCGCTGACGTCGGGCTTCCTCAGCGACGCGTTGCAGCGGCGCGGGTTCGGGCGGGCGTTCGTGCTGAAATCGATGCTGACCCTCTCGGGCCTCGCGATGTTCGCGGCGTTCCTGCTTCTGCCAACCATTTCGGGTGCCGTGCTGGCGGTCGCCGTGCTGGCCGCGACCGAGTTCATGCTGTGCTGGGGGAGCCTCTACTGGACCTTCCCCGGGCTGCTGGTTGCGCCGGCACAGGCCGGCATGGTCGGCGGGCTGATGAACTTCGCGGGCAGCGCCGGCGGGATCATCGTGCCGATCATCGCCGGGTTCATCCTGCAGGTGACCGGCGCCTATGACTGGGTGCTGTATTTCTTCGCCGGCTGCGCCGTGCTGTTCATTCTGGGCACGCTGCTCATTCCGCTCGGACGCTTGCGGGAGACCTGAGATGCGCTACGGCGGGCCCGTCGTCGACGCGCATCAGCACTTCTGGGACCCCTCGGCGAACGACTATCCGTGGCTGCGGCCGGAGGCGCGGATTGCCTTCCGCTATGGCGACTACGCGGCGATCAAGCGCCGCTATCTGCCGCCGGACTATTTGGCTGACGCGCGCGGACAAAACATCCGCGAGACCGTCTATGTCGAGGCGGAGTGGAATCCCGCCGACCCGCTCGGCGAAACCCGGCATGTCAGCGGGCTCGCGGCGCGGTTCGGCATGCCGAACGCGATCGTCGCGCAGGCCTGGCTGGACCAGGCGGACGCGGCCTCGGTGCTAGCCGCGCAGGCAGGCTTTCCGCTGGTGCGCAGCGTGCGTCACAAGCCGGGCGGCTCACGGGCGCCGGGCGAGCCGGGCCGCACGCTGATGTCGGATGAGCGCTGGCGCGGCGGCTATGAGCTCCTGGCGCGGCACGGCCTGCATTTCGACCTGCAGGCGCCGTGGTGGGCGCTCGGCGAGGCGGCAATGCTGGCGCGGGACTTTCCTGCGACCACCATCGTGTTGAACCACACCGGCCTGCCCGCCGATCGCAGCGACACGGGCTTGCAGGCCTGGCGCGGGGCGATGGCGGCGCTCGCGAACTGGCCGAACGTGGCGGTGAAAATCTCGGGGCTGGGACAGCCCGGGCTGCCCTGGACCGCCGCCAGCAACCGGTGGATCGTGCGGGAGGCGATCGCGATGTTCGGCGCGGAGCGCTGCATGTTCGCGAGCAACTTCCCGGTCGACAGTCTGTGCGCGAGCTTCGAGACGATCTTCTCGGGCTTCCGCGAGATCGTTGAGGATCTGCCACTGCCCGATCAGGCGCGCCTGTTCTGCGGAACGGCGCGGGCGGTCTATCGGACCCGTTGACGCAAGGCCGCCCCCGCCGCTTGCTCCGCGCCTGGCTTCCTGGGCGGTTATTCGCGCGCGGTCGGCGGAGGCGACGGCACAAGCCCAGTGGCCCTTCTCGCGTCCCCCCCGTCACCGGAAGAGTTTTCGTCGCTCAGCACGAGATGCGGGGGCTGGCAGACGAGACGGAGCCGTGAACTTCAGGTCGGAGAGCTGATTGTCGGGATCGGCGACGTTCTGGAAGGCGAGATCACGGAGAAACGGAGGCGCGAAATTCACGCTCCAGGACGGCCTGGCGCCGTCGCGGGCGCGAACAGGCTCCAGTCGAGTTCCAATCCCCACTCGTGGGCAATCGGCTGTTGGAGATGCTGCCTCTCCGGATCGGTCGGGCCGTCATGCAACCGGCGCACCACGCCGATTTCCGCCGGCTTGTTCCGCCGATGCGCCGTTCGGTTATATCGCGGAGCTTTTATTTCATTTGCATCCGCCATAGACAGGCGCGGTGACGAAGAAACGGGGCACGGGCGAATGGTCCAGGCAAAAGGGCTTTGCCCTGCTGCTCGTGCTCTGGACGATGGTGCTGCTCGCTCTGATCGCGACGCGCATGGCCGCGACCGGGCGGACCGGAACCCAGCTCGCGAGCAATATGCGCAACGAAGCGATCACGCAGGAAGCGGCGAACGGCGCGATCCAAGAAGCCGTCTTCCACCTGATGGCCGGCGGGGACCAGCACTGGGCGCCATCCGGCCGCCACCGGATCGCCATCGCCGGCGCGCAGGTGGAGGTCAGACTTGAGAATCTGGCCGGCCGGGTGAACCCGAACGCCGCATCCCCTGAGTTGATGCGCGCCCTGCTCATGACGCTCGGGGTGGATCAGCAGAGAGCGACTGCGCTCGCCGACGCCATCGCCGACTGGCGCATGCCGGGCCGCCGGGCGCGGCCGCATGGGGCGAAGGCGGCCGAATACCGCGCGGCCGGCCTCGACTACGCCCCGCCCGGAACGCCTTTCCGCAGCCTCGACGAACTCGGCGGGGTACTGGGAATGAACCCTGACTTGCTGGCCTTGCTGCGGCCGCATCTGACGCTCTGGTGGGACGACGATCCCGATCCCGCCTTTGCCGACCCGGTCGTGCTCGCGGCGTTGCGCGCCGTCGAAGGCGAGGAAACGGGGAGCGGCGGCGGCCAACCGGCGGCGGTGCTGGCGGTGGGCCTCACGGCCGAGGCTGCCGGCCCCGGCGGCAGCCGCTTCGCGCGTTATGCCGCGGTCGAGATCGCCCCTTCGGCGCGCGGCGGCAACTCGTGGCGCCTGCTCGACTGGGGCACGCCCGACTCCTGAGCCACGATGCAGCCCGGCTCCGTCCTCACCCCGTCCCGGCGGCCTCCGGCAGCCCCTCCCAGACCTCCTCGGCGCCGGGACGCCGGGGCAGCAGGCCCTGGTCGGCAGAGTAGCGCAGGGCGAGTTCCACAGCCGGCCGCAGCGCCTCGCGGCCAATCGGCAGCGCGTCGCGACCGCTTGCTTGAGGAGGACCGGCCGCCTTGGCCTCCCGGAACATGCGAACAAGCTCGGCGATCAGGTCCGGCCGGCTCTCGGCCAGGGCGCGCCGGACGGTCAGCATGTGGTTGACGGGCATGAGGCCATGCCTTCGCCAGAACGCCTCGGACGCGGCGGCGGCATCGGGGAACACGGTCCGGAGATCCGAATGCTCCGGCCTGTCGTTGCCGACGATCACCGCGTCCAGCTCGCCCGCGCGCAGCATCGGCAGCAGCGCCTTGCCGGGCGGGGCGCGCTCGGCCCAGGGCGGATCGCGATACTCCGCCACATGGGCATCCTCGAACGTGATCCAGCGCACCTGCTCCGGCCGCACCCCGGTACTCGTCCGCGAGGATGCCGCGCAGCCACATCCCGGTGGTCTGGCTGTAGGCCCTGACGCCGACCCGGCGGCCCGCAAGATCGGCGGGGCCGCTGACGTCGCTATCCGCCCGGCAGAGCAGGGCCTGTTCCTGGAACCGGGCGGCGACGGTCACGGGCAGCAGCACCAGCTTCTTCCCGTAGGCCTTCGCCTGGAGGAACGTGCCGATCGCCATTTCGCTCACGTCGTAACGACCGTCGCGCACCATCGGCGCGAAGGCGCGGTTGATGGGCGACACCTCGGCGAACGCAAGCCGCAGCCGGCCCGAGGTCACCTCGCCGGAGCGCAGCGCTCGCGTGTTCGGGTAGAGCCCGACCGCGGCTTGCCACTCCACCATCGCGTCAGGCCCTCATGTCCGGAGCGAGACGGTGCGTCCCGTCGATCATCGGCCCTGCTCCTTCAGAATAGCGTCAAGACGCGGGTAGACCCGGCGCGCGTTCAGCTCGAAGACGCGGCGCTTGTCCGCGTCGGAAATCGCGAGGGCGTCGACGTAGCGCTTCGTGTCGTCGAAATACTGGCCGGTCTCGGGATCGATGCCGCGCACCGCCCCGACCATCTCCGAGCCGAACAGGATATTGTCGACGCTGATCACGCGGAACAGCAGGTCGATGCCCGGCTGGTGATAGACGCAGGTGTCGAAGAACACGTTCTTCATCACGTGCTCGGACAATTTCGGCCGCTTCAGCATGTCGGCGAGACCCCGGAAGCGACCCCAATGATACGGGACCGCTCCGCCGCCATGCGGGATGACGAACCGGAGCGCCGGAAAGTCCTTGAAGAGATCGCCTTGCAGGAACTGCATGAACGCCGTCGTGTCGGCGTTCAGATAATGGGCGCCGGTCGCGTGGAAGTTCGGATTGCAGGAGCCGGAGACGTGAATCATCGCCGGCACGTCCAGCTCGACCATTTTCTCGAAAAAGGGATACCAGGCCCGGTCGGTGAGCGGCGGGCCGGTCCAGTGGCCGCCGGACGGGTCCGGGTTGAGGTTGCATCCGACGAAGCCCAGTTCGGTCACGCAGCGCTCCAGCTCGGCGATGGAGTGGCTGATCGAGACGCCCGGCGATTGCGGCAGCTGGCAGACGCCGGCGAAGGTTTCGGGAAAGAGATCGACCACGCGCTTGATCAGGTCGTTGCAGCGGCGAGTCCAGGCCTGGCTCATCGCTTCGTTGCCGACATGATGGGCCATGGTCGAGGCGCGCGGGCTGAAGATCGTCATGTCCGCGCCGCGCTCGCGCAGCAGGCGCAGCTGATTCTTCTCGATCGTCTCCTGGATCTCGGCGTCGGAGATGTCCGGGTAGGTCGGATCGATGTCGCCGCCGGACCTGAAGGCGGCCTTCTGCGCCTCGCGCCATTGGTCGTGCGGCGCGGGCGCGGTCGTATAGTGGCCGTGGCAGTCGATGATCATCGGTCGTCTCCGGCGGCGCGGTATGTCAGGCCCTTCTGCGCCAGCTTTTCCCGCATCCCGTAGATGTCGAGGCCGAGTTCCCCGGCGCGAAGACGCGCCCGCTTGCCTTCCTCGTTCCGCTCACGCGCTTCGCTCGCCCGCAACGTCGTTTCGGCCGAGAGACGAGGCACGACGACGACGCCGTCGTCGTCGGCGACGATCAGGTCGCCGGGATGGACGAGCCTGCCGGCGCAGATCACCGGGACGTTCACCGAGCCGAGCGTCTCCTTGACCGTCCCCTGCGCGGAGATCGCCTTCGACCACACCGGAAACCGCTCTTCCGTCAGTGTCGCGACGTCGCGCACGCCCGCCTCGATCACGAGGCCGAGCACGCCCCGCGCCTTGAGCGAGCACGCGAGCAGGTCGCCGAAATATCCGGCATCGCTCGGCGACGTGGGCGCGACCACCAGCACGTCGCCAGCCTCGCACTGCTCAACCGCGACGTGGATCATCCAGTTATCCGCGGGCGCGATCGAGACGGTGACGGCGCTGCCCGCGATCTTCGCGCCGGGATAGATCGGGCGCATGGTGGAGGCGAGCAGGCCGGTGCGGCCCTGCGCCTCGTGGATCGTCGCGACGCCGTACGGAGCGAAAGCAGACGCCAGATCGCGCGACACTTTCGGCGGATTGGTGATGACGATGTGGGCGCTCACGAAGCGATCCCCTTTTCCGACAGATCCTCCATTCCGGCGGTCGCGTTGTTCTCCTCCCCGCTCCCGTGCGCCGCGATCTGGTCCGGCAGTGGCGGCGTGCCGTGGGTGTGGAAGCTCTCGATCGTCTTGAGGCCCCAGGCCTGACCCTTCTTGCGCTCCTCCTCGGTCCAGACGATGGGCTTCCAGTCGGGCGCGAGCACGAGCCGCGCGCCGGCGTTCGCGACCTCCACGCGGTTGCCGCCGGGCTCGTAGACGTAGAGAAAGAACGTCTGCTGCACCGCGTGTTTGTGCGGCCCGGTTTCGATGAAGACGCCGTTCTCGAGAAAAATGTCGGCGGCCTGCAGGATCGCTTCACGGCTGTCGAGCGCGTAGGTGATGTGGTGGAACCGCCCTTTCACGCCGTGCGCCTCGCGCGTATAGGCAAAGTCATAGCTCTTATTCGTGCAGGTCAGCCACATCCCGGCTTCGGTGCCGTCGTTCAGCACGATGCGTTCGGTGTTGCGGAAGCCGAGATACTTTTCGAAGAAGAGACGGTTCGCCTCGACGTCGACGGCAAGGCAGTTGAAGTGATCGAGCCGACGGACATTGACGCCGCGCGCCGGGTATCTCTGCCCCTGGTTCTTCAGGGCCGGACGCAGCTCCGGCGGGGGGTCGTACCATTCCGTTTCGTAATACAGTTCGATCACGTGGTCGTCCGGATCGTGGAAGCGAAATCCCGGCCCATGCCCGAGCTCGCCCTCGTGCCAGCCGATCGCGCGGCCGGAGTCTTGCAGCGCCTCGACCCGCCGTTGCAATGCCTGAGGGCTGCGCGCCCGGAAGGCGGCGTGGCCAAGTCCGGACGTGTTGGACGCCGTTAGTTGCAAGGAATAGCGCTCGTAGTCGTCCCAGGCGCGCAGATAGACGGAATCGCCCTTCCGGCCGCTCTCCGTCATGCCCATGACGTCGACGAAGAAGCGCAAGGACTCCTCGGGCTTCGGCGTCAGCAGTTCCAGATGCGCCAGATGGGCCACATCCATGATCGGTTCGTCGTGCATCACGTCCTCCTCCGCATGCGATCGGCTCCGGCTATCAATGGATCATGTTGCCCGCAGCCGTCCGGTTCCGGTTTCTTCTGCTTCCTGCGCTGACACCGTATGCAGGTCCGCGCCACTTGTCTCGGGCAGGACAATAGCGGCACAGAACGCGACGGCGTAGGCGCACAGTGCGCACGCGCCCATCGCGGTGCCGAGGGGGAGAGCTGTCGCGAGCAGGCCCACGGTCGCCGGAACAACCGACCCGCAGCCGCGGCCGCCGCCGATGCAGAAGCCCTGGCCGCTGGCCCGGATGCTGGTCGGGAACAGCTCCGCGAAGGTCGGGATCATGCCGGAGGCCAGACCGCCTTGAAACGCGCCGAGAAAGAAGCTGAGCGCGATGGTCACGGCTGCTCCTATCGGGGCGAGGAGGTAGACGGCGACGTTGCACGCCTGCAGCACGAGAAAAGTCATGAATGCCGGCCGGCGCCCGATCCGGTCGGACAGCCACCCGTAGCAGAACGGCCCGACGAGAGAACCGAGAATGTTGAGCGCGAGGTAGCCGGCGCTTGTCGTCACCGACAGATGCAGGGCGAGGCGCAGATAGGCCGGCAACCAGGTGATCATCACATAAGCGCCGCCGAAGATGCCGGTCGCCATGACCAGGGCGGCGACGGTGCGGCGCAGGTGGGAGCGGGCGAAGATGTCCCAGAACGGCGCCGTGGCCGCTCCGTCCGCGCGCGCCGCCTTGGCGTCGGAGTACACTCCGGATTCGGGAACGAGGCGGCGGATGAAGAAGACCAGACATGCCGGTACGATGCCGATGGCGAAGAACACCCGCCAGCCGATCTGCTCGGGAAACAGCGACGTGATGACCGGCAGCAGCGCCACCGAGATCGCATAGCCGACCGCATAGCCGCTCTGGACCGACGCAGCCACCCGTCCGCGCAGCGCCGGCCGGATGACCTCGCTGATCAGCACGCCGCCGACCGCCGCCTCGCCGCCGTAGCCGAGCCCTTGCAGGAAGCGGATGCCGAACAGCTGTGAGAACGAGTTGGCGAACGCCGCGAGGAAGGTGAAGACGGCCACCCAGAGGATCGTGATCTGGAGCACGCGGACGCGCCCGATCCTGTCGGCGAGGATGCCCGCGCCCCAGCCGCCCACGCCCGTCCCGAGCAAGGCCGCCGTGGCGAGGTAGCCCGCTTCGGGACGGGTCAGGCCCAGCACCGCGATCAGCGACGGGATCACCAGCGCGTAAATGGTGGTGTCCATCGAATCGAGGCCGAACCCGGCGAAGCACGCCCAGTAGGTGCGCCGCTCGACTGGCGTCAGGTCGGAATACCAGCCGAGCCGCAGGCCGCGATCTCCTCGGGGTGAAGCGGCCATTGGGCGGAACCTCCCTGCGGCGGACCGCATCCCGGCCCGTCCACTGATCGTTGTCCCGTGCCGGGGTAAGCCGACCGGGATTTGCTCCGCTCTACTCTGGCGCGCCCGGCCTGTCCTATCGCTTCTCCTGGCTTCGCTATTACCGTTGGTTATAGAAGCCGCATTCCGCGATCTCGGCCACGTAGGCGCGCAGGCAGGTCGCGAATGCGTCGCTGGGCGGCGACGGCGCGCGGCCGTCGTCCCGGGGCAGGATCAGACCCGCCGGCCGGTCCCGCGCCGGAATTGGCAACGGAACCACCCGCAGCGTGCCGCGCAGCAGATCGCCGACCATCATCAGCCGCGGCATCACCGAGAGCAGGTCGGTCCCGTGCAGCATCTCCCGGATCAGGCCGTAGGAGCTGGAACGCAGCGACGTGGCCGGCTCGAGGCCGAGCAGTGCCATCAGATGCTCGATCTCCTGGCCGACGCGCTGGGTGATCGTGGGCAGGACGAGGTCGTAGCGGCGCAGCTCCTCGACAGTGACCGTCCCAGACGAGAAGACCGGGTGCTCGGCGCGGGCCAGGATGGAAATCGGCTCCGTCCAGAGCGCCTCGCGCCTGAAGCCGTCGGGCACGGCCGGCTCGTATAGCCGCCCCACGATCAGGTCGATCTCGCCCGACGCGAGCGGGGGCAGCAGCTCCTCGGTTCGCCCCTGATGCAGCCGCAGCCTGATTCCGGGATGCGCGGCCTTGAGCCGGGTCAGCACCCCCGGCAGCACGCCGGCAGCGGCGACCGGCAAGGCGCCGAGCACCACGATGCCGCCATCGGGGCTTGAGAGCCGGTCGAGTTCCTCGTCGAGACGATGCAGCTCGGCGAGGATTCGCCGGGCCGACTGGATGAACAGCAACCCGGCTTCGGTCGGGCGCATGCCCCGGGAGTGGCGGTCGAACAGGCGAACCTGGAGGATGTCCTCGAGTTCCCGCAGGCTCTTCGTCAGGGCCGGCTGGCTGACATTCAGGACCACGCACGCTTTCAGCAGGCTGCGCTGCGCCTCGATGACGTCGACCGCCCGCAACAGATGCAGGCGCAGACGCTGGTCCAGGTACCGGCGCGCGGTCATCGCCAGGCGGCCACGAACGCTCGCCGTTGCGCGTGTTCAGGAGTGGCCATCTGAAACCCGGCGGAATTCCTCGCGATGAAGCCTGCCCATACGGTGGGGAGTCGGTTGGACCATGGGGCGAGCACGCCCGCAATGGGCAGCGATCAGACCCCTCGGCTAGCATCGGCGCCACGGCGAAAGGACTGGCCCGGCGGGCTTGGGTGTTTGACGCTTTGGGGGCGAAGCCCTAGAAGCGGCTCCGCAAACGCCGTGTCCGGGCTCTTAGCGGGCCAGGGTCACACTCCCGGCGGAGGGGTGGCCGAGTGGCTGAAGGCGGCGGTTTGCTAAACCGTTGTACGGCGTCAAGCCGTACCGTGGGTTCGAATCCCATCCCCTCCGCCAACTCCTATAAATCCGCACGCATCACCGCGCATCTCGGCGATTTGCACTTACAACCGAAGTGGCCGCCTAAGTTTTTGATCCCGAACCCACGCGCTTCGCGTGGGCTGGTTTGGCGAATCGTCGGCAATCGCGGGCTTACACAAGCTGACGGCAGGAGCAGTGGCGAGAGCGGCAAGGCCGGGGGATTGCGGACGGCCGGCGGCCTGTTCTTGCAAGTTTGGGGTGCCGATCAACGGGCGTGGATATAGTTGCCCGCCGGAACGGTCTCTTGGTGGTCCTGGGCTCTACAGGGCTTCTGCAACCGTTACGACTTTGGGGCGGATTGGGATGGTTCCCGCTATGCGAGGCGGGGACAGCGCCTTAGAACGGGCGCATGGCTCTGGCAGACGACTACGTTGCCGCCCTGGAAGCGCTCGCTCGGGTGTTTGCGGACTATCATCGCCGGACCGGGGCGCTGGCGGTTCTTGTAGGG
The DNA here is from genome assembly GCA_963777325.1 of uncultured Alphaproteobacteria bacterium. Classification (GTDB taxonomy): domain Bacteria; phylum Pseudomonadota; class Alphaproteobacteria; order Acetobacterales; family Acetobacteraceae; genus JAFAXA01. The sequence goes on along the minus strand of CAVZQE010000022.1, from coordinate 195,114 downwards.
GGAGGAGCTACCGCGATCTACACGGCGGGACAGTTCCCGTCCGGTGACTTCGATGTGGTGGCGTCATGTGATGAACCGCTTGACGCTGCCTTTCTCGGTTGCGGGTTCCGCCGGGAAGACAGGCGCGGGCGGCTTCGGATCGGGTTCTTCCATCCCGATCACCCTGGATACGGCTTTCAGCACGTCTCGGGGCCACTCTTTCACGGGCTGAGCGATGACGACAAGCTGGTAAGGGTAGCCGTCACGGCGGGTGTAGACGAGATTGTCCTTCCATCGATTGAGGACATGATTGCGGACCGGCTCGCCTAACACCGTGTCTCATCTCCGACAGACCTGTCGCGGCTAAATCAGGCCAAGGCTTTGTTTCGTCTGGCCGAGACCCTTGATACGGGGTATCTTCGCCGCCGCATTAGCGACGAGGGCGGTGACCCTGGATTAATTGGCCTCTGAGAGTAGCTTCGCCATGACCTTCACGACTTTGCGCGACCTGATAGCTTGGACCGAGGCCCGCAAGGCCGCGCTCGGGATGGCTGAAGACGCAGCGACGATTGAGGTCATGCGGAACAAAGGTCGCAACCGCACTCCGGAGAAGCGCGAATTGTTGCGCCGGGCGGAAGACCGCGCCAGGGCTGCCGGGCGGGAGCCGGTTCCCGCCTACTTCTGAGCCGAAGTGACGGTCTGGCTGTTAATGGCGCGGATGGTCGGCGGGCCATTCCGTCACTTTAATCTGTCGTCTGGCTTAGTTCGTTCGGGCGTTAGCTTCATTCGTTCGGGGTTAGCTCACATACCGCTGCTGCCGCCGACCCCTAACAAGGTAGAGCCGGTCGGCGGGCGGTCAAATTACCTCCTTCGCCACCGGCACAAGCTCAATTGCCCGATCCGGCGGAGCACGCCAATGCTCCCGATTGCCGGCGCACAGATAAACGGGCGAGTGCTTCCCGCCGCATTGGCTTCACCGCAACCGGGCAAGGATGGCCTCAAATGTTCGGTCGCCATGCTGCCGGGCCAGCAGCCGTATTGGGCTGACATCCCCTCCGCCAATCGCCCGCCCTCGCCGCCTCGCGAGAAGTCGGATATTCCCGAGCCGGACATCGCGGGCCGCCGGATCGGCCGACGACCCGTACCGGGCTTGCCGGCGGCAGCGGATCGGCCAACCTCCACCTAGGCGGGCGGCAGCACGTCCTGGAGCGCCCGCGCCACCTGCGCTACCTGGGCGTCGCTCAACTCCGGATGCACGGGCAGGCTGAGCACCTCGGCGGATGCCGCCTCGCTCCTGCGGCACGCGGCGGGGCCGAGGGTGACGCGCCCCGCATAGGCGGGCTGCGCGTGCACCGGCAGCGGATAGTGGATCCCGGTCGCCACTCCAAGCTCCCGCAACCCGGCCCGCACCGCCGCCCGGTCCGGAACCCGGATCACGTATTGGTGGAACACATGCAGAGCACCCGGCCGGCGCGCGGGCGGCCGCACGGCGCTCCCGGCGAGCGCCGCGTCGTAGCGCGCGGCGATGGCGCGGCGGCGCGCATTGCCCCCGTCGAGATGCCCAAGCTTCACCCGCAGGATCGCCGCCTGCAGCTCGTCGAGCCGGCTGTTCACGCCGGGCGCATCCGACACGTAGTGCGTGCGCCATCCGTATTGTCGGAGCGCCGCGATGCGATCGGCGAGCGCCGCGTCGCTGGTCGCGACGACGCCGCCATCTCCGAGCGCACCCAGGTTCTTGGTCGGGTAGAGGCTGAACGCGGCGGCCGCGCCGAAGGTGCCGAGCCGCCTGCCGTCCAGCGCCGCCCCGTGCGCCTGCGCGCAATCCTCGATCAACGCCACGTTGTGCCGCGTGCAGGCGGCGCTGATCCGGCCGAGATCGGCGGCCTGGCCGTAGAGATGCACGGGGATCACGGCGCGGACCGGCGGCAGCCCGGCCGGCGGCTGCGCGAGCACCGCCTCGAGCTCGTCCGGGTCCATGGTGTACGTGTCCGGCTCGATATCGAGCAGCACCGGCGTCGCCCCCGCCATCTCGATCGCGGCGACGGTCGCGACCGCGGTGTGCGACACCGTCGCCACCGCGCAGCCCGGTCCGACGCCGAGCGCCCGAAGGGCGAGCGCCAGCGCATCCGTGCCGTTGCCGCATCCAACCGCTCGCGCGGTCCCGAGCCAGGCGGCGAAGGCCGTCTCGAACCGCCGTCCTTCCTCGCCGAGCACATACCAGCCGGAGGCGAGCGCGCGCAGGACCGCCGCGTCGATCTCCTCCTTGTGCGCCCGATAAGCAGCGCCGGGATCGGCCTGAGGAACCGTCACGGAATCGGCCATCGCTCCCTCAAAGGTAAGAGGCGAACCGCCTGCGGAACCAGTCGAGCGATCGAAGGATACCCTCGTCGATCCCGATCCGGGGCGTCCAGCCGGTCGCCTGCCGGAAGGCGCTGTCGTCCGCGTAGTAGCTGCCGATGTCGATCCGGGCGCGGTCGGCCGGGAACTCGCGGGTCACGTAGCGCGCGCCGCCGCCGGCGCAGCGCACCAGGGTCTCGGCCAAATCGTGCATCGAGGCGGGCGGCGAGCCGCCGATGTTGAACACCCCGCCGTGACAGGAGGGCGTCTCGGCGGCGCGGATGAAAGCGTCGGTCACGTCGTCCACATAGGCGAGGTCGCGCAGCTGCGCGCCGCCCCAGACCTCGAACGGCCGCTCCTCGAGCACGCATTTGATCCAGATGCCGAGGAAGGTCTGCCGCGCGTCCCGGATGCGCAGACGCGGACCGTAGCAGTTGGTCAGCCGCAGCGAGACGACGGGCCGCCCTTCCACCCGGTGCTCCAGCATCCAGTACCTGCTCGCCGGCGAATTTGGAGACGCCGTTGGCGTCGGGCGGCGCGACGGGGTGCTCCTCGTCCACCGGCAGCCGGTGCGGGCGGCCGTAGAACTGGCGGGTGGAGGCATGCACGACGACGGCCTCGGGCGCCGCCTCGCGCGCCGCCTGGATCAGCCGCACCTGCGCGACCGCGTTGACCGCGATATCGGCCAGCGGGTCTTTCTGGCCGCCCATGTGGCTCGTCTGCGCGGCGAGGTTGAAGATCACGTCCGATCCCTCGCATAGCGAGCGCAGGTCGAGATCGCGGATATCGCCCCGCACCAGCTCGACCGGAGCGCCGTCCAGATTGGCCGCATTGGCGCCGCCGCCGAACAGGAAGCCGTCCAGCGCGGTCACGCGCGCGCCCCGCTCCGCCAGGGCGTGGCACAGATTGGAGCCGAGGAAACCCGCCCCGCCCGTCACCAGAACCTTCCGGCCCGCCCACTCCATCACGCCGTCTCCCGAAGCGCCGCACCGGCGATGCGGCGAACCTTTGTCTCACGCGGGCGGATGGCGCAACTGGGGCCGCGATGGGGCAAGACGATGCGCGGATCGGGGACGCCCGCGCCGCGTTCACACACCGGCTGAGAGAGAACACTGATGCTATTCGGGCAAGGCTCCGATCTGATCGTGCATTCGCGGCTTCCCTTCAACGCCGAGCCGAAGCCCGAACTCCTGCGCGCGAGCTTCATCACGCCCCGCGAGGCGTTCTACGTCCGCTGTCATGGCGCGATCCCGGCGCTGGACGCGGACACGCATCGCCTGCGCGTCGGCGGCCGCGTCGCGACCCCGCTCGACCTGTCGATGCAAGACCTGCGCGCGCGTTTTCCCGAGCGTTCCGTCCTTGCCGTCCTGCAATGCGCGGGCAACCGCCGCGCCGACATGAACGCCGTGCGGCCGGTCTCGGGCGACCCGTGGGAAGTCGGCGCGATCGGCAACGCCGCCTGGACCGGGGTCGCGCTCGCGGATGTGCTCCGCGCCGCCGGCGCGGGGGAAGGGGAGACGCTGCACGTCGCGTTCCAGGCCTGCGACGAGTGCGACATCGAGGGCGAGCGCCTCCGCTTCGGCGTCTCCATTCCACTCGCCAAGGCGCTGTCGGCCGACGTGCTGCTGGCCTGGGCGATGAACGGCAAGGCCCTCGCGCCGGAACACGGTTTCCCCTTGCGGGCCGTGGTGCCCGGCTGGGCGGGCGTCCGGAGCGCCAAGTGGCTGCAGGCGATCACCGTGCGGAAGGCGCCCCTGGGCAACCACGTCCAGGCGCGCGACTACAAGCTCGTGGCGCCGGACGTGACCAAGGACACGGTCGATTGGACGCGCGGCGTGACCATCGATGAGATGCCGCTCAACGCCGCGATCTGCGAACCCCAGCCGGACGCCCGGCTGGCCGCCGGGAAGATCACTCTGCGCGGCTGGGCGATGGCCTCGCGACGCTCGGTCGTCCGGGTCGACGTGTCGGCCGACGGCGGCGACACTTGGCGGCAGGCGGCGCTCGAATTGCACGCCCTGTCGCCCTGGACCTGGACCTTCTGGGAGGCGACGCTCGATCTCGGACCCGGCGAACACGAACTCGTGGCGCGGGCCTGGGATTCGGCCGGACAGACCCAGCCCGAGGCCACGCGCGATGTCTGGAACTTCAAGGGCTATCTCAGCGCGGCCTGGCATCGGGTGAAGGCGCGGGTCGGCTGAACGACACGCACAGGAGGAACGCCGGAATTGCATTGCCCTCACAATGCGACGCTTGATACCGTTTTCCTGCCGCCCTGCCTCCGTCGTCTGCATCCTGTCATGCGGATGGCCTCAAAGCGTCCGAAGCATCACGAGCGCGTCCACATAGCCGTGGGCTGGATGGTTGAAGGCAAGCGGTAGCCGCCCGACAACCTTAAAGCCCATCGAGCGCCATAGCCGCACCCCCCGCTCGTTTGTGCTCACCACGAGGTTGAACTGCATGCCCCGGTAGCCGCGCGCCCGTGCATGCGCCAAAGCATGCTCGCACATCTGCCGTGCGACGCCGCGAACTCGTGGCGTTCACGCTCGTCATGAAACCGCAAGTGCACACCTGTCAGCCGCCGCCTGCTTGGTTTGGGCGCATGCAGTAGGTGCCAAGGATCGTTCCGCCTCTTCCGCGACGAACGTCTCCTTGTCCCGGCCCAGCCAGTAGGCCAGCGCGTCCTGCTGGGTCATGTCCGGGTCGAGCGTGCAGGTCTCACCGGTGCGCCCGATGCAAATGGATGCGACTACATCGTTGCCCTTGCGCGTCAACGTGGCATGCATCTCCAATCCGCTGGGCGCATGGGGCGAAGGCGAGCCGCGCTGAACGCGGCGCCGGTTCGGACGCGCGCCGGAAGCGGGGGACAGCATGGACCCGCGGACACTCGCCTCCCTTGCAGCCTCTACTCTCGCGGCCTCGACCAGGATCGCCCGCGCGCAGGACGGGGCGGGCGGCGGCGGCACTGATACGTCGCGCACCGGCCCGACCTCTTCCGGTTCACCGCCCGACGCCGACAAGACCCTCGTGCTCGCTCAGTCTACCTCGGTCCGGTGAGATAGACGGTCGGCGTGCGAGAATGCCTGGCGTCCGGCCCCCGCGCCGCAACCACCGACCGTGACCCTGTGCTCGGCGAGCGGTCCCGGCTATGAGTGCGCCGATGACCGAACCCGACCCCGATCTGGTCGCCCGGCGATCGCTGGCGCGGCATCGCCTGTTCGCGACAGGGCTGCTCGTGCTGATGGCGGCCCTCACCCTCGGCTCCTACGCCTTGCCGTCCGGCTATGGCCGCGATCTGCTGGAATTGGCGGCGAAGGCCGGCTTCGTCGGCGGCATCGCCGACTGGTTCGCGATCACGGCGCTGTTCCGCCATCCGCTCGGCCTGCCGATCCCGCACACCGCCATCATCCCGCGCCAGAAGGAGCGGCTCGGCCTCGCCCTCGGCCGGTTCGTCGCGCGCCACGTCTTCACCGAGGCTGAAGTCGCCCGTACTCTCGGCAGGCTCGATTTCGCGGGCATCCTGCACCGCTTCCTGACCGATCCCGACCAGAACCGCCCCACCGCCGAGACGCTCGCCTCGCTGCTGCCGGGGCTGCTGGCAAGCATGGAGGACGGCCGCGCCCGCCGCCTGCTGTCGCGTATCGTACCGCGCCTGCTCGGCGGTCCGGCGGGCGGGGTCGTGATCGCGCGCGCGCTGCGCGGCCTGGTCGCGAGCGGCCGGCATCAGGAGATGTTCGGCTTCTTCGTCGCCCAGTTCCGGCACTTGGTGGCCAGCCGCGAGGCCGCGATCGCGGCGGCGATCGAGCAGCGTGTGAGCGAGCAGGGCGGGAAGCTGGTCGGCTGGGCGATCGGCGCGACGGTCGCCAAACGCGTGCTCGCGACGATGAACGCCGAGCTCGACAAGATGAGCCCGGACGGGTCGGAGCTGCGCGCCGCCTTCGACGAGTGGGTCCGGCGCGAGATCGACCGGCTGGAGACCGATCCGGAGCGGGGAGCGGAGCTTGGCCGGACGATCCGGCGCGTCGTCGGCAACGATGCGGTGCAGGTCTGGGTTGGCGAACTCTGGACCCGCCTGCGCCTCGCGCTGGCGGCGGATGTCGCCCGGCCCGACGGCCACGCGGTCGCCTACCTGGAAGGCGCGCTCGCCAATCTCGGATGGATGCTGGAAAGCGAACCGGCGCTGCGGGCGCGGGTGCAGCGCACGGCGGAACGCGGGCTCGCCCGGCTGCTTCCGGCCGCGCAGGTGCATCTCTCCGACTTCATCGCGAAGGTCGTCGCCGGCTGGGACACGGCGACGATCACCGACCGGCTGGAGCTCAGGGTCGGCAAGGATTTGCAATTCGTCCGCGTGAACGGCACGCTGGTCGGGTTCCTGGTCGGCGGCCTTGTCTATGCGGCGCTGCGGGCGACATTCGGGACGGCTGTTTTCTGAACCGAAAGACCGTCGCCATGCTCCGGCTCTCCGTGCTCGACCAGTCCACGATCGTCACCGGCCGCTCGCCGGACGCCTCGATCCGCGAGAGCCTGGCCCTCGCCCGCGCCTGCGACCGGCTCGGCTACGCCCGTTACTGGCTGGCGGAGCACCACAATTCCGGGGCGATCGCCGGCACCGCGCCCGAGATCCTGATCGCCGCCATCGCCGCGACCACCGGGCGCATCCGGGTGGGCAGCGCGGGCGTCATGCTGCCGCACTATGCGGCGCTCAAGGTCGCCGAGCAGTTCCGGGTGCTGGACGCGATCGCGCCGGGACGGATCGATCTCGGCGTCGGACGCGCGCCGGGTTCGGACATGCGCACGGCGCTCGCGCTCAACCCGAACGCCGCCAATGCCGCCGATCTCTTCCCAGCGCAGATCCGCGACCTGCTGGACTGGCTCGCCGGGCGGAAGCTGGCCGACGGGCACCCGTTCCGGGACGTCGTCGCGCAGCCGCGCGGTCCCGAGACGCCGGAAGTGTGGGTGCTTGGCAGTTCGGATTACGGGGCGCAGGCGGCGGCGCATTTCGGACTGCCGTACTGCTTCGCGCATTTCATCACCGACGGGCGCGGCGCCGAGCAGGCACTGGCGACCTACCGGGCGCTATACAGGCCGAGCGAGCGCCATCCCGAGCCGCACCCCGCGCTCTGTGTCTGGGCGCTCGCGGCCGACACCGAGGCCGAGGCCGAGCGGCAATTCGCTTCGCGGGCGCTGTGGCGGCTCTCGCGCGACCGGGGCGTCTACGACGCGCTGCCCTCGCCGCGGGAGGCGCAGGACCGCCTCTACGAGGCGGAGGAGCGGGCGCGGGTCGAGCGCATGCGGGAGCGCGCGATCATCGGGACCGGCTCATCGGTCGCGCAACAACTCAGGGAGCTGGCCGCCAGCATAAGGGTCGAAGAGATCGCCGTGCTGACGACGACGCACGATCCCGCGCCGCGCCTGCGCTCCTACGAGTTGCTGGCCGGCGCGCTCGGGCTCGATCAGGGCCGGTAGACGCTCCGCGCGCCAGCACCGCTGGCGGAGGCCCGGCGCATACGCCACAGCTGAAACCGGAAGGCGGCCCAGGCGATGAGGGCGGCGCCGATCGCGACCGGGATCAGCGCCAGCGCGAACCACAGCATCAGAATGAGCACCGCGAGCGCGCCGGTCAGCGCGGCCACCACGACCGCGGTCCGCGCGATGCGGGTGGCGAGAGGAACCGCCGGGGGGTCGCGGAAGCGCCCGTCCGGCGTCATGTCGATCTGGGGCGGCTGGCGGGAATACATGGCAGCGAAGTGGCCCGGATCGAGAGCGGGTTCAAGGCCATCGGCGGGTGCCGGCAGGGAATTGCATTTGACTGAATGGGGTATTCCGGGGCTCGCCGATGTGGATCATGTGTCGACTAGACGCGGCGCCACCTGGTCTGCCATGACGTGCGCTGGCCGTTCTCCGAACGAGCCAAGCCTGCCGGTCTTGGCGACCCTGGCGATGGTCAAGGCCGAGATTGAGCACGACGGCCGGATCGATCCCCTTTGGCATCATCTTTCTCCCGGGCCATGGAAGGTCGCCTTCCCTTGGGCAACGGCATGTTCACCTGAGCGAGCTCTGATCGAGACGCCCCCGGCTCGCGACCTCTGGTAGCTTTGCCTGAGCCGCGGACTTGCATGTCGGTGCCGTCCGTCGCCGTCCTCCGCCAATCTTTCTCACGGCAGCGATGTAGAAGACTGTTTGTGCCGCTCCCTCCCCGTACCTGGGTCATGCCCGGAGCCATCCGCCTCTCGGTTTGCGTGCACGCGCTGTCGCTGCTGGCGTTGCTGCTTCGGCCACGGCGCTGGCGGCGGCCGCTGGCGGCGGTTGCGGCAAACCAGGCGCTGCTGGCGGCGGCCGGCATGCTTCCCAGAAGCACCCTGCTGGGACCGAACATCACGCGCCTGCCGGACGCGGCGGCGCGGCGCGGCGAGGTCGCCCTGACCTTCGACGACGGGCCGCACCCTGAGATCACGCCCCGGATCTTGGAAATGCTCGATCCCTTCGGCGCGACCGCGAGCTTCTTCTGCATCGGCGGACGCGCCGCCCGCCACCCGGCGCTCACGCGCGCGATCCGCGAACGTGGCCACAGCGTCGAGAACCACACCGAAACCCATTCGCTCGGTTTCGCGCTGCGGTCCTCCGCCCTGATCGCGCGCGAGATCCAGGAAGCCGGAGACACCCTTCGGCGCGTCGCCGGGACCGAGCCCCGCTTTTTCCGGGCGCCCGCCGGCATCAGGAGCCCGCTGCTCGATCCCGCCCTGGCGAGAGCGGGCCTGCGCTATGTCAGTTGGAGCAGGCGGAGCTTCGATTGGGCCGACCGGAACCCGGACCGGGTGCTGCGTCGCTTGCTGCGCGGGTTGCGTCCTGGAGACATCCTGGTGCTGCATGACGGCACTCCCGCCCGCACCCGGCAGGGCGAGGCGGTGCCGCTCGTCGTTCTCCCGGTCCTTCTGCGGGCGCTCCAGGAGCGAGGCCTGCGCGCCGTCTCCCTTCCCGGCGCATTCCGCCCATAATACCATGACTCCCTGATCAGAACCGACAAGCCCAATCGCGCAATCCGATGGACATGATGGTCCACGGCTGGGCAACGGGTTTGTTCCAGGCGTGGCAGCAATGATCGACGACGTCGCGCGCTGATGAGAAGACGCGGTTGGAGAGCCAGTTGTCGCGCATGAACTGCCAGACGTTCTCGGCCGGGTTCAGCTCCGGACATTTCGGCGGCAACGGCAGCAAGGTGATGTCGGGTGGCACGGCCAGCGCGCGGGAGAGGCGCCAGCCCGCCTGATCGACGATGAGCGCGGCATGGGCCCCGGGGGCGACGGCCAGCGCCATTTCGGCGAGGAAGCACGACATCGCCTCGGTGTTGCAGTGGGGCAGGATCAGGCCGGCGGCCTTGCCCTCCGCGGGGCAGATGGCTCCGAAGATATAAGCTGAGGCGGTGCGCTGATCCTGTGGCGCGACAGGCCACCGGCAGAGATCGACAATCCACCAGCGCACCACACCATGCACGGCGGGCGTCGGGCCGCGTTCGATGATCGCCGCCAGGGCGGCTCGATGCGCGTTGGTCAGCCGCGACTTCTGGCCGGGTGCCTTGCGGTCGACCAGACCGTCCGGGCGGGTCGCATTAAACCGCAAAACCCAGTCGCGGACGATCTGCAGTGTGACGCTCCCGAGCCGGGCCGCCTCGGTGCGCGATGCTCCATCATAGATCGCCGCCAGCGCCAGCAGCCGCCGTGCTGGCGCGGCTTCTCGCGATTGCCGCGCCAGCCCACGCACCGTTCTCGCATCACAATTGCTACGAAGGGCAAGAGGCTGTGCCATGGCGAAGCTCCCCAGTTCGCCACCTGGATGCCGAGACTTGCGGCGACGGATACGCGACTGGGTCACTGGCTACGCGGCCTGCTCGCCAGGGCGCACAAGAACACCGCGGTCGTGGCGCTGGCCAACAAGCTCGCGCGGATCGTGTGGGCCGTGCTCTCGCACGGTTGGACGTACGAAGCCGCAGCCGCGGCGAGCTGAGGCAACGAGGCGTCGATCGGGGCGACCGGAGAGACGATCGCCCAAACCATGCCGCCAAATCGCGCGCTCGGCCGAAGGCGCTGGCGTCGCCCACCGCTGCGACCAGCGCGGTCGCGTTGATCGGTCCGATACCGGGCACGGTCGCCAGCCGCCGAGCCGCCTCGTCCTGGCGAGCGCTCGCCAGGAATTCGTCGTCGAACAGCGCAATGCGGCGGTCCAATTCGAGCCACTCCGCACGCATGTCCGTCACCAGCAGGCGAATCCGTGGGCTGATCGGATCGGGCTCCCCGGCCGAGGGCGGCGCGTCGACCCAGCCCGCCAGTGACCGCCAGCGCTGCGGCAGCACGATGCCGCGCTCCAGCAGCAGCGCCCTCATCTGATTGATCAGCGCCGTCCGTTCCGCGACCAAGCGTTCGCGCGCCCGGTGCAATGCCTGCACGTCGAGCTGCGCTGCTTCCTTCAGCGGCACGAACCGCATGGTCGGACGGGTCGCCGCTTCGGCGATCGCCTCGGCGTCGCGATCGTCGTTCTTCTGTGCTTTCACATACGGCCGGACGTATTCGGGAGGCATCAGACGCACTCGGTGGCCCTGCGCCTCGGCCGATCGACCCACATGGTGCGCGCCGCAGCACGCCTCCATCGCCACCGTGCACGGCCGCAGCTTCGCAAGCAGCCCGGCAAGCCCGTCACGCGACACCCTTCGGCGCAGCACCACATGGCCGGTCTCATCGAGGCCAGCGACACTGCAACTGTTCTTGCCCAGATCGATCCCGAGCACCGCGATATCCGTCATCCCGCCCTCCTCCATCAAAGAGGCAACCCTACCTGGGTCGCCTCAGGGAGGGGCGGGCCATCCCATAATCACACCCGATTCGCGTCGCGCAAGCTCAGTGAGTTGCGCTTAGGGAGTCTTGGTATAAGCCGCTTTTCGCTTGCGTGGCGGGGCTCGCGTGCCGTAGCAGGCCGCTCCCCAAGAATGGACGACAGCATGCCCACTCCGACCCGCCTCATCTTCTTCCTGGCCGCCTTCTCGATTGCGACCGTGCTCTGTCATGCGCCCGCGCGGGCGGCCGATCCCGCAGCGGCAGCGGCCTTCGTCAAGCAGACCGGCAACGAATTCTCGGCGGTGGTCGGCGATGCCAGCACGCCCGACGAGAAGAAGCGTCGGCTACAGCCGTTCGTCGACAAAGTCGTGGATGTGGACGAGGTGGCGCGTTTCTGTCTCGGCCGCTTCTGGAACCGGGCAACCCCCGAGCAGCAGCGGGAATACACCGACCTGTTCCACCGCGTGCTGATGAACAACATCGTCGGCCATATGGGCGACTACAAGCAGACCCGCGTCAACGTCATCCTCGGCAAGCCCGAACTGCGCGACGGCCTCGTCTACGTCCCGACCACGATCGAGCGCGAGGGCAACCCACCGGCGCATGTGACCTGGATCGTGCAGCAAGAGGGCAATTCGTACCGGATCGTCGATGTGGTCGCCGAAGGCACGAGCATGCGCCTGACGGTGCGAACCGACTATAACTCCTTCCTGAACGCGCATAACGGCAATGTGGACGCGCTGATCAAGGCGCTCCGCTCACAGGCGGCGGGCTGACAGCAGCACGTTCGCGAACGGCGTTCCCTCCCAACAGGGCGTGATCGCGACCGCGAAGCCTTCCGGCTCCAGGATCCCAGCGAGTTCGGCAACGGGGATCGGCGCCACGCGCGCGCCGGAATGGGGCGACAGCGGCCGCGCGGCGCGCTCGGCGAGCACGGTCAGCCGGCTCCGCCACCCAAGATCCGGATCGAGGGTGCGGATCAGCACCCGCCGCCGCGCCGCGCTGGCGGCGCGCGTGAGCAGGGCGCGTTGCGCAGCCGGAGAGAGCTGGTAGAGAACATCGACCAATAGGGCGGTGTCGCACGCCTCCATCTCGGGCGCATCGTTGAGATCGATGAGCCTCGGGATGAACGCAAGCCCGATCGCAGCACGAAGCGCCTGCTGCAAATGCAATCTGTGCCGATCGATCCCGAGCACCCTCCGCGCCCGGCCTGCGAGCAGAAGCAGGATGGACAGCTGGCCACGTCCGCAGCCGACATCGGCGACCGAACCGAGATCCGGCCCTGCCTGCAGCACCGCCTCGTGCACGGGATCGCGGCGCAGCTTGCTCGCGACATAATGCCGCGCCATCCGGCCGCTCGATCCATAACGACGAGCGACCTCGGCGAACAGAACGGGAGATCCGGGGGCGCCGCGCGGGCGGTCGGCAAGCAGCATGTCGCGCCGTTCTCCAGTCGGGACGGCTGTTTCGGACAGAAATCGTTCCAGGGACGTCAGTGGAGCGGTTCAAGTCGACCCGAGGCCCGACGAGAAAGGCACTAGCGCGCCCGAACAGCGGGGGGCAAGATGCTTCGACGCCGCCTCGAACGCGGCAGGCGATGCTGCGCGGTTCCGCGAGTTGGCCGCGCAGCCCGCCGGGAACATGTCCGGCGATAGCGAGATAGGGTGAGGAAACGCGAATGAGCACGCCGATCATCCGCCGGCAGCGCAGCGCGAAAATCGTCGCGACCCTGGGACCGGCCAGCTCGACCGAAGATCAGATCGAGGCGCTGTTCCGCGCCGGCGTGGACGTATTCCGGCTCAATTTCAGCCATGGCACGCACGACGATCATCGCGAGCGGTTCGACGTCATTCGCCGCATCGAGGCCCGCCAGGGCCACCCGATCGCGATCATGATGGATTTGCAGGGGCCGAAGCTCCGTCTCGGCACCTTCGCCGAGGGCCGCACCCAGCTCCGGGCTGGTCAGCGCTTCCGCCTCGACCTCGACCGCGCGCCCGGCGACAACGACCGCTGCTGCCTGCCGCATCCGGAGATCATCGACGCGGTGAATGTCGGCAGCGAATTGCTGATCGACGACGGCAAGGTCCGGGTCGCGGTCGCCGAGCGGCACGCGGACCGGCTGGAGGTGACGGTAGTAACACCCGGCGTCATCTCCGACCGCAAGGGCGTCAACGTGCCGGGCGCGATGCTGCCGATCTCCGCGCTCACCGAGAAGGACCGGCGCGATCTCGCCTTCGGGCTCGAGCTCGGGGCCGACATCGTCGCGATCTCGTTCGTGCAGCGGCCCGAGGACGCGGCGGAAGCCAGGTCGCTGATCGGCGGCCGCGCGGCCCTGCTCACCAAGCTCGAGAAGCCGGCGGCGCTCGATCGGCTGGACGAGATCATCGCGCTTTCGGACATGGTGATGGTCGCGCGCGGCGATCTCGGGGTCGAAATGCCGCCAGAGGACGTGCCGGTCCTGCAGCGGCTGATCGTGCGCTCCTGTCGGAACGTCGGAAAGCCGGTGGTGGTCGCGACGCAGATGCTGGAAAGCATGATCCAGTCGCCCGCGCCGACCCGGGCGGAAGCGTCCGACGTCGCCAACGCGCTCTATAACGGCGCCGACGCCGTGATGCTGTCGGCCGAGACCGCCGCCGGGGCTTGGCCCGTGGAAGCGGTGCAGATGATGGACCGCATCGCCCGCCGCGTTCAGGCCGATCCGGGCTACATGGAGGTGCTGGGCGCGACGCGGAGCGCATCGGAGGAAACCGAGTTCTGACGCGATCACGGCCGCCGCGCGGCAGACCGCGGAAACGATCCCGACCGCCGCCATCATCACTTTCACGACCTCGGGCAGGACGACGCGCCGGGCCGCCCGCGAGCGCCCCGGCGTGCCGATCATCGGGGTGACGACGACCGACGCCATCGCGCGGCAGCTCGCCCTTGCCTGGGGCGTTCACCCGATCGTCATGTCGGATTTCGGCGATCTGTCGGATCTCGCGCCCCGCGCGGGCGAGATCGCCCGTGATCTCGGGCTGGCGCGCGAGGGCGACCGGCTGGTCATCACCACGGGCCTGCCGTTCGGCCAGTCGGGATCGACCAACGTGCTGCGCATCGCCCACGCCTGACGCCCGTCTCCCCGCACGGGAGATCGGCACACGCCACACGCTCCGACCGGCCGGAAGAGCCGGACAAGGGGAGGACATCATGACCCGCCCTGCCGGCTTCGCGCTGGCCTGCTGCTGCCTGCTCGCGCTCTCCGGTTCCGGGCGCGCGGCCGACCTGATCGTCTCCGCTCAGGACGGCAAGTTCGTTCGCGTGGACGGACGCGCGACCTATCCGCGCCCGGCCCCGCCCGACAGTCTCGTGGTGATCGACGCCGCCCAGTCGCCGCCCGCGATCGTGGCGCGGGTCGAGGGAATCGAGCACACAGTACAGGGGCCGCCGCAGGCGGTCGCGATCACGCCGGATGGCGCGCTCGCCGTGGTCGGGGCGCCGAGCCGGTGGGACGAGGCCGCGGGCAAGGAGGTGCTCGACACCTTCCTCCAGATCGTTGATCTCTCGGCCGCGCCGCCGAAGATGATCGGCCATGTCGAACTGGGCGGTCATCCGAACGGGTTGTCGATCAGCCCGGACGGCAAGAGGCTGCTGGCCGCCTGCACGGACGGCAAGCTGCGCGTGCTGTCGATCGATGGCCGCGATATGAAGCTTTTGGACACGATCAAGCTCAGCGACGGCCGGCTCGGCAGCGTGGACTTCACGCATGACGGAAGCGCGGCGCTCGTCGGCTTGCGCGACCATGGCGGCGTCGCGGTCATGGACGTGGAGGACGGCCGCGTGACGGACAGCAAGCAGCGTGTCTCGACCGGCGTCGCCCCCTACTCGCTCGACGTTTCGGCAGATGGCAAGTGGGCCATCGCGAGCAATGTCGGCCTGACGGGCCTGCCGGATGTGCCGTCCTCCAGCACCGTCGGCGACGCCGACAGCGTGACGTTGATCGACGTCTCCCGCCGGCCGTTCCGGGCGGTGCGCTTCCTGACGGTGCCCGCGACCCCGGAGGGCGCCGCCATCTCGCCGGACGGGCGGTGGATCGCGGTGCAAGCCATGGACGGCTCGGCCCTGACGCCGGACAATCCGGGGCGGCACAAGCACGGCCGCGTGCTGCTGTTCAGGAACGAGGACGGGCGGGTCTCGCCAGCGGGGGATCTGCAAGGCGGCGAGGCGGCGCAGGGCGTCGTATTCGGCCGCGACAACAAGACGATCCTGGTGCAGTTCGACGTCGAGCGAGCGATCGCCGTGTACGAGGTGCGGGACGGCAAGCTCGCCGATACCGGCCAGCGGATCGCCTTGTCCGCCGGGCCGGTCTCGATCCGCACCATGCCGCGCTGATCGCATCTTGACCGGGGCGCCGCGCGCGCTCTGGAATGCAGGCGCGGGCGACAGGACGGGGGAGCGGATCATGGCCAAGGGCAACGGCACGGACGCCAACGGCACGGGC
The DNA here is from genome assembly GCA_963777325.1 of uncultured Alphaproteobacteria bacterium. GTDB lineage: Bacteria > Pseudomonadota > Alphaproteobacteria > Acetobacterales > Acetobacteraceae > JAFAXA01. The sequence continues at coordinate 179,496 of CAVZQE010000022.1, read as the reverse complement.
GCCAACGGTGCGGATAACCGGCGGCTGCGCAGCCGCCGCTGGTTCGACAACCCGGACGACCCGGCGATGACGGCGCTCTATCTGGAGCGCTACCTCAACTACGGCATCACCCGCGAGGAGCTGCAGGGCGGCAAGCCGATCATCGGCATCGCCCAGACCGGCTCCGACCTCTCGCCTTGCAACCGCCATCACCTGGAACTCGCCAAGCGCGTGCGCGACGGCATCCGCGACGCGGGCGGCATCCCGCTCGAATTCCCCGTCCACCCGATCCAGGAGACCGGCAAGCGCCCGACGGCCGCGCTCGACCGCAATCTCGCCTATCTCGGGCTGGTCGAAATCCTGCACGGCTATCCGATCGACGGCGTCGTGCTGACGACGGGCTGCGACAAGACGACGCCCGCCTGCCTGATGGCGGCGGCGACCGTCAACATTCCGGCGATCGGGCTCACGGTCGGGCCGATGCTGGACGGCTGGTGGCACGGACGGCTCGCCGGGTCCGGCACCATCGTCTGGGAAGGCCGCAAGCTGCACGCCGAGGGCAAGCTCGACTACGAGCAGTTCATGCAGATGGTCGCCTCCTCCGCGCCGTCGGTCGGCTACTGCAACACGATGGGCACGGCGAGTTCGATGAACAGCCTGCAGGAGGTGCTCGGCATGTCTCTGCCGGGCTGCGCCTCGATCCCTGCGCCGTACCGCGAGCGCGGCTGGATGGCGTACGAGACCGGCAAGCGCATCGTCGGCCTGGTGCACGAGAATCTGCGCCCGTCCGACATCCTGACGCAGAAGGCGTTCGAGAACGCCGTGGTGGCGGCGGCGGCGCTCGGCGCCTCCTCGAACTGCCCGATCCATACGGTGGCGATCGCGCGCCATATGGGCGTCGGGCACACGCTCGACGACTGGCAGAGACTCGGCCCGGACATCCCGCTGCTGGTCGACATGCAGCCCGCCGGGCGGTTCCTGAGCGAGCGCTTCCACCGCGCGGGCGGCGTGCAGGCGGTGCTGCGCGAACTGCTGGACGCGGGCAAGCTGCACGGCGACGCGATGACCGTCACCGGCCGCACGCTCGCCGAGAATCTCGAATCAGCGCCGGAGCCGGACCGCGAGGTCATCCGCGCCTACGACAAGCCGCTGAAGGAGGCGGCGGGCTACGTCGTGCTGTCCGGCAACATCTTCGACAGCGCGGTGATGAAGATCAGCGTCATCGACGCGGCGTTCCGCAAGCGCTTCCTGTCCAACCCCGAGCGCCCCGACGTGTTCGAGGGCAAGGCCATCGTGTTCGAGGGGCCGGAGGACTACCACCACCGGATCGAGGATCCCAATCTCGGCGTCGAGGAGCAATCGGTACTGGTGATCCGCAATTGCGGGCCGGTCGGCTATCCGGGCGGGGCGGAGGTCGTGAACATGCAGCCGCCCGCCGCGCTGCTGAACGCCGGGATCGAGGCGCTGCCGACGATGGGCGACGGCCGCCAGTCCGGCACGTCGGGCAGCCCGTCGATCCTGAACGTGTCGCCGGAGGCGGTGGTCGGCGGCGGTCTCGCGCTCCTGAAGACGGGCGACCGCATCCGTATCGACCTGAACACGCGGAAGGTGGACGTGCTGCTGCCAGAGGGCGAACTCGAGGCGCGGCGCAAGGCGTGGCGGCCGCCGGACCTCCCGAACCTGACGCCGTGGGAGCAGATTCAGCGCGGCATCGTCGGCCAGCACCAGACCGGCGCCTGCCTCGAACCCGCGACCTTATTCCTCAACATCATCGAGACGCGCGGCGAATTGCGGAACAATCACTGACGCAGGGTTGATGGCCCGAGCAGCCGCCGGGTCATCACGAGCGCGCCCACGGAGGAGAGCAGGAAGGCGGCGGACCAGCGGCTGGCCGGGAGATAGTAGCCGTCCATCGCCGGGTAGAGCAGCGCGAGGAACAGCGCGGTCACCACGACGAGCGCCGCCCGCGCGCGCAGGCCCCGGCGCAGCGCCAGCAGGCCGAGCGCCACGAACACCGCGAACAGCCCGATCGCCAGCGCCCGCACCCACTCGAACGCCTGGACGGTGAAGCTCGCGATCAGGGCGTGGAACGCCGCCTGCGTGTGCAGCAGCAGGCCGTAGCCTCCATGCAGGAAGCGGTCCGGCCCGGTGACGTAGATGCCGAGGGTCAGCAGGATGCCGAGCAGCCAGACCAGCCCGATCGTATTCCGTCGCACGCCTGTCGCCTCTCCGCCGTGATCCGGTCCGATCAAGTAGGGAGTTGGGGAGCGGATGGGAATAGCGGCGGCGTCGGCGCTTGACGTATGACGCCAGGGAGGGAAGGAGGACGCGCGATGTTTAAGCGCATGGTGCATCCGGGCGCGATCCTGAAAGACGAGCTGGACGAGTTGCGCATCACGCCCACGGAGTTCGCGCGGCGGATCGAGGTGCCGCCGAACCGGATCAGGCAAATCCTGAGCGGCAAGCGGTCCATCACGGGCGACACGGCTCTGCGCCTCGGCCACTGGTTCGGCACCGACCCGCAATTCTGGCTCAATCTGCAAGCGCAGTTCGACCCCGCCGTCGCCGACCGGCAGACCGGGAGCGAAATCCGCCATCTGCCGACTAGAGCCGGTCTGCCGGCTCGCTGAAAGACTTTTCCATAAAGGTGGAAACTGAAGATGTCTGTTCCAGACTATCAGTCCTTGATGCTGCCCGTTCTTCTTGCGTCCTCGAACGGGGAGGTCCGGATCGGTAATGTCGTGGACGAGCTGGCCCAAAAAATCGGTCTCACTCCTGAGGATCGAGCTGAGCTTCTTCCTTCTGGCAAGCAGACGATATTCGCCAATCGTGTCCATTGGGCGAAAACGTATCTGACCAAAGCAGGCTTGCTTGAAAGCACGCGACGCGGGCATTTCAAAATCACTCCCGCGGGAAGGGCGGCGCTCGCTGAAAATCCCGCTCGCATCGACAACAGCTTTCTAAGCCAATTTGAAGCATTCAGGCAGTTCCAGGAAAAGTCCGCTCAAAGCGCGGTCCAGAATGGCAATTCTTCGGAACCGGCGAGCGCAAGCCAAACTGAAACGCCCGATGAGGTCATGCGCGTCGCACATCGGCGTCTCGATGCCTCGCTCGCCCTGGAACTCCTGGACCGCATCCGCGCGGCCCCGCCCGATTTCTTCGAGCGCCTCATTGTAAACCTGCTTCTCAGCATGGGCTTTGGCGGTTCGGCCGCTGACGCGGGTCGTGCCATCGGCCGAAGTGGCGACGACGGTGTCGATGGTGTCATCGATCAGGACGCACTCGGCCTGGACCGAGTTTATGTCCAGGCGAAGCGCTACGCAGAAGGCAACAACATCGGCGCAGGCGCGATCAGAGACTTTTTCGGCAGCCTCGACCGGCATAAGGCGGCAAAAGGACTGTTTGTCACGACGTCGAGTTTCTCGGTCTGAGCGAGAGATACGGCGGAATTTTTGAGCAAGCGGATCGTTCTCCTTGACGGGGAGCAACTCACGAAGCTCATGATTCGGCATAATGTCGGGTGCCGGATAGAGGACACCCTGCGTATCAAGAAGGTCGACGAAGACTTCTTCGATTGATGCCAGCGAGCGCACTCGCCGACTCGCCGACCCGAGATTCGTCATCGCGAGCCGCCGTTCGGCGGCGTGTCTATCCAGGCGCGCTGGAGAATGCGGATCGCCTGGGTCGCTGCGTCGCTCCGCTCCTCGCGACGATGACGGAAGCCAAATTCGAAACTCGTTCGGATCATGCTACGGATTCGTCGACCTGAATCTGCGCCTGCATGTCGGTGAAGTTGGGGATGTCGCCCATCACCTCGTCGCCATGCTGCTTGACCGCCGCGTCGAACGCTTCAACTGAAGAAAACGTCAGGATCGCGAGCAGCGCGAACGGCGCGGCTCCGCCTCCGGGCGCGCCGGTGCCGCGCAGCACCTCGAAGCGGGACAGACCCATCCCGTCCCAACGCTCGTGAACGAGCGGCATGTGCGTGCGCCTGTAGTAGTCGAGGTCGAAGCGTGTGCCGGACGCGGCCGGATAGGCGACGGTGACGACGATCATGGAACGCTCCTGTTGGTTATTGCCGTTCAAATCGACGGCTGCACCCCTAAGCGGCGCAGCAGGCTCAGCGTGTAGTAGACGCCCTTGAACGCCGCCACCGGCAGGCGCGGCGCGCCGCGGCCGAAATCGCCGGCGAGCATCGACACCAGCCCGGCGCGCATGCTCAGCGTGTTGCGCGGCGCCATGAACAGGTCGCGCAGCACCGGATCGTTGATGCGGTGGATCAGCCAGCCGAGCCGGTCCATCGCGCCGCGCAACTCCCGCTCCATGCGCCGGGCCATGCGACGCCCGAGCGCCGGATCGGCGAGCCACGCGCACGCCGCATCCGCGCCGAGTTCACCCGCGTTCATCGCCAGCAGCACGCCGCTCGAGAACACCGGATCGACGAAGCCGAACGCGTCGCCCAGCATCAGATACCCTTCGCCCCAGCACGACGCCGCGCGATAGGAATAGTTCGCCGCGCCCGAAACGTCGGACACCGGCACCGCGTCCCGCATGCGCGCCGACACCGACGGGCTCTGACGGATGCGATCGGCCAGGAACGCCGCGAGCGGCGCGGCGCTCCGCCTGAACGCCGCCCGGGTGCCGACGAAGCCGACGCTCATGACGCCGTCCGGCAGCGGGATCATCCAGAACCAGCCGTCCTCGGCCAAGTGGACCGTGATGCAGCCGGCGCGCTCGTCCGTCCGGCATTCCACGCCCCGGAAATGCCCGTACGCGGCGGCCGTGTTGTTGCGCTTGTCGGCGCGCTTGGACTGCAGGCGGTCGGCTAGGAACGTGTCGCGGCCGGACGCATCCAGCACGAGGCGCGGCGCATACAAGTGCCGCTCGCCGTCCGGCCCGAGCGCGGTCACGGCGGCGCGCCCGTCCGGCGCGAAGCGCACGTCGGTCACGCGGGTCCGCTCGGCCGCGCGGGCGCCCTTGTCGCGGGCGTTGGCGAACAGCAGCGCGTCGAGATCGTCGCGGCGCACCTGATACGCGTGGGTATAGGCGCGGTCGACGCCGCTCGCGAAGGCGAAGGTGATGGTGCGGCCGGTGCGGTCGCAGACGAACTCGGCGCCGGGCTTATGGACGCCGATCCGGGCCACCGCGTCGCGCAAGCCGAGCCGGTCGAACACGGCCAGATTGCGCGGCAGCAGCGATTCCCCGATATGGAATTGCGGATGCGCCTCCTTCTCCAGCAGCACGACGTCCCGCCCGGCCTCGGCGAGCAACGCCGCTGCCGTGGACCCGGCGGGACCGCCGCCAATGACCAACACGTCGCATTCGTCCAAGGGGCCCCGCTCCCGCGCCATTCTTCTGGCAAGGCTACAGGCCGGCGGCGGTGAGCGAAAGCGCCGGGCAAGCGACCTGGGCGGTCATTCCGGCCTATGACGAGGCTGCCACGATCGCCGGAATCGTGCTTGCGTGCCTGGTCCGGGTGGACGGGGTCATCGTCGTCGATGACGGTTCACGGGACGACACGGCCGCCCGCGCGGAGGCGGCGGGGGCGCTCGTGCTCCGCCATCCGCGCAATCTCGGCAAGGGCGCGAGCCTCGGCCGGGGCATGGCGGCGGCGCTGGCGCGCGGGGCCGCCCTGATCGTCACTCTCGACGGGGACGGGCAGCACAGGCCCGAGGATCTGCCCGCGCTGCTCGCCCGCGCCCGGGCCTCGCCCGGTTGCATCGTGATCGGCTCGCGGCTTGCGGATCGGGCGAACGCGCCGCGGGCCCGCTCCGTCGCCAACCGGATCGCTGATTTCTGGGTCTCGTGGGCGGCGCGGCACCCGATCGAGGACAGCCAGTCCGGCTTCCGCGTCTATCCCGCTCCGGTCCTCGCCGCCCTGTCCGGCCCCCGCGCGAGGGCGCGCGGCTTTGCGTTCGAGAGCGAGATCCTGATCGAGGCCGGCCGCCTCGGCGTGCCCGCGGTGCCGGTGCCGATCCCCGCGATCTACGGCGCGCGCCTGCGGCGGCGAAGCCACTTCCGGCCGGTCCGGGACATCACCCGCATCGTTCTCATGGTCGCGCTTAAGCTGCTGCGGCGGGGCATGGACCCGGCCGGGCTGTGGCGGTCGCTCCGGGGCTGAACGCGTCCAGACGGCTCATTCCGAGGAAAGCGGCGGCTGGACAGCTTCAGACGCTGCGGCGATGGTGCGCCTCATCCGCGTGCTGATCCGCGTCCCTGGGAGAACGGTCCATCATGAGCGCCATCATCGACATCACCGCCCGCGAGATCCTCGACAGCCGCGGCAACCCGACCGTGGAAGTGGACGTGCTGCTCGACAGCGGCGCGGAAGGGAGGGCGGCGGTGCCCTCGGGCGCCTCCACCGGCGCGCACGAAGCGGTCGAACTGCGCGACGGCGACGCCTCCCGCTACGGCGGCAAGGGCGTGCAGCGCGCGGTCGGCAACGCCGAAGGCGAGATCTTCGACGCGCTCTCCGGCATGGACGCCTCCGACCAGGTCGCGATCGATACGGCGATGATCGACCTCGACGGCACCCCGAACAAGTCCCGCCTGGGCGCCAACGCGATCCTCGCCGTGTCGCTTGCGGTCGCCAAGGCCGCCGCCGACGATCTCGGCCTGCCGCTGTATCGCTATGTTGGCGGCGTCTATGCCCGCACCCTGCCGGTGCCGATGATGAACATCGTCAATGGCGGCCAGCACGCCGACAATCCGATCGACATCCAGGAGTTCATGATCCAGCCGGTTTCGGCCGGAACCGTCGCCGACGCCGTGCGCATGGGGTCCGAGGTCTTTTCGGCGCTGAAGAAGGGGCTGAGCGCGGCCGGCCACAACACCAATGTCGGCGACGAGGGCGGCTTCGCGCCCGGCCTGAAATCGGCCGACGACGCGCTCGCCTTCATCTCCCGCGCTGTGGAAAAGGCCGGCTACCGGCCCGGCGAGGACATCGTGTTCGCGCTCGACTGCGCCGCGACCGAGTTCTTCAAGGGCGGCGTCTACGATCTCGAGGGCGAGGGCAAGAAATTCGATGCCGAGGGCATGATCGGCTATCTCGAGGAGCTGGCCGGGCGTTACCCGATCGTCTCGATCGAGGACGGCTGCGCGGAGGACGATTGGGAGGGCTGGAAGCTGATGACGGAGCGGCTCGGCCAGCGCCTCCAGCTCGTCGGCGACGACCTGTTCGTGACCAACCCCGAGCGCCTGCGGCGCGGCATCGAGGAGGGCATCGCCAACTCGATCCTGGTCAAGGTCAACCAGATCGGCACCCTCTCCGAGACGCTGGAGGCGGTCGAACTGGCACAGCGCGCCGGCTACACGGCCGTGATGAGCCATCGCTCGGGCGAGACCGAGGACAGCACCATCGCCGACCTCGCGGTCGCCACGAACTGCGGCCAGATCAAGACCGGCAGCCTGTCGCGCAGCGATCGCACCGCCAAGTACAACCAGCTCATCCGCATCGAGGCCGAGCTCGGCGACGCCGCGCGCTTCGCCGGACGGACGATTCTGAAGCGGGCGCAGGCCTGACCGGGACCAGGACGAGACCAGTGTTCAGCCGGGCGGAGGGATCGCGCATCCCGTCCGGCCCGCAACCGTGGAGCAGCCGAGGCCCATGAGCGAAGCGATCAGGCCGGTCATGTTCGTCGTGCTGGACGGCTGGGGCTGGCGGGAGGAGGAGGCGGACAACGCGGTGCGTCTCGCGCGCACGCCGACCTTCGACCGGCTCTGGCGGAGCTGCCCGCACGCGTTCCTGCGCACCTCCGGCCTCGACGTCGGGCTGCCGCGCGGGCAGATGGGCAACTCCGAGGTAGGGCACCTCAATATCGGCGCGGGGCGGGTGGTGATGCAGGATCTGCCGCGCATCGGCGAGGCGATCGCGGACGGCAGCCTGGCCGCGAACCCGGTGCTCGCGCGGTTCATCGCGACGCTGCGGGAGAGCGGCGGCGCCTGCCATCTGATGGGCCTCGTGTCGAACGGCGGCGTGCATTCGCACCAGGACCACGCGGTGGCGCTCGCGCGCATCGTCGCGAGCGCGGGCGTGAAGGTGCACGTGCATGTGTTCACCGATGGCCGCGACACGCCGCCGCAAGCCGGCCAGACATTCGTGGAGCGCCTGCGGGTCGCGCTGCCGGAAGGGGCCAAGATCGCCACCGTCTCCGGCCGCTACTATGCCATGGACCGCGACCATCGCTGGGAGCGGGTGCAGAAGGCGTACGCCGTCCTGGCGGATATCGAGGGGCCGCATTTCGCCGACGCCGCCTCCGCCATCGACGCCGCCTACGCCAATAACGTCACCGACGAATTCATCGTGCCCGCCGTCATCAACGGCTATCGCGGCATGCGGGACGGCGACGGCATCCTGTGCTTCAACTTCCGCGCCGACCGGGTGCGTCAGCTGCTGACGGCGCTGCTCGATCCGGCGTTCGACGGCTTTCCGCGGCCGCGCCCGATCCGGTTCGCCGCCGCCGCCGGCATGACCTCGTACAGCCAGGCGCTCGACAACATGGTCCCGGCGCTGTTCGTGCCCATTCCGATGCAGAACCTGCTCGGGCAGGTCGTCGCCGCCGCCGGGCGCAGGCAGCTGCGCATGGCGGAGACGGAGAAATACCCGCACGTCACCTATTTCTTCAACGGCGGCGACGAGAAGCCGAACGAGGGCGAGGACCGCACCATGGTGCCCTCGCCCAAGGTCGCGACCTACGATCTGCAACCCGAGATGTCGGCGAACGAACTCACCGACCGCGCCGTCGAGGCGATCGGGTCCGGACGCTACGACCTGATCGTGCTCAACTTCGCCAATCCGGACATGGTCGGCCACACGGGCGTCCTCGCGGCCGTCATCCGGGCGGTGGAGACGGTGGACGCCTGCCTCGGCCGCATCGTCGAAGCAATTGGGGCGCAGGACGGCGCCCTACTGGTCACGGCCGACCACGGCAATTGCGAGCTGATGAAGAACCCCGAGACCGGCGGCCCGCATACCGCGCACACCACCAATCCGGTGCCGGTCATGCTGGTCGGCGGACGTGGCGCCGAGATCGGCGACGGCCGGCTCGCGGATATCGCGCCGACCCTGCTCGCGTTGATGGGGATCGCGCAGCCCGCCGAGATGACCGGCCAGTCGCTGCTCCGCGCGCCTGCCTGATCCGCCCCCGAATCGGGCGGGCAGCCTGTAGGCTCGCCGCCCGATGTCGAGACTGTCTCGCCCGCTGGGTGGCCTGCTGGTCTGCTCCGGCCTGCTCCTCGGCCCGGCGACCCTAGCCGCGCCAAGGCAAAACCCGCACCAAGCGGAGGTGGCCCGGCGCGAGATGCAGCGGGCCGAGCAGGACCGCGCGGCCCAGCTCGCGGCTCAGCGGGAGGCCGCGTCGCGCGCCGCCGAGGCCGCGGCCGAACAGAGGAAACTGACCGGGGACCGGATCGCGGCGGCCGCGCGGTTGCGCGAGACCGAGCGGGCCACGGCGGCGGCAGCGGACAGAATGACGGCGCTGGCCCGCCGGCGGCAGGACGCCGCCGCCGCGCTCGAGGCGCGGGCGGCGGATTCTGGCGCCGCTGCTGCCGCTGATGGAGCGCCTCGCGCAATACCCGGCGGAGACCATGCTCGCCGTGCCCGCCGCGCCGGACGACGCGCTGCGCGGCGTGCTCGTGCTCCAGGGCATCGCGCGGGAGGCGGAGGCCGAGGCGGCCGCGATCCGCCGCGAGCAGGCCGCGCTCGACGCGGCGACCGCCGCCTTGCACGCCGAAGCCCCGAAACTCGCCGCCGCCGAGGCGGCACAGCAGGCCGAGGCGAGCGCGCTCGACCGTCAGATCGCAGCGGCGAAGGCCACTCGCCGGAACGCCGAGGGCGACGCGGCGGAGGCGGCACGGCGGGCGCAGGCCCTCGCCGCGCAGGCGGGCAGCCTGAAAGCCGCGATCGCCGCGATCGAGACGGCGCGGCGCGCCCCCGAGGCACGCGAGCGGGCGGAACGTATGCGCCCGGAAGCCGCGCGCCCTGGAAAACGGACGGCCTCGGTCGAGCCGGCAACGCCCCCCGCGCGTGGGGCGTTGCGCCTACCGGTCGCGGGCACGCTGGTGCGGGCATTCGGGGCGGCGACGGATGCGGGGCCGTCGGCGGGGGCCTCGTATCAGACGCCGCCGAACGCCCGTGTGGTGTCGCCCTGCCGTGGCCGGGTCGAGTTCGCCGCTCCCTTCCGCAGCTACGGGCGGCTGCTCATCGTGAGCTGCGGCGGCGGCATGCATATCGTGCTGGCCGGGCTCGACCGGCTCGACGCCGACCCGGGCGAGGCGGTGCAGCCGGGCGAGCCGGTCGGGACGATGCCGGACTGGCGGCCGGGAAGCGGCGGCTCGCGCCCCGCGCTCTACGTCGAGCTCCGCCGCGACGGCCAGCCGGTCGATCCGGGGCCCTGGTTTGGGAAGGGGTAGTCGGGCATCAGAGTGATGCTTCGTCCGAGAGAGCCACCTCGAATTGGGTCAGCCCGATGTTGCCGAGATCGCCTTTCGGGGTCAGCAGTTCATAGTCACCGTTTCCGCCCTGCACTAAGTGAATGTGCCAATACATCCCGTTCTCGATTGCCGTCGTGTTCAATCTCGGCAGAAACTCCTGCACAACGTCTCGGGGAACGGCGAAAGCGACTGGTAGATCCATGCAACCCAGAACGAGGTAGCCTTCCTGACCTTGCTGCAGGAACTCGTTCCATTGCGGATGATAGGCGTACCAATAGGGGTACGCCCCTCTTTTCGTGTATCGCTTGGAAATCGTGCACACAACCCGCCTGGCATGATCGGCTGACCAAAACAGCGCCCGGCTTTTCTTCACAAGTGGCCCTTGAAGCTTGCCCGACATAGCTTCGGTGATGGCCTTACGTTTGCTCTCAAGCAGCTGCGGGTCCGTGAACACCCACGTGCCGGACCGATAGGGAAGTTGCTGCTCTTCAAACCTTGGAACGTCCGCGACAGGAGTGCTCGAGCCGTCCACCAACTCCGGTTGCGGCTCCGGTTCCACCGGAGGCGTGACGTCCGTGGCGGTCGTGAACATCACGTCCACCATACGGTCGAGGCGGGTGTACTCCATCGGAGTCAGCACGCTGCGGATCTTCCGCCCGGTTTCGGAATCGTCGGAGTTCTCCTTCAGCTTCACGAGTTTTATGAGCGCCTCGGCGCTGATGAGGCGCATGTCCCAGGCGTGCCGGGAGCCCCTGACCTGGGCTTCGAGTTCACCCGTGTCCTGCCGGCCGACCACGATCAGGATTGAGGTCTGTCCGGTGATTTCGCCGGCCGCGAGCAGCTTTTCCCGGTATCCGGCGATGGTGTCGAGAGAGAGCCGGTAGGCGTCGGTCGTCTTGACTTCGGCCACGATCGTGCCGCCCTCGGGGCTCACCCAGATGCCGTCGAAGCCGACCGCGTTTTGCACGCCTTGATAGCGCCCGTTCGTCACCCTGTAGTCGAGCCGCTTGCCGAGTTCGTTAACGAGATCCTGGAGGACCATTCCGCCCTTGTCGAACTTGGAACTGAGGCACTGCTCGATGTAACTGCCAAGCTTCTCCGATGGAATCTGGGCAAAGTAGTCCCGGATTTCTTGCGAGCAGAGCGAGCCGTCGCGGAGAGATCCGTCTCCGGCGGTCGCGACCACTTGCTCGATCGAGAATTCGTGGACGGCGGCACGATTCGACTGGAAGACGGACAGAAGAGGCACGGCGGTATCCTCCCGCGAACGGAGCGCACACTGTGCGGATGCAAGGTGCTCTTTGCGTTAACCCCGAACAACCGCGCTCGGGGCCGAGCCGCGCGGACGCGGGCCGGCGGCGGAGGGCGATGGATCTCCGTCCATCTCTCCAGCTATTAAGAATTTCGCCCTGGACTGGCGGGCATGATACCCGAAATGATGGGGTGTTCGGGTTTGACGGCGCGTTCCGGTCGAACACGAGGCATCGGCGCTGGGGCGCGAGAGGATCATAGGGCATGCGACTTCCTTCCCGGACTTTGAGGACCGGCCTGCTGCTGGGGGCCGCCTTCACGGCGGGCGTCGCCCTCGGCCCCGCCTCCGGCGTCATCGGCCGCCATCTCGGCATCGAGCCGGCCTGGGCGCAGGACAGCAGCCGGGCCGATACCTACCGGCTGTTGACGCTGTTCGGGGACGTGTTCGAGCGGGTGCGGGCCGAGTATGTGGAGCCGGTGACCGACCGCGAGCTGATCGAGAACGCGATCAACGGCATGCTCACCGGCCTCGATCCGCACAGCAACTACATGAACGCGAAGTCCTTCCGCGACATGCAGGTGCAGACGCGGGGCGAGTTCGGCGGCCTCGGCATCGAGGTCACGCAGGACAATGGCTTCATCAAGGTCATCAGCCCGATCGACGACACGCCCGCCTCGCGCGCCGGCGTCAAGGCGGGCGACCTGATCCTGGCGCTGGACGGCAAGACGGTGCAGGGCCTGTCCCTGAACGACGCGGTGGACCGGATGCGGGGGCCGCCGAACAGCCGCATCACCCTGACCATCCGGCGCGAGGGCACGGACAAGCCGCTCGAACTGTCGATGCAGCGCGAGGTGATCCACATCCAGGTGGTGCGCGACCACATGGAGCCGGGCGATATCGGCTATGTCCGCCTCACCAGCTTCAACGAGCAGACGGATAGCAGCCTCAAGCACGCGCTCGACCAGCTGAAGCAGCAATCGGGCGACCACCTGAAAGCGATCGTGCTCGATTTGCGCAACAACCCGGGCGGGCTGCTCGATCAGGCGGTCGCCGTGTCCGACGATTTCATCGATCACGGCGAGATCGTCTCGACCCGCGCCCGCCACCCCGAGGACAGCCAGCGCTGGAACGCCAAGGGCGACGAGATCACCGACCTGCCGATGGTCGTGCTGATCAACGGCGGCTCGGCCTCGGCGAGCGAGATCGTGGCCGGAGCGTTGCAGGACCATCATCGCGCCGTGCTGCTCGGCACCCGCAGCTTCGGCAAGGGATCGGTGCAGACCGTCATCCCGCTGCCCGGCAACGGCGCGATGCGGCTGACCACGGCGCGCTACTACACGCCGTCCGGGCGCTCGATCCAGGGCCTCGGCATCGCGCCGGACGTCGAGGTGCACGCCTCCCGCGACGAGACGCCCCGGTTCGGCCCCGAGCGCGAGGCGGATCTCAACCACGTGCTGACGAACCAGGGCGGCACGCCGCAGGACAAATCGGCCCCGCCCCGGTCCGACCTGCCCGCGATCGCCAAGGACATTCCGGGCAAGCCGCCGGAGGGCTTCCCGAAATTCGACCCCGCGAAGCCCGACACCGACTTCCAGCTGCAGCAGGCGCTGGTGCTGGCGAAGGCGATGGCCTCGCAGAAGCGCGCTTCCGCGAACTGACGGGTCGTTCCGGAACCGGCGCATGCGGGCTTGGCTGACACTGGCGCGCGCGCCCTGGCTGCGGCCGCTGGGCCTGTTCTGGGTCGCGCTCCTGCTCGCCGCGGCCGCCGCCGCGATCGCGCTCCATGCGCTGGGACCGCCCGCGACGACCCCGGTGCAACCGCCCGCAACCGGCTCGGAGACCCGCCCGGCCGGACTGGCCGCCTCTACCGCGCCGAACTCCCCGGTCCCGCCGCCGGCGGCCACGAAGCCCATGCACGCCGAGGCGCGTCCAGGCCAGGCGACACCGGGACCGATCCCGGCGCCCGAACCGGCGATGCTGGAACCGGCGGCCGACGTGCCCGGCGGCATGCTGCCCCGGATCGCCGCCGACGGGCGCGTGGCGATGGCCGTCTACGCGCATGGTTTCGCGCCGCCCGCCGCGGGCCTGCCCCGGATCGGGCTGCTGGTGGCTGGCGTCGGGCTGAACGCCGCCGACAGCGAGGACGCGATCCGGGCGCTGCCGGGGGCGGTGACGCTGGCCGTGTCGCCGTATGCCGCCAACACGGCCAAGCTGCTCGATCTGGCGCGCGCGACCGGGCACGAGACGCTCGTCTCGGTGCCGATGGAGCCGCAGAACTATCCGATGAACGATCCCGGCCCGGAGGCCCTGCTCACGGGCGCGCCGGAGTCCGCCAACCTGCGGCGGCTGGACTGGGCGCTGAGCCGGACCCAGGGCTATGTGGGCGCGACCGGCGCGCTCGGCACGCTGCGGGGCGAGCGGTTCGCGGGATCGTCCGAACAGATGGCGCCCGTCCTGGCGGCGATCCGGTCGCGTGGCCTGCTCTATATCGATCCACGGCCGGGCGCTCCCGCCCCGCCCAGCGTTTGGGGCCGCGGTGTCGATCTCGTGCTCGACGACCCCGCAACCGGGCCCGAGGTCGACGCGAAGCTCCTGCAACTGGAGCGGATCGCCCGCGAACGCGGCAGCGCGCTCGGGCTCGTCGGCGCGGTGCGGCCGGCGGCGATGGAGCGGGTGGAGGCCTGGGCGAACGGCCTCGCCGCGCGCGGTTTCGTGCTGGCGCCGGTCAGCGCGCTGGCGCAGCCTCCTGGCACCGCAACCGGAGCCGAGCAATGACGGACGGCCATTCGGCCCTGCCCTACCGCCCGAATGTCGGCGCCGTCCTGTTCAACCGGGACGGGCTGGTGCTCGTCGCCCGGCGCGGCGATCTGCCGAACGCGGACGAGGGTCCGGCGGGAGGGTGGCAGCTGCCCCAGGGGGGCATCAATCCGGACGAGGATCCCAGGGCCGCCGTGTTGCGCGAGCTGGAGGAGGAGATCGGCACCGGCCGCGCCGAGATCATCGGCGAGCACGAGGCCTGGCTCACCTACGACCTGCCGCCCGACCTGCTGGGCGTCGCGCTCGGCGGCCGGTATCGCGGCCAGCGGCAGCGCTGGTTCGCACTGCGCTTCACCGGCACGGACGAAGACATCCGCCTCGACCTCGACCCGCATCCCGAGTTCGACGCGTGGCGCTGGGTAAAGCTCTCCGAACTGCCCGGCCTCGCCGTCGGGTTCAAGCGCCCGATCTACGAATTGCTGGCCGAGGTATTCGCGCCTTTCGCGCACCCGGTCCCGGGCTCTCGGGAACCAGGATAGCCTGCTCCGCCGATCGCGCCCGGCCGTTTCCTGTTCCGAAGGTGATGGAACCCTAAAACGGATACGCCGGCCGGAATGACCCGGCCGGCGCTTCGGGAGAACCGACCATGATGCACCATGGCTGGCTCCTGTTGCCGATCGTGGTGATCGTGACCGTAAAGGTCAAGATCATTCTGCGCCGGCGGTAGGGCGGGAGCCAGCCCGCGAGGGCTGGCTCCTCCCCCGGGCCGAACCCGCCAACATTCAGGGCCATTTCGCGGCGGGCGGCAGGCTCATCAGGATGGCGTCCGTGTTGCCGCCGGTCTTGAGGCCGAACAGCGTGCCGCGATCGTGGATCAGGTTGAATTCCACGTAGCGGCCGCGCCGGACCAGCTGATGCTCGCGATCCGCCTCGGTCCAGGGCTCGTCCATGCGGCGGCGGACGATGGCGGGATAGGCGTCGAGGAACGCGAGCCCCACGTCGCGCACGAAGGCGAAATCCTCCGCCGCGTGGCCGCTGAAATGGTGGTCGAAGAAGATGCCGCCCGCGCCGCGCGGCTCGCCGCGATGCGGCAGGAAGAAGTAGCGGTCGCACCACGCCTTGAATTGCGCGTAGTAGCCGGGATCGTGGCGATCGCAGGCCTGCCGGAACGCGGCGTGGAAGGCGGCTGCGTCCGCGCGCGCCTCGACGGTATCGAGCCGCATCGGCGTGAGGTCGCCACCGCCGCCGAACCACCCCTGCGTCGTCACCAGCATGCGGGTGTTGAAATGCGCGGCCGGGACTTTGGGGCTTTGCATGTGCGCGACCAGGCTGACGCCGCCGGCCCAGAAGCGCGGATCGTCCGCGGCACCCGGAATGGCGGCGCGGAACTCGGGGCTGAACTCGCCCCACACGGTCGAGACGTTCACCCCCACCTTCTCGAACACGCCGCCGCGCATCAGGCTGATCACGCCGCCGCCGCCGGGCTTCCCGTCCTGGGTCGGCCGGGTCCAGGCGGTGCGCTCGAAGCGGCCGGGCCGCCGGTTCGGGGCGCCCTCCGCCCAAGCGTCCTCGATCGCCTCGAACGCGGCGCAGAGCCGGTCGCGCAGGGTCTCGAACCAGGCTTTCGCCTCGTCCTTCAGAGCGTCGTGGGGTGGGCGGATCGGCGGCGGAGCTTCGGCTTGCATAGCGGGGGAATACACGTCCGGCCGGATCGGAGCGAGGGTGGCGCATCGCAGGTAGCGTCCCTTGAGCCTATCGGCCACCCGCGCGCTGGTGTAGACGGCCGGGTCGTCACGCATAGGAACCCGCATGACCGCCCCTTTCGCGGCCGCCGCGCTGGAGCCACAGACCGAGGCGCCGATGATCCTGGCGCTGCCCAAGGGCCGCATTCTCGCCGAATGCGGGGATCTGCTGGCGCGCGCCGGTCTGCATCCTGCGGCCGACTACGCGGACGAGGACAGCCGCAGGCTGCGGTTTCCGACCGATGATCCGACGCTCGACGTCGTGCGGGTGCGGCCGTTCGACGTCGCGACCTTCGTCGCCTTCGGGGCGGCGGAGTTGGGGATCTGCGGCGCGGACGTGCTGATGGAGTTCGACTACCCGGAGATCTACGCGCCGCTCGATCTCGGCATCGGCAAATGCCGCATCTCGGTCGCCGAGCCGCAAGCGACCGCCGGAAGCGACGATCCGGGCCGCTGGTCGGGCGTCCGGGTCGCGACGAAATACCCGACCGTCGCCAGGCGTCACTACGCCCAGCGCGGCATTCAGGCGGAGGTCGTGCATCTCAGCGGAGCGATGGAGCTGGCGCCAGGGCTTGGCCTCTCCAGACTGATCGTCGATCTCGTGCAGACCGGCTCGACCCTGAAGGCGAACGGCCTCCTCGAGACGGAGGTGATCGCGCACGTCACCAGCCGGCTGATCGTCAACCGGACCGCGCTGAAGACGAGGCCGGAGGCGGTCGGGGCCTGGGTCGAGCGCTTCCGGGCGGCGCTGCCGGCATGATCCGGCTCGCGACCACCGACGCGGGCTTCGAGGCTGAGTTCGGAGCGCTGCTCGAGTCCGCGCGCGAGACCACCGCGCGGGTCGATGCGCCGGTTGCCGCCATTGTCGCCGACGTGCGGACGCGCGGCGACGAAGCGCTCCGCGACTACACGGCCCGGTTCGACCGCCTAACGCTGGCACCGGGCGGACTCCGGGTGAAGGTGGCCGAGATCGACGCGGCGCTTGCCTCCATCCCCGCTCCGCTGATGGACGCGCTCGATCTCGCGGCCGGGCGGATCGAGGCGTTCCACCGGGCGCAGATTCCTAAAGACCTGCGCATGACGGACGCGGCCGGGCTGACGCTCGGCATGCGCTGGACCGCGCTCGCCTCGGTCGGCCTCTACGTGCCTGGCGGCCGCGCCGCCTATCCGTTGTCCGTGCTGATGAACGCAATCCCGGCGCGGGTCGCGGGGGTCGAGCGGATCGCGATGTGCGTGCCCGCACCCGACGGCGCGCTCCACCCGCTGGTGCTGGCGGCGGCGCGGCGGGCGGGCGTTTCCGAGATCTACCGGGTCGGCGGCGCGCAGGCGGTCGCGGCGCTGGCCTTCGGCACGGCGAGCATCCGGCCGGTGGATCGCATCGTCGGGCCGGGCAACGCCTATGTCGCGGAGGCGAAGCGGCAGGTGTTCGGCCGGGTCGGCATCGACGGGGTCGCGGGGCCGTCCGAGGTCGTGATCCTGGCCGATGCGGAGAACGACCCGCGCCGGATCGCGGTCGATCTGCTGGCGCAGGCCGAGCACGACGAGGCGGCGCAGTCGATTCTCGTCACGGACAGCGCCGCCCTGCTGGACGCCGTCGTCACGGCGGTCGCGGCCGAGCTGCCGACCCTGCCCCGCGAATCGATCGCGGCGGCGAGCTGGGAGCGGCACGGGGCGGCGATCCTGGTCCGGGACTGGGAAGAGGCGGCTGTTCTCGTGGACCGCCTTGCGCCCGAGCATCTTCAGGTGATGACGAGCGACCCCGAGGCGGTGTTCGCGACGATTCGGCATGCGGGGGCGGCGTTCCTCGGCGCGTTCTGCCCCGAGGCGGTCGGCGACTATGTGGCCGGCCCGAACCACGTGCTGCCGACGGGCCGGACGGCGCGGTTCGCATCCGGGCTTTCCGTGTTCGACTTCCTCAAGCGCACGACCTGGGTCGCGGCGGACGAGGCCGCGCTCGGCCGGGTCGGCCCGGCAGCGGTGGCGCTGGCCGAAGCGGAAGGGTTGCAGGCCCATGCCCGCAGCGTCGCCATGCGCCTGGGACAGTCCCCTTCCGGCGGCTCGGCTTGACCCGGCTTGCCGCCGCGACCATGTTCCGGCCGAAACCAATTGCTTGGTGAACCCGAAATGAACGAGGACTGATGTCGAAAGAGGATATGATCGAGTTCAGCGGAATGGTGATGGAGCTGCTGCCCAACGCCATGTTCCGCGTGAAGCTCGACAACGAGCATACGATCCTTGCCCATACCAGCGGCAAGATGCGCAAGAACCGGATCCGCGTGCTGGCCGGCGACCGCGTGAACGTCGAGATGACGCCCTACGATCTGACCAAGGGCCGGATCACGTTCCGGTTCAAGTGATGGACCGGCCGATCTAACGGCGTTCTTTCGCGTGGACCGCCGGAGGCTTGTCCTCGCGTCGGCGAGCCCGAGGCGGCTCGCATTGCTGGCGCAGATCGGCGTCAGGCCCGACGAGGTGCTCTCCCCCGACATCGACGAGACCCCAGGCCGGGCCGAGTTGCCCCGCGCGCTCGCTCTCCGCCTCGCCCGCGAGAAGGCCGCGAGCGTCGGCCCGCGCGCGGGCGCGTGCCTGCTCGCGGCCGATACGGTCGTCGCCGCCGGGCGCCGCGCGCTGCCCAAGGCCGGCACCGAGGACGAGGCGCGCGCCTGCCTCGATCTGCTGTCCGGGCGGCGGCATCGCGTGCTGACCGCAATCATATTGCTGGACGAAGAAGGACGGCGGCGCGAGCGGCTGAGCGAGAGCGTGGTCGGTTTCAGCCAGCTGAGCACGGCTCAGCGCGATGCCTACCTCGCAAGTGGCGAGTGGCGCGGCAAGGCCGGGGCCTACGCGATCCAGGGCGCCGCCGCGAGCTTCATCCGCTTTCTCTCGGGCAGCTATTCGGGCGTCGTCGGACTGCCATTGTTCGAGACCGCGCAGCTGCTCCGGAGCGCGGGCTGGGCGCTTCCCTGAGCCCGCGCATTCTCGCGGCGAGCAGCCCGGGCGAGGTCCGGGTGGCCGTGGCGGACAGCGAGACGCTGCTTGACTTCGCGATCTGGCGTCCCGGCGCGCCGGACGGCGTCGGCGACCTGCATCGCGGCCGCATCGTCGCCCGTGTGCCCGCGATGGCCGGGGCGTTCGTCGCGATTGCGGGGGCGGAGGGGTTCCTGCCGGACAGCCAGGGCGCGGCGGGACGCACGGAAGGAGACAGTGTCGCCGTGCGCGTCACCCGGGCGGCCCAGGGCGGCAAGGGGCCGCGCCTCGCCTCGGATCCCGAGCCGGTTCCGCCCGGTCCGCCCACGCTGCTGCGGCGCGGACCGGGCGCGGTCGCGCGTCTCGCTGCCTCATATCCGCAAGCGCCGGTGCTGACGGACGACGCGGCCTTGCTCGGCTCGCTGCGGCCTTCGCTGGGAGAACGGCTGTCGCTGGTTCCGGCGGCCTTCGATGCGACCGTTACGGACGCGGTCGCCGGGCTTGCAGAGCCGTCCGTCCCGCTCGATCACGGCGTCGTCCTGCACATCCATCCGACGCCCGCTCTCGTCGCGATCGACGTCGACGCCGGGAGCGGGACGGCGGTGCGGCAGCCGAAAGCGGCGGCCCAGCTCGCGCTCAACCGCGCCGCCATCTCCGGACTGGCGCGGGCGATCCGGCTGCGCAACCTGTCGGGCGCGATCCTGGTCGATTTCGCCGGCCTCTCGGTGCGCAAGCGCGCGACGCTCGGGCCGCCTCTCGCGCAGGCGCTGGCGGCCGATCCGCTGCGTCCCCGGCTGCTCGGCTTCACGGCGCTCGGCCTCGCCGAGATCGTCCGCCCGCGCGTCCACCCGCCTTTGCACGAGGTGCTGGCGGGGCCACACGCGGCCGGGCTCACGGCGCTCCGCCGGATCGCGGCCGAAACCGCCCGGTCGCCGCAGCGAAGCTTCCGGCTGCGCGCCTCGCCGGCCGTGGCCTCGGCGCTGGAGCGCGATCCGGTGGCGCTCCCGGACCTTGCACGCCGCATCGGGCGACCCTTGATACTGGCGTCTGACCCCGCTTTGCCCGCGAACGGATGGACGCTTGACGACACCGCCCAAGACTCCTGAGTGCGCCATTTGCGGCCGGCCGCTCACGGACCCGCGCCTGCGCCCATTCTGCTCCCGCCGCTGCGCCGACGTGGATCTCGGCCGCTGGCTCACGGAAAGCTATCGCGTGCCCAGCAAGGAAACCGAGGACGAGGATGCTCGGCTTGATCCGTTGGGGGGCATAGGCTAACAGACCGCCTCCGCCGCAAGCGGATGCCCAGGTAGCTCAGTTGGTAGAGCATGCGACTGAAAATCGCAGTGTCGGTGGTTCGATTCCGCCCCTGGGCACCATTTTTTCAGTCGCCTAGTGGTCTGGTTACCGATCAAGGAGGCGGCTGCGGACTCTTTACGGCTCATTCAGGGACAACCGCCTCCGGGGTGTCGGGTCTGCCTTCGTTGCGGCTTTTTGTGATCCGCATGCAGCCGGGCGAGCGAAATCCTGGCGTCTTACGCCGCGAGCCTCGCATCCCACCCTTGCACGGGGGATGCGGTACGGCTTTGCGTAGAACGCGGCGTGCGCCGTACCTCGATCTGCGGATGCAACTCCGGATCGCGCGGAGCGAAGTGAAGGGTGACAACGTCCTCGGGACGCAGACTCGATCCAGGTGCGCGATCTTGGAGCTGAAGGACGGCCGCCATGCGGACGGCTTTGTCCGCCCAGGCGCCGACCTCCTGCTTGCCGTGCTCCCAACGCGAGAGCGTGGCACGGTCCATCTCCACGGCCGAGGCGAAATCCTTACCCGTCATGTCCAGCACGCGACGAATAAATCGGACTTCGGCGCCCGTTAGCCTGGTTGGTATGAAGCAAAGGGCGAGCGCGACGGCAGCCGCCATCTCCTCTGCTTCAGGGATAGTGATACGCAGAACCTTACCGGTCTTCGGATGAGTGACCTCCTCGGCCGCATCGAGCAAGACGACGGGATAAGGAAGTCCCATCAGCTTTTCCTCATAGCGATCCAGTGTTTGCGTCATCATCAGTGGGCTCTCCCGTCCGGCTCGGATGCCCGCCGCCGTCCTTCAGATGTCGTGTTCCCCCTTTGGGGGGAAGTAGGAAGACCGAGGCTTTCGCCTCAGCCGACCCGAATTACGGTAATCAGAACCATCATGTTAGGTGGCAGTGGTTCAACGACCACTTCGAATTCGCTAGCCTGCCGCAGAGCCGCCCACCCGCCACCTTTCGGTGCCATCGGGGTCCGTCTCGACCGTCACCACCGAACCCGCCTTGACCGTCCGCTCCACCTCGAATCTCGCGACATCTCGTTCCACCGTTCGCCTTTCCGCGTGCGGCTCTACGATCAACCGGAAATCCGATGAAAGCTGCGCTCCTATCGATGCGCGCTGCGGTGATCCCGACCGAGGCTCGGCGCCGGCTACGCCGACCGCTTCATTCACTGACACTCAACGCCGCATCTGAGCGATGTCGCACTGACGCGGGGCCTTGTCGGGGCGAAAGCGCAGCAAGGTCGTGCCGTGCCGGAATCGCCCGCCCGAGACGTGATCGAACCCGACCTCCACGACCAGCTCGGGACGGACGGGCTGCCACTCGCCGGAGCGGTCCGTGCTCCAGCGGCTCGGACCCCCGGGCGCCTTGCCTGTAAAGCCGGGCGGCTCGATCAACTTCTCCAGTTGCGCCGTCAGGCTGGGGCGCTCGGTGCGGGCGATCGTCGAGGTGAAGCCGACATGATCGAGCAGGCCGGCCTCGTCGTAGAGGCCGAGCAGCAGCGAACCGACCTGCCGCTCCGCCTTCAGATAGCGGAACCCCCCGACGACGCAGTCAGCCGTCCGTCGCGCCTTGACCTTGATCATGCCGTCGCGCTTGCCCGAGCGGTAGGGCTGATCCAGGCGTTTGGCCATCACCCCGTCCCGCCCGGTGCCGCGTTCGTCAAGCCACGCCGCCGCCTCGTTCGGGTCGAAGCTGACGGGAGACAGCTGCACGGACCCGCTCGCGAGCAACGGGAACGCCTCTTCCAGGAGGCCGCGGCGCTGCCGCAAGGTCCGGGAGGTCAGGTCGAGACCATCCGGAGACACGAGCAGGTCGAACGCCATGAACATCGCCGGATGCGCGGCGGCCAGCATCCGCACCCGGCTCGACGCGGGATGCAGGCGCTGCTGCAACTCCTCGAATGACGGCACCCCGTCCACATGGATCACGATTTCGCCGTCGAGCGCGAACCGCTCCGCCTGGACCGAAGCGAGCGATGCGACCACGTCCGGGAAGTAGCGCCCGAGCGTCTGGCCGGACTTGCTGCGCAATTCCACCTCCTCGCCGTCGCGAAACGCGAGGCAGCGGAAACCGTCCCATTTCGGCTCATACTGCCAGCCGTCGCCGACCGGCAGCGCTTCTCCTGTCCGTGCCTCCATCGGCGCGAAATCCGGCCCGACCGGCAGCCTCACGCGCGTAATCCCCGTTCCATGGTGGTGCGTACTCCGGATACCTGCTTATTTCGCTCCGAATGCGCCGCCCATCGATGCCCAAGACACTTCGCCGCGCGACGGCGCTTCTTCCTCTGCTCGCGCTTCTGGTCACGGCAGAACGCCCGACGCGGGCCGCCGATCCGCAACCCTACACGGTCACGATCGCGCCCACTGGCGACGCCGCGCTCGACGGCGCGCTGAAGGACAGCTCGACCCTCGTCAGCCTGCGCGAGAAGGCGCCCGTCGGTTCCTTCGCGCTGATCGGCCGCGCGAAGCAGGATCAGGACCGCTTCGTCACCGCCCTCAACAGCTTCGGCTACTACAAGGGCGCCGCCAAGGTCACGATCGCCGGGCATCCGCTCGATGATCCGGCGCTGCCCGACCTGCTCGACCGCGAACCCGCCGAACCGCCGGTCGAGATCAAGGTCGCGCCGAAGACCGGCCCGCTGTTCCATCTTGGGCAGGTCAAGGTCGAGGGTTCGGTGCCGGAAGAGGCCCGCTCGAAACTCGACCTGAAGCCGGGCGCGCCGGCGGTCGCCTCCGACGTCCTCGCGGCGCGCGAACGCTTGCTGAACGCCTTGCGCGACGAAGGCTACGCGCTCGCCAAGGTTGCGGAGCCGGCGGCGTTCCTCGAACCGGACGCCGACAAGCTCGACGTCACCTACAAGGCCGAGACCGGCCCACGCGTCGATCTTGGGCCGATCACCGTCACCGGCCTCAAGGACGTGAACGAGAGCTTCGTGCGGCGCCGGCTGCTCGTGCACCAGGGCGAGCAGTTCAATCCCGAGGCGATCGACAAGGCGCGGCAGGATCTAATCTCAACCGGCGTATTCTCGTCCGTCGTCGTGCTGCCCGCGGATCAGCTCAACCCGGCCGGCAACCTGCCAATCACTTTCGACGTCACGGAGCGGCCGAAGCACGCGGTCAGCTTCGGGGCCGCGTACTCGACCGATCTGGGCGCGTTCGCCACCGCGACCTGGTCCGACCGCAACCTGTTCGGCAACGCCGAGCAGCTGAACATCACGGCGGGGTTCACGGGCGGCGGCAGCGCCCAGCCCCGGCCCGGCTACAATCTCACGGGTCAGTTCATCAAGCCCGACTTCCTGGCGCGCGATCAATCGTTGCAGGCGGATCTCGGGGCCGTGAAGCAGACCTTCGATGCCTATGACCAGAAGGCGATCCTCGGCGACGTGCTGCTGAACCGCAAACTCTCCGACCACTGGAGCGGCAGCGCGGGCGTCGCGGGCGAGATCGAGACGATCACGCAGGAGGGCGTCACCCGCGACTACACGCTGGTCGGCATCCCGGTCGCGGCCAAATACGACAGCACGAACAACCTGTTCGAGCCGACGCAGGGCATCCGGGCCGCGCTGTCGGTGACGCCCACCCAGTCGCTCGGCACCACCAACGCCACCTTCGTGCTCATGCAGGCGAACGGCTCGACCTATATCGACATACCGTGGCTCGGCGGATCGCCGGGGCGCAGCGTGCTCGCGCTGCGAGGTCTCGTGGGCCGCGCCGAGGGCGCGAGCCAGTTCGAGCTGCCGCCCGACAAACGCTTCTACGCCGGAGGCAGCGCGACGGTGCGCGGCTACAAATACCAGTCCGTCGGGCCGCACTTCCCGGACGACAAGCCGCAGGGCGGCGTCTCGGTCGCGGCCGGCACGGTCGAGTTCCGCCAGCGCATCCTCAAGAGCTTCGGCATGGCCGTGTTCGCCGACGCCGGCCAGGTCTCGGCGAACGGCTCGCCCTTCGCGGGGAACTGGGCGGTCGGCGTCGGCGCGGGCGCGCGCTACTACACACCGATCGGCCCGATCCGGGTCGATTTCGCTGTCCCGCTCACCAAGGTTCCGGGCAACGACTCGTTCCAGTTCTACATCGGCATCGGCGAGGCGTTCTGATGCGGCGTCCGCGTAGAATCCTGGGCTGGATCGTCGGGCTGCTGATCCTGCTGCCGCTGCTCGCGGCGGGAGGGGTCGCGCTCGCCGCGGACACGGAGCCCGGCCAGGGATTTATCGCGACCCAGCTGTCGAAGCTGACCGGCGGCAAGGTCGAGGTGTACGGGCTCTCCGGGAGCTTCCCGAGCGAACTGCGCGCCGCCAAGGTCGAGCTGCGCGACAACGACGGCCCGTGGCTGACGATCGAGAATCTCGTGCTCGACTTGCACCCGCTGTCTCTGGTCACCAAGACCCTCAATCTCGGCAGGGCCACCGCATCGCTGGTCTCCGTCGCCCGCCTGCCCGCGTCGGAGTCGACCGCCTCCACCCCCTCGTCCTCCTCTTCGAGCTACAGCCTGCCGGTCAAGATCGAGATCGACCAGCTTCGGATCGCAAAGCTCGACCTGGCCCGGCCCGTTGCGGGGGAGGCCGCATCGTTCTTCGCGAACGGCAGCCTCCACCTCGTCTCGCTCGAGCAAGGCGACGTGCAACTGGCGCTGCGGCGGCTCGACGCGGATGGCGCTTACGACCTGAATGGCAAGCTCGACCCCGCCCAGGTGCAAGCGGCCCTGACGGTCAAGGAATCAGCGCACGGTTCTGTCGGCTCGCTCGCGGCATTGCCCGACCTCGGGCCGTTGTCCGTCGATGCGACGCTGGACGGGCCGCGCGACGCCATCGCGACCAAGCTCGCCGTCGATGCGGGCCAGTTGACCGCGCGCGCGAACGGCACGGTCGATCTCGTGCACTCGGCCGCCGATCTCTCGGTGCAGGCCAACGCGCCCGCGATGAGCCCGCGGCCCGATCTCTCCTGGCAGTCGATCGCGCTCGACGCGCGGGTGCAGGGACCGTTCAACACCGTGCAGGCGAATGGCACGCTCGCGATCGCGGCGCTGCACGCGGCGGGCGCGGCCATTCAGAGCATCGACGCCAAGGTGCAGGGCAACGCCGGGCAGGTCGGGATGCACGCCGAGGCGAACGGCATCCAGCTCCCCGGCCCGAAGCCGGATGCGCTGGCGGCCGCGCCGCTGGTCGTGGACGCGACCGTCGGGCTGGACGCGCCGACGCGGCCGCTCACGCTCTCGATCAAACATCCGCTGGTCATCGCCGAAGGCACGGCCGAGACTGGGGGGGCGCTGCAGGCCCATTCGAACGTCGAGCTGCCCGATCTCGGCCCGCTCGCCGCGATCGCCGGATACGACGTCCAGGGCCACACCAAGCTCACGCTGACCGCGTCGCAGACCGGCGAGACGATCGCCTTCGCCGCCAGCGGGCCGCTCGCCATCACCGGCGGCATGGCTCCGCTGCCCGGGCTGATCGGTGAGGAGGGCACGCTCGCGCTCGCCGGCACCGAGACCAGCTCCACCGTCACGGTCTCCAAATTCACGCTGGACGGCAAGACGCTGGCGCTCGCCGCCGACGGCAACCTCAAATCCCGGGTCGCGGACGTGAACCTGCACACGAAGCTGCAGGATCTCGCGGTGCTCTCGCCGACCCTCGCGGGGCACGTCGGCGTTGACGCCCATGTCGCCGGGCCGCTCGACGATTTCGGCATGACCGCCGACGTTGCGGGCGAGGTCGCGAGCCCGGGCGTGCCGAGCGGGTCGTTGACGGCGCATCTTGAGGCCCAGCATCTGCCGAAAGCGCCGGACGGGACGCTGACAGCGCGGGGCACGCTCGACGCATCGGCGCTCGACCTCGCCGTCAACGTGAAGCAAGAGGCCGCCGGCATGCGGGTGGACATCGGCCGCGCCGACTGGAAGAGCGCCCACGCCTCCGGCGCGCTGACCTTGCCCCAGGGTGCGACCGTGCCGCTCGGCAAGCTCGACCTCCGCATGACGCATCTGGCCGATCTCCGGGCGCTCACCGGAAAGCCGCTCACCGGCTCCTTCACGGCCTCGCTGGAAACGACCGAACGGGCCGGGAAGCAGACCGCGACCCTGAAAGCCGACGCGCACGACGCCGGCATCGCCGGAACCGCGACGATCGGCCGCGCCACGCTGGACGCGGCCGTCGCCGACCCGACGACCAAACCAGTGGTGCAGGCCAAGCTCACGGCCGACGGCATCGCCCTGTCGGGAATGCAGGCGCACGCGAGGATCGACATCGCCGGCCCGGAGGACGCGCTGGGCGTGAAGCTCGCCGCCGGCCTGCGGGATTTCCGGGGCGGCGATCTGGACGTCACCTCCAAGGCGACGGTGGACGTGCCCGGAAAGGCGACCACCCTCGCCGCGCTTCAGGCCGGTTGGAAGGGTGAGACGCTGCGGCTGCTCGCGCCCGCGCATATCCGATACAGCCCGGACGTGGCCGTGGACAGGCTGCTCCTTGGGGTGCGGCAGGCGACCATCGATGTCGCCGGCCGGGTGAGCCCGACGCTCGATCTGACCGCAAGCATCCGCGACGTGACCCCGGAGCTCGCCAAGATCGCCATGCCCGATCTCTCGGCGGAGGGCACGCTCAGGGCGGACGCCAGGCTCACCGGCACGCCGTCCCGCCCGGTCGGGACCGTGCGCGTCGCCGCCGGCGGGCTGCGCATGACCGGCGGCGCGACCGGCGGCCTGCCGCCCGCCAGCGTGATCGCCAACGTCGATCTGCACGGCGACAGCGCCCAGATCGACACGCGCCTGAACGCGGGGCGAGACGTGTCGCTGACCGTGACCGGCCGCGCGCCGATCCCGCCGTCTTCCGGCTCGCTCGACCTGCGCACGCAGGGGACGCTCGACCTCGCCTTCGTGAACCCGATCCTCGAAGTGAACGGGCGGCATGTGCGCGGGCGCATGACGCTCGACGCGCGGATCGCCGGCACGATGTCCGCGCCGCAGATCTCGGGAACGGCGCGGCTTGCGCGCGGCGAGGTGCAGGATTACGGCGTCGGCGCGCGCATCCAGGACATCAACGCGCTGATCGAGGCGGACGGCACGACCATCCGCATCGCGCGCTTCACCGGGCAGGCGGGCAAGGGCACGCTCGGTCTGACCGGCACGATCAGCCCGGCCGCGCCGGGCATGCCGGTCGATCTGCACCTGGTCGCGCGCGACGCGGAGCCGCTGCGGAGCGATCTCCTCACCGCGACGATCAGCGCGGATCTGACCGTGCGCGGCGAGATCAAGAACCAGCTCGCGGCCACCGGCGGCGTCACCATCAGCCACGCCGAGATCCGCATTCCCGAGCACCTGCCGGCGAGCGTCGCCGTGCTCGACGTGCGCCGCCCGGGCGAGAAACCGCCGCCGCCGCCTTCCCCGGACCCGCGATCGCGCTCGACGTCACGGTGCGCGCGCCCAGCCAGATCTTCGTGCGCGGCCGCGGGCTGGTCGCGGAGCTCGGCGGCGCGATCCACCTGACGGGAACGACCGGCAATCTGCAGCCGCAAGGGGCGTTCCACCTCATCCGGGGCACGATCAGCGTCGCCGGGGTGTCGCTCACCTTCAGCAAGGGCGAGGTGAGCTTTAACGGCGGCAAAATCTCCGACCCCTCGCTCCTGTTCGTCGCGACGTCGAGCAACGGCAGCATCACCGCCAATCTCGAAATCAGCGGCACGGCAAGCAGCCCGAAGATCCGCCTCTACAGCACGCCCGAACTGCCGCAGGACGAGGTGCTGGCGCAGCTGATCTTCAAGCGCAGCGCATCGACCCTGAGCCCGCTGGAACTGGCCCAGCTCGCGGGCGCGCTGGCGCAGCTGACCGGCGTCGGCGGCGGCGGCCTCAATCCGCTCGAATCGGTGCGCAAGGGCTTGGGCCTCGACACGCTCTCGGTCGGGGGCGGCACGGGCAATAGCGGCCCGACGGTGCAGGGCGGCCGCTACGTCGCGCCCGGCGTGTTCGTCGGCGCGAAGCAGGGCACGGGCGGCAACAGCACGCAGGGACTGGTGCAGATCGATCTGTACAAGGGCCTCAAGCTGCAAGGGACGGTCGGCACCGGCAGCAACACCAACCCCGGCGCGACGCCGGAGGACTTGGCCGGCAGCAGCATCGGGCTGAAATACCAGTTCGAGTATTGACCCCCGGGCCCGGCGCTCAGAGCCGCTTGCGCGCACGCAGCACGGCCGAGAGGCCCGCCAGCGACAGCAGCGCCGCGATGGCGTGCCCGATCTCCCAGCGCAGCCGATGGCTCGCCCAGTCCGGCGGAAGGGTCGCGGGCGTCCAGGCGCCGAGCGCGACGTTGACGGGCCGGTTGAGGATGAAGAACGTCGCGATCATGCCCGCGTAGGCGAGGCTCGCGGCCAGCATCGGCCGGTACGCCGGGTCGTGGCGACGATGCCGGAAAGCGAGCAGAACGCTGGTCGCGAGCGCGCCGATCTCGACGGGACCGCCCAGGAACGGTCCCCAGCCGCGATACAGATGCTGCTGCACGGCAAGCCAGAGCGCTCCATCGAGTGCGAGCTCGTTCGGCAGTTCCAACACATGCGCGACCGGCGCCAGCACCGCGAGCACCGCGAACGCGAGATTTGCATGGGCGATCCATTTCATGCTCGCCTCCCCTCCGCCCCGGCGACACCGCCCGAGCACACCGAGAAGGAACGACATGGCCGCCGACGCGACTTCACGAGCATCCCCGGGAATTGCGGACGCACCGTCCGTCGAGACGTCCGTCGAGCCGCCGCGCGCGCCGGTCGCTCCGCCCGAGGAGACGGCGCGGCAGCTTCGCCTGCTGCCGCTGTCGCTGCTCGCGCTGGTCGTCGGGATCGTCACCGGCATCGGCGCGGTGGTGTTCCGCGATCTGATCGGCCTGATCCACAACGTCCTGTTCCTCGGCGATTTCTCCGTCGCCTACAACTGCAGCCTGTTCACGCCGTCAACCCTTGGGGGCCGTTGGTGATCCTGGTGCCGGTCATCGGCGGCATCGGCGTCACCTGGATCGTCTCCAACTTCGCGCCCGAGGCGAAGGGCCATGGCGTGCCGGAGGTGATGGACGCGATCTACTACCAGCGCGGCGTGATCCGGCCGGTCGTCGCGGTGGTCAAGTCGATCGCCTCGGCGCTCGCGATCGGCAGCGGCGCCGCGGTCGGCCGCGAAGGGCCGATCATCCAGATCGGCTCGGCGCTCGGCTCCACGCTCGGGCAGGTGATCCGGATGCGGGCCGGCCAGCGCATCACGCTGGTCGCCGCCGGCGCCGGCGCCGGCATCGCGGCGACCTTCAACACGCCGATCGGCGGCGTGCTGTTCGCGACCGAGCTGATGCTGCCGGAAATCAGCGTCAACACCTTCCTGCCCGTGGCGGTCGCGACCGGCACCGCGACCTTCATCGGCCGCCTGTTCTTCGGCTCGGAGCCGGCGTTCAGCGTGCCGGCCAGCCTCGCCTCGATCCCGAACGACCCGAGCAGCGCGCTCACGCTGGTGCTCTATGCCCTGCTCGGGGCCTGACCGGCGTCGCGGCCGCCGGCTTCATCAAGCGGGCTGCATCTGCTGGAGGACGGCTTCGACAAGATCCCCGGCCGCTATCTCCGGCACGCGCTCGGGATGCTGCTGGTCGGCCTGCTGATCTACGGGCTGTGGCGAACCGCCGGGCACTACTACGTCGAGGGCGTCGGCTACGCGACGATCCAGGCGATCCTGAACGGCCAGCTCGCCGCGCCCTGGTTCTGCTGCTGCTGTTCGTCTGCAAGCTGCTGGCGACCTCGATCAGCCTCGGCTCGGGCTCCTCGGGCGGCATTTTTTCGCCCTCGCTGTTCATGGGCGCGACGCTCGGCGCGGCCTTCGCCTCGCTCGTGACGACGCTGTTCCCCGGCCCCGGTCAGCGTGCCGGCCTTCGCGATGGTCGGCATGGGCGCGATGGTCGGCGGCGCGACCGGCGCGGCGATGACCGCCGTCACCATGATCTTCGAGATGACGCGCGACTACGACATCGTGCTGCCGATGATCCTCGCGGTGGCGCTCGCGCTCGGCGTGCGCCGGCTGCTGTCGCGCGAAAACATCTACACGCTGAAGCTGGTGCGCCGCGGCCATCCGATCCCGAAGGCGCTGCACGCCAACATGTTCCTGGTGCGCAGCGCCGCCGAGATCATGGATCCGCGACGTCCTCGTGCTCGACGAGGCCACCCCGTTCGGCGCTTCCTCGACATGTCGGCCGCCCAGGGCGGGCTGCGCCACGTCGTGGTGACGCGGGGCGGCGCGATCCTGGGCGGGCTGCGGGTCAACACCGACTGCGCCGGGCGCTCGGCGCCGCCGCCGGCGATGTGAGGCTCGGCGATCTCGTGCGACCGAACTTCACCGTCGTGCGCGAGGACGACGTCGCCTTCGACGTGATCACGACCATCTGGAGCAAGCGCGCCGCGATGGCGATCGTGGTCAGCCGGCCGCGCGAGGAGCCGCAGCGGGTGCTCGGCGTCATCACCAAGGAGCACGTCGCCGACACGGTCGCCCGCAGCGTCGAGGTGTACCCCCGATGAAGGCGGGAGCGGCGGGTCACGGCAGCGGCAGAATCTTATCACTTCGTCGCCGAGGTGGTTGATGACCTTCACCGCGATCCGGCCCGACTTCGGGCTTGTCGAATGGGCGCGACGTGTCGCTGTTCAGCGTCGCCCAGGCTTCCGCGTCGATCTCGGCCTTCAGCGTCGTCTTGAGCGCCTTGTACGGATCGTTCGCGCCGAGGAAATAGGCGTGGCGGACGAAGAAGCTCTCCTCGTTGTAGTCGGTGTCGATGAACCAGCAGGCGATGCCGTCGGCGCCGTCGCTGCGAACTTCGCCGGTCTGCGGCTGGAACACGTCCACGCCGTTCACCTTACGCGCATCTGGCCGTCCTGCCGTCGCTGAATCTCGATGTCCGGCTCGCCGAAGATGACGAACAGATTGCCCTTGCCGGTGTTCTTCAGGTCGTCGGCCATGTGCAGGTCGGCGTTCATGCGGGCCTTCAGGACGGGGATGCGGCCGAGCTTGTTGAATTCCGTGGCGTGGGCCTCGTAGTTGAAGGCGCAGGCGATCAGCACGTCGAACCGGCGTCGCCCGCCTCGCGCGCGGCGGCGACCAGGTCGGCGCGCGACACAGTGCCGAACTCCGGCCGATGAAGATGGCGGCGCGCTTCTCCGTGCTCGCCTTCCATGATAGCGCCTTCGGCGCAGACTAGTTCGCCGGGCCAAGGCGTGAGCGCGGTGAAGGTGATCTTGTCCTCCTTGTGCGCCTGCTGCACGCCGGCGGTCTTGAGGTTTTCCAGGATCATCTGCGAGAAGTCGCTGCGCGTCTGCGGTGTCGGCGTCGCGTCTGCGCGGCGGCGTCGATCAACTCGTCGTTCTCATCGACGCCGAGCACGCGGTGCGGCGACAGGCTCTCGACGGTGAACGGCCCGGCGACGCGGACCTTCTCTTGTCCTCGTAGGGCTTGTCGTAGAGGTATTCGAACTCGGCCTTGGCGGCGATGGAGGCGTCGATCTCCTTCTGCCGGGCGATGCGCGCCTCCCACCATTCGGCGTGCAGCTTCTTGCGCTGCGTCCGGCCAGTTGGCATCGGCCTCGCGCGGAATCTCCCATTCCTGCCAGGTCTGCTTGAGCGCAGCGTTCAGCTGCTCGCGCAGCGGCTCCAGCGTCGCCTGCCACTTCTCCCAGATGACGTCGATCTCGGCGTTGTTGGCGATGGATTTGAGCGTGATGTGCGGCACGCGCTCGTAGACGAAGCCGTGGCGGATATTGCCATGCGTCGGCTGCGACTCGGAGCGGTGCGCGTGATCTCCGCTTCCTTGAGCTGGCCTTCGCGGGATCGGCCAGCAGATAATAAGGGATAGCGCGCGCCCATGATGCGGGCGCGGGCCAGCGCCAGCGCGACACGCGAGGTGTCGATCGTGATCCAGCGGCGGCCCCATTGCTCGGCGACATAGCGGTGGTGCCGGAACCGCAGGTCGGGTCGAGCACGAGGTCGCCGGGGTCGGTGGCCATGAGGATGCAGCGCTCGATGACCTTCGTGCACGGTTTGGACCACATAGATCTTGTCGTCGTGAAGCTCCCGATCCGAGTATCTGTCCAGATGTTGTTAATCGGAGATACTGGAAAGTCGTCGAGAAATCGCACGATACCGAAGAGCTGTTCCCGCTGAGCATGCAGCCGTTCGGCCTTGCAAGCCGCGTCATCCCATGCTCGTTCGTCTTCCAATGATCCTTTGACGGGTCGTAAGACTCTGCCCTCGAAGTGACTGGAAACGATGCGGTCGTTCTCGCCACCGTGCTGGGACGTCAGATTGTCGTGCGCGAAGATACTGCGCTCCGTTCGGTAGCGAGCTCTGGTCGATCTCTCATCCGTTGACAGCGCTCGGCGTATCCAGTCGGCTATTCGAACACTGATAGTAGCGCTCAGACCGTCTTCGCCAGACTCTTCTGCGTGATAGAGCTGGCCGATATTTGAGCGTTCGCTTGATCTTGCGCATACCAAAGCATGTAATCTGCAGGATCCGGCAAGAGATCTGACTGCTGAGCACCTGCGTGTTTTCTGAACAGATGATCTGCGATACGAAGTTTTCGTCTCCAAACACCTCGTCCATCACCGCCCGGACGCGATGCACATTCTCATCGCCGATCTGCACGAAGATCGAGCCCGATCGGTGAGCAAATCGCGCGCGACCGTGAGCCGGTCGCGAAGATAGGTGAGATAGCTAGTGAATGCCGTCGCGCCAGGTGTCGCGGAACGCCTTCACCTGCTCCGGCTCGCGGGTGATGTGGTCGGCTTGCCGTCCTTCACGTCGCGGCTCGTGGTGGACCACTGGAAATTGCTGTTGAACTTGATGCCGTAGGGCGGGTCGAGGTAGATGCACTGCACCTTGCCGCGCAGCCCTTCGCGCTCGGCCAGGCTCGCCATCACCTGGAGGGTGTCGCCGAGGATCATGCGGTTCGACCAGTCTGGTCGTGCTGGTAGAACTCGGTCTGTCGCCTCCCTTCGGCAGGCCGTTGAAGTCGGCGAACAGGTCGAGCTGCGCTCGGCTCCGCCGCCTGCGCCGCGCTCTTGCGTCTGCCGCAGCAGATCGTCGATCAGCACCTTCGGGATGGACCTTCTCCTGGATGTAGAGCGGCGGCGCGTGACGACGAGATCGGACCAGTCCTGCTCGTCCTTGCCGCGCCAGACGAGCTGCGGGTCGAGGTCGCGGTTGCGCCGCTCGTAGCGCGACGCTGGAATCGGGCGACTGCTCGCTCCGTCGCCGCATCACGCGACTGGATACTCGGCGGTCGGGATGTTCTTGCGCTTGGCCTCGTCGTGCGTGAGGGTCTCGACGGTCTTCTTGCGGCGTGTCGCTGGTCTTCGCCATCGGCATGTTGCTCGCTTCGGCTCGTCTGCGCTCGACTGCGCGCGGGCTGCGGCGGTCGACGCGACGTCGATCATCTTGTCGAACTCGGCTCTCGACCTTCGTCGTCGAAGTCGGCCTCGATCTGATACACCTCGGTGAACTCGGCGAACGCCCAGCGGCCGTAACTTGCCGAGGTTGTTCACGCCCGGCACCCAGTAGGTGTCCATCGTCGTCTTCTTTTCCTTGGCGTCCTCGCCGCGGTAGCCCTTGATCTCGACGACCAGGTGCAGCAGGTCGTCGTCGCCGTGGCCGTCGTCGACCAGCACGATGAAATCGGGCAGGTAGCGTGCGCCTCTCGGAGCCGTAGCGGTACGGCACCTCGAACCCGAGGTTGTGATTCTTGACGTAGGCGCGCACGCGCGGATGCGCTTCGGCCACGCGGCAGAACTCGGCCTCCCAGTCGCTGTCGAGAATGACCCAGTTGACGTGGCAGCGGCGCGGGTCGGTCTCCCAGCGGTCGGTCTTCGACGTGTTGAAGCTGACGTGGCTGGTGGAGCCGGCGGGGTTGTAGGGGTCGAGCAGCGCCTTGATCGGGCGCTCGTCCGACGACTGCGCGCGTGATGGCGGCGGTGATGCGGTCGCAGGCCATGTCGGCCAGCTCCTGATACATGAGCTGCGCCGGATAGGTGCCGCCCTTGCAGACGAGGCAGGTCGTCGAGCCATTGCTTGGCGATGCGCTTGAGCTGGCCGAACAGATGGAGCTTCGGCTCCTCGCCGGGATCGCGCCACTTGGTGTAGAGCAGGCGCTTGGTCAGGTCGATAGAGGACCGTGCGAGGGCCGCATGTCGCGCAGATGCTCGAGAGTGAGGTCGACGCCCTCGCCGATGATGCCGGAGTTCTGCGTCATGCGACGGGCCGACCAGATCGGGCGTCAGCTCCAGCACGGAGTCCGTCGTTGAACTCGGCCGTCGAGCCGCTCCTCCGGCAGTTCGACGCGATAGCCCTCGACGCGCGGGAAGCGGATCTCCAGCGCGTCGCGCTCGGGCCGACGGCCTTGACCTGAATCGTCTCGCGCGGCGGCTGCGGCGGCGCGACGACCGGCTTGGCGGTGAAGTCGAACGGAATGCCGAGCACGTCGGCGTATTCGACGTTGAACAGCCCTTCCTCGTTCAGGTCGTAGGACTGGCGGCGCAGCGCGCGGCCGATCACCTGCTCGCAGAGCAGCTGCGTGCCGAAGGCGCGGACGCCGAGGACGTGGGTGACGGTGTTGGCGTCCCAGCCTTCGGTCAGCATCGAGACGGAGACGACGCAGCGGATCGAGCTCGCCGAGCCGGCCCTTGCTTGCCGACCGTGTTCATGACCTCGCGGAGCAGTCCTGGATCGGTGATGTCTCGGCCGCGCGCTGCGTCGCCGGTGCGCTCGACGATCTCGCGGCGGAAGCGCTCGATCTCGTCGGCGGCCATCTCGCGGAAGTTGTCGTCGAGCGCCTCGCCGGATTCGAGCTGCTCGCTGTCGATCAGCAGCGTGTTCGGGCGCGGCGAGCGGGTTGCCGTGCTCGTCGAAGTTGCGGAACAGCTCGAGGCGGCCGTTCTCGAAGCTGCGTCGTGCCGTCGTCGTTCGTCGCGATGGAAGCCGGAGATGTAGTCGTAGACCAGCTTCGAGGTCGCCGGTGTTGTTGCAGACGATGATGAAGCACGGCGGGACGCTGATGCCCTGCTCCTGCCCAGAGCTCGAAGGTCTTCTCGTAGTGGCCGTAGAGCGCTTCGAGCGCCGTCTGCAAGCTGCGTGGGCAGGTTCAGCGGGTCGAGCTCGCCCGCCTTGCCGCGGCCCTTCTTCGGCATTTCTTGCGGATGTGTTCCCAGAGGTTGCGGAACATCGGGCATGTCGGCGCCGGGAATGTTGTCGGCGACCGGCACGCGCGGCAGCTTGACGATGCCGCACTCGATCGCGTCCATCAGCGAGAAGTCGCTCATCGTCCACGGGAAAGAGCGTGCCTTCGGCGTAGCCGGAGCCGCGCAGGAAGAACGGCGTCGCGGAGAGATCGATGACGCGCGGCGATGCCGAGCTTGCGCTTGACGGCCTCGAGGCCGGAGATCCAGAGCCGCGCCGCCTCGTTGTTCTTCTCCGCCTCCTCCTTCTCGTCGCCTTTCAGGTCTTCGTCTCGTCGGCGTCGCCGGGCTTTTCGCGATAGCAGTGGTGCGCCTCGTCGTTGAGGACGAGGATGTTCTTCAGGCCCATCAGGTCGGGCATGACGCGCTGGAGCATCTGGCCTTCGGTTTCGAGCGTGTTCGAGCTCTTCGCCGTCCGGCCCTGAGCAGCGCGCGTCCGCCTTTGGAGAGCTCCATGCGCTCGCGCAGCTTGAATGCGTGGTAGTTGGTGATGACGATCTTGGCCCGTTCGACATCGTCGAGCATGTCGCGCGGGACCAGTTCGCGGCTGGCGTAGTAGCTGTCGGGATCGTTCGGCTGCAGCACGCGCAGGCGGTCCTTGATCGTGAGCCGGGCGCGACGACCAGGAAGCCGCGGGTGAAGTGCTTGCTGTCCGGGCGGCGGACGGCGTTGATGGTCTGCCAGGCGATGAGCATCGCCATGACGGTCGTCTTGCCGGCGCCGGTCGCCAGCTTCAGCGCGAGCCGCGATCAGCTCCGGGATTGGCGTCGCGGTTGGCGCTGTCGAGGTGCTCGAGGAAAGCGCTGCCGCGGCTGCCGAGCTTGGGCGCGACCTCGGTCAGCCAGATCGCCGTCTCGACCGCCTCGACCTGGCAGAAGAACGGCCGGACGCCGCTGAAACGTGTGGTGCGCCAGTGCTGGAGCAGGCGCGCGGTCTCCGGCGTGACCTGCCAGTCGTTCGGGTTCGGCAGCGCTGCGCCAGGCGTCGACGTGGCTGCGGACCTCGTTGATGATCGACGTCGGGTCGTACTGCTGCTCCTCGGTCGAGAGCCCTTTGCCCTCGTCGAAGACCAGCTGCCGCCTGCGCGCTTGCGCCCTTGCGCTTTCTTCGGCTTCGGGATCGGCGTGATGAACTCGGCCCGGCGGCGGCTCGATGATGCGCTGCGTCGGCTGCCCGTGCGCGTCGAGTTCCCAATGCTGCGGCGGGTAACGCATACGGCGAGTTCAGGATCGGACGCTCGAAGAACTGCTCCGTCATGCCCCACCGTCCCGCGTCATGGCTTATCGTTCCCGCCCTCAAAGTTCTGTCTTCCGGCAAGTTGCCGATCGGTTAACAGCAGATCGGCCGCGCATCAGCTGGCCGGATAGACGAGCATTTCGCCCTCGGCCCTCGCGGCTTCGGTCAGCGTCGCCGGCTCGATCCGGTCGGCGCCCATCAGGTGAAAGACGTCTTTCCCGTCGTGGAGGAGGTAGTCGGCGATGACTCGCCGATGGCAGCGCCACCAGACCGCTTCCGAACACATGATCGCGCACCGCCGCTCGCGGCTCAAGGCGGCCAGGCGCGAGAGGCCGCCGCGAAACTCGTCGGAGAGGGCGTAGTCAGCGCAATCGTGGAAGCTCTGGTTCGTCCAGAAGCCGTTCACCTCGGCCGGAACCACCTTCGACTTGGTCCGCCGGCCGCCCAATTCCGGC
The DNA here is from genome assembly GCA_963777325.1 of uncultured Alphaproteobacteria bacterium. GTDB lineage: Bacteria > Pseudomonadota > Alphaproteobacteria > Acetobacterales > Acetobacteraceae > JAFAXA01. The sequence continues at coordinate 142,158 of CAVZQE010000022.1, read as the reverse complement.
GATCCGCGTATGGCCGATCTGCCAATCGGCCAGCGCCTCGGGAAGGGTGTCCAGGTTGAACTGCGGATTGGTGCGGGATCGCGGCGTGCTGCGGATATCGACGGCCAGATCGACCCGTCCCTGCCTCAGCAGTTCGACGAATTCGGCGATGCTCCCGTCGAATGGCCCACCGTATAGACCGGCGGCCGTTCCACCGGCGTCAAGCGAGCGCCCGTCGAACCGCGTCGCGGAGCGCAGGAAGCACCTCCGCGTCGAACCACGGGTTCCTCGCCACCCAGTGCCGGCTGCGCCACGAGGGATGCGGCAGCGGGAAAAGGTCGGGCAGGTGATCGCGAAAAACTGTCACCCTCTCGGACATCTTGCCCGGGACCTAACTCATCCTTCTGGGCGTGCGCGCCCACCAGCAACGTCAGCCGAAGGTCTTGGCATGTGCGCGAGCAGCCGGTCACGCCAGAGCGGCGCGCATTCGGGACGCGGAGGCGCGTCGCCGCCGCTCGGCAAGCGTCCGGGATAGCACAGTCCCATTGGCAGGATCGCGACCCCGCGCTCGTCATAGAATGTCTCGTCCGGCACGCCCATCCATTCGCGCAGCGATCCCCCGAAGCATCGGAAAACGGAATGCCGCTCTCGTGAACCTTCGTCCCCGGCGCCTGGCTGGCGATCAGGATCCGGGCCGTCGCCGATATCTGGACGACGGGCCGAGGCCCCAACGGCAGGACGTCGGCGCAGGCGCGGCAGGCGCGAACCCCCCTCCAGCAAGCTAATCGAGCGACTTCACGCGCGGTCCAACGCAGTTCGGTCGATGGCTGCTTTGTGAAGGCTTCGAAGCGCGGACCATCAAGCCACGCCCGTGCCGAAGGCGGCCGTCCATCGGTTTGACAAACCCGCAGCACGGACCCCATCCTCGCGTCAGACCGAGGGGTGCCCCGGCAGGGGGCTGAGATACCGACGCGCAGCGGCGCGGTGACCCTTGAACCTGATCCGGGTCATGCCGGCGGAGGGACGGGCGCTTCGCAGTCGCGACCTTCCCGCATCCGGCATGGACCAGCCGGAGGAGACGCGATGAACGACCAGCATCAAGCCCGAGCGCCGTCACCACCGGGCCGATCGCCGGCTCGCGCAAGGTCTACGCGCCGCCCGGAGGGCCGGCCCGACATCCGCGTGCCGTTCCGCGAGATCGCGCTCGACCCGGCCCACGCGCCGCGTTCCGCGTCTACGACCCTCCGGCCCCTATACCGAGCCCGCCGCCGCGATCGATCTCGCGGCCGGCCTGCCGCCGGTGCGCGCGCCCTGGATCGCGCGGCGCGGCTACGCGGCGATCGCCGCCGCGCGCGGTCAAGCCGGAGGACAACGGCGACGTCTCCGGCGGATCGTCTCGCGCCCGCCTGCCCGGCGCGAGCGCCGCTGCGCGCGGGCGCGGCCGGCCAGCTCGTCACCCAATACGAGTTCGCCCGCGCCGGGATCGTCACCGAGGAGATGATCTATGTCGCCCATCGCGAGAACCTCGCGCGCGAGGCGCTGGCCGAGGCGCGGGCGCGGCATCGCCGACGGCGAGAGTTTCGGCGCCGAGATCCCGGACTTCGTGACGCCGGAGTTCGTGCGCTACGAGGTCGCGCGCGGCCGCGCGATCATTCCGGCCAACATCAACCATCCCGAAGCTCGAGCCGATGGCGATCGGCCGCAACTTCCTGGTCAAGGTCAACGCCAATATCGGCAATTCGGCCGTGACCTCGGGCGTCGCCGAGGAGGTCGAGAAGATGGTCTGGGCGATCCGCTGGGGCGCCGACACCGTCATGGACCTCTCCACCGGCCGCAACATCCACAACATCCGCTCCTGGATCCTGCGCAATTCGCCGGTGCCGATCGGCACGGTGCCGATCTATCAGGCGCTGGAGAAGGTCGACGGCGACCCGACAAGCTCGACTGGGAGGTGTTCAAGGACACGCTGATCGAGCAGGCCGAGCAGGGCGTCGATTATTTCACCATCCACGCCGGCGTGCGGCTCGCGCATGTGCCGCTGACGGCGAAGCGCGTCACCGGCATCGTGTCGCGCGGCGGCTCGATCATGGCGCGCTGGTGCCTCGCGCACCACGCGAGAGCTTCCTCTACGAGCGCTTCGACGACATCTGCGACATCATGCGCAAATACGACGTCTCGTTCTCGCTCGGCGACGGCCTGCGGCCCGGCTCGATCGCCGACGCCAACGACGCGGCGCAATTCGCCGAGCTCGAGACGCTGGGCGAGCTGACCAAGATCGCCTGGGACAAGGGCTGCCAGGTGATGATCGAGGGCCCCGGCCACGTGCCGATGCACAAGATCAAGGTCAACATGGACAAGCAGCTCAACGAATGCGGCGAGGCGCCGTTCTACACGCTCGGGCCGCTGACGACCGACATCGCGCCGGGCTACGACCACATCACCTCGGCATCGGCGCGGCGATGATCGGCTGGTTCGGCACGGCGATGCTCTGCTACGTCACGCCGAAGGAGCATCTCGGCCTGCCCGACCGCGACGACGTGAAGACCGGCGTCATCACCTACCGCATCGCCGCCCACGCCGCCGATCTCGCCAAGGGCCATCCGGCGGCGCAGCTGCGCGACGACGCGATCAGCCGCGCGCGCTTCGACTTCCGCTGGGAGGACCAGTTCAACCTCGGCGCTCGACCCCGACACGGCGCGCACTTCCACGACGAGACCCTGCCGAAGGACGCCCACAAGGTCGCGCATTTCTGCTCGATGTGCGGGCCGAAGTTCTGCTCGATGAAGATCACGCCAGGATCTCCGCGCCGAGGCCGAGGCGATGGCCGGGATGGCGGAGAAGTGCGCGAGTTCGCCCGAGGCCGGGCAAGGCAATCTACCTGCCGCAGGAGGCGGCGGAGTAGCGGGGCGGATCAGCGAGAGCTCGCCCCGGCAGCGTCAAGTCGCGGGCTCACCGTTGCTGGCATCCGCATGCACGCGGAGGCCGTGCCGTGCCCTCAGCCATTCGGGGAGACCGTCATGGATTTCATGGGCAAGGTCGCGGTAATCACCGGCGCGGATAGCGGCATCGGCCAAGGCCACCGCCGAAGCTCTCGCGCGCGAAGGCGCGGATGTCGCGATCAGCTACCACTAGAGACCTGGCGGGAGCGGAGGAAACCCGTCGTCGCGTGGGAGGGGGCTGAGGGCCGCAGGCTTTCGTCGAGAGCCAGTGCTTGCGATCCGGCCTCGGTGGACAGTTACTCTTAGCCGCTGCGGCCGAGGCGCTCGGCGCGCCTGACATCCTGGTCGCGAACGCCGGCATTGGTATGGCCGGCATGCCCGTTTCCAAGATGGACGACGGCAAGTTCGAGCAGATCATTCGGACCGACCTGATGGGGCCGCTCTATTGCGCCCGCGCCTTCATCAAGGAGCGCGAGAAGGCGCGCGACGAGAAGGACGCATTCTCTTTTATTGGTTCGGTTGCAGGTCATCTGCCGACGCCCGATAGCGCTCCCTACGGCATGGCCAAAGCCGGGATCAATTCTCTCGTGCGCAGCCTGTCGCGACGAACTCGCTCCGAAGCATGTAAACGTCAATGCCATAGCTCCAGGGCCTGATCGCGACGCCGATGACGCAGGAACGGCTGGACCGAACCTAAAAAGCGCGAGAGAAATCCATGCAGGCCATTCCGTGGCGGCGGCCCGGCAGGCCGGAGGAGATCGCCGGCCTCGCCGCTGTTCCTGGCTCTCGGACGCAGCCGACTACGTGACCGGGCAGACCTGGGTCATGGATGGCGGCCTCACCATGCATTGGGGCGGCGCCTGACGGCCTCGATGAGCGTCGGCCGGAAGCGTCAGGAAGAGCTCTACATCACCGGGTTCGCCGGGCCGGCGGCCGGCGGTGCCGGTCTCGCCGCTGCGGCTGGAGAAGGCGGCGCTCGCAAAGCTGGGCGGGGATGCGGCTGGCTACTTCGCCGGCAGGGCCGAGGCGAACGTACCGCGGCAGCCAACCGCGCCGCTTTCGACCGTTGCCGAATTGTCTAACGGATGATGCGGGACGTCTCGACCCGCGATCTCTCGGTGGACGCTGCTTGGCCGGATCCTGCCGTATCCGTTGCTGCTGGCGCCGATCGGGGTGTTCGAACTGGCGCATCGCGAGGCCGACCTGCCGCTGCCCGTGCGGCCGCGGCGGCCGGCATTCCGTTCGTCACCTCGAGCCAGGCGTCCCGCCGATGGAGAGATCGCGTCCGCGATCGGGGGCGGGGCCGCGCTGGTTTCAGCTCTACTGGTCCGCGCGTAACGAGCTGACCGCCAGTTTTTCGAGCGGGCCGAGCAAGCCGGCTACGAAGCGATCGTGGTCACGCTCGACACCACGATGCTCGGCTGGCGCGGCGGGATCTCGAACGGGGCTACCTGCCGTTCCTGCGCGGCCGAGGCATCGCCAACTATTCTCCGACCCGGTCTTCGGGCAGTTGCCGCTGAGCGATGCGGCGCATTCCCGTCGCCGCCGCGGCCGGGTCTGAGGGGCGCTGAAATCGGTGCTCGAGTTGCTGCGCTCGTTTCCGGGTGGCCCGGTCAGCGCCCTGTCATCCGGCGCGGCGCTCGCGGCGGTGCGGCGCTTCCTCGCCATCTACTCGCGGCCGGACCTGACCTGGGATGACCTGCCATTCCTGCGCGAACGGACGCGGCTGCCGATCCTGCTGAAGGGCATCCTTCACCCGGACGATGCGCGGCGCGCGGTCGAGGCGGGCGTGGACGGGATCATCGTCTCCAACCATGGCGGGCGGCAGGTGGATGGCGCGGTGGGGGGCGTTGGACGCGCTGCCTTGGGTGGTCGATGCCGTCGCCGGCCGGGTTCCGGTGCTGTTCGACAGCGGCGTCCGGACTGGGGCCGATATCTTCAAGGCGATCCTGCCTGGGCGCGAAAGCTGTCCTGATCGGGCGTCCTTATATCTATGGACTGGCGCTTGCGGGCGAGCGGGGCGTGCGCGAGGTCATCGCGAATTTGGTCGCCGAACTCGACCTCACGCTCGGTCTGGCCGGACGCCGCAGCTTGCGCTGAGCTCGACCGCTCGGCGCTCGTGGTCTTCACGAACGAGGACATCGGCGCGGAGCCGCCGTGACCTACCCCTCGGTGGCGGGCGTCATGACGTGGATGACGCGGGACGCGATTAGGCTCGCGACGTCCCCGGCCGTAGTCCCTCATATGCGCGCTCCCGCCATGCGCCTGGAGCGCCTCGACGCTCTCCCATTGCTCCACGACGATGTATGTGTCCGGCCCGGCGGGTTGCTGGAACGAGGTCGCGCCGGGCAGATCGACGATCAGCTGGTCCTGCACGCAGCCCGGCTCGGCGTGAACGAGCGGCATGACCTTGCGGAACTTCTCGAGCAGGGCAGCTCTTCTGGCCGGACCTGGCCGTGATGATGGCGATGACGTGGTCCATGCGATTGCTTCCTGGCGGTGACGTCTGCATCCTACCCGCTTCGCGAACGCGGCCTAGTGGCGTAGCGTCGCCCGGATGACCCACTTGCCGCGCGCCTGCCGGAGACCGGGACTTGACCGATCCGCACACCGCCCTCGACGCAATCGGATTGCTCCCCGATGTCGAGATCGACATTGCCGAGGCGGCGATCCAGCTTGCGCGCGTGGATGCACCGGGGCCGATCACGAAGCCGCGCGCCGCCCTGCTCTCCGATACTGGCGCGCGAAACAGTCGAAACGGCGGAGAGCGACGTGAGGACGACGACCTCGCTCTCGCGCGCGAGCCGTGCTCGCGCAGGTGATCGGCGGACGGCATGGCTTCCGACGGCGACACGGAAACCTACGACGACCCGGCCAACGCCAATCTGATCCGCGTCATCGAGCGGCGTCGCGGGCTGCCCGTCGCCCTCGGGATGATCTGGCTACACTGCGCCCGCGCCGCCGGATGGGACGCCCATGGGCTGGACTTTCCCGGTCACTTCCTGATTAAGCTCGAGGGGAACGGCACGCATGGCGTGCTCGACGTGTTTGGTGGCGGTAGACGGTCGTCGCGCCCGCGCTCGTGTAAGCTGATGAAGTCAGGTGGAGGGAGCCCAAAGCGGAATTGCGGCCGGGCTTGCTGCGGCCCCCTGCACGCCCGCGGTGCTGCTGCGATTGCAGCAAACATCAAATTGCGGCGCCTTGGGGGGGCGACCTGCGCGCGGCGCTGATCTGCGCCGAGACATGCTGCGGATCGCGCCGGACATGCGTCGCTCTGGCGCGAAAGCGGGCTGATGCACCAGCGGCTCGACGGAGTCGGCGCCGCTCTGCGCTGCTTCGAGCGCTTCCTCGACTTGGTCCCGAGGGCGACGCCGCCACCCGCGCCCGCACCGCGGTGGACGAACTCCGCACACGGCTGAATTGAGCTGGGGCTCTGCCCCAGTCCCCCGGCCCAGGAGGCTCATGGCGAGCAAGCTCAAGGTCGCGGTCCAGATGGACCCGATCGAGACGATCAACATCGACGGGGATTCCACCTTCGCGCTGATGCTGGAGGCGCAGGCGCGGGGGCACGAGCTGTGGCACTACGAGGTGCGCCACCTGTCGCTGCGCGAAGGCTGCGCGCGAGGGCGCCGGCGCGGAGCGGCTGCCGGCGCGCGCGCGGCCGGTGACGGTGCAGCGCGAGCGCGGCGACCATTACCGCTTCGGCGAGCCGGAGCGGCTCGACCTGGCGACGATGGACGTGGTGCTGATGCGCCAGGACCCGCCCTTCGACATGGCCTATATCACCGCCACCCATATGCTGGAGCACATCCATCCGCAGACGCTGGTGGTGAACGATCCGGCCGCGGTGCGCAACGCGCCGGAAAAGCTGTTGGTCACGCACTTCCCCGAGCTCATGCCGCCGACGCTGATCACCTGGGATCTCGAGGCGATCCGCGCGCTTCCGCGCGGAGCACAAGGACATCATCGTGAAGCCGCTGTTCGGCAATGGCGGCGCCGGCGTCTTCCGCATCAGCGAGGACGACGAGAATCTCGGCGCGCTGCTGGAGATGCATTTCGCTGCGCTCGCGCGAGCCGGTGATGGTGCAGCGCTACGAGCCCGCGGTGCGCCGCGGCGACAAGCGCATCATCCTGGTCGATGGCGAGCCGACGGGCGCCATCAACCGCGTGCCGGCGACGGGCGAGGCGCGCTCCAACATGCATGTCGGCGGCCGCGCCGGAGAAGACGACGCTGACCCCGCGCGAGCGCGAGATCTGCGCGCGCATCGGGCCGATGCTGCGCGAGCAGGGCCTGATCTTCGTCGGCATCGACGTGATCGGCGACTAGCTGACCGAGATCAACGTCACCTCGCCGACCGGCATCAGGAAGTCGCGCGCTTCGACGGCAGGATCTCGCGCGCGCCATCTGGGACCGGATCGAGGCGCGCGTCGGACAGGCCGGCGCGCGCGGGACTGCGACGCCATGACGGAGCCGACGACATGCTGAACAGAATCCTTCCGGACCGCCTTCGCCTTGCTGTTCCTTGCGGCATTCTGCACGGGGCCGTTGGCCGCGCGGGCCGCCACGCATGATCCGCGCCAGGTTGAGGCGGGCGCGTCCACCACCGTCCGATCCCGACCACACGCAGATCATCTTCGCCGTATCGCATCTCGGCTTGACGACCTATTACGGCCAGTTCGCGAAGGCATCCGGTTCGCTCGCACTGTCACCCGCCGACCCGGCGGCGAGCCGCCTCGACGTGACGCTCCCGACCGCCTCGGTGTTCACGAGCAGCGACAAGCTGACCGAGGAGTTGCGCGGCGCGGAGTGGTTCGACGCCGCGCGCTATCCGCAGGTGACGTTCAGGTCCACGCGCGTTACGCCGACCGGCCCGGACAGCGCCGACATCGCGGGCGAGCTCACGCTGCACGGCGTCACGCGGCCCGTGACGCTGAAGGCGCGCTTCGTCGGCGCGGGACAAAACCCGGTGGATGGAAGCTACAATGTCGGCTTCTCGGCGACCGGCTCGATCAGACGCTCGGAGTTCGGGGTGACAAAATACGTGCCGCTGGTGGGCGACGAGGTCGATCTGACGATCAGCGGCGCGTTCGCGCGAAACGGATAGCCGCCGCTCACCCCGGCCGTCTTTAGGTCAGGCCCCGTTCGGCGATCGCTTCGTACATCTCGGGCGGTGGATCGGGGCCGTCCGTCTCCCATGCGCCGACATCCGGCAGATTGCCGCCGTGGTCGAAGGAAAAGGATCTCCGCTTCGCCGAGCACCGCGAGGTCCGGAGAGCGCTCGGCGTCGGCGCGCAATGCTTCAGAGACGAAGATTGTGCGAATGTGGCCGGTATTCGGAATACGGACCATGCGGATTTTTGACCAGTCGGGCTCGCCGCAAACCTGCATCGCCGCCCTGATGGCCAGCTCGTCGTTCGGCATCACGAGAGGGATTTTGGACGATGCGGGCGCCCGAGACGTCAGCGTGTTCGCATAAGTGTGGCCGAAATCGATTTTTCCGAACAGCCGGCGCGTGGTGACATCCGCAAGCCCCATCCCGGAACAATTGCCGTGGCTGTACTCGCTCACGTCCAGCACCGCGAGCGCACCAACGTGGATGCCGAGATCGCGCACATAGGGCGTGGGCGCGCGGCCGGTTATATAAGGGTCCATGCCGCTGCCGGAGAACTCCTTTCCGAGCTGATCCACGATCAGCACGTCCAGCGGATCGAGCAGGATGCGCGGCAGCGCGCGCTTCAATTCGAGCAGCAGATCCCGCTCTCGCGCGATGATCTCCTCGGCGGGCAGCGCGACGACGCGCCCCACCCGCTCGGCCGCGTTCTCGATCGTGGCGAGCCCGAAGAGGATCTTCGTCGTGCGCAGCTTGAGCTCCGCCATCTCGACGACGAGCCGGGCCATGTGCGCCCACCCCATGGCGTGACACGCATCCGCGCCCTTCTGCTTGCCGAGGCCGATCGTGATCATCTTGGCGAGGCCGCTCTCGTTCGGGCCGACGAAGCCGGTATGCGCCTTGATGCGGTTGATGACGACGATCCCATCCGCCGCGAAAGCGTGCCTGTCCATCACCACGGGCGTGCCGTCCGCGAGCCTCCCGACTTCCTCCACCTCCATCGAGGAGAGGATCGGGCAGCCGGCCGTCTGCTCGGTCACCCCGAGCCGGGCGAGAACCTCGGTCTGCCCTTCCGCCGTCGCCCCGCCATGGCTTCCCATCGCGGGCACGATGAAGGGTTGCGCGCCGAGGCGTGCCAGTTCCGCGACCACCGTTCTGGTAATCAGCGCGATCGCCGCCATGCCCCGGCTGCCGACCAGCGACGGCGATGCGCATGCCGGGCTTCACCCGTCCGGCAATCGTGGGCTTGCCCAGTTCGGCGCGGACCGCCGCCGCCACGTCGCCGGCCTCGGCGGACGCGAAGTTCTGCCGCACGCGCAGCATTCCCGGCAGCCTGACGCCGCTGAGCAGTCGCTCGATCACGTCCATGAGTTTCCCACGCATCCCGGGCTGGCGCAGAAGCCAGACAGATTACCAGGGCCGCCGAGTGATGCCACGAGTTCGTGATCGCAAACGCTACTGCGCCGCCCCCGCGCGGGCGCGCCCCCAATGCCAGTCCGCGACCTCCGGCATGTCCTCGCCGTGCGCGCGATATAGCGCTCGTGCTCGATCAGCTTGTCGCGGATCGCCTGCTTGGCGTAGGCCGCCGCCGCGCCCAGGCTCGGCACCCGGTCGATCACGTCGCCCACCAGATGGAAGCGGTCGAGCCCGTTGAGCACCACCATGTCGAACGGCGTCGTCGTCGTGCCCTCCTCCTTGTAGCCGCGCACGTGGAAGTTGTCGTGGTTGGTGCGGCGGTAGGTCAGCCGGTGGATCAGCCAGCGGATAGCCGTGGATAGGCGAAGATCACCGGCTTGTCGGTGGTGAACAGCGCGTCGAAATCGCGCGTCGGTCAGCCCGTGCGGATGCTCGCGTCTTCGGCTGCAGCGTCATCAGGTCGACGACGTTGACGACGCGGACCTTCAGTTCCGGCAGGTGCTGGCGCAGCAGATCGACCGCGGCCAGCGTCTCCAGCGTCGGCACGTCGCCGGCGCAGGCCATCACCACGTCGGGCTCGCTGCCGCGGTCGTTGCTCGCCCACTCCCAGATGCCGATGCCCTGGCGTGCAATGCTTGATCGCGGCGTCCATGTCGAGCCATTGCGGCGCCGGCTGCTTGCCGGCGACGATGACGTTGATGCGGTCCCAGCTGCGCAGGCAATGATCGGTGACCCAGAGCAGCGTGTTGGCGTCGGGCGGCAGATAGACGCGGACGATGTCCGCCTTCTTGTTCACGACGTGGTCGATGAAGCCGGGGTCCTGATGGCTGAAGCCGTTATGGTCCTGCCGCCAGACATGCGAGGTCAGCAGGTAGTTCAGCGAGGCGATCGGCCGCCGCCAGGGAATCGCGCGCGAGCTCTTCAGCCATTTGGCGTGCTGGTTGAACATCGAATCGACGATGTGGATGAACGCCTCGTAGCAGGAGAACAGCCCGTGCCGGCCGGTCAGCAGATAGCCTTCCAGCCAGCCCTGGCAGGTGTGCTCGCTGAGGATCTCCATCACCCGCCCGTCCGGCGCGAGATGATCGTCGTCCGGCATGGTCGCGGCGTCCCAGGCGCGGTCGGTCGACCTCGAACACCGCGTTCAGCCGGTTCGAGGCGGTCTCGTCCGGGCCGAACACGCGGAAATTGCGGCGTGTCCGCGTTCTCGCCGCATCACGTCGCGCAGGAACGTCGCCCATGACGCGCGTCGCCTCGGCCTCGCGTCTGCCCGGGCTGCGGCACCGCGACCGCGTAGTCGCGTGAAGTCGGGCAGGCGCAGCGGGCGCATCAGCGCGCCGCCATTGGCGTGCGGGTTGGCGCTCATGCGCCGCTCGCCCTCGGGCGCGAGCGCGGCGATCTCGGGGCGCAGCCGGCCGGCTTCGTCGAACAGCTCCTCCGGCCGGTAGCTGCGCATCCACTCTTCGAGCAGCTGCAGATGCTCGGGCTTGTCCATGTCGCTGAACGGCACCTGGTGCGCGCGCCAGAAGCCCTCGGTCTTCAGCCCGTCCACCGTCTTCGGCCCGGTCCAGCCCTTCGGGCTGCGCAGCACGATCATCGGCCAGCGCGGCCGCTCGTCGCTTGCCGCTCGCCGCGCGCGTCGTGCTGGATCGCGCGGATGTCGTCGAACGCCGCGGTCCAGCGCCGCCGCCATCTTCTGGTGCATCGCGCGGCGGCTCGTCGCCCTCGACGAAGATCGGCGTCGTAGCCGTAGCCGCGCAGCAGGCTCCAGCTCCTCGTCGGCCGATGCGGGCGAGCACGGTCGGATTGGCGATCTTGTAGCCGTTCAGATGCAGGATCGGCAGCACCGCGCCGTCGCGTCGCCGGGTTGAGGAACTTGTTGCAGTGCCAGGACGGTCGCGAGCGGCCCGGTCTCGGCCTCGCCGTCGCCGATCGACGCAGGCGACGATCAGGTCCGGGATTGTCGAGCACCGCGCCGTAGGCGTGCGACAGCGAATAGCCGAGTTCGCCGCCCTCGTGGATCGAGCCCGGCGTCTCCGGCGCGGCGTGGCTCGGGATGCCGCCGGGAAAGGAGAACTGCCGGAACAGCCGGCGCATGCCCTCCTCGTCCTGCGAGACGTCGGGATAGACCTCGCTGTAGGTGCCTTCGAGCCAGGTGTTGGCGACCACGCCGGGCGCGCCGTGGCCGGGACCGGCGATGAAGATCACGTCGAGGTCGCGCGCCTTGATGATCCGGTTCAGGTGGACGTAGATGAAGTTGAGGCCCGGCGTCGTGCCCCAATGGCCGAGCAGGCGCGGCTTGACGTGCTCGAGCGTCAGCGGTCTCGCGCAGCAGCGGATTGTCGAGCAGATAGATCTGGCCGACCGACAGATAATTCGCGGCGCGCCACCACGGCGTTCATCGCGTCGAGCTGCTCGGCCGAGAGCGGGGATCGGCGATCGCCGTGCGTCGCTTCGTCGGCGTCGTTCATGCGCGTTCTCCGTTCACGGCGCGGTTGGCGTCGCGGTCAGCAGCCGTCGGCCGTGTGGCGGGCGACCATCGCTTCCTCGTCGGTCGGGATGACCGCACGCGACGCGGCTCGTCCGGCGGCGATGCGGCCCGCGCGGCGGCATTGGCGGCGGCGTCGAGCGTCGACGCCGAGCCAGCGCAGCCGCGTCGCAGACGGCGGCGCGGATCGCGGCGGCGTGCTCGCCGATGCCGGCGGTGAAGACGAGCCGTCGAGCCCGCCGAGCGCGGCGGCCAGCGCGCCGATCTCGCGGGCGATCCGGAACACGAACAGCTCGACCGCCTCGCGCGCGCGCGGGTCGTCGCTCGCCAGCAGCGTCGCGCATGTCGCTCGACAAGCCGGAGACGCCGAGCAGGCCCGAGCGCTGGTAGAGCAGTCCTCGATCTCGCCGGCGCGTCAGGCCCCTCTGCTGCAGCAGGTAGAGGATGACGCCGGGGTCGAGCGCGCCGCAGCGGGTGCCCATCACCAGCCCGTCGAGCGCGGTGAAGCCCATCGTGGTGTCGACGCTGCGCCCGTCGCGCATCGCGCACAGGCTGGCGCCGTTGCCGAGATGCGCGACGATCACGCGCCCCGCGGCCAGGTCCGGCGCCATCTCGCGCAGCCGGCCGGGCGATGTATTCGTAGGAGAGGCCGTGGAAGCCGTAGCGGCGCACGCCCTCGGCTTCGTACTCGCGCGGCAGGGCGAAGCGCGTCGCGACCGGCGGCATGCGTGCGGTGGAAGGCGGTGTCGAAGCAGGCGACCTGCGGCAGCTCGGGCCGCAACGCGCGATCAGCGCCCGGATCGGCGCGAAGTTGTGCGGCTGGTGCAGCGGCGCCAGCGGCGTCAGCCGCTCCAGCGCCGGCATCACATCGGCGGTCAGCGCACCGGCGCGGTGAACGCGCGCCGCCATGCACGACCCGGTGGCCGACGGCGACCAGGGTGCCGGGGCCGAGATGTGCCCTCGACCCATTCGAGCAGTTCCCCGAGCAGCGCCTCGTGGCTCGCGCTCCCCGTCCGGCCAGCGTCTCTCGCCGAGCGTGGCCCCTCGCGTCGCGCGCGACGAAATGCGGGGCGGTGCCGATGCCTTCGATCTCGCCCCTCGGCACCGGTTCGAGCCGGTTGCGCTGCCCGATCTCGAACAACGCGAACTTGATGCTGGAGGAGCCGGCGTTCAGGGCCAGGATCGTGCTCGGCATCAGTAGGCGTTCCGGGGGCGCCGACGCGCGCGCGCGGCGCCGGCACTAGCACATCAGCTGCGCAGGAGGCGATGCGGGTGCGCTCGACATCGGCGCGTCTGCTGAGGATGTCGGCACCCGCGGCGGACGACGTCGGCGGCGGCGGCCCGCACGCCCGATGATGCAGACGTAACTCAGACGGCGGCCGGTCGGCAAGCCCCCCCCCGCCGCCCCGACCGCTCTCAGTCTCTCTTTTTTTTTTTTTTTTTTTTTTTTTTTTTTTTTTTTTTTTTTTTTTTTTTTTTTTTTTTTTTTTTTTTTTTTTTTTTTTTTTTTTTTTTTTTTTTTTTTTTTTTTTTTTTTTTTTTTTTTTTTTTTTTTTTTTTTTTTTTTTTTTTTTTTTTTTTTTTTTTTTTTTTTTTTTTTTTTTTTTTTTTTTTTTTTTTTTTTTTTTTTTTTTTTTTTTTTTTTTTTTTTTTTTTTTTTTTTTTTTTTTTTTTTTTTTTTTTTTTTTTTTTTTTTTTTTTTTTTTTTTTTTTTTTTTTTTTTTTTTTTTTTTTTTTTTTTTTTTTTTTTTTTTTTTTTTTTTTTTTTTTTTTGCGCCGATCTTGATCGCGCTCGCCATTAGCCGAAAGAGACAAGCGTGTAGCCCCAGACCATGAGCGCGAACGGCCAGCCGGTGGGCGCCATAAACCAGCCATAGACCACGGCCAGTGTTTCCAATGAGCTGGGTGGCCTCGCAAGGAACGACGAGCCTCCAGTTCGGCCAGGGGCGCTCCCAGGAGCCCGGGCCCTTGTTGCGCGTCAGATAGATCGTCATGTGACCAGAATACCAGCAGCTTCAGAAAGATCAGCGCCTGCACAACCGTTTGCAAGGATAGATCCGAGATAATTCCGGACTATCCAGAACAAGCCAAAGCTCTCGATCACGCCGTAGGCACCGAGCACGGAGGCGATGGTCAGAACGCGCGCCATGTCCCAACGCACCGGGCGCGGCGCAAAGGGCGCGTTGTCGTAGGCGATCATCATTATCGGAAGGTCGTTCAGCAGAGCGAGCAGCACGACCATGATTAACACGATGACTGGATAGAAGTTAAAGATCAGGATGCTTGCCGTCATAAAAAGCAGGAGCCGCATCGTCTCCGCGATACGGTAGATTGCGTAACTGTTCATGCGCTCGAAGATCCGGCGGGCCTCTTCGATCGCGGTCGTGATCACCGAGAGGCCGGGCGCCGTCAGCACGAGGTCGGCGGCGGCGCGCGCCGCATCTGTTGCTCCGCTGACCGCGATACCCACATCCGCCTGCTTTAAGGCAGGCGCGTCGTTCACCCCATAAGCAATCATGCCGACGATGTGACCTGCGCTCTGGAGCGCCTTGACGATTTTGAACTTGTGCTCTGGAAAAACGCGTGCAAAGCCATCCGCGGCAACAATGCGCGAAAGCTGCTCTTATCTTCGCGACCTTGCCCGAAGACCGTATCGGCGACGACGATATTCTGCCCGAGTTTAAGCTGCCCGGCAATCTCCCTAGCGATCGCCTCGTGATCGCCTGTGACCATCTTGATGTCGATGCCCATCTAGCGCGGGTTGCCGCGATGGTCTCGGCGCAGTCTTCCCGGGGTGGATCGAACAGCGGCGAGGAGTCCAAGGAAGCGCCACTGGGCGGAGCGTCGTCATCGGTGCGCGCCACTCCTTGAGTGTCCGGAATCCCTTTGCCGCATCTTGGTTTTCGACGTTGTCGTCGCAATCGCATGACTTGCTATTTCCTCCACGCTTGTCTCACATAGATCGACAATCACTTGCGGCGCGCCCCCTTGGCAACCTTGAATACTGCCTTTGCCGTCGGCGTCGATACATCTGCTTCCGCCCGCTTCGCCACGGGGTCGAAGGGATGGAAGGCTTTTACTTTGTAATGGTCTTTGAAACTAGCTGGCCGGTTTTTGGGGAGTACCGGCAAGGATCGCCGCATCGATTGCGTCTGGTGCATCGCGCCGTATGATGCCAACACTGCCGCCAGGATGAGATCGTCGCTCGTGACGCCCGGCGCCGGTTTGAAGGACACCCAAAGTAAGCTCGTTCTTGGTGAGGGTCCCTGTCTTGTCGCTGCACAGCATATCCATGCCAGCCATCTCTTCGATCGAGACGAGGCGCGAAACGATTGCCTTGAATTTCGCCAAGCGTTCGGCGCCGATCGCCATGGTAACGGAAAGGACAGCCGGAAGGGCGACCGGAATCGATGCAACTGTGAGGATGAGGGCAAATTGCACGGTTTCGACCAGCGGATCGCGGCGGAAAAGAGCGTAGCGAGCCCAATTGATCAGAACCAAGCCGATTGTCACGAGGATAAGAAAATTTCCGATGCGCAGCACGGCGCGCTGAAAGTGAGAAACGGTCCTGGCCTGCTCGACGAGATGGGCCGTCTTGCCAAAATACGTCTTCATCCCGGTCGCCGTCACCACGCCCGTCATCTCGCCCTGCTTGGCGATCGAGCCGGAATAGGCTTCGTCTTCGACCTTCTTGTCGACCGGCAGCAATTCGCCGGTAAGCGCCGACTGATCGACGCTGAGGTAAGCCCCGCCGGTCAATTTCATGTCTGCGGGGATGACATTGCCGAGTTTCAGTGCCGACAAGGTCGCCCGGCACCAGCAGGCTGGCAGCGATGTCCTTCCAGGCACCGTCCCGGCGCACCCGCGCTTCCAGCGCCAGACGCTGCCTGAGGAGCGCGATCGCATTGTCCGCCTTGTATTCCTGCCAGAAGCCGACGGCGGCGTTGACCAGCAGCATAACGAGAATGATGCCGTAAGGTCTTCCCAATGGCCGACAACGGCGGAGAGGATCGCCGCCGTCTCGATCATCCACGGGATCGGCCCCCAGAAGAAGCGGGCCAGCCGTTCGACGACGCCGACATGGTGCTCCGCGAGCACATTCTCGCCGTAGCGGGCGAGCCGCTCCTTCGCCTCGGCCTGGGTCAGCCCTTGCGGCGGCGTCTTCGGGAGCCGTTCGGGCTCGGCCGGAGCGGCCGCCACGATCGAGGCACTGCTGCACGGCTGACGCGGCCATCCTGCCACTCCTCTATGGTTCGGACAATGCGAAGGCCGTCCGTCTATCAGTCTCGGGCGGGCGGTCTCTTGATCCGGTATCAAAAAGCGGCGGGGAGGATGGCTCACGATGTGCGAAGTTCGCGCTCTGCTGGAGACTCGTGTTTGCGCCCCGTCAAACAGCATGCGGTATTCCCGTAGCATCTTCCCCGGGCCCGTTTCCGACCGCCGCCCGGTGCCGGAGGCGAGAAGCGTCACAGCCGGAAGGAAGAGCAACAGTGAGGATCACGTCGCCAATCGTCGCCGCTGCGGTGGCCGCCCTCTGGGCGGGCAACGCCCTGGCCCAAGGGGCGCCGCCGGGAGAGGCGGAATTCAAGCGCACCTGCGCCGTCTGCCACACCGTCGAGCCGGGCAAGAACCGGATCGGCCCTACGTTGTTCGGGGTGGTCGGCCGGGTTTCGGGAACGGCGCCGGGGTTCAACTACTCCGAGGCGATGAAGAAGGCGGCCTTGACCTGGAACGAGGAAAGCCTGGACAAGTATCTCGCCGACCCCAAGGCGACGATTCCCGGCAACAAGATGACCTTCGCGGAAGTCAAGAAGGACGAGGACCGCAAGGTGTTGATCGCCTACCTGGCGACCCTGAAGTAGCGCGCGGCCCGACCGCTCGGAGGCACTGGGGAGCGGCGCGCGGCGATCCGACTGGAGGGTGGTGACCTGCGCACGTCACCGCCCGTCGCTCCGCGGTACGGGCGAGCGCTGGCCGGGGCAAGACATGGGATCGCCGTTCTACTCACTGGTTCAGGATCTCGGATCTCTTCCGGGGACAACAGGAACCGGAAGTCCAGGAAATCCTCGCGGGCGCCAGGCTGCGCAAGCTCTCCGAGGGCGGCCACGCCTTCGTGCAGGGAGCGCCCGCGCTCCGCTTCTTCCTGCTGATCGAGGGGCGGCTGAAGATTGTGCAGCTTCTCGCGGACGGGCAGCAGATCATCGCGCATATGATCGCGCCCGGCCAGCTCTTCGGGTTCGCCGCCGCCATGGGGCGGAGCGAATACCCCGGCACGGCGGTGGCGGTGATCGACAGCACGCTCCTGGCATGGCCCATGAGTGCCTGGGAGAAGCTGGTCAGCCGCCATCCGGCGTTCGCCGCGACGGCGCTGCACACGATCGGCGGCCATTTGCAGGACGCCTTCGCGCGGCTGCGCGAGGTCTCGTCCGCTCGGGTCGAGCAGCGGGTCGCGCGCGCGCTCCTGCGGCTGGCGCGCCAGTCCGGATTGAAGACGGAGGGCGGCGTGCAGATCGAATTCCCGATCACCCGCCGCGACATCGCGGAGATGACCAGCACGACGCTCTACACCGTGAGCCGCACGCTCAGCGCCTGGGAGCAGGCGGGCCTGCTCGCCGGGGGACGCCGGCGCATCGTGATCCTCAATCCGCACGCCTTGCTGCGAATTGCCGGCGAGGAATGATGTCGCGAAGCTCGCTCAGCAAGGCGTCCGGTGCCATGCCGTAGACGCGCGCGGCTTCGGCGATCGAATGAAACGGCGCGATCTCGCAGCCGATGCAGGCCATGCGCCGCCGCAGAAAGACTCGTATCGTCGCGGGCCAGGCCTGCATGACATCCTCGACGGACAGACCGGCCGTCATGCAGGTCGCCTCCATCGCCCTCTGCTCCCCTCACCTGCTCAGCCGCGAGCACCGGAAGCACTCTGCCGCGAACCGCGAGGATGGGACGTTGCGCCTGCGCAACTCGCTCGTTTGGAGGCGCGGCACGCGTGCGGAGCGGCGGGCTACGCTGGCATGAGCGCGCCCGCCGCCCGACCCCCTCACCCCTCGCGCGGGGATGACTGCACAATCACCCTCGCCGCGCCCGCCCCGGCGCTGCCCCGGCTCGGCTTTGGGAGCGGGTCCGCTGGACGGCCTCCCTGCCTGCGTCCGGCGGCAGACGGAAACAGCGGGCGAACCTTGATAATGAAGTCCACCGCCATCAGCAGCGCGCCGAGCGCGAACACCACGTCTCCGGGGAAGCGCATCCACTGCCACAGGACGGTGTCCTTGTAGAACTCGCCACTCCGGGCATAGGCCAGACCGTGCTCGAACACGGCGTTCAGCTGCGGCCAGCCGATCGGGAAGAAGTTCAGCAGAATCCAGAGCACCAACCCGCCATTGTAGAGCCAGAAGGCCCATAGCCCCAGGCCTTCCTTGAATGGCGCTCGGCCCGCCAGCGCGTAGCGCAGGCAGAAATAGACCAGCCCGATCGCCAGCAGGCCGAAGGCGCCGAACAGCGCCGTGTGGGCGTGGTTGAGCGTGAGGAATGTTCCGTGCTCGTAGTAGTTGACCAGCGGCGCGTTCAGCGTGCCGCCGCCGAACACGCCGGCGCCGACGAAGTTCCAGAACGCGGCACCGATGACATAGACATAGGCGAGATTGTAGTGGAAATCCTGATGCGCCTTGATCAGCCGATACTGACCGATCGCTTCCAGGATCAGCAGCACCAGAGGCAGCACCTCGATGAAGGAGAACATGCTGCCCAGCGGCACCCACATGCTGGGACCGCCGGCCCAATAGAGGTGGTGGCCGGTGCCGAGCACGCCGCCGAGGAAGATCAGGATCAGCTCGAAATACACCGCCCGCTCGGCGAGCTTGCGGGACACCAGCCCGACCGCCATCAGCAGGTAGGCGCTCATGGCGGCGGCGAAGAACTCGAACGACTGCTCGACCCAGAGATGGACCACCCACCAGCGCCAGAAATCCGTGATCGTAAAGGATTTTTCGATCCCGGTCAGCGGGATCATGCCGAACACGTAGAGCGCGGCGATGTTGACGGTGGCGGCCCAGATCAGATGCTCGAGACGGATGCGCCCCGTCCAGAACTGGCGCGTCGCCTGCCGCAGCACGGTCCCGTTCGGCCAGAGCGCGCGCATCACCAGCACGCTCCAGAAGGTGAGCCCGAGGAAAAACCCGATCTGCCAGAACCGGCCGAGCTGGATGTACGAGAGGCCCTGATTGCCGAACCAGAACCAGCCCCGGTCGATATAGCCCATAATGCCGAGATAGTTGCCGATGAGCGCGCCGGCGACGACCACGAGCGTCACCCAGAAGAGGACATCGACCAGCAGGCCCTGTCCCCGCGCCTCCTGTCCGCCGGCGATCGCGGGCGCGAGGAACAGCGCGGCGCCGATCCAGGCGAGGCCGATCCAGACGATCGGTGCCTGGATGTGCACGTCGCGGAGGAAGTTGAAGGGCAGCAGCGCGTTGATGTCATAGCCGTAGAAACTTGTCCGGTCGTAGTAGGAGTGCGCCATGATCGTGCCGGCGCCGATCTGCACCAGCAGCAGCGCGGCGACCACGAGAAAATACTTGCCGACCTTGCGCTGGCTCGGCGTTAAGGAATGGAACTTCGCGAGCACCGGGTCCATCGGCGCGTCGTCGGGATGGTTCAGAAACACTTCGTAGATGAACAGCACAGCGCCGAACGCGAAAAACGTGAAGCAGAAGCTGATCCAGGTCCAATAAAAGGTATTCGTGGTCGGCCCGTTGCCCACCAGCGGCTCATAGGGCCAGTTTTCGGTCCACGACCAGTCAAGGCCGGGCCGCCGCGCGACCGTGGTGAGCGCGGCGTAGACGATGAAGTTCGCCGTGCCCAGCGCTTCCCGTGGGTTTAGGCTGTAGGCTGGGGTCCAGCCGTTGGCGGGATCGACCTTGTTCAGCGCGATCGCCGACCCGTGACGGACGGTCTCGATCGCGCTCGCGAGCGCATCCGGCACGACGACATCCGTCTTGCTCAAATCGATGCCCTGCAACTCGGCCCGCATCGTCGCCGTGGCCGCGGCCTGCTCGTCGGGCGCGAGCGCGGCGAACGGCTTGCCGTACCGGGTCTCGGCGATCGCGTTGCGCGTCTCGGTCGCGAGGCGGACGAGGGTCGAGGCCGTGTAGTCCTCGCCGTAGTAGGAGCCCATTCCGTACAGGCTGCCATAGTCCATCAGGTCGGCCTTCTGGAAGCCAGCCTTGCCCAGCACGATGTCGTCGCCCGTCATGAGCACCGTGCCGCTGGACGTGACCAGGCGGTCCGGCAGCGGCGGCGCCGTCCGGTAGGTGGCGACGGTCGCCCAGCCGAGCAGCGCGAAAGTCAGGATGGCGACCAGGAGCAAGGTCCATTTCAGGACGTTGCTGACCGGATCCTCCGTTTGCGGATGATGAGCCTCGGCGGTCATGGACATTGTCGGCGCTCCCCGGCGGCGGACTCCCATCCAGTGACGGGAGCATACCCTGGCAGGCCTAGCCGTGGCCGCCCGGCCCCGCTTTGCGCTGGAGCAACGTCCGGGGCCGGGCCGAACCATAATTTTGTCGTGATGGTGCGCATCGGGCGCCCGCAACCGACGAGGCCGACATGCGACTGACTCGTTTCTTGCTTGGCGCGTGCGCCGGCGCGATGCTCGCGCTCGTGTTTCCGCCGGCCGGCTCCGCCGCCGAGACACAGGGCGAGAACATTCCGCCGTCGAGCCCTTCGATGTCGCGGGCGATGCCGAATGTGAGCTTCACGCTGCGCACCGGCATCGCCGACGGCAAGATGGTGTTCATCGGCAAGGGCGGCGCGATCGACCGGCAGGTCAACCCGACCCTGGTCGTGCATGAGGGCGATCGCGTGCAGATCACGCTGATCAATGGCGAAGGCGCCGAGCACGACATTGCGTTGCCGGAGGTGCGTGCCGCCTCGCAGCGCGTCGTCGGGCTGGGGGCCAGCAGCACCCTCGTCTTTCACGCGACGAACATCGGCAGCATCACCTATTTCTGCACGCTTCCCGGCCACCGCGAGGCCGGCATGCAGGGCATGGTCAAGGTCGAGCCGACGCCACCGAAAGAAGGCGCCGGAGCCGTTGCCAGCATTTCCCGCGATCCCTCCGACCTGCCGCCGCCCATCGCCGAGCGCGGCCCGATCACCGTTCGCTACGATCTGGAAGCGGTCGAGCGAGTTCGGCCGGCTCGCCGCTGGCGCGACCTACGATTTCTGGACCTTCGACGGCAAGGTGCCCGGCCCGATGCTGCGCGTGCGCGTGGGCGACACCGTGGTGCTCAGCCTCAAGAACGCCCCGGACAGCCTGATGCTGCACAATATCGACCTGCACGCGGTCAGCGGCCCAGGCGGCGGCGCGGTGCTGACCGAAGCCGCCCCGGGCGAGACGAAGTCGTTCACGTTCAAGGCGCTGGTCCCCGGCCTCTTCGTCTATCACTGCGCGACGCCGATGGTCTCCAACCACATCTCCAACGGCATGTATGGCCTGATCCTGGTGGAGCCGGTGGGCGGGCTGCCGAAGGTGGATCGCGAGTTCTACGTGATGCAGGGCGAGCTCTACACCGCCCAGCCCTTCGGCCAGGCGGGACTGCAGGAGTTCAGCTACGAGAAGCTGATGGAAGAGCGGCCGGAATACTTCACCTTCAACGGCGCGGTCGGCGCGCTCACGGACGAGCATCCGTTGCGCGCCCACGAGGGCGAGACGGTGCGGATCTTCTTCGGCGTCGGCGGGCCGAACTACACCTCGTCGTTTCACGTCATCGGCACGATCTTCGACCGGGCATTCGCGGGCGGAAGCCTGACCAGCCCGCCCGCGACCGGGGTGCAGACCGTGAGCGTGCCGCCGGGCGGGGCGGCCGTGGTCGATCTCTCGGTGCCGGTGCCGGGGCGCTTCGTATTGGTCGATCACGCGCTGACCCGCATGGAGCACGGCCTGGTCGGCGCGCTCATCGTGGACGGCCCGCCGGTCCCCGCGATCTTCCATGCCGGGCCGGACTCGAGTTCCGCCCAGAGCCCGGCCGCGACCCGGGCCAGTGCCAGCCCCGGGGCGTCGGAAGCGGGCAAATGACCGGTTCCGTGGGCGCACATGGCCAGCGGGCGGCGGTTCCGCGTTACCGCTCTCAGACCGGTCCCGCTTTGCTTTCCGCGGGGTTCCGGCCCTTCTTCCTGGCTTCGGCGCTCTGGGCTGCGGTCGCGATCCCGCTCTGGATCGCGGCGTTCGCGGGCGATGGGGCGCTGCCGGCCGCGATGCCGCCCGCTGTTTGGCACGTCCACGAGATGGTGTTCGGCTTCGGCGCGGCGACCGTCGCCGGCTTCCTGCTGACGGCGATCCCCAACTGGACCGGGCGCTTGCCGCTGCAAGGCGGGCCGCTTGCCGCGCTCGTGCTGCTGTGGGCCGTGGGGCGGGCGGCGACCTTCTTCGGCGCCAGCATCGGCCCCGCGGCGGCGACCGTCTGCGATCTCGCCTTCCCAACGGTCTTTGTCGCCGTCGTGGCGCGGGAGATCGCCGCCGGCCGCAACTGGCGCAATCTGCCGATGGTCGCGGCGCTGCTGTCCTTGCTCACCGGCAACGCCTTGGTCCATGCGCAAGCGCTCGGCTGGGCCGCGACGGCGGACACGGGTAACCGGCTCGGCATCGCGACGCTGCTCATGCTCATCAGCCTGGTCGGCGGCCGCATCATTCCGAGCTTCACCCGCAACTGGCTGGTGAAGCAGCATCCCGGGGTGAGGACACCGGCCGCGTTCAACCCGCTGGACAGCGCCGTGCTCGCGGCGGCGGCGGCCGCGCTGATCGCGTGGACAATCGCGCCCGAGGCCTCCGTCACAGACGGACTCTGCCTGGTGGCGGGCCTCGGTCAATGCGTGCGGGTCGCTCGATGGCGGGGCCTCGCGACGCTCCGGGAGCCGCTGCTGTGGATTCTTCATCTCGGCTATGCATGGCTTGGGATCGGGCTCCTACTCCTCGGCATGACAGCGTTCGTGCCGGTCTTGCCGCAAAGCGCGGCGCTGCACGCGCTCACCGTGGGCGCCGTCGGCACCATGACTCTGGCCGTGATGACGCGCGCGACGCTCGGGCATACCGGCCGCCCGCTCACGGCCGGTCCGGGAACGACGGCGATCTACGCCCTGGTCACGCTCGCCGCCGTCGCCCGGCTGCTCGCGCCGTTGGGCGAGTCGCACGAAATGCTGTTGTTGTCGCTCGCGGGCGGGGCCTGGAGCAGCGCGTTCGGACTGTTCGCGCTGCTCTACCTGCGGCCCCTCGCCTTCTGGCGAGCCGGAAAGGCGGTCCCCACCGGCGGCCCGGGCGAGGCGCGCGGCGCGACCTAGCGCTCGCCGCACCGGCAATGCGGACGGTCACGCCAAGGTGTCCGGTTGCAATCGGCAGTTTGCGCCAACGCAAAGAGGGGGGTCTTGCGAGCCCCTAAACATGACCGCAAGGACAGGCGGCCGGAAATGTGGGCAGCCGTCTAGATCCCGGGAGGCCAGGCCTTGAGCCAGTTCATCGATCGGCTGCTGTTCTTCAAGAAGTACCAGGGGAGCTTTGCCGGCGGCCACGGCGTGACCACGGACGAGAACCGGGCCTGGGAAGACAATTACCGCTCCCGCTGGCAGAGCGAGAAGATCGTCCGCTCGACGCACGGCGTGAACTGCACCGGCTCTTGCAGCTGGAAGATCTACGTCAAGAACGGGCTCGTGACCTGGGAGACGCAGCAGACCGATTACCCGAGAACCCGGCCCGATCTGCCGAACCACGAGCCGCGCGGCTGTCCGCGCGGGGCCAGCTACTCCTGGTATCTCTACAGCAGCAACCGCATCAAATACCCGCTGATCCGCGGGCGCCTGCTCGCGATGTGGCGGGAGGCGCGCAAGACGCTGTCACCGGTCGCCGCCTGGGAATCGATCCAGGAGGACGAGGCAAGCCGGCGCGATTATCAGCGGGTGCGGGGCCTTGGCGGGTTCGTCCGCGCCGATTGGGATGAGGTCAACGAGCTGATCGCGGCCGCCAACATCCACACGATCAAGCAATGGGGTCCGGACCGCGTCGCGGGATTCTCACCGATCCCGGCGATGTCGATGATCAGCTACGCGGCGGGCACGCGCTATCTCAGCCTGATCGGCGGCACCTGCCTTTCCTTTTACGACTGGTATTGCGATCTGCCGCCGTCCTCGCCGCAGACCTACGGCGAGCAGACCGACGTCCCGGAGAGCGCCGACTGGTACAATTCCGGCTACCTGCTGCTCTGGGGGTCCAACGTCTCGATGACGCGGACGCCGGACGCGCATTTCTACACGGAGTCGCGCTACCGGGGCGCAAAGAGCGTCGTGATCGCCCCCGACTTCATCGAGGTCGCGCGGTTCGCCGATCTCTGGCTGCACCCGAAGCAGGGCACCGACGCGGCGCTGGCGCTCGCCATGGGCCACGTCATCCTGAAGGAGTTCTTCGTCGACCGGCAGGTGCCGTATTTCCAGGACTATGTTCGCAAATACTCGGATCTGCCGTTCCTCGTCATGCTGGAGGGGCGCGGTCAGGAGGGGCTTATTCCCGGCCGGATGCTGCGCGCCGCCGACTTCCCGGACGGCCTGGGACAGACGAACAACCCGGACTGGAAGCCGCTCGTCATCGACGAGACCACGGACGCAATCGTCGCGCCGCAAGGCACAGCGGGTTTCCGTTGGGGCGAGCAGGGCAAGTGGAACCTGCAGCCGAAGGACGGCCGCGACGGCCACGACATTTCGCCGCGCCTGTCGCTCGCGGGCGAGCAGACCGCCACCGTCTCCTTCCCCTATTTCGGCAATGCGGGCCGTTTCGGACTGACCGATCACGCGCCTGTCCAGCATCGCCAGGTGCCGGTGCGCACGCTCACGCTGAAGGACGGCGCAGAGGTGCAGGTCGCGACGGTGTTCGATCTGATGCTCGCGAGCTACGGCGTCGGCGCGGCGAAAAGCTATGACGACGACGCGCCGTTCACGCCGGCCTGGCAGGAGCGGGTCACCGGCGTGCCGCGCGACCGCTGCATCGCAGTCGCGCGTGGGTTCGCCGCCAACGCCGAGGCGACGAATGGGCGCTCAATGGTGATCATCGGGGCGGGGTTGAACCACTGGTACAACATGGACATGTCGTACCGGGCCGTGATGACGATGCTGACCTTGTGCGGTTGTATCGGCAAGTCCGGCGGCGGCTGGGCGCACTATGTCGGCCAGGAGAAGCTGCGGCCGCAGGCGGGCTGGCTGCCGGTCGCCTTCGCGTCGGACTGGGTGCGGCCGCCGAGGCAGATGAACGGCACCAGCTGGTTCTATGCTCACACCGATCAGTGGCGCTACGAGCGCATGGAGTTGCGCGAGCAGATCTCGCCCCTGGCCGACCCGAAGCGCTGGTCCGGCACCATGATCGACTGCAATGTGCGCGCCGAACGGATGGGCTGGCTGCCGAGCGCGCCGCAGCTGACGACGAACCCGCTGCAGGTGGCGCGCGATGCCCGCGCCGCCGGGCAGGAGCCTGCGTCCTATGTCGCGGACGGGCTCAAATCCGGCGCGCTGCGCATGGCCTGCGAAGACCCGGACGCGCCGGAAAACTGGCCGCGCAACCTGTTCGTCTGGCGCTCCAACCTGCTCGGCGCGAGCGGCAAGGGGCACGAGTATTTCCTCAAGCACCTGCTCGGTGCGCGCAACAACGTGCTGAACGAGGAGAGCGACCAACGCCCCGAGGAGGTCGTGCGTCGCGACGTCGCGCCCGAGGGCAAGCTCGATCTGCTGGTCACGATCGACTTCCGCATGAACACGACGACGCTGTTCTCGGACATCGTGCTGCCGACCGCGACCTGGTACGAGAAGGCCGATCTCAACACCTCCGACATGCACCCGTTCATTCATCCGCTGCAGGCGGCGGTGGACCCGGTTTGGGGCGCGCGCACGGACTGGGCGATTTTTCGCGGCCTCGCGCACGCTTTCCAGCGTCTCGCTCCGGGCGAACTCGGCGTCGAAGAGGATGTGGTGCTGACGCCGACCCTGAAGGACACGCCCTCGGAGCTCGCGCAGCCGTACGGCGGCGAGGACTGGCGTCACGGGAAGTCCGAAGGGGTGCCGGGACGCACGATGCCCAATGTCACCACCGTGCAGCGGGACTATACGGCGACCTACGACCGCTTCGTGAGCCTCGGCCCGCTGCTGGAGGAGAAGGGCAACGGCACCAAGGGCATGGTGTGGGACACGAAAGAGGAGGTCGAGCGCCTGCGCCACGTCAACGCGCCGGAGATCGACAACCGTCCCCGGATGCGGACCGATCTCGACGCGATCGAGGCGGTGCTCTCGCTTGCACCGGAAACCAACGGCCACGTGGCGCTGAAGGCGTGGCAGGCGCTGTCCAAGGTCACGGGGCGGGACCACACGCATCTGATCGCCCGGCGCGTGGACGAAAAGATCGAGTTCCGCGACATCGCCGCCCAGCCGCGCCCGATCCTGACCTCGCCCGTGTGGTCCGGCATCGAGAGCCACGAGATTTGCTACAATGCGGGCTGGACCAACGTGCATGAGATGATCCCCTGGCGCACGCTCACTGGGCGGCAGGAGATCTACCAGGACCATCCCTGGATGCGCGATTTCGGGGAAGGTTTCGCGACCTACCGGCCGCCGATCGACACGCGCTCGGCGAGCGACGATCTGGCGCGGCTGCACGACAACGGCAACAAGCCGCTGGTGCTCAACTTCCTGACGCCGCACCAGAAATGGGGCATCCACAGCACCTATACCGAGAACCTGATCATGCTGACCCTGGCGCGCGGCGGCCCGATCGTCTGGATCAGCGAGCGCGACGCCGCCTCGGTCGGCATCGAGGACAATGACTGGATCGAGGCATTCAACCGCAACGGCGCCTTGGTCGCGCGCGCGGTGGTGAGTCAGCGCATCCCCGAAGGGGCGGCGTTCATGTACCACGCCGCCGAGCGCACCGCGAACGTGCCGGGCAGCGAAGTCACGCAGAACAGGGGCGGCATCCACAACTCGGTGACGCGCATCGTTCTGAAGCCGACGCATATGATCGGCGGCTACGCCCAGCTCTCCTGGGGCTTCAACTATTACGGCACGGTCGGTTCGAACCGCGACGAGTTCATCGTCTTGCGCAAGATGGTGAACGTGGATTGGCGTGACCGGCCGCTCTCCGAGAAACGACCGATCATGCGGGCGGAGGAATCGACCCGCCTTGAAGGAAACCGGGCATGAAGATTCGCGCGCAGATCGGCAAGGTCCTGAACCTCGACAAGTGCATCGGCTGCCACACCTGCAGCGTCACCTGCAAGCAGGTCTGGACCACGCGCCAGGGCATCGAATACGCCTGGTGGAACAACGTCGAGAGCAAGCCCGGCATCGGCTATCCGAAGGACTGGGAGAACCAGGAGCGCTGGCGCGGCGGCTGGGTGCTCGGCAGAGGCGGCGCGCTGCGGCCGAAGACCGGCGGCAAATGGCGCATCCTGTCCAAGATCTTCGCCAACCCGGAACTGCCGGAGATCGACGACTACTACGAGCCGTTCGACTACGAATACTCCTACATCCACGGCGTGCCCGAGAGCGAGGCCGCGCCGACCGCGCAGCCCGTCTCCATCATCACCGGCCAGCGCATGGACAAGGTGAGCTGGGGGCCGAACTGGGAGGAGAGCCTCGGCACCGAGTTCCGCAAGCGCGCGCAGGACTACAATTTCCGCGACGTCGAGAAGGCGATCTACGGCGAGTTCGAGAACAGCTTCCTGATGTTCCTGCCGCGCCTGTGCGAGCACTGCCTCAACCCGTCCTGCGTCGCCGCCTGTCCGTCCGGCGCGATCTACAAACGCGAGGAAGACGGCATCGTTCTCATCGACCAGGAGAAGTGCCGCGGCTGGCGCATGTGCGTCACCGGCTGCCCGTACAAGAAGGTCTACTACAACTGGCACACCGGCAAATCCGAGAAGTGCATCTTCTGCTATCCGCGCATCGAGAGCGGCCAGCCGACCGTGTGCTCCGAGACCTGCGTCGGCCGCATCCGCTATCTGGGCGTGATGCTGTACGACGCCGACCGTATCCGCGAAGTCGCGGCGCAGCCCGATGTGCAGGATTGCTACCAGGCGCAGCTCGACATCTTCCTCGACCCGCATGATCCGGCGGTGATCGCCCAGGCCCGGAAGGACGGCATCGCCGATAGCTGGATCGAGGCGGCGCAGCGCTCGCCCGTGTACAAGATGGCGTGCGACTGGAAGGTCGCCTTCCCGCTTCACCCGGAATACCGGACCGTGCCGATGGTCTGGTACATCCCGCCGCTGTCGCCGATCCAGGAGGCGGCGGATGCGGGCGCGCTCGCGACGCTGGAGGGCGTCCCCGACGTGGACAGCCTGCGCATTCCCGTCCGCTATCTCGCCAATCTGCTGACCGCCGGACGCGAGGAGCCGATCCGCCTCACGCTGCGCAAGCTGCTCGCGCTGCGGGCCTATATGCGCGGCCGCAGCGTCGGAGGTACGCGCGATACGACGCCGCTCGATGCCGTGGGTCTGAGCGAACGACAGGCCGAGGAGATGTATCGCGTGATGGCGATCGCCAATTACGAGGACCGGTTCGTGATCCCGACCGCGCACAAGGAAGTGGCCGAGAACGCCTACGACCAGCGCGGCATCGCGGGCTTTCACTTCAGCACGATGACCTCCGAGGGGAACAGCCGTTTCGCGCTGTGGGGCAAGGACACTCGCAAGACGCGGGGCGAACGCTTCCCGCTGAACGTGAAATAGCGCCATGCTGGCCTGCAAAGCCCTGGCCGGGCTGCTGCTGTATCCGGATGAGGCGCTGTTCGGGGCCTTGCCGGAGATCGCCGCCATCCTGGGCGAAGCGGAACTGCCACCGGCCGAGCGCGACTCCGTGCTGGCGTTCTGCGACCGGCTCGCCGGCTTGGAGATGCTGGATGCGCAAAGCGAGTACGTGGCGCTGTTCGACGGCGCGCCGTCGCTCTCGCTCTATCTGTTCGGCCACGTGCATGGCGATTCGCGCGAGCGCGGACAGGCGATGGTCGATCTGGTGGAGGATTACCGACGGGTGGGCCTGGACCTGACGGCGGACGAGCTGCCGGACTTCCTCCCGTCTTTCTCGAATACGCCTCGATGCACGAGCCGGAGCAGGCGCGCGCGTTGCTGGGCGAGGTCGCGGAGGTCGTGTCCCTGCTTGCCGGCCGGCTTGAACGGCGCGGCACGTCCTATGCCGCCGTCCTGCGCGCGATTGAGGCGCTCGGCGACCGGCGGGCCGACCGGGAGGCGGTGGAGGCGCGGCTCGCCGAGGAGGAACCGGCCGATACGCCCGAGGCGCTCGACGCCCGCTACGAGGAAGCGCCGGTGAACTTCATGGAGCCGGCGGTCGCGGACAGCGCATGCTCCAAGGCGGCCGCCCTGGTCGCGCAGTTCAGCCGCGATCTGCCGAACGCTCCGTCCCAAACCTAAGGAGGCCGCGCCGTGGATTGGCTGAACCAGTTCCTGTTCGGGTTCTATCCGTATCTGTGCATGATCGCGTTTTTCCTCGGCAGCTGGGCGCGCTTCGACCGCAGCCAGTTCTCCTGGCGCAGCCAGTCCAGCCAGTTCCTGCGCCGGCACGAACTGGTCTGGGGCAGCAATCTGTTCCACATCGGCATACTGGGCCTGTTCCTCGGCCACACCTTTGGGCTGCTGACGCCGCCCGAGGTCTATCATTCGCTAGGCCTGACGGTGAAAGCGAAGCAGATCATGGCGATCGTCACCGGCGGCCTGCTGGCGGCGCTCGGCGCGGCCGGCGGCGCCATGCTGATCCATCGCCGCCTGACAGACCCCCGCATACGGCAGACCAGCAAGCCGACCGACATCTTCATCCTGCTGTTCATCTTCTTCCAGCTCTGCCTCGGCATCGCGACCATTCCGGAGTCCTCGCTCAACCTCGACGGCACCTACATGCTCGTTCTCGCCGAGTGGGCGCGCAGCATCCTATTGTTTCAGCCGGGTTCGGCGCAGCTCGTAAGCGCGGTGCCCTGGGTCTACAAGATCCA
Source organism: uncultured Alphaproteobacteria bacterium (assembly GCA_963777325.1). Lineage (GTDB taxonomy): Bacteria > Pseudomonadota > Alphaproteobacteria > Acetobacterales > Acetobacteraceae > JAFAXA01. The sequence continues at coordinate 112,203 of CAVZQE010000022.1, read as the reverse complement.
TCTCGTGTTGCGGCATGACCCTGTTCCTGCTCGTGCCGTTCACCCGGCATGGTGCATGTCTGGTCCGCGCCGATCTGGTATCTGGGCCGGCCGGGCTGGCAGATCGTCCGCAAGAACGCGCACATCTCGAAGGAAGGCGTCTGATGCGCGGCTGGCAAAAGGCCGCGCTGCCGGGCCTCGCCGTCCTGCTGATGGCGGCGGGTAGCGCGACGGGCGTGGCGCCAACGCCCGGCGTCGCGCCGTTCGGCGATCAGATCAGCGAGCAGCGCTTGCCCGAGTATAACCGGGCGACGCCGCTGATCGCGACCTCTGGGCCGATCGGCGATGACGGCGTGATAGAGGCCAAGCGCGTCGGGTTCGCGATGATCGTCGATCTGCGGCCCGCCGCCGATGCCTCGTCGGAGAAGCAGCGCGCCGATTTCGCGCGCATTCGCTACGCCAACATTCCGGTTCAGGGCATCCCGACCGCGGACCAGGTCAAGCAATTCGCGTCCATCGTCACCGATCGCAGCAACCTGCCCCTGCTTCTGCACGGGGCGAATGTCGATCAGTCCGGGGCGATGTGGGCGCTCTACCGGGCGTCGCTCGGCGTACCTCCGGCGGTCGCGGTCGAGGACGGGATGACGGCGGGGCTCGGGCGCCAGCGGCACCGGCCGTTCAGGCCCGGCTCGGCGCGAGCAAATCGAAATAGGGGCGGTCCGATGATTGCGGTGGACGGGGTGGTGATCCCCGAAGATCTGATTTCGCTCGAGACCCAGTTGCAGGACGCCGCCGACCCGGCTGCCGCCTGGGAAAGCGCGGCGCGGGGCCTCGTGGTCCGTCAGCTGCTGCTCGCCGAGGCCGCCGCGCGCGGCATCAGCGACAAAGACCCCGAGCCCGGGGAGGAGCCGGACGAGGCGGCGATCCGGCGTCTGCTAGAGGCGGAGCTCCACCTCCCCGAGCCGGCCGAGAGCGAATTGCGACGCTGGTACGACCGCAACGGCGAGCGGCTCCGGCTGCCGGATCTCTGGCAGGTGCAGCATCTGCTGATCGCCGCCGACCCGAAGGACGCGGCCGCCACCGAGGCGGCGCGGGCGCGGGCGGAAGCGCTGCTCGCCGAGGTGCTCGACGACCCCGACCGGCTGCCCGCGCTTGCGCGCCGGTTCTCCGACTGCCCCTCGAAGGCGCAGGGCGGCGATCTCGGCCTGATCGAAAGCGGCAGTACGGTGCCCGAGTTCGAGGCGCATCTCGCGCCGTTGCAGGCGGGCGAGGTCTGCCCCACGGTGGTCAAGAGCCGCTACGGAATGCATGTCATCAGGGTGCTCGCCCACGAGCCGGGCCGCATTCCGCCCTTCTCCGCCATGCAGGGCCGTATCGCCGAGTTCATGCAGGAGGCGAGCTGGCGCCAGGCCGTGCAGGGCTACATCGCGGCGCTGGCCGCGCGCGCGCGCATCCAGGGCTTCGACCTGTTCGAGGGCGAGAACGCGCCGCCGCGCCCCTCCGCCTGGCCCGCCGGCTCGTCCTGCACCTCGACCGATCTGCCATCCGGCCCGCAGCCAGGCCGCAAGCCAGCGATGGCAAAAACGGGAGGATGCTGTTGAGAACGCAAGGTGCGGCCGTCGTGACACAGGGGGACGCGCGGTCCTTGCGCGTGCTGCTGGTCAGCACCTTCGCCTTCCTGATCTGCTTCGCGATCTGGATGATGTTCGGCGTGATCGGCATTCCGATCCGGCGCGAACTCGGCCTGAACGCCTCCGAGTTCGGTTTGCTGACGGCGACGCCCGTTCTCACGGGAGCGGTGTTCCGCCTGCCGCTCGGCATCTGGACGGACCGGTTCGGCGGCCGGATCGTCATGTTCCTGCTGCTCGCCGCCTGCGCGGTGCCGCTCTGGTTCGCCTCGTACGCGACCGCGCTCTGGCAATTCCTACTGCTCGGCCTGGCGCTGGGCCTCGTGGGCGCCTCGTTCTCGGTCGGAACGCCCTATGTCGCGCGCTTCTTCCCGAAGGAGAAGCGGGGCTTCGCCATGGGCGTGTTCGGCGCCGGCACGGCGGGCGCGGCGATCAACATGTTCATCGCCCCCGTTCTGGTCACGCATTACGGCTGGCAGAGCGTTCCCCGGGTCTACGCTGTCGCGCTGCTGGCGACGGCCGTGCTGTTCTGGTTCCTTTCGGCCCCGGACACGGCGGCGCCCGGCAAATCGATGCCCATGCGCCAGCAACTCGCCGTGCTCGCCGACCGGCGCGTCTGGAAGTATTGCCAATACTACTCGATCGTGTTTGGCGGCTTCACCGCGCTCTCGATCTGGATGCCGCAGTATTACGTGAACGAATACGGCTTTTCGATCTCGCAGGCGTCGCTGCTCGCCGCCTGCTTCTCCCTGCCGGGCGGCGGGCTGCGCGCGGTCGGAGGGTGGCTTTCCGACCGGTTCGGCGCGCACGCGGTCACCTGGTGGGTGTTGTGGGCGGCCTGGATCAGCCTTTTCCTGCTCTCCTATCCGCCGACGGAGCTGACCATCCACACGACACGGGGGCCGGTCGGCTTCCATTTGGTCCTGCCGGTCTGGACGGCGACGGCGCTGCTGTTCGTGCTCGGGATCGCGTTCGCCTGCGGCATGGCGTCCACGTTCAAATACGTGAGCGACGATTTTCCGGCGAACATGGGCGTCATCTCCGGGATTGTCGGCATGGCGGGCGGTCTGGGCGGGTTCCTGTTGCCCATCCTGTTCGGCGTCATCCTCGACCGGCTCGGCCTGAACTCGAGCTGCTTCATGCTGCTCTACGGCATCGTCTGGGTGTCGCTGATCCTGATTTATCTCACCGAAGTGCGGCGACTGCCCGTGATGAGCGAGGCTTCCCGCCGCCCGGCGGCCACTCGCGCATGACGGCGGGCGGGTGGACCCGCCAGACCTGGACAGAGTGTCACCCCATGCGTCCGGGCCGGACCCTGGCCGAAGTGGTGAGCCCGGTGGGACTCGAACCCACGACCGCGAGATTAAAAGTCCCGTGCTCTACCAGCTGAGCTACAGGCTCCCCGACGCGCCTTGAACGCCCAACGCTTTGAACGCCAAGACGCGCCCGAGGTCAACAACGCCGGCCGCCGGAGTCAGTCCTTGGCGTCGGCCGCGACCTGCATTCGCACGATCCGGTCCGGATCGGACACCGTGCCGCTGCTGCCGCTGCCCTTCTTGATCTGATCCACATGATCCATGCCGGACACGACCCGTCCCCAGATCGTGTACTGGCCGTCGAGGAACGGCGCCGGCGCGAAGCAGATGAAGAACTGGCTGTTGGCGCTGTTCGGATCCTGCGAGCGCGCGGCGCCGACCGTCCCTCGCAGGAAATGCGCCTTATGGGTGAACTCGGCCGGCAAGTTCGGCAGCTTGCTGCCGCCCGTGCCCGTTCCGGTGGGATCGCCGCCCTGGGCCATGAAGCCCGCGATGACTCGATGGAACGGCGTGTTGTCATAGAACCCCTCGCGGGTCAGCTCCTTCACGCGCGCGACGTGCTTGGGCGCGAGATCGGGCAGAAGCTGGATGACCACCCGCCCGTATTTCAGGTCCATATACAGCGTGTTCTCGGGATCGAGCTTGGTGTCGGCGGCGGTGACGGCTTCACTCATGAGAAGGACGGCTCCCAGCAGGGCGGTTGCGATGACAGTGCGACGATGCATGTTTTTTCCCGGTCGGATGGTGGACCCGCGAAGCGTCCGGCGGCTCACCGGCCGATGCGCTTGAGGACACGTTCGAGCGTGAGTGCGGGCACGAAGGAGGAGATTTCCCCGCCAAGCGCCGCGACTTCCTTGACGAGCCGCGAGGCGATGAACTGATGACGCTCGCTCGCCATCAGGAAGACCGTCTCAACGCCAGGGTCCATGCGGTAGTTCATGCCCGCCATTTGGAACTCGTAGTCGAAATCCGCGACCGCGCGCAGCCCGCGAATGATCATGGATGCGCCGATCTCGCGGGCGAAGTGGACGAGCAGCGTGCTGAACGGCCGCACGTCGATGGCGATCTTGCGACGGTCGGCGATCGCCGCCACTTCGCGGCCGACCAGTTCGACCCTCTCCTCGATCGAGAACAGCGGCGCCTTGCCGACATTGACCGCGACGCCGACGACGAGACGATCGACGAGGTGCGAGGCCCGCGCGATCACGTCGAGATGGCCGTTCGTCACCGGATCGAAGGTGCCGGGATAGAGGCCGATGCGCTCACTCATCCGCGCTGCCAGCGTCGTCGGCGGACTCGCTCTCGGGCGGGTCGGGGCTGTCGGTCTCCGTCACCTCGTCCATGATCGGGAAGACGCTGGTGACGCGCTCCTCCCCGTTCAGCCGGAACAGCGTGACGCCCATCGACTGGCGCCCGGTGATGCGAACCTGATCGGCCGGAACCCGGATCAGCCGCCCGGCATCCGTCACCAGCATCACATCGTCGCCGGGCCGCACCGGGAAGGTCGCGGCCACCGCCCGGCCGCTTCGGGCGCTCAGCGTGATGTTCGCGATCCCCTGTCCGCCCCTGCCGCTGACGCGGTACTCATAGGCGGAGGACCGCTTGCCAAAGCCGGTATCGGTCACGGTCAGCAGCAGCTCCTCCGCCGCCTCGAACTCCTCGGACCGGTCCGGGGCCAAGGCGATGTCCGGCACGGCTTCCTCGCCCTCGCCGTTCGCCTCGATCGTGATGTCGTCCTCGGCCTGCCCCTTCTCGCGCCCGCGGGCGGCGGCTTGCCGCAGATAGGCGAGGCGCTCGGCGACGCTCGCCTCAACGTGGCGCAGCACCGAGAGGCTGATCACCTCGTCACCCGGCGCGAGCCGGATGCCGCGCACGCCGGAACTGTCCCGCCCCGCGAACACCCTGAGCGTATCCTCCGAGATCTGGAAGCGGATGCACCGCCCGCGCCGCGTCGCCAGGAACACGTCGTCCCCTTCGCGGCAGGTCGCGACACCGATCAGCCGGTCCCCCTCGTCGAGCTTCATGGCGATCAGGCCGGAAGCGCGCACATTGCGGAAATCGGAGAGGCGGTTGCGCCGCACGTTGCCGGACGCCGTCCCGAACACGAGATGCAGGCTCGTCCACAGGCTCTCGTCCTGCGGCAGCGGCAGCACGGTCGTGATCGTGTCGGCGCCGAGCTCAGGCAGGAGGTTGACGAGCGCGCGCCCCTTGGCGGTCGGCCCGGCTTCGGGCAGACGCCAGACTTTCTCGCGGAACGCCTTGCCGCCCGAGCTGAAGAACAGCACCCATTGATGCGTATGCGCGTTGAAGCTGCGCGTCACGATGTCGTCGCCGCGCGTCGCCGCGCCCGTGCGGCCGCGACCGCCTCGGTTCTGGGCACGGAACATGTCGAGCGGCGTGCGCTTGATGAAGCCGTCGCGCGTGATGGTCACGACCATCTGCCCCGGCTCGATCAGGCTCTCATCGTCCTGGTCGGCGGCGGCGTCCACGATCGCGGTCAGGCGCGGCGTCGCAAGCTCGGCCCGCGCCGCCGCCAGTTCGCCGCGCATCACCTCCATGCGCCGGACGTACGAGCCGAGAATGTCGAGCAGGTCCGTGATCCGGCCGCCGACCTCGGTCAGCTCGGCCTGGATCTTGTCCCGCTCCAGCCCGGTCAGCCGTTGCAGGCGCAGTTCGAGGATGCCGCGCGCCTGCTCCTCGGTCAGCCGCACCGTCTGCTCGGGGCTGATGACGTTGCCCGGCTCGTCGATCAGCGCGAGCAGCACGCCGATATCGGCGGCCGGCCAGTCGCGCGCCATCAGCGCCGCCCGCGCCGAGGCGGCGTCGGCGCTGGCGCGGATCACCCGGATCACCTCGTCGATATTGGCGACCGCGATCGCGAGGCCGACGAGCAGATGCGCGCGCTCCCGGGCGCGGCGCAGCTCGAAGCGGCTGCGGCGAAGGATCACCTCCTCGCGGAAGGCGATGAAGGCGAGCAGCGCGTCGCGCAAGCCGAGCAGGCGCGGCCGGCCGCCGTCCAGCGCCAGCATGTTGGCGCCGAAGCTCGTTTGCAGCTGCGTGAAGCGGTAGAGCTGGTTCAGCACCACCTCGGGCGTCGCATCGCGCTTCAGCTCGATGACAATGCGCATCCCCGAGCGGTCGCTCTCGTCGCGCAGGTCGGAGATGCCCTCGATCTGCTTCGCACGCACCAGCTCCGCGATGCGCTCCAGCAGCGTCGCCTTGTTCACCTGATACGGGATCTCGGTCACCACGATCGCCTGGCGGTCTTTCCGGATCTCCTCGAACTCGGCGCGGGCGCGGATGACGATGGAGCCGCGCCCGGTCTCGAAGGCGGAGCGGATGCCCGCGCGGCCGAGGATCAAGCCGCCGGTCGGGAAATCCGGGCCGGGCACGATGCGCATCAGGTCGTCGAGCGGCGTCGCCGCATCGTTGATGAGCGCGAGCGTCGCGTCGATGATCTCGCCCGGGTTGTGGGTCGGGATGTTGGTCGCCATGCCGACCGCGATGCCGTTGGCACCGTTGACGAGCAGGTTCGGAAAACTCGCCGGCAGGACGCGCGGCTCCTCGTCCTTCTCGTCGTAGTTCGGCTGGAAATCGACGGTGTCGCGGTCGATGTCGGCGAGCAGCAGCATCGAGGCCCGCGCCAGCCGCGATTCGGTGTAGCGCATCGCCGCCGGCGGATCGCCGTCCACCGAACCGAAATTGCCCTGCCCGTCGATCAGCGGCACGCGCATCGAGAAGGGCTGCGCCATCCGCACCATGGCGTCATAGATCGAGGCGTCGCCGTGCGGATGGTATTTGCCCATCACGTCCCCGACGACGCGGGACGATTTGACGTGCGACTTGTCGGGAGTCCAGCCGCCCTGCTGCATGCCGTACAGGATGCGGCGATGCACGGGCTTCAGCCCGTCCCGCGCGTCCGGCAGCGCGCGCGAGACGATGACGGACATCGCATAATCGAGGTAGGAGCGCCGCATCTCCTCCTCGAGCGTCACGGGGGTCCGCTCCCAGGGGTGTCCGCCAGGGGGATCGGACGGCGGCTCGGTCGGTGTGTCGCTCAAGACGTGCGTTCTTCCAGGGTGCGGCGGAGTGCCGGCAAGCGTCGCTCAAGCGATCGGGCCAGCCAGGCCGAACGGGGTCGCATGCAGGCCGCCGGTTTAGCACGGATCGGACAAAGCTGAAACCCGGCCGCTCCCCGCTCCGCCCGGAACCCAGGAACTTGCTTTCCTATCCGGCGGCCCCGGTCAGCGGTCTCGCGCCCCCGCTCGCCGGAGATTCGGCACCCGGCTCGCGTCCGAGCCTGGCTCCAATCTACGACGACCTCGGCTCGCGTGAGCGAGGCGAGGTCGTCGTGCCGCTGGACCGGCTGGGTCAGATGATAATCGGCTACTTCGTTTCCGGGTTGACCGAAAAGGCTTGGCTCAGAAGGAGGTTTGCGGACGAGTTGCCGACGGAGATCCGGCAGCCGCACTGGACATTGGTCCACTTGCGCGCGCCGCTGTCCCAATAGCCGAGCGGATGGTTCGCGGCATCCGGATCGACGACGAGCCGCACCCTCTGCTTCGCGCCCGGGCCGAGCAATACCTTGGCGAACCCGACCAGCCGCTTCGGGGGCTCGCCGGTCGAGGCAGGGAGCTCGAGATAGACCTGCGCCACCTCGGCACCCGTCAGCCGGCCGGTGTTGGCGACAGTGAATTCCACCACGATCGGCTGCCCGCCATCCGTGCTGGGTGGATTGACCTCCAGATCCGCGATCGAGAAGGTCGTGTAGGACAGGCCGTAACCAAACGGGAAGAGCGGCTGGATTCCTTGAGCGTCGTACCAGCGATACCCCATCTCCAACCCTTCAGAGTACACGACGGTTGGCACCCCGTTCACGTCCACGCCGGGATACTGCTCCGGCGTATGCGCCGGCACATCGCCGGCGGCCTTGGGATAGGTGACCGGCAGCTTGCCCGACGGGTTGGCCAGGCCGAACAGCAGCCGGGCCACGATGTTGCCGTCTTCCTCGCCAGGGAACCAGGCCTCAAGCACCGCCGGCACCTGGTCGATCCACGGCATCAGCACAGCGTCTCCGTCCTTGAGGACGACGACGGTGCGCGGATTGGCCGCCGCGAGCGCCGAGATCATCGCGTCCTGATTGTCCGGAAGCGAGATAGAGGGCCGGTCCGTGCCTTCCTCCGTGATCGCGCCCGCCAGCACGATCACGAGATCGGCCGCCGAGGCCGCGGCGACCGCTTGCTGAAGATTGCTGCCGTCCGTGTTGACGACGGTCAGATTGGCCGATGCGGACGATCCGAGCGCCTGCAGGACGTTCTGCACACCCTGCAACGGCAGGACCGTGTAGAGCGGAATGACATCCGAACTCCCGCCGCAGCAGCCGGACACCGCCTTGGTCGCGTAAGTGGGCTGGCCGATCACGGCGATCGAGCGGATGCCCGCGAGATTGATTGGCAGCAGGTTGCCCGTGTTCTTTAGCAGCACCGCGGATTGCTCGCCGATCGAGCGGGCAATGTTGCCGTCGGCGGTCGCGTCGATCGGCGTCAACGCGAGCGGCCGCTCGAATATGCCGAGCCGAAACATCTGAGTGTAGCGACGAGCGAGCGCCCTATCGATCGTGGCGACGGTGATCTGCCCCTGGGCAAGCGCCGCGCGGAGATTGTCGGGCGTCAGGTAGGGACCGACGAGGGGCGACGAGTTGATCGCCAGTCCGGGCATTTCGAGATCCAGGCCGGCGAGCAACGAGGGCGCCACGCTGTGAACCGCGAAGAAATCCGACTGGACGTAGCCTGGGAACTTCCATAGCCCTCGCAGTACGCCGGTCAGCAGGGGCCGGTTCTCGCACATGTGAGGCCCGTTGACCGAGTTGTAGGAACACATGGCCGACGCGACTTGGCCCTCTTTCACCGACATTTCGAACGGCAGTAGATAGAGCTCATGCAAAACCCGGTCGGCGATGCCCTCCTCGATCGTGAACCGGTTGGTTTCTTGCTCGTTCGCAACAAAGTGCTTGGCCATGGCGATGACGCCGTGGCTCTGGACGGCGCGAATCTCATTCACGGCGGTGGTGCCGGAAAGAAACGGATCCTCGCCGAAATACTCGAAGTTCCGGCCCCCTTGCGGAACCCGCGCGAGGTTCATGCCCGGCGCTTCGAGTACTTGCAGGGCGAGGTCGAGCGCCTCTGTCCCGAGCACATCGCCAAACGTGGTCGCGACAGCGGGGTCGAACGATGCCGCCACCGCCAATGCGGAGGGAAGCGCGGTCGCCTTGGCCGAGTTGACATTGGACAAGGCCGAGGCAGGCAGGCCCGGCGTATCCGGCGGGACGCAGTCGCTCTGGCCGATCCCGACCGGCCCGTTGGTGATGCGAAGCGTCGGGATTTGCAGGCGCGCGATGCCGTTGAGGTGGCGCGCTCCGAAACATTGCGGTAGTTCCGCGACGATCCCCGGGGTGCCGAGCAATTGCTCGAACTTCTCGTCCAGGGTCATCGCCGAAACCAGCAGCGCCGCGCGCTGATCCGGCGCGACGGTGGTGTCCATCCATGCCAGCGGCTGAGCATTGGCCGCCGAAGCCAATCCCGTCAGCATGGCGGCTACGGCGAGCCTTTTCGCGAGCGACGTTGCGAGGCCCATCCCAAATCCTCCCGATGTGCCACCCGGCACGAGTGCCGCGCGCGGCCGTTTCTTGTCGCTCATTAAGCAGACCGGGCTTGGTCGAAGCCCAGCATCACCCTTGAGGGGTAGCGCTTGGAGCCGCTCAGTTTTGGATGTGACAACCGTCGGCCGAGAAGCGAGCGGGGATCAAGCCGTCACGTTGCATACTTTCGCAGCAAGCCCAGGGCTGTCAATCCCGGGCGGCTGTTTTCTGCCGGTCACAACGACGGCTCAGGCTAAAACGGAATTTCGTCGTCCAGATCGCCGCCGCGCGGGGCGTCCCAGCCGGAGCCGCCGCCTGGCGCGCCGCCGCCGCCGGCGCCGCCCCGGCCACCAGCTCCGCCGCGCGCCCCGCCGCCAGCGCCACCCCGGCCGAAGCCGCCCCCGCCGCCCTCATAGCCGCCGCCCCCGCCGCCTTCGTCGCGGTTACTGTCGAGCAGGGTCAGTTCGCCCCGGAAGCGGTCGATCACCACCTCGGTCGTGTATTTCTCCTGGCCGGACTGGTCGGTCCATTTCCGGGTCTGCAGCGAGCCCTCGACATAGACCTTGCGTCCCTTGCGCAGAAACCGTTCGGCCACATCCGCGATCCGCTCGTTGAACACGACCACGCGGTGCCACTCGGTGCGCTCCTTGCGCTCGCCGCTCGCCTTGTCGTTCCAGGTCTCGCTGGTAGCCAAGGTGAAATTGACGATCTTCTGGCCGGCCTGGGTGTTCCGGACCTCCGGATCTTTCCCAAGATTGCCGACCAGGATGACCTTGTTGACGCTGCCTGCCATATGCTCTCCGGCCCCAAATGGCTCGCCCGGGCCTCTCCCAGCGACTTCTCCCCGATACTACCTGATAGACCGTTAATGCCTAGGCTCGGGTCTTCTCCGGCGAGGCGCGTCGCCATATAAGCCCGGAACAACACTGGAACAAGCGAGTCGCATGGAAGGCACGATCCACGTTCGCGGGGCGCGCGAGCACAACCTCAAGAACGTGGATGTGGAGATCCCGCGTGACGCGCTGACGGTCATCACCGGCCTGTCCGGCTCCGGCAAGTCCTCGCTCGCCTTCGACACGATCTACGCCGAGGGCCAGCGCCGCTACGTCGAGAGCCTGTCCGCCTATGCCCGCCAGTTCCTGGAACTGATGGGCAAGCCGGACGTGGACAGCATCGAGGGCCTGTCGCCCGCGATCTCCATCGAGCAGAAGACGACCAGCCGCAATCCGCGCTCGACGGTCGGCACCGTGACGGAGATCCACGACTACATGCGCCTGCTCTGGGCGCGGGCGGGCGTGCCCTATTCGCCCGCCACCGGCCTGCCGATCGAGGCGCAGACCGTCAGCCAGATGGTCGATCGGGTCATGGCAATGCCGGAGGGCACGCGCCTGCTGCTGCTCGCGCCGGTGGTGCGCGACCGCAAGGGCGAGTATCGCAAGGAGCTGGCCGAATTGCAGCGGCGCGGCTTCACCCGCGTCAAGGTGGACGGGACGCTTTACGAAATCGGCGATGTCCCGGCGCTGAACCGCAAGATCAAGCACGAGATCGAGGCCGTGGTGGATCGGATCGTGGTGCGGGAGGGCATCGCGTCCCGGCTCGCGGACAGTTTCGAGACCGCGCTCGCGATGTCCGATGGCGTCGTCTACGCCGAGCGCGCGGATGCCAGCGGCGAGCGCACGGTGTTCTCGAGCCGCTTCGCCTGCCCGGTCAGCGGCTTCACGATCGAGGAGATCGAGCCACGCCTGTTCAGCTTCAACAGCCCGCACGGCGCCTGCCCCGCCTGCGACGGCCTCGGCCTCGAATCGTTCTTCGATCCTAATCTCGTCGTGCCGGACGAGCGTGTGTCGCTGGCGGATGGCGCGGTCGCACCCTGGGCCGGGGCACAGACGCCGTATTACGACCAGACGCTGCAGAGCCTCGCGCGGCACTTCAAGGTGACGACGCGCACCCCTTGGTCCGACCTGCCCGCGCGCGTGCGCGACGCGATCCTGTACGGCACCGGAAAGGAGGACGTCACCCTCACGTACAAGGACGGCGTGCGCGCCTACAGCGTGACCAAGCCGTTCGAGGGCGTCATCCGCAACCTCAGGCGCCGCAAGCAGGAGACCGACAGCGCCTGGGTGCGGGAGGAGCTGTCGCGCTACGAGTCGGAGAAGCCGTGCGCGGTCTGCAACGGCGCGCGGCTGAAGCCGGAAGCGCTCTCGGTGCGGGTCGCGGGCAAGAATATCGCCGAAGCATCGGAGCTTTCCATTCGCGCGGCGCTCGCCTGGTTCGGGACGGTGATCGAGACGCTGACGCCGCAGCGGGCCGAGATCGCGCGCCGCATCCTGCGCGAGATCGTGGAGCGCTTGCAGTTCCTGGTCGATGTCGGGCTCGACTACCTGACGCTCGCGCGCGGCTCGATGACGCTCTCGGGCGGGGAGAGCCAGCGCATCCGGCTCGCGAGCCAGATCGGCTCCGGGCTGACCGGCGTGCTCTATGTGCTCGACGAGCCCTCGATCGGGCTGCATCAGCGCGACAACGAACGCCTGCTCGGCACGCTCAGGCGTCTGCGCGATCTCGGCAATACGGTGCTGGTGGTCGAGCACGACGAGGACGCGATCCGCGCCGCCGACCACCTGATCGACATGGGGCCGGCGGCGGGCGTCAATGGCGGCCACGTCGTCGCGGAAGGGACTCCCGCCGAGGTGGCGGCGAACCCGAACTCCATCACCGGTGACTATCTCTCCGGACGGCGCTCCATTCCCGTGCCGGCAATGCGTCGGCCGGTGCAGAAGGACCGGCAGTTGCGCGTCATCGGCGCGCGCGCCAACAACCTGAAGAACGTGACGGCGTCCTTCCCGCTCGGCGCGCTCACCTGCGTGACCGGCGTTTCCGGGGGCGGCAAATCGACGCTCGTCGTCGACACGCTGTACAGGGCGGCGGCTCGCAAGCTGATGGGCGCGGGCGAGAACCCTGCGGCGCACGACCGCATCGAGGGGCTGGAGCTGCTCGACAAGATCATCGACATCGACCAGTCCCCGATCGGGCGCACGCCGCGCTCCAACCCGGCAACCTATACCGATTTGTTCGCGCCGATCCGCGACTGGTTCGCGGAATTGCCGGAGAGCCGGGCGCGCGGCTACAAGCCGGGGCGGTTCAGCTTCAACGTCAAGGGCGGGCGCTGCGAGGCCTGCCAGGGCGACGGCCTCATCAAGATCGAGATGCACTTCCTGCCGGACGTGTTCGTAACCTGCGACGTCTGCAAGGGGCGGCGCTACAACCGCGAAACGCTGGAGATCAAGTTCCGCGACAAGTCGATCGCCGAGGTGCTCGACATGACCGTGGACGAGGCGGTGCCGTATTTCAGCGCCGTCTCGCGCATCCACGACCGCCTGCGCATCCTGCAACGGGTCGGTCTCGGCTACGTCAAGCTCGGCCAGCAGGCGACCACGCTGTCGGGCGGCGAGGCGCAGCGCATCAAGCTGTCCAAGGAGCTGGCGCGGCGCGCGACCGGGCGCACGCTCTACATCCTCGACGAGCCGACCACCGGCCTGCATTTCGAGGACGTGCGCAAGCTGCTCGAGGTGCTGCACGCGCTGGTCGACCAGGGCAACACGGTGGTCGTGATCGAGCACAATCTGGAGGTCATCAAGACCGCCGACTGGCTGCTCGACCTCGGGCCGGAGGGCGGCGAAGGCGGCGGCCGGATCGTCGCCTCCGGGACGCCAGAGGATGTCGCCGCGAACCCCGAGAGCCATACCGGACGCTTCATCGCGCCCCTATTAGCGCCCGTGATCGCGCCCCTGGTCGCGCCCGGCAAGCCGGAGCGGATTCGCAGACGCGCCTGAAAAGCGCCGGGCCGTTAAGCCGGCGTCCACGGATTGCAGCTTGTATGCCGCCGGCCGCCGAACACGGCGCCAAACCGCCGGCCTGCAAAAATGCTCGCCCGACCCATCCGCCCGCCCGGCACACCGGCAGGCGTCCGTTTTGGAACTGCGCCGATGCCGGACTCCGGCCCCACACCTGCTCGCACCGCCACGATCCCGGCGCTGTGCCGCCTCGGCCTGCATGCCTTCCAGGCCGTTCGGGGGGGCGAGGCGCAACACTGCTCCCGGTGCGGCCAGGCGCAAGGAAACACGGCTGAGGCGCCCCAGGCGCACTCGCCCGACCGGCAGCTCGCCCGAAGCCTACTGCTCGCCCAGAGCTGACGGCAGACGCCCGCGAGCGGCGGCCAGCATGACGGCAATCCGGTCCCCGAGACCGCGCGGGCCGGAAGCGGCTTCGATCCGCCGGAGATCACGGGCCGCTAGGACGGCCGGCAGCACGGACGCGATCGCCCGCTTCTCGACCCGCGCGCGCGCGCCGTCCCGCAGCATCGCCCTTCCCTCTCCGGCCAGTTCCTTCCGCACGGACGCAAGGCCTGCGGCGCCGGGAGCGCCGGTCACGGCCTCGGGCGAGAGGCCGTGCCGCGCGAGAGTGTCCTCTGGCAGCAGGCAGCGGCCGGATCGCGCCAGCGCACGGACGCTCCGCAATACCCCCGCCGCGCCGTAAGCCGCCCCCAGCGGGCGCACCGCCTCCGGCTCGGACGCGCCGAGCAGCCGGGCGGCGGCGACCATTAGCCCGCCCGCCGTTCCGCGCAGGTAGTCGCGCCACTCCGCGAGGGTCGGGATGGCGGCGTCAGCCTCGGTCTCCCGCGCGTCGAGCAGTGCGAGCAGGTCATCGCGGGCGAGTTCTCCGGCATCGAGCGCCGCCGCGAGGGGCGCGGCGATCTCGTGGCGCTTGGCAGTGCCCTCGACCACCTCGCGCCACCATTGCAATCGAATCAGGGCGATATGCGGGTCGGAGGCGACCTCCCGTGCGCGGGCCAGCTCATGGTTGAACGCGTAGAGGACGAGCAGCGTGCCGCGCTTCGCGGCCGGAGCGAACAGGGCCGTGAGGAACCGGTCGGGGTCGTGCCGCCTTACGATCTCGCCGGCCGAACCGATGTCCCGGCCGCGCGGCACGCTCGCTTGACGGAGGGAGGGGCTGGTCATAGCTAATCCTTGCTCCCGCAACAGCCGCAAGCGGCTGCCGCCTCAGCCATTTCACCCGCCAGCGAACCGGAGAACCTCCATGGCATTCGAGCTTCCGCCGCTTCCCTATTCCAAGTCCGCGCTCGCGCCGAATGGCATGAGCGAGGAGACGCTCGAGTTTCACCACGACAAGCACCACCAGGCCTATGTGACGGCGCTCAACGGCTTCGTCGAGAAGAACCCGGACCTCCAGGGCAAGTCGCTCGACGAGATCATCAAGCTGTCGAACGGCAAGCCGGACATGGCCCCGGTGTTCAACAATGCGGGCCAGCACTGGAACCACATCCTGTTCTGGCAGGCGATGTCGCCGAATGGGGGCAAGCTGCCGGGCGCGCTCGAGAAAAAGATCACCGAGGATTTCGGCGGCGTGCAGCAGTTCAAGGACGCGTTCAAGGCGGCGGGCGCCGGCCAGTTCGGATCGGGCTGGGCCTGGCTCGTGCTCGCGCCCGACGGCAAGCTCAAGATTACCAAGACGCCGAACGGCTCGAACCCGCTCGCGACCGGAGAGGGAAAGGCGCTGCTCGGCATCGATGTCTGGGAGCACAGCTACTACATCGACTTCCGCAACCGCCGCCCGGACTACTTGCAGAACTGGATCGACAAGCTCGCCAACTACGAGTTCGCCGAGCAGCAGCTCAACGGCTGAGCCACGGCCCGGGCGTCATCGCGAGCCGGCGGAGCCGGCGTGGCGATCCAGAAGCTCACGGCGGCTTGTGGATTGCTTCGTCGCTCCGCTCCTCGCAATGACGGGCCCGCGAGGCGTTCAGGAGGCCTTCACGTCCTTCGCCGGCTTGGCGTCGTTGGCCGGGACGGGCTTGACCACGCTCGTGATCGTTTCCCGCAACACGGTCACGCGAAGATTGGGCGCGATCTCGACCTCGACCTCGTTGGAGTTGTCCCGCACCCGCTGCACCGTTCCGAGAATGCCTCCCCCCGTCACCACCCGGTCGCCGCGCTTGAGGGCGGCGAGCATGGTCTTGACCTCCTTCTGGCGCTGCTGCTGGGGCCGGATCAGCAGGAAGTAGAACACGCCGAAGATCAGCAGCAGCGGCAGGAACTGGGTCAGGCTGCCCAGCATGCCGGCGGCGCCCGCGGCGTCCTGCGCGTAGGCGGGAGAGATGAGCATGGGGTTTTCCTTCCGACGGTGTGATGGCGCAGGTTGCGGCGGTTGGGGCCGGACCATAGTTTCCGCCCCCCTTCCGTCAAGCTATCGGACCGCACCGCCATGGCCCCTGACCTGCCCGAACTGCTGACCCGCATCGCCGACGCGCTCGACCGGCTTGCCCCGCCGCCGCCGCCGCGGGCCGACCTGCACGCCGCCGATGCCTTCGTCTGGATGCCGCTTACGGCCCGGCTCGCGCCCGTGCCCCGCGTCTCCCGCGTCGGTATCGCGCTGCTGCAGGGCGTGGAGCGGCAGAAGACGCTGCTGCTCGACAACACGCTCCGCTTCGCGCGCGGCCTGCCGGCGAACAACGCCATGCTCTGGGGCGCGCGCGGCATGGGCAAGTCCTCGCTGGTCAAGGCGGCGCACGCCGAGGCCAACGCCAGCACGCCGGGCAGCCTCGCGCTGATCGAGATCCATCGGGAAGACATCCGCACCCTCCCCGACCTGCTGAACGCGCTGCGCGGCCGCGACCGGCGCTGCCTGATCCTGTGCGACGATCTCTCCTTCGAGCGCGAGGACGCCGACTACAAGGCGCTGAAATCGGTGCTCGACGGCGGCATCGAGGGGCGGCCGGACAACGTGCTATTCTACGCGACCTCGAACCGGCGGCACCTGATGCCGCGCGACATGATCGAGAACGAACGCTCCACCGCGATCAGCCCGTCCGAGGCGACCGAGGAGAAGGTGTCGCTGTCCGACCGCTTCGGCTTGTGGATCGGCTTTCACAATTGCGACCAGCAGACCTTCTTCGCCATGATCGACGGCTACGCGGCCGCGTTCGCGCTGCCGATCGAGCCGGACGCGCTGCGGGCGCAGGCGGTGGAGTGGTCGGTGACGCGCGGCGGACGGTCGGGGCGGGTCGCGTGGCAGTTCATCCAGGATCTCGCAGGCCGGCTCGGCGTGCGGATCGAGATGTGATCCGCGACACACCCTGGAGCGATCGGTTCCGATAGAATCTGTTCTGCACCCGCATCGCCCGGCCCTGCCGGGTTTGCGGCCAATCTGGCAGGACGCGGCGCGAATGCGCGAACCAGCACGGATTGCCCTCGAAAGGCTGTCCCGCGAGCTTGGGGAGGCTCGCGGGCGAGGCGCGGTCAGGCCGGAGGCGTCGCGAGATCATTCCAGGAACCAATGGCTCGGCGATCCGGGAAGGCAGGTTCCGCGCCTTTCATGGGCGAGCGTGGCGGCGGCGTGGAGGGGTCTGTCCGGTTTCGTCCTGAGCCTCGGCGCCGTGATCGTGGTCGGCGCCTTGTTGCTGCTTCTTACGCAACAACTTCTGCGCAGGACGGTCAGCATCGAGGCGATCTCGGTCCCCAAGGAGATGGCCGAGCAAGGCTATACGGGCGAGGTCGCCGCCACACGCCTGCGGGATGCGATCGATCGTGTCGTTGCCCATGCCGCGCTCCCGCTCCCTGGAACGAGCGTGGAACTGCACACCGATCTACCGGAGGTCGTGGTCCCACGGCTCGGCATCCCGCTCGACGCCGTCGCGAGCGTCGCCCGCACGCTGCTCGGCATGCGGCAGTGGCGCAGCATCTCCGGAGAGTTCGTTCACCGTGACGGAGCGCTCCAGCTCAGGCTCCGTGTCAACGGTGGGGAGTTCTACACAGCAGCACAGGGTGTCCGCCGCGACCGGCCGGACGAAGCGCTGGAACCAGCCGCGCTCGCGATCCTCGGCGCGACCTCGCCCGTGATCGTCGCCGCGTGGTACGCGCGGTCGAATCCCGATCTCGCCCTCGGCATCGCGGCCAGGATCATAAGCGATCTCCCGGCGAAGGATCTCGGACGTGCCCTGGGCCTACATCCTCGCCGGCTCGATCTTTCAGAACCGCAAGCAGAGCATCGACGCCGAAAAGGCGGATCGGGAGGCGATCCGGCTCAGCCCTCGAATTGCCATCGCGCACAACAACCTGGGCGAAACACTGTACGAGCAGCATAGGCTCAACGAGGCGGAGGCCGAGCTTCGCCGCGCGCTCGGTCTGGACCCCAGCCTCGCCATCGCCCGCACCAACTTTGCACTCGTTCTGAATGAGCAGCACCGGCCCAGCGCCGCTATCCTGGAAGCGCGCCGCGCGGTCAAGCTCGATCCTCGGCTTGCTATGGCACACAACAATCTCGGATTCCTCTTATATGGCGAGCATCGGACGGATGAGGCAGCCGCCGAATATCGGCGCGCGCTCGAGATCGACCCGGATGTTGCGGAGGCGCACATTAACCTGGGTCAGCTACTTTTCGAAAGAAACGAACTCGACCAGGCGATTATCGAGCTTCGGCGCGCTCTTGAAATTGACCCGAAGCTCGCCATGGCCCACAGCAACTTGGGCATCGCGTTGCTCAAAGAGCAGCGGCTGGCCGAAGCGGAAGGCGAGTGCCGGCTGGCGACGGAACTCGATCCAGGCCTTGCCAAGGCTCACAATAATCTGGGCGTGGTGCTTGAACACGAACACAAACTCAATGGCGCGGTGTCCGAATTTCGGGAAGCCGTCCGGCTTGGTCCCGACCTGGGGATCGCTCACATGAATCTCGGCGCCGCGCTGGCTGAGCAGCATCAATTGGACGCGGCTGTCGGCCAGTTTCAGCGAGCGATCGAACTGGACCCACGAAGCGCCGCTCCTCACAACCTTCTCGGCAATACGCTGTTCGATGAACACGATTTCGGAGGAGCGGCGGCTGAGTATGGACGCGCGATCGAACTCGATCCGCGCGATCCCATTGCGCACGACAATCTTGGCAGCGTGTTCGCGCGACAGCACAAGCTCGACGACGCCATAGCGGAATACCGTCATGCGCTCGAACTCGATCCGAGAGACGGGATCGCGCACAATCGTCTCGGCATCGCCCTCGACGATCAGGGCAAACTGGAGCAGGCGGCCGAAGAGTATCGACGGTCGATCGAGATCGATCCGTCCTCCGCAGTCGTTCACGCCAACCTGGCGAGCGTGCTGATGGAGCAGCAAAAGGTTGAAGCCGCCGTCGAGGAGTATCAACGCGCTACTCGCATCGACCCGCGAAACGTCTCCGACCACAATGGGCTGGGCAACGCCCTCTACCGGGAAGGCAAGCTCGACCAGGCGCAGGCCCAGTATCGCCAAGCGGTCGAAGTCGATCCCGGCTTCGCCGTCGGACACATCAATTTGGGCAACACGCTTTCGGATCTGCACCGGACCGACGACGCCATCGACGAGTATCGGATCGCAATCAGGCTCGATCCAGGCAACGCCTACCCGTATCCAAAACTTGCGGCCCTGCTCCGGGAGCAGGCAAAAGCGACACAGGGGATCGACGCCGGTCTTCGACTCCTTCAGGAAGCCTGCTCGCTTCTCAACGCCGAACGGCGGCTGAAGCCGGACGACGCCGAGTCCGTTCGGCTGATGCGGAACCTCAATTCCGACATGCAGGGCCGAGGCCGCTGCCTCCCGGCTGACCGGCAGGCATCGAGCGCAACCCCGCCGACGCCGTAGCCGAGACAACGTCCGCCACGCCCATCGCGCCAGCTTCTCCGGACGACTCTAGGTTCCAGCCTTTCCGCCGGCCTCTGTGGGCTCGTCGGCGAGATCGGGAAAATCAGCCTCCCTGTAATCCCGGCCGTGCGCCGGGTCGTCGCGGTCGGCCTCCGTCTCCAGGCGCCGCAATTGGCCGCGCCGGATCTTCCCCGAGATCGTCTTCGGCAGGTCGGTGACGAGTTCCAGGATGCGGATGCGCTTGTACGGCGGCAGCCGTGCGCGCGTGTGGCGGAAGATCGAGCGCGCCGTGTCCGCCGACAGCTCGGCCCCGGCCACGAGCGACACATAGGCTTTCGGCACCGACAGCCGGAGCGCGTCCGGCGACGGAACGACCGCCGCCTCGGCCACCGCCTCGTGCTCGATCAGGACGCTTTCGAGCTCGAACGGGCTGATCCGGTAGTCCGACGACTTGAACACGTCGTCGGAGCGGCCGACGAAGGTGAGATACCCGTCCGCGTCGCGCCGCGCGATGTCTCCCGTACGATACCATTCGCGGTCCACGCCCGAACCCGCGCCTTCGGCGTAGCCGCGCATCAGTCCGGCCGGACGGCCGGCGCCGCTCGCGGGCAGGCAGATTTCGCCCTCCTCCGCCTCTCGTCCGTCCAGATCGAGCAGCGCCACCTGGTAGCCCGGCAGCGGCCGTCCCATCGCACCGGGCTTGAGCGCCTGCCCGGGCGGGTTGGCGATCTGGGCCGTGGTCTCGGTCTGGCCGTAGCCGTCGCGGATGGTGAGGCCCCAAGCCTCGCGCACATGCGCGATGATCTCCGGGTTGAGCGGCTCGCCCGCGCCGGCCAGCTCGCGCAGGCTGGTCCGGAAGGAGGCGAGATCCTCCTGCACCAGCATGCGCCAGACCGTCGGCGGCGCGCAGAGCGTGGTGACGCCCCCTTGCGCGATCGCCGCCAGCAGGCTCTTCGCCTCGAAGCGCGGTTGGTTGACGATGAACACGGTCGCGCCAGCGCACCACGGGGCGAAAACGCTGCTCCAGGCGTGCTTGGCCCAGCCGGGACTGGAGATGTTCAGATGGACGTCGTCCGGGCGGAGGCCGATCCAGTACATCGTGGACAGGCTGCCGACCGGGTAGCTGCGATGCGTGTGCAGCACGAGCTTCGGCTCCGACGTCGTGCCCGAGGTGAAATAGAGCAGCAGCGGGTCGTCCGCCCGCGTCTCGCCCTCGGGCGCGAAGGCGGAGGCGAACGCCGCTTGCCCGTGCGCGTCCGCGTAGCGTCCCCAGCCGGCCGGGGCCGGCGCGCCGACGGCGATTCGGACCGCGTCGCGCGCCGCCTCGATCGAGTTGAACTTGCCGGCGTGTTCGGCTGCGGCGAGGATGAAGCGGGTACGGCCGCGCACGATCCGGTCGGTCAGTTCCTCGCCGCTGAGCAGCGTCGTCGCCGGGATCACGACCGCGCCCAGCTTCATCGCGGCCAGCATCGTCTCCCAGAGCGGGACCACGTTGCCGAGCAGCAGGAGCAGCCTATCGCCGCGTCCGACACCTTGCGCGCGCAAGTAGTTCGCGACGGCGTCGGAACGCCGTGAGAGCTCGGCGAAGGTGAGCGAAGTCTCGGCTCCGCTCCCGGCATCGACGATGCGCAGCGCCGGCCGGTCGCGGCTGTCCGGCCGGCGCGCGAGCACGGCGTCGAACCAGTCCAGCGCCCAGTTGAACCGCTCCGTGTCGGGCCAGCGATAGCCGGCGTAGGCCGTCGAATAGTCGTCGCGACAGGCGAGCAGGAATGCGCGCGCCTCCTCGAAGCTCGTCGCCATCTGGTTTCCTCCGGTTCCAGGATGCGCCGGCATCGGAGCATTTCCAAGCGGCGGGCACTGGATCAGGGGGCTGAGCTTGCGGGCGTAGATTAGGCGGGCTCGGTCCAGCGGCCGTCGTAGCAGCTGGCAGGCCGTTTCGGAGTCACCGGCGGCACGAACGAGACGGAACCAACCCGAAGCTCCGCTCGTTGAATGCGCCTGCAACCACTTAAGAGCATGAGGGGAGACACTAATGCCAGTTGTAAAGGTTCTCGAACTGCTCGCCGAGTCCGAGGAGAGCTGGGAAGATGCCGCACGCCAAGCCGTCGCGGAAGCGTCCAAGACTGTGCGCGGGATCAGCTCAGTATACGTCAGCGAGATGCAGGCGACGGTCGAGCAGGACAAGATCAAAAACTATCGAGCCAATGTGAAGATATCGTTCGTTCTGGAGAAAGGGCAGTCATAGCTCAGGCTGACGAGTTCCGCCTGAACGAGTAAGCGCGCTGGTCAGGGCCGCGCCTTTTGTCGCGGCTCTGGCGGTACGCCAACGCCCGTTTTGGAACGCCGGTTTCCCGCTCACGCCCGTTTCGACCGGCGCGCCAGAGCCCGGGTCAGGGCCGGTTCGAGATCCAGCAACTCGCGCAGATGCGTCTCGGTCAGCCGAGCCAGAAGCGCTGCGGCCTTGGGTGTGAGCGACAGCTCCTGACGCCGGCGGTCCGACCCCGACCGCGATTTCGTCAGCAGCCCGGCCTCTTGCATGCGCGACGCCAGTTCGGCCGCGCTATGCGGCGCGATGATCAGCTGTTCCGCGAGGTCGCCCACGCTGGGCAGCGCCGGTCCGGGATGGCCCGCAATCACGAGCAGCGCCTGGTGCTGCTGCGGCGGCAGCCCGGCCGCGACCGCCGCCGCTTCGCTGAAGAACACGAACCGCCGCAAGGCATGACGAAACGCGGCGATGGCCGCGTATTGCTCCCGGCTCAACGTCGGCTCGCTCGTCGCCGCCACACTCCTCTCGCTTGTCAATTTATGTCGTATTACGATATGTCCCGCCGCGATCAAAGCGGAGCGCGGCATGGCGGAGACATCGACCCACAGCATTGGACCGGCAGGCGTGCCGAGCAGCGCCGGGAATCGGGGACTGGCCGACTTCCGGGCCGATCCCCGGCTGCTCATGCTGGCGGGGATGGCGCTCGTGATCGGGACGGGCGGCGCCTTCGCGGCCTGGGTGCTCGTCAAGCTGATCGTCTTCGTCAGCAACCTCGTCTGGTTCGGCGCCGCCGACACTCAGGCGCGGTCCATGGCGACCGCGGCGCGCGGGCCTTGGATGGTGTTCGCGCCCGCGCTGGGCGGCGTCGCCATCGGCTTGATGGCGCGGTTCGGCTCGGAGAAGATCCGGGGCCACGGCATCCCGGAGGCGATCGAGGCCATCCTGATCGGCGGTAGCCGTCTGTCGCCCAAGGTCGCGGTGCTGAAGCCCATCTCCTCCGCGATCTCGATCGGCACGGGCGGCCCGTTCGGCGCCGAGGGGCCGATCATCATGACCGGCGGCGCCATCGGCTCGCTCTTCGCCCAACTCTTCAATCTCAGCGCGGCCGAACGCAAGACGCTGCTCGTCGCGGGCGCCGCGGCCGGCATGACCGGCATCTTCGGCACGCCGGTCGCGGCAGTCTTGCTCGCGGTCGAGCTTCTGCTGTTCGAATGGCGGCCGCGCAGCTTCATCCCGGTTGCGGCCGGCGCCGTGACGGCCATCTGCTGGCGGCCGCTGCTGTTCGGCGCCGCCCCGCTATTCCCGTTCGCGGGCAGCCCCGCGCTGACCGGCTGGAGCATGATTGCCTCCTGCGGGATCGGGATCGCCGGCGGCCTGCTCTCCACCGTCATGACCAAGCTCCTGTATGCGCTCGAGGATCTCTTCGAGCGCCTGCCCATCCACTGGATGTGGTGGCCGGCGCTCGGCGGCCTGATCGTCGGCCTCGGCGGCCTGATTGAGCCGCGGGCGCTCGGCGTCGGCTACGACGTGATCGGCGACCTGCTGACCGCCCATCTCGCGCTGCAGGCGGTGCTTGCGATCCTGCTGGTCAAGGCGGCCATCTGGCTGGTCGCACTCTCCTCGGGCACGTCGGGCGGCGTTCTGGCGCCGCTGCTGATTCTGGGCGGGGCGCTCGGCTGGCTCATCGGCACCCTCCTGCCGGGCGCTCCGGGCTTCTGGTCGCTGCTCGGCATGGCGGCGGTGCTGGGCGGGACGATGCGGGCGCCCCTGACCGGCGCGCTGTTCGCGGTCGAGCTGACGGACGACTTTCACGCCCTGCCTGCCCTGCTCGCGGCGACGGCGGCGGCCTATGCCGTCACCGTGTTGCTCCTGCGGCGGTCGATGCTCACCGAGAAGATCGCCCGCCGCGGTCAGCACATCACGCGCGAATACAGCATCGATCCTTATGAGGTGGCCCGCGTCGAGGAGGTCATGGTCCGCGAGGTGGACACGCTGCCGGACGACATGCCCGTTCCCGAAGCCGTGGCGGTGATGCAGGCAGGCTCGCACCGCATCTATCCGGTCGTGGACCGCAAGCGACGTCCGGTGGGACTGATTTCGCGCGCGGATGCGCTGCGCTGGCGGACCGAGGCGACGCATGAGGGCGAGAAGCTCGGGGACCTCGTTTCCGACGCGTCGCTCCCGGTCATCCACCCGCAGGACGTGGTCTCGCGCGCGGTCGACCTCATGCTGGCGACGGATCAGGGACGGCTGCCGGTCACCAATCCCGGCAGCGGCGAGCTGGTCGGACTGGTGACCCGCAAGGATCTTCTCCAGGTCCGGGCGACCGTGGCCCGTAGCGAGGAGGTACGCAGCGCCTACCTTGGGCGGCGCAAGATGCAGACGGACTGAGCTATCCGAGCCGCGCCGCCCAAATGTCGGTCGCGCGGCAATCCTCCTCCTCCGGCCCGCAGATCCGGATCGAGAGCCGGAAGCGCCCCAGCGCGGCGGCCTCGACCAGTCCCGGCGATTCTCTTCCGGGTCTTTGCCCCGGTAGCGCATGAGCATCGGGGATGCCCCGAGCTGGATCGGGTCCGGCTCGCCGTTCAGCACCACCGTGAACGCTTGCCGCCTGGTCGCGGATCAGCGCCGGCGACCGCCCCGGCCCACGGCCGAGCGTCGCGACGAACGGCGCGAACCGGTCCGGCCCGGTCTCCACCCTCAGGCCGCCGCCTCCTCCTCGGCGCGACCGGCGGCTGGGAGCGCCATGCGGGCTACGGCCCCGATCAGCACGAGGGTCGGGCCGCCGAACGCCTGCGCCGCCAGCCGGTCGGGCAGTTCGCCGATCGTGCCCGCCAGCTGCCGCTGGTTCGGCTTGGAGGCGTTCTCGACGGCAAGCGCGGGCGTCGCCGGGTCCATGCCGGCCGCGATCAGGTTCGCGGCGACCGTCGGCAGGGTGCGGCTCGCCATATAGGCGGCGATCGTGCCCTCGCCGCGGGCGAGCGTCGGCCAGTCCTGGCCCGGCACCGCGCCGTCCTTGCCGTGGCCGGTGACGAAATGCAGGGAGCGCGCGACGTCCCGATGGGTGAGCGGAATGCCGAGCGAGGCGGCGGCGGCGCAGGCGGCGGTGATGCCGGGGATAACCTCGACCGGCAGCCCGGCCGCGCGCAGCGTCTCGATCTCCTCGCCGCCCCGGCTGAACACCAGTGCGTCGCCGCCCTTCAGCCGCACGACATGCGAACCGGCCCGGGCGTGCTCCAGGATCAGGCGGTTGATCGCCGCCTGGCTCATCGCGTGACGGCCGCAGCGCTTGCCGACATCGATCCGCCGGGCATCGCGCCGGGCAAGGTCGAGCACCGCCGGATCGACCAGCGCGTCGTACATGATGACATCGGCGCGCTTCAGGGCACGAACGGCACGGAGCGTCAGCAGCTCGGGGTCGCCCGGCCCCGCGCCCACCAAGGTCGCCCGGCCGCGCGGACGCGGCACGCGGCCCGCAACCGTCGCATCCAGCCGCTCCCGCAGCAGCGCGGCGGCGGTCGCCTCGTCGCCGTCCAGGGCGGCGGCGGCCTCCGGGCCCTCCATCACCGCGTCCCAGAACCGGCGGCGGGCCGAGCGGTCCGGGAGCGCGCGGGCGACCTTGCCACGGAAGCGCTTGCAGAGCGCGGCGAGCGTTGCGGTGCCGGGCGGCACGGCGGCTTCGATGCGTGCGCGAAGATCGCGCGCGAGTGCAGGCGCCGCCCCGCCCGTGCCGATCGCGACCGTCACCGGCGTCCGGTCCACGATCGCGGGCACGATGAAATCGCAATGCGCGGGCTTGTCCACGGCGTTCACCAGCACGCCGGCGGCCCGCACAGCGGCGGCGATCGGAGCCGTCTCGCGCTCGTCCTCCAGCGCGACCACGCACAGCCGCACGCCGTCGAGATCGGAGGGCGCGAATGGCCGTTCGTGCAGGGCGATCCGACCATCGGCCGCGCACGCGCGCAACTCCGCGGACGCCGGATGCGGCGAGACGACCGCGATCCGCGCGCCGGAGGGCAGCAGCAGGCGCGCCTTGGCGGCGGCCTCCTCGCCATCGCCGACGATCAGTACGCGGGCATTGTCCATCCGGAGAAAGATCGGGAAATAGCTCGCCTCTTTCGGCACGCTCGCCGTCATCGCTTTCTCGTCGCCTCGCACCAGGGATCGCCGCGGATGGGCGGCACCGTTCCCTATATTGGGGATGCCGACCAGCGGTCTGACCGAAAATTCTCCTAAGCCCTGAGAACGGACAGCCGCGTGGACAGAATGTGGCAGTTCTCCCGCCCCTTGACCACGGGCGGAGGGCCATCTTTTCCGACGAGGCCGAGCACGCAGCCACATTTCGGTGCCGGGCGCAAGCCCCTGCCACCGCGTCGCAAGAAGCCGGCCCAAGCCCCGTTATGAAACCGCAAAAGGGCAGCGGCGTTGGCGTGCCCAGACCGAAGGGCTTGATGCGACCTTGACCATTGCTTGCCCAGACTGCGGCACCTTGGAAGATCTTGCACCTCTCCCTCGGGGCAGCAAAGCCGTGTGCGTTCGGTGCGAGGCCGATCTCGAAAAAACGGCCGGCCGCAGCATCACCGCCGCTCTGGCCTGCTCGGCCGCGACATTCATGCTGCTGTTCCCAAGCAATCTGTTACCGCTCATCCGGATGGACCTGTTCGGCATGCACGCCGACAACGTCATCGGCGGCGGGATTGGGATACTCTGGCAGAACGGGTGGATTTTCCTTGCGGGCCTGAGCGCGATCCTGGTCATCGCCCTGCCGTTCGCCCGGTTCGGCCTGCTCTCGGCCGTGCTCGGCGCCTTGCGGTTCGGGCGCCGGCCTAGCTGGCTGGGCCCGGCCTTCCGCTGGTCCGTGTGGCTTGATCCTTGGGCGATGCTGGACGTCTACCTGCTCGCCTCTTTCGTCGGGTATTATCGCCTCGACCACGTCAGCCAGGCGCATGTCGCGATCGAGATCGGCGGGGATTGCTTCATCGCAGCCGCTATTCTGACGATGCTCTCACGCGCGACCCTGGACCCGCGCACCGTTTGGCGGGCGATCGGGAGCGAGGCAGAGGTCCAGCCCGGCGAGGCGACCCTTGGCTGCAGAACCTGCGATCTGGTTCAGCCAGCGTCCCGCGAAGGCGGAAAATGCCCGCGTTGCGCCGCCAGGCTGCACGCGCGCTTGCCGGACGCGATGCCGCGCACGGCGGCGCTGCTGCTGGCCGCCTTCGTGCTGTTCTTTCCGGCCAACATCTATCCGATGAATGTCTCGACCCAGCTGGGAAGACCGGTCAGCTACACGATTTTCACGGGCATCAGCGATCTGTTCAAGGCCGGACTCTGGCCCCTCGGCGCGCTCATTTTCTGCACGAGCATCATCGTTCCGGCCGGTAAGATTTTCGCTATCGGCTGGTGCGTCCTCTCCGTGTGGCGGCGTTCGAACCGGCACCTGGTCGCGAAGACCAAGCTCTTTCGCGCGGTCGCGGAGTTGGGGCGCTGGTCGAAGACCGACCCGTTCACGATCGTCTTTTTCGTGCCCCTGATGAATTTCGGCGTGCTTGGAACCTCGCAAGCAGGCTGGGGCGCCACGGCTTTCTTCCTGATGAGCTTTCTCACCATGGTCGCGTCGAACACGTTCGACCCGCGCTTGATGTGGGACGCGGAGAACGACGCACGGTGAGCGAGAACGAAGACCCTGGGCCGCCCCGGACGCGCGCCGCCGTCCGGCGCAGCCGGTGGCCGGGATGGATCTGGTCCATTCCGATTGCCGCGCTGCTCGTCGTGGGCTGGCTTGGCATCCGTGCGCTGACGAGCCACGGTGAGGACATCACCATTTCGTTCGATGACTCGCACGGACTGGACGCGAAGGGCGGCAAGGTCGTCTACCGGGGCATCAGTGTCGGTCAAGTCACCAAGGTGGCGCTTACGAAGGACGGCAGCGGCGTCACCGTGGGCGTCACGATCGATCAGAGCGCGGAACAATTCGTCCGGTCCGGAACGCGTTTCTGGCTGCGCAACGCCAATCCCAGCCTGACCGATCTCTCTTCGCTCGGGGCCGTGCTCTCCGGGCCTACCATCGTCATGCAGCCGGGACCGGGCGAGAAGGCGACGCATTTCAAGGGAATCCCCTACGAGCCGGTTGGACCGGTCGGCGACAGCCAGCCGCAGCGTTACGGCCTGTCATTCGGTGGCGCGGTCGGTGAGATCAAGACCGGCGATCCGGTAAAGCTGCGAGGGTTCACCGTGGGCGAGGTGAAGACGATCGGTTTCCACGTCGACGCGGGAACCGGAACCATCTCGACCCCGGTCGCGCTCGATCTCTATCCGTCGCTCCTGCATCTGCAAGGAGTAGCCAATCCGGACGGCGGGGCGGCGCTGCGCGCGGCGGTCGACAAGCTGATCGAGGAGGGCCTGCGCGCGCGGCTGGAGCGCGATCCGCCGCTGGTTGGCGGCTATCGCATTGTCCTCGACATGGAGCCGGGCGCGTCCGCCCCCGCCGCGACGGTGAGTGGCGAGATGCAGATCCCGACCGCATCCGGCGGCGGACTCGACGCGATCGTGACCCGCCTGAAAAACGTGCCGGTCGATCAGATCGCGCAAAACGTGCTCGACATCACCCATCACGCGGACGAACTCGTCTCCTCGCCGGATCTGAAGAGCGCCGTCGTGCAGCTCGACGCCTCGCTGAAGCAAGTGCATGCGACGGCGGATGCGGCCCACGCGACAGCCGACGAGATCCGCAAAACGACGGCGGAGGCCGGGCCGAAGATCGACAGGCTGATCGAGAGCCTTCGCAGGACGGCATCCGAGCTCGACCGGACCGCAGAGTCCGCGAGGCGGGAGATGGGCGGCCCCACGTCGCAAGCCGGCCTGCAGACGACGATGCAGGAGGTGACCGAAGCCGCCCGCTCGGTGCGGGATTTGGCCAATTATCTCGACAGGCATCCCGAAGCCATGATCCAAGGCCGGTCCGGAGAGTGATCATGCGATCAGCGATCACGTTTGCCGCATTGCTGGTGCTGGCCGGCTGCGGCTCCAGCCCGAAGACGCATTTCTATACCCTCAGCGTCGGGACGCGCGCGCCGGCGCAGGCCGTCACGCTATCGTCGCCGGTGCAGATCGCGGCCGTGCACCTGCCGGGCTCGCTCGATCGCCGCGAAATGGTGAGCGAAATCGGCCCGAACGCCCTGAACATTAGCGACCAGGACCGCTGGTCGGCGCCGCTCGGCGAAATGACGCGCCGCGTGCTGTCGCAGGATCTCGCTTTGCATCTGCGGCACGACATGGTGATTCTGCCGGACGCGCCCGCCCCGCCCGGCACCGCGCAGATCGTGGTGACCCTCGCGCAGTTCGGACCCCAGGCGGACGGCAGGATCGCGCTCGCCGGCAGCTGGACTCTGCTCAAGGGCGATCCGGCTCGGCCCGTCCTGCGCCGGGACGTGTCTCTGCAAGGCGCCCGTCCCGGGACGGGCGCGGCTGCCGACGCCGCCGGGATGAGCGACCTGCTGGCACAGCTCGCCGCCCAGATCGCATCGGCCCTGCCGGCCCGGCGCTGACGCAGTCCGCCGTCTTGCGCGGAGGGCTGCCTTCCCGCATGGTCCGGCGTCTGCGGACCAGCCGTGCTGGTCGTTTCTTCCGCAGGTTTTGGCGTGAGACGGGAGGACTGGGCGATGCGCCTGGCGGTGCTGAAGGAACGGCGCGCGGCGGAAACGCGGGTGGCCGCGACGCCCGAGACGGTGAAGAAGCTCATCGGTCTCGGCCTGACCGTTGCGATCGAGACGGGCGCCGGAGAAGCCGCTTCCATTTCGGACAAGGACTACGAGGCGGCCGGGGCGGAGATCGCGCCGGATGCCGCATCCGCCCTGAACGGGGCCGGGATCGTGTTCGCGGTGCAGGCGCCCGAATCGGAGCAGCGGGATAAGCTCCCGCGCGGCGCGCTGCTGGTCTGCGTCGCGAACCCCTTTTCGGACAAGGCGCTGGTGCCGTCGCTGGCCGCGTCGGGGATCGACGTCGCGGCGATGGAGTTGCTGCCGCGCATCACGCGGGCGCAGTCGATGGACGTGCTCTCGAGCCAAGCCAACCTTGCCGGCTACCGGGCCGTGATCGAGGGCGCGAACGCGTTCGAGCGCGGCTTCGCCATGATGATGACCGCGGCCGGCACGGTACCCCCCGCGCGCGTGTTCGTCATCGGCGCCGGTGTTGCCGGGTTGCAGGCGATCGCGACGGCACGGCGCCTCGGCGCGATCGTCTCGGCGACCGACGTGAGGCCCGCCGCCAAGGAGGAGATCCGCTCGCTCGGCGCCACCTATGTCGGCGTCGACGACGAGGAATTGGCCGGCCAGACGGGCGCCTATGCCCGCGAGATGTCCGACGCCTTCCGCCAGAAGCAGGCGGCGCTGATGGCCTCCACCGTCGCCAAGAACGACATCATCGTCTGCACGGCGCTGGTGATGGGCCGCAAGGCTCCGGTCATCGTCACGCAGCCGATGGTCGACTCCATGAAGGCCGGCAGCGTGATCGTCGATCTCGCCTCCGACGCCGGCGGCAATTGCGCCGCGACCAGGCCGGGGGAGGCCGTGACCACCCCCAACGGCGTGCGCGTGCTCGGCTTCCACAACTGGCCGGGCCGGATCGCGGTCGCCGCCAGCTCGCTCTACAGTCGCAACCTGCTGACCTTCCTGACGACGTTCTGGGACAAGGAGGCGAAAGCCCCGAGGCTTCCGGCCGACGACGAAATCGTGCGCGGCGTGATGCTGACCCGCGCCGGGGCTGTCGTGCACCCGCAATTCGCCGAGGCCGCAGCTCCGGCAGCGGCTGCTCACATCCCGGACGGGGGCAGCGCCGACATCGCGGTCCCGGCCGAGACGCTGCCGGAGGAGGGCGTGCCGCCCGAGATCGCTCAGCCCGCAACCGCCGCCCAACCCGCGCCGCCGCCCGAAGCGGCCTGAGACCGGAGACTGCCATGAACCCGACCCAGCTCGCCGATGAGGCGGCCCGGCTCGCCGAGCACGCCCGCGCCCTCGCCGCCCAGGCGCCCTTCGTCGCGACCAGCGGGCCGATGCAAGGCGTGCCGCACCAGGGCGCGCCCTTCATCTATCTGTTCGCCGTGTTCCTGATGGCCTGCTTCGTCGGCTACTACGTCGTCTGGAACGTGACGCCCGCGCTGCACAGCCCGCTGATGGCCGTCACCAACGCGATCAGCTCGGTCATCATCGTGGGCGCGATGCTCGCGGCGGGTCTCGCGATCAGTGGCTGGGCGATGGGCTTCGGCTTCCTGGCCGTGGTCCTCGCCAGCGTGAACATCTTCGGCGGCTTCCTGGTCACGCAACGCATGCTCGCGATGTTCAAGGCGCGGGGGAAATAGCCATGTCGCTCGGCCTGACCGCCTTCTGCTACCTGATCGCGGGCGTCCTGTTCATCCTGGCGCTGCGCGGCCTCTCGAGCCCCGTTACCTCCCGCCGCGGCAATCAGTTCGGCATGGCGGGCATGGCCATCGCCATCCTCGCGACGCTTGCCCAGGCTGGCATGTTCGGCTTCGGCTACGTGCTCATTCTGGTCGGCATCGCGATCGGCGGCGGCATCGGCGCCGTGGTCGCGCGGCGGATCAAGATGACGGCGCTGCCGCAGCTGGTCGCCGCGTTCCATTCGCTGGTCGGCCTCTCCGCCGTGTTCGTCGCCGCCGCCGCCCTGAACGCGCCGGAGGCGTTCGGCATCGGCGTGCCCGGCGCGATCCATACGCAAAGCCTGGTCGAAATGTCGCTCGGGCTCGCGATCGGCGCCATCACCTTCTCGGGCTCGCTGGTTGCGTTCGCCAAGCTGCAGGCGCTGATCAAGGGCGCGCCACTGGTCTATCCGTATCAGCACCAGGTCAATCTTGGCCTAGGCATCCTGCTCGTGCTGCTGATCCTCGCCTTCATGCTCGGCGGCGGCAGCCAGACGGTGTTCTGGCTCCTCGCCCTGCTCTCGATCGGCCTCGGCTTCCTGCTCATCCTGCCGATCGGCGGCGCGGACATGCCGGTCGTCGTCTCGATGCTGAACAGCTACTCGGGCTGGGCGGCGGCGGGCATCGGCTTCACCATCCAGAATCTCGCCCTCATCATCACCGGCTCGCTGGTCGGCGCGTCCGGCGCGATCCTGTCCTACATCATGTGCAAGGGCATGAACCGCAGCATCATCAACGTGCTGCTGGGCGGCTTCGGCACCGACACGGCGGCCGGCGCGGCGGTGGGCGGCCCGGCCGGGGACCGTTCGGTCAAGAGCGGAGCGGCCGACGACGCGGCGTTCATCATGAAGAACGCCTCCAAGGTCATCATCGTGCCGGGCTACGGCATGGCGGTCGCCCAGGCGCAGCACGCTTTGCGGGAGATGGCGGACATCCTCAAGGAAGAGGGCGTCACGGTGAAATACGCGATCCATCCGGTCGCGGGCCGCATGCCGGGCCACATGAACGTGCTGCTAGCCGAGGCCAACGTGCCGTACGACGACGTGTTCGAGCTGGAGGAGATCAACAACGAGTTCTCCACCGCCGACGTCGCCTATGTCATCGGCGCGAACGACGTGACCAACCCGGCCGCCAAGACGGACCGCAGCTCGGCGATCTACGGCATGCCGATCCTGGAAGTCGAGAAGGCCGGCACGGTGCTGTTC
The DNA here is from genome assembly GCA_963777325.1 of uncultured Alphaproteobacteria bacterium. GTDB lineage: Bacteria > Pseudomonadota > Alphaproteobacteria > Acetobacterales > Acetobacteraceae > JAFAXA01. The sequence goes on along the minus strand of CAVZQE010000022.1, from coordinate 80,062 downwards.
GTGAAGCGCTCGATGGCCTCGGGCTACGCGGGCGTGGAGAACGAGCTCTTCTTCCGCGACAACACGATGATGCTGTTCGGGGACGCGAAGAAGATGACGGAGGAGATCGTGCAGGGCCTCGGACGCTGATGCCGGTGCGCGCGGCCGACCATCTGCGCCGCGCAGCCTAGCCAGTGCTGCACGCCCTGCCGCAGGTTATGGCGGCGCTCGACGGAGTGGGTTCCTTCGTATTCGCCTTGAGCGGCGGCCTGCTCGCCGTCCAGAAGAGGTTTGATCTGTTCGGCGTCCTGCTGCTCTCGTTCGTGGTGGCGGTGACCGGGGGCATTACGCGCGATTTGCTGATCGGCGCGGTGCCGCCCGCCTCGGTCGCGAGCTGGCACAACCTCGCGATCGCGCTCTTCGGCGGTTTGCTGACCTTTTACGGTTACCCGCTCGTGCAATCGTTGAGCCGCAGCGTCCTGTTCTTCGACGCGATCGGCCTCGCCGTCTTCGCGGTCACGGGCGCGCAGAAGGCGCTGCGGTACGGCATCGATCCGGTCATGGCGGCGGTGCTCGGCATGGTGTCGGGGATCGGCGGCGGGATGATGCGCGACGTCCTCGCCGGCGACGTCCCCACCGTCCTGCGCGCCGACCTCTACGCGCTGGCGGCGCTCGCGGCGGCGGGGATCGTCGCTCTTGGGCAGGTGCTGGACGCGGGACCGCTCTATCCGATGCTGCTCGGCGTCGCCGCCTGCATCTTCCTGCGCATGATGGCGATCTATCGCGGCTGGCGGGTTCCCGTCGCCCACTGGCGCGCGGACGGGAGCGACTGAGGGTGCTGGCGCGTTAGGACGGCGCGGCGCTGATCCGGCAATCTCTATGGGAAGGGAACGCCGATGTGCTTGCTCTGCGAGTCCGGCTTGGGGAGCGACGGAGACTTGGCCCGTCGTGCCCGCGTGTTGCGGCTCCTGGCGCTCATCGAACACCCGGACGCCCTGCCCACGGACGCAGCGTTGCGTCTCGGCCAGGAGATCCTGGCGCTGATCCGACGAGAACCAGCGCAGCGCCGGTGCGACTCCGTGGCGCCGCCCGGACCGGCCGTCGAGAAAACGAGCTGAGAGGAGACATCCCATGCCCGCAGACCTCGCGCCCGCCGCCCTACCCCAGCCCTCGGACGACCTGCTGGCCGAGCTGGAGAAGACCTACAAGGATCTCCACGCCAGCCCCGAGCTGTCGATGCAGGAACACCGAACCTCCGGCATCGCCGCCGCCTGGCTGAAGAAGCAGGGGTATGAGGTTACGGAGGGCGTCGGCGGCACCGGCGTCGTCGGACTGCTGCGCAACGGCGACGGGGCGACGGTGCTGCTTCGCGCGGACATGGACGCGCTGCCGATCAGGGAGAACACCGGCCTGCCTTACGCCAGCGACAAGACGGGCACGGGCCGCTTCGGCGAAGACACCGCGATCGCGCACGCCTGCGGTCACGACATGCATGTGTCGTGGATGATGGGCGCGACGCGGATCCTGGCCGAGAACCGCGACCAGTGGCGCGGCACGGTGATGGCGGTGTTCCAGCCGGGCGAGGAGACCGCGCAGGGCGCGCACGCCATGGTCGAGGACGGCATGGTGAAGCGCTTCCCGAAGCCGGACGTCACGCTGGGCCAGCACGTGATGCCGCTGAGCGCCGGCCAGATCGGGTATCGCCCCGGAACCATGCTTTCGGCAGGCGATAGCTGGGAGGTGACCTTGTTCGGCCGCGGCGCCCATGGGTCGATGCCGGAAAAGAGCATCGACCCCGTCGTGATGGCCTCCGCCGCCGTGATGCGCTTGCAGACCGTGGTATCGCGCGAAGTGGCCATGACGGACGACGCCGTGGTCACGGTCGGCACTCTGCGAGCCGGGAATAGCGACAACGTCATCCCGGATCAGGCACTGCTCCGGCTCAACGTCCGCACCTTCAAGGACCAGGTGCGCGAGCGCGTGCTCGCGGCGATCAAGCGCATCCTGGACGCGGAGGCCTCCGCGTCCGGTGCGCCGAGACCGCCGGCATACTCCGTGCTCGGCGAATGGCCGTTGACCCGGAACGACGCGGCCGCCACGGGCAAGGTGGCCGCCGCCTTCGCGCGGCGGTTCGGCGCCGACCGCGTGCAGGAGATCGCGGCGCCCATCTCCGCCAGCGAGGATTTCGGCCTGTTCGGCGCGGCATGGGGCGTGCCGGCGGTGTTCTGGGCGGTCGGCGGCATCGACCCCGACACATTCGACAAGGCCGAGAAGGCCGGCAAGCTCGATGAGCTGCCGGTCAACCACTCCCCCAGCTTCGCGCCTGTGATCGAGCCGACCCTGCGCGTCGGCATCGAGGCGATGCTCGCGGCCGCCGGGGTGTGGTTGATGGGCGAGGGCGCAAGACCGTAACTGGAAAGATTTCCGGATGAAGATGCTCGCCGACGGCTGGAGCCTCTGCCTCCGGGCGAGAGACGCTCACCCGCTTGCCGCGCCCGTCCGGCGCAACCAGAGCACGAAAATGGCAACGAGCGCCGCGCCGAGGCCATACCAGGTGATGGCGTAGGACAGGTGGTTGTTGGGCGGCCGGGGCAGATGCCGGGCGGGTTCCGGATAGGCGGGCGCGGCGCCCGTGGCGAGGGCGACCAACGTGAACGGCGCGACCGGCCCCGCCTTGAGTGCCGCCGCGATCGCCCGCGGGTCGAGCGTGTAGAACCGCCGGCCCGCGATGTCGTCGCGCACGCTGAACGGACCCGGACGATCGGCCGTCCGCACGAAGCCGGCCACGGTGACCGGACCGTCGGGCGTCTCGACCGGATGCGGGCGGGAGGTCGCGACCCAGCCGCGATCGACCAGCAGAGAGGACGCGCCCGGACGGTCGAGCACCATCAGCAGCTGACCGCCCAGCTCCGGCCCGGCCGGGGTATCACGGACTTCGGCGCCGTAGACGGCCGAGACGCCGGGACGGAAAATGCCGGTCGCGGTCACCTTCGTGAACGGGGCCGGATCGGGGCCGAGGGGAACGGGCGCCGCCCGCTCGCCCGCGTCGATCTGGCGCAGGATGGTCTCCTTCCAGGCGAGGCGGTGGACCTGCCAGGTGCCGAGCGCGATCGCGAGGCACAGCATCGCCGCCGTCATCAGCCCAGGCCCGAGCCAGATGCGTGCGGGCGGCATGGAAAACCGGCTCAGAATGGACGACGGAAGAGACTCGGCCACAAGCCGCCCCGCCTGAACGAAAGATCAGGGCGCGACGGTCGCCGTCACCGCGCTCGCGCCGGCCCAATAGATGCACACGAACAGGAACAGCCACACCACGTCGACGAAATGCCAATACCAGGCCGCGGCCTCGAAACCGAAATGCCGCTCCGGGCTGAACTGGCCGGCTTGGGCGCGGAACCAGCAGACGATCAGGAAGATCGTGCCGACGATGACATGAAAGCCGTGAAATCCCGTCGCTAGGAAGAACACGGACGGGTAGACGCCGCCGGTGAACTTGAAGGGCGCGTCCGAATACTCGATCGCCTGGAACATCGTGAACGACATGCCGAGCAGGATGGTGAGGCCGAGGCCCATGATCATGCCCCGCCGATCGTTCTCGATCAGGCTGTGATGCGCCCAGGTGATCGTGGTCCCGGAGAGCAGCAGGATCATCGTGTTCAGGAAGGGCAGGTGAAACGGATCGAATGTCTCGATCCCGGCCGGCGGCCACATCGGGGTCGCGGCGCCCGCGACATTCTCGGGGTAGAGGAAGAAGTTGAAATAGGCCCAGAAGAACCCGACGAAGAACATCACCTCGCTCGCGATGAACAGCGTCATGCCGTAGCGCAGGCCGAGACGGACGATCGGTGAGTGCATGCCGGGGGTCCGCGACTCGCGGATGACGTCGCGCCACCACATGAAGGCGGTGCTGAGCACGACCACGAGGCCGGCGATCAGCAGCGCCCAGCTGTTGTAGTGGCAGTAGACGACGATGCCGGTCACGGTCAGGAAGCCGCCGAGCGCGCCCATGATCGGCCACGGGCTGGGATCGACCAGATGATAGGGCTGCTTCAGGCCCGAACTCACGGGCACGGTTCCGGTATGCACTTCGGTATCCATGTTGGGCCCAATAGCTGAAAGCACCGGAAGAGCCGCCCCGGCACGGGTCGCGCGCATCATGCGGGAATCGCGCGCGCTTTCAAGAGCGAGGTCCTGGCGGAAGCACACGCCGTCCCGCACGAAGACGGGCTCAGCTCTTCCCCTCCCCCGAGCGGGAACTGTACAGCGCCACGTACAGCCCCGCGCCCAGGACGGCCGCCGTGACGGCCCCGATCCCGAGCGCGCGTTCCCAGAGCGAACGCCAGCCGCCCTTCGCCGACCGGCCCCGTTTCATGGGGCGCGACAGATTGCCCGCCGTCACAGGCGCCGTCTCGGCCTGACCGAGATACGTCTCGATCACCCATCGCATCAGTCCCCGGGTGAAGCCCGGCAGCAGCGTGTAGCCGAGCCGCGCCACCGTCGCGACCGTGCCCACGGTCGCCGCTTCGCGGGGATTGCGCGCGAGACGAACCATTGTCCGGGCGACCCGCTCGGACGCGTAGACGGGCGGCGCGGGCTTCAACTCCCGTCCCGTGTAGTTGGCGGCATGCTGCACGCCGGGCGTATCAATGAAGGAAGGAAACACGTCGCAGATATGGATTTTGGGGTAGCCCCCCAGCTCCGAACGCAAACTCTCCGACAACCCGCGCAGGCCGAACTTGCTCGCGGTGTAGGCCGCCGCCAAAGGCGCCGGCACCCAGCCGCCGAAGGAGATGGTGTTGATCAGCACGCCGCCCGTCTTCTGCCGCTGGAAATACGGCAGCACGGCGTGATCGCCATGCAGATAGCCGATGAGGTCGGTCAGGATGGTCTGATCGTGCGCCTCGACCGGCGTCTCCGTGAACCGCCCGACCGCGCCGACCCCCGCGTTGTTGATCCAGACGTCGATCCGCCCGGTGATGCGCGACGCGATCTCCGCCGCCCGGCGCACCGCATCCGCGTCGGTGACGTCGGTCGGCACGGCGAGGGCACGCGCGCCGCATGCGTCCGCGGCCTGTTGCAGCGCGTCGCCGCGCCGCGCGAGCAGGACGACGTTCGCGCCCTCGCGCGCGAAGGCGAGCGCGGCGGCGCGGCCGATCCCGCTCGACGCGCCGGTGATCACCACGGTCCGGTTCTTCAGGTCGCGCATCTCACTCCTGCCCTCGGGTTCTGCTCCGGTAGATGGGCGCGATGCGTCGGAACAGAAGGCAGCGCTGCGCCATCGGCAACCCGGAAGCGGGTTCGCAATCGAGCAGCTGGCCGCCAGCCCGTACCTCAATACGTCTCGGCGTCATACGTCTCGGCGTCCACCTCGATCACCGGCCTCGCGTCATTGTGCGCCCATGCGATACCGGCGGAGGCCCCCTCCTCGGGAGGCAACCAGCGCGTCAGGCCTTCGGCGGGCCGGTTGTCGCGCGCCGGCCGCGGCAGCGAGGCGGGCCGGTTGAGCCAGAAGGCCAATCCGAGCGCCGATCTCCGGCGCGAAGGTGAGCAGCCAGCCCCATCCGCCCGGCCTTGTCATCGATCGCTACGGCGACGTCGCCGTGCTGCAAGCCAACTCGCCGGCATGAACCGGCTCGCGCCCGCGATCGTCCGGGCGCTGGCCGGTCTACTCGATCTCCGCGCGGTTGCCGCCCGCAACGACTCGCTCGCGCGCCGGCTGCACGGTCGGGAGAAGCCGCCCTACTGAACGGCGGCGGGGCCGGGCGCGTCCGCCGAAGTGGAGGAGGGCGGGCGTGCGGTTCCCGGTCTCGCCGCTTCGGTGATCGGGTAAGCACGCGGCGCGGCGATGCGTTCGACGTGCCTGCGGCCCTGCACGCTTGCTGAAGGCGGGCCGCAACGGCCGGCTGCTGCTGACCGCCGGAGCCGGGCCGGACCACCCGGCGCATCCGCATTTTCTGGAGCGCGCCTACCTGAAGGCGCAACTGTTCCAGTTGACCTAACCCGCCGGTTGCGCAATCGCTGCACGTCGGAGGACATGCTCATGAGCGGACAGGCCGGCGAACCGAAACCCACCATCGCGCTCATTCTGCAGGGGGGCGGCGCGCTCGGGGCGTATCACGTCGGCGCGGTCGAGGCGATGCAGGAGGCGGGGTACGCGCCGGACTGGGTCGCGGGTATCTCCATCGGCGCCTTCAATGCCGCGATCATCGCCGGCAACCCGGCCGAACGCAGGATCGAGCGCCTGAACGCGTTCTGGGAGACGATCTCCCGCCCCGATGCGGTGTTCGAGTGGGTGCGCGAGGTGGAACCGAAGCTCGCCAACACGATCAGCTACTGGGAGGCGGTGTTTTTCGGTCAGCCCGGCTTCTTCGCGCCGCGTTACGTCAACCCGACCCTGGCTCCGCCGGGAACACCGGCCGCCGTCAGCTTCTTCGATACATCCCCGGTGCGCGCGACCCTCGCGAGCCTCGTCGATTTCGGCAACCTGAACACGGGCGCGACCCGGATCAGTCTTGGTGCAACGGATGTGGAGAGCGGCGCGCTCGTTTTCTTCTCGAACCAGGGGAGCCACACGACCACGCTCACGGCGGACCATGTTGTCGCCAGCGGATCGCTGCCGCCGGGATTTCCGCCGGTCGCGATCGGCGGGCGGCTGTATTGGGACGGCGCCTGCGTCTCGAACACGCCGCTCCAGGCGATCTATGAGGACCAGCCGGCGGGTCACACCGTCGCCTTCGTGATCGACCTCTGGAGCGCGTCGGGCCCCGCGCCGCAGACGATCGACGATGTGACGATGCGGCAGAAGCAGATCCAGTACGCGACCCGCACGGATCGCAGCATCGACAGCGTCGCGGCGAAGGTCGATCTCGCGCACTCGATGCGCGTGCAGGCAGCCCAGACCGGCGAAGCGGCGGATCAGGCTCCGGTCGCCAACCCGATCGACTTCGTCCACATCATCTATCATCCTTCGGTCGATCAGGTGGCCAACAGCGACGTCGAGTTCTCCCGCGCCTCGATCGCGGAGCGGCGGGCCGCCGGCTACGCCGACATGATGCAGGCGATCAAGGCGGCCCCGTGGCGGGGAGCGTCACGCCCGAACGATCTCGCCTGCGCCGTGCATCGCGTCGAGCATGGCCGGGTGACGACGCGCGCCCAACGCGGCATCACTCAGCCGAGAACATGATGCAAGCGAGTCGCCCTACTGAGCGGTGCCTGGCGCCGCCATCTTGCGATGCATCTCGGCCGTGAGGCCCGCAGGGGCGATGTGGGCGATCGCCGCTTGCAGCTTGTTGTGCCAGCCGGTGACGACGTCACCCTCACCGCGCAGCATCGCGTCGAAACCCTTTTGCGCGACCATTGCCGCGTCGTCCTTCTTCTGGGTGCCGACCTTGGTGTCCATCATGTCCGCGCGCTCGAAGAAATCCGTTTCGGTCGCGCCCGGCATCAGGCAGGTGACGGTCACGTCGGTGTCCTTCAGCTCGTGGCGAAGCGCGAACGAGAACGAATCGAGGAAGGCCTTGGTGGCGTTGTACACCGCCTGATAGGTGCCGGGCATGAAGCCCGCGATCGAGCCGGTGATGAGGATGCGGCCGCTGTTGCGCGCGCGCATGTCGCGCCCGACCCGGTGCAGCAGATCGACGGTGCCGGTGACGTTCGTGTCGATCACATGGCGAATGTCCCGCCAGTCCTGGTCGAGAAAGGCGCGGCCCAAACCCCGTCCCGCATTGGCCAGCAACGCATCGACGGGCCTGCCCTTCGCCGCTTCGTACAGCGCCTTGACGCCCTCCTCGGTCGAGAGATCGGCCTGCACCGCCTCTGCGGACACGCCGACCGCCCGGAAATGCCCGGCGGCGTCGTTGATGGCCGGCTCGTCGGCCGCGACCAGCAGGTCGTAGCCGTGACCCGCGCAAAGTTTCGCAAGCTCGAAGCCGATGCCGGTGGATGCGCCGGTCACGATCGCGAACCGGCTGTTGTTCGATGCCATCGTCTCTGTTCTCCTGTGATGCCGCTCAGGGCTTCAGCACGACCTTGATGCAGCCGTCTTGCTTGTCGCGGAATGTCTTGTAGAGCGCCGGCCCGTCTTGCAGCGGCGCGCGATGCGTGATGACGAAGGACGGATCGATCTCGCCCTTCTGGATGCGGTCCATCAGGATCGGCAGATAGTGCTGAACCGGGGTCTGCGCCATCTTGAACGTCAGGCCGCGATTAATGGCCGATCCCATCGGGATCTTGTCCACAAAGCCGCCATAGACGCCGACGATCGACACCGTTCCGAAATTGCGGCAGCAATGGATGGCTTGGCGCAGCACGTGCGGCCGGTCCGTCCCCAGGAAGGTTGCGACCTTCACGCGGTCCAGGACGGCATCGAAACTGGCCATCGTCTCGGACTCGGTGCCGACCGCGTCGATGCAGGCATCCGCGCCGCGGCCGCTCGTCAGGTCGTTGATGCGATCGTAGATGTCGTCCTTCATGAAGTCGAGCGTCTGCGCGCCGGCCGTACGCGCGAGTTCGAGCCGTTCTGGAACCGTGTCGATCGCGATGACCCGCTCGGCCCCGAGCAGGAAGGCGCTCTTGATCGCGAACTGGCCGACCGGCCCGCAGCCCCAGATGGCGATCGTGTCGCCCTGCTGGATGTTGCAGTTTTCAGCGGCCATGTAGCCGGTCGGGAAGATGTCGGACAGGAACAGCACCTGCTCGTCCGTGAGGCCCTCCGGCACCTTGATCGGGCCGACATCGGCATAGGGGATGCGCAGATACTCGGCTTGGCCGCCCGGATAACCGCCGAGCAGATGCGAGTAGCCGAACAGCCCGGCGGGCGAATGGCCCCACAGCGTCTCGGCCATCTTGTGGTTCGGATTGGAGCGCTCGCAGGCCGAGAAGAAGCCGCGTTTGCAGAAGAAGCATTCGCCGCAGGAGATGGTGAAGGGGACCACCACCCGATCTCCGACCTTCAGCGCCTTGTTCTCGGAGCCGACCTCCACCACCTCGCCCATCGTCTCGTGGCCGAGCACGTCGCCGCTCTTCATCGACGGGATGACGCCATCATAGAGGTGCAGGTCCGAGCCGCAGATCGCGCAGGCCGTGACCCGGATGACCGCATCCCTCGGATGCTCGATCTTCGGATCGGGAACGCTCTCGCAGCGTATGTCGCCCTTGCCGTGCCAGGTCAGTGCCTTCATCGCCATCTCCGGAGTGCAGGCAGTCTCAAATCCCCGCGCGGCGTTCATGTTCCACCGGCGCCAGGTCATTTCTCCGTGCGGAAGCCACGATTGCCCGCGCGAACGCGGTCGGCCATGGTCCCGCCCGGGAGTCCGCCGCCGCCATGACACTGACCGCCTTTCTCCACCATCTCGCCTTCGCGGCCGCGCTCGCGCTCTTCTCGGCCGCGATCGTCCGGCTGATGATCGGCGTCCGCGTGATGGACACGCCGGACGACCGCAAGGCCCATGACCGCCCGACGCCCAAGAGCGGAGGGGTCGGTGTCGTCATGGCGTTTCTCGTGGGCGTGTTCGTGCTCTACCGCTACGCCGAGTTCTCCCGTATCGCCGAGCCGTATTTCCGGGGCGTCATTGAAGCTTCGGCGGCGATCGCGCTCGTCGCCTTCCTCGACGACCTCAAGGACTGGCCGTTCACGGTCAAGCTCGGCGCGCAGGTTTTGGCGGCGCTCGCGGCGGTGGGCACCGGCCTCTATGTCCGGGCTTTCAGCATCCCCTATGTCGGCCAGGTCGATTTCGGCTGGATCGGCGCGCTCGCGACCATGGTCTGGCTGCTGTTCGCGACCAACGCGCTCAACTTCATCGACGGGCTGAACGGCGTCGCATCCGGCGTCGCCCTGATCGCGTCGCTGTTCCTCGCCGCCATCGCCGAACAGCAGGGCGGCTGGTTCGTCTATTTCGCGGCCCTGCTGCTGGCGGCCGGGCTGCTCGGCTTCCTGCCGTTCAATTTCCCCCGGGCCCGCATTTTCCTGGGCGACGTCGGCAGCCAGTTCTGCGGCTTCGTGCTCGCCGTGCTCGGCGTCGCGGCGAGCCGGTTCGTGGGCGTGCAGTTCTCGTTCTTGATCGTGCCGATGCTGCTCTCGGGCGTGCTGTTCGACGTGGCGTTCACGCTCGTCAGGCGCACGCTGCGCGGGCAGCGGATCACCGCACCGCATCGCGGCCATCTCTATCAGATCGCGCACCGGGCCGGAGCGCCGGCTACGGCCATTGCCGGCGCGCACTGGGCGTTCGCGGTGTTCGGCGGGCTCTGCTGCCTCCTCTTCATCGCCGTGCCCGCCTACTGGAAGCCGGAAGTGGTGCTGCTGCCGATCCTGCCGCAGCTCCTCTGGCTCGCTTACGTGCGCGATCGGGCGCACCGCGCCGGCATCACCGAGTGGTAGCGGAGTCCGGGCGGATGCGCACCGCCGCCAGCAGGAGTGCGCCCGATGCGAGCAGGACCAGGATCACAAGCATCCCCGCCCGCTGGCTGCCGGTCGCGGCGGTGACGATGCCGAGCGCGGCGGGACCGAGGAACCCCGTCACCCTGCCCGAAAGCGCGAACAGGCCGAAATGCGCGTTCCGCTCGGCGGCGGGCGCGATGCGCGCCATCAAGCTGCGGCTGGCCGCCTGAGCCGGCCCGACGAACACGCCCAAACCGGCCGCGAGCGCCCAGAATGTCATGCGGTCGCTCGTCGCGAGGAGCGCTCCGCCCAGCAACACGAGCGCCGCGAGCGCGATCAGCACCGTCCGCTGCGCCCCGATCCGGTCCTCGACCAGCGCGAAACCGGCGGCTCCGATCCCCGCCGACACATTCAGCAGGATGCCGAGCAGCAGCGTGTCATGGGCGTCCATACCGAACTGGCCGGCGGCGTAGATGCCGCCGAAGGCGAACAGCGTCGTCAGGCCATCCGTGTACAGCATGCGCGCGAGCAGAAACCGGACGAGCGGCGGCTCGGCCGCCGCCGCCAGCACGACGCGCCGCAGTTCCATGAGGCCCTGGCGGGTGGCGGCGGCCCAGGGACGCCTTGCTCCCCGGTCGGGCACGAACAAGAGCACGGGCCAGCCGAACAGGACCAGCCAGGCGCTCGCGAGCACCGAGGCGGCGCGCACGTTCTCGGCACGGGCGACGTCAAGCCCGAACGGCGGCGGCCGTGGGTCGATCAGCAGCACGAGACAGAGCACGAGGCAGCACAGGCCGCCGCCGTAGCCCATGCTCCAGGCAATGCCGGACAAGCGCCCGATCCGCCCCGGCGAGGCGACATCCGGCAGCATGGCGTTGTAGAAGACCGTTGCCAGTTCGTACGACACGGTCGCGACGACGACCAGGCACAAGGCGAGCGTCACGTCGGACGGCATCGGGCGCACGAACCACAGCGCGGCCGTGGCGAGCGCCATGATCGCCGTAAACAGGGCCAACACCGGGCGCTTGCGGCCGCTCAGGTCGGCGATCGCCCCGAGCGGCGCCGCGAGCGCGGCCACGACAATTCCGGCAACCGCTTGCGCACCGGCCCATTGCGCCGTCCCGGTCGCCGGGTCCGGCGCTACCGCGCGAACGTAATAGGTTGCGAACACAAAGGTGGAGACGACGACGTTGAACGCGCCGTATGCCCAATCGTACAGGCACCAACTCGCGACAGCCAGGCGCCGCCGCGTCATTCAGCCGACGGCGGGACGCGCCGGTTGAGCCGCGCGCCCCGCCTTGAACTCAGGCGACGACCTTGCGGCCCTCGGCGCCTGTGCCCCTGCGCGACCCGGCCGAGGCCTCGGCCATGATGCTGCGCAGATCGCGCAAAAAGGACGCTCCCTTTAGGGTGCGCTGAACCAGAACGCTGCGACGGTCCATGGGATCGACCTTGCGGCGGGCGAGGTCGAGCTCGCCCAGGCGGTCGAGCGCCCGGGTGATCGCCGGTTTCGAAACATTGAGGTCAGCCGCAAGCCCCCGAACGGTATGCGCTCCCTCCTGCAAGTAGCAGGTGAGAAACACGCCCAGTTGCCGCGCCGACAGGTCGGGACCGTCGCGCCTCACCAGCGCAACGACGGTGTCCCTGAGAATGCCGACGAGCTGGTCGGCAGATTGTGTCATTGCCATGAAGTAATCCCTTACTCATCCGGATTGCATCTTATTTTTCGGGTTTCAACCCGATGCGGAATGACGCTCCGATTGAGAGCACGCTGCCGCCGCGTTGTTGCCACATGCTACCGCTTGTAAAACGAGTGGTGTTACTCTCATTTACGTTACCAGCCTGTTTCGTTCACCTTTCCAACCGATCAGCCCGGCGATGGCTGCGAATGCCGCCCGCATCGCCTGTGCTTCGCCCCCTTCGGGACGGGCGGGCGACGTCTGATCGTTCCAGGCGTAGAGATCGACATGAGCCCAGGCCGTATCGGGCGGCACGAAACGGCGAAGGAACAATGCCGCGGTGATCGCACCCGCGAACGGCTTTGCCGAAACATTATTGAGATCGGCGATTTTTGAATCGAGCCACGACTCGTATCCCGGCCAGAGCGGCAGCCGCCATACCGGGTCGTTCACCTCGGTACCGGCTCGGATCAGTTCGTGGGCCAGCCTGTCGTCGTTACTGAACAGGGCCGGCAAATCCGGGCCGAGCGCGACCCGCGCCGCGCCGGTCAGGGTCGAAAAGTCGAGCAGGACGGCCGGCTTCTCGTCCGAAGCCGCCGCGAGCAGATCGCACAGAACCAGCCGGCCCTCGGCGTCGGTATTGCCGATCTCGACCGTGAGGCCGCGACGCGTGCCGATCACGTCGAGCGGACGCATCGCCGTCCCCGAGACGCTGTTCTCGACACAGCCGATGCGGACAGCGAGCCGGACCGGCAGATCATGCTCCAAGATCATGCGCGCGAGCCCGAGCGCGGCGGCGGCCCCGCCCATGTCCTTCTTCATGCGCAGCATGCCCGCGGACGGCTTCAGGTCGTAGCCGCCGGTATCGAAGCAGACGCCCTTGCCGCACAGCGACACGAGGGGCGCGTCCGGCCCAGCCCTCCCCGATCTCCATAGGAACGACGCCATGACCGGGGGGCGCGCCGAGCCCTGTCCGACCGTTGCAATGGCGGGGTATTCCCGCCTCAACGCTTCGCCCTCCACAAGCGAGACGGTGGCGCCGTGGCGCTCGCCGAGCTGGGCCGTCACGTCGGCCAGCTCGGCCGGTCCAAGCAGGTTGGCGGGCGTGTTGACGAGGTCGCGCGCCATGAAGGTCGCGCGGGCGGCGATGAGGGCGGCAGCGCCCGCGCCCTCCGGACGGACGATCCGCGCCGGACCGCGCTTGGCCGCCTTGAACGCGCTGAAGTGGTAGGCGCCGAGGCAGTAGCCGAGCAGCGCCGCTTCAGGGTCGTAGTCCCCGTCCGCCAGCCGCCACGCCGTGCCCTCCGGCAACCGGTTCGCGACCGACCCGAACGCCGCGTGACCGCGCTCGTCGCCAAGACCGAGCAAAGCCCCGGACAGGCCCTCCGGCCCCGGCAGCAGCAGCAATTCCTGCGCCGACGCGCCAAATCCGGCGGTCCGGACGAACCCGGACATCTCGGGAGCGAGCGTTGCCAGCACGTCATCGAGCGCGTTCGGACGGACGGCCCTGAGCGTCAGGCAGGGCTCACCGGAGCCGATGACGAACCCTAAGATCCTGGTCGAGCACCAGACCGCTCCTCCCGGCTGGATGGGATTCGTTGCCAAACTGACCAGGGCCAAGCCGGAACGCAAGCGGGTCATCCGAGTCCGCGCGCCAGCAGGCCCGTGACCCGGCGCGCGAAGGCGCCCGGATCGGGCGGCAGATCGCCTTCCTGCACGCGCGCGAGGTCGAGCAGCGTCCGCCCCGCCTCCGCGATCCGGTCCTTGTCGTCCGTATGCCGGGCGAGGTCGCGGATCAGGGCGTGGCGCGGATTGATCTCCAGCACGGGCGGGGGTGTCGGCATCGCCCGGCCGGACCGCCGCAGCAGGCGTTGCATCTGCAGGTCGGGGCCGGACTGCGATGCGGCTAGGATGACGGCGCTATCGACGAGGCGATGGCTCGCCCGCACATCCGCGATGTCGCTGCCCAGCGCCTCCTTCAGCGCCGCGATCAAGCCCCCGACGTCCGTCTCCGGCTCGGCTTGCGTTTCGCTCCCGGTCAGGTCGGGCGGGTCTTGCGTCACGCTGCGGATCGGATGGCCCTCGAATGCGTCCAGGCGGTCGGGCCAGAAAGCGTCGATCGGATCGGCCAGAAGGAGCACTTCAAGGCTCTTTGACCGCAGCCCTTCCAGCTGAGGCGAGCCGCGCAGCGCCTCGATGCTATCGCCGGCGAGATAGTAGATGGCGGCCTGGCCGGGCTGCATGCGCGCAACGTACTGGGCGAGCGACGTCCAGCCCTCCTGCGCCGAGGACCGGAAGCGGAGCAGCGGCACGATGTCGGTGCGGTGCTCGGCGTCATCCCAGATGCCTTCCTTCACCACGGGGCCGAAATTGTCCCAGAACTTGGCGTAGTCCGCCTCGTCCTTGGCCCGCGTCTTCAGCTCCGTCAGCACCCGGTTGACGAGCGCCCGGCGGATGCGCGCGAGCACGGGCGTCGTCTGCAGCATTTCGCGCGAGACGTTCAGCGGCAGATCCTCCGTATCCACCACGCCCTGCACGAAGCGCAGCCAGGGCGGCAGCAAATCCGCCTCGTCCGTAATGAACATGCGGCGGACATGCAGGCGGACGCGCGACTCCCGGCTCTGCTCCATGAAGTCGAACGGGCGCGCCCCTGGCACGAACAGCAGGGCGAAGTACTCGACGGTGCCCTCGGCCTTCCAATGCAGCGTCGCCCACGGCTCGTCGAAGAAGTGCCCGAGATGGCGGTAGAAGTCCTTGTACGAACTCCTCGCCCACCTCGGTCCGGTTCTTGCGCCAGAGCGCGCTGCCCTCGTTCGCGCGCTCGTCGCGGCCCTCGCGGACGACGACGATCGGGACGGTGACGTGATCGGCCCATTTGCGCACGATCGTCTCGATCCGCGTGGGTTCGAGGAACTCGTCGGCGTCCGCCTTGACGTGCAGCACGATGTCCGTCCCCGCCTCGTCCCGCTGGGAAGGGGTCACGGTGAACGCGCCGGCGCCGTCCGAGGCCCAGGTCCAGGCCTCCGCCGAGCCGGCGCGGCGCGACGTGACCTCGACACGGTCGGCGATCATGAAGGCCGAGTAGAACCCGACGCCGAACTGGCCGATCAGGTTCGGCCGGTCCTCGGGCTTCGCCGAGGCGAGGGTCTGGCCGAAGGCGCGGGTGCCGGAGCGGGCGATCGTGCCGAGATTGTCGATCAGCTCCTGCTTGCTCATGCCGATGCCGTTATCGGAGATCGTAATGGTCCGGGCGGCCTTGTCCGGCGCGATGCGCACGCGGCCCTCGTCCGGCAGCGCGAGGCCCGGCTCCGTCAGCGCCTCGAAGCGGCGGCGGTCGATCGCGTCGGCGGCGTTGGCGACCAGTTCGCGCAGGAAGATTTCGCGCTCCGAGTAGAGCGAATGGACCACGAGATCGAGCAACCGGCCGACCTCCGCTCCGAAATCATGCCGTTCCGCCTGTGCCGCCTCGCTCATCCACGCTCTCCCAGCCGCTCGTATCCAATGCGCATCGTCGTCCCGATATGAGGCAGGAGGCGGCGGCTGGCAATCGCCGCGGCGAGCCGGGAAAAGCCGCTTGCAATCCGGACCTTCCCCCCCAAACATCCTGGAATGTCGGGATTCGCTCACCGGGTGCGGGCTATCCTCGGACCGACCAACACCGGCAAGACGCATCTCGCGATCGAGCGGATGCTGGCGCACGCCTCCGGCATCATCGGCTTTCCCCTCCGCCTGCTCGCGCGCGAGAACTACGACCGCATGGTCGCGCGCAAGGGGGAAAGGAACGTGGCGCTCATCACCGGGGAGGAAAAAATCGTGCCCCCCGGCGCGCGCTGGTTCTCCTGCACGGCCGAGGCGATGCCGCTCGACCACGCGGCCGAATTCGTGGCCGTGGACGAAATTCAGCTCTGCGCCGATCCGGACCGGGGCCACGTCTTCACCGACCGTCTGCTGCACGCGCGCGGTCTCGTCGAGACGATGTTCCTCGGCGCCGAGACGATCCGCCCGCTGCTGCAGCGGATGGTTCCGGATGCCGTCGTCGAGACCCGGCCCCGGCTGTCGCAGCTGACCTATACCGGCCCGGCCAAGCTGACCCGGCTGCCGCCGCGAAGCGCGGTCGTCGCCTTCAGCGCGGGCGAGGTCTATGCGATCGCCGAAGCCATCCGCAGGCGGCGCGGCGGTTGCGCCGTGGTGATGGGCCGGCTCTCGCCGCGCACCCGCAACGCGCAGGTCGCTCTATATCAGGAGAAGGAGGTCGATTTCCTGGTCGCGACCGACGCGATCGGCATGGGTCTCAACATGGACGTGGATCACGTCGCCTTCGCGAGCCTGTCCAAGTTCGACGGCCATCGCCCGCGCCGGTTGGCGGCGCCGGAGGTCGCCCAGATCGGCGGCCGCGCCGGGCGCGGCATGCGCGACGGCACGTTCGGCACCACGGCCGAGTGCCCGAGCATGCAGGAGAACCTGGTCCATGCCGTCGAAAACCATAGCTTCGACCGCCTGACGCAGCTCTGCTGGCGCAACAGCGATCTCGATTTCTCCCATATCGACCGGCTGCTCGCGAGCCTGACGGAGCCGCCGCCCTTTCCCGGCCTCGTCAGGGGCAACGATTCGAGCGATCTCGAGACCCTGGCGGCGCTGGCGCGGGAGCCCGAAATCCGCGCTCTGGCGTCGAGCCGGTCGCGGCTGCGCCTGCTGTGGGAGACGTGCCAGATCCCGGACTTCCGCAAGCTCGCGGACGACACCCACACAAGACTATGCGCACGGGTCTTCGGCCATGTCGTCCGCGACGGCGGCTTGCCGGCGGACTGGCTAGGCGGCCAGATCGCCGCCCTGTCCCGCAGCGACGGCGATATCGACACGCTGATGCAGCGCCTCGCGGGCGTTCGCATCTGGTCCTACATCGCGGCCCGCGGCGATTGGGTGCTCGATGCGGCGCACTGGCAAGCCCGCGCGCGCGAGGTCGAGGATCTGCTGTCGGATGCCCTGCACGAGCGGCTGACGGTGCGCTTCGTGGACCGGCGCGCGGCCCATCTGATGCGGCGCCTGGACGCGACCGACGGGACGGAGCTGCTCTCCGCCGTCACCCGCCGGGGCGAGGTCGTGGTCGAGGGCCATCCCGTCGGCCACGTGCGCGGATTCACCTTCTTCCCGGACCCGCAGGCGGCGGGCGAGGAGAAGAAGCTCGTGCTGCGGGCAGCGCGGCGGGCGCTCGGCAAGGAGATCCCGCGCCGGGTCGGGCTGCTCGAGAGCGCGGCGGACGATGCCTTCGCCTTCGCCGACGATACGTTGTCCCTGACCTGGGACGGGGTGCCGGTGGCGCGTCTGCGGCCCGGCCCGGTCGCGCTGCGGCCGCGGGTGGAGGTGCTCCAGACGGAGTTCCTCGACGGCACGCAACGCGAGCGAATCCGCCTCAGGTTGCAGGGGTTCGTGGACGACCAGGTCCGCGCGGCGCTGGCGGTGGTGCTCGGCGCGGCTGCCGAAGGCGAGCGGACCCCGGTTTTGCGGGGACTCATCCATCGTTTGAGCGAGGGCATGGGCATCGTCTCGGGCGAGCAAGCCGTGCCGGACGCGATCAGGGGCCGTCTCAAGGCGCTGCACATCCGGGTCGGCGCCCACGCGACGTTCATGCCGGCCATCCTCAAGCCGCGCGCCCTTCTCCTGCGGGCGCGACTCTGGTCGGTCCAGAACGGGCTCGCGGCGATGCCCGCTTTGCCCCCGGCGGGCGCCGTCTCCACTCAGGCGATCGCGGACTGGCCGCGGGGCTTCGCCGAGGCGATGGGCTGGATCGCGGCCGGGCCGGTGCTCATCCGGCTCGACATCGCGGAGCGTATCGGGGCGGAGCTTGCCTGGAGCACGCGGAAACGGGCCATGCCTCTATCGCCCGATCTCGCGTCGCGCCTCTCCGTGCGCGGAGAACTGCTCCCGGCCGTCCTGCGCGCGCTTGGCTTCCGCGTGCAACCTGCGACCAGCCTGGCCCCCGGACAGTACGGGCCGGCGCAACCGGCCATGCTGCTGCCGCTGCGGCGGCGGCGGCCGGCCCCTCCCGCCTTCGCAGCGGAGGACTCGCCCCCGCGCCGGATGCAAGGCGGACCATTCGCGGCCCTTGCCGGGCTGCGGGTGCGGGCTGGCTGAGGCGTTGAGCGACGCCGGGCCGGAGGATCGCGCGTGGCAGAGGCTGGATAAATGGCTGTGGTGCGCCCGGTTCCTGAAAGCACGGAGCGACTGCGCCGGGTTGGCCGCCCAAGGCTCGATCCGCATCAACCGCCAGCCCACGGACAAGCCGCACGCCCGGATCAGAGTCGGCGACGTGCTGACCGTGCCGATCCGGGGAGAGGTGCGCGTCGTGCAAGTGCGGTCGCTCGCGACCAGGCGCGGACCGGCAGCGGAAGCGCGGTCCCTGTACGAGGAGGTCGGGCACGCGGCGGGACCGGCCGACACGGTCTCTTGCGCTGCGGCACGATCGTCCCCATAGCTCCCGGCTCTCATTGAAGCCGCCTCCGAGGTCGTTCGCCTATGACTTATGTCGTCACCGAGAACTGCATCCGCTGCAAGTATATGGACTGTGTCGAGGTGTGTCCGGTGGACTGCTTCTACGTCGGCGAGAATATGCTCGTCATCCATCCGGACGAATGCATCGATTGCGGCGTGTGCGAGCCGGAATGCCCGGCCGAGGCCATCGTGCCGGACAGCGACGACAAGTCCTCCGCCTGGGCGGAGCAGAACCGGACCTATGCCGCCCGATGGCCCAACATCACTCGCAAGGGTGAGGCGCCGGCCGATGCGGACGACTGGAAGGACAAGCCCGGCAAGGCCGAACTGTTCTCGCCGGAGCCGGGCAAGCCCTGACGGCGCCGCCCAGCCGGAGTGGAGAGAGCGTCCGAGCCAAGCTAAATAACTTTCCAGAATCGCTCACAAAGTCGAGCGCGGAACGGGGCTTGTCCGCTCGCCCGGTGACGGCTTTCCGGTTTTGTGATAGAACTCCGCGTCAGGCGGGGGCTTGATCGAGCGATCAGCCAGCCCCGCCGCAAGATCTGGGAGGCCAACGGTGTCGAAGCTCGGGTGCTCGCACCTGGCGCTTCCGCGCGCCTTCGGCCTCGGAACATGAAGGATACAGTGTGTCTGGCATCAAGGCGTCCGTGCGAGCAGTCATGACGACGAACGAATCTTCCTCCTCGGAGTTGTCGAAGCGGGGAAAGCCTTCCGCCGCCCAGGCGGGCCGGACAGCGTCGGCGAACCAGCCCTCCCTGCAACGCGGGGCCTCGGCCACACTGACCGACCGGAAACCAGGCGCAAGTAAGCCAGCCCACAAGGCCGCTGCAACGCATGAGCCGCCCGTGTCGTCGAGGCTGGATGCTTTGCCCGGCGACGACACTCGGCCGGAGCCGGCGGCCCAGGCCGAGCCTGATGCTGCCGCCACCGACTCGGTGGCCGCGCAGGCCGGACCCGATATCGTCGAGGACGAGGACCAGCCCGAGCCGGAGCGCGCGCCCCGCCTGCCGACCAAAGCCGAGATCTTCGCCGAGGGCGATCATGTGGTCTACCCTACCCACGGCGTGGGCAAGGTCGACCGGATCGCGACGGAGGAGATCGCCGGCCACAAGCTCGAGCTCATCCACATCACCTTCGAAGAAAATCGGATGACGCTGCGCGTTCCCGTCGCCAAGGCGCGGAGCGCCGGGCTGCGGAAGCTCGCGACCCGCAAGATGTTCGATGAGGCACTCGTGGTGCTGAAGGGCCGGGCGCGGGTGAAGCGGACGATGTGGTCCCGCCGCGCGCAGGAATACGAGGCGAAGATCAATTCCGGCGATCCGCTCGCCATCGCCGAGGTGGTACGCGACCTGCACCGCAATGCCGGCCAGCCGGATCAGAGCTTCAGCGAGCGCCAGATCTACGAGGCGGCGATGGACCGCCTGGCGGCCGAACTGGCGGCTCTGGACCAGACCGACAAGGCGACGGCCGCCGTGAAGCTCGCGGATTTTCTCAAGACGGTCTGATCGCGGTCAGCCATGCAGCCGATAAAAGAAACCCCGGGAGTGACCCCGGGGTTTCTCCGTGCTTGCTGACCCCGAAGCGTCAGCTGTTGCTGTTGCGATTGCCCATCAGCTGCATCAGCAGCATGAACAGGTTGATGAAGTTCAGGTACAGGCTGAGCGCGTCGTACACGCTGCGCTTAGCCGCCTGATCCGTCCCTTCCGCGTAGGCATACTGCACGTAGGTGCTCTTGATCCGCTGCGTGTCGAAGGCGGTCAGGCCCGTGAACACCAGCACGCCAATCACGCTGATCGCAAACTGCAACCCGGTGCTGCCGAGGAAGATGTTCACGACGCTCGCCAGAACGATGCCGATCAGGCCCATGAACAGGAAGCTGCCGAATCGGCTCAGATCCGTGCGGGTCGTGTAGCCCCAGATGCTCATCGCGGCGAACGTGCCGGCGGTGATGAAGAACACCCGGCCGATCGACGCGCCCGTGTAGATCAGGAAGATGTTGGCGAGGCTCGCGCCCATCGCGGCGGCGAACGCCCAGTAGAGCGCCTGGGCCGTGCTGCGGGACAGCTTGTTTACGCCGAAACTAAGCACCATCACGAAGACCAGCGGTGCGAAGATCGACACCATGCCGAGCATCGTCGGCTGCCAGCCGTAGCCAGCCGGCGTCACCACCGGGCGATAGAAGAGTTCGCGCAGGCCGGTATTCGCCACCGCGTAGGCAACGATGCCCGTGAGCGCGAGGCCCGACGTCATCCAGTTGTAGACGCGGAGCATGTAGGCGCGCAGCCCGGCATCCAGCGCCGCAGCCGCGGCCGGAGCGCCAGCGGCGCTCGGATAAGTCCGATAGTCGGGACTGTAAGCCATGGTCTGAGTGTTCCCTCTAAGGGCGAAGATGCCCGTGCACGTTATCTTGTGAAAGCTTGGCCATGGTTCAAGCAAATTCGCGGTAAGGTCGGCCCCCTACTCGTTGCGAAGCAGCGGCGCCGCCTTGGCCCGCAACGCCGCCGCGGTCCCAGTATAGCCGAACGCCAGCATCAGCGCGATACAGGCCGCGATCGTTGCCGCCAGCCGGCCCGGCAGCAAGCTCCACGGCGCGTCCATCAGGAATCGCATGACGCCCCAACTCGCCGCGGCCCCGACCCCCGCCGCGATCCCCCCCGCGGTTGCCCCAAGCAGGCCGAACTCGACCAGCCAGGCCGCCCGGATCTGACGCCGGGTTGCGCCAAGGCTTTTCAGGATGATCGCCTCGTGCGTGCGGCGCCTCTGGCCGGCGGCGACCGCCCCCGCGAGAACGAGCGCCCCGGCCGCGAGGGTGAGCGATCCGGTCGCCGCCAGCGCCGCCGCGATCTTGTCGAGCAAGGCGGCGACCGCTCGCAGCACGTCCGCGACCAGGATGCCGGTCACGTTCGGCATGGCGTCCGTGACCGTACGCAGCAGATGCGCCTGAACGCCGGGGTCGGGCGCGCGGACCGTCGCGATATGCGTGTGCGGCGCATGCTCCAGGAGGCCCGGACTGGCGACCATGAAGAAGTTGATGGAGAGCGAGCGCCAGTCGATGTCGCGCAGATTGGCGATTTTGAGGTCGATGTCCCGGCCGAGCACGTTCACCCGGATGACGTCTCCCACATGGACGCCCCAGCCGGCAGCCAGCCCCGCATCGAAGGAAACGAGCGGCGGACCCTCATAGTCGGCGGGCCACCACGTCCCAGCCACGATCCTGGTGCCCGGCGGCGGGGTCGCCGCATAGGTCAGGCCCCGGTCGCCACGCAGCGCGAACCGCGTGTCGGGTGAGACCACCGCGCGATCCACGGGCACGCCCTTGATCGCGACCACCCGCGCCCGCAGGCTCGGCACCTGGCGGAAGCCGCTCACCCCCGGCTGCGCCGTGACCAGATGCTCGAGCGCGGGCACCTGTTCGTTCTGCACGTCGATGAAGAAAAAGGTGGGCGCGTTGGTCGGGATCTGGTCCGCAAGCTCGCGGCGGACGTTGCCCTGAACCAACACGACAGTCGCGAGCGTGGACAGGCCGAGGCCCACCGAGACCAGCATCATCGGCGTGGAGGCTCCCGGCCGGCCGAGATTGCTCAAGCCCAGCCGCAGCCAGGGCGCCCGCGCGCGCGGCGCCCGCCGCGAGGCCGCCATCAGCGCCCAGCCGCCGAGGCGGAACAGGGCGAGCGTCAGTGCCGCCGCGCCGCAGAACCAGAGCGCGAAGCGCCGGTCCGGCGAGACCGCCACGGTCAATCCGACCAGCGCCGCCGCCAGCAGGACGTTGGCCGCGACGATTGCGGGCGAGGGCCGCGCCCGGTCCGGCAGGAGCGCATCGCGAAACAGCGCCGCCCCCGGAATGCGCGCCGCCCGGCCGAGCGGCCACAACACGAAGGCGGCCGCCGTGAGCAGGCCGAACACGGAGGCGAGCGCGAGCGGCCCTGGATAGACGCCGATCTCCGGCACCACCGGCAGCAGACCCTTGAGGAGCGCGATGCCGAGCACCGGCAGCGCCGCCCCGGCGAGCACCCCGATCAAGGTGCCCAGCAGCGCCAGCGCCATCACCTGAATGAAGCAGACCGCGAACACGAGCGCGGCGGACGCGCCGAGCGACCGCAAAGTTGCGATGGTCCTCGCCCGCGCCTCCAGCCACGCGCGCACCCCGTTCGCAGCGCCGATGCCGCCGACCAGCAGCGCGGTCAGTCCGACCAGTGTCATGAACGACCCGGTCTGATCGACGAACCGTCTCACCCCCGGCGCCGCGTCGCGGAAATCCCGGATGCGCCAGCCCTGGTCCGGGAAGGCCGCCCGCAACTCCCCGATCAGTCGCGCGGGATCGGCGCCCGCCGGCCCGAGCACGCGGGTCGTGTGCCCGATCATCGCCCCCGGCGCGAGCAGGCCCGTGGCTGCGAGAGCATCGGCCGAAACGATCGCACGCGGGGCGATCGACGCCGCGACCCCAGTCGCCCGGTCCGGTTCGTCCGCGAGCGTTGCGCGCACCGTGAAGCGGGCGTCGCCGATCCGGACGGTGTCGCCGGGGTGCGCGCCGAGCCGGTCCATGACGACGGGCTCCAGCAACACGCCGAAGCGCCCGTCCCGCTCGCCGAGCGCCTCCGCGACCGGCAGCGGCGGCGCGAGGGTCGGCGCTCCGAGCAGCGGCCACGCCGAGTCGACCGCCTTCAACTCGACCAGCTGCCGCTCCCCTGTCCCCGCGATCACCATCGAGCGCATCAGGACGATCGCGGAGAGCCGGTCGCCGCGTGCCGCCAGCCAGGCGCGGGCCGTGTCCGGGAGCTTCTCGCCGCTGGTCTCGATCGCGATGTCGCCGCCGAGCAGCGTGCGCCCGTCGGCGGCGAGGCCACGGTCGATCCCGGCCCGGAGCGAGCCGACCGCCGCGATCACCGCAACCCCGAGGGCGAGGCAGGCGACCACGATCCGCAGCCCCCGCACCCCTCCGCGCAGCTCCCGCCGCGCGAACACGAAGGCGAGTTTCACGCTGCCACCACCCGCCCGTCCGCGAAGCGCACCATTCGCTCGCAGCGTCCGGCAAGGGCCGGGTCGTGGGTGATCAGCAACAGGGTGGTGCCGAGCCGCTGGCGCAACGCGAACAGCAGATCCATCACGGCCCCGCCCGTCTCCTGGTCCAGATTGCCGGTCGGCTCGTCCGCCAGCAGCAGCTTCGGCTCCGGCGCAAAGGCGCGGGCCAGCGCCACTCGTTGCTGCTCGCCGCCCGAAAGCTGCGATGGGAGATGCGTCAGCCGATGCAAGAGGCCGACCGAGGCGAGGCTCGCCCGCGCGCGCTCGGCGGCGTCCCGCGCGCCCGCGAGTTCCAGCGGCACCGAGACGTTCTCGAGCGCGGTCATGGTCGGGATCAGGTGGAAGGACTGAAACACGATGCCGATCGTGTCGCGGCGGAGCCGGGCGAGCGCGTCCTCGTCCATGGGCGTGAGCGCGCGGCCCGCGACCCGCACCTGGCCGCCGCTCGCGCGTTCGAGCCCGGCGAGCACCATGAGGAAGCTCGTCTTGCCCGACCCGGACGGGCCGACGATGCCGACCGCCTCGCCCGCGCGGATGTCGAGGTCGATTCCGCGCAGGATGTTGACCGGCCCGGCACTGGAGGGCAGGGTCAGCGTGAGGTCACGGACCTCGACGAGCGGCCGGTCCGCGAGGGCGGCGGACGGGACCGGAGACAGCGAGATGGCGTCCATGGCGAGAGGATATGGCCTTGGTTGCCGGCTTCGGAATGCCGCGCGGGCTTACGCTTGCGCAATGCTGCTGGTGCTCGCCGCCGTGATCCCGGCCTTCGCCGCCGCCCCGAAGCTGCTGATCCTCGGCGACTCCCTGACCGCCGGTTACGGCCTGCCGCACGCGGAGGGGTTCCAGGCCCAATTGCTGGCGGCGCTGCGCGCGCGCGGCCGGGACGTGCGGATCATCGACGGCGCCGTCTCCGGCGACACGACGGCCGGCGGCCGCGCCCGGCTGGATTGGGTGCTGGCCGACAAGCCGGACGCGGCGATCGTCGAGCTGGGCGCCAATGACGGCCTGCGCGGCCTCGATCCGCGCGAGGTGGAGGCGAACCTAACCGCGATCCTCGATACGCTGGCCGCCCGACACATCCCCGTCCTGCTGTGCGGCATGTACGCCATCCCGAACTACGGCCCGCAATACGCGGCGGCGTTCAAGGCCGTGTTCGCCCGCCTGGGCAGACGTCCGGGCGTCCTGTTCGACCCGTTCTTCCTGCAGGACGTGGCGACCGTGACCGCGCTCAACCAGCCGGACGGAATGCATCCGAATGCGGCGGGCGTGAGGAAGATCGTCGCCCGCCTGCTGCCATCGGTCGAGAAGCTGCTCGACGAGGTGAAGACGGAATGAGGCTGTTCGTCGCCCTCGACCTGCCGTGGGAGACGCGAGAGCGGCTGTCGATGCTGGCGGGCGGCCTGTCGGGCGCGAAATGGGTCGATCCGGACAACTACCACATCACCTTGCGCTTCATCGGCGAGACCCCGCCGCACCGGGCGGAGGAAATCGACCTTGCTCTCGCCAGCCTTCGCGCGCGCGGCTTTCCGCTCACGCTCTGCGGCGTCGGCACGTTTCACAAGGGCGGACGCACCAGTTCGCTCTGGGCCGGCCTGGAACGCAACCAACCCCTCGAGTTCCTGCAGAACAAGATCGAGACGGCGCTGCAACGCACGGGGCTGGAGTCGGAGCGCAAGCGCTTCGTGCCGCACGTGACCTTGGCGAGAACCGATGCCGTGCCGGAAGCGAAGCTTGCTTCCTTTGTGCAGGCCAACAACCTGTTCAGGTGCGGTCCGATCGCGATCCAGCATTTCACGCTGTTCAGTTCCCGTCTCGGCAAGGAACAGCCGGTCTACACGGCGGAAGCCGAGTACGAGCTGACATGATCGATCCGGCAGGCGGCATCGTCGTCCTGACCGGGGCCGGGATCAGCCGCGAGTTGGGTCTCGCGACCTTCCGCGATCCGGGCGGCATCTGGTCGCAGGTCCGCATCGAGGATGTAGCGACGCCATCGGCCTTTGCCCGCGATCCGGCGCGCGTGCACCGCTTCTACAACGAGCGGCGGCGGCAGCTGGCGAGCCCTGCCGTAGCGCCGAACGCCGCCCATCTCGCGCTGGCCGAACTGGAGCGGGCGTGGCCCGGTCCGTTCCTGCTCGTGACGCAGAACGTGGACGATCTGCACGAACGGGCCGGAAGCGAACGGCTGATCCCCATGCACGGCAGCCTGCGGCGTGCCCGCTGCATGCATTGCGGTGCGGCGCGCGCGTGGCGCGAGGATCTCTCGACCGCCCTCGCGTGCCCCGCCTGCGGGATCGCCGGAGGCTTGCGGCCGGACGTGGTGTGGTTCGGCGAAATGCCGCGCGACATGGACCGGATCGAGGCCGCGCTCGCAAGCTGCGCTCTGTTCGTCTCGATCGGAACCTCGGGCGCCGTCTATCCGGCCGCGGGGTTCGTGGCGCGGGTGCGAGGCCGGGCACGTACGGTCGAACTGAACCTGGAGCGCTCCGAGGGCGCCGAGCAGTTCGACGAGGCAAGCTGCGGACCGGCGACCGTCGTCGTGCCCGCGTTCGTCGCGGGCCTGACCTCCGGCCGACGCTCAAAATCAGGGCGTGCTATTAACCACTGACTAGGATATGGTCGGCCGACGGCTGAACTTTTCAGCCGGGGCAAGATCCCGATTTACGCTTCGCTCTGCGTGGCACCGATCCCCCCAATTGAAAAGTAGGATCTCCTGCACGTTGCAGGATTTGGCCCGTAATGGAGTAAGTGAGAATATGGCTTCCGGTACTGTCAAGTGGTTCAATGCTCAGAAGGGCTACGGCTTCATCGAGCCGAGCGATGGCTCGAAGGACGTCTTCGTCCATATCTCTGCGGTGGAGCGCGCAGGCCTTTCCACGCTGAACGAAGGCCAGAAGGTTACCTACGACCTGGAGCGCGGCCAGCAGGGTAAGACCTCTGCGGGCAATCTCCAGGCCAGCTAGCTATGCGGGGCGGCGTTCTCGGACGCCGCCCTTTTGGAGCGCGTCGATGATGATTGCACATAAATTCTCAGCAGGCGACCGGGTCCAGTTTCAGCCGGGCCGGTTCGACGTCAATGTCCGGCCGGGTGTCTACACCATCGTGCGGCGGATGCCGGTGACGGGCACGTCCTGCCAGTACCGGGTCAAGAGCGCGCTCGACAACCATGAGCGGGTTATCGATGAGGCGCAGCTCCGCAAGACCTGAGCCTGCGCGGGTGGGACTCATGCGAGCGCCGCGTCCGCGATGGTGAAGCCCGGCTTCACGGCCCCGTTCCACTCCTCGACCCGTAGATGACCTGCGACGTGCAGCGGTGCGCCGTCACGACCGAGCAGCGCGTTCGCCAATGCACCATCCCTGGCGCGGAACAGCATGGCCTTCAGCCTTGATCCGCCGCCCTCGCCTTCCAGGATGGCCCGCACGGAGTTGCCCTCCTTACCGACGCGCTCCGCCCGGACCACGCGTGCCCTTTGCAGCACGAGCACCGGCTCCTCGTTGCCGTTCCCGAACGGCGCCAGCCGGCCGAGATGCTGGGCGAGATCGACCGTTGCGCCCGGCACGGTCAGGCTTCCCTCGACGGCGAGATCGGCCGACGCGGGTAGCGCGGTCGCGGCGGCCAGCCGCTCGTCCAGGAAGGCATGGAATGCCGCTCGGCGGTCATGCGCGAAGGAAAATCCCGCCGCCATCGCGTGACCGCCGCCGGTCGTCAGGATGCCCGCCTGACGCGCCGCGATCACCGCCGCCCCGAGATCCAGGCCCGGCAGCGACCGTCCCGACCCTTTCGCGATCCCGTCCGCGATGCCCGCGACGCAGGTCGGCCGATTGAACCGCTCCTTGATGCGCCCCGCGACGATGCCGACCACGCCCGGATGCCAGCCCTCGCCCGCAACCACGAGCACGGCCCGGCCGGACGAAGCCTGCGCCGCCGCGTCCGCGAGCGCGGCCTCCAGCATCGACGCCTCGACCTCCTGTCTTTGCCGGTTCACCGCGTCCAGCCGCTCGGCCAACGCCCGCGCCTCGACGGGATTGTCCGTAAGCAGCAATCGCAGTCCGAGATCCGCCTCGCTGATCCGGCCGCCGGCGTTGATGCGCGGCCCGATCCCGAAACCGCACGTCATGACGGACGGCAGATCGCGCGTCTGCGCGACGTCCAACAGCGCCGCGATCCCCGGCCGCGACCGCCGCGCCATCACGGTCAGGCCCTGGCGCACCAGCGCGCGGTTCAGGCCGGTCAGCGGCATCACGTCGCAGATCGTGGCGAGCGCCACCAGATCGAGCAGCCCGAGCAGATCCGGCTCTGAGCGGCCATTCGCGAAAAAACCGCGCCTGCGCAGCGCGCGCAGCAGCGCCACGGCCGTCATGAAGGCGACGGCGGCCGCGCAGAGCATCTTGAGGCCGGACCCGCAATCGAGCCGGTTCGGATTGACGGTCGCGGCGATTGCGGGCGGCGGTCCGTCCGCCTTGTGGTGGTCCAGTACCGACGACATCCGCGACGCCATGCACGCACGCGAAGATCTCGGCCGCCGCCGTGCCGCAATCGACGCAGACGATGAGCGTCGCGCCGCGCTCCACGAGCGAGCGCAGCGCCGGCGCGTTCGGCCCGTAGCCCTCGCGCAACCGGTCCGGCACGTGGTGCAGCACGGTGCAGCCGAGCGCCCGCAGCACGGTCACCATCACCGCCGCGCTGCACGCCCCGTCCACGTCGTAGTCGCCGAACACGGCGACCGTCTCGGCACGCACGACCGCCTGCGCGATCCGCTCGGCCGCCGGCTCCATGTCGGCGAGCACCGAAGGGTCCGGCAGCAAGGCGCGCAAAGTGGGCACGAGGTAGTGCGCCGCGTCCTCGGCCGCGATGCCGCGCACCGCGAGCAGCCGGCCCACGATCTCGGGCACGTCCAGCCGCTGCGCGAGGCCGAGGGCGACGCGCGGCTCCGCCTCGCGCCAAATCCAGCGCCGCCCCGTCAGGCTGCTCGCTATTCCCAACACCGGCTCGGACACCGTGGTTTCGGTCAGGTGGGGGCCCAAGTCTTGGTCTTGAAATTGTGGTGCGCCTCGACGTAGCGCACGGTTCCGGACTTGCTGCGCATGACCATCGAATGCGTCACCGCCGTGTGTCCGACGCGCCGGACGCCGCGCAGCATCGGGCCGCCGGTCACGCCGGTCGCCGCGAACATCACGTTCCCCTTCGCCATCTCCTCGACCGTGTATTTGCGGTCCGGATCGGCGATGCCCATGCCGCGCGCCCGCTCGCGCTGGGCCTGGTCCTCGTAGATCAACCGGCCCTGCATCTGGCCGCCGGTGCAGCGGAGCGCCGCCGCGGCCAGCACGCCTTCCGGCGCGCCGCCCCAGCCGAGATACATGTCGATGCCGCTATCGCCCATCGCCGCCGCGATCACGCCGGCGACGTCGCCGTCACCGATCAGCATGACGCGCGCGCCCGCCTCGCGGCATCCCGCAATCATCTCTGCATGACGATCGCGATCGAGGATGCAAACGACGAGGTCGGAGACGTCCAGCTTCTTGGCGCGCGCGAGACTGCGCAGATTTTCTCCGGGCTTGGCGTCGAGATCGACCGCGCCGTCCGGCACGCCGCCGCCGACCGCGATCTTGTCCATGTAGATGTCGGGCGCATGCAGGAAATTGCCATGCTCGGCGAGCGCGAGCACGGCCAGCGCGTTCGGGCCGCCCTTGGCGATGATCGTCGTGCCTTCCAGCGGATCGACGGCGATATCCATGGCCGGGCCGCCGGCGCCGACCTTCTCACCGATATAGAGCATCGGCGCCTCGTCCATCTCGCCCTCGCCGATCACGACGGTGCCGGAAATCGCCACATGGTCGAAGGCGCGGCGCATCGCCTCGACGGCGGCGCCGTCGGCCTCGTTCTTCTGGCCGCGCCCCATCCAGCGGGATGCCGCGAGCGCCGCCGCCTCGGTCACGCGCACCAGTTCCAGCGCCAGATTGCGGTCGCTGAGCGGGCCGGGGGGCTGTTCGGCTTGTGTGCTGGTCACGGGTTTCTCCCTCCCACTATGATTTATGCTGTGATCAGATCTGCTCGATGCGGATCAGGGTCGGCGCTTCCAGCACCGAATTGAGCGCGGCGATGCGGGCGAGCGCGGCACTCATGGATGCCTCGTTGGTTTCGTGCGTGACCAGAACCACGGGAACCGCCTCGCCCGGCGCCCGGCCCCTTTGCAGCATGGATTCGAGCGAGACGCCCTCGTCGCGCAGCGCCGCCGTCACGTCCGCGATCACGCCCGGCCGGTCCGTCACCATGATGCGAAGATAGTAGCACCCGACATGATCGCTCATCGGCACCGACGGCGCGTCGGACAGCGCCGCCGAATGCGCGCCCCAGACCGGGGTCGTGCGGCCGCGCGCGATGTCCACCAGGTCGGCGACCACGGCCGAGGCGGTCGGCCCGGCGCCCGCGCCGCGTCCCTCGACCATGACCCGCCCGACGAAATCTCCCTCCGCCACGACCGCGTTGAACACGCCCTCGACGCCCGCGAGCGAACTGTCCTCCGGCACGAGGCACGGATGCACGCGGGCCGCGATGCCGCGCTCCGTCTGCTGCGCGAGGCCGAGCAGCTTGATGCGGAAGCCGAACTCCTGCGCGAAGGCGACATCCAGCGCGGAGATGCAGCGGATGCCCTCGACATGCACGCTGCCGAACGAGACCGGCCGGCCGAAGGCGAGCGCCGCCAGGATCGCGAGCTTGTGCGCGGCGTCGATGCCGTCGATGTCGAAGGACGGATCGGCCTCCGCGTAGCCGAGCCGCTGCGCCTCCGCGAGCACGTCCGGGAACGCGCCGCCGCGATCGCGCATCACCGTCAGGATGTAGTTGCAGGTGCCGTTGAGGATGCCGGCGATCCGCTCGATCCGGTTGCCGGCGAAGCCCTCGCGCAGCAGCTTGATGACGGGAATGCCACCAGCGACCGCGGCCTCGAAGGCGAGCGGAACGTGCCGCTGCTCGGCCCAGGCCGCCAGCTCCACGCCGTGCAGCGCGAGCAGCGCCTTGTTCGCGGTGACGACCGGCTTGCCCGCCGCGATCGCCGCCTGCACCACCTCGCGCGCGACCCCGTCGCCGCCGCCGATCAGCTCGACGACGGCGTCGATGCCGGGATCGGCGACCATCGCGATCGGATCGTCGTACCAGCGGAAGCCCTCCACCGGCACGCCGCGATCGCGCGTCCGGTCGCGGGCCGAGACCGCCGCCACCACGACCGGACGCCCGGCGCGGGCGGCGACGATGTCCGCGTTGCGCGCCAGCAGCGCGAGCACGCCGCCGCCCACCGTGCCGAGGCCGGCGATGCCGATCGAGAAGGGCTCCGTCATACGTGCGCCGGGGCGAGCGGCGCCGGATCGGCGACGTTGGAGCCGGCCCCGAGGAAGGCGCGAATGTTGCGCACGGCCTGCCGCAGGCGCTGCGTGTTCTCGACCAGCGCGATGCGGACATGCCCATCGCCATGCTCGCCGAAGCCGATGCCGGGCGCGACGGCGACGCGCGCCCGGTCCAGTAGCAGCTTGCTGAAGCCGAGGCTGCCGAGATGGGCGTAGCGCTCCGGGATCGGCGCCCAGGCGAACATCGAGCCTTCCGGGCTCGGCACGTCCCAGCCGGCCGCGTGCAAGCCCCGGATCAGCACGTCGCGGCGTTCGCGATACAGATCGCGCGCCTGCTGCACGCAGTCCTGCGGCCCGTTCAGCGCCGCGACGGCCGCCACCTGGATTGGCGTAAAGGCGCCGTAGTCGAGATAGGATTTCATGCGCGTGAGGGCGGTGATCAGACGCGGATTGCCGGCCGCGAACCCCATGCGCCAGCCCGGCATGGAGTAGGTTTTGGACAGGCTCGTGAACTCGACCGCGATCTCCTTCGCGCCCGGAATCTGCAGAACCGAAGGCGGCGGCACGTTGCCGTAATACAGCTCGGCATAGGCGAGATCGGATAGAATCCAGATCTCGTTCTGCTTCGCGAACTGAACCAGCTCACGGTAAAAATCGAGACTGGCCAGATACGCGGTCGGGTTCGACGGAAAGTTCACGATCAGCGCGGTCGGCTTCGGCACCGAGTGGCGCACGGCGCGATCGAGCGCGCGCAGCATCTCCTCGTCCGGCGTCGCGGGCACCGAGCGCACCGACGCGCCCGCGATGATGAAGCCGAACTGGTGGATCGGGTACGAAGGGTTGGGCACCAGGATCGTGTCGCCCGGGCTGGTGACCGCGGCGGCGAGATTGGCCAGCCCTTCCTTAGAGCCGAGCGTCGCGATCACCTCGGTCTCGGGGTCGAGCGCCACGTCGAAACGGCGGCGATAGTAGCTGGCCAGCGCCCGGCGCAAGCCTGGAATGCCCTTGCTAACGGAGTAGCGATGCGTGCGGGGATCCTGCACGGCCTCGACCAGCTTGGCGACGATGTGCGACGGGGTCGGGCTGTCGGGATTGCCCATGCCGAGATCGATGATGTCCTCGCCCGCCGCGCGCGATTTCGCCTTCGCCTGGTTCACCTCGGCGAACACGTAGGGCGGCAGGCGGCGGATGCGGTGGAACTCGTCGGTCATCGTCTCTGTCCCGGGAAGGAAGGCATTGCGTCTCAGTCTACCAGACGGGCGGTGCCGCCGCGACCGGCAGCCTCGGCGTCGATCTGGAGCGACGACGCGGGCACGCCGGCCGCCGCCAGCGCGTTCACCATCGCCTGCGCGCGGCTCACGCCGAGGGAGAGGGCCGACGACTGCGCCCCCGGGTCGGCCGAACTCGCCTCGCCATAGCCGGTGACGACGATGCCGTTCGCGCCTCGCCGGGCCGCCAGGCTCCGCAGCGTCGTCACGCCCGAGGCCGGCAATTCGGCCGACCCAGGGGCGAACGCGACGGCGACGGGCGGGGCGGGGGCTGCGGCAGGGGCCGGCGCAGGCTTGGGCGCGGAGGCGGCAGCCGGTCGCGACGCGGGTGCCGCGGCGGCCACCGCGGACGGAACGCCCGGTAACGCGGGCGCCGCAGGCGGCGCCGCGGGCAATGTCGGGAGCGCGGCCGTCTGGGTCGCCTCCGTCGGCACCACGGCGGTCCCGGGTGCCGGCCCGAGCGGGGCGCTTTGCACGCCTGTGACCGGCGCAGGCGTTGGCGCGGGCGCAGGCGCAGGCGCAGGCGTTGGCACGGTCGCAGGCGGGGCGGAGTTCGGCCGCGCCGGCGGCGTCGCGGCCGCGAGCGACGCGCTCGCCTGCGTGGCGTCGGCAGCGGCCGGGCTGGGCGGCGCTGGCGGCGTCGCCGAGCCCTGGCCGAACAGCGCCGGGGACGCGGCGGGAGAGGACGGGTCCGGCAGCGGCGCCAGCGCCGCCTCGTGCTGGGCGTTGGTCCGGTCCGCGATCAGCGCGTCCGCGATCTGCCGCCGGGCGCTCGCGTCCGTCGCCGCGGGTCTGGCCGGGACCGTGGCGAGGTTGGGATACGGCTCGTTCGCTCCGGGCGGCGGCGGCCGCTGCTCGGCGATCGCCCCGCCCTCCAGCCCGTGCCACCAGGAAACCGGATTGACCGAGGACGGCAGCGAGGAGCAGCCGCCGAGCAGCGCCGGCGCCAGTAGCAAGAGCGTCATCCGCCCTCGCGGCGGCCTCGACCCGGACCCATATTCGTCTCTTTCCACTTCGTCGGTTATCATGCAATCGAATCCGTTCCCGGTCGCGCCGCAGGTTTAGCTTGGGGTGGCCTCAACGAAAAGGACACGTCCATGGCCGAGCTGCAAAAACCAGAAGGCGCGCATTTCAAGCTGCCCGACCCGGCATCCCTCGGCCGGTCCATGGCAAGCATCGCAGAACGCTCGCAGCGGATCGTCGCGGAGTGGCTGGCGCGGCAGGCGAGCGAATTGCCCGCGACCGACCCCGTCACCATCGGCAACGCGTTCTTCGAAATGACGGCACGGCTGATGGCGCATCCGGCCGGCCTGATGCAGGCGCAGCTGAGCTTCTGGCAGGATTACCTGACGCTCTGGCAGAACGCGACCCGCCGCATGTTCGGAGAGGAACCCGCGCCCGTCATCAATCCCGCGGCGGACGACTCCCGGTTCCGCGACCGGGCGTGGTCCGAGAACGAGATCTTCGATTTCATCAAGCAGTCCTACCTGCTGTCCTCGCGCTTCGTGCATGACGTCGTGCATGGCGTTGAGGGAGCGGACGAGAAGACGGCGCGCAAGCTCGACTTCTTCAGCCGCAGCTTCACGGACGCGTTGAGTCCGAGCAACTTCGTGCTCACCAATCCCGAGGTGCTCCGGCGCACGGCCGAGACCGGCGGCGAAAATCTGCTGCGGGGCCTCAACAACCTGCTCACCGACCTCGAGCGCGGCCATGGACGGCTCAAGATTACGATGTCGGACCCCCATGCCTTCCAGCTCGGCGAGACCATCGCCACCACGCCGGGCAAGGTCGTCTATCAGAACGAGTTGATGCAGCTCATCCAGTTCGCGCCGAAGACGAAAAGCGTGTTTAAGCGCCCGCTGCTGATCGTGCCGCCCTGGATTAACAAGTTCTACATCCTCGATCTGCGCCCGGCCAACAGCTTCGTCGCCTGGGCGGTGGCGCAGGGCCACACGGTCTTCATCATCAGCTGGGTCAACCCGGATCAGCGTCTGGCCGAGAAAGGCTTCGAGGACTACATGACCGAGGGCGTGCTCGCGTCGCTCGCGGCGATCGAGCGCGCGACCGGCGAGCGCGCCGTCAACGCCATCGGCTACTGTCTCGGCGGCACCCTGCTCGCGACGACGCTCGCCTATATGGCGGCGCGATCGGACGACCGGATCGCATCGGCGACGTTCTTCGTGACGCTGCTCGACTTCGCGGACGCGGGCGACATCACCGTCTTCATCGACGAGGGACAGCTCGCGATGATGGAGAGCCGCATGAAGCAGAACGGCTTCCTCGACGGCTACGACATGGCGGCCTCGTTCAGCTCGCTGCGCGCGAACGACCTGATCTGGTCCTTCGTCATCAACAACTACCTGCTCGGGAAAGATCCGTTTCCGTTCGATCTGCTGTTCTGGAACGGCGATTCTACCCGCATGCCGGCGCGCATGCACGGCTTCTATCTCCGGCAGATGTATCAGGAGAACAAGCTTGTCGAGCCCGGCGGCGTCTCACTCGCGGGCGTGCCGATCGACCTCCGCCGCATCACGGTCCCCGCCTATTTTCTCTCGACGCGCGACGATCACATCACGCCGTGGCGGTCGACCTATGCCGGCACGCAGTTGCTGCGGGGCCCCATCCGCTTCGTGCTGGCCGGATCGGGCCATGTGGCGGGCATCGTCAATCCGCCCGCGCGCGGCAAATACGGCTACTGGACGAACCCCGAGATTCCCGCCTCGTCCGAGGAATGGCTACAGGGCGCGACCGAGTTCGCGGGTTCCTGGTGGCCGGACTGGCAGCACTGGGTCGCGGCGCTCGCGCCCGAGCACATTCCGGCGCGCAAACCTGGATCGCGCGCGCTCGCGCCGATCGAGGACGCGCCCGGCAGCTACGTGCGCGTCCGCGCGGCCTGACCGGAACTCAGCGGTCGAAGCTGCCGCCGGTGTTCGGCTGCGCCTGCGCGGCGGCGTGCGCGGTGGCGACGTTCGCTTCCTCGAGATGCGGCAGGTTGGCGAGGCGACGGAGCGTCTCGGGCGGCGGCAAGGTAAAGTCGGGCTGCGTCAACGCGGCCATGGCGCCCTCGGGACTGCCGGCGCTCAGCGCATCGGCGGCATAGAGCAACTGATCGACGACGTCCTGCGACGGCGCGGCCGGGGCGACGCCGAGCGCCGCCCGCACCTCCGCCCGTGCCTGGATCATCTGCATCTTCGTCAGCGGCGACATGAAATCCCAGCGAGGGCTGCCCGACAATTCACCCGCGAGGTAATCGACGGCCGCCACCGCGCGCGCGGCGTCGGCAGGATCATTGCGTGTGCGGGCCGGGTCGGCGAACGCCCAGGCCGAAATGTTGATCGCGCCGATATCGCCGTCGGCATAGGTGCCAAAGGCATTCGGCGGCAGCCGCGCCGTGTCAGGCGGGGGTGTGATCGCGCCGCAGCCGGCGAGGGCCGAGGCGACGCAGAGAAGGCTCCACTTGCGCATGCTCACCTGGCATCCTCCAGCCCGTCGAGAAAACGCGCGGCGACCCGGACGTAATGCGGAGCATTGCCGTGGAAAGTCGCCCGCTCCTCTGGCGACAGCACGCGCCAAAACCGCGCGGGCGACCCGCCCCACAACTCGTTCGGACCGATCACCTTGCCCGGCGTCAGGAGCGCGCCCGCGGCCAGCATGCCGCCCTCCTCGATCACCGCGCCGTCCAGCACGGTCGCCGCCATGCCGACGAACGCCCGGTCCTTTAATATGCAGGCGTGGATCATGCAGGCGTGCGCGATCGTCACGTCGTTGCCGATGATAGCCGGGATTCGCTTCGACACGACGTGGACAATGGCGCCGTCCTGGATGTTCGTGCCGGTGCCGACGCGGATGAAGTTCACGTCGCCGCGCAGCACGCAGGAAAACCAGACGCTCGACCGAGCCCCGATCTCCACGTCGCCGATGACGGCCGCGTTCGGCGCGATGAACACGTCCGGCCCGATCCTCGGCGCGACGCCCCCGAGCGTATAGAGCGGGCCGCGCGCAAACTCACCCATGATCGAGACCGAGCATCAGGCCGATATTCTGCACTGCCGCCCCCGACGCGCCCTTGCCCAGATTGTCCAGCCGCGCGACCAGCACGGCCTGCCGCGCTTCCTCGTTCGCGAAAACGTGCAGCTCCAGCCGATCGGTGCCGTTGAGCGCCTCCGGCTCCAGCTTGCCGGTATCCTGCCCGTCCGCGACGGCCACGAGCGCGCAATCCCGATACCGTTCCGCGAGCACGGCGCGGAGATCGGCGCCGGCCGGCCGTCCCGGCAGCGTGTCGAGGTGCAGCGGAATGGAGACCAGCATCCCTTGCGCGAAATGTCCGACCGACGGCACGAAGATCGGCCGCCGCGCCAGCCGGCCGTATGTCTCGGTTTCGGGGATGTGCTTGTGCGCGAGGGAGAGGCCGTACAGCTCGAACGCCGGGCCGCCCTCGCGCTCATGCGCCTCGATCATCGCCTTGCCGCCGCCGCTATAGCCGCTGACCGCGTTGATGCTGACCGGATGCCCAGGCGGCAGCACGCCGGCATCGACCAGCGGCCGCAGCAAGGCGATCGCGCCGGTCGGATAGCAGCCCGGATTGGCGACGCGCGCGGCAGCCGCGATGCGCGCTGACTGTCCGGGTTCGAGTTCGGCGAAGCCGTAGGCCCAATCGGCATGGACGCGATGCGCCGTGCTCGCGTCCAGCACCTTCGGCGCATCCGCCCCGAGGGACTGCGCGAGGCCCGCCGCCTCGATCGCCGCCTGATCCGGCAGGCAGAGCACGACGAGGTCGACCTCGGCCATGAGGTCGCGCCGGGCCGTGGAATCCTTGCGGTGCTCGGCGGCGATGCTGCGCACCGTCAGGTCGCGGCGGTCCCGAAGGCGCTCCCGGATGCCGAGGCCCGTCGTTCCGGCCTCTCCGTCGATGAACACTGTCGGCAATGCCCGCTCCTGTATCGGTCGGACAGACATGGCGCGCGCTGTGGGAGAGGTAAAGCGACCGCCAGCGCCGCCTTCCGAGAGAAGCGGGCTGACGGACGAATGGGCTCAGCGCTTGCTGAACTGGAAGCTGCGGCGGGCCTTGGCGCGGCCGTATTTTTTCCGCTCGACGACCCGCGGGTCGCGGGTCAGGAACCCGGCGGCCTTGAGGATCGTGCGGAGATCGGGCTCGTAGGAGGTCAGCGCGCGGCTGATGCCATGACGGACCGCGCCCGCCTGGCCGGACAGGCCGCCGCCCGTGACCGTGCAGATCACGTCGAACTGATTGTAGCGATCCGCGACCAGGAAGGGCTGGGTGATCAGCATGCGCAGCACGGGCCGCGCAAAATACTGCCCGACCTTGCGGCCGTTGACGGAGATGTCTCCCCTTCCCGGCTTGATCCAGACGCGGGCGACGGCATCCTTGCGGCGGCCGGTCGCGTAGCTGCGGCCGAGAGCGTCGCGCTTCGGCTCCCGCCTGGTCGCTTCCTGCTCGGGCGCGCCGACCCCAGTCGCGGCCACGAGATCCTTGAGGTCGGCGAGGGTGCGGGTCTGTGTGGAGGACATGCTGCTCAGACCCTCTTGTTCTTGGAATTGATGGCTCCGACGTCGAGCGGCTTCGGCTCCTGACCGTCGTGGGGATGCTCGGCGCCGCCATAGATGTGGAGATGCTTCATCTGCGCGCGCTGCAACGGGCCGCGCGTGATCATGCGCTCGACCGCCTTGTGCAGCACACGTTCCGGGTGGCGGCTGTCGAGGCGCTGCTGGATGCTGTTGCCCTTGATGCCGCCAGGATAGCCCGTGTGATAATAGAATATCGACTGCGCGGCCTTGTTCCCCGTGACGCGCACCTTGCTTGCGTTCACGACGACCACGTGATCGCCGCAATCGACATGCGGCGTGAACTGCGGCTTGTGCTTGCCGCGCAGACGGTTGGCGATCAAGACGGCGAGCCGGCCGAGGACGAGGCCCTCCGCGTCGATCAACACCCAATCCTTGTTCACCTCCGCGGGTTTCAGCGAGAGGGTGGTCTTCATTCCTGGTCTTCCTGAGCTTGAACGGCGGGCTTAGAGCGAGAAAAGCCCCCAGAGTCAAGCGCTACGGTGCTGTGGTATGGCGCTACCACAGCACCAAGCCTCAGCCGGCTGCCATGAAACGCTCTCAGCATCAGCGCCGATGCAAACGAAGCCGCCCGGGTGCTGGTCCGGACCCGCCTTTCCTTAGGCGATATAGTAGTTGCCAAACCCACCCGCAAGATGTAGATCTCCGCCGAGATTAGGGCGGCGCCGGTATGGCTGGGAATGCACTCTATTACGGCGACAACCTCGCCGTGCTGCGCGAGAGCGTCGCGGACGAGAGCGTGGACCTGATCTATCTGGACCCGCCATTTAACTCGAATGCGTCGTACAACGTGTTGTTCAAAGCGCCGGGCGGGACCGGATCACGGGCGCAGATTGAGGCGTTTGAGGACACCTGGCACTGGGGCCAAGAGGCTGAGAGTGCGTTCGATCAGGTGATGCGCTCCGGCAACACGAACGCCGCCGACCTGCTTAGGGCGATGCGCGGCTTTTTGGGCGATAACGACATGATGGCATATCTGGCCATGATGGCGGTTCGGCTAATTGAGCTGCATCGCGCTCTGAAGTCCACTGGCAGCCTGTACCTGCACTGTGATCCGACTGCCTCACACTATTTGAAACTGCTACTCGACGGCATTTTCGAGAGCCGCAACTTCCAGAACGAGGTCATTTGGAAGCGGTCACACGCTCACAATGACGGCAAGCAGGGCGCTGCGCATTATGGGCGTATAACGGACAGCATTTTCTTCTATACCCGTTCTGAAAAGGCGACGTGGAACAAGCAGTACACGCCGTATGATCAGAAGTACATAGATCGGGATTACCGGTATGTGGACGAGAACGGGCGGCGCTACCGGATCGACAATATGCGTGGGCCAGGTGGGGCTGTTGCGCGACGATCTGGATGAGAGGTCAGCGTCAATCAGGATGAGAACTGATTGTCGCGGCGGGTGGAGAGTTGCCGTTCTGATTGAGACTGGCAAGGGTCAAGCGCTGGTCTGATTGTCGCTGGGCGACAATCGCTCGACGGTTTTGATTGTCGCGCGTGTCGGCGGACGGCCGGGTGTGGTTCTGCGCTGGACGGCAGCGCGCCTCCGGTAGCTCTCGACATTCATCTCGAAGATCGTCGCGTGATGCACGAGGCGGTCGACGGCGGCGAGCGTCATGGCGGGATCGGGGAAGATCTTGCCCCACTCTCCGAAGGGCTGGTTGGCGGTGATCAGGATCGACCGCCTCTCGTATCGGGTGCTGATCAGCTCGAACAGGACGGAAGTTTCGGACTGATCCTTGGTGACGTAGGCGATGTCGTCGAGGATCAGCAGGTGATACTTGTCGAGCTTGGCGATGGCGGCCTCGAGTGCCAAGTCGCGGCGGGCGAGCTGGAGTTTTTGCACGATGTCGGAGGTGCGGGTGAACAGCACGCGCCAGCCGTTCTCGACCAGGGCGAGACCGATCGCTGCCGCCAGATGACTTTTGCCCCCGCCGGGCGGCCCGAACAGGATCAGGTTGGCACCCTTCTCGAGCCAGGCGTCCCCGGAGCACATCGCCATGATGTGCGCCTTGGAGACCATCGGCACGGCATCGAAGGCGAAGCTTTCTATGCTCTTGCCGGGCGGCAGCCTCGCCTCGGCGAGGTGACGCTCAATGCGTCGGCGGTCGCGCTCGGCTATCTCGTGCTCGGCGAGGCTGGCGAGGAAGCGTGCGGCGGGCCAGCCTTCGCGGTCGGCACGCGTGGCGATGTCCGGCCAGTTCTGCTTGATGGCGGGCAGGCGCAGGTCGTGCAGGATGAGGGTCAGACGCTGCGCATCGATCGGCTGGGTGGATCCGGTCATGCCGCCGCTCCCGCGAGGAGGGTGTCATAAGCGGCGAGCGGCGCGAGGCTGACGGTCACCTCCGGCAGACAGGCGGGATCAGGCGCAAAGCAGGCGCGCAACGCTTCGAGGTCGGGCAGACGGCAAGCTGCCAGATCGGCGGCAAGACGGTCGGCCAGTTCGGCCTCGCAGGCGCGCTCATGCGCCAGCGCGAGGAGGGCGACCATGGTCCGGCAGGCGTCTCGTTCGCCGGCCCGCTCGACCAGGCGCTCGAAGGTGCGCCGGTAGGCCTCGCGCGGGAAGAGCTGGTCGCGATAGGCGAGGTTGAGCAGCGCCATCGGCTTGCGGCGCAGGGCATGGATCACATGCCGGTAGTCGACCACGTGTCCGTGCCGGCCTTTGCCGACGGCTCTCCCACGCAGCAGCGTCATCAGCGGGGTGCCGCCGACGAACAGCTCGAGCCGATCGTCATGCAGCCGCACGCGCAGGCGATGGCCGATCAGCCGCGAGGGCACGGTGTAGAAGACCTTGCGTAGGGTGAAGCCGCTGCTGGAGGTGACGGCGACGACGGTCTCCTCGTAATCGCAGCTGCGCCGCTCGGGCAGCCTCTGCAGATGCGGCCGTTCGGCGTCGATGCGGGCGCCATTGCGGCGGTTCTTGCGACTGACAAGTTCGCCGACGAAGCGGCGGTAGGCGGCGAGATCGTCGAACCTGGCCGAGCCGCGCAGCAGCAGCGCGTCGCGCAAGGCGCCCTTGATGTGGCCGTGTGCGCTCTCGATCGCGCCGTTCTCGTGGGCGATGCCGCGATTGTTGCGACTGGGCGTCATGCCGTAATGCGCGCACAGAGCCTCGTAGCGCCGGGTCAGATCGGTGCGGGCATCGGCGTCGAGGTTGCGGAAGGCGGCCGAGAGGCTGTCGCTGCGATGCTCGCGCGGGCTGCCGCCGAGCGACCACAGGGCATCCTGCAGGCCGGCGGCCAGAGCCACGAAACTCTCGCCGCCGAGGATGACATGGACATGCTCGAAGCCCGACCAGGGCAGGCGAAAATGATAGAGAAGATGGTCCAGCGGGGCGCCGGCGACGGTCACGCCGAGATCGGCCATGTCGGTGAAGTCCGACAGTCCAATCCGGCCCGGTTCATGGCTCTGTCGGAAGATCACCTCCTGGTCGGGGCCGTGGACGGCACGCCAGGCGCGGATGCGGCGCTCCATCGTGCGGCGCACGCCAGCATCCAGGTCGGGGTACCGGCGCTGCATCTCCTCAAAGATTGCGATCGCCCGCAATCCGGGCGAGGCGGCAAGCATCGGCACGATCTCAGCCTCGAAGATCGCGGCGAGCGGATCGGGCCGGCGCCGTCCGCGCGGCGCCTGCCTGCGCGAGGGCAACCGGGGATCGGCGGCGATCCGGTAGCCGGTCGGGGCACTGAACCCCGCCTTGGCCGCGGCAACCGACACGGAGTCGTTCTGTCGGAACTTCATGAAAAGCCTCATCTGACAATCGGTGACGTGGCGGCCGGGCAAGCGCGGCATCCTCTGCAAGCAAGGAAGCCACCGTCATTACCCGTCCGGCTGCGATCATCAGCGGCTCCACCCAAGCAGAGCGCGCCACCAGCTTGGTGTGTACCCGGCTGCGGGCTACGCCCTTCGCCAGGTACACACCAACCTGGCTCTCATCCTGATTGACGGCTTGTTCTCATCCTGATTGTCGCGCGGCATGGGGCGGAGAAAGGCAATCCTTACTACGAGGT
The DNA here is from genome assembly GCA_963777325.1 of uncultured Alphaproteobacteria bacterium. GTDB lineage: Bacteria > Pseudomonadota > Alphaproteobacteria > Acetobacterales > Acetobacteraceae > JAFAXA01. The sequence continues at coordinate 38,316 of CAVZQE010000022.1, read as the reverse complement.
GATGGGCGTATCGCGGTATTGGGCTTACTCAAAGGAGAGAATGGAACAAATGATCAAGGAGGGGCGCGTTATTCAAACGCGCCCTGGTGCAGTCCCGCAGGTACAAACGCTATCTCGATGAGATGCCTGGTGTTCCGCTGCAAAGCCTTTGGGACGATCTGCCGGTGATCAATAACCGTTCATCCGAGTTTCTCGGCTATCCGACGCAGAAGCCATTGGCTCTATTGGAACGGATTGTCCGGGCATCCTCCAGTCCGGGCGACGTTGTGATGGACCCGTTTTGCGGCTGCGGGACGGCAATCCATGCCGCACAGAAGCTCGGACGCCAGTGGATCGGCATAGACGTGACACATCTCGCAATCAGCCTGATTGAACGTAGGCTGAAGGATGCTTTCCCTGGGATCGAGTTTCATGTGCATGGCACTCCGAAGGACCTGGATGGCGCGCGCGATCTAGCGTCACGGGACAAGTACCAATTCCAATGGTGGGCACTATCTCTGATTGAGGCCCAACCCTACGCCGGGAAGAAGAAGGGTGCGGACAGCGGAATCGACGGGATAATCTACTTCCGTTCCGACGCAAAGACGACGGAGCGGGCTATTGTAAGCGTCAAGGGCGGGGACAATGTGGGCGTGCCAATGGTCCGTGACCTGAAGGGCGTGCTTGATCGCGAAAAGTCGCCCATAGGCGTATTCCTGACATTGGCGGAACCGACCCAGCCTATGCGTAAGGAAGCGGCCTCGGCAGGCTTCTACACGCTCGGGGAGCGCCAATATCCACGCCTCCAAATCGTCACGCTGGAACAGGCATTGAAGGGCGCGAAACCGGCCATCCCGCTTGTGGATGCCGGAGCGGCGTTCAAGCGCGCGCCGCTCGAAGCGTCCGGTCAACAAGGGACGCTGATCTAGTCCTTCTCGGGTGGCGGTTTATCCTTCGGCTTGTGGCGCGCGATCACCTTCAGCTTCTCGTCAAACGCTTCTTCACTCTCGTCGCAGCCGATAGAGCGCGCGACTTCCTTGAACCGCTTAACCTGTTCCGCGTCACGTTCGTCAGTCATGCTTAGTCTCCTTTGAGTATTGGCATCCGCAAATCGAGCTTGGGCGCATTCACGAACGGACGGCATATCGTGAGCGCCGGGACACCGACCCGTCCACTTCGCTTCATCAGGTCCACGTCGAAGGTGTTTAGCGATGATACCTCCAAGGCGAGTGCCGTGGCGACGTGGATTGCATCCTTGGGCGCGATGCCGTGATCCCACACCGCTTCGCGAGCGGCTTCAGCGATCCGACGCGTGACGTTCTGAACCGAGATATAGCTCTGCCGAAAGAACTGCTCGACGGCATGTCGGCAACTGGCGTCAATCTTGGGACGGCCTCGGAGAGCTAACACTTCGGCTATCGTCAGAGCGCTCGTGATGATGAGGATGGAGCCGCCCTTCGCCTCATCGAGCACGCCACGACAAGCTTCCTGCTTATCCGGCTCGGCCTGAAGCCACCCGAGGAAGCAATCAGAGTCCCAGTACCGTCGCTCCCGGCTCACGCGTTGCCCTGCAAGATGCCTCGAACGTCTTCATGGCTGGGTAGGTCTCTGTCGGGGGGTATGGAAACAATGTCCTCGACGGACACCCGCGCAATCGTGCCGTCGCGGCGATAGCTGACCCTGCCATATGCCTCAACGCGTTGCCCGAACAGTTCCAATGCCGTGGGGATGAGATATTCTGGAACATCGCAGCGAATGGACTTTCCGAACACTGGCTCGTAAATGACGATACGGAAGCCCCCGGCCTCAGACACAGTTCGCAGCCGCCCTTCAACAGAGCCTTCATCCGCATACGCTTCTCCAAGCACTTCGCCAACGTTATCCGCAAGGTGCTGCGTGATAGGGACGGCAGCCCGCTGCCCCCAGACACGGACGCTTGTATCGTCGCCCTCGCGGTTTCCAAGGCCGGACACGAGACGACGCACGCTAATGAGCGCCCGCTCGGTAAAAGCCGCAGGCTCGACGGCCTCTCGTTCCAAATGCTCCAAACCTGCGATAATCGCTTGACGCACGCTTGCAATCACTGCGGCCGGAACGCCTGGGGCGGGCATCACACCGACAAGATTGCTGCCCTGCTTGACTTGCACACGCCATTCAACGCGCTCGCCATCCGGCGTCACCGCTCTCGTGACCTCTGATAGCAAGTCAAAGAATGCGGACAACGTCCGCTGAAAGCGCTCTGGCGTCACCGCGCTACCGCTAATCTCAAAAGTCAGATCTGCGTCTATGTCACTAGGCTGGGCCATACGAACCATCCCCTGCTGGGAGGATTCTACCCCTGCCTTGACTCCCACGGCTAGTCTGTTGCAGCAGCCGACGACGAGTCCCGGTATTTCAGCCGCTTGCCCACGATCCCGCGCAGCACATTCGCCGTCCGCCGCGCATCGTCCACGCCCAGCTTGATCCGGTTGTTGTAGCGGAAGTCAAACTCAGCCACGTAGCGATAAAGATGCTTCTCGGCACAGTGCTGATAAACACCCTTCATGCCCCGCTTGAACACGCTGTAGAAGCCCTCGACCGTATTCGTGTGGGCGTCTCCACGCACATATTCGCCAGCGCCGTGCCGCACCACGTCGTGCCCGGCAAAGTGCTTGCGAAGTCCGACATACTGACCAGCTTCATCGGTCATTACCTGCGACTTCGGATGGACGTGCGCCTTGATGATCGGCTCAAGATCGGTCGCCTTCGTGCCGTCAACGTGGAAGGACCGACTGCCCTTGCCGCGCTCTACAAGCGTCAGCACCGCATGCTTGTGGGCATAGCCCCTCGCCTTCGCTGGCTTATCGCGCTTCTTGCCGATGAACGTCTCGTCAATCTCGACCGTTGCGCCCTCTCCACCGAGAGGCGGGAGACCAACACCGCTCGTCATCGCTTCGCGGATACGATGCGACATGAACCAAGCCGACTTGACCGTGAGGCCAAGCGTGCGCGCGAGCTGGTTGGAACTGATGCCCTTCTTGCTGGAGCACATGAGATAAACGGCCTGCAACCACACATGCAACTTGATGTGACTGCTCTCGAACACGGTGCCAACCGTGACCCGGCTCTGCTTCCGGCATGCGTAGCACTTATAGAGACCGGCCCGAGTTGCCGCACCGCCCATGCGCCGCATCCTGTCCGTGCTGCCGCAGTGCGGGCACACAGGACCATTCGGCCATACAAAGCTTTCTAGCTTCGCGTAGGCTGCTTCTTCGTCCTGAAAATAGGGCTGGTTGAGAACGCTTGCCATGGCCGACCTCGACTATGGCGCTATCCTACATCTGGTAGGTGGGTTTGGCAAGTATTATATCGCCTTTCCTTAATCCGGCCTCAGCCGCCCTGCATCTCTCACTCCCGCGCTCCGAGAGCTTGTAGCACTTCTGGCCCGAACAGGCTCAGATTGATCGACGCGGCCATGGCAGCGTAGCCCAAGTCGTTTGGGTGCAGGTGATCGCCACTGTCGTATTCCGGCCGAAGCTGGGTGGGGTTGCTCGGGTCGAGCGTGGCTCTGTCGAAGTCCAACACCGCGTCGAACGCACCACTGGACCTGATCCAAGCGTTAACCGCTTGGCGCATCGCCTCCGTCGAGTCCGAACTGTATTTCGAGTTCCCGACCGGCGTCAGGGTTGCAACGTACGCCAAGAGTCCCTTGTCATGCGCCCGCTCCGCCACCTGTTGTAGTGCCGCGATGATTTGGTCTGTGGTGACCGGGGTATCTGGCGCGTGGCCGATATCGTTGATGCCGAGCAATACAGTGACGTATTTGACCCCCGCCTTTGAAAGCACGTCGCGGTCGAACCGGCTTAGCGCGTTCGGGCTCGTTCCTTCGCTCAGCAGGCGGTTGCCGTTGATACCGGCATTGACAACGCCCACTCGGTTGCCAAACCGGTCAACAAGAAGCGTTGCGAGATCGTCGGGCCACCGTAGGTTTGCGTTCACGGTGGAGTTCACGCCATCCGTGATCGAGTCGCCGAATGTTACGACCGCACGCTCCTGGCGCGCTCCGTACACCTCTAGATCGCTCAGCAGCGGGCGGCTCAGAATTGCGGTGGCCCCGTCCAAGCTCACCGTGCCGGAGGCGTCTCCGCTCGCGACGTAGGCATTCTGCTGCCCAGTGGAGTGCTCGGAGATCGGTCCGGTCGCCTGAGGGAAGTAGATACTCACGGCGAGATCGGCTTCGGCCGGGACGGCCAGACTGACGGGATCGCTGATGACGACCGCCCCGTGGGGAATCGTCGTCGCTCCCCTGCCACTGAACAGCACCGCTTGGTCCGAACCAGGCACGATCGCGCCATTGCCCGCCGACAGCGCGATATGCACAGAGCCGATCTGTACAGCCCTAGCATTCAGCATGTTGGACAGCCGCAGACGAACGAACTGGCCGCCAATGCTGATGTGAGCGACCTGCCGCACAGTCTGGTTGCTATAGCCGGGCGACGTTGCCCCGGGGAGCGGATCCGAGGGGCTGGCACCCCACGTGCCCACCCAATGTCCGGAAGCACTGCGGCCGAACCCTTGTGCCTCGCAAGGGACGACGGCGGCGGCGATAAGGCCCGACAGGACCAAGCTTGCCAGCACCCCGGCTTGGCTCAGTCGTTCAAAAGATACACGTTTCATGCGTTCCTCGCTCTCGATTACGTTTCGTTTTTTGTGGGACTAAAGCCGGAGCGCTCGTATAGGCCCAGCATCTGCACGGAGCATAGAGCCGGAATCATCCTTGGAACGCGTACGACACGCGGTTGACCGTCGTTCCGAGTTTGTTCTAGCTTGGCGCCACCGGAACGGGAGGCCCCCCGATGAGCGATGCCCAAGAGCTGATCTTTTACCACGCCCCGCGCACCCGCTCCTCCGCGACGCTCGCGCTGCTCGAGGAGCTAGGCGTCGCGTTCGAGCTGCGGCTGCTCGACTTCAAGGCCGGCGAGCAGCGCAAACCCGCCTACCTCGCCGTCAACCCCATGGGCAAGATTCCGGCGATCGTGCACCGGGGTCAGCTCGTGACGGAGCAGGTGGCCATCGCCCTGTTCCTGGCCGATCTCTTCCCGGCCGCCGGGCTCGCGCCCGCGCTCGACGATGCGGCGCGCGGGCCGTATCTGCGCTGGATGGTGTTCTACGCCGCCTGCTTCGAACCGGCGGTGAGCGATCGCGCGTTGCAGCGGGATTCGGGGCGGCCTTCCATGTCGCCCTACGGCGACTACGAGACGGTCATGCGGGTCGTGAACGCGCAACTCGCGCATGGGCCGTGGCTGCTCGGCGAGCGCTTCACCGCCGCCGACGTGGTGTGGGGTTCGGCGCTGCACTGGACGACCCGGTTCGGCGTGGTGCCCGTCACGCCCGAGATCGCGGCCTATCTCGAGCGGTTCAGCGCGCGCACGGCGATTGCGCGTGCGGCGCAGCGGGATGAGGCGCTGCTCGCCGAGCAGGATAAGGCGGCGGGCCGCGCGCCAGAATAGCGGCGACTGGTTCCCCTCTCCGCGAACGCCCGAAGTGGAACCCGGTCCCGTCCACGTCGTCGGCGCCTCCGGCCGCTCGGGCGCCGCGCTGTGCCGCGCGTTGCGGGACGAAGGCGCGGCCTACATGCCGGTGGTACGCGATGCGGCGCGCTGGGCCGCGACGGGTTTGCCCGGCAGCCCACGCGTCGCGGATCTGGCCGATGCGCCGGCGCTCAGGGCGGCGCTCGACGGCGCGAGCCGGATCGTGTCCTGCGCCCACGCCCGGCACACCGAGGCGCTGCTCGCTTCCTCCCCCGCCTCGGCCCGATTCGTGCTGCTCGGGAGCACGCGCAAGTTCACACGCTGGCCGGACGCGCACGGTCTCGGCGTTCTCGCAGGGGAAGCGGCGTTCGCGGCGTCCGGCCGGCGCGGCGTCATGCTGCACCCGACGATGATTTACGGCGCGCAGGGCGAGGACAACGTGCAGCGCCTGGCCGCCCTGCTCCGCCGCCTGCCGGTGGTGCCGTTGCCGGAGGGAGGACGCGCGCTGGTGCAGCCGGTGCATCAGGACGACCTGACCCGCGCCATCCGCGCGGCCCTCGCCCGGCCCTGGAGCGGCCCGGAGACGCTGGTCGTGGCTGGTCCCGCGCCCCTGCCCTACGCCGATTTCGTACGGGCGGTCGCCCGCGCCGCGGCATTGCGGCGGCCGCGCATCGTATCCGTCCCAGGCGGATTGCTGCGCCTCGCGGCGGCGGCGACCGCGCTCGTGCCGGGTTTGCCCACGATCCGGCCCGGCGAAGTGCGGCGGTTGATGGAGGACAAGGCGTTCGACGTCGGACCGATGATCGAGGCTCTCGGTATTCGGCCGGTCGCGCTGCAGGAGGGCCTCGCGCGGACGTTCAGGAGGACGGGACCATCTTGCACTCCGGCGTGACCCGCCCGGGCCAGCGCGTCCAGGTCTGGGTCGATCCGAGCAGCGGGATCAGGATGTAGCCGCGCAGGCGCAACCGGCCCGCCTCATCGACCCTGATGCGCGCGCTCCAGAGCTGCCCGTCACGGGGGTCGCGGATTTTTCCGTCCCAGACGCCTGGATCGATCTCGTGCATTCCGAACATGATCTGCAGGTGGCAGTGAGGATGTCCGTTCACGTCCAGCGGCATCTTTTCGCCCGGTGCGAGCATGTTGCCGACGATCCAGCCGCAGAGGTCCGGCCCGGCTCCGCACGGTCTGATCGCGACGACGCCGTCCCGGTCCTCGGTCAGCCAGAGACCCTCGGCCGCCTGAAAGCGCTGCGCGTACGGTGCAGCGAATGGGAGCACGAGAAGCGCCAGCAAACAGGTGAGTGCGCGAACCATGCGGCGGCATCTCGCAGGGGAACTGGGGCGAGCGATGGGATTCGAACCCACGGCATCCAAGACCACAACCTGGCGCTCTGCCAACTGAGCTACGCCCGCCATCCAGGACGCGGCGTTTAGGACAGCGCGCCCCCCGCCGTCAACGTCGCAGCCGTCAACTCGCGGCTCGCCGCTCGGCCGCGAAATGCCGGGCCAGCCGCGACACGGCCTCCTCCAGCAGTTCGAGGCGCTTGCAGAACGCGAACCGGGCGTAGTGCGTCGGCGCATCCGAGACATAGAATGCCGAGACCGGGATCGCGGTCACCCCGGCCGCCTCCGTGATGTGCCGGCAGAAAGCGATGTCGTTGCCCGCGAACCCGAGCGGCGCGAAGTCCGCTGTCACGAAGTAGCTCCCACGCGACGGAAGCACGCCCATGCCGAGCCGCGCGAGGCCAGCCGACAGCCGGTCCCGCTTGGCGGCGAGATCGGACGCGAGCGCCTCGAAATAGCCGTCCGGCTGACGCAGGCCGAGGGCGACCGCGCGTTGCAGGTTCGGCGGCGTCGTGAAGGTCAGGTTCTGGTGGGCTTTCGCGACCACGGCCGCGAGCGGGGCGGGGGCGCTGACATAGCCGACCTTCCAGCCCGTGAGGGAGAAGGTCTTGCCGGCGCTGCCGATGCGAAGGCAGCGCTCGCGCAGTCCGGGCAGCGTCATCAGCGGGATATGCCGCCATCCGTCGAACACGAGATGCTCGTAGACCTCGTCGCAGACGGCGTAGGCATCGTGGCGCTGCATCAGATCGGCGATGAAGGCGAGTTCGGCGGCCGTGAACACCTTGCCGGTCGGGTTCATCGGCGTGTTCAGCAGGATCGCCTTGGTTTTCGGGCCGAAGGCGGCGGCGAGTTCCGCGCGGGGCAGCTCCCAGCCGGGCGGGCACAGGCGCACCAGGCGCGGCACCGCGCCGAGCATCTGCACGACGGGAAGGTAGGTGTCGTACAGCGGCTCGATCAGCACGACCTCGTCGCCCGGATCGAGCAGCGCCATCAGGCAGGCCGTGATCGCCTCGGTCGCGCCGGAGGTGACGACCACCTCGCACGCGGGGTCGAGTTCCAACCCGTAGAAGCGGGCATTGGCCGCCGCCACCGCCTCGCGCAGCTCGGCGAGGCCGGTCAGGGGCGGATACTGGTTGCGGCCGTCCAGCAGGGCATCCGCCGCCGCCCGGACCACCTCGCCCGGCCCGTCCGTGTCCGGAAAACCCTGGCCGAGATTGATGGACCGGTGCTGGGCGGCAAGGCCGGACATCACCGTAAAGATCGTCGTGCCCGTGGCCGAGAGCAGCGCATTGACCGTCTTCATCCTGGCGTCCTCATCGCTTGCCGCCGTTGCTCATCGCGAGCGCGGTCAAAGCACGCGGCGGCCACATGCACAAGAAGCGGGCAAGGCGAGCCTCATTTTGGCGCGCAGCACGGTCCCAGCTGCGCCCCCCGGCTCTGCGATCCGGCCCGGATTTGTCGGATGGCACGGCGCATGCAAACCTACGGCGCATGCAAACCTGTGGGGATGCCGACAGGCTCGGGCAGCCAAGGAAGGGAGCCCGGCGTTACCGGGATCGTTGAGCGCATGAAGAAGATCGAGGCGGTCATCAAGCCGTTCAAACTGGACGAAGTGAAGGAAGCGTTGCACGAAGTGGGGCTGCAAGGCATCACGGTGATCGAGGCGAAGGGCTTCGGGCGGCAGAAGGGGCACACGGAACTGTACCGTGGAGCCGAATACGTGGTCGATTTCCTCCCCAAAGTGAAACTCGAAGTCGTCTGCGAGGACGCGGTCGTGGAACGGGCGGTGGAGGCGATCGTGAACGCTGCCCGCACGGGCCGGATCGGCGACGGCAAGATCTTCGTGACCTCCGTCGAGGAAGTCATCCGCATTCGTACCGGGGAGCGCGGCGACGACGCGGTCTGACCGCGCCCGCACGCGCGCGGAGCGGCTATCGGCTCAATCATGAGAGGATACTACTGAGCATGTCGAAAAAGCCCAGCACCGGCGCCGAGGGCATCGGGAAGGTGATGGAGATGATCGCCGAGCACTCGGTCGAGTACGTGGATCTCCGGTTCACCGACCCGCGCGGCAAGTGGCAGCACACCGCCCAGCACGTCTCGACCATCGACGAGGATTCGATGCAGGACGGCATCATGTTCGACGGCTCCTCCATCGCCGGATGGAAGGCGATCAATGAGTTCGACATGATCCTGATGCCGGACCCGGACACGGCCGTGATGGACCCGTTCGCCGCCAAGCCCTCGCTCATCATGTTCTGCGACATCATCGAGCCGTCCACTGGGCAGGGCTACAGCCGCGACCCGCGCACCACCGCCAAACGCTGCGAGGCCTATCTGAAGTCCTCGGGCATCGGCGACAGCATCGTGGTCGGCGCCGAAGCCGAGTTCTTCGTCTTCGACAGCGTGAAGTTCGGAACGGGGGGCAATTTCGGCCTCTATCAGATCGACAGCGTCGAAGGCCCGGGAGCAAGCCTGAAGGACTACGCCGAGGGCAATATGGGCCACCGGCCATCCGTCAAGGGCGGCTATTTTCCGGTGCCGCCGGTCGATAACGACAGCGATCTGCGCGCCGAGATGCTCTCCACGATGGGCGAGATGGGGCTCACGATCGAGAAGCACCATCATGAGGTGGCGCAGAGCCAGCACGAGCTCGGCACGCGCTTCGCGACGCTCACGAAGATGGCCGACGAGATGCAGATCTACAAATACTGCGTCCAGAACGTCGCCCACAGCTACGGCAAGACCGCGACCTTCATGCCGAAGCCGATCTACGGCGACAATGGCTCCGGCATGCACACGCACCAATCCATCTGGAAGGACGGCAGGCCCCTGTTCGCGGGCAACGGCTACGCCGACCTGTCCGAGATGTGCCTCTACTTCATCGGTGGCGTCATCAGGCACGCCAAGGCCTGCAATGCTTTCACGAACCCATCCACGAACAGCTACAAGCGCCTGATTCCGGGCTTCGAGGCGCCCGTGCTGCTCGCCTACTCGTCCCGCAACCGCTCCGCCTCCTGCCGCATTCCCTATACGACCAACCCGAAGGCGAAACGGGTCGAGATCCGGTTCCCCGATCCGGCCGCGAACCCATATCTTGCGTACACGGCGCTGGCGATGGCGGGCATCGACGGCATCCGGAACAAGATCCATCCCGGCGACCCGATGGACAAGGATTTGTACGACCTGCCGCCGGACGAGCTGAAGGATATCCCGACCGTCTGCGGCAGCCTGCGCGAGTCGCTCCAATCCCTCGCGGCCGATCACGAATTCCTGCTCGCGGGCGACGTGTTCCACAAGGATCAGATCGAGAGCTACATCGATCTCAAGTGGTCCGAGGTGTACAGGTTCGAGCATACGCCGCACCCGGTCGAGTTCGAGATGTACTACTCCGCCTGACACGCGGCGCCTGACCGCACGCCGTCAGGCCTGTCTGCTTCGGAACGCTCCGCTGCCACTGGGTAGCGGAGCGTTTCTGCGTTTGGTCTTCGGTGCGGCGCCGCCCGATGAAGTTTTGTGCATCCATGCTCCGCCTCTGAGCAACGCCACGGGCCTCCCCGCCGGGCGAGTTCCCGGCCCGGGCGCTGCAGCGCGGCACGGTTCTTGAGTGCGCAGTGGTGGACCGGCGCGAGGCGGTCCGAGTGATGACATCGGAAACAGGGCAGCGACATGAAGCTCATCATGGCCATCATCAAGCCCTTCAAGCTGGACGACGTGCGCGAGGCGCTGACGCCGCTCGGGGTGCAGGGTCTCACCGTGTCCGAGGTGAAGGGCTTCGGCCGGCAGAAGGGACAGACCGAAATCTACCGGGGTGCGGAGTACCACGTCAGCTTCCTGCCCAAAGTGAAAATCGAGGTGGCGGTCGCGGACGATCTCACGGAGCAGGTCGTCGAGGCGATCGCGAAGGCCGCCCACACCGGCAAGATCGGCGACGGCAAGATTTTCGTCGTCGACATCGAACGGGCCGTCCGCATCCGCACCGGCGAAACCAACGCCGAAGCGCTCTGAGCAGCTACTGAAAAACAGGAACAAGAAATGAAACTTTCTCGTCTCTACGCAGGGGGAGCGCTGCTCTTGCTTGTCCTCCTCGCCTTCGCGCCCGCCTGGGCTCAGGACGCCGCCAAGAACGCCGCGCCGCCGCCGGAAGCGAGGATCGACACCGGCGACACGGCGTGGATGCTGACGAGCACCGCGCTCGTGCTGATGATGACGATTCCGGGCCTTGCCCTGTTCTACGGCGGCATGGTGCGCAAGAAGAACATCCTCGCGACCTTGATGCAGTCGTTCACGATCTGCTGCCTCGTCACCATCACCTGGATGGTCGTCGGCTACTCGATCGCCTTCACCAATGGCAACGCCTACATGGGCGACTTCTCCCGCGTGCTGCTGGAGGGCTTCGGCGACAACTGGGACAAGCCGTTTACGCTAGGGGCGGGAACGGACGGCGCGGCCGCGCAGACGATCCCGGAAAGCGTCTACATGATGTTCCAGATGACGTTCGCGATCATCACCCCGGCGCTCATCGCGGGCGCGTTCGCGGACCGCATGAAGTTTTCGGCGCTGTGCATCTTCATGGTGCTGTGGTCGGTGCTGGTCTATTCCCCGATCGCGCACTGGGTCTGGCATCCGAATGGCTGGATCGGGGCGGGCGTGCTCGGATTGCCAGGCGCGGCCGACTTCGCGGGCGGCACGGTCGTCCATATCAACGCGGGCATCGCAGGCCTTGTCTGCGCCCTCGTGCTCGGTAAACGGCTCGGCTACGGCACCGACAACATGGCGCCGTACAACCTGGCCTACGCCGTGATCGGCGCCTCGCTGCTCTGGGTCGGCTGGTTCGGCTTCAACGCGGGGTCGGCGGTCGGCGCCAACGGCCGCGCGGGGATGGCGATGGCGGCGACCCAGATCGCGACAGCGGCCGCGGCGCTCGGCTGGCTATTCGCTGAATGGGCAGCCAAGGGCAAACCCTCCGTGCTCGGCGGCATCTCGGGCGCGGTCGCGGGTCTGGTCGCGATCACGCCCGCCTCGGGCTTCGTGCTCCCAGGGCCGGCCATCATCATCGGCGTGGTCGCGGGCGTCGTCTGCTTCTGGTCGGCGACCAGCCTCAAGCACATGCTCGGCTACGACGACAGCCTCGACGCCTTCGGCGTGCACGGCGTCGGCGGTATGGTGGGCGCGCTGCTGACCGGCGTGTTCGCCTTCGGGCCGCTATCGGCGACGACCGACCACCCGCAGGGGATCTACATCGGCAGCTTGCAGCAGTTCGAGAGCCAGTGCATCGCCGTCGCCGTCACGCTCGCCTATAGCGGCGTCATGACGTTCATCATCCTGATGGTGACCAAGGTTCTCGTCGGTCTCCGCGTGAACACGGACGAGGAGCGCGAGGGCCTCGATGTCGTTCTGCACGGCGAGCAGGTGTTCTGATCCCGCACGGGTGTTCTGAACCGCTCCGGAACCCTCCCCTGCCGCCGCTAACCCCGGAAGCAGGGGAGACGTCTGGCAATCCGGCCTAACCTCCGGCCGGTCCGCTTTCGAGCGTGAAGCCGGCCTTGACCGTGACCTGGTAGCGATCGACCTCTCCGTTCCTGACCGCGCCACGGATCTGCGTCACCTCGAACCACCCGAGCTGCCGGATGGACCGCGACGCCTTTTCGATGGCGTTGTCGATCGCGTCCGAGATGCTGTCCTCGGATGAACCGACAAGCTCGACGATTTTGTACACGTGGTCGCTCATTTCGCTGCTCCTCCGCTGTTTCCGTGGGCAAGCCGCCTGCCGCCGCCTTCAGAGAGGTGGGCGACGAGCCCCGCCTTCGACACATGCACCGACGGGACCGGGCCTGGCTAGTGGCCCGACGAGAACCGCGGCCCGAAGGTGGTGGTCTCTCGGGAGGGCAGGACGGTGACCGCCCGGGCTGGCTTGCCCCCCGGGAGCCGACCCGTTGCCCCAAGTTGCAGGGCGGGCATTGCGACGCCCGGGCAATGCCGATACGAGGCACTCCACGCCAGCGCCAGCGCCGCTGTCGCGAGCGGCCCGGATACGCATGGTATGAGCAGTCCTCGAATTGGCCTCCTGCTCGGCGCGGAAAGCCTGCTTGGCCGCCGCTCCGGGGTCGGCCGGATGACCTTGCAGATCGCCCGCAGCGCCCGCAGCGATCCCGGGATTGCAGGCCTGAGGCTCATGCTAGGCGGGCAGCCATCCGGGCCGGACTTGCTCGACGGAATACGCGACGAACCGGAAGACCACGGGCCGGACAGCGCTTCGAGGCGCCTGCGGGCCATCGTTGCTTCCGCCCTTGCCGCTCTCCCCGTTGTTCCGGCGGTGCGTGCAAGCTGGGTCCGGCGCGGCATGAACCGCGCATCGAGGGCGTTGTCGGCCGTGACCGGCGGCCCGGTCGTCTATCACGAGCCCAATATGATCGCGCAGCCCTTCGACGGCGTAACGGTACTCACCGTCAACGACTTGTCGTGGGCGCTGCCGGACAAGCTGCACCCGGCCTCCCGCACGGCCTGGATCGAGCGCCGGCTGCCGCAGAGTCTCGCTCAGGCGACCCGGCTGGTCGCGATCTCGGAGTTCACGGCGCGAGAAATGGTCGCACAGCTCGGCATCCGCCGCGAGCGGATCGATGTCGTGCCGCTGGCTCCGTCCCCGCTGTTCCGGACACTGGCCGAGGCCGAGACGGCCCCCGTGCTCGCGCGCCACGGCCTGCACGCGCGCCGGTTCGTTCTGTCGGTCTCGACCGTCGAGCCGAGGAAGAACTTCGACCGGCTGTTGACCGCGCACGCCATGCTGCCGCTCGCGACCCGGTCCGCCTACCCGCTCGTCATCGCGGGCGGCAGGGGCTGGGGCGAGGCGCTGTCGGGAACCGTGCCCGCGCGGGCGCTCGCGGACGGACATTTGCGTCTGCTCGGTCATGTCCCCGACGCCGATCTCGTCGCGCTGTACGGACGCGCCGCGGCGTTCGCCTATCCCAGTCTCTACGAGGGCTTTGGGCTGCCGATCCTGGAGGCGATGGCGTGTGGCGCGCCGGTCATTACGGCCGGAACCACGGCCAGCGCCGAAACCGCCGGGGACGCCGCCCTTCTCGTCGATCCGCTGGACGTCGCGGCGATCGCGTCCGCCCTCGCCGCGACGATCGAGGACGCGACGCTCGCCGCGCGCCTGTCAGCGGCGGGCCTCGCCCGCGCCCGCGGCTTTACGTGGGAGCGCACCGTCGCGGCCCTGCTCGCGACCTGGCGGCGCGCTCTCGGCATCGGCAGCGCGAACCCGAGCGGCGGGATGGCGTAGATGTTCGTCATACGACCCACAGGAGGGACGCCGAATGTCCGGGAAGCCGTGTTCAGGAAGGCGCCGCCTCGGGTGGCGGTCCGCCGCCGCGCTTGCGCTCGCGGCCTTGGCGGGCTGCACCGGCGCCGCCGCGCCGGCCGGGCCCGCTCCGTACGCGAGTCCGGTGGCCAGCCCCTACTCCACCCCCTACGCGGTTCCGGGGTCCAGCTACCTTGTCCCCACACCCCCGCCCTACGGCTCGATGTGCTACGCCGGACCCTATGTCTGCCGCATGCAGGCTTCGGCGCCGCTCGGAGCGAGCTGCACCTGTCCGGGCCTGGGCGCTCCCTCCTACGGCCAGGTTCGAGGCGGCTGAGGCGGATCAGCCCCGCCCGGACCTCATCCCGGCACGCTCGAAACCCGCGAGGAGCGAGGCGCTGAGCGCCTCTTCGGAAAACCGGGCGCGGGCATACTCGATCTGCCCGGCCGAGGCGCGCGTCCAGGCCTCGTCGTCGGTCAGCAGGCGGCAGACCGCGTCCGCGAGCGGGCGCGGTTCGGTCGCGACGGCGGCGACGTCGTCCAGATCCGGCAGCCCCTGCGCGCCGATCGGGGTCGTGACCAGCGGCACTCCGTCCCGCAGCGCTTCCACCACCTTGAGCTTCATGCCCGCGCCGAACCGCAAGGGCACGACCGCGACCCGCGCGCCCGCGTAGAAGGAAGCGAGCTCGGTCTCGCTGACGTCGGCCGTGACCTCGACGCCGTCGCCGGCCAGCGCTCGCACGGCGTCGGTCGGATTGGAGCCGACGATGTCGAGCGTCGCCTGCGGCAGACGCGCCCGGACCAGCGGCAGCACCTCCCGCACGAACCACACGGCGGCATCCTCGTTCGGCGGATGCCCAAAGCCCGCGACGAACAGGATGGTCTGGCCGCGCACGGGCGGCCGCACGGCGCCGAAGCGGGTGAAGGCGAACGGCACCACCGGCAGCGACACGACGTGCGGCTCCATCGCCGAGACGGTCGCCGCCTCGTCCACCGAGGGGTGGAGGACGACGTCGACGCTGCGCCACAGCCAGCGCTCCATCCGCTCCATCTCGTCCGCCTGCCGGGCCAGCACGCGATCCTTCTGGATCTCGGCCTGCCGCAGCATGCGCTCGAAATGCAGGTCGACGCCGTAGTAGATCAGCTTGGCGCCGGTGTGCCGCTTCAGCTCCGGCACGAAGTTGCCGGCGACGGTCGGGCGGCTCAGCAGCACATAGTCGAGCGCGGCCCCGTTCTGCTGTATCCAGCGCACGAACATGGCGGGGTCCGGGCCGTAGAACACTTCGACGCCCGCCTGTTGCAAGGCGTTGGTGTAGTGCGGCTTGTAGGCCTGGTCCAACGGCCAGAACTTCACGATCATCCCGGCCCGCAGCAGCGCGTGGATGAAGCTCGCCATGTTGCGCGAGCCGGCGTCGCGGTCCGGCTCGGGGACGAGATGGTCGATGATGAGCACGACCAGGCGATCGCCGGGCCGGTCCCGCGCCGCGATGCCGCCGGGTCCGGGCGCAAGATGCGCGCGGTCGAGGGTCTGGCGCCAGCGGGCTCGGAAATGCTTGCGGTTCTCGATTTGGAACGACTTGACGCCCGTCTCGGTATCCCGCCCGTGCGATACGCCCTCGAAATGCACGACGCACGAGCGCGGCTGATACAGCACCTTCAGACCACGCTCGCGGAGGCGGAAGGCGAGGTCCGCATCCTCGTAATAGGCGGGCGCATACGCCTCGTCGAAGCCGCCCAGCGCCGCGAAAATGTCCCGGCGGATGAGCAGCGATGCGCCGGAGCAGTAATCCACCTCGCGCACGTAGTTATACTCCGGCTTGTCCGGATCATCGAGGTTGCCGACATTCATGCCGGCTGCGTTCCGCCAGATGATGCCGCCCGCTTCCTGCAAGCGCCCGTCGGGATAGATGAGCTTCGATCCGACCGCGCCGGCGTCGGGCCGCGCCCGGAAGACCGCGACCATCTCGTCGAGCCATCCCGGTAGCACCTGCGTATCGTTGTTCAGCAGCAGCAGGAACTCGCCGCGGGCTTGCCGGGCCGCCTCGTTGCAATTGCCGATGAAGCCCCGGTTGACCTCGCTCACGATCAGCCGGAGATGCTTGACGCGCGCCAGCGACTCGACGCCGAGATCGTGCGAGGCATCGTCGCTCACGATTACCTCGATCGGCACCTCGGGCGGGTAGGCGGCGATGGAAGCGAGGCAGCGCAGCGTGTACTCGGCCTTGCCGAAGGTCGGGATGATGACGGACACGAGCGGCGTGCCCGGATCGGGCAACGCGATGTCGTGGGGCTGGACGCTGTCCGTGATCAGCGCTGGCCGGGTCGCGTCCGGCGCAAATTGCAGCGAACGGCGGCGCTCCACCCGAGCCTTCCGCTCGCGCATCCGGCGCATGAGCCCGGGCGTCGCCACCGACCGGACGAGCTGGACCGCCCGCCTGGCCGCGACAAGGCCGCGCGGGAATTTGTCAGCCAGGCCGCGCATGGGTTGGGTCAGCCACCATGCCGTGCTCTGCTCGATAGCCCGCGTGCGGTTCAGCAGGGCGCTGTTCGCGGCGGAAAGGACGCCCACAGTATAGTCGAGCACCGCCGCACGTCGAGCCGCGAGCCGGTGCGCCTCCTGTTCCGCCGCCAGCGCCCGTTGCAGGCGATCCCGCTCGGTCGCCGCGCGCGCCGCGTCCCGCCGCGCACGCTCGGCCCCGGCCGAGAGCGCCACCGCGCGCAACCCGCTCGCCAACGGCGTCGCCTCGCCGATCGAGCGCCGTGCCGGTCCCGGATCGCGCAAGTTCTGCGCTCGCATCGGGCCGGCCGGTTCGGGGGCCGCATCGGCCGACGGTTGCACCGGAAGCGGATGGCTCGGCGCGACCAACATCGACTGCTCCTGCATCTTGCATGGCACCGCCGGGATCGAGCCCGCGGCAAAGTCCCGTGCTGTATTCGGCGCAGGAGCGGGTTGAGAAAGTCTGAATCAGGTAGACCTCTCGCATCAGGGCACGGGAGCGGGCGCGCGCGCCGCCTGCATGCCGGATGCCGCGGGGCAGCGATACGATGCGGTCTCGCGGCGGGGCTGCAGAAGCAACGCGACGAGACCCGTCCAGCCGGTCTGATGCGAAGCCCCCAGCCCCTTGCCCGTATCCCCGTGAAAGTACTCGTGGAAAGGCACGTAATCGCGGAACGCGGGATCTGTCTGGAGCATGGCGTTGTCGCCGAGCACCGGCCGCCTGCCGGCAGCGTCGCGCAGGAACAGCCCGGCGAGGCGCTGCGACAGCCGGTCCGCGATCTCGCCCAGGCTGAGATACGCGCCCGAGCCGGTGGGGTACTCGACCCGGAAATCGTCGCCGTAATAGCGCTGGAACTCGTTGAGGGACTCGACGAGCAGGTAGTTGACCGGCATCCAGACCGGCCCGCGCCAGTTGGAGTTGCCGCCGAACAGCCGCGTATTGGAAGGGCCCGGCACGTAGCCCACCGAGTAGGTGGCGCCGTCGCGCTTCAGCTCGAACGGATGCGCCTCGTGGTATTTCGAGACCGCGCGCACGCCGTGATCGGACAGGAACTCGGTTTCGTCGAGCATGCGCAGCAGCAGGCTCTTCATGCGATGCCCGCGCAGGAGCGACAGCAGCTGCCGCTCGCCGCTGCCCGGCTCGTGCCATCGCGACACGAGGCTCGCCAGATCGGGCCGGTAGTCCAGGAACCAGCGCAGGCGATTGGCGAATTCGGGCAGGCGGGTCGCGATCTCCGGGTCGAGCACCTCGACCGCGAACAGGGGGATCAGGCCGACGATCGAGCGGACGCGCAAGGGCACGTTCTCGCCGTCCGGCAGCAGCAGCACGTCGTAAAAGAACTGGTCCTGCTCGTCCCAAAGCCCGGTGCCGTCGCGGCCCAGATTGGTCATCGCCTCGGCGATGTAGAGGAAATGCTCGAAGAACTTGGTGGCGATGTCCTCGTATACCTTGTCCTCGAGCGCGAGCTCGAGCGCGATGCGCAGCAGGTTCAGCGTATACATCGCCATCCAGGCGGTGCCGTCGGACTGGTTGATGTAGCCGCCGGTCGGCAGCGGCTTGGAGCGATCGAAGATGCCGATGTTGTCGAGACCGAGAAATCCGCCCTGGAAGATGTTGCGGCCCTCCGCGTCCTTCCGGTTCACCCACCAGGTGAAGTTGAGCATCAGCTTGTGGAACACGCGTTCCAGGAAGGCGCGGTCGCCGCGCCCGGTCAACGCCTTGTCCATCTGATACACGCGCCAGGCCGCCCAGGCCTGCACCGGCGGATTGACGTCGCCGAACGCCCACTCATACGCGGGGAACTGGCCGTTCGGGTGCATGTACCACTCCCGGCCGAGCAGAACGAGCTGCGCCTTGGCGAATCCCGGGTCGATCAGCGCGAAGGTAACGCAATGGAACGCCCAGTCCCACGCCGCGTACCACGGATACTCCCACGTGTCCGGCATCGAGATGATCTCGGCGTTGTTGAGATGCGTCCATTCGTGATTGCGCCCATGCAGGCGCGAGGCGGGCGGCGGCGGCTCGGTGGGGTCGCCCTTGAGCCAGCGCGACACATCGTAACAGTAGAACTGCTTCGACCACAGCATGCCGGCGAGCGCCTGCCGCTGCACCAGCCGGGCATCCGCGCTCTCGATGCCTTCCTGCAACGCGGCGTAGAACGCGTCCGCCTCGGCGATCCGGCGCGCGAACACTTGGTCGAAATCCCCGAACGCATCGCCGCCGATGGCGGCCGGACGCAGCCGGAGCTTCAGCACGGCGCGGCCATGCGCGGGCAGGTCGAGCCGGGAGAGGGCAGCGCATTTCGTGCCCTCTCGCAGCGGAGCGATGGCGTTGCGGTCGCCATGCAGCAGGAAGTCGTTGATGCCGTCCTTGAAGGTTCCGGCGTCCCGCGATCCGTATAGCCGCCGCGTGTTGGTGACGTTCTCGCAGAATATCAGCGAGCAGTCCTGCCCGACATGCAGGATCAGCGGCTCGCACCCATCCCCTCGCGCCTCGATCCGCTTGCCGTCCGGCAGTGCGCGGAACAGGGGCCGCTTCGCGCCCTCGCTCCACGTCCATGTGTTGCGCGCCCAGAATGTCGGCAGCGCGTGCAGGCTCGCGGGATCGCCGGCGCGGTTCTCGACGCTAACGCGCATCAGGATATCGTCCGGCGCGGCCTTCGCGTACTCCACCGTGACGTCGAAATAGCGGCCGTCCGCGAACACGCCGGTATCGACGATCTCGAATTCGGGCTCTTCCACCCCGCGCCGGCGGTTCTCCTCCACGAGCCGCTCATAGGGGAAAGCGGCCTGGGGGTATTTGTACAGCATCCGCATGTACGAATGCGTCGGGGTGCCGTCCAGGAAGTAGTAGAGTTCCTTGACGTCCTCGCCGTGATTGCCCTCTTCGTTGGTCAGCCCGAACAGGCGCTCCTTCAGGATCGGATCGCGGCCGTTCCACAGCGCGACCGCGAGACACCAGCGCTGCTGCTCGTCGCAGAAGCCGCCGATCCCGTCCTCGCCCCAGCGATAGGCTTGGCTGCGCGCATGATCGTGCGGCAGGTAGTCCCACGCGGTGCCGCCCGGGCTGTAGTCTTCCCGGACCGTTCCCCACTGGCGCTCGCTGAGATACGGACCCCAGCGGCGCCACCCCGCATCCGCCTCGCGCAGCCTGCTTCCCTCTACGGTGGCAAGCAACCCCTCCGGATCGCGTTCGCTCATGGCTTCGCTCCAAGCATCGCTTCGATGCGGATCAGTTCGCCGAGCGACCACGCCTGGAACGGGCAGCCGCGCGGCGCGTGCGGTGCGTCTCCGTCGGCGATCTCCGACAGGTGGTTCAGCCCCGCGATGCAGAGCCGCTCTCGCAGCGGCTTGAGGAACCGATCCCGCCCGAGCGCCTTGGCCGCCTCGCCGCCGCCCTGCACCCGCAGCCACGCCTCGACGAAGGGGCCGAGCAGCCACGGCCAGACAGTACCCTGATGGTAGGCGCCGTCCCGCTGCCGCCGGTCGCCGACGTATCGTCCGACATAGGCCGGATCGTCCGGCGCAAGCGACCTTAGCCCGGCCGGGGTGAGCAGGCTCCGCTCGACGCAGGCGACGATGCCGCGCGCCTGCGCCTCGTCGACGATGGGAAAGGGCAGTCCGCCGGCGGCCAGGATCTGGTTCGGCCGGATGCTCCGGTCCACCTTCCCGGCCACGTGGTCCGCATCGGCCACGTCGGCGAGGCCGCCCGTCTCGGGGTCGGGGAAGCGCGCCAGGAAGGCGGCGCGCGCCTGCTGCTCCAGCGCCCGCCAGCGATCCGACCACCGCGCGCCGATCCTGAGCGCGTTGATCCAGAGCGCCTGCACTTCGACCGGCTTGCCGATCCGGGGCGTCACGACCCGGTCATCGACTTTAGCGTCCATCCAGGTGAGTTGCACACCGGGCACGCCCGCGCGGATCAGACCGTCCGTGTCGGCCTGGATGCCGAACCGCGTGCCCTCCGCGTAGCCGTCGAGGATCTCGGAGACGGTCGCGCCGAGCCGCGCCAGCAACGCCGGGTCCGCGCCCTGCCCGGCCGCCGCGCAGGCCGCGATGTAGTCGTGGACCGCGACCACGTACCAGAGCGAGGCATCCACCGAGTTGTAATCCGGCGTCTCGCCGCGATCGGGAAAGCGATTCGGCAGCATCCCTTCGCTAACCGCGCCCGCCCAGGCGTGCAGGATCGTCGCGGCCTCGGCGAGCCTGCCCGTGCCGATCACCAGCCCGCGCATGGCGATGAACGTGTCCCGCCCCCAATCCGTGAACCACGGGAATCCCGCGACGATCGTCCGCCCCGTGCCGCGATCCACGACATAGGCCGACGCCGCCGCCTCCCGCTGCGTCGCGAACCGGCCGCGGCGCGTCGTCTCGGCGGCGATCAGGCGCGTGACATAGGGCCGGAGCCGCGTGTTGAGGCTGTCGCCCGCGCGCAGCACCATCAGCGCGTCGTCTGTTTCCAAGTCCCAGGTGAACACGCCGGGCGAGGCGCAATCCTCGACCGCGTCCAGGCCGCGGTCGCGCTCCTCGATGTAGAGGAAGCCACGGTACCACTCCGGCTCCGGGCGGTAGACGCCGTTGGTGAGAGCGGCGATCGCCGGCCCGCCAGGATACGGTCGCCAAGCGACATTGCCGTCCTGAACGATGGAAGTGAAATCGAAGGCGGGATTCTCGTGGTGCAAGGCATGGTAGTCCCGCCCGGACAGGAGCAACCGGACGCACAGTCTGCCGCCCCCCTCGGCCCGCCACCGCAACACCGTCTCGCACGTATCGCGCGCAACCAGGATTTCCTGGCTGAGCGTGGCGCCGTCGCCGGCATCGAAGGTCCAGCATGGCCACGGAGCGGTGGCGAAGCCGGTGATCCGCCGGGCGCCGTCGGGATAGGTCGCGTCGTCCTGGTAGCGTTGCGTGGTCAGCGCGATGTGTTCCTCCCCACGCTCCAGCCACGCTTCGATGCCGTTGACCAGGACCATCCGGTTCGACGGCGGCTGCCGTGCGGTGAGCAGAAGCGCGTGATAGCGCCGGGTGCGCGCGATCCCGACGGTGCCGGACGCGAAGCCGCCGAGACCGTCGGCCTCAAGCCACTCCGAGGCGGGATCGGGCGTCGTCACGTGAGCTTGCCTGAGCCTTCCTGAGAGCGCTGGGGTCTTGACGAAGAATGCGGAAGGGGGACGTGATCCGGGGCGAGCGGACCTTCGCGCGGTGGATCACCACGGGAGCATGGCGCTCTTTTCCCGGCTCGTAAACGAGGAAAGCATGGCAAGCACCGAACCACTGAAGCTCGACCCGCCGCTGCGCGGACGCATCTACGACAGCATCGCCGAGACGATCGGCAACACGCCGCTCGTGCGCATCCCGCGCCTCAGCCGGGAGGAGGGGATCGAGGCCGACATCGTGCTGAAGCTCGAGTTCTTCAATCCGATCGCGAGCGTCAAGGACCGCATCGGCGTCGGCATGGTTCTGGCGCTCGAGGAGGAAGGCAAGCTGCGGCCGGGCGGAACGCTGATCGAGCCGACCTCCGGCAACACCGGCATCGGGCTCGCCTTCGTGTGCGCGTCGCGGGGCTATCGGCTGATCCTGACCATGCCGGACAGCGTCTCGACCGAGCGGCGCAAGATGCTGGGCTATCTCGGCGCCCAGATCGAGCTGACGCCGCGCGAGCAGGGCATGAAGGGCGCGATCGCCAAGGCGCGGGCGCTGCTGCAGGAGACGCCGGGCGCGGTGATGCCCGACCAGTTCGGCAACCCGGCCAATCCCGCGATCCACCGCCGCACGACCGCCGAGGAAATCTGGCGCGACACGGACGGGCGGGTGGACGTGGTCGTGTCGGGGGTCGGCACCGGCGGCACACTGACGGGCGTTGGCGAGGCTCTGAAGCCGCGCAAGCCCGGTCTGAAGATGATCGCCGTCGAGCCGGAGGCCAGCCCCGTGCTGTCCGGTGGCGCGCCCGGTCCGCATCCGCTTCAGGGCCTCGGGGCGGGGTTCGTCCCCGAGATCCTGGATACGAGCCTGATCGACGAGGTGGTGCAGATCTCGAACGCCGAATCGTTCGAAATGGCGCGCCGCCTCGCGCGCACCGAAGGCATTCCCGCCGGCATCTCGTCCGGAACGGCGCTCGCGGCCGCGCTCAAGGTCGCGAAGCGGCCCGAATCCAAGGGCAAGCTGATCGTCACCATCATTCCCTCCTTCGCCGAGCGCTACATCAGCACCCCGCTGTTCGAAGGCCTCTGACCCGGAGAAGAAAAAGACGGCCCGGCCGGAATGGCCGGGCCGCTAGGTCAGGTCCGGATTGAATGGGCCGACCGGCCCGCTCAGCCCGGCGTGGAGGATGGGGTAACGCCGGGCCAACGGCGCGTGATCGCATGCGCCGGCGCTCTCCCGGAGTGAGATAGATCACAGGCGTCGAAACTTTTTCGCCGGTCCTCGCTTGAACCGGGGCAGTGAGGAGAAGCGAAGACATGACCGAGCATGCCGGCCCCGAAGCCAAGCAGAAGCTTTGGAGCATGATCAAGACCATCCAGGTTGCGATGCTGACGACGGACGACGGCACGCATCTGCGGAGCCGCCCGATGGTTGCGAGCCAGAAGGAGTTCGACGGAACGCTCTACTTCCTGACGCGCGCGAACTCGCCGAAGACGGATGAGGTCGAGGCGAAGGAGCGCGTGAACGTCAGCTACGCCGACGCTCACAGGCAGGATTATGTCTCGCTATCCGGCCGCGCGCGCATCGTCCGGGACCGCGCGACCGTGGACGCGCATTGGAGCGAAGCCGCCCGCACCTGGTTCCCCAAGGGAAAGGACGATCCCGACCTCGCCGTGCTCCAGGTCGAGGTGGAGGAAGCGGAATACTGGGACGCGCCGTCATCGACCATGTTGTACGCCTACGGCTATCTCAAGGCCGTGACGACCGGCAAACCACCGCAGGGCGGCGAGACCAAGAAGGTGAGCCTGTAGGATCGTCATTGCGAGCCGAAGGCGAAGCAATCCACCCGTTTTCCTCAGTCAGTCGTGGATTGCTTCGTTGCTTCGCGCCTCGCAATGACGCGCGATTCAGCTTCGCATCGTCGCGCTGATCTTGCCCTGGCGAGAGAGGACGCGCATGGCGACGCTCTCCCCCGCGCCCTTCAGCTTCACATCGATCCGCGCCTCGTCGATCGCGAGATTGCGCAGCGTGATCTCGTTGACGAAGGGCGGCATGACAGGCCGATCGAACACCACCGTCCGGGCCTCGCGATCGAAGCCGATACCCAGGCAGGATTGCACCAGGCTGAGTTGCGCCGCCGCCGACCACGCCTGGGGCGCGCAGGCGACGGGATAGGAGGTCGGCCCCTGCCCCCGCCGGCGCGGAAAGCCGCAGAGCAGTTCCGGCAAGCGGCGCAGGTCGATATAGACGCAGGCGTGGAACAATCCATCGAGGATGCGGGCCACCTCGCGCCTGAACCCGTAGCGGCAGAGGCCGAGCGCGATCATGGCGTTGTCATGCGGCCAGACCGAGCCGTTGTGATACGACATCGGATTGTACCGGGCCTCGCCCGAGGCGATGGTCCGGATGCCCCATCCGGAGAAGAAGCCGCTGCCGAGCATCTGCCGGGCGACAGCGTCCGCGCGTTCGGCGGAGGGCACGCCCGCCATCAGCAGGTGCCCGGCATTGGACGACCGAACACGGCACGGCCGCTTCGCTCCGTCCAGCGCGAGTGCATAGGTGCCGATGTCGTCCGACCAGAACACGTCCTCGATTCGGGCACGAAGCCGCTCGGCCGAGAGCGCCAGCGCCTCCGCCCGTGCGGGATGTCCGAGGGCGGCCGCGATGCGACTGGCCGCCGTCAACGCCGCGTAGGCGTAGCCCTGCACCTCGCTCAGCGCGATCGGCCCCTCGGCGCTGGACCCATCCGCGTGGAAGATCGAATCGTGGCTGTCCTTCCAGCCCTGGTTGGCGAGACCCTTCTCCGTCATCCGGTAGTATTCGATGAAACCGTCGCCGTCGCGGTCGCCGTAATCCTGCATCCAGGCGATCGCAGCCTCGACATGCGGCCAGAGACGCCGGATCGTTCGGAGGTCTCCCGTGCGGTCGAGATACCCGCCCGCCAGCATGACGAAGAGCGGCGTCGCATCGACGCTGCCGTAGTAGCGGCGGAACGGCACTTCGCCGAGTTCGGCCATTTCGCCCCGCCGCACTTCGTGCAGGATCTTGCCCGGTTCGGCATCGGCGGACGGATCGGACACGGTCGCCTGGTTCGCGGCGAGATAGGACAGCACGCCGCGCGCGATCTCCGGGTCCATCCAGAGCGTCTGCAGCGCGGTGATGATCGCGTCGCGGCCGAACGCCGTGCTGTACCAAGGGATGCCGGCATACGGGTACGGCCCTTCCGGCGTCTCGGTCAGCAACATGTAGAGATCCGAGACCGAACGCCTCGCGGCCTCGTTGAAGATCTCGTTCGAGGTCGCGATCGATGCGGCGCGCGAGGCCGACCGCCGCAGTTCCCGGCGGGCACGCCGGATGTCCGTAAAGAAGGCGAAGCTTGCCGATGCGGCCGGAGGCTCGGCGTCCGCCCGTATTTCGACGTAGAAGACGACGCGGCCACCCGGGGGCAGGTCGAGATCGAACACGGCCCGCCCCGGCTCGAGCACAGCCGGCACGGGATCGAAACGCAGGCGCGTGACCCGCCGCCGGTCGTCCAGTCCCGAATAGGCCAGGGTCACCGTGTCGTTCGCGACCGTGGGACGCTCCATGCGCCCGCGACGGACGCGCCTCTGCCCGCGCACCTCGAACAAATCGGCGAAATCGGAGTCGAAACGAATTTCCAGCCGGTGCCGCTGCCGGGTATCGGCGAAGTTCCGGATTGCCAACCGCTCATGGCAGACCGACTTATAGAGGAACTTGGTGCGGCGGATGTGGATGAGATCGTGATCGAGCGTGATCCCGTCCTCGTCGTAGAGATCGGGATTGGTCAGGTCGCAGGTCAGCGTCGCGTTGTCGTCGCGGGTCGTCGAACTGAGCAGGATAGGCCGGGCCCCGGAGAGCCTCAGACCGAACTGCGACAGGTAGCGCGTATCCGAGGAGTAGAGGCCCTCGACGCCGGCCGCCCCGAGCGCCAAGTCGCCGTTCTGATCGAACACGGCGAACATGTCGCCGTATTTCAGAGTACGCGACCGGCGTTCCTGCAACGACGCCGTGGCCGTGATCGCGAATTCGTTCACGTCTGCCGGAGAGCCGGGCTGCGGCGAGGGATATATGTCCACGAGGCCTCCAAGACATGCCAACCGAGGCGGGCGAGTGGTGGTCCGGTCAGTTGGGTCAGGCGACGGAGTATGTAACCCCCGCCGGGAACGCGATTGAGGGAGAGGTCACACGCTTGCGCTTCAGCATTGGTACTGTTGCCAGACTGCCTCATGCGCTCTGGGTTCGGAGTTTGTCCAGGCGCTGCTTCACCTTGGCGGCCCAAGGTTAACGACCCGTTTGCGTCCCGGTGAACGCCGTCCAATCTTCGCGAGGATTTCCCGGCCCGATGCACGCGCGAGCCGCAGGGTCTCGACCGCCCACAGGCAATCCCATACCTGTGAGTAAGTTTGTGGATAGTGTTCACAACCATAGGTAGAGCGAGCTGCCGGACAGAAGGCGGTCTCGGACGGCACTTGGATGGAGAAGGGAATGCCATGAGCCTGCAGCTGGACGGGAAGGTTGCCATCGTCACGGGAGGTCTCTCGGGTATCGGGGACGCGATCGCGCGCCGGATGGTCGCTGAAGGCGCGGCGGTCATTGCCGCCGACCTCGCGTCCGACGCGCGGACGCTCGGCGACCGGCCGCTCACACCCCTGCACGCCGATGTCGCGGACCCGGAGAGCGTGGCGGGACTGATGCGGGCCGTTCTCGACCGGCACGGTCGGCTCGACTGCGTCGTCAACTCGGCCGGGATCGGCCAGGATATTCCCTTCCTCGACACGCCGATCGAGACGTTCGACCGGATCGTCGCGATCAATCTGCGCGGCACCTTCATTGTCGGACAGGAAGCCGCGCGGGCCATGAGCGGAACGGGCGGGGGCGCCATCGTCAACATCGCCAGCATCTCGGGGATGACCGGCAATGTCGGCCGGTCCGCCTACGGCGCGTCGAAGGGCGGCGTCGTCGTCCTGAGCCGGGTGATGGCAGTCGATCTCGCGTCTCGGGGCATCCGGGTCAATGTGCTGGCGCCCGGGCCGGTCGAGACGCCGCTCGTCGCGCAGATGCACTCCGCCGAATTGCGTGCGCGCTGGGTCGAGCGCACCCCGCTGCGCCGCTACGCGCGTCCCGATGAAATGGCGGGCGCCGCCGTCTTCCTGTGCTCGGACGACTCCAGCTTCATCACGGGCCATGTGCTCGTCGCGGATGGTGGCTTCCTCGGCGCGGGGCTTCCCGCACCGGCTGGTTGATGCGGTGCATCCACTCACCGTCTCCGGCGTTGAGGGTCGCGGATCGCGGGAGTGTCCCATGAGACCCGCTGTAGGATGCCTGACCGCACTTGTCCTGCTCAGCGCCGGCACGCTGCCAGCCGGCGCGCAGCAGGCGCAGCCGCCGCAACGCAACGCGGACACCTGGAACGGCCTCAATCACGAACCCGTTGCGGGCAAGGTCCAAGCGAAAGAACGCAATGCCGGGATCGCGCCCGATGCGCAGCGGCAGCGCGGACCTACGGATGAGGTCGAGCATCTCGACCGCAAGCTGGAGCACCGGGTGCCCGGAGAGTGACGGTAGCCGCAGTCTACCCATGTCTGAGGAACAGGGTGTCACCCGTGTGTCCGGGCCGGACACGAAGGAAACTGGAGCGGGCGAAGGGATTCGAACCCTCGACCCCAACCTTGGCAAGGTTGTGCTCTACCCCTGAGCTACGCCCGCGCTCCGTCGGCCTCGACACCGAGGCGGCGTTCTAATGAGCCAACCGAACATTGGCAAGACACTCTTCGCCAAGGCGAAGGTAGTGCTCGATCTGTCCGGTGATGGCGAGGTTTCCAAAGGGCGTGCCTGGATGCACGGGTCGGAGCTGTTGCGGAGCTACGATCAATGCAGTTCATGCGGGCTTCCGACCGATTGAAGTAGCGAGCTGAGCCAGAACGACGCGGGAGCCGCCGGTGCGCCCGGATCGCGAGACGCGTGTGCGTTTCGCGAGCGCTCAAGCCATCGTCGCCACCCTCCGCCAAAGATCGACGTTGCCTTCGGTCGCGTAGCGGTCGATCTCCGCCAGTTCCTCCGGCGTGAAGCCCGGCACCTTCAGCGCGTCGAGCGAGTCGTCCAGCTGCGCGACATTGCGCGCGCCGATCAGCGCGGACGTGATCCGCGGATCGCGCAGAACCCAGGCGATCGCCATCTGCGCCAAGGTCTGGCCGCGCCGCGCCGCGATCTCGTTCAGCGCCCTGACATGCGCGAGATTCTCCTCCGTGAGCAGATCGCCGCTAAACGAGGAGCCGCGGGCCGCGCGCGCGTCCTTCGGAATGCCGTTCAGATACTTACCGGTCAGCAATCCCTGCGCCAGCGGCGAGAAGGCGATGCAGCCGACGCCGAGTTCCGCGAGCGTCGCGAGCAGCCCGCCTTCGATCCAGCGGTTCAGCATCGAGTACGACGGCTGGTGGATCAGGAGCCTCACCCCCTCGCTCTGGAGGATGGCGGCCGCCTTGCGCGTCCGCTCGGGAGAATAGGAGGAGACGCCGACATAGAGCGCCTTTCCCTGACGGACGATCTGGGCCAGCGCCCCCATCGTCTCCTCAAGCGGCACGTCCGGGCTCGGCCGGTGCGAGTAGAAGATATCGACGTAGTCGAGACCCATGCGGGCGAGGCTCTGGTCGAGGGACGCGATCAGGTATTTGCGCGAGCCGCCCACGCCGTACGGACCCGGCCACATGTCCCAGCCGGCCTTGGACGAGATCACCAGCTCATCGCGCAGCCCGCCGCCGAAATCGTGCGCGAGGATGCGGCCGAAGTTTTCCTCCGCCGAGCCGTACGGCGGACCGTAATTGTTCGCGAGGTCGAAATGCGTGACGCCCCGATCGAACGCCCGGCGCACCACGGCCCGGCCCGTCTCGAACACGTCGGCGCCGCCGAAATTGTGCCATAGGCCGAGCGAGATCGGCGGCAGATCGAGACCGGAACGGCCGCAGCGGCGGAATCGCGCGTCCTTGTAACGGTCAGGATCGGGTTGATAGGACATGGTATCTCCTTCACGAAGCTCGGGCGTCGGGTTCGGCCATCATCTGCCGCAATTCGCCCGCGTTGACGCTGTCGATCGCGTTGTCGAGGATGCGCACGATCGCCTCGTCCGACATGGTGCGCGCGAGCAAGCCGAGCGCGCCGCCGAGCAGCGAGGAGGCGATCGCGAGCGAGCCGATATTCTGGCTCATCATGTATTCGACCGCCTTGTCGATCACCGCGCCGGCACGGCCCAGCTCGGCGGGCGGCGGCAAATCCCGGTCGGGGTCGGCT
Source organism: uncultured Alphaproteobacteria bacterium (assembly GCA_963777325.1). Classification (GTDB taxonomy): domain Bacteria; phylum Pseudomonadota; class Alphaproteobacteria; order Acetobacterales; family Acetobacteraceae; genus JAFAXA01. The sequence continues at coordinate 9,243 of CAVZQE010000022.1, read as the reverse complement.
TCCGGCGCATCCTCGGTCATTGTTGTCTCCTTGATTCGCCGCTCAGGCAGCCGTCAAGCCCGCCTCGAGTTCCGAGGCGACCTCGCCGACCTCCTGCTCGGCTTGCAGCATCCACATGCGGGCGTAAAGCCCCTCGGCCGCCAGCAGCCCGGCGTGCGTGCCCCGCTCGGCCACCCGGCCGTCCTGCAGCACGATGATCTCGTTCGCGTCCACCACGGTCGAGAGGCGATGCGCGATGACCAGCGTCGTCCGATGCGAGGCGACCGCGCGCAGCGCTACCTGGATCTCGCCTTCGGTGCGCGTGTCCAGCGCGCTCGTCGCTTCGTCGAGGATCAGGATGCGCGGGTTCTTCAGGATGGTGCGCGCGATGGCGACACGCTGCTTCTCGCCGCCGGACAGTTTCAGCCCCCGCTCGCCAACCCGCGTCTCATAGCCGTCCGGCAGCGACAGAACGAAATCATGCACCTGCGCGAGGCGCGCCGCCTCCTCGATCTCGGCCTGGGAAGCGCCCGGCCGGCCATAGGCGATGTTGTAGCGAATGGTGTCGTTGAACAGCACGGTATCCTGCGGCACGACGCCGATTGCCGCCCGCAAACTGTTTTGGGTGAGATCGCGGATGTCCTCGCCGTCGATGCGGACGCTGCCCTCGGTCACGTCGTAGAAGCGGAACAGCAGACGGCTGATCGTCGATTTGCCCGCCCCGGTCGGCCCGACGATCGCGAGCTTGCGCCCGGCCGGCACGACGAAATCCACGCCCTTGAGGATTTCGCGGTCCGGGCGGTAGCCGAACCGGACGCCCTCGAACCGGACTTCGCCGCCCCCGTGCGCGCCGGGATGCGCGGGCAGGATGCGGGCGCCTGGCCGGTCCGCGACCTCCTGGTCGATGCTGGTCAGCCGGAACATCTGCTCCATATCGACCAGACCCTGCTTGATCTCGCGGTAGACGAAGCCGAGGAAGTTCAGCGGCTGATAGAGCTGCATCAGGTAGGTGTTCACCAGCACGAATTTGCCGACCGTCATCGTCCCCGCGCGCACGCCCTGGGCCGCCATCAGCATCACCACGGCAAGTCCCGCGGCGATGATCGCCGCCTGGCCGAGATTGAGCATGTTGAGCGTCACCTGCGAGCGCACAGCCGCGCGTTCGTACCGCGCCAGCGCCTCGTCGAAGCGCCGGGCCTCGTGCGCCTCGTTGCCGAAATACTTTACCGTCTCGTAGTTGAGCAGGCTGTCGACCGCCTTGGTCTGCGCCTCGCTGTCCACCTCGTTCATGATCCGGCGGAACCGCACCCGCCAGTTCGTGAACAGGAGTGTAAAGCACATGTAGGACGCGACGGCCGCGAAGGTGACAAGCGCGAACCTCCAGTCGAACATCGCCCACAGGATGCCGACGACCAGCGTCATCTCGAACAGGGTCGGGACGATGTTGAACACGGACAAACGCAGCACCAACTCGATGCCGGTCGTGCCGCGCTCCAAAGCCCGCGACAAACCGCCGGTCTGGCGGTCCATATGAAAGCGCATCGACAGCCGGTGCAGATGCACGAAGGTCCGCAAGCCGACCTTGCGCACGGTGCGCTGCTGCACCGCCGCGAACACCGCGTCGCGCAGCTCGGCAAAGCCGGACGAGCACACGCGCAGCAGGCCGTAGGCGACGATCAGCGCGGCGGGGACGGCGACGATCGCCGGCATGGAACCGGCCTTCGGAGCCAGCGCATCGACCGCCCGGCCATAGACGATGGGCACATACACGGTCGCGACCTTGGCCGACACGAGGCAGAGCGCGGCCAGCACCACGCGCACGCGGGCACCGCGATCCTCGCGCGGCCACAGATAGGGAAGCAGCGAGCGGACGGTCTGAAGCGTGGAGCGCTGTGGACTGAGGTGCGCGCCGAGACTAGCTGTGGCGGGCGCGGACGGGAGATGTGTCGGCATGGTCCGGCATGTGGCGTGCCGCGCGGCGGTTGGAAAGGCGGCCCGGATGCAGAGCGGCTCAGACGGCCACGGGTTCATGCGCCACGTGCAGGCCTGCAACAACGTCGATCTGCCCGGCCACCGCCTGCCGTTCCGGATCGCGGGCGAGACCGTGGGCTGGATACTGCCCGCCTTCCGCGACGCGCTCGCGCGCTTCGCCGCGATCGACGCCACCGACGACCGCGCGACTCTGACCCACGCCGGCGGCATTGCAGACGATCGCACGGGCACTCTCCCTGGAGGGCTTGCACCGCTGGCGCGGAGAAACGTTCGACGTGCGGGCCAGGCCGGATGGTCCTGTGCTCGCGGTGCTGGATCGCGGCGGCCTGCCCGCGTTCGGAGTCCGGTCCGTCGGCGTGCATGTGAACGGGCTGGTGCGGCGGCCGGATGGCCTGCACCTCTGGGTCGCACGGCGGGCGGCGCACAAGCAGCTCGATCCGGGCAAGCTCGACCATCTCGTTGCCGGCGGCGTGTCGGCCGGGATGACGGAGCGGGAGACGCTCGTGAAGGAGGCGGAGGAGGAGGCCTCGATCCCCCCCGCCCTTGCCCGCCGCGCCGCTCCGGTCGGCCGGGTCGCCTACGCGATGGAACGCCGCGAAGGGCTGCGGCGCGACCTGCTGCATTGCTTCGACCTCGACCTGCCGGAGGATTTCCGTCCCGTGCCACGGGACGGCGAGGTCGAGGCGTTCGAGCTTTGGCCCATCGCCCGCGCATTCGAGGCGGTGCGCTACTCGGACGCATTCAAGTTCAACGTCAATCTCGTGCTCATTGACCTCTTCCTGCGCCTTGGCATGATCCCGACGGAACAGGCGCACCGCTTGCGGCCCGGACTCAATCAGCTGGACGGGAGAGCGACCGGCGGGGTCGTACCGTTCCCATCCCGCAGCATCGGAGAATCGGCATGACAGTGGGGTTCATCGGCCTGGGTGCGATGGGTTCCGCGATGGCCGCGAACCTGGTCCGGGGCGGCCATCGCGTTCGCGTCTGGAACCGGTCTCCTCAGCCGGTTGCCGCTCTTGTGGCACAGGGGGCGGAGGCCGCGTCCAGTCCGGCCGAGGCCGCCCGGAGCGAGGTGCTGATTTCGATGCTCGCCGACGACGACGCCGTGCGGGCGGCGATCCTGGACGGCGGCGTCTTCGCCGAGCCGGAACCCGGCCTCGTTCACGTCAACATGGCGACCGTTTCTGTGCAGTTCGCCCGTGAGATGGCGCGACTGCACGCGGAGCGCCGGGTCGGCTACGTCGCGGCGCCGGTGCTCGGACGGAGCGACGTCGCCGCGGCGGGCAATCTGAACATCCTCGCCGCAGGACCGGACGAACTCATCGCGCGGGTGCAGCCGCTGCTCGACCTGATGGGCGCGCGGACGTGGCGTTTCGGCGAGAGGGCCGAACAGGCGAACGCGGTCAAGCTCGCGGCGAACTTCATGCTTGCGAGCGCCATCGAGGCGATGGCTGAGGCGGCCACGCTCGCCTCGAGCCACGGCGTGCCCGCCCCGGCCTTCCTCGACATGGTCACGTCCACGCTGTTCGCGGCGCCCGCCTACAAAGGATACGGCACGCTCATCGCCGAGCAGCGCTACGAGCCGGTCGGGTTCAAACTAACCCTCGGCCTCAAGGACATAAGGCTGGCGCTCGAGGCGGCCGACCGCACGCATGTTCCGATGCCGTTCGCGAGCGTGCTGAAGGACAATTTCCTCGACGCGGTCGCGAGCGGGGACGGCGACCGGGACTGGGCCGCGCTCGCCCGAGTCGCCGGACGGCGCGCCGGGCAGACGTAACCCCGGCGCCGCCTCAGCTTTCGGGAGGAGATGCGGCAATCGGTATCTCCCGCGCTTCCGGCTGATCGCCGACGCCAGGCACGCTTCTGTCCGCCTCGTCCGAGCCGTTGCCGTTCACGGCCTGCATGCCGGACTCGTCCTGGCCCTGCGCCGGTCGCCGTCCGCCCTGCTGCCCGTTGGCCTGATTCTGCTGCGCCGCCTGGTTCATGGCGTTCAGGATTCGGAAGTAATGCTCGGCGTGCTGGAAGTAGCTTTCGGCAGTCACCCGGTCGCCGCTGCTGGTCGCGTCCCGGCCAAGCTGGAGATACTTCTCGAACAACTGTTGCGAAGTGCCGCGAATGCGGACTTCCGGCCCGTTGCTGTCGAATACGTGGTTGCGGTTGAGCGGCACGCCGCCCCCGTGGTGACGCGCTCCGCCGCCACCGCCACCGCCGCCCCCTCCTCCGCCGCCGCCGCCCCTATGATTGCGGCCGCGCATCCGTTTCATGTTCATCAAGCTCTGATCGTGCTTTCCTGTCTATAGCCGGACAAGTAGCACCGCCCTTGAGCGTTGATGCGCCCAGGCAGCCTTCTGGTCCTGACTTCGATCCTTCGACATATGCTGCCGGCGTGAGCTTCGGCTCCCGGTCCACGCCCCTGGAGGCGCTTCGACCGGGTCTGCCGAGGCCTGGGGACAGGCTGCGAACAGCGTTCCCCGCCACAACCTGAAGCTAGTCGTCCTCCTCCCCTGTGCCAAACGGTTTTTTGCCCGCATCCCTGGAGGAAAGCAGCGCCGCACGGGGGATTCCCGCCAGATCCGGCCTCACGCCGATGACGAATTTCTCCCGCTGTGCGATAGCGGCCACGGCTTCCGCTTGCCCTGCCCCGAGTTCGAGCACGGCCAAGCCCTGCTTGGAAAGCAATCGGGGGAGATCCGCGATGACGCGCCGGTAGGCGCCGAGCCCGTCCGGCCCGGCCGCCAGCGCCGCATGCGGTTCGTGCAGGCGGATCTCGGGGGCAAGCGCCGCCATCTCGCCGCTGGCGATGTAGGGCGGATTGCACAGAACGAGATCGAACCGGCCGCCGATTGCCTCCGCCCAGTCGCCGCAGCCGAAGGCGGCCCGGTCCGACAGCCCGAGCGCGTCCGCATTCGCGCGCGCCAGCGCGACCGCATCCGCGCTGCGGTCGGTGCCGACCCCGCTCGCCTCCGTGAACTCGGTCAGGGCCGCCAGCAGAAGGCAGCCCGTGCCGGTGCCAAGATCGAGCACCCGCCGCACCGAACGCCGGTCCGGCCGGGCCGCGATCGCCGCCTCGATCAGCGTCTCGGTTTCCGGTCGCGGGATCAGCGTCGCGGGCGATACGGCGAAGTCAAAACTCCAGAACTCCCGACGGCCGAGAATGTACGCGGTCGGCTCCCGCGCGGTCCGCCGCTGCACCACTGCCGCGACCGCAGGCCAGTCCGCCTCCTCATACGGAGCGCGCAGCAGCGACTCGGGCGTCAGTCCGAGCGCGTGCGCGACCAGGAGCCGGGCTTCGCGCCTCGGGTTTTCGATCCCGGCCTCGCTCAAGGCGCGAGTCGCCCGGCAAACACACTTGGCTCGGGAACAAACGGGGGACGCCGGCGTTTCAGCTGCCATGAGCAAGAACCCGAAGACCGAATCCCACGAAGGCCCCTCCAACGCCGAGAAAGACCCGGATGACTGGACCACCGGCGACGAGAAGATGACCGGGGCCCAGGCGTCCTACCTCAAGACGCTGAGCGAGGAAGCGGGCGAGCCGTTCGAGGAGGGGCTGACCAAGGCCGAGGCCTCGAAGCGGATCGACGCGCTCCAGGAAAAGACGGGTCGGGGCAAGCACTGACGCGGTCAGCGCGCCGAGACGACGCTGGGCGTTTCCCGGCGCGCACGCTCGCGCGCCAGCAGGTAGAGCCCCGAGGCGAGAACGACACCCCCGCCGACCAGCGTCCAGCGGTCCGGATACGAGCCGAACAGGCCGATGCCGAGCAGGGTCGCCCAGAGCAACTGCATGTAGAAGAAGGGCGCGACCACCGAGGCCGGGGCGTAGCGGTTCGCGAGGATGAGCAATCCGTGCCCGGCCGCGCCGAACACGCCCATGCCGGCCATGGCGAGCCAAACGAGCGGGTCGGCCGGGTTGGTCCAGAAGAACGGCGCGACCGGCAGGCTGACAAGAGTTCCGATCAGCCCCGTGTAGAACAGCGTCGTCTCGGACGAATCGTGCGCCGCCAGCCGGCGGGTCGCTATCACGTACACGGCATTGAACGTGGCGGTGCCAAGGGCAAGGATCGAGGCCGGATGCATCCCCGGCCCGGGCCGCGCGACGATGAGGATGCCGCACAGGCCGGCGACGATCGCAGCCAGCCGGCGCCGCCCGACCCACTCCCCGAGCAGCGGCCCGGCGGCAAGCGCCACGATCAGCGGCGCGCCGAACGAGATTGACGTGAACTGGCTGAGCGACAAGTACCGGACCGCGAGGAAGGCGCAGGTCGTCGAGCCGAGGAGACAGAGCGCGCGGCCCGTCTGCAACCAGATATGCCGGGTCCGCCAGATGCCCGGCGAGACTCGCGGGTTGAAGATGGCGAAGACCAGCACTTGGCTGCCCGCGTAGCGCACAAAGACCATCTGGGCCGGATGGAGAGAGTGGGTGAGCCACTTGGATGTGGCGTCGAGGCACGCGAAGCACGCGACGGCGACAATCATCAGCGCGATGCCGATGCGACGCGACCGCGCGCCGGCGTCCCCGATGGCGTTCTCCTGGACGATGGCGACGGCCATTATTCCTCCGCCGCCAGCCGGGCGGCCTGATCCTCCGCCGTCAGGGCGGCGATGAACTCATCGAGCTCGCCCGCCATCACCCGGTCGATCTTGTAGAGCGTCAGGTTGATGCGATGGTCGGACACGCGGCCCTGCGGAAAGTTGTAGGTGCGGATGCGCTCGCTGCGGTCGCCGGTGCCGACCTGGCTCTTACGGTCGGCGGCGCGGGTCGCGTGCAGGCTGGCGCGCTGCTGCTCGTAGAGCCGGGCGCGCAGGATCTTCATCGCCTTGGCGCGGTTCTTGTGCTGGCTCTTCTCCTCCTGCATGGCGACGACGATGCCGCTCGGCAGGTGGGTGATGCGGACCGCGCTCTCGGTCTTGTTGACGTGCTGGCCGCCCGCGCCGGAAGCCCGGAATACATCGACGCGCAGATCGCTGTCGTTCACCTCCACATCCACCTCCTCCGCCTCCGGCAGCACGGCGACCGTCACGGTCGAGGTATGGATGCGGCCCTGGCTCTCGGTCGCCGGCACGCGCTGCACGCGATGCACGCCGGATTCGTATTTCAGCCTCGCGAACACGTTGCGACCGGTGATTTCGGCAATCCCTTCCTTGAGGCCGCCCAACTCGGTGTCGCCGTATTCCAGGATCTCGAACCGCCAGCCTTGGGCGTCGGCATAGCGTTGATACATGCCGAACAGCTCGGCCGCGAACAAAGCCGCCTCGTCGCCGCCCGCGGCAGGCCGAATTTCGAGGATGGCCGAGCGCTCGTCCGCCTCGTCCTTCGGCAGCAGCGCGATCCGCAGCTCCTGGCGCAAACGGGGGATCTCGCCTTTCAAGCTTTGCAGCTCGGCGTCGGCGAGCTCGCGCATCTCGGGATCGCCGAGCAGCCCCTCCGCCTCCGCCTGCGCCTGCTCGGCGTGACGGAGTTCGCCCACGCGGGCGACGATCGGCTCGATCTCCGACAATTCCCTGGATGCGCGCACGTAGGCGTCGCCGGACAGGCCCTCGCCCAGCATCGCGCGCAGCTCGTCCGCCCGGGCGGCGATCCGGTCCAGTTTGAGGGCGAAGTTCATCGCAGCCGCGCCGGCAGGTCCGCCAGCGGAACCTCCTCCTGCGTGCCGGCGGCGAGATCCTTCACCTGCGCGACCCCGCGCGCGACCTCGCTTTCGCCGAGAATGACGGCCGCCCGCGCGCCCGCGCGATTGGCGCGCTCCAGGCGGCGCTTGAGGTTGCCGCGATAGGCCATTTCGGCCCGGATGCCCGCCCGCCGCAGCGCCTGCAAGACGCCGAGCGCCGCCGCGTCGCCCGCTTCGCCCACCGGAATGACGGCAACTGATGCGGGCGCGGGCGGCGGCTCGGGCAGCAGCATCGACAGGCGCTCGATCCCGGCTGCCCAGCCTACGGCCGGCGTGTGCGGGCCGCCCATCTCCTCGATCAGCCCGTCGTACCGGCCGCCCGCCATCACGGTCCCCTGGGCGCCGAGATGCGTCGTCACGAACTCGAACGCCGTGTGGCTGTAGTAGTCGAGGCCACGGACGATGCGCGGGTTTTCGATGAACGGCACGCCAAACCGGGCGAGGCTCTGCCGCACGCCGTCATAGAAGGCGCGTGCCTCGCGGGTCAGATACGCTCCGATAATCGGGGCGTCGGCGACGATACGGCGGTCGCGCTCATCCTTGCTGTCGAGAATGCGCATCGGGTTGCGGTCGAGCCGGGCGCGGCTGTCATCGGACAACCCGCTCCGATGCGCTGTGAAATAACCGACCAGCGCCTCGCGAAAGGCGGCCCGGCTCGCCCGGTCGCCGAGCGTGTTGATCTCCAGCGTCATCGCCTCCGCAACTCCGAGCGCTTGCAGGACGTTCCAGCCGCAGGCGATCGCCTCGGCATCGGCCAGCGGCTCGGCTGGGCCGATCAACTCGATCCCGGCCTGATGGAACTGCCGGTAGCGCCCCTTCTGCGGCCGCTCGTAGCGGAACATCGGGCCGGCGTAGAACACCTTCTGCGGCAGCGACTGGGTCAGCCCGTTGCTGACCAGCGCCCGGCATACGCCGGCGGTGTTCTCCGGCCTCAGCGTGATGCTGTCGCCGCCGCGATCCTCGAAGCTGTACATCTCCTTCGTTACGACGTCCGACGTCTCGCCCAAGGTGCGGGCGAACACGCGCGTATCCTCGAAGATCGGCGTGCTCCATTCGTCGAAGCCATAGGTGGCGGCGACGCGGCGGGCAGTATCGATGACGTGCCGGTGCCGCCGCTGCTCCTCCCCGATCAGGTCGCGCGTACCGCGGACCGGTTGCAGTTCAGTCACGTTGGTTCGATATCCTCCCGCGCGGCAGAGCCTGCCTAGCGTCGCGAATGCGGGACAACGCCCCGTGATCCTGAACCCAGCTCGCGTACTCGGCTTCGGTCAGCCCGAGATAGGCGTGGAGGGGCGCGACCCGTGCCGCAGGCTCCTCGTTTTCGTGCCAACGCTCGATGAAATCGTCGATCGCATCGGCTGGCAACTCGCCCTGGCTGTAGAGGTCGAAGAAGCTTGCCGACCGAATTGCCGAAACGGGTTCAGACATCGATCCGCCTACCTCGTACGACACCTTCGATCATCTCGCCGGTACGCCCGTCCAAGACCCCGAGGTGTAGACCTCGCGCATTGAAGACCTCGATCTCCCGTGAAAACCATCCCAGGTGTAGAGGCGCTTCCCGTCCCTGCTCCGCCATCGCCGCTCACGATGCACAAAGCCCAGATAC